>JALSRK010000023.1 GCA_026984795.1 Solibacteraceae bacterium | reverse complement strand
TCGAACCCCTTCACCACCACCTCTGCCCCGCCTTCCCAGCCCAGGATTTCATGATCATCCTGTGTTGGAATCACTCCTCGGTTTCATGATCATTCTCGGATTGGAAAATGCTGGAGCGCGACGTTCTACACCGCCCCTGATAGGATGGTCCGGGCTGGCCGGGCCGGCGGTGTCAGAGCCGACTGAAAGCCTCAGCGGGAAGGGTTCGGGTTTCCCAAACGAAAAAGACGTTGGACGGCCCCGTTGCTGCTCGCGGCGGCAGCGACTTTGGTCGGGCGCGCGACTGACTTCTAGAACGCACGAGGCTGCTATCGCGCCGCCGCGAGAGGCCGGCCGGCAAAGAAAAGGGCCCGCCGGAACATGCCGGCGGGCCGTAGGGGTGAGTCAGAACGAGAAGGGGTTATTCGGTGACGGTGAACCAGGTGTGGAACATCGGTCCTCCCATGATGTGGCCGCGCTCGGTTTCCAGGCTGATGCGGCGCGTGCCCGGCTCGGCGTCGGCGGCGATCTCCACAGTGGCGGTGATCGTCGTGCCGTCCGGGCTTACTTGCAAGTTGCTGACCCGGATCTTCTCGTCGTGGTTCATCATGCCGCCGCCCATGAAGCCGGCGCCTTCGTTATGGTCGCCGCCCATCATGCCTCCACCCATGCCGCTGCCGGGCCCCATGCCGTCGCCGGGGCCCATCCCCGGACCCATGCCGGTGAAGTGGAACTCGATCTCCTCGACGTCCTGGAGATTCGTGCCGGTGATGGTCAGCGTGATGGTGGAACCGCGGGCCGCCGAGTCCGGATTAATAGAAGTCACCAGCGGCAACTGCCACCGCCCGGGCCGGTCGCCTTCGACGGCGTTCACCCGGCCGGTGACGGCGTAGCTCGCCAGATCGACGATGGTCAGCACGCCGGTGCTGTGCGAGAGCACGAGCAGCCGGTTGCCGGCGGCGTCCAGCGCCAGGGCCCGCGGGCCAGGATCCACCGGGAACGTCGTCTCGACGGCGTTCGTTTGCAGATTGACCACGGTGATCGTGGCCGTCATCTGGTTGGCGATATAGGCCCGGTGGTTGTGCGTCACCACCGCCCCGGGACCCATGGCGTTCCAGACGTCGGTAGGCACCTGGGTGAGCTGCCGCGTGGCCAGGTCGAGGATCAGGAAACCGTTCGACATCGGCGTCGTGATTACCGCTTTGTTCAGCCCGGCGTCGATCGCCACTTCGTGCGGCCGCGTCCCGGGCGCCAGTTCGATCTCGGTGACGGAATAGTCCGCCAGGTTGATCAGCGAAAGCGACCCGGCCTGCATGTTGGCCACTACGGCCACGCCGGCCCCGGCGGCGATCCCCGTGGGGCCGAAGCCGACTTCGACCGTGCGCTTGACGTCGCCGCTCGTCGTGTCGATCACCGTGACGGTCCCGCTGCCGGTGTTGGTCACCAGCAGGTCCGTGCCGGCGAACGCCAGGTGGCTCGGGAAGACGCCCGTGCCGACGATGGCGATGTCGTCGGGCTGCTGGAGGTTCACCAGCGCCACGGAATTGTTGTGGCTGAGGGCGACAGCGGCGATCGTGCCGGTCTCGTTCACGGCCACGGCGTGGGCGTCGGAATCGTCCGGCAGCGTGATCGTCCGGACCGTCTCGAGCGCCTGTAGGGAGACGACCCGAAGGGCGTCGTCCTCTTCATCCGGAATGATCGCCGTGCCGTCGGCCGGGTTGAAGGCCACATAGCTCGGCCCGTGGCCGCGGGGCATGTTTTCGTGGATCATCATGCCCGGACCCCAGCCCGGCATGCCCTGCATCATCTGCGTGGTCGGCAGGATGTTCATGAAGGTCACGTTGCTCGTGACGCCGTCCGAGGTCACCGCGACCGGAACCATGCCCACGCCGGCCATGTTCTCGGGCAGCACGATGTTGATCTGCTGCAGGCCGGCGAACCCCGGCGCGTTGCCGTACCAGGTCACTTCGACCGGAATGCCGCCGATCGTCACCTCAGGCTCAGTGCTCAGGTCCAGCCCGGTCACGAAGATCGAGACCGGCGTCGGCTGGCCGTTGGTCGTGACGCTGAACGGCCCGGGCTGCCACATCGTGCCGTGCAGCATGGCGCCCTGGCCGACGCCCATGCCGCCCATGCCGAAGATGCCCGGGCCCGCCTGTCCTACCTGCATCATGCCCTGCATGGTCTGCGGGCCGTTGTGCATCACCACCTGGGCCTGGCCCGGACCCAGGCCTTCGGGGACGATGAAGTTCACCTGGTTGGGCGAAACGTATTGAAGCATCGCCGGCATCCCGTTCACCGTCACCATGCAGCCGCCGAGTTCGGTCGGCAACTGCCCAGGGGCGATCCACTCGCCGGCGGCGGTCTGCGAACACAGGTTCTGACCGAACATGGTGGCGAACGAGCCCGGCGCCAGCGGGCCGTTCGGGTCGAAAGAGGCCCCGTTGACCACGGTCATCATCTGGGCCGAAAGAGCGCCTGCTCCCAGACTGAGCGCCAACAAGAACTTGCCGATAATTTGCGTTTTCATTGCGAATCTCCTTTTTGTGAGTCGTATCCCTCTGAGTCGTTCACCGGCGATGGGAATCGCCCCGCGCCTGTCCAGGGCTGGACGCCTGAGAACCGGGCTCTGCCCCGGCGTTGCCGCCCCCTGCCGGCCTCCGCCCTTTGCGGCGGCTCGATCCGGCGCTAGTATTACCGATGCGATCCGACGGCCCGGCGTGACCGCTGCGGCCCTGCGGGCCCACTCCGTTGCGGTCCCGCTGCCGTGCGCCCTGCCTCTGCATGTCGTGCGAACGGTCCCGGCTGCGGCCGCGCTCACGGTCCGCGCCGTGGCTGCCCTGCCGGCCCATCCGGTCGCTCGAGGAGCCCCACATGCCGCCGTGGCTGCCGGGGCCCGAGCGGCCTCCCATGGTGTCCCACATTCCGCCGGACATGCCGCCGTGCATACCGCCGCGGCTGCCTCTCATGCCGCCCATGTCGCCCATGCGGCCGTGCGAGCCGCCCATGCCACGCATGCCTCCCATCGACTGGCTGCCGTGGCCGGAGCCGCCGTGACCGCCGCGCCGCGCGGCCGCAGGAAAGGCCGCCAGCGCCAGTGTCAAGCCGGTAATGATCAATGCGTTTTTCATGTTGTTACCCTCTTGCGTCGTTGGATTTGTCGGTCGTGCCACCCCCGTAATGGCACCTCACGTTCCAAACCCAACGCATTGGAAACAAACCAGATCGCCGCTGCACCGCAGCCTCGGGTGTGAACGCCCGGCCACAGCAGTGTGCCCGGAGAGATCAGAACCCCCTTCCGGGAAACAGCAGCCGGCCCAGGTCGAAGCCCAGCCCGGCGCTGACGGTCGTCAGTTCGAAGGGGAAGCTGCGGGAGACGCTGAAGTTCAGCGTGAGCGAGGAATGGAGGCGGAACGAGACCCACCCGGTCACGCCGTGGTCCCGCAAATCTTCGGCGGGTACCTCGCCGCCGGGATTCGGCGGCAGGAACGGCATGTCGCCGGACATGTGTTGGAGCGTTCCCAGGCCCAGCGTCCTTGCCCGGGCTGCGGCCAGCGGCGCGGCAGTTGCCGACATCCCCCCGCCGTGGCCCATCCCCGGCCCGTGGTCCCCGGGTCCCGTGCCGGGTCCGCCGCCCGGAGGCATCGTGTGGCCGTGGTCCCACATCCGGGAATGCACATTCTGCGTACCCCAGGGCCGGACAACGAAGCCGCCGGCGCCGAGGATCACCCGGGGGTGCGCCCGGAAGTCCACTCCGCCGGAGAAGTGCGCGGCGTTGCCCGTCGAGATGTACGGCCGCTGGTAGCCGACGTTGTTGAAGACATAGTTGGCCACGCCGACGCGGCCGAAGGGGCGCCACCGCTCGAAGCGCCGCTCGATGAGGCCGCTGGCGTCGATCGTCACCTTGCCGGCGCCCAGCCCCTGCGTCTCGTCGCCGGTGGGGAAGCCGACCACGACGTTGGCCCCCACCAGGAACGGACCCGCGTCGCCGCGCACCAGCCCGGAGACGTAGGCGTCCCCGATGCCGCTGGTCGCCGAAGCCGTGCCGGGAAGCCGGTAGAACGGCACTCCGCCCACCAGCGAGACGTGGCGCGTGTCGAAACCCGCCTCCGGCGTCACCGTGACGAACGTACCCACCGAGTTGTGGTCCACTCCCGTGCCTATGTACAGGACGGGGCGCGCCGGCGGAGACCCTCCGTCGCCCGCCGAGGGCCGGTACCGCCGCCACTGTTTTTCGAACTCGCGTCTCACGGCCCGCAGCTCGGCGGCAGCCTCCTCGGGCGAGTAGCCCCGCTGAGCCAGTTGCTCGGAGAAGATGCGCCCGAAGCTCTTGCCGCTCTGCCGGCGCAGTAGCAGCAACCGGTTCCGGTGCGTCCCCAGGCGCTCGGCCATCAGTTCGAGGACCAGCATCTTCCGGTTCGGGTCGGCGGTGATGGCGTCGATCCCGGCGATCTCCTCTTCGAGCGACGGCGGAGGCGCCGCCGGCGCCCGGAGGGCGGCGAGCGCCGCGATGAGTACGAGCACGAGTCGGTGCATCACAGTGGTTTCCTCACTCCCTCATTGGAGAATGGCCCGGCATCGAGCCCATCGAGCGCGCTCCGGCGGCGCCCTCCGTACGGTGTTCCATCTCGCCCCAGCTCTGGCGCCTCGCCGGCTGTCCGGCGGGCATTGGCTGCCCCGCAGGCCGCGGCGGCAACAGGTCCGCCCGTTCGGAGGGCCCCTGGAAGCGCTGGGCCGCCATCGGCGGCTGTCCTTCGTGAATCCAGGTCCGTTCTCCGGCCCGCAGGATCACCTCCTGCTGCGGAAAGCGCCGGTTCGCCACCGCCACCACGCCCTCGTCCACCGCTACCAGGGTGGAATCGGCATCGTCCACGAAGACGCTGAAGATGGTCCCCCGCACGGCGATCACCGCCGTGGGCGTGGTGATCTTGTGCGGGTTCGGACGCCCGGTGATCTTTTCGATGTAGACCTTGATGGAGCCGAAGAACAAGTGCAGGAACTCCTGGATGTCCGGCGACTGCTCGCTGTAGACGACCCGCGAATCGGGGAAGATCTCCACCCGGGCCCCGGTCGGGGTCTCGATCGTGGCGTAGGAATTCTCCCCAGTGATCAGCTCGTCGCCCGGCAGCACCACTGCGTTCACCTGAAGCGCCCGGGGCGCCTCGCGCGGGCGCTGAAGCGTGAGCGTCCCGGTCAGCGACACGACCTGCGCGCTCCCGCCGCCCGACGGCTGGCCGAAGGCCGCCACCGCCAGGAGCAACAGCGCAGCTAGTCTTACCGCAGGCGCCATGGTTCTGACGAATATCACGGAAGTTCTCACTGGGGTCTCAGCAATTCAGATGCCAGAGTCAGGAATCAGGTGACTCCGTGGCGGTCGAAGGAGTTGTAACAATTTGCCCTGCCGCGTCCGTCCGCCTAGCCGGACGATTCGGGCACACCGCTGTGCCCGGAACGCTCCCGCTCGATGCGCGCCAGCTTCTTGTAGAGGGTGCGGCGCTGGATGCCGAGGATCTCCGCCGCCTTCGTCTTGTTGCCCCCGGTCTGCTCGAGCACCTTCAAGATGTGGCGGCGCTCGACCTCGGAGAGCTCGCCCGCCTCCTCCTCGTCTTCTTCCCGGCTATGGAGAGCCTCCCGGACGGCCTGGGCTGTGATCGGGCCCGCCGGCGCAAGGGCCGCCAGCCGCCGGATCACGTTCTCGAGCTGCCGCACGTTTCCCGGCCACTGGTGGCGCTCCATCTCGGCCAGAGCCCCGGGCTCCAGCCACAGCCGCTTCCCGGCGCCCGCCAACGCCTGGTCCAGGAAGTGCTTCGCCAGCAGCGGGATGTCCGGGCGGCGCTCCCGGAGCGGCGGCACGTCGATGCGGATCACGTTCAGCCGGTGGTAGAGATCCTCCCGGAACTTGGCTTCCCGCACCATGCGCTCCAGCGGCCGGTTCGTCGCCGCGATCACCCTCACGTCCGCCTTCCGCGGCGAGCCGGCGCCCACCGGCCGGTACTCTTTCTCCTGCAAGAACCGCAAGAGCTTCGGCTGGAACTCCAAGGGGATCTCGCCCACCTCGTCGAAGAAGACGGTCCCGCCCGCCGCCGTCTCCACGATGCCTTTCCGGTCCCGGTCCGCCCCCGTGAAGGCCCCGCGCACGGCCCCGAAGACCTCCGATTCCCACAGCGAGCCCGAGATCGCCCCGCAATCGACCGGCACGAAGGGCTTCGCCTTCCGGGCGCTGTGTTCGTGGATCGCCCGGGCCACCAGCTCCTTGCCCGTCCCCGATTCGCCGGTGATCAGCGCCGTTTCCTCGGACCGCGCCGAGCGGGCGATTGCCTTGTAGACCCGGACCATCGGGGGCGAGAACCCGACCATGCCGCCCGGCGGGGCGGCTTCTTCCTCCGCCGGCTCCGGAGGCGTGGCCTGTAATGCCGCTTCCGCCCGCCGGACGGCCTCGAGCAGCTCGCTCATCTCGAACGGCTTGGCCAGGTACTCGAAAGCCCCGCCCGCCTCGGCTTCCACCGTGGTCTGGACCGAACCCCTGGCCGTCATCAGGATCACCGCGCACTCCGGCTTCTGGTTCTTCGCCGCCCGCAGGATGTCCAGCCCGGAGACTTCGTCGATATAGATGTCGCTGACGACGATGTCGTAGTCCCCCGACGCGATCTCTTCGAGAGCATCCTCTCCCGTCAAGGCCGTGGCCACGCGGTAGCCCTTCGCTTCCAGGTACGCCGCCACCATCGAGGCCAGCGACTCCTCGTCGTCGATTACCAGAATGGCCGGCTGCGGCATGGCTCAGCTCTTCGGCAGCACCAAAGTGAAGCGGGACCCGGCCCCCGGGCTGCTCTCGACCTCGATCCGCCCGCCGTGTTGCGTCGCGATCTCCTTGACCAGCGCCAGCCCGATGCCCGTTCCCTCTTCAGCGCCTTTCTCGTCCCTCTTTAGACGATAGAACCTTTCGAAAATCTTCTGCTGTTCTTCCCGCGCGATCCCGTAGCCCTGGTCGGTAACCGAGATCGCCACGCCGCCCCCGGTATCGCGAACGGCCAGCCGCACCGTCGAGCGCCTCGGGCTGTACTTGACGGCGTTGGTCAGCAGGTTATAGATGGCGAAGCCGAGCAGGTCCGGATCGGCGGCGATCTCCATGGCTGGCGCCTCCATCTCGATGGCGGTCTTCTTCCGGGCGGCGTAGAGGCGCGCCCGCTCCACTACTTCCCGGCACAGCCCGGAAAGCTCCACCGGCCGCTTCTCGATCCGGAGCGTCCCCGAGGCCATCCGCTCCACGTCGAGAAACGTGCGGATCAGCGCCGCCAGCCGCTTCGACTCCTTGTGAATCAGCCCGGCCATCTGGTGGCGCGTCTCCGGCGGCAAGGACTCGTCCTCGATCATCTCGCTCGAGCCCTGGATGGCCGCCAGCGGGTTCTTGATCTCGTGCGCGATGGCCTGCACCCGGAAGGCGTATTCGCGCCGCTTCTGTTCCGAGCGCCGCCAGGCCCAGTGCAGCGAAGCGTACTCGCCCGCCCCCGCCAGCCCGGCCGAGAGCAGGAAGACGGCCGTCATCGAAGCCGGCGGCCACAGTGACCCGTCGAGGAGAGCCGCGTAGCAGGCCGCCGGAACGGCCGCCAGAACGCCCGCCAGCGCTCCAGCCAGCGCCAGCCCGCGGAACCGCATCACCGCCGCCACGCACGCCGCGGCGACGACGAGATACAAGCCGAGCTCCCACGCGGGCGGGAGCGGCCTCAAGAAGGCTTCATCGAGGATGGTCCGCAAGATGTTGGCGTGGATCTCGATGCCGCTCATCCCGATGCCTGCCGAGACCGGGGTGAAGTGGCGGTCGCCCGCGCCCTGGGCCGTCGCTCCGACGATCACGGCCTTGCCGCGGAACCAGGCGGGATCGGCCGAACCATCGAGGAGGCTGGCGAAGGAGACACGCCGGAACGTCCCCTCCGGCCCGGCGTAGTCGATGCGCAGCAGCCGGTGCTCGGCGGCCGGCGCGGGAATCCGGATCGAGCCGAGGCGAATTTCGCCTGTAGTCTCCACGGGCCGCTCGGCGTCCAGGGCCAGCGCCGCCGCTTCCAGGGCCAGCGCCCACCGCCGGCGTCCTTCGGCCGCCTTCGCCAGCAAGACGGAGCGGACTACGCCGTCCGGGTCCGGATCCGCATGGGCGTGGCCCACCCGCGCGGCCGCCGCCAGCTCGGGCAGCGGGTCGATCCAGCGCGGCCGGGCCGCCGGGTCGTTCTCGATCGCCGCGGCCACCACGCCGGGAACCATCCCGAGCGCTTTCGCGATCCGGGCCTCCGCCTCCGGGTCTTCGGGCTCGGCCAGCAGAACGTCGAGCGCCACCACCCGGGGCTTGGCTTCCGCCAGCCGCTCCAGTCCCTCGGCGAGCAGGCGGCGCTCGAGCGGCAACGGACCGTACCGCCGCGCCGTGGCGTCGTCGATGGCCACGAGGACGATGCCCTCCGCCGAAGGCGACTCGGCCGTTCCCCGGAGGCGCATCAGCAGGTCCAGCGCCGCCGCATTGATCTGGCTCGTCAAGCCGTTCCAGGCTACCCACGGGATCGCGAGAAGCAGAAGAACGGCGTAGGCGGCGCGGAACTTCATTCGGGGCTAACTCAATTATCCATCCCCGCCGGCGAAGCCGCGCCACGCCGGAAGCCCCGGCATCCCGGCGCGGTCTCAGTGCATGTGGCCGCCTGGGTGGTGGTGATGTCCGCCCTCGGCGGGGGCCAGCAACACCTCCCGGGCAACCACCTCTTTACCACTGCCCAGCACGGTACCGAAGATGCTCACCTGCATCCCCTTCTCGAGGTCGGCGGCGGAGGCCCGGTCGTCGCCCCGCTCGAACTTCGTCTTGTCGCTGAAGGTGACCTTCAGGTCGCCCTTGGCGGTGGCTACCGTGAACTCTGACGCGCCTACCGCGGTCACCTCGCCTTTGATCGGCTTGCCCTTGTGCTTACTGGGATCGTGGGCCATGGCCAGCGGACTGGCCAGCGCCCCAGCCAGCAGGATTGTCAACAAGTATCTGCGTTGCATCCTCGTTTGTCCCTCCTCTGAGTGTTGTTGCCGGGCCTCAGTGAGTTTCCTCGCCCGGCGGTTCGAGACCGTTGATCCCCTGCATCAGTTCGAGTTCGGTCTCGGTCAGTTCCGGAAGATGGCGGATGAAGAGCACCAGTTTCCAGTTCTCTTCGTCCTCCCCTCCCCAGCCCGGCATCCCCGTGAACCGGATGCCGTTCTTGATGATATAGAAGATCTCCCCGTCGCTCAGATCCTGGGTGACGGGAGTACGCATGTCGGGAGCCGGCGGGTAGAGGCCGGCGTTGATGTCCGTCCGCCCGCTGCCGTCGTTGGCGTGGCAGACGGCGCAATGGTCGGCGAAGTGGTCCCGCGCCTCGGCGATCGCCAGCGGCGTCGCCTCCAGCAGGTTCTTCGCATTGCGCGCTTCGGCCGGAATCGCCAGCCGGCGCAGATGGCGCGCCACCCAGGCCTCGATGGCCGAGGGTTCGGCCCGCGCGCTGAAGCCGTGGGACGTAACGATCCAGTAGGCGGCCCCTGCAGCCAGTAAGATGACCCCTATACCCAGCAGGGCCGCCGCTTTCATCCGGTACATGATTCCTCGAGGCTCTCAGCCGCTATTTCACCGGCTCGATCTTTTCGACGTGAATCGTCTTCGAAGACTCATCCAGTTTGCCGGTGACCTTCACCTTCTGGTCCGCGTACTCGGCCGGGGTCGTCTGGTCGCTCAGCACGTAGACGCTCTCGCCGTCGTAAAGAGCATACTTCCAGCGCGACGGATCCATCTTCACGCACTCGCGCACACATTTGGAGTGCGGCTTCATGTGCATCGGCTCGTGATTCGCCTTGCACATCGTGTCCGTGATCACGCCCGTGAAGGTTTGCGGTCCCACGCCCCACAGTGTGAGGCCGGCGGCCGCGATCAACAAAGTCAGTTTCTTCATACAGTTCTCCTCTGAGCTGAAGATCGGCTGAAGGAAGAACGAGCAAACCAGGGGCCAAACCAGAAAACGCGAGGATATCTTTGTCTCCGTTCGAGATCCCTCACCCTCGCCTTTCCGGTGGCCGCCCGAAATCGGGCACCTCGTGCCTGAGGTGGCGCAAATCGAGCATCGAACAGGTTCCTGCCCGCTTTTCTGCCGCCGCCAGCCATCTCGTGGGGGCGTCGCCCGGATCCCGTGCTAGTCTTAAGACAAAGGTGCGGCTCCATGAAGAGGGGTCAACGCACACCCGCTGGGGCATCCATGGAAACCCGCAATGGCAGCGAGCTCCGCGATCAGGTGCGCCGGGTCTATTCGGCCGCGGCCGGGAACCCGGATGGGAAACACCCGTTCCCCGTGGGGCGGCGGTTCGCTGTCAGCCTCGGGTACCCGCCGGACCTGCTCGAGACTTTACCGGCCACGGCTGCCGACGCCTTCTGCGGCGTCTCCAACGTCGCCGTCTTTGCCCGGATCCCGCCAGGGGCCGCTGTTCTGGACTTGGGGTGCGGCGCCGGCCTCGATAGCTTGATCGCCGCCCGGCGCACTGGTCCGACCGGAAAGGTGTTTGCCATCGACTTCAGCGAGACGATGCTCGACCGCGCCCGCCAGGCAGCCGCCTCCTGCCGGGCCGCGAACATCGAGTTCCGCCAGGCCGATGCCGAAGCCATCCCCCTCGAGGACGCCTCGGTGGACGTCGCTCTAGTCAACGGTATCTTCAATCTGAATCCGGCCCGGGAGGCGATCTTCCATGAGCTCGCCCGCATCGTCCGGCCCGGTGGCGAGCTCTACGGCGCCGAGATCATCGTCCGCGACCTGCCGCGGTTTCTCAAACCCGTCGCCGGGCTCGCCAAGAAGTCGAAACGGACCCCGGCCGACTGGTTCGCCTGAATCGCCGGCGCCAAGGAGGGCGGGGCCTTCCTTGATGAGTTCCGAGCGGCGGGCTTCCGCGAGGCCCGGATCTTGAGGACCAGCCGGAACGACCGCACGAAGGATCCGCTCGTAGTCGTCGCCGACATCCACGCTCGGAGGTGAGAGGGGCCCGGCACAGGGTCACACCCGCTTGTCGCATGCCCGGGGAGCCTTCTCTAACCCTGGTCGGCGAGAAACCGGGTTCCAGCCCGGCACAGACGGCGCACGAGTTCGGGCCCGTCGGCCTCGGCGCTGTTGTCGAATCCCTCGTCGGCCAGGTCTATGGCGTTGGTCACATGGGCGACGATGCCGCAGGGCACGCCCCGGGCCGCCGAGAAGGCGAACAGCGATGCCGCCTGCATCTCCACTGCCAGCACGCCGGCGGCCGCATGGCGCTCGAACTGGGAGCGGGTCTCGCGGTAGGGGGCGTCGGTGGTCCATACCGTCCCGGAGAAAACCGGCGGGCCTGCGCCTTCGATCCCTTCGGTCAGCACGCGGGCCAGCCCAGCCGGCGCTTCGACAGTAGCCGCCGGGGGCAGGTAATGGTAGGACGTCCCCTCGTCCCGGATAGCGCTCGCCGCAACCACCAGCGCCGGCACCGGCAGCTCCGGCGACACGCGGCCCGCCGACGTCAGTCCGATGACCACCCTGGCCCCAGACGCCGCGAGTTGTTCGGCCACCAGGACCGCGAACGGGCCGCCGATGGTGCGGGCGATCAGGCCGCAGCGCGCTCCATCCACCTCCAGCGTGAACATCACCGTGTGGAAGCAGGCCCACTCGGCGCAAGGCTGCGCCGCTCCGGTCTCCACCAGCCGGTCGGTGAGATCCCCGTCGAATTCCAGTACGCATACCGGGGGAACGGCAGCAGCCGCTATTCCCCGCTGCCTGCGTACGGCGGCGATCAGCGTCTCGGGGGCGAAAGCCGTCGCCTCCTCCACTGGGTGCTCGAGCAAAGGGAATGGACTCCTGTCGGCCATCGGGTCGCTATCGAAAACGGCCGTTCCTCCCAGCCCACGATTCCAACGTCTGCACCGCCACCGCGGTCGGGATCACCGGGCGCCACTCCTGGAAAGCGCGCTCATACCCTTGATTTCAGCGAAAACGATGAGCACGTCGTCGCCGCGGGCTTCCTGACCCAGCGAACGGACATACTCGATCAGCCGCCGTGCGCTTTCCATCGTCGGCTCTCCGCCCGCCTCCGACAACATTCGCGCCACTCCCCCCAATCCCAGGGGCGCCTCGCCGGGGCGCTCAGTGTCGGGGAGGCCATCGGTGAACAGCACCAGTCTATCACCAGGTCGAATCTCGACCTCACCTGGGTCCGGAATGCCGAACAATTCGTCGTCGAACAACCCGATCGGCGTCGTCTGCGACTCGAGCCGGATGAAATCCGACCGCCGCCGTGACCAAAGCAACTGAGTGGCGTGCCCGCAGCTCAGGAACAACAGTCTCGAATGACGAAAGTCCACGATCGCATGGAACATCGTGGCGTAAAGCCGCTCGTCTCCCACGTGCTCCCGCATCCACGTGTTCAAGCGCCGCGCGACGTCAGCCGGCGCGTCCCCACGCTCGAGCAAGCGGTCGAGCAGCGTGCTGACGCGGCTCATCACGAGCGAGGAAGTGATTCCGTGCCCGGAAACATCCAGGACAAGAAAATGGAGCACGTCCCCGAAGTCCCGGATGTGAACATAATCGCCGCCGATCTGCCGCGCCGGCAAATATTCGACCAGCACGTCGATGCGGTCGTTCGAAAACGATTCTGGGATCATCCGCCGCTGCACCACGCCCGCGTGGAGCGCGTCCAGGCACATCGGACAACAGACGAAGCACTCGATGTCACCGAATTCGAGCCGTTTGTATGCCTCCGCCGGCGTGAGCGGGCGGCCGCAGGCGCAGCACTTCGTCGCCAGTACCTTTAGTCCGCCCGGATCCGCCATTACAGTGCCACCCTCCGCAGGCGGAGCGCGTTGCTGATTACGGATACGGAGCTGAACGTCATCGCCGCCGCGGCAATGATCGGACTCAGCAGAAGGCCGAAGAACGGATACAGGATCCCCGCCGCCACCGGGACGCCCAAGGAATTGTAAACGAAGGCGAAGACAAGGTTCTGCCGGATGTTCCGCATCGTCGCCCGGCTCAGCCGGATGGCCCGCACCACCCCCCGCAGGTCGCCTTTCACCAACGTCACCCCGGCGCTCTCCATAGCCACGTCCGTGCCTGTCCCCATGGCGATTCCCACATCGGCCTGGGCCAATGCCGGGGCATCGTTGACGCCGTCGCCCGCCATCGCTACCTTGCGCCCCTGCTGCTGCAAGCGCTTGACGATGTCGCTCTTACGCTCGGGCAAGACGCCGGCCTCCACCTCGTCGATGCCCAGCTTGCGAGCAACGGCTTCGGCGGTCGTCCGGTTGTCGCCGGTGACCATCACGATCCGGATCTTCTCCGCGTGAAGCTGCCGGATCGCCTCCCGGGCGGATTCCTTGATGGGGTCGGCAATCCCGATCAGCCCGACAACGCGGCCGCCCGCCACGACGAAAACCACTGTCTCGCCGTCAGCGCGCATCTCGTCAGCCCGGGTCCCCAGCTCGCCCGCCGATACCCCTAGATCCTCGAGTAGCCGATCGTTACCCAACGCCGTGGGTTCGCCCTCGATCGAGCCGGCCACGCCTTTCCCGGTAACGGAACGGAAATCGGCCACCTCCGCCGGTGTAACTTTCCTCGCCGCCGCCGCCTCGAGAATCGCCGCCGCCAACGGATGTTCGCTGCCGCGTTCCAGCCCGGCCGCAATCCGCACAACCTCGTCCTCGGCGGCGCCAGGCGCAGGAACGACCCGCGCCACCTTGGGCTTGCCCTCGGTAAGCGTGCCAGTCTTGTCGACGCAAAGCGTGTCGATTTTCTCCATTGTTTCGAGCGCTTCGGCGTTCCGGATCAGTACCCCCGCCGTGGCTCCGCGGCCGGTGGCGACCATGACGGAGACCGGCGTCGCCAGTCCCAGCGCGCACGGACAGGCGATAATCAGTACCGCCACCGCGTTCACCAGTGCGTGGGCCCCTCGCGGTTCCGGGCCCACCATCAGCCACACAACAAAGGTCAGCAGCGCAACGGCGATTACCGCCGGTACGAAATATCCCGAAACCACGTCGGCCAGGCGCTGGATCGGAGCCCGGCTGCGCTGCGCCTCGCTCACCATCTGAACGATCTGAGCCAGCAACGTGTCCGCGCCCACCCGCTCGGCGCGCATGATGAAGCTGCCGGTACCGTTCACCGTCCCCCCGGTCACCTTTTCGCCCGGACCTTTTTCCACCGGAACCGGCTCGCCGGTGATCATCGATTCATCCACCGAGCTCGTCCCCTCCAGGACCACGCCGTCCACCGGAACCTTCTCCCCGGGCCGGACGCGCAGGCGGTCGCCCGGCTGGACCTGTTCGAGAGGCACATCCCGTTCCGTGCCGTCCTCGGCCACCAGGCGTGCCGTCTTGGGCGCCAGGCCGAGCAGGGCCTTGATAGCGCTGCTCGTCTGGCTGCGGGCTCTCAGCTCCAGGACCTGGCCCAAAAGCACCAGCGTCGTGATCACCGCCGCCGCCTCGAAGTAAACGCCGGGATGGCCCCCTTCACCACGGAACGATGCCGGAAAAATGCCCGGCGCCAGGGTCGCCACCACGCTGTAAGAGTAGGCCGCCCCCACGCCCATGGCGATCAGCGTGAACATGTTGGGACTGCGGTTGATGATGGAGATCCAGAATCGCTGGAAGAACGGCCAGCCGCCCCACACCACCACCGGCGTGCTCAGCGCGAGCTGAATCCACAACCGCACGTGGAAGGAAGCGATCCGCCCCAGGGGATTGCCCGGGATCAGTTCGCCCATTGCCAGCAGCAAGACCGGAACGCTGAGCGCCAGGCTCACCCAGAAGCGCCGGGTCATATCCCGAAGTTCCGGATTCTCTTCTTCGGCCGCCGCCGTACGGGGCTCCAGGGCCATGCCGCAAATCGGGCACGAACCGGGCTGAGATCGGACGATCTCCGGGTGCATCGGACAGGTGTATTCGACCGCTCCGGCCACCGGCGCCGGTTGCACCGGCTCCAGCGCCATACCGCACTTCGGACATGCGCCCGGACCGGCCGCCTTCACTTCCGGATGCATCGGGCACGTCCATCCGCCCTTGCCCTCCGGCTTCCTCGCGTGAACGGGAGCCGGGGCGGGCGCTCCCAGCCCGACCAGGCTAGACGCCCCGGTCCAGGCCGCGGGATTTTCCCGGAACTTTTCCAGGCAGTGAGTGCTACAGAAATAGTAGACTTTCCCTTCGTGCGCGTAGGAACCGGCAGCGTGGTCGGGATTCACGTCCATTCCGCAAACAGGATCCTTCACTCCAGCCGCCGGCTCGTGCGAGCGGTCGTGCTCGTCCCCGTGACAGCAATGATGTTCAGGCATGTCCCCTCTCCGTGGCCTACTGAGCCATCAAGTCCTTGGCGAGCAATAGTTCGCCTCCGTGCTCCTCAATGAAAGCCTCCGCCGCGTCGCGGGTGGCGAAGGCCAGAATGCTCGGTGCACAACGGTCAAAGGTGAGCGCCGCCGGTCGTTTCTCCATGTCGGTCAGCATCTCCGGCTCGTGCGCCAGGCAAGGATTGACATCGCTGCCGCGTACCAGAAATGCATCCTCAGGCTCGACCGGCCAGCCAGTCGCATAATCGGTGAATTTCAGGAACTTCAAGGTCTTGCCCGCTTGCCGCGCCGCCGAAATGGCGCATGTGGGGCAACAAAAAACTTCCCGTTTCCCCCCAACGAGCGCCACCGTGCGCGTCTCCATGTGAATCGGCCGGTTGCAGACCTGACAGACCGCGTCGGTCGTACTGCGCGTCAAATGCCACGCTACATAAACGAGCCCGGCGCCCACCATGATCAGCACGATGAGCCCGGTGATCGCCCCTCTGCTCGTCATCTTCTATTCTCCTTCCCGCTCCACGGACCCGGCCATCGGAAGGTGCGCGCTCTCCAACTCGTACAGTTTCAATTTCAGATCACGATAAAACCCGGCGTCGAGCGGCTTCTTCAAGTCGAACTTGTACACCCTCGTCCGGCTGAACTCGCGCCGGTTGTTGTCATACGCGTGAACTTCGAGCCGATACGTATCCGCTGACCAAACGGACTGCACGTCACGGTCCAGCCGCCATTCCCGGGCATCCTTCGCGTGGTCCGTCACATAATAGATGGCTCCGTCGGTGAAACGAAGCACGCCCTCGCAGCCGCCGAAGGTATGCAGGTGCTTCACCGGAACCTCGTAGCGGACCTTCGCCACCGGCCGCACCACCCGGTTGGTCACCGGACGGCCCAGCTTGGCTGAGATCTTCCGGAACAGCTCATCGGTGAGCGCCCCTTCGGTGATCACGAACCGGTAGGAGCGGTCCCGCCCCAGGTAGCGCTTCTGGTCGTGATAGGTCAGAATCACGAACTCGGTCTCGGAGATCCGGTCGAAGTACTGAATGTCCAACCAACTCCACTTCCGGCTGTTCTTTTTCTTCTTCGCTTCGAACGCAATCCCGTTATCGGTGATCGTGACCGTCCCCTTGCCGTCCGGCCAGGCCTTCTTCTTGTGAATCACCGTGAAGGTCTCGGCTCCCAACAGCGGAGCGAGAAGCAACATCAGTACCGCAATCCTCATGACGTCTCCTTGAGATGATGAAATCCGGTGAACTTGCCGCCCGACGGAAGCTTGTGCCCCCGCCACAGGAAGAACACGATCGGAAAGATGATCAGCTCCATGATGGCGGAAGTAACGACGCCTCCGACCATCGGGGCGGCGATCCGCTTCATCACGTCGGCCCCCGTGCCGTGGCTCCACATGATCGGCAGCAGGCCGGCGATGATCACGCACACGGTCATGACCTTCGGCCGCACGCGCTTCACCGCCCCTTCATAAACGGCGTCAGCGAGGTCCAGGCGCGTCTTCAGCAAGCCCTGCTTCATGTGCTGGTCGTAAGCCACATCCAGGTACAGCAACATCACCACGCCGGTCTCCGCGCTGATCCCGGCCAGGGCGATGACCCCCACCCAGACGGCGATGCTCATGTTGTAGTTCAGCAGGTACAGCAGCCATACTGACCCCACTATGGCGAACGGCAACGCCATGAAGACGATCCCCGTCTTGATGATCGACTGCGTGTTGATGTAGATGATCACGAAGATGATCACGATCGTCAGCGGGATCACGTACATGAGACGCTGCTGCGCCCGCTGCATGTACTCGTACTGTCCACTCCAGGTGATCGTGTAACCCGCCGGGATCTTGACTTGCTCCTCGACCGCTTTCTTGGCGCGCTCTACGTACGTACCTACGTCGATATTCCGCAAGTCCACATAGATCCACGCGTTCGGCCGGGCGTTCTCACTCTTGATGGAAGGCGGTCCGATGACGTACCGGAACTTGACGAGCTGCCCAAGTGGAATCTGCTGCCCCGTGGGCGTCGGCACCACCACCGCGCGCAGAGCCGGCAGGTTGTCACGCAACTCCCGATCGTAACGGAGGTTCACCGGATATCGCTCCAGCCCTTCCACGGTTGTCGTGAGGTTCATTCCGCCGATCGCCGTCTGGATGACGTCCTCTACGTCCCCCACCGTCAGTCCGTAACGGGCGATCGCTTCCCGGTCGATCTCGAAATCCAGGTAGTTGCCGCCCATCACGCGCTCGGCGTAGACGCTGAGCGTTCCGGGCACGTTCCGCACCACCGCTTCGATCTCGCGGCCCAGGTCCTCCAGCACCTGCAGGTCCGGTCCCGCCACCTTGATGCCCACCGGCGTCTTGATTCCCGTCGAGAGCATGTCGATGCGCGTCTTGATCGGCATCGTCCACGCGTTTGTCACTCCTGGGACCTGGATAGCGGCGTCTAGCTCGTCCTGCAGTTTCTGAGGCGTCATCCCCGGCCGCCACTCGCTCTCCGGTTTCAGCATAATCGTAGTTTCGATCATCGACAGCGGCGCCGGGTCGGTGGCCGTGTCCGCCCGGCCGATCTTGCCGAAGACATGGTGAACCTCCGGGAATGTCTTGATGATCTTGTCGGTCTGCTGGAGAATCTCGCGCGCTTTGGTGATCGAGACGCCCGGCAGCGTCGTCGGCATGTACAGCAGGTCGCCCTCCCACAGGGGCGGCATGAACTCCGACCCAAGCCGCTGGAACGGGATGACGGTCACCGCCACCACCAGCACCGAAACGATCAGCACCGGCCACTTGAAACGCAGCACGAACTCCAGCAGTGGGTGATAGGCCCAGATCAGAAACCGGTTGATCGGGTTCTTGTGTTCGGGCAGAATCTTGCCGCGAATCCAGTAGCCCATCAGCACCGGCACCAGGGTGATCGACAGTAACGCCGCGGCGGCCATCGCGTATGTCTTCGTGAACGCCAGAGGTTTGAACAGGCGTCCCTCCTGCGCCTCCAGCGTGAAGACCGGCATGAACGATACCGTGATCACCAGCAGCGAATAGAACAGGGCCGGGCCGACCTCCGTGGCGGCGTCCGAGATGATCTTCCAGTGCGGCTTCTTGCCCGCATCGCGCTCCAAATGTTTGTGGGCGTTCTCGATCATGATGATCGCCGCGTCCACCATGGCCCCGATCGCGATCGCAATCCCCCCCAGCGACATGATGTTGGCCGTCAGGCCCTGGTAGTACATGATGATGAACGACATCAGTACGGCCACCGGCAGCGTGATGATCGCCACCAGTGCGCTCCGGAAGTGAAGCAGAAAGATGACACAGACGACCGCGACGACGATACTCTCCTCGAGCAGCTTCTCCTTCAGCGTGTCGATCGCCCGCTCAATGAGCGCCGACCGGTCATAGGCGACGTGGATCTCCACGCCCTCCGGCAGCGCCTTCTTCAGCTCCGCCAGCTTGGCCTTCACGTCCTCGATTACCTGGCGTGCATTGGCCCCGTAACGGACGACGACAATGCCGCCGACCGCTTCGCCCTCTCCGTTCCAGTCCGCCAGCCCTCGCCGGATCTCCGGCCCGTAGTTCACCCGCGCCACGTCACGCAGGAGTATGGGCGTGCCGTTCGCGTCTACTCCCACAGCGATGTTCCGCACGTCGTCCAGCGACTTGATGTAGCCGAGTCCCCGGACCATGAACTCTTTCTCGGCTATTTCCAGTAGCCGCCCGCCTACGTCGTTGTTGCTCCGCTGCACGGCTTTGCGGATCTTCGAAATCGGAATGTTGTAAGCCCGCAGCTTGTTCGGATCCACGGTCACCTGGTACTGGCGGACGAAGCCGCCGATGCTCGCTACTTCGGAAACCCCCGGCACGCTCGTCAGCTCGTACTTCAAGTACCAGTCCTGGAGGGTCCGCAGCTCCGCCAGGTCGTGCCGGTCCGAGGTCAGTACGTACATGAAGGCCCAGCCCACGCCGGTGGCGTCCGGGCCCAGTGACGGAGTTACCCCTTCCGGCAGCCGCCCCGCCACGAAATTCAGGTACTCCAGCACCCGGCTCCTCGCCCAGTACATGTCAGTACCGTCTTCAAAAATGATGTAGACGAATGAGAAGCCGAAAAACGAATAGCCCCGCACGACCTTGGCATAAGGCACCGCCAGCATCTGCGTGGTCAGCGGGTAGGTTACCTGGTCCTCGACGATCTGCGGCGCCTGGCCCGGATACTCGGTAAAGATGATTACCTGCACGTCCGACAGATCAGGGATCGCATCGAGCGGCGTCCGCTGAAGCGAGTAGATCCCCGCGAAGATCAGGAAGACCGTCGTCAGCAGTACGAGGAACTTGTTCTCAATCGACCATTCAATGACGCGTGCGAACATGAGTCCCCCTTAGTGTTGGTGGGCCGGCTGGGCCGGCTCGGGCGCAGCTTTCTCCCCTTTGCCCTCGCCTCCGCCTGCACGGGCGGCCAACATCTTCTGAACCGCTTCTTTCAGGTTGCTCTCCGAATCGATCAGGAACTGCGACGAGGTAACCACGATTTCCCCGGGCCGCAGCCCTTCGCGCACCTCGGTATAGCCGTCGCCGCTGAAGCCGAGCTTCACCTCCCGAGGCTCGAAAACTCCCTTCTCCCGATCCTTCTGGACGATCACCACCGCCCGCTCGCCGGTGTGAATGATCGCTTCCTCGGGCACCTTCACCGCGCCGCTCACCGCCGGCGTGCGGAGCTCCACGTTGGCATACATCTCAGGGCGCAACCTCAAGTCGGGATTCGGGATTTCCACGAAAACCTTCAGCGTCCGCGTCTTCTGGTTCAATTCCGGATCGAGGTAGATGATCTTGCCCGACCAGCGCCGCCCGGGGAACGCATCGACCGTTATCATGGCGTGCTGGCCCAGACGAACGTGGGCGAGTTGGTACTCGTAGATCTCGATCTCGGCCCAGACCGTCGAAAGATCGGCGATCTTGTACACGTTCATGCCCGGCGTGACCTTCATTCCCTCGAGTGAGCGGTCCATCTTCGCTACCACGACCCCGGAAACCGGAGACAGGATCTTCAGCGTCCGGCGCAGCTTCCGCGTCTGCCGCAATTCGTCGATCTGATCTTCGGTGATGTCCCAGTACCGCAGCCGTTCCCGCGCCGATTCGAGCAGCGAATGGGCCCGCCCGATCGCCTCCGGCACCGCGTTGTTGCTCTCCAGGCGGTTCACGTAATCGAGCGCCGCCAAGTACTCCTGCTGCGTGGTCACTAGATCCGGACTGTAAATCTCGAACAGGACCTGCCCTTTCTCGACTGGCTCGCCGATGTAATTCACGTAGGCCTTCTCAATCCAGCCCTCGAACTTCGTGTTCACCGAAGCGATGTCCCGCTCGTTGTACGTCAGGATGCCGATCGTACGAATCTCGATCGGGATCGACCCCCGCTCGGCCACCGCCGTCCGCACTGCGAAGTTCTGCAGGAAACTGGGATCCACACGAATCCCTGTCGCTTTCGGCGCCTCGTCCTCATATACCGGAATCAGGTCCATCCCCATCGGCGATTTGCCGGGCTTGTCAGAGATGTAGTTCGGGTCCATCGGCGCCCGCCAGTACAAGATCTTGCGTTTCTTCTTGCCTGTAGCCGGGGCGGCAGTCGCCGGCCCCGTGTTCGGCTCGCCGGGCCCCGCCTCTTCGCGTTTACCGACAAGCCGGTCCGCCCAACCCCAGCCGGCCGGGTTCCAGATTAGAAACGCCGGCACTCCAGCGCCTACGACGAATGCTGCGATCAAAAGAAACGCAACAGTACTCTTCTTCATTTCCGAACCTCCGGGAACGGCGCACCAATCGCGCGTTCCATATCCGCTAACGATTTCATGAACTCACTGGTGAGCTGGGCCAGCCCGAGCCGCACGTTCAGCAGCACGCGCTCACTGTCCAAAAGGTCGAGAACCCCCAGCGTGCCCGTCGAATAGGCCGCTTCGGCCGATCGCAACGACTGCTCGGCTTGCGGAAGCAGCGTGTCCTCGAACAGCTTGATCTGCTCGGCGATCGTCTCGATGCGGAACCCGACTGAGCGTACCGCAGCTTCCACGCCGTTCACTACGTCCCGGTAGCCCTCTTTGGCCGCGAGCTTGTCTTCAGTCGCCTCCAGCACTGCCGCGTCGTACTTGCGCCTCCAGATGGGAATGTTCGCCCCAACCGTGATCGCCCACACGTTCTTCCCGTTGCCCGGCGGAGGGTTCAGCACCCCAGGCTTGTCGCTCCGGCCCGTAACATTCACGAAGCTGGCCCCCAGCGTGAAGTCGGGCCAGTAGCTGCGGCGCGCGAGTTGGATGCGCTTCTCGTTCTTCTCGACTCCGAGCAACGCAGCCACCACCTCAGGCCGGTTCCGCCGGCCGACGTCGAGAAGACCCTTGTAGTCGATCGTCACCTCAGGTTGTTTGCCCAGCGTCACGCGGCTGATGGGTGATCGGGAAGGACGGTCCAGCAGCCGGTTCAACGCCGCCTCCGCGTTCACCCGCTGGATGTCCAGTTCATCGAGCCGGTTCAGTGCCCGAGTCATCTCCGCCTGCAGCTTCACCACCGCCTGTTGCAACCCGACGCCCTGGCTGTAGCGCGCCTCGGCCAGGGTCTCGTAGTGACCCAGCAGCTCCAAATCTTCCTTGGTGATTCTGATCGCCTCGTCGATGTAGGCCAGAGTGTAATAGGCGAGCTTCACCTGCCGGATGATCTCGTCCTGCTGGGCTTCGTACTGCTCCCGCAGGATGGCTGCTTCTTTCGCCGCAATCTTTTCCCGGTCGCTCAGCTTGCCGAACCATGGGAACTTCTGCGAGAGGCTCACCATCGTCCACTGCGGCCCCACCCGCGTCTCCGGCGTACGCAAATACTGTGTCAGCGTCAAGACGGGGTCCGGTAGCGCGCTCACCTGCGGCATCTTCTGTTGCGCCGCCCGGTAACGCGAGAACGCCTGCCGCACGGCAGGATTCCGTTCCAGGGCCTGTTGAATGTACAGGCGAAGCTGCTCGTCACCGTTCGGGTTGAAGGACTGGGCGAAACCTAGCGAGGTCAGTAACGCCAGCGCGAGAACACGCACAATCATCGTCGTAACGGATAGGCAACTGGAAGGCCACTCGGAAACTCGTGGGCAACTCATTCTGGTGAATGAGGTTAGCACAATACTCCCCCCTTCAATGCCTGCTCTGGCCTGCCTTATTTCAGGCAACCGAGGCGGATTTCGGGCAGACGCGTCCCAGCCTTGAGGCCCTCGCCTCTCCAGCCGCCTCCCCCAGACCGCCTTCGTCGGTGAATCGATTCCCGGTACTGCGCATCTAGTTTAAGAAAGAGTCGAAACGACATAGAGACTACCAAGAGGACACAAAATGAACGGAAAACGATTCGGCCTGATCCTGGCAGCTTTGCTGATTGCCGCGCCGGCTGTCGCCCAGAAGATTTACGTGGACTACGACCGGTCCATCGATCCTTCCAAGTACGAGACTTTCGCGTGGGGGCGACCCGAGGGACCTTCGTTACACGACCAGTCCCCACTGATGGACTCCCGCATCAAGAACGCCATCGAATACCACCTCACCGAAGGCGGCCTCGCCGAAGACCCCAAGAACCCCGACCTCTACGTCACCTATTACACCAGCGTGGAGGACGAGGTCCGGTTGGATACCACCCACATGGGCTATGGCTACGGCCCGGGTTGGGGGTGGTCCCCATACTGGGGAGGCTCCATGGGTATGGGCAGCTCCACCACCACCATGACGAAATACAAACGCGGCACCCTGATCATCGATGTATGGGACGCCAAGACCAAGAAGCTCATCTGGCGCGGCAGCGCCCAGGGGGTCGTCAAAGAGAACCCCGCGAAGGCCGCCAAGCAGATCGACAAGGCCATCACCAAAATCGTCAAGAAGTGGCAGAAGATGTACGCCAAGGATCAGAAGCGTAAAGCCAAGGGTTGACCCCCTGCTGAAGTTCCCGCCGCGGGCCGGCCTCGTCCCACGCCCGCGGCGGCCCTTGTCCACAACTCCCGGCTGCTCTCTGTTGCTTCCACCGAAACAGCGCCCTTTCCAGAAAGCGCCGGGCTGCAGGCTGCCTGCCGACCGCCAGCGACTCCACATCGCTGTCGGATTCTTAGACTCCTCCGATCCTGCCTTGGCCGGCCGGGGCATTGCACCAGGCGCAGTCCACCCCGCTGAGAAATCCCGCCACCGGTTGTGGTATCAACTACAACCATGTGGGAACAGCACTATACGCCCCTTGCTGGCAGCCTCGGCGCTTCGGCCGGTGTAGCCGCGCTGCCCGTTGTCGTCCTTCTGCTGCTCCTCGGCCTCCTTCGCCGGCCGGCCTGGGTCGCCGCTCTCTGTGGCCTGGCGACCGCTGCTTTGATTGCCGTCGCCGTCTACGGGATGCCGGCGGGCACGATGGCCGCCGCCGCCGGGTATGGGGCCGCTTTCGGTCTGTTCCCGATCGGCTGGATCGTCTTCTGGGCCATCGTCCTCTATCGCCTCACCATCGAGGCGGGCAAGTTCGAGGTCATCAAGGATTCCATCGGCGGCCTTACCGCCGACCGGCGCCTCCAAGCCTTGCTCATCGCCTTCACCTTCGGGGCCTTTATCGAAGGCGCCGCCGGTTTCGGCACTCCCGTCGCCGTCGCCGCCGCTATGCTCACCGGCCTCGGCTTTTCGCCTTTCTACGCTGCCGCGATCTGCTTGCTGGCCAATACCGCGCCCGTCGCCTTCGGATCCATCGGCATCCCCATCGTCACTCTCGGCGCCATCACTGGACTCGACGTGAACGCCCTCAGCGGAGCTGTGGGCCGGATCTGCGCTCCGGTCTCGCTCTTCATCCCGGCCTACCTCGTCCTTGTCATGGGTGGCCGCAGGGCCCTGGGCGGGGTCCTGCCTGCCGCGGCGCTCTGCGGCGTCTGCTTCGCCTCGGTCCAGTACCTGGTCTCGAACCATGTCGGCCCTTATCTCACCGACATTCTTGCGTCCCTCACCGCCATGGCCGCCCTGATCTTGCTGATCAAGGTGTGGAAGCCCGCCGACAGCTTCCATCTGGAGAACGAGAGTTCCGGCGAGAACCTCCCCCGGAAACACCCGATCAGGGAAGTTCTGCACGCCTGGTCGCCGTACTTCCTCCTCGTGATCCTTGTGCTGCTCTGGGGCCAGAGCAGCGTGAAGGCGGTCCTCAACAAAGCCACCGTCGTTTTCGCCTGGCCTGGATTGCATAATCTCGTCCAGCGCATGCAGCCCCTCGTCCCGGAGCCCTCCCCCTACCCGGCGCTCTACACCCTCAATTGGCTCTCGGCCGCCGGCAGCGCCTGCATGATCGCCTCCGTCCTCTCGGTGCTTGTCCTCCGAATGACGCCGGCACAGGCGTGGCGCGCTTTCGCCACCACCTGCCGGCAGCTTTTCTTGCCGCTGGTCACCATCGCCGCCGTCTTGGGCCTGGCTTTTCTGATGAATTACTCCGGCGCCACCGTCACCCTGGGGCTCGCCTTCGGCGCCACCGGCGTCCTGTTCCCCTACTTCAGCGCCATGCTCGGCTGGCTCGGTGTCTTTCTGACGGGCAGCGATACCTCCTCGAACGCCTTGTTCGGGAACCTGCAGGTCGTCACCGCCGGACGTCTCGGCCTCGACCCCGTGCTCATGGCCGCGGCCAACTCCTCCGGCGGCGTCATGGGCAAGATGATCAGCCTTCAGAGTCTGGCCGTGGCCGCTGCCGCCACCGGTATGCACACCAGCCAGGAGTCCCGGCTGTTCCGCTTCACGCTGCGGCACTCCATCCTGCTCGGCAGCATCGTCGGCCTGATCACCGCCGTCTACGCCTATCTGCTCTGACCCGGCCCGCCCGGCCCCGGAGCGCCTGAGCGGTCTCCCGCCGCGGCGGCCGCCGCCTCGGCCACGGCGGCGCTCTCGTAGCCGTTGACGACGTGATAGACGATCGAATCGAAGAGCCGGCCGGCGTGGTGCTCCAACTCTTCCTCCGCGTACAGGTCCACCGAACTCTGGGCCAGCCCCTGATTGCGGATCAAGTCCAGCATCTTCGCTTTCAGCACATGCAAGGCGTAAACCAGCTCCGAGGCCGGGATCCCTTGCGCGGCGCATCGGGCGCCCACCGGCTCGAACCGTTCCGCGACGTTCTCGTCTCCTCCGTGAACGAGCCACTGGCCCAGATCCCGGATGATCTCGGCGCATTCGGCGATCTGCTCGCACCACGGTCTGCGCGCCAGATGCGGCGTCCTCGGATCCTCAGCCAGTTGGCGTAGTGTCGATTCGGCGATCTCCTCGGCGTGGGACTCGACCAGCCGGATGAACTTGCTGGACAGCATTGCCCGTCCCTCCCTACCCCCTGTCTAATGCCGGCGGGGGCGGAAGTCAATGGATCTCGGCCGCGGCCCGGCCCTTCGGCCGCCCCTGGGCCGGCGGCCGGGGCCGCGGCGGTCGCGTATCATATATCTATTGGTGGCTGGATCGGGTCCCCACACCGAGGACGAATTGGCATACCTGGAACAGAAGATGCGCGCCGACTGGGATCGCCGTGCGCGCGAAAACGCCCGCTTCTACGTCGCCACCGGCAGGCAGCAGTGGACCGACGAGGAGTTCTTCGCCTCGGGCGAGGAGGAGGTCCGCAACCATATCCTCACCGACATGACGAACATCTGCCGGGGCAAGGATCCGCGGCGGATGGCGGTGCTCGAAATCGGCTGCGGCGCCGGCCGCGTCACCCGGGCCCTGGCGAAGATCTTCGGCACGGTCTATGCCGTCGATATCAGCGGCGAGATGGTCCGGCAGGCGCGCCGCGCGCTGGCCGGCTATCCCAACGTTCGCGTGGAGCAAAACAACGGGCGCGACCTCCGCGTCCTCGGGAAGATCCGCGTCGATTTCGCCTTCTCGAGCATCGTCTTCCAGCACATTCCCAGCAAGGCGATCATCGAGGGCTACGTGCGCGAAGTGCACCGGCTCCTGCGCTACGGCTGCCTGTTCAAGTTCCAGGTCCAGGGAGACGCCTCGATCGAGCGAACCGAAGACGACACCTGGCTTGGCGTGCCCTTCACCGACGAAGAGGCCGTCGATATGGCCCTGCGCTGCGGCTTCGACCCGCGGTATCGCCACGGAGCCGGCACCCAATACTTCTGGCTCTGGTATTTCAAAGGCTGGAAGCCCTGGCGCCAGTCCCGCTACTGCTGGCGGCGTTTCTCCCAATACGCCCGCATGCGCTGGGAAACCTCGAGGCGCTCTTCCTGACTCATCGACCGGCGCCCGCGCCGCTTGCGTGGTCTTGCGCCTTGCTCTCCCCTGGGCGACCGCGCGGCGGCCACTGCTTCCAGCAACTCGATGGCGTGCGTCAACCGCTCCCGTTCTTCGTATAATTCCTCAATGATTCTCTGGAGGTCCATGCCCGACCCCAGGTTATTCCTTCAGATCGTGGCATTTCGAGAGAACTTTTGCGACTTTGTACTAGAAACAATTCGCCTGGTACTAGGCGGACAGCCGCCGTGGAAACAGGGATTTCCCCGCTGCAGGAGGCCGCCGCGAAACCGCTCGAAAGGCGAGGCTCTGCCCGGCCGTCACCGGTAAGCGCCGCGCAGGTCGTACCACCGGATCCGGACCAGATCCAGGAACATATTCAGGCTGTCTCGGATCAGGCTTACCTTCGTTCCCTCCACGTGGTTCCACCGCACCGGCACTTCCACCGTCTTCAATCCCAGCCGCCGCGCGATGAACAGCGCCTCCACATCGAAGCCGAACCGGTCGATTCGCTGCCGGCGGAAGACTTCACGGGCCGCCCGGCGCGAGAAGAGCTTGAAGCCGCACTGCGTGTCCCAAAACGGCAGCCCCGTCAGCACCCTCATCAGCAAGTTGAACATGCGGCCTGCCCACTCACGAAACGCCGATTGGTGCACCCCGATGAGGGAACGGTCCAGCGCGCGGGAGCCGATGGCGATCTCGGCCCGATGCTCCCGCACTGCACTCTCCAGCTTCTCGAGCTCTTCGATGGGGGCCGACAGATCGGCATCGGTGAACAGCACCCACTCCCGTTGCGCCGCCAGCATCCCGTGGCGCACCGAGTAGCCCTTGCCCCGGTTGCCCGGATTCGCCAGCACCCGCACCGGAACCTTCCGGCCGGTGAAGCTCTCGGCTACCTCGCGGGTCCGGTCGCTCGAACCGTCGTCCACGACGAGGATCTCCGCCTCATACCGTCCGGCGCTGCTCTCCGCCCACTCCATGATCCGGCTGAGGGTCGCAGGCAAGCGCCTCTCCTCGTTGTAGGCGGGAATAACGATGGAAACGGCGGTCAACGCTCGATTATACCGGCCCGCCGGTGGAGCCGCGGGCGCCGCTTTCCCGGCGGTCGTATCCTCGGGGGGAAGGAGTTTCACGCGGGACGGCACACCGTTTTATCGGCCGGATCGGCCGTCCGGTTTAGCGCCCTCCGTCACCCGGGCGCCGGCAACGGGAACCGGCGCCGGCCCAGGAAAGCCTGGGAGCGCCCGCTATAATGGTGCTTTCGCAGCCCACACCGGCCGCCGGACCCGGGCCGTGCGGTCCCGGCGGCGCCTGGCGTGCGGCTCTGGTGACTTCGTCGTTGAGTTCTCGACTTCCACGGCAGCACGGGAGATTCCTTTGTCGCTCGAAGATGAAATCCTGCGCCAGCGCTTGACGCGCACCAGAGAGATCGAAGCTCTTGGCTTCCCGCCCTACGGCCACCGCTTCGATTACTCGCATACCATTCCCGAGATCCTCGCCCAGTGGGCTGAAACCCCCGCCGAAGAACTCGACCGGCAACCGGTCCGCGTCCGCGTCGCCGGCCGCATCCAGACCATCCGCCGCATGGGCAAGGCCGGCTTCGCCCACTTGCAGCAGAACGGCGAACGTCTCCAGATCTATGTCCGCCGCGACACAACCCCCGAAGCCGACTTCACCCTCTACAAGAAACTCCTCGACATCGGCGACATCATCGGCGTCGAAGGCAGGTTGTTCCGCACCAGGACCGGCGAGCTCTCCGTCTGGGTCGAAAAGCTCTACTTCCTGGCCAAGACGCTGCTCAACATGCCGGAGAAGTGGCACGGCCTCGAGGATGTCGAGACCCGTTACCGCCAGCGCTACCTGGACCTCATCGCCAACCCCGAGGTCCGCCGCATCTTTATCACCCGGAGCCGCATCGTCGCTTCCTTGCGCCGCCAGCTCGAGCAGCGCGGCTTCATCGAAGTGGAAACGCCGATGATGCAGCCCATCTACGGCGGGGCCACCGCCCGCCCTTTCGTCACCCACCACAACGCTCTCGATATCGACCTCTACCTGCGCATCGCCCCCGAGCTCTACCTGAAACGCCTCGTCGTCGGCGGCCTGGAGCGCGTCTACGAGATCAACCGGAACTTCCGCAACGAGGGCATCTCCACCCAGCACAACCCCGAGTTCACCATGCTCGAGTTCTATCAGGCCTACGCCGACTACAACGTCCTGATGGACTTCTCGTGCGAACTGCTCGAGCGGACCGCCGTCGACGCCACCGGCTCCTCCCGCGTCGTCTATCAAGGCCAGGAATTGGACTTCTCCCGCGTTCAGCGTTACCGCCTCCGCGAAGCCCTCATCGAGTTCTGGCCCGGCGGCGACAAGCCCAGACCGGAGAACCTCGCCGATCCAGACTGGTTGAACCGGCACTCCACCAAACCCACTCCCGGCGAACAGTTGATGGAGATCTTCGAGGAGAAGATCGAAGACCGCCTCGTCCAGCCGACCATCATCTACGAGTACCCCGTCGAGACCTCCCCCCTGTCGAAGACCAAGCCCGGCGACCCGGCTTTCGTCGAACGCTTTGAGATCTACGCCGCCGGCATGGAGATCGCCAATGCCTACACCGAGTTGAACGACCCCCAGGAGCAGCGCCGCCGCTTCGAAGCCCAGTTGGAACTGCGCGCCAGGGGCGACGAAGAAGCGCACCAGATGGACGAGGATTACCTCCGGGCGATGTGCTACGGGCTTCCTCCCACTGCCGGCGAAGGCATCGGCATCGACCGGCTGGCGATGGTCCTCACCAATTCGAAATCCATCCGCGAGGTGATCCTGTTCCCGCTGCTGCGTCCCGAGCCTCCGCTCGGGCTCGCGGAGCGGCTGCGGGCCGCCGAAAAAGAGACCGGCGGCTAAGGCCCCTCCCTCCAGGCCCGGTCTCCGGAGACGCGTAGAATGGTGCTTTGACCCGCTCGTTTCCACTCTTTGTCGCCCTCCGCTACCTGCGAGCCAAGCGCAAACAGGCCGTCATCGGCCTGATCACCCTGATCTCGATCCTCGGCGTGGCCGCCGGCGTCATGGCCTTGATCATCGCCCTGGCCATCAACAACGGCTTCCGCAACACCCTTCAGACGAATCTGCTCGGCGCTACCGCCCACGTCAGCATCCTCGAAAAGGAGCCGGGCTACGGGATTCACGACTGGCGGGAGCTGGCCGGAAAGTTGGCGGCGCTGCCGCATGTCACCAGCGCCGAGCCCACCCTCTACGCTCCCGTCTTTTTCACCGGACCGCTTCAATCCGACGGCGGCATCATCAAAGGCATCCGCCCCGGCGTCGCCGCCCAGCCGGTTGGGGCTCTCACGCATCTGGTCGAGGGCTCTCTCGCCGGCCTCCGCAGCCAGGAGAACGGCCTCCCGGGCATCGTCCTCGGCGTCCGCCTGGCCCGCAACGTCGGCATGACCATGAACAGCGTCATCAACGTGATCAGCCCGCAAGGGGAGCTCACGCCTTTCGGCCCCCGCCCCAGCTACCGGCGCTTCCGCGTCTGCGGCCTCTTCGAGTCCGGCCTCTACGAACTCGACGCCCACTGGGCTTTCACTTCCCTCGAGGCCGCCCAGTCGTTGCTCGGCGTCGGAGACGTCGTCAACTCGATCGAGTTGCGCCTCGACGACATCCAGCGCGCCCCCGAAGTGGCCGCCGCCGCCGAGAAGATCATCGGCGACAAACTGGCCGCCACTACCTGGATGGAGCAGAACCGGCAACTGCTCGGCGCCCTCAAGATGGAGCGGATCGTCACCGTGATCACCATCGGCATGATTCAGCTCGTCGCCGCCCTGAACATCCTCATCGCGCTGGTCATGATGGTAATGGAGAAACACCGCGACATCGCTCTGCTCATGTCCATGGGCTGCCGCCGGGAGCAGATCCGTAAGATCTTCATCTTGCAGGGCGTCATCATCGGCGTCATCGGTTCGACCATCGGGTTGCTCGTGGGGGAACTGCTCTGCTACCTTGCCGACAAGTATCGCTGGATCAGTCTCGATCCCGAAGTCTATGCCCTCAGCTACGTGCCGTTCGAGCCCCGCTGGATCGACGCGCTTTGGGTGCCGGCCGTGGCGGTGCTGATCAGCTTCCTGGCCACGATTTATCCCGCCGGGAGCGCCACCCGTGTGGCCCCTGCCGAAGCGCTCCGCTACGAATGAGCTTCCCCCGGCGGTATCATGGGCTCTCAGCAGGGAGGTGATCATGCACCGGAAACTGGCCCTCGGCATCGCCGGCGCGTTCTTTGTTTTCTGCTTCACGGCCGCCGCCGGAAACGCCGACTCCGTGCGGGCGGCCGAGAAACAGTGGGCTAAGGCCGTCGTCGCACGGGATTTCGCCGCGTTGGAGAGAATCCTCGCTCCGGGCCTCATCTACGCCCATTCCACCGGCGTCATCCAGACCAAGGAAGAGTATCTCGGCAAGCTCCGTTCCGGCCGCCAGCGCTACGACGCCATCGAGCATGAAAAGACGACTGTAAAGGTTTACGGCGATGCCGCCGTCGCTCACTCCATCGTCGTCATGAAGGGCGAGTCGGCCGGCAAACCTTTCGACAACCGGCTCATGATGATGCACTTCTGGGTGAAAGAAAACGGAGCCTGGCGTCTGGCGGCTCACCAGACGACCCGGCTCGAAAAGTGAGCCTGCGTCTGCCCTCTTCGCCCGGCGCCGCCCGCCCCCTGGGCGTGCAACCTCCGGCTCCTGCCGCCGCGGCCGCCCGCTGAAGCTTTCAGCGTGAAAGGAATTGGTCTATCCAGTGACGCTCCGGGCCGCGCTGTCCGCCGGCATCCGGCCCACCCCTCGCAGGTGAACAGATTCGCGGCTTCGACACTGATCGCAAGGGAATGAATCCATACACAAGAGTGTAGAATGGTTTGGCCCGCTCTCTTCAGGTGACTGATTCTATTATGTTTGCCGAATCTTCCCCTTGACAATCGGTTTGCCCCCCCTTATCATTGATGCTTCGTTATCGCGAGTGGCAACCAAACGACAACCAAAGGAAGGTGTACCGGGGATGGGAATGACCTTTCACGTTGGCGAGAAAGTAGTTTATCCAAATCAGGGGGTCGGCACGATCGAAAACATCGGCACCCGCAGCTTCGGCACCCGGCCCGAGCGCTTTTACCTCCTCCGGCTGGCCTCCAGCCAGCTCACCGTCATGGTCCCGTTTTCCCACGCCGACAACGTTGGATTGCGGCGGGTTACCAAGAACGGCCAGGTGGAGCGAGTCCTCCGCTTCCTGGCCAACGGCGAGTGCAAGGGTTGCCGGGACTGGAAGAATCGGTTCAAGACCAACTCCGAGAAGATGCGGAATGGCAGCCTGATGGACGTGGCGGAGGTCTTCAAGACTCTGCTGCTGCTGCAGAAAAGGAAACCGCTTTCATTCCGGGAGAAAAAGATGCTCGACAAGGCCCGGCACATGCTGATCATGGAGGTCTCCATCTCCCGGTCTACGCGCGAATCCGAAGCTGTGGAACTGCTTTCGAAGGCCTTGGCCAAAGCGGGTCTCGAAATGCCCGACCCACTCTGAGAGTTCCCAGCCGCGGCCCCGCCGAATCCGGACGCCGGGCGGCTCCCGCTGGCTCTCACTAAGGGTTTCTTCCTACCTGGGAGCTCCAGTATCCATTTGAATTTCAAATTCTTAGGGGCTTCCGCCGCTATAAAGCTTGCCCCGGGTTCCTTACGATTAATAGGTAGGGAAGCCGGCTCATGCGCTGCCTGTACTGCGGAAAGAAACTGTCCCTTCTGCACAAGATCTCCGGCAAAGAGTTCTGCGGCAACGAGCACTATGAGCTGTATCTCCAGGATCAGGAATCGCTCGGCCTCGCCCGCCTGATCGAGGCGCGCAAGGCCGCGCGCAGCCGGCAGCGCCGGGACTCCGCCAAGCGCGGGGGGCCGCCCCTTGCCGATCTCTTCTTCCCCTTCCCGCCGGCCTCGCGGGACTGCCCGCCCCGAATTCGCACCTGTTTCACTGACCCGCACCCCACCCTGGCCGTGGCCTTGCCCCAGGCGGAGATGTCCCTCGGCCCCTGCCGGATCCCTCAACCCAAGCCGAGCTTGGATATCCACCTGCCGGCGGCGCTCGGCGAGGACCCGCGCCGCCTGGAGGCGTCCTTTACCCCGCCCCTGATGCGGGCACGGATACCGGCCCACACCCCCGGGCTGGCCCACCGCTCAGCGAAGCTTCCCGCTCCCGGCTGGATTCCCCCGGCGGTCGAAGCCCCCTTCCCGCCGGCTCTCTCCCGAGTTCCTCCCGCCGAGCCTGCCGCCGGGGCCGCAGGAGTCCCGGAACCGCCCGGGCAGGTACTGCCGCAACCGCCGGCCGCGCCGCCTGCCGGCCCGGCCCCGATGATCATGCCGGGCCGCTCCGCGGAGGCTCCGAAAACTTCTCCGCGCGTCATTGCTATCACCACAGGCAAGCCCGAGGTTCCGGCGCCGGTGGTGGGCTCCGGCTGGGCTCTGGTGCGCGGGGGCTGGAAAATCCTGGAACAGGTCACCGCCGGCTTCGTCCCCATCCGCATGGAGGCTCTTGCCGGCGACCGGCCGGCCCAGCCGCCGCCCAGTTGCCCGGAAGAACCCACCCCCCTGGCGCCGATCACCGGCCCCGCTCCCCGGGCAGCCGGCGTGCCGTGTCATCTGGCATCCGAGGGTCCTCGCATAGGGCCCCTCTTCGAGTCGAGCGCCACGGCGCCGGCCCCTGCAACCCCGGATCCGGCGATCCCTACGCAGTGCCCCTTGGCAGCCCCCGCAGCGCCACCGCAGCTCGGTGAGCTTGTGCTGCCCGAAGCCGGACTCGAGATCGTCGAACCAGCGGCTGTGCCCGGCGCTGCCCGGCCCTTGGCCTATGCTCCGCAGCCGCTGGCGTCGAAACCGTTCTTGGTGCCGCCAACGGTGCGGCCACGGCTGGCATCCGGATTGGGCTCCGGCTCACCGCGTCCGGCCGCCCTGGATGCGGCGCCTTCGCCCGGGCCCTCGCCGGCCCCACCGCCTGCCGCCTGTCTGGCGCTGTTCCGGCTGGCGCTGCCGTCGGCAGACGTGGAGATCCCCGGGCCGCGCTCCACCGCCTGCCCGTCGCGCGGGGCGATTCACAGCGCCGGTGGACCTGACGTTGACGCACCGGTTTCGACCGTTCCGGAGCCGCTGCCGCACCCCGCCTCCAGTCCTGCGCCCCCCGAAGTTCCGCCGGCCGCCTTCCTTCCTCCGCCTTCCACCTTTGTTGCGGCCCCCGCCGGTCCCACCCCGCCGGAACTCCCGGGCGTTCCTCCCGCGGCTCCTGCCCCGCCGCTCTTCCAGTGGGGTGGCGGCGCGGCCGCGGCCGCCTTGCCTGGCCCGCCCCCCGGGCCCAAGCCGTGGGCCGGCCGGCAGCCCGAGCTCGTGCCCCTCGGGACCGCCCATATCGTTCCCCCGAGCGGCCACGGCCTGCAGGCGTCCCGCGCCGAGTGGATCGGGGAAGCGCCAAAGCCTCTTCTCCGGCGGCCCAACCGCATCCCCGTGGCCGACGAGTTCGAACCTCGAACCACTCCGGACGCCGCCCGGCGCCGCCCGCGGCCCCAGGTCGGTCTTTGGCTGCAGCGGACCTGGTATCGCGTCCCGGGCAGGCTCAAATGGGCGGTGATGAGCCTCCCGCTGGCGCTGCTGCTCGTGCAACAGATCGGCCTCCAGCAGCGGCCGACCGAAGTCGCCGCCGCCGCGGCCGAGGAGAGCGGCTCGTTCTCCCAGTTCCTCCAGGCCCGTTGGGAGAACCTCCGGACGAACATCATGAATCGGGCGGCGATCTCGCTGACCGACGATTTCCGCTCCGGACTCGGCTCCTGGACCGGCGAGGCCAACTGGGGGCGCACGTGGTCCTACGACAAGGCCGGTTTCATCCTGCCCGGCGCCCTGGCGCTTTATGAGCCCTCTCTCAATCTCGTGGACTACGAGTTTGTCCTCGCCGCCCGGATCGAGCGGGGCGGCGTGAGCTGGGTCTTCCGGGCGCGCGACACCAGAAATTATTACGCCGGCCGCCTGGTAATCACTCAGCCCGGCCCTTTACCCAAGGCCCGGCTCGTCAACTACACCGTCATCGACGGCCGCCGCAAGAGCCAGAAATCCACCGAAGTGCCGTTCCCGCTGCGGGACAAGATGTATCAGATCCGCGTCGCCGTCCGCGGCAGCACCTTCACTACCTACTTGGATGACCGCGTCGTCGGCCTCTACAAAGACGACACGCTCAAGACCGGCGGCGTCGGCCTGTTCCGCGCTCGGGGCGAGAAGGCCCGGGTTCGCTGGATCAGCGTAATGCACCAATACGATCTCGTGGGCCGCCTGTGCGCACTGATCGCCCCGTATAACTTGGAACGACCGCCGGGAGGATGGAGCGAATGAGCCAACAAGCCAGAGCCAGACGCAAAGTGAAAATCACCGGCGCCGGCAGCGCCTTCGCGGAACGGGGCCCCAATACGGAGTCGCTGGTTTCGCCCGAAGCCGTCCTCGCGCACGCCGTCGCCTTGCATCTCGACGGCAAGCTGCGTGAGGCTCTCGCCGAGTTGAACCGCGCCGTCGATGCCGGCGTAGCCGGTCCCGATATCTTCTCCGCCCGCGGCCACATCCAGTTCGAACTCGAGCGCTACGACGAGGCCGCGGCCAGCTACCGCCAGTTACTGGAAGCCAGGCCGGACCATCCTTCCGCCGCCTTCAACCTCGGCGTCTGTTTCGAGCGCCTCGAACAATGGGGCAACGCCGCGCGCGCATTCCAGCGAGCCGTCGAACAAGACCCCGGCCGCGTAGACGCTTGTGTGGGCCTGGGCATCTGCCTGCTCCGCCTGGAAAAGCCCCAGGACGCTCTCCAGATCCTGGAAGGAGCTCTCGAAAGAGACCCAGACAACGAAGATGCACGCTTCGGCAAAGCGGTCGCCCTGCAACTGCTCGGCAAACTCGATGATGCGGCGGGGATCTATGAAAGCATCCTGGAAAGATCGCCGGACTCCGAAGAGTCCCTGATCAACCTCATCAGCATCGGCATCGCCAAGAAGGACGAGCCGATGACTCGTCGCTATTCCGAACGGCTCCTCGAGTTGCGCCCCTACGCCCCGGCGGCTCTCGAAGGTCTGGCCAACTGCGCCTTCTGGAGTGAAGACCTGGAAGCCGCCGTCACCTTCTGTAAGAAATTGGTCGAGTTCGACCCGGAGAACTACGAGTGGCGGTATAACCTTGGCGTCGCCTGCCAGCGCACCGGCCGCATGGAACAGGCGGCCAAGGCCTACACCGAAGCCCTCCGGCTGAACCCCGACGCCGTCCAGGCCCACGTCAACCTCGGCATCGTGCTTCATGAGCTCGGCGATTTTCGAGGAGCCGGCGAAGCCTATGAGAGAGCTTTGAAACTCTCTTCTGAAATACCCGAAGTCCGCTACAACCTCGCCCTCTTACTGGAACAACAAGGCGCGGCCTTCGAAGCCGAGGGCTTCTACGAGCAGCTCGTCAATGACTACCCGGACTGGGAAGACGCCTGGTTCCGCCTCGGCTACCTGCGGCTCCAGCGCTCCTACTTCCCCGGCGCTATCGAAGCCTTCACGAAGTGCATCGAGAAGCGCCCCTCCTGGCCCGAGGCCCAGGTGAATCTCGGCCTCGCCTACTGGCGCTCGGGCGACCACCAGGCCGCTGGACGGGCCTTCGCTGCCGCGCTGGACGCCGATCCGGAGTCGCTCGATGCGCTGCGCGGGCTGGCGGCCGTCTCGATCGAGCGCAAAGACTACGACCAGGCCCTGGAGCTGCACAGCCGCCTGATCGACTTCGGCGAGCGCTCCCCGGAGCTCTTCTACAACACCGGCCTGCTGCTGCAGAAGACCGGCCAGACCGACGACGCCATCCGCCTCTACCGCGAGGCCATCTCCGACAAGCCCGATTTCGCCGAGGCGCTGCTCAACCTCGGCCACGCCCTCCGCGAAAAAGGCCAGATCGACGAGGCGCGCATGTTCTGGAGCAAGGCGCTGGCGGCTAATCCGAAACTGGCCCAGGAGTACTTCGACTCCCCCGCCCAGGCATCTTGAGCCGGCCCGCCCGCGGCCGCCGCCCGGCCGCTCATCTGGCGATCTCGTCCCAGGTCACGATGCGCCGCTCGTAGATCGCCTTGCGGCCCATCATCGCCACCAGCGTCGAGCGCAGCGCCGAGTCGGCGTCGTTCAGCGGCGGTTTCCGGCCCGCCCGGGCGTTCTCGTAGAAGGCCTTGAGCGAGAGGTAGGTCGAGTTCTCCCCTTCGTTCGGGACCTCGAGCTTCACCGCCCCCCGGTTGGCCCGCTCGTGGAACTCCGCCCGGGCCAGATCCACCGCCCCGATCGAGCCGAAGACGCGCTCTTTGATCCCCGTGAAACCCGGCGGGTCGAAGTAGATGTGGCTGAAGACCAGCCGCACGTCGCCCGGGTACTCGTAGATCACCGCATAGTTGTCCATCGTCGTTCGGCCCGGCGGGATGTCGCGGTACAGGTTGATGCCGCCGGAGCCGAAGACTCGCAACGGGGATTGGTCCACCGCCCAGGTCATCAGGTCCAGAATGTGGCAGGCCTGCTCGACGATGTTGTCGCCGCTCACCGTGCGGTCGAAGTACCACGGCGTGTTCCGCGGCAGGTCGCCTCCATGCCGGAAGCCTTGCATGAAGAGAACTTTCCCGATGCCGCCGCCGTGGATGAAGTCCATCGCCGCCCGCCGCCGGGGGTCGAACCGGAGCTGGAAACCCACCTGCAGGATCCCTTTTGCCGCTTTCGACGCCGTCACGATCGCCAGGCACTCGTCCGGCGTCAAGGCCATCGGCTTCTCCAGATAGACATGCTTGCCCGCCGCCAGCGCCGCCACGGCGATCTCCTGGTGCGTGTTCACCGGCGTGGCGATGATCACGGCGTCGAAGGTCCGGGCATCGTCGAGAAGCTTGCGGTAATCGTAATAGGCCTTCGCCGCGTGTCCCTTCTCTCCGGCCACCTCGGCGGCCGCCTGCGCCCGGTCTTCTTGCACATCGCAAACCGCCGCCACCCGCACCCCCGGGACCGCCAGTGAGTGCCGCAGCAAGTAGCTGCCGCGGTTGCCCACGCCGATGAACGCCGCGCGGATGGCATCGTTCGCCGATTGCGCCCCCACCAGAGCCGGCGCCGCCGCACCGACGAAACTTCTCCGTGTGAGTTTCATTGCTTCACTCCCTGCCGGCCCGCCTCACTGTCCGGCGGTGAGATTCTCGAACCAGAATAGCCCTCCCTTGCCCGGAGCCAGCACGTCGCGGTCGCCGTCCCCGTCAATGTCTGTCACCACCATCTGCATGCCGCCGCCGGCCCGCGAGCCGTAGTCGATCACGTGCCGCTTCCAGATTACCGTGCCTCCGGCCTGGAGCCGGTGTTCGTACCAGTACAGCCCCAGTGGCTCCCGGCCCCCCGGATCCTTGCCGTTATGGGCGTGGAACCGCTTGCCGGTGATGACGTCCTCGCGCCCGTCGCCGTCGAGATCGGCCAGCGTCACCGCGTGGGCCTGCGACCAGCTCTCGTCGATCACGTGCTTCTTCCAACCGCCGTCCGGCGTCCGCTCGAGCCACAGCAACCCGTAGCCGTGGGCGAACGACGTCAGCACATCCGGCCGCCCGTCCTCGTTGATGTCCCGCACGTAGAGGAACCCCAAATGGGGGAACTCGAAGCGGGCGAAATCCTCGTGATGCACCCAACCCGGCCCGGCCGGATCCTCGGGCGCCTCCCACCAGCCTACGGGCGTCAAGATATCCGTGCGCCCGTCGGCGTTCACGTCTCCGGCGCCGATGCCGTGCCCGTAACTCTGCCCGCTCACGGTGTGCCGCACGAACCTGCCGCCTTCGATCCGGTACCACGCCAGCGGCGCTTTCTCGGATCCGAACTGCGGCAGCAGCTCCCGCGCTTGCCCGTCGTTGTCCAGGTCCACGAGAAACGCGAACTCGGTCGGGTAGCCCTGCTCGATGACGTGCTTCTTCCACTCGCCGGAAGCCCCGGGGTTCTCCCACCAGGCAAGCTCCCGGGCGAACCACGTCGCCGTGATCACGTCCGTCCGCCCATCGCCGTTCACATCGAGCAGCAAGTCGCTGAAGTCATCCACGTAGAAACGCTCGTAGCCGAGCCGGCGGAACCGGTGGGCGGTCCAAGAAGGGCCCTCGAACCAGTTCTCGCCCGAGACGATGTCCAACCGGCCGTCTCCGTTGACGTCGGCGACGGCGCAGGTCTCCGCCGCCCCGGGGTAGATCTCGTGCCTCAGGAACCGGATTGCGTCGTGGAACTCGGCGGCGGAAGAGACGAGCGCCGGCGCCAACAGCAACAGCAGCATGCGCTTCATCGCGACGATTGTATAACGGGTAGCGCGCGAGGGATCACGTTCGCGCCGGGGGCCGTGTTCTCCAGCGTCCGCGCGCGTTCAAGACCGGAGCAATTCCGCCCCTCCCCACACCAGCCAGCCGGCGAATCCGATCAGCAGCCAGCCCAGGGCCTGCACCGTGCGCCGGTAGGCCGTCGCTTCGAGGAAACGCCGCGAGCGGTGGACCAGCAGCGCAGTCGCTGCCTTCGACCCACACAGCAGCAGATAGAAAGCCCCCACGAAACCGAAGGCCGCAGCCGGCTCCGAGGCGTAAGCGCGCAGCACGGTCGGCGCCCCCACGGCGCCCCAGAACAGGTAGACGTGCGGGTTCAGCAGGTTGATCGCCATCGCTTTCCGGATCGAGTGCGGGGCCGCGCTCGTCTCCGTGACAGAGGCGCCCGCGCGCAGGCTCTCGATCCCTAGCCACGCCACGTAGCCGCCTCCGATCAGCGAGATCACGCCGAGGAGGGAACCACTCGCCGTGAGCCGGGAGAGCGCGAATAGCGTCCCCGCGACAATCGGAGCGTCGGTCAGCACCGGGGCGATCGCCACTCGCAGCCCTTCTTTGACCCCGTAGCGCACGGTCTGAGACACGAGGAACGCCAGCAGCGGGCCCGGCGAAAGGCCCGCGGCGAGCCCCAATCCGACTCCCGAGACGACGTAACCGAGCAACTAACAAGGATAAGGCCGCGGTGCGGCGCCCGGCGGCCTGGTCCCCCGCCTCCGCATTCCCGCCCCGCAGCTCAACGCGATATAGTGTGTTTCTATCGAAGATCCACAAGGAGTACTAGGCCGCATGTCCAACCTCACCCGAAGAGATTTCGCCCGCGCCGCCGGCCTGGCAGCCACGGCGGCAAGCTATTCCCGCATCCTCGGCGCCAACGACCGCGTTCGCATCGGCTACATCGGCCTCGGCAACCGTGGCGACCAGGTCCAGGACGCCTTCCTCGAGCACGCCGACCAGGAGACCGTCGCGCTGTGCGACCTCCGCGACGACTACATGGACTGGGCGGAGCGGAAGGAGCGGAAACGCGGCCTGAAGCCCAAGCGCTTCAAGGACTACCGCAAACTGCTCGAGCTCAAGGACATGGACGCCGTGGTCATCTGCACGCCCGACCACTGGCACGCCATCATGTTCGTCGACGCTTGCCGCGCCGGCTTCGACGTCTACGTCGAGAAGCCCCTCTCGCTTACCGTCAAAGAAGGCCGCCGCATGGTCGAGGTGGCCCGGGAGACCAAGCGCGTCACTCAGGTCGGCATCCATCGCCGCTCGTCGCCCTTCCTCACTGAGGCCGCCAAACTCGTTCGGTCCGGCTACATCGGCCATGTCACCATCGGCCGGAGTTACCACTACCGCAACGAATGGCCACACGGCATCGGCAATCCGCCGGATACCGATCCCCCCAATCCTTGGGAGTGGGACCAGTGGCTCGGCCCCGCCCCCATGCAGCCCTACAACCGGAACAAGAGCTATTACAATTTCCGCTGGTTCTACGACTTCTCCGGCGGCCAGTTGACCAACTTCGGCGTCCACTACATGGACATGCTCCGCTGGGCCATCGGCCTGGAGTATCCCGTTTCGGTCACTGCCGTCGGCGGCAAGTACGTCGTCCAGGACAACCGGCAGATCCCTGACACCTTGGAAGTCGTTTGGGAGTTCCCCGGCGGCCACCTGATCACATTTTCCCAGTGTGATTCCAACCTCGCCCCGGGCAATCTGCAGAATTCCGAGATGCTGTTGCGCGGCACGAAAGGCACGATGTATATCCACTTCAGCCGGTGGGAGATCGTGCCCGAACAGATCAACGACCGCCCCCGCTTCCCCCGCTCTCCCATCGACCGTGAGGGCGAACGGGCCAACCGCGGCATCCGCCGCCCGCTGATCGAGGCCAAACGCATGGAGGGCAGCCAGGATACCGCCTTCCACGCCCGCAACTTCCTCGATTGCGTCAAGAGCCGGAAAAAGTGCAACTGCGATGTCCTCACCGGCCATATCTCGACCACCAATACCCTGATCGCCCGCATCGCGCTGTTCACCAAGGCGCGCCTCGACTGGGACGGCGAGAAGGAACGCTTCACCAACAACGAGGACGCCAACAAGCTGCTCCACTACGAGTACCGCGAAGGCTATGAACTGGGGTGAAACAATGACCCGGCGCCAACTGCTCGCAACCTCTTTCGCCGCACCGTTTCTGCGCACGGCCCGCGCCAACCGCCGCCGCCCCACCCTCTGCATCTTCTCCAAGCACCTCCAGCAATACGGCTACGAGGACCTCGCCCGGGTCTCCAAGGACTTCGGCTTCGAAGGGGTGGACCTCACCGTCCGCCCGCGGGGCCACATCCTGCCCGAAAACGTCACCCGCGACTTGCCCGCCGCGGTCAACGCCATCCGCGCCCGGGGTCTCTCGGTTCCCATGATCACCACCGGACTCACCTCCGGCTCGGACCCGGCCGCCGAACCCACCATCCGCACCGCCAGCGAGCTGAAGGTTCCTTTCTTCAAGATCGGCTATATCCGCTATCGCGAAGCGCACGTGCTCGAGAAGCTGGCCGAGGTCAAGCCCGGCATCCGGGCCCTGGCCGCCCTGGGCGAGAAATACGGCGTCGTCGCCGGCTTCCACAACCACTCCGGCGACTACGTCGGCGCCCTCGTCTGGGACATCCGCGAGCTGATCCACGACCTCGACCCGGCCTGGATCGGCTACTACTACGACCCATGCCACGCCACCATCGAAGGCGGGCGCTTCGGCTGGCGCGCCGCCCTCGACATTGCCCTGCCGCGCCTGAAGATGGTCGCCATCAAGGACTTCTATTGGGCTAGGGACGCCCGGGGCCGCTGGCAACGGAGAATGTGCCCGCTGGGCGAGGGCATGGTCGATTGGGACCGCTTCTTCGCCACCATCGCCAAGGCGCGCTTCACCGGACCGATCTCGCTTCACGTCGAGTACGAGCCGGCCGACCAACACGCCGCCATCGCCAAGGACTACGGCTTCCTCCAGAAGATGGTGGCGAAGTATTATGGATGAACCCGCCCGCTTCGGGTGATCCGCCGGCGCCCGCTGAACCCGGCGGCGTGGCCGGCGCCCGCGTCCCCGCCGCCCGCTCCGCGAGTGGCGAAGGAAAATTCTCGCCCCAGTGAACCGCTTCCGGCGCCGCCGGACATCTATACAGATAGGGGCCGGATTCGCCGATGAGATCAGCCTGGAGTCCACCTCCTCAGGCGGCAGGCGAGGGCGATGCTGATCGATACTGCACCCGTCAAGACGGAGACCCTCCCGCCGGACGCGACTGCCAGCCCGGCGCGCCCGGCCTGCGCTGTCTCACTTCGAACTTTGGCCTTGCTGCTCGGCGTCATCCTGGCGTTTCTTGGACTCCTGGAGATCCAGACCTCCTGGCTCGAAGCCCGGGTTTTCACTGTGTGGGCGCGCCAGGCCTGGTTCGCCGTAGAACCTGGATCCTCGCCCGCCATTAGGTATCCGAAGCACGGCCCGTATGACGCGCGTTTAGGCTACACGAGGCTGCCCGAGTTCCTCGACCGCCTCGCCGGCGCCGGGTTCCGCATCGAGTCCCAGGCGCGGTGGTCGCCGGCCATGGCCCGTATGGCCGACTGGGGGCTCTACCCGCCATATCAGGAAAAGACCCAGGCCGGCCTTACCATCACCGGCGATCGGGGCGAGCCACTTTACGCCGTCCGGGTCCCCGGGCGCATCTATCCCGACTTCGAAGCCATCCCCCCAGTCATCGTCCGCACCCTGCTCTTCGTCGAGAACCGCGAGGCCCTCGACGCCCGCTACCCCTACAAGAATCCAGCCATCGAGTGGGACCGCCTCGCCCGGGCCGTCTGGAACTACAGCCTCGTTTCCTTGGGCCTCGGCGGCGAGCTCACCGGCGGCAGTACGCTGGCCACGCAACTCGTCAAATTCCGGCACTCGCCCGGCGGCAAGACCACCTCGCCGGGCGAAAAGCTGCGGCAGGTCGTCTCCGCCTCGCTGGCCGCCTACGCCACCGGTCTCGACACCACCGACGCGCGGCGGCGCATCATCGCCGACTACCTGAACTCCGTGCCGCTGGCCGCCGTGCCCGGCTACGGCGAGGTCCACGGGCTCGGCGACGGCTTGTCGGCCTGGTACGGCGCCGACTTCCGGGAAGTCAACCGCTTGTTGGACTACGTCCAGGAGCCGGTCGCCGGGTCGCTCGACCAGCAGGCCCGGGCCTACCGCCAGGTCCTCTCGCTGCTGCTGGCCATCAAGAGACCCACCGCCTACCTGATCCGCGACCGCGCCGCCCTCGAGCGCCGGGTGGACTCCTATCTCCACCTGCTCGCCGAGGCAGGAGTGATCCCCGAGCGCCTGGCGCGCCGGGCCCTGGCCGTGCGCCCGCGTCTGCGCGACCGGGCGCCCTCGCCGCCCCACACCGGCTTCGCTCCCCGCAAGGCGACCGACCGCATTCGGGTTCACCTGATGCAGAAGCTCGGCCTGCCGTCCACGTATGAAGTGGACCGCCTCGACCTGGCTGTCGAGAGCACCATCGACGGCGACGCCCAGCGCCGGATTTTCGCCTTCCTCGACCGCCTGAACGAGCCCGAGTTCGCCGCCCGCGCCGGCCTCCGCCAGCCCCGGCTGCTCGAGCGCGGCGATCCGCGGCGGGTCATCTACAGCATCACTCTCTACGAGCGCGGCCAGGGGGCCAACCTGCTCCGCGTCCAGGCCGACAATCTCGACCAGCCGCTGAACATCAACGAGCAGACGAAGCTCGAGCTCGGCTCCACCGCCAAGCTGCGCACGCTGGCGAGCTATCTCGAAGCCATTCGCGAGCTGCACGCCCGGCTCTCGGCGATGACGCCGGCCGAGCGCGCCCGCCTCGAGATCGCCCCCGAGGACCGCCTCACCCGCTGGGCCGCCGCCTACCTCGATGCCTTCCCCGAGGCAACGCTCGAGCAGATGCTCGAGGCCGCCATGGAGCGCCGCTACTCGGCCAGTCCCGCCGAAGGCTTCTTCACCGGCGGCGGCATGCATCACTTCTCGAACTTCGACTCGAAGGACGACACCCGCGTCATCACCGTCCGCGAGGCCTTCCGCCGGTCCGTGAATCTGGTCTTCATCCGGCTGATGCGCGACCTGGTGAACTACCGGATCTACCGGCTCGCCGGCGTCACACCCAGCCTGCTCCGCGACCCGTCCCATCCGGCCCGCCGCCGTTACCTCGAGCGCTACGCCGAGCGCGAAGGGCGGAAACTGATCACGCGTTATTACCAGAAGTACCAGGGCCTCCCCCTCGACGAGGCCCTCTCCCGGCTCGCCGAGGGCATGCAGCACAAGACCCCGCGTCGGCTGGCCGCCGTCTACCGCTCTGTCCGTCCCCAGGACGGCGTGGACGGCTTCGCCGCCTTCCTCATCGGCCATCTGCTGAACCCCAATCTGCCGCAGTCTCTCATCGAGCGGCTTTACGCGGAGTTCGAGCCCGGCCGCTACAGCCTCGCCGACCGTGCCTATATCGCCGGCATCGATCCCCTGGAGCTGTGGGTGCTCCAATACAAAGCCGCCAACCCCGGGGCGCAGCTCGGCGAGCTGTTCCGCGTCAGCCGGCCCTACTGCCTCGAAGCCTTCGACTGGCTCTTCAAGCCCCGGAACCGCCGGGCGCAGAACCGCGCCATCCGGGTGATGCTCGAAGTGGACGCCTTCCGCGTCTTGCATGCCGAGTGGCGGAAACTGGGCTACCCCTTCCCCTGGCTGGTACCCTCCTACGCCACCGCGCTCGGCAGCTCCGGCGATACCCCGGCGGCGCTGGCCGATCTGGTCGGCATCATCGAGAACGAGGGCGTCTACTACCCGGCCGTACGCATCGAGAAACTGCACTTCGCCGCCGATACGCCTTATGAAACCAACCTCGTCCGCGACCCCCGGCCCGGCGAGCGCGTGATGGCTCCCGAGATCGCCCGGCTGCTCGACCGCGAGCTCACCGGCGTCGTCGAGGCCGGCACGGCCATCCGGACCCGCGGCGCGCTGAAGCTCTCCGACGGCACGCCGGTCCGCGTGGGCGGCAAGACCGGCACCGGCGACAACCGCTACGAGATGTACGGCCCCGGGGGCCGCCTGATCGAGTCCCGCGTCGTCAACCGCACGGCCACGTTCGTCTTCACCATCGGCGGCCGTTACTTCGGCGCCATCACGGCCTTCGTGCCCGGCGAGCAGGCCGCCGAGTACGGCTTCACCAGCTCCCTGCCGGTGCAGATCTTCAAGGAGCTCACCCCTGTCTTCGCCGCGATGCTCGAGGGCCGGCCGGCCCCGGACCTGGCCGGAGCGATCGAGAAGCGCGTTCTCACTGAGGCCCGCCGCCCGGAGGACGCGCCGGAACTCGCGGCCAACACGGGACCCGGTGCCGCTGGCGCCGATGCCACGCTCGCCGGCCGCCAGGACGGCCCGCGGCAAGAGGCCGGACGGGTAGCCGCGGCCTCTTCCGATCTCCCTGAGCCGGGGCTCCAGTAAGCTCTGGAGACGCCCACGGCCGCCCACGCGGCGCAGTGAGACGCCCGGGCGGCGCGACGCGTGACGCCATTCCCACGCAAAAGCATGAAAAGGGAAACCGATTTGTTTTCTTTCGGTTGCAGGCCTGCGTGACGCGTGGGCCCGGAGAAGCGTCACAGCTCCGAAGGCAGCGGGATACGCGAAAACACGGCGAAGACGCCTCGCCCGCGGCGCCTTCGGCCGGCGCCGTTCGCCGCCAAGGCACACCTCTCGCGTTCGTCTCGTTCGGATGTCAAACATCGCCGCCAGGCGGAACCGCCCGTCCCCTGAAGAGTTCTAGCACAGAGAGGCGAGCCAGGCCGGTTCATGAGGGAGGGAAGTACTGGAAGCGCCGGAGGATGCCAGGGTGGCGAAAGGTTGTGACCGGCCCTCGCAACCGGACCGGCTGACCTTACTACGGGGAACCCAAGAGCGGGCGTAGATGCGCCCTCAGCTCTCTGATCACCTTCGGGAAAGGGGGCAAGCCGGTGACCGAGCGCTCTACATCAGGGTCGCCAGTAATTGGAAATCATCCAATCTACTGCACATAGGAGATACGGCGTGCGCCCTCGAGGCGCGATTCCTGGACAGCCTTGCGCCTTCCGGGCACACGGCCGCCCGGCCGCCGTTGCCCCCCCATCGCCGTCCGTACGCTCTCGGGCCATCCGCGCGCGACGGCCCACCGCCCCGCCCGTGCTACAATGGCGGCTTCACCGGAGATGGAGCGGGCCGGAACACTGATCGCTCGCTGGAAGAAACGCCCCGATTGCGTCGAGCCGGACCAGCTCGCCCGGGCCGCCTGGCGGGCGGCCGCCGGCAAGAAGATCGACGCGCATACCGTGAGCGTACGCCTGGTCCGCAAGCACCTGGTCGTGGGCGTCGAGGACCAGCTCTGGCAGCGCCAGCTCTTTGCGCTGCGCCAGGCGCTGCTCGAGAACCTCGAGCGCGTCCTCGGTCCCGGCGTCGTCGAGGACATGGAGTTCCGCGTCCAGCCGCCGCGCAAGACGGTGGCCCGCGAAGCCCTCCCGGCGCGCCGTCCCGCCGCCCGGGCCGCCGCGGCCGCCGCCGGAGCCGACGAGGCCGACGCGATCGCCGATCCAGTGCTCCGCCGCATCTACATCCGGTCCCGCAACCGGACACCGGCATGAGAATCGACGAGGAACAGGTCCGCTACGTGGCCGCGCTGGCCAACCTCGAGCTTACTGCGGACGAAGTGCGCCGCATGGCCCGCGAGCTCGATCAGATCCTCTCCTACATGGACAAGCTGAACGAGCTGGATACCGAGGGCGTAGAGCCCATGGCCCAGGTGCTCTACGACGCCGATCCCGAGGCCACGCTGCGCGAGGACCGCGAAGGCCCGACGCTCTCCAACGAGGTCGCCCTCGCCAACGCGCCTCTCAAAGGCGCCGGCCACTTCAAAGTGCCCAAGGTGATCGAACGCTAGCCGCCGCTCTGGATGCCCATGGACGTCGCCGCGCTCACCATCGACCGCATCCGCGAGGACCTGGCCGCCCGCCGCTACAGCGCCGCCGAGCTGGCCACGGCCGCCCTCGAGTTCGCCCAGGCCGAGAACCCGAAGACCAACGCCTACCTGCATTTCTGCCCCGAACGGGCCATGGCCGCCGCCCGCCGCGTCGATGAGAGGCTCGCCCGCGGCGAGGATCCCGGCCCCCTGGGGGGCGTCCCGGTGGCCGTCAAGGACGTGATCCTCACCAAGGACGTCCGCACCACCTGCGCCTCGCGCCTGCTCGAAAAGTACGTCCCGCCTTACGACGCTACGGCTGTCGCGCGCCTGGAAGAGGCCGGAGCGGTGATCCTCGGCAAGACGAACTGCGACGAGTTCGCCATGGGCTCCTCGAACGAGAACTCGGCCTTCGGCCCGGTGCGCAATCCCGTCGATCCGGAGCGCGTGCCGGGCGGCTCGAGCGGGGGCTCGGCGGCTGCCGTGGCACAAGGCACGGCCGTGGCGGCGCTGGGTTCGGACACCGGCGGCTCCATCCGCCAGCCGGCTTCCTTCTGCGGGGTCGTCGGCGTCACGCCCACCTACGGCCGCGTCTCCCGCTACGGGCTTACCGCCTTCGCCAGCTCGCTCGACCACGTCGGCCCGCTGGCCCGCAACGTCCGCGACAGCGCCCGGCTCCTGCAGGTGATCGCCGGCCGCGACCCGATGGACTCCACCTCCGCCTTCGCCCCCGTGCCCGACTATCTCGCCGGGCTCGACGAAGATATCCGCGGCCTGAAGATCGGGCTTCCGAAGGAGTACTTCCAGGATCTGGCCACCGAAACCGGCGACCTCGTCGCCGCCGCCGTCGAGACGCTGAAAGGCCTCGGCTGCGAGATCCGCGAGGTCAGCCTGCCCACCACCGAGTACGCCGTCCCCTGCTACTACGTCATCTGCACCGCCGAGGCCAGCTCCAACCTGGCCCGCTACGACGGCGTCCGCTACACGATCCGCGCCGAGGACGCCGAGTCCCTCATCGACATGTACCGCAAGACCCGCGGCCGCGGCTTCGGCGCCGAGTGCAAGCGCCGCATCATGCTCGGCACCTACGTGCTCAGCGCCGGCTATTACGACGCCTATTACCTGAAGGCGCAGCGCGTCCGCACGCTCATCTCCCGAGACTTCCAGGCCGCCTTCGAGCAGGTGGACGCCCTGGTGGCCCCGGTCTCGCCGTTTCCGGCCTTCAAGCTCGGCGAGAAGATCGACGATCCGCTCGAGATGTACCTCTCCGACATCTACACCATCACCGGCGACCTGGCCGGCATCCCCTGCATGAGCGTCCCCTGCGGGCGCACCGCCGACGGACTGCCCGTGGGCCTGCAGATCCTGACGAACCACTTCCAGGAGCCCCTGATGTTCCGCATCGCCGCCGCCTACGAGCGGGCCGCGGCCTGAGACGCTCTCAGCGGGGCGCGAGCTTCACGTCGTCGATCCGGACCGCGCCCCGGATCTTGCTGTCGATCCGCAACGATCCGTCCCGGCAGACGGCCACCTCCATCAGCCCGCCCCGGGGAACGCGCACGCCGGCGGTCACCTTCCGCCAATCGCCGCTGCCCCGCACCGCCTCGGTGCGCGCCGCCGCCGCGCCCGGCGCGTCCACCGGCCGCACGGCCAGGTAGACGCCCTTGTCGGTGGAGATCGCCTCCGGTTTCAGGTAGGCCTCCAGGCGGTACGAGCCCGGCGGCAGCCACACCCTCTGGCGCACGTGCCGGTAGCTAAGGTTCCGGCCCCCATTGAAGCGGATCCGCAGCGCCCAGCGTCCGGACAGCCCCGGTTCTTCCCTCGCCACCTCAACGCCCTCTACCCGGCCCACCCGCCAGCCGAACGTTCCGCCGCCCAGCTCCAGCTCGAAGCCCCCGTTGAAGATGGGGTTGCCCTGGCCGTAGTCCGGATCCACGCCGGCGGCGTGCTCGCGCCAGACCGCCGCCGCTTCTTCATACCGCCGCTCCCGGACCAGGTATGCGACGTAACTCTCCCGCACCGCCGCGTCGCCGAAGCCCCGCCGCTCCAGCTCGCCCCACACGCGGGCCGCCGCCTCGGGTTCGGCCCACTGGACCAGATGCCGGAAGTAGGCCCGCCAGGCCTCGCCGTCCTCCGGCAGCCCCTGGGCGAGCACCTCTTCGATGGGAATCTCCGTCCGCCGGTAGATGTTGAAGATCACGCCGTCGTAGTTGCGGACGATGTCCAGCGCCCGCGAGTAGAGCGCCAGCGCCCGGGCGGTGTCGCCCTGCCGGATCGCCAGGTTGGCCGCCCGGACCAGCACCGGCGGCAGCCGCGGCCCCATCGCCACGGCCTGCTCCACGGCCCGCGCCGCACGTTCCGTGTCTCCAGCCCGCTCGTAGGCCTCGGCGAGCGCGCACCAGCGGTACGGGGTCGCCGGGTCGGCGCGCACGCCTTCGAGCGCCAGCGCCACCGCTTCTTCGGGATGCGCCGCCGCGGCGATTTCGCGCTCGGCCGGCACGCGTAGGTAAATGCGGAGGGATTCGGGGAAGGATTCGGCCGGGAGCCAGCCCAGCTCCACCGCAGCCAGCAGCAGCGCCAGCAGTCCCGCCGCGGCAAACGCGATCGCCGTCAGGATCCGGCCCACAAGAGAGGGATTATACCGCCGGGGACCGCCTCGGCTGCTGTCCCGGCCCCGCCGCGGTTTGCCCGGAGCGCCGCCCGCGCCTCAACCTGCCAGCGTGTTGATGGGCGCCGGATGGGCCGCTTCGTAGGCCCGGATGTCGTCTTCGTGTTTGAGGATCCACCCGATCTCGTCGATGCCCTCCAGCATGCACTGCTTGGCGAAGGGATCGACGTCGAAGTGGACTTCGCGGCCGCCGGCGAGCACCAGCTTCTGCCGCGCCAGGTCCACGGTGACTTCGTAGTCCGGGTTCTCGTCCACCTTCTGGAACAACTCGGCGTGGATCTCCGCCGGCACCTCGATGGGCAGCAGCGAGTTCTTCAGCGCGTTGCCCTTGAAGATGTCGGCGAACGAGGTCGAGATCACCGCCCGGAAGCCGAACTGGGTGAGCGCCCACGGCGCGTGTTCGCGCGAGGAGCCGCAACCGAAGTTGTCGCCGGCCAGCAGGATGGCGGCGCCCTTGGCGCGCGGCTGGTTGAGGATGAAGTCCGGCTTGGGGTTGCCCTCGGCGTCGTAGCGCCAGTCGTAGAAGAGCTGGTCGCCGAGGCCCGCCTTGCTGATCGTCTTCAGGAACCGGGCCGGAATGATCTGGTCGGTGTCGATGTTGTCCACCGGCAGCGGTACCAGACGGCTGGAAAAGGTCTCGAACTTCTTCATAGCAGCTCCCTCGGATCGGCGATCTTGCCCGCCACGGCCGCTGCGGCCGCCGTCAGCGGACTCGCCAGGAAAGTGCGCCCGCCTTTGCCCTGGCGCCCCTCGAAGTTGCGGTTCGAGGTCGAAACCGCGTACTGGCCCGGGTTGAGCTGGTCGCCGTTCATGGCGATGCACATCGAGCAGCCGGCCTCCCGCCACTCGGCCCCGGCGTCTTTGAAGATCCGGTCGAGGCCCTCGGCCTCGGCCTGGCGCTTGATCGGCTGCGAGCCGGGCACCACCAGGCAGCGGACGTTCGGCGCCACCTTGCGGCCCTTCAGGACTTCGGCTGCGGCCCGCAGGTCGGCCATCCGCGAGTTCGTGCACGAGCCGATGAAGACGACGTCGATGGGCCGGCCCAGCAGGGGCCTGCCCGGCTCCAGGGCCATGTACTCGAGCGCCTTTTTCAGCGAATCGCGCTCCAGCAGGTCGCCCACCTCTTCCGGCGAAGGCACCGGCGCGGTGATCGGGATCCCCATGCCCGGGTTCGTCCCGTAGGTGATCATCGGCTCGAGCGCGTCGGCGTCGATCGACGTCTGCTTGTCGTAGGCGGCCCCTTCGTCGGTGGGCAGCTTCTTCCACCGCTCGACAGCGGCGTCCCAGTCCGCGCCCTTGGGCGCGAACCGGCGGCCGTGCAGGTACTCGAACGTCGTCTCGTCCGGAGCGATCAGCCCGGCCCGCGCCCCGGCCTCGATCGACATGTTGCAGACCGTCATCCGCTCTTCCATCGACAGCGCCCGGATGGCCGGGCCGCAGTACTCGAAGACGCAGCCGGTGCCGCCGCCCACGCCGATTTTGGCGATCAGCGCGAGGATGATGTCCTTCGCGGTGACGCCCGGCTTCAGGCGGCCCGTGACTTCTACCTTGTAGGCCTTGGGCTTGCGCTGCAGCAGGCACTGCGTCGCCAGCACGTGCTCCACCTGGCTGGTGCCGATGCCGAAGGCCAGCGCGCCGAAGGCCCCGTGGGTGGCCGTGTGGCTGTCGCCGCAGACCACCGTCATGCCCGGCTGGGTGAGCCCGTTCTCCGGGCCGATCACGTGCACGATGCCCTGGCCGTCGCTGTGAAAGCCGAAGTGGGGGATGCCGAACTCGCGGCAGTTTTTCTCGAACTGCTCTACTTGGGTCCGCGCCACCGGGTCGGCGATCGGCAGCGACCGCGGCGTCGTCGGCGTCGAGTGGTCCGTGGTGCCGAAGGTCAGGTCCGGCCGGCGCACCTTCAGGCCCCGCTCGCGCAGTCCCTCGAAGGCCTGCGGCGAGGTGACCTCGTGCACCAGGTGCAGGTCGATGTAGATCAAAGTCGGCGCCCCGGGCTCTTCCTTCACCACGTGGGCGTCCCAGACTTTCTCGATGATCGTCCGTGGTTGCGGCATGGATCCTGTTCCTATTGTCTTATCCGATCGCCTCGCAGACCGCCTGGCCCACTTCGGCGGTGGTGGCCGGCTGGCCCGGCGGGTTCAAGTCGGCTGTGACCCGGCCCGAGTTCAGCACCTTCTCGATCGCTCCGGTCACCGCCGCCGCCTCTTCGGCCAGGCCGAAGCTGTACTCGAGCATCGCCGCCGCCGAGCCGATGGCCGCCAGCGGGTTGGCCTTGCCCTGGCCGGCGATGTCCGGGGCCGAGCCGTGTACCGGCTCGTAAAGCCCCACATAGGCGCCCGAAGGCCGCTTCGGCCCCACCGAGGCCGAGGCCAGCATGCCGATCGAGCCGGCCAGCACCGCGCCTTCGTCGCTCAGGATGTCGCCGAACACGTTACCGGTCACCACCACGTCGAAGCGCCGCGGGTTCAGGATCAACTGCATGGCGCAGTTGTCCACCAGGATGTGGTCCAGCTCGACGTCCGGATAGTCCTTGGCGACGTCCGTCACCACGCGCCGCCAGAGCTGCGAAACCTCGAGCACGTTGGACTTGTCCACGCTGGTGACCTTGCGGCGGCGCTTCCGGGCCAGCTCGAAGGCCATCCGGCAGACCCGCTCGATCTCGGCCCGCGTGTACTTCATCGTGTTCACCGCGGTCTCCGTCGCGCCCTCGCCGGAGATGCCCCGCGGCGTGCCGTAGTAGATGCCGCCGGTCAGCTCCCGCACGATGATCATGTCCACGCCCTCGACGCGGTCGTTCTTGAGCGGCGAGGCGTCCAGCAGCGCCGTGTAGGCCTTCACCGGCCGCAGGTTGGCGTAAACGCCCAGCGCCTTGCGCAGCGCCAGCAGTCCGCGCTCCGGGCGCTTCTCCGGGGCCACGTTGTCGAACTCGGGCAGCCCCACCGCACCCAGCAGCGTGGCGTCGGCCTCCTGGGCCAGCCGTTCGGTCTCAGGAGGGAACGGCGTACCGGTCTTGTGGATGGCAATGCCGCCGAGCAGCCCTTCGGTCAATCGCAGGTCGTGGCCGAACTTCTCCGCCACGCGCTTCAGCACCCGGACCGCTTCGGCGGTCACCTCCACGCCGATGCCGTCGCCGGGTAGAACAAGAATTTTCAACTCCATAGTCTTCTGTCTCTCGAGCCGGAACTCCAGTGTACCGGGCCGCCGGAGCCGGAGCGGCATCCGCAGCGGGGATACGCTTGCCGGGGGACTTCAGTCGCCGGCGGGCTGGGCCGCCCCCACCACCTGGCGGATGATGGCCAGGATCTCGTCGTTGTTGAGACCCTTCTTACGATTGTCCGCCACGGCGATGAAGCGTTCGTAGACGAGGTTCAGGTCTTCTTTCGAGAGCCGGTAGCCGAGATCCACACACCGCTGGTTCAGCGCGTGGCGCCCGCTGTGCTTGCCGAGCACCAGCCGGCTGGCCGGCACGCCCACCTCGTCCGGGGTCATGATCTCGTAAGTGGTGCGTTCTTTCAGGTACCCGTCCTGGTGGATGCCCGCTTCGTGCGCGAAGGCGTTCTCGCCGACGATCGCCTTGTTCGGCTGCGGCCCGAAGGTGATCAGCTCGCTCAGCAACCGGCTGGCCGGGTACAGCTCACGGGCATTGACTGCCGTCTCGTATGGCAAGACATCGTGGCGCACCTTCATCGCCATCACGATCTCTTCGAGCGAACAGTTGCCCGCCCGCTCGCCGATGCCGTTGATCGTGCACTCCACCTGCCGCGCTCCGGCCTGCACCGCCGCCAGCGAGTTGGCCACCGCCAGGCCCAGATCGTCGTGGCAATGCACGCTGACGATCGCCCGGCCCTGGAAGGCTTTCACCATGCGCCCGATCAGCGCCCCGTGCTCGGAGGGGATCGAGTAGCCGACGGTGTCCGGCAGATTGATCGTCGTGGCGCCGGCGTCGATGCAGGCCAGCGAGACCTGCTCCAGGTAGTCCGGGTCCGTTCGCGTGGCGTCCTCGGCCGAGAACTCGACGTCGTCCACGTAGCTCCGCGCGAGCTCCACCGCCTTCACCGCCTCTTCGAGCACCTGCTCGCGCGTCTTGTGCAGCTTGTACTTCAGGTGGATGTCGCTGGTGGCGATGAAGGTGTGGATCCGCGGCCGTTTGGCGCCCTCGAGCGACTTCGCCGCCCGCTCGATGTCCAACCGGCAAGCCCGCGCCAGCGCTGCTACCCGCATGTCCGGAAACTCTGCCGCCACCCGCCGCACCGCCTCGAAGTCGCCTTCCGAAGCGATGGGGAACCCGGCCTCGAGGATATCGACGCCGAGTTCCACCAGCTTGCGCGCCATGCGGAGCTTCTCCGGGGTGGTCATGCTGCAGCCGGGCGACTGCTCCCCGTCCCGGAGCGTGGTGTCGAAAATGTAGACTCGGTTAGCGCTCATTTCACCCTCCGCTCAACGTCCATCACGCTTCTCGCTTCGGAATTCTTGCGCCCCACTCCAGCCTGTTGCTCCGGAACAGGGCGCTTGGTGCCATTCTGCCTGAGCGCCGCCGGATTTGTCAAATTTATCAGGTGCGCGCGCTATATACGCCACGGCAATAGAATAGCCTCGGCTTATGCGCCGTTCCCGGGCCGTGATCTGTCCGGACCGGCGCCGTGCCGGGAGGCGCTCATGGACTAGACGTCTCGCCACCCTGGTAGGTCTCTCACTCACGCAGCCGCCCATGAGCCCTGCGGGGTTAAGATAATAGCTGCGGAGGGCGCACGGGTGCGGCGCGGGGAGGAGAGCGCACCGGACGGTCCAGGAAAATGTGGAATAGACGCAAGCAGGAGCCGCCGCCGAAGCCGGCGGCCACGGTTCCCACACCGGCCGATTTGGCTAGGGAGGGCATTCCCATGCAAACGACCCCAACCAAGGTTTCCAGCCCCGCTTCCGGCGCGGCGGCGATCGGCAAGTCGGTCGTCGTCAAGGGCGACATCTATAGCCGCGAGGACCTCTACGTGGATGGAGAGGTCGAGGGGACCATCGAGGTTCAGGAGCACCGCCTCACGGTCGGCCCGAACGGCCGCGTAAAGGCCGCAGTCCGCGCCAGGGAAGCGGTGATCCGCGGCACGGTCCACGGCGACATCGAAGCGATCGACCGCATCGATGTCCGGAAAGAAGCCAAAGTCGTCGGCGATCTTCGCACCACCCGGATTGCCATCGAGGAGGGCGCCTACTTCAAGGGCTCGGTGGATGTCGTGCGCAAGCCCGCTCCGGCGGCCGAAGGCCGCGGGTCCGGACCGCCAGCCAGCCGGGAAGCTCCGCAGCCGGCGAGCGCGGCGGGCGCCTCCGCCACTCCGGCGCGGCGCTCGTGAGAACGCCCGCGCCTGTGTTCGCCGGGCGCGCCGGAGTGTCATGAGCTGCTGGGACACGGGTAGGAAACGACGTGCAGCACGTTCCGCACAACCGGCGAGGTGAACCGTGATCGGTGACTGGTTCCGGAACCTCTTCGGCAGGCAGCGTAGCACAACGCCGGACGGAGCGCCCGCACCTTCTTCTCCTCCGCCGCCCGTGCCGCGCGAAATGAGGGAGCGCACCAAGCGAAGCCTCGGGCTGGCCCAGTTCGTCGAGGCCGTCCGCGACGAGACGGGCCTCTCTATCCTCGACCTCGGCGAAATCTCTCAGCCCAACGTCAGCTTCATTACCGGGCTCGGCCACCGGCTCTATTCGGTGGACTTCGTCCGGACGCTCGACTCGATCACCGTGCCCGAAGATCCGCCCGGCGGCCCGTCGCAGCGCAATCGTATCGAGGCCTTCATCGACCAGACCCTCGGCTACGAACCGGAATCGATCGACGGGGTCTTCGCCTGGGATGCCTTGGAGCACTTGAACCGGCCGCTTCTGCTGGCCGTCGTCGACCGGCTCTACGAGATCCTCCGCCCCGGCGCCTGCCTGCTGGCTTTCTTCCACGCCGCCGAGGCCGGAGAATGGGCGCCCGTCTATTCCTACCGCATCGTCGGCCCCGACACCCTGCAGCTCACCTTCAGGACGCAGCGCCGCCCGGTGGAACGCTTCAACAACCGGGGAATCGAAAAGCTCTTCGAGCGCTATGAGAGCGTCAAGTTCTTCCTCTCGCGGGACCACATCCGCGAGGTGATCGTCCACCGCTGACTAAGGGACTCATTGGGACAACCGCGCCTTCACTTTGTCGCTCAGCGTCTTGCCGTCTACCGTCTTGCCGCTCAGCTTCTCCCGCGCCGCCTTCATCACCCGCCCCATGTCCCTCATGGTCGAGGCGCCCGTCTCCTGGATCGCCGCTTCCACCGCGGCCTCCATCTCCTCGCCGGTGGCCGGAGCCGGCAGGAACGATTCGACGATCTTCAGCTCCGCCTCCTCCTGGGCGGCCTGCTCCTCACGTCCGCCCTTGCGGTACATCTCGATCGATTCTTTCCGCTGCTTCACCAGGCTCTGCAGCACTTTCATCTCGGCCGCCTCGTCGAGCTTGCCCCCATGATCGACCTGGTACTTCTTCAGGGCCGTCTTGATCATCCGGAGCGCGCCGAGACGGGCCTGGTCGCGGGCCTTCATCGCCGCCGTCATCTCCGCCTGGATCTTGTCGAGGAGCGACATACCGTTTGCTATTCTAGTAGATTCATTCGGGCCGCAGGTCCGCCGGATCCGCCCCCGCCTCCCCCGCCGGGGCCCTGCGGCGAGAAAGTCGAGCGTCAGGAAAACCATGCATATCCGGAAAACAAGGCTCTTAACTCCCGGCCCAACGCCCCTCTATCCGCCGGCCCTGCACGCGATGATGGCCGCCGACATCCATCACCGCACCCAGGACTTCGTGGCCGTCTACAAAGCGGTCGTCGCCGACCTCAAGGAAGTGATGGGGACCTCGTGGGACGTGGTTCCGCTCGCCTGCTCGGGCACGGGAGCCATGGAAGCCTCGGTGTCGAACTTCTTCCGCAAGGGCGACAGGGTCGTCGTCCTCTCGGCGGGCAAGTTCGGTGAGCGCTGGGTCCAGATCACGCAGGCCTACGGGCTCGAGCCGGTGGTGCTCAGCGCCGAATACGGCCAGGCCGTCCCGGCGGATCGAGTCGTCGAGGAACTCACGAAGCCGGGCGTCCGCGGCGTCTTCTTGCAGGCCTCGGAGACCTCCACCGGCGTCATGCACGACGTCGAGGCGATCGGCCGCGCCGCTGCCGATACGGAGGCCATCGTCGTCGTCGATGCCATCACCGGTCTGGGCACCATGCCGCTGGAGATCGAGGGCTGGGGGCTTGACATCGTCATCGGCGGCTCTCAGAAGGCTTTCATGATTCCGCCGGGCCTCGCCTTCATGAGCATCAGCCCCAAGGCGTGGAAGCACGAAGAGACTTCCGACCTGCCGCACTACTACTTCAGCATCCGCAAGGAGGCCGCCAACGCCGCCAAGGGCCAGTCCAACTACACCCCCTCGACGGCGCTGCTGCTGAGCCTCGCCGAGGCGCTGCGCTACATGAAGAGCCTGGGCATGGACAAGTTCATCGAGAACGCGCAACTGCTCGCCAAGGCCACCCGCGCCGCGGTCAGCGAGCTGGGCCTGAAGCTCTTCGCCCCGGACAACCCCGGCGCCGCCGTCACCGCCGTGCGCGCTCCCGAGGGCATGGACTCCGGGGTCATCGTCAAGGGGTTCCGCGACCGCTTCGGCGCCATCATCGCCAACGGCCAGGGCTCGATGAAGGGCAAGATCTTCCGCATCGCCCACTTGGGCTACTTCGATTTCCCTGACCTGTTCGCCGTCATCGCCGAACTGGAGCTGATCCTGGCGTCCCAAGGCGTTCCGGTGGAATACGGCAAGGGCGTGGCCGCCGTCCAGCGCGTCTACGCCGAGGCGGCAGGCTGACGTCCGTCCCGGGGCGTGCCCCGGTAGCGGGATCAGAGATGTCCAGCGGCACAACCCGCCGGGACGGCCCCCCGCCGCCGGCCCAGCGGAGAGACAATTCGATGAGGTCGTCATCCGATGATCAAGATTTTGGTAGCTGACAAGATCGCCCCGGCCGCAGTGGAGATGCTGCGGGCGCAAGAAGACTGCGAGGTCATCCTTTCCGATCCGAAGGGCTTCCACGAGCACCTCGCCGAAGCCGACGGCCTGCTGGTGCGCAGCGCCGCCAAGGTGCCCGGCGAGGTCATCGAGAAGGCTCCCCGCCTGAAAGCCATCGGCCGCGCCGGCATCGGCGTGGACAACATCGATCTCGAGGCCGCCACCGCCGCCGGCATCCTGGTGATGAACACCCCCGGCGGCAACTCGGTCTCGGTGGCCGAGCACACCCTGGCCCTCATGCTCGCCATGGCCCGCGCCATTCCCCAGGCCAGCGCCTCCACCAAGGCCGGCAAGTGGGAGAAGAAGAAGTTCCTCGGCACCGAACTGCGCGGCAAGACCCTCGGCGTCATCGGCCTGGGCAGCATCGGCCGCGAGGTGGTGCGCCGGGCGCGCGCCTTCGAGATGAAGGTGATCGCCACCGACCCCTACGTCAGCCCCCAGTGGGCGGCCGACCTCAACGTCGAACTGGTGGATCTCGACCGCCTGCTCGCCGAGAGTGACTACATCTCCGTCCACGTCGCCCTCACCCCCGAGACCCGCAATATGATCGGACCGGCCCAGTTCGCCAGGATGAAGGACGGCGTCCGCATCGTCAACTGCGCCCGCGGCGGCATCATCGACGAAGACGCTCTGCTCGAGGCGCTCAACTCCGGCAAGGTGGCCGGGGCCGGCCTGGACGTCTTCGCCAAGGAGCCTCCCGAGGGCAGCCCGTTGCTTGCCCATGAGAAAGTCATCGCCACCCCCCACATCGGCGGCTCCACCGGCGAGGCCCAGGAGATCGTCGGCATCCAGATCGCCGAGCAGATGCTCCGCTATCTCCGCGAAGGCGTCGCCATCAACGCCGTCAACATGCCGGCCATTTCGCCCGCCGAGTACAAGAAGGTCGGCCCGTATATCGGCCTCGCCGAGAAGCTCGGCGCCTTCGCCGCCCAGGTGGCCGCGGGCAACCCGCAGACCGTCCGCCTGGTCTATTGCGGCGAGATTGGCAACAACACCAACCTGATCCGCAACGGCGGCCTGGCCGGCGTCCTCAACAGCTACCTCTCGCAGAAGGTGAACGTCGTCAACGCCATGCAGATCGCCCAGCAGCGCGGCCTCGCGGTCGCCGAGCGCCACGAGAAGCGCACCGGCCACACCGATTCCATCCGCCTCGAGCTGGAGACCGACAAGGGCGTCACCACCGTCGAGGGGGCCGTCATCCTCGGCAAGCCGCGCTTGCTCCAGGTAGACGGCATCTACGTCGAGACCACCCTCAGCGGCAACCTCACCTTCCTGAAGAACAAGGACGTGCCCGGTGTCATCGGCCGCATCGGGACCATCCTCGGCGAGGCCGCCATCAACATCGCCAATTTCTCCCTCGGCCGCGAGGAGCAGCCGTCGGTGCCCGGCGAGACCCTCCGCGCCGTGGCCGTCGTCGAGACCGACTCCCCCGTGCCCGAGGCGACGCTCGAGACGCTTCGCAGCCTGCCCGCCGTCTTGCTGGCGCGCAACGTCACTCTTTAACCGGCAAGGCCAGCGAGCGCCATCCCGCCGGCTGCATCCCCTGGTGGGAAGGCTTCAGGCCCCCCGGAACCGGCCGGAGGCGCCGCCTGCTCGCCGGCCCCTCCATCCCAGCGGCTCTACACTGACAACACATCTGGCCCGCCGCCGGAGGGTCCTGCCGTGCCGCCGCCCGATGTGATAGTCCTGTGGAAGCGATCCAGACCAGACGAACCGGAGTCCCGCCGATGATCCCGAAACGCGTTTCTTTCGCTTCCTTGGCGGCCGCCGCTCTCCTTTCTACGTTCCCGGCCGCCGCTGAAGACTCCCTCACCGCCCGCCAGGTCGTCGAGCGCATCAAAAGCCACCTCGGCGTCGCCTGGGAGGCCAAGACGATCGATACCTTCAAGGCCGGCGATCCGGACGCCAGAGTCACCGGCATCGCCACCACTTTTCTGGCCACCCAAAGCGTGCTGGAGCGCGCCGCCGCCCGCGGCTTGAACCTGATCATCACCCACGAGCCCACCTTCTACAACCACCGCGACGAGACCCGCCAGTTCGAAGGCGATCCCGTCTACGAAGCCAAACGGCGCTTCATCGAGCGCCACGGCCTCGTCGTCTGGCGCTTCCACGACCACTGGCACCGCCGCCGTCCCGACGGCATCCTCGAAGGCGTGGTCCGCAAGCTGGGCTGGCAGGGCTACCAGCGCAAGGACGAGCCCCGGCTCTTCACGATCCCGGAAACCACCGCCGGACAGTTGGCCGAATCCCTCCGCCTCGCCTACGGCCGCGCCGCCATCCGCCTGGTCGGGGACCCCGGCATGCGGTGCTCCCGCATCGCCGTCGTCCCCGGGGCCGCCGGCTCCAGCGTTCACATCCGCGCCCTGCGCCGCGACGACGTCGAGGTGCTGATCGCCGGCGAGGCCCGCGAGTGGGAGACCGTCGAGTACGTCCGCGACGCCGCCGCCCAGGGCGAGCGCAAGGCCCTCATCCTGCTCGGCCACGTCATCTCCGAAGAGCCCGGAATGGAGAACTGCGCCCGCTGGCTACGGACGTTCATCACCGAGGCGCCGGTCGAGTTCCTGCCCGCCGGCGACCCTTTCTGGCAGCCGTGAGCGGCGTCCGCCCTGCTCAGACGCCTTTCTGGAAGTACGAGATCCCGGCCATCCCCGCCGCCCCGGCCTCGATACACGCCGGTGCGTTCGACTCTTCGATGCCCCCTAGCGCGTAGACCGGAATCTGCACCGCCCGGCACGCCTCCCGCAGCGCCCCCAGGCCCTTGGGGGGGCCATAGGCGTCCTTCGAAATCGGACGGAACACCGGACTGAACACCGCGAAGTCCGCCCCTTCGGCCTCGGCCCGCCGCAGCTCTTCGACCGAATGGCACGAGACGCCGATCAGGAAACCCGGGGGCGTGATGCGCCGCCAGCGCTCCGGTGCGATCGAATCCCCCGGCAGGTGGACCCCGGCCGCCCCGGCCGCCAGCGCCACGTCCACCCGTTCGTTGACGAGGATCTTCGCGCCGTGCGGGTTCGGCAACCGCAACACCCTCTCCACCAGCGCCAGCAGCTCCCGCGCCGGCAGGTCCTTCTCCCGGATCTGGATCATCTCGACGCCTTCGCCCAGCCGCCGCTCGATGATCTTCAGCAGCGCCTCGACGCCCCCGGCGCTCTTGCGGTCCGTGATGTAGTAGCGCCTCACGCCTCGAGCGGCTCCCAGTAGCGCTCCCCGGCGCAGGCCCGGCAGAGGACCTTGCCGTTGCGCCGCACCTCACGGGCGAAGTTGATCCCCTCGCCGCACTCCTGGCAGACGACGCGCGGGCCCTTGTAGCCGGGTAGGTCCTCCGGGCCGATCCGCACCCGCACCCACCGGTGCTCGAACAGCTCCTCGTCGGGCATCTCCCGGTAGGCGCGCATTTGCTGCTCGTTCTTGTCGGCGATCTCCGGGTACAGCTCCCGCGCCCGCTGCTTCGAGGACTCCTTGGCCACCACCCGTACCGCCCGGTCCGTCTTCAGATCGCAGAACGTCGCCGCCACCTTGCCGAAGTCGCGGAACTTGAGCGCCCGCTTGCCCAGGCGGCAGCCGGTCACCACGGTGATGGCGTCGGTGGCGCAGCGGTCGATCTCGACGAAAGTCACCAGCCGCTTGCGGTCCTTGCCCGCCGGGTCTTCGAGACCCAGCAGCTTCACCCCGTATAACGCCATCCGCAGACCCAGGATCTGGCCGGCGCAAATGTGCCCGTGGGCCTTCTCGGCCATCGCCACGTATTCGTCGAAGCTCTTCATCGCCTTTGCCCCCTCCCAAAGATGCCCGGGCTCCCCTCGGGGAACTCGACCACCCACTCCCTATTATCGCCATGCCGCCGGAACTCCCCCGCCGGCATCTCCGCCCGCAGCCCACCGCGAAACTCCAGCCGCACCATCCGCGGACCCGCCACCGCCGCCTTCCAGGTGAAGACCAGCGGCTCGCCCGGTCACCGATTCATAGGGCCGGCCCAGCGGCCCGTTCCGCCCCAGCACCACCAGCAGGTAGTAGCCCAGCACCGTCGGCGGCAGCACCAGCGGCAGCGTCACCGCCGCGTCCAGCGCCTCGCGGCCCCGGAACTCCTTGTTGGCCAGCAGATAGGCGATCCCCACCCCGAGCGCCACCGCGATCGTCGTGGAAATGGCCGCCACCCGCAGGCTCAGCCAGAAGGGAAACCAGTCGATTTCCATCGATGTCCACGATTATACCGGTGGGCGTCCGGCCAGCCGTTCGACGCTCGCTCCCCCGCTATACTGATTAGCGGAGCCGTGTATGAGCGTTCCCTTGTCATTGCCGCCCGCGATGGTTGACGAACTGGAACGCGTCGCCAGGCGCGAGAAACGGACTCCCGCCGAATTGCTCGAGGAAGCCGTCCGGACCTACTTGCTGCGAGCGCAGTTGCGGGACCTTCAGCGGTACGGCGCCCGCCGGGCGCAGCAGCTCGGTTTGGATCGGACGGAAGTCGAGCGCGTGACCGACGAGTACCGTCGCGTGAAGCGCCGTCTGGCGCGAAACCGGCTGAGGGCGGCTATGGACCGCGGGCTCGTCTCAGTCGGCAGCGACACCTGGGACCGGGACGAGTTGTACGATCGCTGAGGGCGGCAGTTCCCACAGCGTGAGGAATCCCGTGCCCGAGCCATTCGCCGACGCGGGGTGATCATGTTAGCGCCGGAACGGCCTCCTCGCCGGCGGTAGAATCGGGAAACATGACGCGCCGCTGCTTTCTTTTCCTCGCCGCCCTCGCCTGCCTGGCGCCCTCGTTGCCCGCCCAGCCGCAGCGGTGGGAGAAGGCCATCCAGACCTTCGAACAGCAGGACCGGCTTCACCCGCCGCCCAAGCGCGGCGTCGTCTTCATCGGCAGCTCCAGCATCCGCCTCTGGGATCTGGAGAAGCACTTCCCCGGCCTGCCGGTGGTCAACCGGGGCTTCGGCGGCTCCCAGATCGCCGACTCGACCTACTACGCTCCGCGCATCCTGCTGCCGCTCGAGCCGCGCATCGTCGTCCTCTACGCCGGCGACAACGACATCGCCGCCGGCAAGTCCCCCGAGCAGGTCTTCGCCGACTTCGAGGAATTCGCCGCCACCGTCCACCGCCCCTTGCCCGCCACCCGCATCGTCTTCATCGCCATCAAGCCGTCGCTCGCCCGCTGGCATCTGGTGAAGAAGATGCGCCGCGCCAACGCCCTCATCCGCGAGGCCGCCCGCAAGAACCCGCTGATCGACTTCGTGGACATCGACGGGCCCATGATCGGCCAGGACGGCAAGCCCCGGGCGGAGCTGTTCCGCGCCGACGGGCTCCACTTGAATGAGAAGGGCTACGCGCTCTGGACCCGCCTGCTGCGGCCGTATCTCGGGCCGTAATCCCGGCCGGAGAAGGGAGCGCCGGGGCAGGGGGTCTCCGACCGGGACGCAGGATCTGCTCCATGCTACTCTCGGAAGTGAGAGTGCCGATGCGTCTCAAGATCGTTGTCGAACGGCATCCGGACGGCTATGTCGCCTATCCGCTCGGCCTCAAGGGCGTGGTCGTCGGCGAGGGCGACACGTATGAAGAAGCGGTAGCGGACGTGACCGCCGGAATCCGGTTCCACATCGAAACCTTCGGCAAAGAGGTCCTCTCCGAAGACGATCCGGTGCTCGAGGCTTTCATCGACGAAACGACCGTGCCCGCCCGCTGATGTCCCGGTTTCCGATTGACGCTCCCAAGACCCGGGTGGTCGCGGCGTTTCGGCTGCTGGGGTTCGAGGTCGTGCGCGAAGCGACTCACATCGCTCTGCGGCGCCCGAACCCGGAGGGTGGTTCCGACTGCATCACTATGCCCAACCACCGTACGATCAAAGCGTCTACTCTCCGGACCATCCTGAACCAGGCCGGCATCTCGCGCGAGGACTTCCTCCGGGCGTGGGACCGCGTCTAGCCCTCCCCCGCCCCGGCGGCCACAGACCAGCGACCACGGACTAGAGACCAGCGACCACGGACTAGGGACCAGCGACCACGGACTAGGGACCAGCGACCACGGACTAGAGACCAGCGACCACGGACTAGAGACCAGCGACCACGGACTAGGGACCAGCGACTAGCGACCCGCGACCAGACGTCAATCGAACACCACCGTCTTGTTGCCGTAGACCAGGATCCGCCGCTCGATCCACCACCGCACCGCCCGCGACAGCACCGCCTTCTCGAGATCCCGCCCCTTCTGGATCAGGTCCTCGAGCTGGTCGCGGTGCGAGATGCGCGTGACATCCTGTTCGATGATCGGGCCGTCGTCGAGCACCTCGGTGACGAAGTGGCTCGTCGCGCCGATCAGCTTCACGCCCCGCTCGTAGGCCCGGTGGTAGGGCCTTGCCCCGGAGAAGGCAGGGAGGAAGGAGTGGTGTACGTTGATGATCCGGTTCGGATACCGCGCCACGAACTCCGGCGAGAGGATCTGCATGTAGCGCGCCAGCACCACCAGGTCCACGTCGTGGCGCTCGAGCAGCGCCAGTTGCTCGGCCTCGGCGGCGGCCTTTTTCTCCCTGGTCACCGGGACGTAGTAGAACGGGATGCCGTGGAACTCGGCCAGCGGCCGGGCGTCCGGGTGGTTGCTGATAATCAGGGGAATGTCGCAGGCCAGCTCGCCGCTGCGCTGCCGGTAGAGCAGGTCCGCCAGGCAGTGGTCGTACTTGGAGACCAGCATCGCCACCTTGGGCCGGACGCTGGAGAGCTCGAGCCGCCAGTCCATCTCGAGCGGCCCGGCCACCTTGGCGAACTCTTCGTGGAAGCGCGCCAGGGGCAGGGTGAACCCCTCCAGGTCCCACTCCACGCGCATGAAGAAGAGCCCGGCCTCGTTGTCCTGGTGCTGGTCGGCGTGGAGGATGTTCGCCTCGTGCTGGTAGAGGAAGTTGGCCACCGCCGCCACCAGTCCCTTGCGGTCCGGGCAGTTGATCAGCAGGATTGCAGTGTTGCGCACGGCTAGAGGGCTTTGTCGAGGATCACGCGGTTCAGCTCGCCGACGACGTCGAGCGAATTCAGGCCGTACTTGCGCGAGACCTGCTCGATGGTGCAGTCGTCGCACGGGCCGCGGAAGCCGAGCTTCTCGAAGACCTCCACCGTCTCCGGGTACCGCTGCTTCACGTCGCGGACGATCATTCCCGGCCGGATGAACTCGTCGAACCGCATCTTGGGCGAACCCTCGTGACGGTCTAGTTTCGCACGCTGGCCCCGCGTGGCGCAAAGGTCCGGGGCGCGCAGCAGTCCGGCGTTTGGACGAGGCACAGAGCACGCGGCGAGGCTCTCCGGCCGCTACCGTTGTTGCTCCGAAACCTTTCGGGCCAGCCCGGTTCTCATGCGGCGTACTGCACTACTTCGATCTCCGCCCGGCGGCGCACCGCTTCTTCCGCCTGGGCGTACACCTTCTGCGAGACGTTTTCGGAGAGGTAATACTCACCGCAATTCGAGCAGACCTCGGCCGGCACGTTCTTGATGATGACCGCCGTCGTTCCCCTCGCAAGCATGACGGTGGCGACGCCGGGTTCCGTCCCGCCCGTCTTGCAGATGACGCATTTTGCGGTTGGCTTGCCGCTCCTCTGAGATTCTCGCTCCAGCTCATGGGTCCGCGCCGGCGCGGACGAGCCTTGCCGGCTACGCCCCGCCCCGTGAGAAGCCCGGCGAGCCCGTCTGCTGCTCAATTATTCTGCGACCGGCCGCCGGCCTGCCGCTCCGGCTTCGGCCCGCCCCAGCGCGAGAACCACTCCATCACCGCCGCCGTCTTGGCGATCAGCCAGCTCACTCGGATACCCGGGCGGACCCGGCCGGCGCCCGCCCGCCTCACTTGCCCCAGATCTTCCAACTCGCCCGCACGAGAAACTCCACTTGGTCGAGACGCGCTTGGACGCTCCCCCGCTGTTCCTTTGCCCAGCGCGTGTACCGCGCCGATGGCGTCAGCGCGAAACGGCCCCATCGAAACTCCACCCCTGCTCCCGCACTGACCCCGACATGGGACGGGTTCGAGCTGTTCAGATTCCCCGCCGTGCGGAGTGATGGGCCGCCCTCGAGAAACGGGTTCACTCGCCGTGACCGGAACTTGTACCGCAACAGCACCGGGAACTGCCAGGTCACTACCGTCGCCGGCGCGTAACCGATTACCTCTCGGGACCCGTCAGGCTTCCGCCTGAAAGTTGCTGCTTCTTCATAGTGCAGCGGCTTGTAAAGCGCATCGACGCCGACGCTCAGATCCCTCGTCAAGTGAAGTTCCATCGTTCCACCTGCCACATAGCCGCCGGCATCGGATCGCACGATGAAGGGTGGGAACCGAGAGTCCAAGAAGATCGTGTGCTCGATGAAATCTTTGTTCGGGTACCATCCCCCGGCCAGCCCGACGGACACATCCTGCGCCGCCGCCGGCGGAGTTCCCAGCAGGGCGGCTACCAGCAGCCCGTACACAATCGCCCCGCCGCCCCTCGGCCACGGCAATCGGAGAAATGTCTTATTGTCATGCATTCTTTTCTGAGCGCTGAACATTCGCAGAATCCCACTTTTTGTGATCACCAAGTGAAACGGATTGTGTGCTCTCGTCCTGTGACCGAGCCCGCCGGGCGCCATGGTTACGTTACTCCGGCTTTGCATTCCGGGGAACGCCGCCCCGGTGCACGCAGGCATACCGGGAGCGGACTGAACGAACTACCGTCCCGCAGTTCAACCTTCACCCCAGGGATCATCTTGTGCGGCTCCGGGGCCGATTCTCAGTTCACGCGGCCGAACGCCCGCTCGGCCTCCTCGGCTCCCACCAGGGGAACCGCCACGGCCAGCCGGTCGTTCTCCGTCAGCTCCACTTCTGTTCCCAGCCGCGCCAGGGCAGCCAGGACCGCCGGCGCCCCAAACGCGCTGGGATCCGGCGATGCCAGGGCTACGACGCCTCATTTGCCCCAGATCTTCCAGCTCGCGCGCAGAAGGAATTCCACCTGGTCGGGCCGGGTGTAGACGATGCCTAGTTTGTCTTCTCTCGCCCAGCGCGTGTACCGCGCCGATGGCGTCAGCGCAAAGCGGCCCCAGCGGAACTCCAGCCCTGCGCCCGCGCTCACTCCTACATGAGACGGGTTCGAACTGTTCAGATTCCCCGCCGTGCGGAACGCCGGGCCGCCCTCGAGAAACGGGTTCACCCGCCATGACCAGAACTTGTACCGCAACAGCACCGGAAACTGCCAGGTCACCACCGGCGCCGGCGCGTATCCGATCACTTCCCACGAGCCGTCGGGACCCTGCGTATAGGTTGCCGAGCGTTCGTATTTCAGGAGCCTGTAGAGCCCATCCACAGTGACCGAGACTTTGCCGGTGAAATGAATTTCAATTGACCCTCCAGCCAGCCAGCCTCCCGTGTCGGACCGCACGACATCCGGAGGGAAAGGCGAACGGGGAATCGTGTGCTCGATGAAGTCCTTGGTTGGATACACACCCCCAGCTACCCCCAGCGACAGGCCCTGGCCGGCTGCCCCGGGCGCCAGCAGTAGCGTCAGCGCCAGGGCTCCATACAGAATCGCACAACATTTCTTCGCCTTGGGCTCTCTCAGCCGTGTTTCACTAGCGTAATTGCGTTCGTCCGGTTTCGGTATTCGCATGAGAAAGTATTCTTCTGCTCCGAATTCACTCGATTGTGATGGGGACAACGATAGCGGGTGCACCACGGTGACCTGGCGTAGTCCTGTTGAAGACCTCGCAACGCACCGGGGGGCCGGGAGACGCAAAACAGATCCGACCGACCACTTCAACCTGCCGGCTCCTCCCGGGCAGAGAAGACCTCTTTGCGCCCTGCCGACGCATCCTCAGTTCACACGCTCAAACAGCCGCTCAGCCTCCTCAGCTCCCACCAGAGCTACCGTCACGGCCAGCCGGTCGTTCTCCGTCAGTTCCACTTCTGTTCCCAGCCGCGCCAGGGCAGCCACAACCGCCGGCGCCCCAAACGCGCTGGGATCCGGTGATGCCAGGGCTACGACGCCTCACTTGCCCCAGATCTTCCAGCTCGCCCGCAACAGGAATTCCACCTGGTCAGGCCGCGCGAACACGTTCGCACGGGCTCCGTCTCCACCCCAGCGGGTGTAGCGCGCCGACGGCGCCAGCGCGAAACGGCCCCAGCGGAACTCCACCCCCGCCCCCGCGCTCACTCCCACATGGGAAGGGTCTGTCCGGTTCAGGTTCCCCGCTGTGCGAAACGACGGGCCGCCCTCGACAAACGGGTTCACCCGCCGCGCACGGAACTTGTACCGGACCAGCACCGGAAACTGCCAGGTAACCACCGGCGCCGGCGCGTACCCGATCACTTCTTTCGATCCGTCAGGATTCAGTTCCGGCTTGAAAGTCGCTGCCTCTTCGTACTTGAGGAGCTTGTAGAGGCCATCCACAGCGACGGAGAATCTCGGCGTCAGGTGAACCTCCACCGATCCTCCGGCCAGCCAGCCTCCGGTATCCGACCGTACGATCTCCGGGTTGTACGGTGGGCGCAGGATCGTATGCTCGATGAAGTCCTTGGTTGGATAGACACCCCCGGCCAGCCCCAGCGACAAACCCTGTGCTGCCGCCCTGGGTGTCAGCATCAACGCAATCGCCAGGACTCCGTATAGAGCCCACCGGCTCTTCCTCCCGGTCGGCGCTCCCGCAAATGTTTCACCGTTGTGAACTCGCTGATCGGCTTCCAGCATCCGCATAAGAGGTCTTCTTTTCAGCATCCTTCCACTACGATTTCGCGCGTCTGTCTCGGAAGAACGGCAGAGGAGACGCGACGATATCCGACACGGCCCTGTCGCAGGGACGCCCGCAGACGCATCGCGGATCCAGCGAATTCCCCTCGCCGGCTCGCGCCAGGGGCCCAGGACCTCTCCGCACTATCCCGGCAACTCCATTCTCAGTTCACGCGGCCGAACGCCCGCTCGGCCTCCTCGGCTCCCACCAGGGGAACCGTCACGGCCAGCCGGTCGTTCTCCGTCAGCTCCACTTCTGTTCCCATTCCCGCCAGGGCAAGCAGGACCGCCGGCGCCTCCAACGCCTTGGGATCCGGGGATGCCAGGGCTACGACGCCTCATTTGCCCCAGATCTTCCAGCTCGCTCGCAGAAGGAATTCGACTTGGTGAGGCCGCGCCCGGACGGCGGCTCCCCGCTTTTCCCTCGCCCAGCGGGTGTACCGCGCCGAGGGCGCCAGCGCGAAACGGCCCCACCGAAACTCCACCCCTGTTCCTGCACTAAGTCCGTAGTGGGAAGGGTTGGCCCGGTTGAGATTGCCCGTCGTGCGGAACGCCGGGCCGCCCTCGACAAACGGGTTCACTCGCCGTGACCGGAACTTGTACCGCAACAGCACCGGAAACTGCCAGGTAACCACCGGCGCCGGCGCGTACCCGATCACTTCTTTCGATCCGTCAGGATTCAGTTCCGGCTTGAAAGTCGCTGCCTCTTCGTACTTGAGGAGCTTGTAGAGGCCA
>JALSRK010000022.1 GCA_026984795.1 Solibacteraceae bacterium | reverse complement strand
CGCTGGCCGCCACGAACTCGGCCATCTCGGACAACGTCAGCGCTTCGGCATTCTCCATCCGTAGGTTCATCTCCTTCGAGAATGCCCCTTGCAGCCCGGCTCCTCAGCCCCGCCTTCCCCACCCCCCCGTTCATGATCACCTCGCATTGGAATCCAGCCCCGTTTCATGATCATCTTGTATTGGACAAGACTCTCTCGGGCGTGAGCGCCGCCGGCCGATACAATAAAAGGTATGGAAGAGGCATCGGCTCGGAAACCGGAAACCGAAACTCCTCAGGATCAGGAATCCCCGGACAGGGAGACGGTTGCGGGCTCCGGCGAGGCTTCGGCCCGGGCGGAGGCGCCGGCCGGGCGGGAGAAGACGGCGGAGGCGCCCGAGACCCCCTTGCCGCCGCCCACCTTCGAGTTTCTCGTCCTTTCCCTGCGCTCCCAGGCGGAGATCCAACTGGGCCTGTTCCCCGTCGAAACCGGTAAAGAGCGGCCCAGGCCCCATCTTCCGCTGGCGCGCCACACCATCGATCTGATGGCCATGCTCGAGGAGAAGACCCGGGGCAACCTCGACATGCACGAGAAGCGGCTGCTCGAGAACACCCTAACCGAGCTCCGCTTCCGCTACGTCCAGGCCGTCGAGGCCGCCCGCAAGGCGGAGCGGGCCGAAGCCGGAGAGGCGGCTGGGGGCCCCGGCGGCAAATAGATGGGATCCTCCGCCGGCCACCTCACGCTTACCGTTCTCGGCTCCGGTACCAGTGTCGGCGTGCCTACCATCGGCTGTGACTGCAAGGTGTGCCGATCCACCGACCCGCGGGACCAGCGCCTCCGTCCCTCCGTCTACATCCGCTACCGCGGCCGCGGCGTGCTCATCGACACCACCCCCGACTTCCGCCAGCAGGCGTTGCGCTTCGGCATCGACCGCCTCGACGCCGTCCTCTATACCCACGCTCACGCCGACCACATCCTCGGTCTCGACGACGTCCGCCCGTTCAACTACCACCAGCGCGGCGACATCCCGATCTACGCCACCGCCGAGACGCTGGCCGTCATCCGGCGCATGTTCAGCTACATCTTCGACGGCCGCGAGTCGCAGTCCTCCCGCCCCCGCATCCGCGCCGAGCTCCTGGAAGACCGGCCGCTGCAACTCTTCGGCCTCGACGTGATTCCCGTCGCGCTGCCGCACGGCGACGGCGTCTCCATCGGCTTCCGTTTCGGGCGGCTCGCCTATCTCACCGACCACGGGCCGTTACCCGACGCCGCGAAGGAGAAGCTGCAAGATCTCGACGTGCTCTTCCTCGACGGGCTGCGCCACAAGCCCCACCCCACCCACTCCACTGTCGAACAGGCCCTCCGGCACGTCGAGGAGCTCCGGCCGAAACGCGCCTTCCTCACTCACATCAGCCATCAGCTCGGCCACGAGGAGACCGAACGCAACCTGCCGCCGCACGTCCGGCTGGCCTTCGACGGGCTCGAAGTCCGGGTGGAGTTGCCGGAGTAGCATGCCTGCCTCGATCCGCATCTACCGGGGGCTCTCCGAACTGCCGGAGCAATTCGGCCCCTCGGCGCTCACTATCGGCAACTTCGACGGCGCCCACATCGGCCACCGGGCGATCTTCCGGCGCGTGGTCGCCGTCGCCCGCGCGCACGGCTGGAAGCCCTCGGCGCTGACCTTCGATCCCCATCCGGCCCGCATCGTCGCTCCGCAGCGGGCCCCGCACTTGCTCAGCGCCCCTGAGGAGCGCTGCGCCTGGATGGCCGAAGAGGGGATCGAGCAGGCCGTCATCCTGCCCTTCACCCCCGAGTTCTCTTGCCTGTCGCCCGAGCAGTTCGCCCGCGATATCGTCGCCGGGCGCCTGCAGGCCAAGGCCGTCCTCGTCGGCTGGAACTTCCGCTTCGGGCGCGATCAGGCCGGCGACACCCAGTCTCTCGCGGAACTGGGGAAACGCTTCGGCTTCTTTACGGAAGTGATCTCCGGGGTGAAGGTGCGCGGACGGACCGTCTCGAGCAGCGAGATCCGCCGCCTGCTCGCCGAAGGACGGGTCTCGCTCGCCAACCGGATGCTCGGCCGGCCCTTCGCCGTCAGCGGGGCCGTCGCCCCGGGCCGCGGCGTCGGCTCGAAGCAGACCGTTCCCACGCTCAACCTCCGCACCGGCGCCGAGGTGCTGCCCGCCCGCGGCGTCTACGTGACCCGCACCGTCAGCCTGAACGGCTCCCCCGCCTGGCCTTCGGTGACCAACGTCGGTTTCCGCCCCACTTTCAAGGGCGAGAACCTTACCGTCGAGACGCACGTGCTCGTCCCTCTGGAAGGCCCGCCGCCCCATCATCTACGCATCGAGTTCCTGCTCCGCCTCCGGGACGAGAAGAAGTTCGCGAGCCCGGCCGAACTCAAGGCCCAGATCCTGCGCGACATCCAGCGGGCGAAAGCCTACTTCCGGCGCGTGGAGCGATGGGTGGGGCGCTGCCGGCCGCCGGCGGAATAGGCTGCAAGAAAGAGAAAGCCCCGGGCCGCCGCACCCGGGGCTCTGGTTCGCTTGACTGTCTCCGGGCGTTTCCGCCGCCCGGCGCGGGGACGCTCAGACTTTCGGATCGAGCTCGCCGCTCTTGTACCGCTCGGCCATTACTTCGAGGGGGATCGGCTCGTAGTCGCCCGCGTGGCCGGCCTGGCCGAAGGCGATCATCCGCGCTTTCACAACCTCCTTCATCGCCGCGCGGGCCTCTTTCAGGTAACCCCGTGGATCGAACTCTTCGGGATGCTCGTGGAAGAACTTCCGGATCGCGCCGGTGATCGCCAGGCGGTTGTCCGTGTCCACGTTGATCTTCCGCACGCCGTGCTTGATGCCGAGCTGGATCTCTTCCACCGGCACGCCCCACGTCGGCCGGATCTTGCCGCCGTACTGGTTGATGATGTCCTGCAGCTCCTTCGGCACGCTCGAAGACCCGTGCATCACCAGGTGTGTGTTCGGCAGCTTTTTGTGGATCTCGATGATCCGCTCCATGGCCAGGATCTGCCCGTCGGGCTTCCGGGTGAACTTGTAGGCCCCGTGGCTGGTCCCGATGGCGACGGCCAGCGCGTCGATCTTCGTCTCGCGGACGAACTCCACCGCCTGATCCGGATCCGTCAGGTGCGCCATCGGATCGAGTCCCGCGCCGTGCCCGTCTTCGATTCCGCCCAGTGTGCCCAGCTCGCCTTCGACTGAGACGCCCCTGGCGTGCGCCATCTCGACGACTTCCTTCGTGACTTTGACGTTGTACTCGTAGGTGGAAGGCGTCTTGCCATCCTCCATCAGGGAGCCGTCCATCATTACGCTGGTAAAACCCATCTCGATCGCGCTCTTGCAGGTTTCCGGGCTGTTGCCGTGGTCCTGGTGCATCGCGACGGGAATCTCCGGGTATAGCTCGACGGCGGCGAGCATCAGGTGATAGAGGAACTTGTCGTTCGAGTACTTCCGGGCGCCGCGGCTCGCCTGGATGATCACCGGGCTCTTGGTTTCCCGCGCCGCCTCCATGATCGCCTGGATTTGCTCCATGTTGTTGACGTTGAATGCGCCGACGCCGTAGCCGCCCTTGGCCGCCTCGTCGAGGATTTGCCGCATCGTCACCAGAGGCATAGTGCTGAATCTCCCTTCTGTACTAGACGATAAAGAATTCTCTCTGGAACCCTTCATTGTACCCGATCAGCGGCCCCCGGCCTCTGCGGAGTCTTGTCCAATACAAGATGATCATGAAACGGGGCTGGATTCCAATGCGAGGTGATCATGAACGGGGGGTGGGGAAGGCGGGGCTGAGGAGCCGGGCTGCAAGGGGCATTCTCGAAGGAGATGAA
>JALSRK010000021.1 GCA_026984795.1 Solibacteraceae bacterium | reverse complement strand
TTCGTCGCCTTCCTCGAGCAGCTCCTCGGAGATGACGCTCTCCTGCTGGCTGATGAGCCGCTTGCCGGGAGCGAAGAGCTCGAACTTGGCCCGCATCCCGATGAGCGGCTGGAGGACTTTGTTGACGCGCACCACGCCGTCGATCAAGATGAGGCCGTTCTCGCGCCGGGCGACGAAATCCAGCAGCGTCACGTCCGGCTCCTTCTTCGACTTGCCCTTCTTGTCCGCGGCGGGCAACAATGTTGCCATCAGCAATAGACAAAGGAGGACTTTCCTCATCTTGCGATTTAGTTTAGCGAAACGGAAAGCGAGGTATCCATGATCACCCGGCGGAGTTGGATGCTGGCCTCGGCGGGCGTGGCGGCCGCAGCGGCGGCCGCCCAAGGAGGCGGAAAGAACGTAGTGATCGCCAGCGGCAACGGGAGCCGCGCCTGCACCAAGGCCATGGAGCTGCTCCAAGCGGGCCGCGACACCCTGGAGGCGGTGATCGCCGGGGTGAACATCATCGAGGAGGATCCGAACGACTCCTCGGTGGGCTACGGCGGCCTGCCGAACGAGGAAGGCGTGGTGGAGCTGGACGCCTGCGTGATGCACGGGCCCACCCGCCGGGCGGGCGCCGTGGGCGCGCTGCGGGGCATCAAGACGCCTTCCCGCGTGGCCCGGCTGGTGATGGAGCGCACCGACCACATCATGCTGGTGGGCGAGGGCGCGTTGCGCTTTGCCAAGGCCCACGGGTTCCAGGAAGAGAACCTGCTCACCGACCGGGCGCGCAAAGCATGGCTGGCCTGGAAAGAGTCGCTGCGGGACAAGAACCGGCACAACAACTGGGGGCCTGGCCTGGATGCGCCGCCGGAGGAGCGCCAGGCGTTCCTGGAGCGGTTCTTCCCCGGAGCCGACGAGGCGACGCTGGCCTGGGCCTGGGAGGTGATCGCCGACCCACCGACGGGGACCATCAACTGCCTGGCGCTGAACGCCCGGGGCGAGATGTCCGGGGTGACGACCACCAGCGGTCTGGCGTGGAAGATTCCCGGACGGGTGGGGGATTCGCCGATCATCGGGGCCGGCCTGTACGTGGACCAGGACGTGGGGGCGGCCGGCTCGACGGGCCGCGGCGAGGAGAACATCCGGGTGGTGGGGGCGCACACCGTGGTCGAGAACATGCGCCACGGCATGAGCGCCAGGGAGGCGGTGCTCGACTGCCTGAAGCGGATCTCGCGCAACTACGGCGACGACCTGGATCGCCTGGCCCTGTTCGACATCAACTTCTACGCCCTGCGCAAGGACGGCGACTTCGCCGCCGGGTCGCTGTGGAACGTATCGCGGCCCTACCGGGGCGGCAAGCCGAGACCCCGGCGGTTTACCTACAACGACGGCACGGGTACCCGGACAGCCGACTGCGTCTTCCTCTACCGGCGCAAGATCTGAGCCGTTGGAGATAGAGAACCTGCCATGCCCGGCCCGTCTCTCCGCCCGACGAGTTACTGTTCGACGAGCTGCTGAATCCGTTCCAGTTCGCGTCCGGCTTCAGCCCAGCGGCCCTCGGCGGACAACTGGCGATAACGGAGCAGGTGCTGTCGGATAGCCTCCAGGCGGGCGTCGGGCCGGCGTCCCTGCTGTGGAGCGGCCGCCTCGGCGGCGGCTGCCTGTTCCCGCGCCTGCTGGCCCCGCGGCGTGTATCCCCCGTGGCGGCTGAGAGCGGCCAATGCCTCTTCGTAAGTGTCTTCGTAGATCAACCGGTTGCCCATCGCCAGGACGACTTTCTTGAGCTGGGGCATCCGCGCCTCGGAAGCCTGAATATAGATCGGCTCCACGTAGAGCAGCGTGTTCTCCACCGGCAGCACGAGCATCTGGCCACGCAAGACCTGCGAGCCTTGCTGGTTCCACAAACTCAGATCCTTGGAGATGACCTGGTCCTGGTTGATGCGCGCTTCGATCTGCATGGTTCCGAAGAACAGCTCCTGTTTGGAAAGCTGCAGGAAGAGCAGCTCTCCCAGCTTCTTGCCGTCACAGCGAGCGACCATCAGCCCGATCAGGTTGTCCTTGTTCCGTGGCGTGAAAGGCAGGATGAGCAAGAACTCGGCTTCCTCTTCCCCCGGAACGGAAGCGACCACGTAGGTCGGGGCCACCGGCTGGGGCGTAGACTGCTGGCCTTGGAGGTTCCGGGCCACGTCCCAGACGTCCTCCTTGTTGTAAAAGGCCTGGGGATCGCGCATGTGGAAGACCCGGTAGATCTCGGCCTGGACCAGGAACATCATCATCGGGTACCGGGCGTGGCGCCGCAGGTCCGGCGGCATCTCGGAGGCCGGCAGTAACAGGTTCGGGAACAGCTTCTGGTAAGCCTTGATGAGGGGGTCGGTCTCGTCGAAGACGTAAAGCCGCGTCTCGCCGGAATAAGCGTCGATCGTCGCTTTCACCGAGTTCCGGATGTAGTTCACCGTCCCGATACCCTGCAGGCTGAGGGTCTGCGAATAGGGATGGGCGCGGGAGGTGGTGTAGCCGTCCACGGTCCAGACCAGCCGTCCCGCATCGGTGAGCACCAAGTAGGGATCCATGTCCCAGGTGACGAAGCCGGCCAGAGTTTCCAGCCGCCGCCGCACGTTCCGCCGGATCATCATGCGGCTGTCCTCGGTGAAATAAGAAGTCAGGATGATGTTGATGTCGCCGTAAGCAATGGCGGCGGCCAGGCGCATGGGAAATGAAGAGATGGGGATGCCGCCTTTACCTTCGTAACGCGAGTAGACGTTGCGTTCTCCTGAAGGATAGTTGAACTCCTCCTGGGCGGTGGCCACGAATACCGGTTCGTGGGTCACTTCGCCGTAGTAGATCTCCGGCCGCGTCAGTTTCAGAGAGTCGGTCTTGACGGTAGGCGGGGCGTCCTGGACGAAGAGCACCGGCAGTCCCTCGGCAGTGATGCGATTGGCCTCAGCCATCACCACGCCGTAGCCGTGCGTGTATACGATGTGAGAATTGACCCAGCTCGCCTGGGCGTCCGGCAGCTGGCGGATGTCCAGCTCTCGGGGCGAGAGCATCACCTGGCGCAGCTTGCCGTCGATGACATAGCGGTCCACATCGGAGTCGTTGAAGACATAGTAGGTCCGGAGGGCCTGGATCTGGGTGATCGTGTCGTGGAAGGCCCGCCAGTCCCAGAGGCGGACATTGTCGAACAGGGCCTCGTGGCGTGCGGGATCGATGCGGGTCTCCGGTTGCGCCTGGAAGTCGATCTCCTGGGTGCGGCGATTCAGCCCATAGGCCGAGCGTGTCGCTTCGATGTGCCGTTCGATGTAGGGTTGCTGAAGGGCCATCTCGTTCGGGCGCACGTAGGCGGCTTCCACGATCCTCGGAACCACCGCGTGGAGGGCGATCACGACGATCAGCGACGCCGCCCAGAGCCACCGGCCCAGCCAGATGAAGACGGCCGACACGACGCAGGAGGCGATCACCAGCCACTGCAACGGCAGGGTGACGTTCTCGTTCACGTAGTCCACGCCGACCATGAAACCGTGCTGGGCGAAGAGCAGCTCGTAGCGGCCCAGGAAATAGCGGGCCGCCAATGCCAGCAGGAAGACGACGCCGACGCCGCGGAGGAATTTCGACTCCAGGCCGCCTTCGAGGCGGAGAATCGCCGGATCCACTTCCTGCGACTGCTGCAGTTGCGGCAACTGGTCCCGGAGCTGCCAGCCGCGGGCGGTGATCCAGTAGACGATGGCGGCGACGATCGTCACCCCGATCAGGTAGCCCCGGAGCACGTCCAGCACCGGGAGGTCGAACAAGTAAAAGGTCAGCGGCTTGCCGAAAACGGCATCCTTCCAGGCGGTGGCTTGCGCCGGCAGCCCGCGCCCGCCGAAGAACCGGACGACGCTCCAGGTGTCCACGCTCGATGAAGAAACGAGGATGGCGACGAGGAACAACACCGGGATCACGATCTTGTAGTAAAGGCGGCTGCCTACCCGATTGATCCCCGCGAAGCGCAACGCCCGCCAGTGCGCCACGACCAGCACGGCAAACGCGAGCAGGGAGGCCGCGATTACCGGAGCGACCCGGTAGGCGAGCATGCTCACCCAGGTGGACAACTGGCCCAGCTCCTTCCACCATTGCAGCTCGATGAAGAACCAGGCGATTGTCCGGGCGCTGATGAGCAGCACGATGAGCAGCAGAAGCAAGCCCATCAGCCGGTGCTGGCGCCGGCTCTGCGGGGCAGTCAATTCAGGGAGGCTCACGGCACTATCTTAATCCGGATAGCCGCCGCCGCGGTATTTTTTCCGGCGATTGTGGACATGCCCTCCGGGTGGAAGGGATCGGTTCCAGTCCAGGTTTGTCGAAACTCGTGCGCCTGCGGTTATTGTTCGAGAATCTGTCCCCTCGGCGCCGACTATATGGATGGGATGGCACTAGCAGAAGCTACCACGCAATTTCCCGGCGAGGACGGGCAGGAGCGCCCGGTGCGTAACCAGACGCTTTGGGGATGGGACGAACCCTTCCTCAGAGCGCTGTGCGAGCTGCTGGAGATTCAGGCTCGGCGCGGTGCGGAAGCGGTTGTGATCTGTCCGGATGGGCCGGAAACGCTGCACTGACACGCCCGCTTCCGGGGGGCCGGCCGCCGTTCTGTTATCATCTCCGCGAAGGAGAAGGGCGTGGCCCGTTATTCGATCGCCACCATCCCCGGCGACGGCATCGGCAAAGAAGTGACGCCGGCGGCTTGCCGGGTCCTCGAAGCCGCCGGGAAGACTCACGGGGTGGAATTCCGTTTCCAGACCTTCGATTGGGGCGCCGATTATTTCTTCGCCCACGGCAAGATGATGCCGCCGAATGCGCTGGAGCTGCTCGAGCCGCACGATGCCATCTTGTTGGGGGCGGTGGGCCACCCGGACATCCCGGACCACGTGACGCTCCACGGGCTGTTGCTGCCGATCCGCCGCGGTTTCGACCAGTACGCCAACGTGCGGCCGGCGGTGCTGTACGAAGGAGTGGAGACGCCGCTGAAAGGCTACGGGCCGGGCGAGATCGACATGGTCGTGGTGCGCGAGAACACTGAGGGCGAATACGCGCCGGTGGGCGGGTTCGTCTACCATCACCAGCCCGAGGAGGTGGCGGTGCAAAGCGCAATCTTCACCCGCCACGGATGCGAGCGGATCATCCGCTTCGCCTTCGACCTTGCCGAGCGGCGGAACAAGAAGCGGCGGGTCGCCTCGATCACGAAATCGAACGCCCAGGCCTACAGCATGGTGCTGTGGGACCGGACCTTTCAGGCGGTGGCGGCCGAGTATCCAGAGATCGAGACCGAGTCGTTGCTGGTGGATGCCGCGGCGATGAACTTCGTGCGCCGGCCCGAGAGCTTCGACGTGGTAGTGGCCTCGAACTTGTTCGGGGACATCCTGAGCGACCTTTCGGCGATCGTGACCGGCAGCATCGGCCTGGCGGCCAGCGCCAACCTGGACCCGCGGCGGCGGTTCCCCTCCCTGTTCGAACCTGTCCACGGCTCGGCGCCCGACATTGCCGGCCGGGGCAAAGCGAACCCGCTGGCGGCGATTCTGTCGGCGGCGATGATGACGGAGCATCTGGGCGAACCGGAGATGGCGGCGGCCATCGAAGGCGCCGTGCGCGGCGTGCTGGCCGCCGGGAAGGTGAAGACGCCGGATCTCGGGGGGCGGCATACGACCGGGGAGATGGCCGAGGCCGTGGTGGAGAGGCTCGGGTGAGTTTCCCAGGGCCAGGCCGGTCCCGAGCTAAATTTTCTCTGCGCCATTCCGATGAGCAGACATGAGGCCGGTGCGAACGGCCTCCCAGCCGTGCCGCCCGTGGCAGGCGACTTCGTGTCCGAGAGGCTGATTCCTGAAGGTAGCGAACGGAGGCAACATCGATGGCGCTTGACGTTTTGATCGTCGATGACTCGGCGGCGATCCGCAAGATCCTGCACAGGGTGTTGCGGCAAGCCGAGATACCGCTGGGGGAAGTCTACGAGGCAAGCAATGGCGCCGAGGCACTGGCGTCGTTGGAGCGGCACCGCGTGAACCTGGTGTTGACCGACATCAACATGCCGGAGATGGATGGGTTGGAGCTGTTGCGGCGCTTGCGGGATTCGGAGGCTTGGAAGTCTCTGCCGGTGGTGGTGATCACGACCGAAGGCGGCAAGGCCGGTGTTCTCGAGGCCGCCAAGCTGGGGGCTGCCGGGTATGTCAAGAAGCCGTTCACGGCCGATCAGATCAAGGAGAAGTTGACCGGGTTGTTCTAAGCGGGCGGGGCGGCCGGGAGAAGACGCGCCAAGGGACGTTAAGGATGGTCTGAGGATGAACGTGAAGAGGGGAAACGGGATAGATTGCAGTTGGGTGGTGGAGGAGATTCGCCGTATCACCTGCGATGTGTTCACCACCATGCTGGGAATGGATCCGGCGATGGGAGAGGCGAAGGTCGAACGGGGGGGGCCGGGTCCCACGGACGGGGTTGTGGCGCTGGTCGGGCTGGCTGGAGGGTGCGTAGGCATCGGGGGGCTGGCTTGCTCCGGAGAAACCGCCTGCCGGCTGTCTTCGCGGATGTTGCTGACTGAGATCGAATCGGTGAACGAGGAGGTGCTCGACGTGGTGGCCGAGCTGACCAACATGATCATCGGGGGGCTCAAGACGGCCATCGAAAAGCAAGCCGGACCGATGGCGTTGAGCATTCCCTCGGTGGTCTTCGGACGGAACTTCACCACCCGGGCGAAGGGCAGCAGCGAGTGGACGCGCATCCCGTTTACGTGCGCCGATGGCGACTTCGAAGTGCATATCTGTCTGAGGCCTGGCGAGGGGCCGGTGAACGGGACGGCGGACGTGCGCTCCGGGCGGCTCCAGTACGTGACGGCCCGGAGCAGCCACGGCGAAGTCCTGTAACCCCGCGCGGCCCGGTGGTAACCTCGGGGATATGCGCCGCCGGGAGTTCTTAGCCGTTTTGGGCGCGAGGCTTTCGGCCCAGGGTCCCACGATCCTCGTCCACGAGCACGTGGTGGTGGACTTCGGGGGGACCGACAAGATCGGCCCCGGGCGCTACGATCCCGGCGAAGTCCTCCGGCTGGCGAGGCCCAAGCTCGAGGAGGTGAAGGTCCTCGGCGGCGTCCGTTTCCAGGACTGCACGCCGCAGTTCATCGGCCGCGATCCGGCCTTGCTCGCCCGGCTGGCCGACGTGGTGGGGATGGAGATCTGGACGAACACGGGCATCTACGGTGCGGCGAAGCACAGGTTCGTGCCGGAGTTCGCCCGCCGGCAGACGGCCGGGGAGCTGGCGCGGCGGTTCATCCGGGAGGTGGCGCGCGGCGTGGACGGCGTGAAACCGCGGTTCATCAAGACCGGAGTGAACGACGCGCCCCTGGACGAGCTGGACCGCAAGCTGGTGCGGGCGGCGGCGATCACCTCGCGGGAAACCGGGCTGACGGTGGCCTCCCACACCGGCAGCGGCCGGGCGGCGGCGCAGGAACTGGAGATCCTCGACGAGGAGGGCGTGGCGGCGGAGAAGTTCGTCTGGGTGCACGCCCAAAATGAAAAGGATCACTCCTGGCACGAGAAAGCGGCCCGCGCCGGGGCCTGGGTGGAGTTCGACGGCATCCGGGCCAAGACCGCCGACTGGCACCTGGAATGTGTGCGGTTCATGGCCTCCGAGGGCCTGCTCGGGCGGACGCTGATCTCGCAGGATTCCGGCTGGTACCACGTCGGCGAGCCCGGCGGCGGCAACTTCCGCGGCTACACTTACATCTACACGGACTTCCTGCCGCGGCTCGAACCGGCCTGGGTTCCGAAACTCATGTGGGAGAATCCCCGGGCGGCGTTCGGGGCGTGAGGCGGCCGGGGCGGGAGTCGGGAGGCCGGGCTAGTAGAACTTCCGTTCCCCGCGATAGAGCACGTCGCGGGCGCGCAGATACCATTCCGGACCGTATTCGCTGGTGATCTTCTTCAAAGCGCAGAAGGCGTCGGCTCCGAGATTCAGGCCGCGGAGCAGGATCCGGGCGACGGCCTCCTTGCCGAGGGTCTTCTCTTTCTCCCGGGCCAGGGCGATGTCCTGCAGGACATTTCGCCGGATGAGGGCGCGGATGGATTCCGTGCCGTTTCTGGGAAATTCGGCCTCGCCGCACAAATACGCGCGCAGGGGGCCGAGGGCGGCGGCGTCGGAGCCGAGCTTCGTACTGGGCAGCCGGGCGGGGAAATAGCGGTACTCGGGGACGACGACGTCGGAAACCCGGATCTCCATGGGGTAGATGGCCCAACGGCCGTCGCAACTCACCTGGGGCTCCAGTTTGTAGCGGCCGGGTTTGAGGTCTGCGGGAACGAAGATGTCGAGCAGGAAGACCTCGACTTTTTGGTTCGACAGGCCGTGGTAGCGGTCCGGTAGGTGGCTCAAATAAGGCGTTTCGACGGGGAGCAGGCGGTCCGGCACCCAGGTGGAACCCTGCTTGCGCCACATCTCCTTGTAGACCTTGATGTCGAAGATATCTTCCGGATTCGAACCCACGAACAGGTAGTAGTGCTTGCCGGGCGGAGCCTCGACCACGATGTGGAGAGTGAGGTGGGCGTTGCGGGCCACCAGGGGGGAAAGGATCTCCCGGGGCTCGCCGCCGCGGTCCTGCGGGACGATCTGGCCGAAAGGATCGACCCGCCGGAACTCCGAATAGACCTGAATACTTTGCCCGTGCAAGGCTGGAACCCCGGCCGCCAGCAAGATCAGGACTACGCTTCGTAGAACTGTTCCTCTCATGGCTGCCGCCTCGCGGCCCACAGTATCGCGTTGCGCACCAGCTTCCGGAAATGAGGGTGCCGGTGCGCTTCGGGGCCGTGGCCGAGCTGGATGACGGCCACCCGCGCTTTCCGGTAAGGACCGATCCACACCAGCGGGCCGTCGGAAGAAGGATCTGCCGTGCGGATCAGCACCTGGATCCCAGGCGAGAACCACATGTTCTTGTACGTTTCATCGACAATGTACATCTCCGGTACGCCACGGGTGATGGGGTGGTCGGCCACCGTATGCGTAATCAGCGGGACCCCGTGCCTGAAGGTCGAAGGGGGGCGGCCCGGCGTCCCTTCCAGCACATAGAGAGCGCCGGTAACTTCCTTCCACCACCATCTCCAATCCTGGTAACTCGCCAGCGCGTGGTGCAGCACCACCAACCCCTTGCCTTCCTCCAGATGGCGCCTGAGGTTCGCCTTGGCTTCCTCGGTGATCGTCTGCGCCATGTCGTACTGCACGATGACGTCGGCCCGTTCCATGCGGCCTTTCTTATACGCGTCCGGTTGCCAAACGACGTTGGTTTCCACGTCGTTCCAGCTCTCGAAGACGCTCATCAGGGAAGGGGCGAAATCGTGGCCGCCGATGACGAGCTCCACGCGGACTGGGTTCTGCTTCCGCGGCCGGGGTTGGATCTCCGCCGGCAGCGTCACTTTTCCGGTCGCCGCCCACTCGGCGCCGCGGGCGAGCGTGGTGACGAAGCCGGTGGAGTACATCGCGCCCAGGTCATGGCCGAGGATGGTGTGAAAGACGCGGCCCCGGCCGTAGCGGAGCGTCCACAGAACCGGCTCGTCACGGCCGGTACCGTTGGTTTTGGGGTCGCTATAAGCGGTGGCGAGGATGTGGACGCCGTCTTTGAGGATCAGCCGGTGGTAGAGCTCGTCGCTGATGTCGAACGCCGGGGCGAGGCCTGCGGTGATGGGGTGTTGGCGGTCGATGATGCGCACCTCGAAGACGTGGCGTTTCCCGTGGCCCGACCGCGGGGGCCCTTCGGTCCATTTGGCCCCGGTCATCTCGAAGTACTCCTTCCACGGTTTTTCGCGGATGCCCGTGCGCCCATGGCCTCTAGCGAGGACCTCCATGTCGCCGAACGGGTAGGATGCCGCGTGGATCACCACCAATCCCTTGCCGGAGCGCACGGCCTCTCCGATGGCTCGCTCGGCCTCCGGCCCCCAGCGCGGGCCGCAGTAGTTGAGAATGAAGAGGTCGTACGGGGCGACGGCGGCGGGACTGAGGCCGGCGGGCTCGTCAGTGACGCGAACATCGAAGCGTCCCGTGTTTTCCAGAGCCTTTCGAATGAAGGGCGTGGTGGCGCGCCAATCGTGGTTGTTGCGGCCCGAGAGGATCAGGGTCCGGATCTTGCCGGCCTGGAAGAAGAGTTCGGGCGATGCGGCGACGGTGTTGTGTGACCAGGCCGGCAGGGCGGCCAGCAACGCCATTGCCGCGGAAAAAGGCAGTGAGGCTCGAGACATGCCGATTCCATTTATAACGCGGCTCACGAAAACGTGGCAAAGACCAGCGGGACGGGCCGCAGGGGCTTCTTTACGGGTGGCTGAAGGAGGTTCGCTGGTCCATTTCGTATCGCCGCAGCAGGGGCATGAGGAGGTCCAGCCGGTCCGTCTGGACATAGTCGGCGCCGGCTTCCAGCACCCGGCTGATTCCCCATTCGGTGTCGTTGGCCCCCATGGTGTTCAGGAAGGCCTTGCGGCCGTGGAGATGGATGTCGCGAACCAGGCGCTCGCTGAACTGGGGCCAGTCGATATTGACGATGGGGGGATCGAACTCTTCCAGCAGCAGTCCGAGGGCCGCCCGTCCGTGGGGGATGGTCGGACGAATCAAGAAGTCGGCCGAGAGGGCCGCCACCGATTTCAGCAGAGGCCGATCCGAGCAGTGCAGGGTGACCTTGCCGAGGAGGCCGAAGCGGCGCAAGACGGCGATGAGCCTGGCGGGATCGACGTCTTTGATGTCCAGGTCCGGCAACGCGCGGCCCTGCATTGCCTGGAGCGCCTCGGCCAGGGTGGGAACGCGCTCGCCGGCGAAACGGGCAGCGAACCAGGAGCCGGCGTCGAGCCGCTTGATCTGGGCCAGGGTCATCTCGGCGACGCGGCCGGAGCCGTCGGTGGTGCGGTCCACTGTCGCGTCGTGCATGAGCACGAGGTGCCCGTCGCGGGTTTGCCGGATGTCGATCTCGATCAGGTCTGCGCCCTGTTCGATCGCTTTCTCGATCGCGGCCAGGGTGTTCTCGGGCGCCAGGTGGACCGAGCCGCGGTGGGCGACCACGATGACGCCGGGCCATTCGTAAACCGGAGTTCCGTTCATGGTGATGCGTAGAGTACGAGCAGTGCGGGCGTCCACTTCGGCCCGGTAGCGGTCTTCCCCCACGGCGCCTTCCACCAGGTACCCCGGCGCTCCCTGCACGGCGGTGACAGTCACCCGCGTGATGGAGAGCCGGGGCACGTGCTGTTCGACGAGGTGGGCTGCTTCCACCGGGGAGATCGGCGGCAAGGCCTGGGAAAGGAGGGCGGTGCAGCTCAATAGAACAGCGGCGGCGGCCGAGCATACGGACCGGCCACACAGCGGCAAAGTGGTTGGGATCCTTTGCCTCATACGCCCAGGGACAAGACTTCCCCAGTGTCGCCGATCGCGCCGCCCGGCTACAACCGGCCTTACCGTAATCCGCCCTCAGAGGGCGCGAGGATGCGTTGGGGGCAAGGGATGGCGGGGCTGATGCCGGGCGGGCGGTTTGGGGCGAAGGCGGCGCGGCCGCGGCTGGCGGCGCTGACGCACAACGTGCTGGCGCCGCTCGAGCGGATAGCGTTGAAGCCAGAGTGGCCGCGGACGCGGCCGAAGCGGCTGCGGTTTCGTTTCTTCCAATCCCCGGGGCGTTTGATCCGGCGTGCCGCCCCGGCTGGTTAAGGGCGGATTCCGGGCGCGTCCCGTTTCTGCCTGAGCGGGGGCCTGCGTTTGGGATACGCTAGAGAGAAGCTGAGGAGCGCACCGATGCGCGCCGTTCTCTGTTTCGCTCTGCTTGCGATCGCCGCCACGACGAGCCCGGCGGCCGACGATCTCTGGGCGGTCGCCCGCCGCCAAGCCCGCGTTCACCGTTTCTCAACCCTCTTCACCGCGCAAAACGTCCGGGACTACCTCAGCACCGACGAGGGTATCCTTGAAGCCCTCGAGTGGTGCCGGCGGAACGGAATCACGAAAATCTACCTGGAGGCATACAGGTCGCGTTATCGGGCCGCCCGGGAGACGCTCCTCCGCGCCAAGGATCGCTTCCGCCGGGCTGGATTCCTGGTTTCCGGATGTGTGACGACCACCCGGGTCGGAAAGATCTCCAACGGCTGGAATCTGATCTCCTGCTACACGAACGACCGGACCCAGGAGGAACTCAAGGAGATTTTCCAATATGCGGCCGGGATTTTCGATGAAATCATGATCGATGATTTCTTCTTCACTGACTGTACTTGTGAAGAATGCGACCGGGCGCGGCGGCAGCGCAAGGTGACCGTAGCGGGACGCAGTTTCCCGGTAGCGGCGGAGGACTGGGAGCACTACCGCGGCGAGCTGATGCTGCGGGTGGCCGAGCGCTTAGTGATCGCGCCGGCGAAGGCCGTGAATCCCCGGGCGAGGCTGATCATCAAGTTCCCGCAATGGTACGACCGCTTCTACGAGCGCGGTTACGACGTCATCCGGGAGACGGCGGTCTTCGACCGCATCTGGGTAGGAACCGAGACGCGGGACCGTGGGCCGCGGCGGGGCCGTATGCAATACGCAGCCTACTTTCTGATGCGGTGGCTGGGCGGCATCGGGGGCCGGAAGACCGGCGGCGGGTGGTTCGATCCCCTGCGGACCACCGAGAAGACGTACGTCGAGCAGGCCCGCCAGACGGTGCTGGGCGGGGCCAGGGAGTCGGTGCTGTTCTGCTACGGAGCGCTGCACAGGAATTTCGGCCCTGAGGACCTGTCGGCCTTGCGAACGGAGATTCCCGAGCTGCTCGAGGTGGCTGGGCAGGTCCGGCGGCGCACGCCCATCGGGATCGCGGCCTACAAACCGCCCAACAGCGCCCCCGACGGCGATGACTATGTGTTCGATCACGTCGGCATGCTGGGGATGCCGCTCGAGCCGGTACACACCTTCCCGGAAGACGCCAAGGCGATTTTCCTTTCCGTGCACGCCTTGGCGGATCCGGATCTGGGGCCGAAGCTGACGAAGTATCTCGCCACGGGGCGGCCGGTCCTGATCACCGAGGGGCTGGCCCGCAGGCTGAGCGGCCGCTGGAAACTGGATGCCGAGAACCTGCACTTGTTGCGCGCCGGAGCCAGGCCGGAGCAGTTGCTCGGAATGACTCAATCGAAGTTGGACGCCTTGCGCCAGGTCATGCTCGAGCCTTTCGGCGTCACCTTTCAGTCTCCGCCCGGGGTGGGCTTCTATCTGTTTTCCGACGGCAGTTGGGTGGTGGAGAACTTCAACGACCGCGGTGTCACCGTCAAGATCGGCGGTGAGCCGCTCACTCTCGGGCCCCGCGCCTGGGCCTACCGTTGGAAATGAGAAGCAAGTAGAATGGGTGGCCGGAAAGGAGACGCCACGGCCTTCATGTACACGCGGCGACGGTTTCTGACAGGGCTCAGCGCGGCTCCGGCGATTCTGAAACTCACCGGTTGCGGCGGCAAGCCCAGGCGCCCTAATATTTTGTTCGCGATTTCCGACGACCAGTCCTTTCCCCACGCCGGGGCGATGGGTGACCCGGTGGTGAAGACGCCGGCGTTCGACCGCATCGCCGAAAAAGGGGTCTTGTTCACGAACGCCATCTGCGGCTCTCCGGGATGTGCGCCTTCCCGGGCTTCGATTCTCACCGGGCGCGGCCACTGGCAACTGGAGGAGGCCGGCACCCACGCCAGCTATTTCCCGGCGAAGTTCATGGGGCAGGTCTACACGGACATCCTGGAGAAAGCGGGCTATCACGTCGGCTACACGGGCAAGGGGGCTGGCCCGGCGAATTTCAAAGGGTGGCCTCACAACCCGGCGGGCAAGCCGTATCAGGCGAGGAAGTTCGACCGGGCGCCCGAGGGAATCCGCAATACCGACTACGCCGCCAACTTCGCCGATTTTCTTGCTGACCGGTCTTCGCGACAGCCGTTCTGCTTCTGGTATGGAGCCAGCGAGCCCCACCGGCCTTACAAGCCGGGCATCGGGTTGGAATCGGGCAAGAAGCTCGAAGACGTCGTGGTCCCGCCGTTCCTGCCGGATTGCGACGTGGTGCGCAGCGACATCCTGGATTACTACGTGGAGATCGAATGGTTCGACACGCAGTTGGGCAAGATGCTCGACACGTTGGAGGAGGCGGGCGAGCTGGAAAACACGCTCGTCATCGTCACCTCGGACAACGGCATGCCGTTCCCTCGGGCGAAAGCCTTCATGTACGAGTACGGCATTCACCTGCCGCTAGCGGTCGCTTGGCCCGCGGCATTCCCGGGCGGGAGGCAAGTCGATGACTTGATCAGCTTCATGGACTTCGCCCCGACATTCCTCGAGGCGGCCGGCGTTCCGGTGCCGGAAATCATGACGGGCCGCAGCTTCCTGGATGTACTTCGTTCCGGCAAGTCCGGTACCGTGGACCACACCCGCTCCAGCGCCCTGTCGGGCCGCGAACGCCATTCCCACTCGCGCTTCGACAATCTCGGCTACCCGAGCCGGGCGCTGCGCACCCACGAGTACCTCTATATCCGCAACTTCGCTCCGGAACGCTATCCGGCCGGCGACCCGCCGGGCTATTACGACATCGACGCCTCTCCGTCGAAGACCTACCTGCTGGAGCACAAAGACGAGCCGGGCGTGCGGGAGCTGTTCGAGCTGACGTGCGGAAAGAATCCGGCCGAGGAGCTCTACGACATCCGCAACGATCCCGGCTGCCTGAAGAACCTGGCCGATTCGCCCGAGCACGCCCAGGTAAAGGCGACGCTGAAGAAAGAGCTCGAGGACACCCTCCTGGCTCAAGGAGACCCGCGCCTTACCGGCAACGGCGACATCTGGGAGAGCTATCCCCGGTTCAACAAGATGCGGCCGGAGCTGGGCGGCTTCGCCGAGAAAGGCAAGTACAATCCCGCTTACCAGCGGTGACGGGCGTCTCCGGCAAGGGAGTCACCGTTCGAACTGCGGTTTGCGCTTCTCCAGGAAGGCCCGCGCCCCCTCTCGGGCGTCGGGGCTCGCCGCAGCGATACCGCCCAGGGCGGCCTCGTAGGCCAGAGCCTCGGCGAAGGGCATGTGGCGGCCCTGGTAGACGGCATCCAAAACCAGCGCGACCGCTGAACGGGAGTTCTCCAGGATCTGCGCCGCCAGCTCCCGGGCCCGTTCGACCGCTTTGCCGGCCGGGACGACGCTGTTCACCAACCCCATCCACCGGGCCTCCTCGGCGGTGACCGGCTCGCCGGTCAGCATCATTTCGAGCGCCTTGCCGACGCCCACCAGCCGCGGCAGCCGCTGCGAGCCCCCGTTGCCGGGGATCCAGCCGATCTTGACCTCGGGCTGGCCGAGCCTGGCCGTTTCCGCCGCCACCCGCAAGTGGCAGGCCATGGCCAGTTCGAGGCCGGCTCCGAGCGCGTAGCCGTTGATCGCGGCGATCACCGGCTTGCGCATCGCTTCGATCCTGTTGAAGACCCGCTGCCCGAGAGCGCACCACTCGCGTCCGGCCTGGGCGTCCAGCTCCGCGATGGCCGAAATGTCGGCGCCGGCGACGAAGGCCCGGTCGCCGGCCCCGGTGACGACCGCCGCCCGGACTTCCAGGTCGCGGGAGAGATCTTCGAAACAGGCTTCCAGGCTCAGGAATGTTTCCCGGTCCAGGGCGTTGCGCTTCTCGGGCCGGTTGATCGTCACGGTCGCAATGCCGTCTTCGATCTCTACGATCAGGTTCGGGTAAGACATGGGCTTCAGGCTCCGTAATACCGGAACAGCCGCCGCGGCAAGAGCTCGTCTTCGAAGAGTTCCGCCGGCATCGTTCTCAGAGGCTGGGCCAGCCGCGGCCGGAAGCCCATCTGCGGGTAAAGGTCCCGCTCCAGATCGATTCCCGGCGCGACCTCCTCGAGGACGATTCCGCCTTCGGCGAGGCGGAACACAGCGGCTTCGGTGACGTAGAGCACCTCCTGGCGCTGCTCGAGGGCGTAGCGGGCGCTGAAGGTGATCTGAAGGACGTCCTCGACGAACTTCGGCTTGCCGTGGGCGGCGTACCGGATGCCGCCGGCGGCGATCTCGGGTTTCGCCCGCACCGCCAGCGTGCCGCAGAAGACTACCTTGCGGGCGCGCTGGTGGATGTCGATGAAGCCGCCGGTGCCGATGACGGTGTCGCCGAGCTTCGAAACGTTGACGTTGCCGTGGCGGTCCACCTGCAGGAAACCCAGATAGGCCTGGTCCACGCCGCGGCCCTGGTAGAAGTCGAACATGTGGATGGTCTCGAGGATCGCCTGGGCGTTGTAGGAGGCGCCGAAGTCGAGCCCCTCGGCGGGGATGCCGCCGAACTGGCCGTGCTCGATGGTCGGCAGGATCGTATCGGCGAGCCCTTGTTCCCGGGCCACCTTCACCACCCCGTCCGGCATGCCGAAGCCGACGTTCAGCACGGCGCCGGGGGCCAGCTCGAGGGCCGCCCGCCGGGCGATCACCTTGCGGATGCTCAGCGGGAACGGCGGGAAATCGCTCTCCGGCTTGACGGCGTCTCCGTTGAGCGTGGGGTCGAAGTCGATCTGAAAAGTCATGCCCTGGCCGGGGTCGTGGACGATGTAGTCCACGAAACAGCCCGGCGCCACCACCCGCTGGGGGTGGATGCCGCCCCGATCGACCAGCTCCCGGACCACGGCGATGGTAATGCCGCCGGCGGTCTTGGCCGCTTGCGCCAGAGGGCAGTTGTGCCAGAAGCCGGCTTCTTTCGTCATGCCGAGGTTGCCCAGCGGATCGGCTTCCCAGGCGTGGATCAAAGCGACGTCGATCGGGATCGTCCGGTAGAAGAGCCACCGCCGGCCGTCGCGCTCGACGAGTTCGACGAGGTCTTCGGTGGCCCGCCCGTTCAGCTTGCCGCCTTCCAGGCGCGGGTCGATGAAGGTCTCCAGGCCCACGTGGGTGAGCCAGCCGGGCGAGCCCGCGGCGGCGGTGTGGAAGAGTTGCGTGATCACTCCGGCGGGCAGGCAATAGGCTTCGAAGGCGTTCTCGGCGGCCAGCTTCGCCATCGACGGTGCCATGGACCAGTGCCCTCCGACGACGCGCTTGTACATGCCGGGGAAGGCCATGTGCTCCAGGCCCCGGTCTTTCTGGTTGCCGACGCCGAAGGCGTGCACCAGGGTCAGCTCCCGGGGATGGCCGGTGCGGCGGAAGCGCTCACCGAGAGCCTTGAGGAGCAGGTCGGGGATGGCGTGGCCGGCGCCGGAGCCGCCGATGCCGATGGTGGCGCCGTCTGGGATCTGGGAAACCGCCTCCTCGGCGGTGACAACCGGTTTGGTCATGTTGCTTGACGCGCCGGTCCAGTATATCAACGGCGGCTCATCACCCGCCGGGGGCTCGCCACGGGTGGTGTGCGGCGGCGGGCGTTTGCTAGGATCGAGCCAAGAAGTCCTTTCTGGTGCAACAGATCCCATGGACAAGATCAGTCGTCTCCTCACCCCGGTGCGCCGCGCCGCCGCCATCTTCTCCCTGGCCGCCGTCGCGGCTGCGTTCCTCGCCGCGGCATCCAGGCTCCCGACTGCCGATCCGAAACTCTATCTCGAGCATGTCAAGACGCTTGCCGACCCAGCCCTCGAAGGCCGGTGGTCGGGCACTCGGGGTCTGGAGATCGCAGCGGAATACATCGCGGCGCAGTTCGAGAGGTTCGGCCTGCAGCCGGCCGGGGACGAAAGGTCCTACTATCAGCGTTTCACCGTCACCACCGGAGCGCACTTGGGACCGGATCATCACTTCATCGTCCGGCAGGGAACCGCGAGGACGGAGCTGAAGACGAAAGAAGACTACCTGCCGCTGAACTTTTCCTCCACCGGGGAGGTGGAAGGCAACGTGGTCTTCGCCGGGTTCGGCGCCTCGGCCGCCGAAGAGTTCGACTACGACGACTTCGAGGGGCTCGACGTCAAAGGCAAAGTCGTGGTGATCTTGCGAGGGGAGCCCCGGAAGTTCAATCCGGACAACAGCCCGCAGCCGACCCGGCATGCGCACCTGATCTCGAAGGCCATCAACGCCCGCGACCGCGGCGCGAAAGCCGTGGTGCTGGTAAACGAGAAGCGCGGCCCTGATGAAGAGGACACCCTGATCAAGTTCGGAAGCGTCTCCGGCCCGAAGGACGCCGGCATCCTGATCGTTCACGCCCGCCGCGCCGTGGTGGACGAGTGGCTGAAGCCCCTGGGCAAGTCGCTCGCCGGGTTGCAGGAGGCCATCGATGCCGGGGAAAAGCCGCAGTCGTTCGCCTTGCCGGAGAAGTTGCGGGTCTCGCTGGCCGTAGACATCGAGCGGGAGCACGCCACGGTCCGCAATGTCTTGGGCTTCCTACCCGGCAAGACGAAGGAGTACGTGATCGTCGGGGCTCATTACGACCATCTGGGGCGGGGCAACGAAAGCTCGCTCGCCCCGTCGCAGATCGGCCAGGTCCACCCCGGGGCCGACGACAACGCTTCAGGAACGGCCGCGCTGCTGGAAGTGGCGCGCATCCTGGCCGGACGCGGGGAACAGTTGGGGCGCGGCGTGCTGTTCATCGCTTTCGCTGCCGAGGAAATCGGACTGCTGGGCGCCCGGGACTGGGTGGAGCACCCGACGCTGCCCATCGAAAACGCCGTCGCCATGATCAACATGGACATGGTGGGCCGCATCCGCGGCGGCAAGGTTTACGTCGGCGGCACGGGGACCGGCTCGACATTCGAGGAGCTGCTCGCCAAGGTCGCCCACCGGCACCCCTTGAAGCTCGATACCGCCAAGAGCGGTTACAGCTCGAGCGATCACACGGTTTTCGTGACCCGCAAAGTCCCTGTCCTGTTCTTCTTCTCCGGCCTGCATTCGGACTACCACAAGCCTTCGGACACCTGGGACAAGATCAATGCCGAGGCGGCGGCTGAGCTCGTGGATCTGGTCGCCGACGTTACCATCGAGCTGGCCCAGACCGAGCGCCCGCGGTTCGTGCGCGTGACCCCGGAAACCAGCGGCCACCCTGCGGCCATCGGAGCCACCGGCAGCGGATACGGGGCTTACTTCGGCTCGATTCCCGATTTCGGTGAGATTGAGAACGGCGTTCGCTTCGCCGACATCCGGCCCGGCTCGCCGGCCGACAAGGCGGGAATCAGAGCGGGGGACGTCCTCGTCGAGTTCCGCGGCAAGCCAATCAGGAACCTCTACGACTTCACCTATGCTTTGCGGGCCAGCAAAGTCGGGGAAACGGTCGAAGTGAAGGTGCTGCGCGACGGCAAACCGGTGACCGCCAAGGTGACCCTCGGGCAGCGCAGATAGGTCTCGGGCCCGCTGCCTGGCTTCTTACGGAACCCAGTCCGCCACGAAGATGTTGAACTCGTAACGCTGGGTGGCCTTGTAGCTGGACGTGAAGACGAGCTTCTTGCCGTCGGGGGAGAACTCCGGGAAGGCGGTGAAAACGCCGAAATCGGTCACTTGCTCGAGGTTCTCGCCGTCGACGTCGATCAGGAACAGCTCGAACCGGTAGCCGTCGCAGTTGTTCTTGTTCGAGGAGAAGATGATCCGCTTGCCGTCGGGGGTGAACTGGGGGGCGAAGCTGGCGCAGCCGAAGTCGGTGAGCTGCCGAACGTTCGAGCCGTCGGCGTCGGCGAGGAACAGCTCCATTTTCATCGGCGTTGTCAGGTCCTGCGCCAGGAGGTCGAGGTACCGGGTACGGGCTGCTTCGGTGGCCGGATGATGGGCGCGCCAGACGATCTTCGAGCCATCACGCGAGTAGAAAGCCCCGCCGTCGTAACCCAGCGTAGTGGTGACGCGCCGCTTGCCGCTGCCGTCGGTCTTCATCGTCCAGAGGTCCAGGTCGCCGGAAGCCTTCGAGGTGTACAAGATGCGGCCCGTTTTCCAGTTCACGGTCGCTTCGGCGTCGTAGCCGGGCGCGTTGGTGAGCTTCTTGATGATCTTGCCCTCGTCGGTGGCCAGGTAGATGTCGTAGCCGGCGTAGACCGGCCAGACGTAGCCTTTGCTCCGGTCCGGGCGGGGCGGGCACGCCGGACCCGCCTCGTGAGTGGAGGCGTAAAGGATGTGCTTGCCGTCGGGGAGGAAATAGCCGCAGGTGGTGACGCCTTTTCCGGTGGAAACCAGCCGCACTCCGGAGCCGTCGGCGTTCATGACGTAGATCTGGTCGCACTTGTATCCGTCCCGCGTAGACTGGAAGATCAGACGCCTGCCGTCGGGGGACCAGTAGGCCTCGGCGTTCTGCCCCCCGAAGGTGAGCTGGCGGATGTTTTTCAGATGGGGGCTCTTTTCGGCAGCCCGTGTTCGAGGGGCGGCCAGCAAGCTTGCGAGGGTAAACAGGAGCAGTGGTGTTCGTCTCATAGGTGTCGGTATCCCGGTGAGTTCGTCCGGGTGAGATTAAGGGCAAACAATCTCAATCTTATCCTGCCCGGAGCGGGGCCGACCGCTGAGGGGCGGAGAGTTCTGAATGGGCTGAGCCTCGCCGAACGGACGGGGTCCCTGCGAGAGGAGAGCGGAGTACGCAAACTCTGGGCGATACGCCTCCATGTGGGAAGAGGGGGCCAACATGTTGGGGTGGCGTTCGCGAGGACCCAACATGGAGTGGGCGTGCCCCTTTACTTTTGACTCGGCGCCGGTTACCATGGAGTCGATATCCCCCCGAGACGCGAGCGACGAGCTGGACACAAGCGACATTTGGTACTAGTGAGGGAAGTGAGGGTATAGCCACTTGTTGAGGCTGAAACGCGTCGAGCTTCAGGGCTTCAAATCGTTTTGTGACCGCACCGAGATGCGGTTCAACGGGGCCGGTATCACCGCGATCGTGGGTCCGAACGGCTGCGGGAAGTCCAACATCAGTGACGCGATTAGTTGGGTGTTGGGGGAACAGTCGGCGAAGAGCCTGCGTGGCGTGCGCATGGCCGACGTGATCTTTGCTGGAACGGCTACCCGCAAGCCACTGGGCGCGGCCTCGGTGACGATGACGCTCGTTGATCCGGGCTACGAGATCCTGCCGGCGAAACCGGCGGCCGGGGAAGCGGGCGGACATAACGGCCACGCGCCGCTCACGGAGTCTCACGAGGCCGCCGGAGCGCGCCCGACGAACGGGCACGGTGGTCACCGCCTGCGGGAAATCACCGTCACTCGGCGCCTGTACCGCTCCGGGCAAAGTGAATACTTGATCGACGGCCGCCCGGCGCGTCTGCGGGATATTCAAGACCTGTTCATGGGGACCGGGCTTGGTCCGGAGTCTTACGCCATCATCGAACAGGGGCGGATCGGCCAGATCCTCAGTTCACGTCCGGCAGATCGCCGCGCCGTGATCGAGGAGGCGGCCGGCATCAGCAAGTTCAAGGCGAAACGGCGTCTGGCCGAAGCCAAGCTGGAAGGGGCGCGGCAGAACCTGGCCCGGGTCTTCGACATTCTCGAAGAAGTAGGCCGGCAGGTGAACTCCCTGAACCGGCAGGCGAAGAAGGCGGAGCGCTTCAAGAAGCTGCGCGCCGAAATGGTGGTCGAGTTGCGGCGGACGCTTGCTGGACGCTTCCGGCTGCTCGAGCGCGAAGCGACGAAGATCGCCCTCGATCTGAACGAGGCCGCGGCGACGCTCCGGAAGTTGAACGACCAGGTCACCGAAAGGGAGAAAGCGCAGTCGGAGGCTCAGCAGGCTCTTTACGAGCTGGAGGCCCGGCTCAGGGAGACCCGCCAGCGCCTCGCCGAGTTGAAGGTGGAGAGCGAGCGCACTCGCGGGAGGCTGGAGTCACAGGCGCGCCAGATCGCCGATATCGAGCTTAGGCTGACGCAAGGAGAGACACAGGCGAAATCCCTCGAGGGCAGGACCGCCCAGCTGGCCGAGAGCATCGAGGCGCACGAGCGCACGCTGGCCGAACTGGAGCAGACGGTCGAACAGGCCCGGGCGGAACTGGCCGCCAAGAGCCGCGAGCGCGAACAGCTCCAGGCGCAACTGCGGGAGCGGCAGCAGGCGATGGAAGCCGCCCGGAAGACGGTGCTCGAACTGCTCGGCGAGGCTTCCCGGTTCCGGTCCGAGCTTACCCAGGCCGATGAATTCCTCGCCTCGATCGGCCGTGACATGGCGCGAGCAGGCAAAGAACGCGAAACCGCGGAGCAGGAGCTGCAACGCCTGGCGGCCCGGTGCGCGCAGGTGGATGGCGAACTGCAGGGCAAACGAACCGAGCTGGCCGGCGTAGTTTCCCGGCGCGCTGAAGTCGAAACCAGTCTCGAGCGGTTGAAATCGGAGCTCGGCGAGTCCAGGCGGAGGCTCGAATCCTCACGCTCCCGGGCGTCCCAGTTGCGGGCCCGCCGGGAGTCCCTGGAAGAGATCCTGTCGCACCGCGCGTATACGACGGAATCGGTGAAACGGTTCTTTACTGCGGTGGCAGCGGAGCCGGGCGGCCTCGAACCGGTGGGCGTCCTGGCCGACTTCCTCGACGTCGAGCCGGAATTTGAAAAAGCGGTGGAAGAGTTCCTTCACGATGAGCTCGAGTACATCGTCGTGCGCGACTGGAGCGAGGCGTCCCAGGGCATCGAACTGATGCGCCGGGAGGTGGAGGGCCGGGCCACGTTCCTCGTCCACCCGGAACCCGGCCTGAGTTTCGGCGACGGGGCGCCGGAGCCGCCTCTGGGACCTGAGACGGGTATCGTCACGCGGCTCTCCGACGTGCTGCGGATGACCAACGGCTTGACGCATGCTCCCACCGAACTGGTTCCCCGCATCGCCCGCTGTCTGATCGCCGAGTCGCACGAAGCTGCCCGCCGTCTGGCGCAGCAATATCCGGACTTCTACTTCTTGCTCGAGGACGGGGTCTGTTACCACGGCTACGCCGTATCGGGCGGGAAGAAGTCCAAGGGAGGACCGCTGGCGCTCAAGCGCGAACTCCGCGAGATTCGCACCCAGCTGGCTCGCTGCGAGACCGAATTGGCCGAAGCTGCCCGGGCCGTAGGGCAGCTCGAGGAGCGCCTGGCGGGGATGACCGAACAGCTCGAGTCGTTGCGCGCCGGCCAGCAGCAGCGGGAAAAGGACGTCGTTGCGCTGGAAAGTGAAGTGCGCAAGCTCGAGGAAGAGCGGCGCCGGGCGGAACAGCGGCGCCGCGTTGCAGCGGCCGAACTGGAGCGCCTGGAAGAGGCCCGGCGCGAAGCCCGCCGGCGGTGCGAGGAACTCCTCAGCGCCGTTGCCGAGAAAGAACGTGCGCGCCGGGCGGAAGAAGAAGCCTTGGAGAAGGCCCGGGCCGAGCGAGAGGAACTGGACTCCCGAACGGCGCGGGCGGCCGAGGAGCACGCTGCCCTTCGCGTCCAGCTTGCCGAGCGCGATGAGCGGCGGCGGGCCGAGCAGGCCGCCCGGCAGCGGGTCGAGGCCCAGAAAGCCGAGATCGACAAGGCGCGCCAGTCGCTCGCCGCCGAGATGGAGCGCTTGGGTGTGGAGCGCGCCCGGCTCTTGGAAAACAACATAGAACTCGACCGGCGGTCGAACGAGCTGGCCGAGGAGATCGCCGCCGCCGAAGAGCAAGCCGAACGCTTGAGCAGCGAGGAGACGCAGCTTCGCGACCGGCTGGCCGCCTTCGAGGAAGAGCTCAAGCAGCTCCGCATCCAGGCGCAAGAGGCTCAAGAAAGGCGGTCACAGATCGAGGTGGCTCTCGCCGAGCGCCGCGCTGACCTCAAGTATCTGGAAGAAACATGCATCAAAGAGCTCAAGGTTACTCTGCCGGAACTGGCCGAAGCGGAACCCGAGGAACTGGATGAAGAGGCCTTGGCGGATGCGGAAGAGCGCTACGAGCGCCTCAGAACGCGGATCGAGAACTTGGGCCCGGTGAACCCGGCGGCGCTGGAAGAGTACGAGGAAGCCCGGCAGCGCTATGAGTTCTTGAACGCTCAGCGCCAGGATCTGCTCGACTCGATCCGGGATACCGAGAAAGCGATCCGCGAGATCGACGACGAAACCCGGAAGCGCTTCGCCCATGCCTTCGAAGCGATCAACGAGAACTTCAAGTACACGTTCCGGACGCTCTTCGGCGGCGGCGTTGGCGAGATGCGGCTCTCGGATCCGGAGAATCCGAATGAATCCGGTATCGATCTCGTCGCGTCGCCTCCGGGAAAGCGCCTGCAAAACGTTCTGCTGCTTTCCGGCGGCGAGAAGGCGCTGACGGCTCTGGCCCTGCTGATGGCCGTCTTCCAATATCACCCGAGCCCCTTCTGCGTGCTGGATGAGGTGGACGCTCCCCTGGACGAGGCGAACATTCGGCGGATGGTCCGCCTGCTACGGGACATGTCGGCGCAGACCCAGTTCATCGTCATCACTCATGCGAAGACGACAATGGAGGCGGCCGAGTCGCTCTACGGCGTGACGATGCAGGAACCGGGAGTTTCGAAGCTCGTTTCCGTCCGGCTGAACCCGCCGGCCGGCGCTCCGCCTCCCCAGCCGCGGTTGGTGGCTGCGTCTCCTGCTTGAGGGGGAACGGACCGTCCTACCAAGTCGCGGCGCCCGGTCTGTTGCCGCTGAGTCCGGGCCAAGGGCGGACAGGTATCTTACGCCCGTCCTCGGCTGACGGTGCAATTTTCGATGGAGAAAGCTGGAACCGCCGTCGGCTTCCGGCGGTCCGGTTCAATCGAAGCTCTTTACCGCAGCCTCTTCGTCATCGTACAGTTCGAACAAAGTCATCAACTTGGTGACCTGGAGCAGGTCCAGAGCCCGGCCCCCCATGTTGACCATCTTGACCTTCCCGCCGGCATTCTTGGCGCTGGTGTAGGCCGAGACGAGTTCGCCGAGCCCGGCGCTGTCCATATATTCGAGGTTCTTGAAGTTCAGCACGATGTTGGTCTTGTTCTGGGCGACGAGGTCGCGGATGGCCTCCCGCAACATTCCCGTCGCTTCTCCGAGAGTCAGCCGTCCGTCGAGGTCGACGATGACGGCCCCGTCCTTTTCTCGTGTCTTCACTGTGAGGCTCAAGTTACACTCCTTTTTCTGATATCCAGATAATGGCTGGTTCGTGACAAGTTATTCTCGCGGGGATCGCGCCGTCAGGCGCTGCTCGCCGGCCGCATCAAGGATCCTGATTGTTCCGGGCAAGCTCAGCCTGCCCTGGCGAAGATGCGCGGCCCGCCAGCTCCGCCGCGTACCCTTGGAGCTCCTCGGGCGAAACCGTGACAAGCGTCTTCTCCATGTCTTCCCAACTCTCGATCATATGCTTGATGTGCAGCGCCGCGAGGCGCGAGCACCACGGATCGCTCAACGGGCGCCCGAGCCGTCCAGCGAGTTCCCGCAGCGCGGCGTGAGGCAGGGCCACCACCTTTTCCAACTTCCGGCTCCCGTCCGAAAGGAAGAACTTGACATCTACGGCGTCGGCGTGCCGGATGGCGATGGCTGTCTGGAGCCAAACGAACTCCACGCGCCAGGTTTTCCCAAAAGGATCCGGACCGGCATCGAACTGGCGGAACTGATCGAGCATCGCTTCATTATCGTACCGTACGGAGCGCGCGTGGCGAGCCGCACACGGGCGCCGCGCCTCTTTGCCGCCCCCAGCCGGCTTCAGAACCGCAGCGTCTGATGCCCGATCAGGGAAAGCAGTTCCTCGCGGGTGGCTTTGTCGTCGCGGAAGGACCCGAGCATGGCGCTGGTGATGGCTCCCGAGTGCTGCTTCTCGACACCGCGCATCATCATGCACAGATGCCGGGCCTCACACACTACTCCGACGCCTTCCGGCTCGAGCACTTCCATCAGGCACTGGGCGACCTGCTGAGTGAGCCGCTCCTGCACCTGGAGCCGGCGGGCGAACATGTCCACAATGCGCGGGATCTTGCTGAGCCCGAGGACCTTCTTGCTCGGGATATAGGCGACGTGCATCGTGCCGAAAAACGGCAGCAGGTGGTGCTCGCACAGGCTGAAGAACTCGATGTCCCGGACGATCACCATCTCGTCGTATTCGACGTCGAAAAGCGCGCCGTTGACCACGTCGTCGACTCTCTTCTCGTAGCCCTCGGTAAGGAAGCGCAGCGCCTGCTCGACCCGGTCGGGCGTTTTCTGCAGACCGTCGCGCTCCGGGTCCTCGCCGAGGTGGGCCAGAACCTGCCGGATCAACCCGGCGATGGCCCCTGTTGCGTCACGTTTCGGCATCACTTCTAGAATGGCGTTGTTCCCTGACATGTTTCATCTTCCTGTCAGCTCGATGACGTTCTTGCGGGTTTCGTAAAGCCGCACCGTATCGAGGACCGGCCCGTCCGAGAACTCGCCGGGCCACGCTCTCGAGAGGCGTCTCCAGATCTCCCGGGCCACGTTCTCGGTAGTGGGTACCACATCGCCAGCCGCGAATGTCTGGATCCGGCTGTTCAGGTCGGCGTAACGGAACTCGCGCAAGACTTCCCGTTCGACGAGCTCATCCAATCGGCGGACCGGCACCACCCGGCCGGACTCCTCGCTCACCGGCCCCCGCACGCTGATCTCCAATACGTAGTCGTGTCCATGCCCGAACGGGTTGTCGCACTTGCCGTATACCTGCCTGTTCTCTTCGCTGCTCAGCCGGCGGGAATGCAGCCGGTGCGAGGCGGCGAACCGGTAACGCCGCGTAACTCTCATTGTCCGTCCTCGCCGAAACAGTCCACGTAGAAGTCGTCCGTCTCGTAGAGCCGCACCCGGTGGAGCCGAACTCGGGCATCGGAAAAGTGCCGGGCGAGCCGGCGCCAGATGTCCCGGGCGATGTTCTCCGGCGTCGGAACCACCCGGTCGAATGGCGGCACTTCACGGTTCAAGAAACGGTGGTCGTAGCTGTCCACGATCTCGCGCTGCGTCACCTCATTCAAGGCCTTCAGGTCATAGACCATTCCGGTTACGGGGTCGGGCTCCCCTTCCAGGGTGATCTCGGCGACGAAGTTGTGTCCGTGGCCGTGGGGACTCGCTTCCTCCCCGTAGAGCCGCCGGTTCTCCTCCTCGGACAGCTCCGGCCGGCGGCAGACATGAGAAGCCGAGAACTCCAGCTTTCGCGTGATCAGCATTTGCATTCGCAGAACGCGGGGGTGGATGCGGCGCAATCCTCAGCCGCGGACCGCCCCGCTCTTTCCATTAGATGAACTCGAGACCGCCGCGATCCTCTAAAATTGTAAGTGACTTGCAATGCAATCATCGAGGACTGACCGGATACTGAAGGCGCTCATCGGCGGACTGCTGGCGGTGCTGATCTTCGTCGTCGCCGACACGCTGCGCGACCGCGTGATCGGGGTGGGGGACACGGCGCCGGACTTCCAGATCCAGACCGACAGCGGCCTCGTCGTCTCCCCGGCGAACTTCGGCGGTAAGGTTCTGGTGCTGAACTTCTGGGCCACGTGGTGTCCGCCCTGCATCGAAGAGATCCCTTCCCTGAACGCCTTCCATCAAAAGCTCAAGGATGAGGGTGTGGTGGTGCTCGGCATCAGTGTGGACGAGGACGCGGGGGCGTACCGGCGCTTCCTCGAGAGGCACAACGTCAAGTTCCTTACGGCCCGCGATCCGGCGGCGGAAATCAGCTCCCGTTACGGGACCTACCGCTATCCGGAGACTTACATCATCGATTCGGCGGGCAAAGTGCGGCAAAAGATCATCGGCGCCACCAACTGGTCGGACGAGCGGATGATAGATTACGTTCGCTCTCTGCTCTGACCGGGAGATGGCGCGCTGCCGGAGGAGCAGGCGACAGGGACTCATGATTCCGTCAGCATTACGAGAAGCGCTCAAGGCCTTGTTCGGGGAGCAAGGCTGTCTCGACCGGCCCGAGGACCTCACCCTTTACGAGTACGACGGCGCGGTGGACAAAGCCCGCCCCGAGCTGGTGGTGTTTCCCCGCAGTACCGAGGAGGTCGTCTCCGTAGTGAAGCTAGCCCGGGACTACGGCGTCCCGATCGTCGGCCGCGGGGCCGGTACCGGTCTGAGCGGCGGGGCCGTCCCGGTGGCGGGCGGCGTGATGATCGCTTTCTCTCGCATGAACCGTATCCTGGAAATCGACCTGGCCAACGAGAGGGCTGTCGTGCAGCCCGGCGTCGTCAACCTCGATATTACCGCCGCAGTGGAAACCGACGGGTGTTTTTATGCCCCCGACCCCTCCAGCCAGAAAGCTTGCACCATGGGCGGCAACGTCGCCGAGAACTCCGCGGGCCCCCATACCCTGGCTTACGGGGTGACCGCCAACCACGTGCTGGGCCTGGAGCTGGTGCTGCCGGACGGCAGCGTCGTCGAGACCGGCGGCAAGGAGCTCGACCTGCCGGGCTACGACATCACCGGCCTGATCACCGGCTCGGAAGGCATGCTGGCGCTGGTGACGAAAATCACCGTCCGGCTGATGCGGAAACCCGAGGCCGTCCGGACCCTGCTCGCCATCTACGACTCGCCTGAAGACTGTGGAGAAACGGTTTCCGAGATCACTGCCTGCGGCATTACACCGGTGGCCCTCGAAATGATGGACGGCGTGATGCTGCGGATGGTGGAAGAGGCCACCGGCGCCGGGTATCCCATGGACGCTTCAGCGGTGCTGCTCATCGAGGTCGAGGGCGTACGCCAGGCCATCGACGAGCAGATCGAGCAGATCCGTGAGGTCTGCCTGCGGTGCCGGGCGCGGGAGATCCGCGAGGCCCGTACCGCCGAGGAGCGCGCCCGGCTGTGGAAAGGCCGCAAGAACGCCTTCGGGGCGATCGGGCGGGTCAGCCCGACGTACCTTGTTCAGGACGGAATGGTGCCCCGGAGCAAGATTCCCGCCACGCTGCGTTTCATTCAGCAGGTGGCGGAGAAATACGGCCTGACGATCAGCAACATTTTCCATGCCGGCGACGGCAACATGCACCCGTTGATCCTCTTCAATGCCCGCAAGCCCGGTGACCTGGACAAAGCGATGCGGGCGAGCTTCGAGATCCTCGGGAAGTGCCTGGAATACGGCGGCTCCATCACCGGCGAGCACGGCGTCGGGATCGAGAAGATGCCGATGATGCCGAAGCAGTTCTCGCCCCAGGCGCTGGAGACGATGCGGCGCATCAAGGATGTGTTCGATCCGGAAGGGCGGCTGAACCCCGGCAAGATGTTGCCGGATCCCGATCCCTCCCGGCAGGCCGCCGCCGCGGATTGAGGCCCCGGCTTCCCCCCGACAGGTCGGCGACGGCAACAGATCCGCCCGTTTCAGCCCCCGGCGCTTTCCGCCTCATTGAGGGCCGAGACCGGAGCGCCCGCGCGGCCCGTGTCCGCCGGCCTGTCCGCGCTCCCCGGCCACTTCGTGAAGGAGTCGTAGACGACCCGCACGAGCGGCCTCCAGTTCCGCGCGATGAGCTTCGCCCATGCCCAGGCTCCTTTTTGCGGGAAGTAGATGTTCCGGAAGAAGAGCCGCGCCACGAAATGGCTGATCTTATATGCGGCCGGCTGATCATGCAGGGCATCGAGCGCTCTCGACGCCGCGGAAGGGCTGTAAGCCCGCGTCCAGGCTTCCCGGACTTCGGCCTGAACCTCGGACGCGGTCATCCCCCGGGGCGTGTGCGCCATGCGGAACGGCGTGAACTCGAGCCAATGCTTCGGTCGCGTGAGCCGGCCTTCTTTCGCCAGGCGCTCATAGAACGGTGTTGCAGGGAACGGGGTGATCTGGCCGAAGACGGGCAGCCCGGGAGCCCAGGTTTCCAGTTTGTCCAAGGTGCGGGCGCCGACTCCCCGTCGGTCGTTGTCCAGTCCGAAGATGAACGAGGTGATCGCGTATATGTTGCGGCGCGCCAACCGGTCCAGCACTGCCCCGTATTCGGCCGGTTTGCTGAAGCCCTTGTTGACCGCAGCCAGGTTCGCCGGATCGAGCGATTCCATCCCGATGAAGATCCACCGGCCTCCGGACTCCGCGATCAGCTCCACCAGCTCCTCGTCGTGCAGCAGGTTCGCGCTGATCTGGGCGATCCAAGTGAGTTGCGCGCCCGCGGCGATGATCTCCCGCAGGAGCGACTTGGTGCGCTTCACGTTGATGGCGAAGTTGTCGTCCACGAAAAAGACGGCGATCTGGCCGCGGCTTCGGGCCGCCCGCGCCTTCAAACGCAGCAGTTCTTCCACGATGCTTTCATTCGTGCGGAACCGGATCGAGCCGCCGAAGAATCCCGTCACCGTACAGAACTCACAGCCGTACGGGCAGCCTCGGCCGGATTCGATCGGGATGATGTGGAACGTCTCCCACTCTAGGCGGAAACGTTTCACCACCCATCTCATGAACCCCGGAACCCGGTTGAATTGTTCGATGTCGAGCGACTCCCACGGGATCTTGGGGTAGCCGCCCAGGTCCGGCTTGCGGGGCCGTCCGAATTCGTCCGCGGCCGCATAGCGGTCCTTCAGGCAGCCCCGGGCCGCGTCTTCCACGATCTGCGGCCAGATCTCGTCCGCCTCGCCGATCGCGACGGCGTCGGCGTGGCGCGGTCCACCGTCTTCTCCCAGCGCTTCTTCCGGGATCGCGGTGACATGAGGTCCGCCCATGACCACCGGCACGCCCGCCGCCCGCAGGGCGCCGGCGACACGATATGCCTTGGCGATCATTCGAGTCATGGCGCCGATCCCCACCAGGCCGACTCCCTGGTCACGAACGAACCGGACCAGTTCGGCGTCGCTCATCGGCTGCGTGTTCCCGTCGATCAAAACGACCTCGTGCTCCGGAGGGGTGAGCGTTTGGAGCAGGAACATCCACAGGTGTGGCATGAAATTCTGCGTCACGCCGTTGTCTGGGTTGTAGAGTAGGATTTTCATGGTGATGCTTGGGCTGCGTTGCCGAAAGCCGAGCCGGCCCGAGAAGCAGTTGTACCGCCCGATAGAGTGGACCGGGGGTCGCCAGGCGCAACCGCCGGAAGTCCCGGCCCGCGCCGGACGCGATACGATTCGGTGGTCGAGAGGGCGGTATTCACCGGCGTGATCTTTCTGCCACCGCTGCGCTGGGTTTAGAGTCAGAGGGCGGGGAGCATACAATCTTTTGGAAGGAGCAGCCCAGCTCTTTGCCGAGGTGCCGGCCCGGCGCCCGACATCCTGTTTTAGTTACATCTCAGCCCGGAGGCAACTCAATCATACCCGATTCGGGATTCCCCCACATGAGAAAGCTCTGTGGCGGGGACAACTTTTTCCAGCCTAAGGGCGACGTGCAGGCGGTTTGCCACCGCGGTCGGTGGGTCTCGCCGTCTCCGGGGGGTGTCACCGGGTGGCGCCCAGGTAGGTCTTGCGGATCTCCGCCGCCACCGTGAAATGCGGATCGACTACATTGGCGATCTCGTATTCGAGCGCATGGCCCATCAGCAACGAGGCGCCCCGCTCGTCGAAACCGTAGTCGGCCATCAGCCACCGCAGGAGCTCTGTCGTAGCGTGTTGCAGCGCCTGGAGGAGCGGCCGGGCGCTGCCAAGCACCATGATGTAGTCCGCGGTCTCCAGCCGCGGCCAGCCGATCTTCTTGTGTTGGATCAGTTCCACCCGGAAGGTCACGTCCATCGACACCTCCAGCGCGTTGCCGACCACTTCGCCGCTGCCCTGGCGCGCGTGCCCGTCGCCCAGGAACAGCAGCGCTTCCGGCTCATAAACCGGCAGCATCAGCTGGACGCCGGCGACCATGCCGGGGTAGTCCATGTTGCCGCCAAAGCGGTCTGGCGTGCTGGTCGGGACCGCCGCCTTGCGGTCTGGAGCCGTTGCCACGCAGCCGAGCATCGGCCGCAAGGGCACTTCGATGACCGAAGGGCGGACGGCGCTTACCTCGAGCCGGGCGACGCCTCTCTCTTGGTCGATCATCCAGGTCTCTGTCGTCTGTTTCCGCTCGGCTTCGAAGCGCAGGAAGTCCGGATCCGCGGCATAGGGCGCGAGCACGCTGCTCGACTAGGCCGTCGCACGGTTCGGTTCGATCTTCTCGAGGTAGACCACCAGCACGTCACCCGGCATCGCCCCTTCGATGTAGAACGGCCCGGTCTGTGGGTTTGGACGCTCGGCTACCTTCTTGTTGTTCTCATCGTAGCCGCGGGCGTCGATGGTTCGGGTCACGACGCGGTCGCCCGGCCGGATGCGCAGCACGGGCGGATGGGCGGAAGAGAACGTGTTGTGGAAGACGTTCGGGTTGAAGCGATGAGTTCCCCCCCCGGCCTGGCGTCACGGCGGCCAGAAGGATCCCCGCCACTATGGCGATCAGCAGGTTTGGTGTCATTGCCACCTCCGTTGGCTGGGTCGCCAGCATCCTAGCAAAGATTCCGGGCGGGAGGCGCAAATGCAGATACAGAGAGGCTCGAGCTCTGCGGGCGCGTCGCGCCGGCGCTCAAGCAAACGCTCTGGACAGTCGGCTTTTGGGGTGAGTGAATGCGCCCCAGGAAAGAGACCGCAGTGGCCCCACTCGAATTGAACCGAAGGGAACTGTTCGACATAGCCGGCGTATCCGCGGCTAGTAGCCTGGCTGGCGAGGCGCCGGTCCACGAATCCCGGCCGAACATCGACGCGCTGGCCCGGGACGGCGTCACGTTTTCGCGCTACTATGTGACGTCGGCGGTCTGCACGCCGAGCCGCTATTCCTTGGTGACCGGCCGCTATGCCAGCCCCAGACGGCCTTTCCGCCGTCGGTTCCCGCCCGGAACTCCCGGCACGATCCAGTGGAACACGAACCTCGATCCCGAAGAGACCAACATTGGGCGGGAGCTCAAGCGGGCGGGCTACGCCGCTGGCATGGTCGGCAAGTGGCGCCTCGCCGCCGGGGGGCAACGGCCGGGTCCAGGGCTTGAACAAGGACGCCGACCCGTTCGACCCGGAAGAGAACCGCCGCGTGCGGACCGTCTATGAACGCAACCTGCGCTACATCCAGGTGAACTTCGGCTGGGACTACGCCGAGCGGATCTACATCAACAACAAAGAGTGGCTCGGCCTGTCTGAGAAGATGGCCGTCCACAACCTCGAGTGGGTCACTGAGGGAGCGCTGGAGTTCATGGACCGTTACCACCGCCAGCCCTTCTTCCTCCACCACCGCTCACGCTCCCCCACGAAAAGTACGGGGCAAGGATGATGCAGGGCGATCCGCAGTTCACTCCGCCTGGAATTCTCGACGGAGCGTCTGAAGCGGTGCCGCCCCGCGGGTCGGTCTTCGAACGGCTGCGCAAGGAGGGCCTTGCAGAGCGCAACGCCGTGGCCACCTGGATCGACTACGCCGTGGGCGTCGTGATGCAGAAGCTCAAGGAGCTCGGAGTGGCTGACAATGCGCTCCTCATCTTCAGCAGCGACCATGGCAGCCGCGGCAAGTACACCTGCTACGAGGCGTGTCACATCCCGTCCATCGCCCGTTGGCCCCGGGGGATCCGGAAACCCGGGCAGGTGGGCTCAATCTGCGTGAACGTGGACCTGGCGGTCACCTCCCTAGATCTGGCCGGGGCGGCGCCGCCCGAGGGCATGGCGCAGGACGGCGCCAGTTTCGTTTCGATTCTGCGAGGCGGAGCCGAGCCGTCCAACTGGCGCCAAGAGCTCTACCTGGAGTGGAGTGCTCGACCATCCGGGGCGTGGTGACGCGCAAGTGGAAGTACATCGCCAACCGCCCGCCGGCCAGAGCGCAGCGAGCGATCCGAACCGACGTGGTGGAAGCGGCGCGCACCGGCCGGCTACGGTTCGTGTCGCTTGATGGGCAGCGCAACTCAAACCGCGGCGCCGCCCGGGAGAGCATTCGCTATGGGGTCTTGTTCGATTCCCCGAAGTATTTCCAATGCGACCAGCTCTACGACGTGGAGAACGACGTTTTCGAGCAGCACAATCTGACCTGCGACCCGCGGTTCCGGGGTATCCTCGATGACACGAAAGACCGGCCGCGCGGCCTGATGACGGAGCTGCCTCACACGTTCGGGGAGTTTAAGACCTCCTAGCGCTTTTCGTCCCTCGACATCCGAGGCCACGGCGTCGTGAATCGGGCGGAGTGCAGTGAGATACCGGCTTCGTGCCCCAGCGCTGGGGCAGCCTCCCGGGCCAGCGGATGCCGGTTCGAGCCTGTGGTGCTGAGCCAGTGGGAAACCCAGCCCTTGCGCGTCCTGAAGTTGAATTGAGTTTCTGGGGCGGCCGCCGATATTGTTCCTAATCGATTGAGAGATAGCAGCATATTGGCGGAAGCTAGTGGGAGTCGAAACCGATCAGGGGGTGATTCGGAGTGACTGGACGCGACTAAGTCCTTTGTTTTCAACACAGATAGCCGCCCCGAGTCACCTCCAATGGGACGCTTCCAGGCACAATCTGGGCACAGTTCGGGCACAGTTGGAGACGCACCCGAGAGGGGGATTCTTGATCAACGTCTTATGAGACGAATTGGAGGAGGAAACATGCCGCGGCACTGCAAAGTCTGCACCCATCCGGAGCGGGAAGGTATCGAAAAGGACCTCGTCTCCGGCGGCTCCATTCGGGACATAGCGAAACGTTTCGGATTGTCGCCGGCGAGTGTCCACCGACACAAGTCCGACCACTTGCCGGCCTCTCTCGTCGAGGCCCGACAGGCCCAAGACGTCGTGCGGGCGGACTCGGTGCTCGACGAAATCCGCGCCGAAATCCGGCGCATCCGCAGGCTCTATGAGAAGGCCGAAGCGATCCTCGACCGAGCCCAAGACCAACCAATCGCCTTGAAGACCGTCCGCGAGCTGAGCCGCCTGCACAAGGAGATGCGGGAGACGCTCGAGCTGCTGGCCCGGATCTCAGGAGAGCTCGAGCAGCAACACGCCCCTAAGACGGCGGTGCTCATCGTCCCGGAACAGCTTCCGCCGGGGGCCCCTTGCCACCTCAACAAGGAGTACTGGCTCCAGAGAGGGTTCCTGGGTCCGGGCGAGACGGCCGTGCCGGAAGGCGCCAACGTGATCGAGGTGGAACCGGAGCCGGTGAAGGCCGGATGATCGACTCATTGCCCCCCCGCACGAGGTCAAGAAACCACCTGTGGGCTTGAACGGGTGGCGCCGAGGAGCCAGGCCCCTCGCCCAAGTGGCCTGCGATGCCGGCAAGTGCTCATCTGCACCGGCAGGTTCCAGTTCGGCCGCCGGCGGCTCTACGGAGCGAAGACTTCGGCCGTCTGCCGGATCAGCTCGAAGACGCGACCGTCGTCGTCGGACCGGGTGCGGCCGGAGAGAGCTTCGATCCACCGCCCGGGGAGTCCGGCCCGGCCGTGAAGTGCACCCACCGCCGCCCCGACGATGGCCGCTACCGTGTCGTTGTCCCGGGTCTCGTTCACCGCGCGGACGATGGCCTCTTCGGGATCGCCGCCGTGCTTCATCTGAATGTAGAGGACGCAGGGCACGGTCTCGAGCAGGTAGGCGCCCGAATACCACCGGTCGGCGGCCTTGCACACGGTGAGCCCGGCCTCCCAAGCCCGTGGCAGCTCCTCCTCCAGGAGCCTCCACAGCGGCCCTTGGAATCCCGCTAGGCGTGGGCTGCGCGGGCGGTAGGATTCGTCGCGTTCGGTCTCTTTGAGTACGGCGAGGAACCGCTCGAGCCACCACGCCGGCACCGGCGGCTTCCCGGCCCGCAGCAGATCCCACAGCACGGCCACGAAGGCGATCGAGGAAGCGATGGCCATCGAATCGTTGTGAGTGATCATGGTGCAGAGGGCGGTGTCGGCCCACAGGGCGGGCGAGGGGTTCCGCAGGTGCGGGACCAGGATCGGCGCGATCCGCATCAGCGCTCCGTTGCCGGCCGAGGGGACGCCGCAGCGTTCCCAGGGCTCGCCGGCGCCGTAGTTGAACTGGAACTGCCGGACGGTGTTGCCGATGCCGAAGATGCGGCGTCGGGCGAAGCGCCGGGCGAGCGAGGCCGGATCGAAGCCGCCATCTTCCAACGCCTGCTCGAGCGTCCAAAAAGCCAACTGGGTGTCGTCGGAGGGATAGCCGCGCGCGTCGCCGTTCCACGGATGGACCAGGTAGTCGCGGATCTCGCCGTGCTGCTCGTACCGGGTGCGGGGCGACTGACTTTCAGTGGTGTTGCGGAGAGCGTCGCCGATGGCCAGGCCCAGCAGCATCCCCTCGACGCGCGAGAAATCGAAGCCGTCGGGCAGCTCCGGCGGACTCTGCCGGAAGATCTCGCCGTCGCGGACGCGGATGCGGCTCGATGCCAAGAGCTCGCGGAACCGAAGAAGGCTGTCCATCGCCGGCCCTCCAGCCGGAAGCGTACCGGCAATCGCCAGCCGGGTCAAGCGTGGCGGAGTGTCCGAGTCACGACCACCGTTCCGAAAACTGAACCTTTTGGAACGTTCGGTACCGCTCTCATAAGCGCTTTGAATTCAGCAGCGAGACGGGCGCTCTGCAGGCAGGTTTTTGGAACGCCGTCTGGTCTCGGGTAGACCGGCTGCGGGCGGACGCGGACGTAGAATTCACAAGAGTTCGCAATCTGCAATCTAAGAACGAAAAGTTTGGCAAGAAGACCGTCCGCATCCGCCCGCACAGTCGCGCCGGCCCACCGCCGCTGCCGTATTTCCTGTCGTGCCTACGAGGACCCCTGTTGAGCCTTCAGAGCCCGGGCTACCGTCCCTACGCCCAAGCCCATCTTGCGGGCGATCTTGGCGATCGACAGCCCCTGGCGCCGGAGCCGGTGCACCTCTTCCCGGTCGAAGACCCGCCGCGGCCGGCCGATCCGCTTCCCTTGCGCCTGTGCCCTCCGTACGCCAGCCTGGACCCGCTCCCGGATCAATTCCCGTTCGAACTCCGCCACCGCCGCCAGAATGTGAAGCAGCAGCTTCGAGGCAGGGTTCGATTCGTCCGTGTCCAGGCCCTGTGAAGCCGCGATGAAGCGGATGCCGAGCCCGGCCAGCTCCTGGATCGCAGAAACGCAATGCACCAGCGACCGGCCGAAGCGGTCGAGCTTCCAAACGACGACAACGTCGAAGCGCCGGAGCCGGGCGTCCTGCATCAGGCGGTCGAGCCCCGGCCGATCGCCCCTGCAGCCGCTGAGGGTGTCCTGGTAGACGCTGGCGAGTTGCCAGCCGCGGCGCCTTACGTATTCGGTCAGCTCGGCGATCTGAAGGGAATTGTCCTGGTCCGTCGTCGAGACCCGGGCGTAAATCGCTGCTCTCATGTCCCTCCTCCACCTTCGAATCGTCCGAAGCAGACGACCGTCCACGGCGGCTCCCGTTCCGGCGGCCATTCGCCTCGCGGGGCGGGATCGCCGAGGCTATTGGCGTAAGCGAGGGTATCTTCCAGCCGGTCGTCCTGGAACCCCCGGCCCTTCTCAGGCGTCCCATCAACCCGCACCGCGAACTTGCGCTCCCCGGCCTCCAACTCCTCGAGCAAAAGTACGCTCACGAAGGTCACCTTGCCGTCGATCCGCCGGACGGCGGACTTCTGTCGCCAGTCTTGTGACGTCAGCGCGTCGGTCAGTAGGGCGTGGTCAATGCCGTCGAAGTCCGGATTGATGGGCCGGTTCTTCATGAGCCAAACAGCAGCCATGACATGCGCTCTTTACTGGACTCGATCAGGGGGAACCGAAGGGCAGGACCTCGCAGACTTTGATTCGCAGGCCGATCAGCTCCGCGCATCGAGGACCGTCAGCCCTCAGGCACCGCGGCGTGCCGGATCCCTTCGGACCGCTCCTGATGCTGTCGCTGTCGACGCAGGAGCCCGGCCTGAGGTTTCAGTGTTCAGTGTCGCCGGATGCCGCCGCATCCGCCGCCTCCACCGCCGCGGCAACCGCCGGTTCCGCCCGGGGGTACCCCCTTTTCGGCCGCTGGTGCCATTCGGCCCCTTGACGGTGTGAATTCCGGTCACCTGTGATGCGGCGTATCAGTCAGGCAAGCTTCACTGAGGTCCTCGGCAAGACGGTCCCACGGGCGAGGAATTCACTCGAAGCAATGCCCGGGCGCCGACAAAGCGGTCAGCCGTCCACCCGCACTCTCAAATAAGTTCCCACAGACCGCGGGGAGAGATGTGTGCCGCCTTCATTCTCCGTCGCTTCCTCAGTTCAGTGGCCGCCCACCTGATGTCATACTGCCACGTATAGAAAAGATCCCCAGAGGCCCTGAGTTCCTGTTCGTATTTTTCCCAAACGTACTTACATACATCCACGATCCTCGCAGATTTTCCGTGGAACAATAGTGCTTCTATCAGCCAGTTTTGGAGGTCGTATTTGTCAGCCACTCGTTCCTCCTGTTTGCCAACACGACGTTGCCCTGCTGCACGGTTTCACTGAAACGGATCTTCCCGAGCATCTTTGTGGCTTGGTGGCGAGAGTGTCCGACTCTTTGCAGCAGGTGCCTCCTGTTCTCAGAATGGTCGCAGAAAACCCATGGTACACGCAACGCTGCTTGGTGATTCGACCGAAGCGCCAAGGCGTGACCGTCTGTGAAGGGTCTTCCGGGTGCCCGGGTAGACTTGAGCGCTCCAGGTCTGGCACTGTCCTCCGCGCGGCGCGGTCACAGCGGCAGTGGTTGCGCACCGGGCAATAGCGATGGACGATGTGCGATCGACGGGCGTGGAAGCACTGGCGCCAGAGCGCCGGCAGATAGGGCACGGGCGGACGAAGCGGGTATGAGGCCGGTCCCATCGTCCAAGAAATTCCTGCGGTGGAGGAAGGAATTCCGGAAAACGGCTAGGAGTGTCGGGGGCAATCGGGCGGATCGAGCGTGGCCAGGGTCTGGCGTGAGGTCTGGCCCTCTGTGTATAGTTGTACGTTGGCAGCGCGACGAGAGAGCCCGAAGCGGCGCTACACGACCCGAATCCAGAAGGGCGGCGCACTGCTCGACGAGATGCGGCAACTGGTTCGGAGCTGGGGGGAGGCGCCGGTGACGAAACAGGCGCGAGCGCGGGGCTCGCATGATCCAGTCGGCTTTCTACTCCCGGGCCAAATCCTCCTCTGGAACCCACTCCACATTCGCCTCGTCCAGGGGCTCTTCGACCGCATTGCGAAGCCAGAGAGGATCATAGCCATCCGGCGAACTCCCCTCAACTCGCACGGTCAGCTTTCCATCAATCGACTTGTCCGCCAGATTCGCCAGAGCTGGGAACGCTTTGAAAAGCTGGTCTCGTGTGGCTTTGAATGTGAGACAGACGTTCCTCTGCGATACGGCTGTGGGACCAGTGCCCGTGCCAGTGATCCCCCCGCCTTGACTTCTTGATCTCCGGCGTCCTTTGTTTCTACCGCCGTTTCTTCCCCGCCGGCCGAGACGCCAGGTTCAGCAGCCGCCTTCTCCGGGATCGCTGAAGGAACCATGAGAAATCCGGAATCGAAATCGACTTCATCTTCCGCCAGCGGCCGCCCGATGACGACTTTGTCTGGATTCACCTCGAACTTGCCGTCGGCCCCCAGCGCCGGGTAGGCGCCGCTTGTATAGGCGAACGCTCCTTCGGAGACGCCCCGAGCAATGCCCCTGCGCACGACATCGGAGGATTCCAGACGCGGTGGGGTGATGTCCCGGAAGAATGCCTCCAGTACGTCCGATGCCTTGACCCCCAGAACCGGCGGTTCCCCCTCGGCCGGGGCCTCGCCCAACCTCACCCGTTCAGCGATCTTGCGCGGGGTGACACTGCCGTAAACGCGGGGCGCCCCGACGCTCGTCAGCAGCTCCATGATCCGCTCATGGATGCCAGTCGCCTGGAGCGGCCGTCCCCCACGCTCCACCTTCTCGATTTCCAGGGCGCCTCCCTCGACCCGGGGCAACCAGACGCTGGTGTAGAGGTCGCGAAACGCGGACTCCGCTGCCGCTTCTTCAGTCCGGCGCCGCTCTTTAAGCTGATCCAATTGGTCTTTCGAAAGCCGCAGCTGCTTCTTCCTGGCTTCGACGCGCTCAATAGCCAGCAGGTACCGCACGGCGCGGGAAAGGGCCTCAATCCGTTTCTTGTGCGGGATCGCCAGCCCAAGCCCGTTCCGGTAGCGCCTCGGGCGGTCCCCATGCTTCGTGAGCAGTTCTTTCGCCCAGCGCTCTTGTTCGGTGCGTGTTTCTCGCGCGAAGTCGAGCGGAAGATACGCGACAAGAAACTGCGGGTCTTCATCCTGGATCTCTTGGCTCTTCACAGGCCAGACCACAGCATTGTGATGCCCGGCCAGCCGCTTCTCGAGCATCTCCTTGATCCGTGTGCGGACCGGCCCGTTGCCCCTTGCGCTCGTCTTTTCTTTGGCGATGGTCTGTTCTTCGTCCTCGATGAGCTTCGTGATGTTGGGATCCTTCTTGAAACAGTAGCGGACCCCGTCATAGTGCAGGTACAGGCAGGTGGTACGGAGTTCGGAGAGCACAGCCGTGGCCGTGATGTTGTCGAGATCCGGCCCTACACAGGCCGCCAGTAATTCGCTTTCGGTCACGCCAGGAGGCAGGGTTTCCCCTTCACCCACCCCTTCACGGTGCAGCCCACCGAACGAGTACAAGAGGATCGCGGTAGCCAACCGCGTCGCCGGCTTTACACTTGCCAAGGCCGGCGACTCCCGCGCGAACCGCTCATCGATCCTCTTGGCCCGCGCGTTCGGCCCCTCGATGTCGGCTGTAATTACCGGGTCGTAGTCGTTTTGAGCGCCAAGCTCTTTCAACATCTTGACGCGGACATCGACATCTTTCAGCGGTACGTCTCCCGGCCCCAGGATCGGCTGCGCTCCCCCGTTCTTCTTGAGCGAGTAAAGGCAAGATGCTAGAAACCGCAGCGCGCCGCGCGTCCGCTGAAAGGCGTCCACCGCAGTCCACCGCTCCCGCATGACGTCGATCAGAGCAGGGTGAAATGGGTAGGCCCTGCGCATCCGGTCTCGAAAGAGCTTGCCCTCTTCATCGGCCTGCAAGCGCTCCGCCGTCGATTCGGCATAAGCCCTTCTCATACCTGTCACGACTTCCTCGTACGCCGTGGCCACCTCGGCCGCCGCACCCGTGTCAGGAGGCGCCCCGAGAAGCCGGCGCTGCAATATGGGCAGGATCTCGTCGCCGGTCACTGGCTCCCTGAGCTGGTCCACCCGGGATGCAAGCTTGTCGATCTCCGCTAACAGGGCGACATTCCCGAGGGCCTCCCGGGCGCTCCACGTCAACGAATACACGAGCGCCGCGTTGTGGCTCCCCGAGACCTCCACCGTGAGGTTCTGGAAGAAGTCCTTGGCCTGCCGCTGAAGCGTCGAGTCGAGCACGCTGACCGCCGCGGCCCTTTCCATGTACTTCAGCACCTCGTCCAACAGGATCAAGACCGGGCGTCGGTCCGCCCCTTTCGTCAATAACTCCCGGATGACATCTCCACCCGGGGCCACGCGGTCCGCATCGTGTTCAGCAACGATGGGAAAGGCCTTGTCGGGGTCGATCTGCCAAGCGAGCCACCCCCACATTGTGCGGATTGTCTGTCCGTTCTCCAGCGTCTTACCATTGCGGGCGTCAAACTTCTCCCCGTCGAACACCGCCACGGCCACGTTCTCGGGGCGCGCGAACCCTTGGGCCTCCGGAATGTTATCGAGGGCGTCCCGCCGGCGCGCAGCATGGAGAAGCGAAGCCAGGGTGTGGGACTTTCCCCCGCCAAATGGCGTGCGGAGCTTGAGCACGCGGTTGTAGCCCGATCGGCCGGCCAGGGACGCCAACACCTCCTCGAGTAGCTTCCGGAGATCGGCCGTCAAATATGTCGCCCGGAAGAATGCCTCCGCATCCCGGTTCACCACCGGGACGTTCGGATCTCCCGCGGCGATGGCTCCCAGATCGATGGCAAACACCGCTTCGGTGAGCGCTCCCGCCTCCACATCAGGGTGGAGCTTCACCAAATCAGTCCAGGGGCGAAGCGTTCGTGTCGTCATTCAGACTCCTCCAAACCGGTCGTCTCCTTCGGCTCGTGAATGCGAATCCTTCCCGGTTCGACAATCCACAAAGCTCCTTTGAGGGGGCCGGACTTCAACATGGGCAACGCGCTCAGGAGGGTCTGTCGCACGAGGCTCAACACAGGTCTGGGGATACGCACAATGACAATGCCTTCTGTGGGCTCCGGGGGATATCGGAGGGAATTCGAGAAATCGAGGTCCAGCGTGACCAGTACCTGCCGCGAGTCCCGGCAGACCCGATAGAGTGTCTCATCCTGGCACCCCGATAGCCCTTCGTCCTGAACGGTATCGACGTCAAAGCCTTCGGTCTGGAGCAAAGGCACGAGCCGCAAGTCAAAGTTCTCATCCAGCTTCAACTTCATGGCCCGTCAGTCTTCACCGGGATGGGAATAACGCGTTCCCGCGTCATCTCGGCGGCGTAGGCGAGCGCCGCCCGAATGTCCTCGATCGTCAACTGCGGATAGGCCTCGAGCAGCTCTTTCTCAGAAACACCTGCCGCCAGGTTTTCGACAATCAGCGACACCCAGATCCGCGTGCCCTTGATGCAAGGTCGGCCGTGACACACATTCGGATCGATCGAGATCCGTTCCTTCCAATCCTGTTCCGTCATCCCCTATCCTCCTTGCCGAACAGCGCCAGGCCCTGCGCCCAACGATCCGGCTGCGCTTCCCGCTCGGTCACGACTTCGCTAGGGCGCCTCACCTCACTCACGCGACTGCTTCAGCAATCGCTTCAGGTGGTCCATCACGATCCGATAAGCGGCTTCCACGAGCACTCTGTCCCGCTCAGAGGCGACCTCCTTGTCGCCGTGGAACAGATTGCACCGCACGTGATAGACACATTCCATGACTTCGGTGAAACACGTCGGGCTATTCACGTAATAGATGTCATCCCGTCTCGCGTGCATGTCCCGGACGCCTTGTCGAAAGCGCTGCACGGCTGTTTTGTAGTCCTGATCCCGCAAGCAATACTGGTGAAATTCGACGATGGACTCATCGCGTGCAAACTCCCGGACCTTGTTGTGGTCTCCGCTGGGGCAGGGATACCTCCGTGTAAGATACGCATTGAACGCAACCCAAAGTGCCATGAAGCGGAAGAACGAATCCAAGGGCGGATTGAGGCCCGGGGCCTCCTTCTCGGCCACGTGCAGCCACGCCTCGATTAATCTCCGCGAGTCTTCGTCCATCTGCTAAGCACCCGCAAAAAGCGGACCGGCTGCCAGCCGCCGCTCGATGAGCGCCCGCCAGTTGGCAAGCAGTTTCTTGAGTGCCGCCTGCTCGGCCGGTGTGGTGGCGACCGCGTGTTCCCCTCCATTATCGCGGCTCCCTTCGAGGGCAGCGCCGGCCAGCGCTTGCGCGAGCAGCCGCAGCCGTTCCCGGTCGGGCTGGGCTTCGTCCAGGAAGCGGTTCAAGCTCCTGGGCTCATATTCCATCAGCCAAAGGATTCGGTGCAGAACATCAATCAGTGGAGCAGGCTGCGAGCCTGCCCCCGATGCCGACCGGCTGGCAGCCGGTCCCACGGAAAGCCCCAGCTTCTCGTTGTCGCCACGCTCGGTGAAGTCAAGCAAACGGTACTTTCCTTTCTTTTTCTCAACCAAGGCACGGGTACCCGCCGAGAGGCCGTTCGGACCGTCCAGTTCCACGTTCTGGCCGTAGGTGAACACAATGGCTTCGCCGGCGTCCATCTCGGCCGTCTTGTACGTGTAGCGCCACAGCACGTAGAAGCGGCTCGGGCCGTCCACCGCCGCGACACCCGCCCCTGCTACCTTGAAGATCTTCTCCAGCAGCGTCTCAAGGACCACCCCTTCTACTTCCGCCAGGAACTTCTCCGCCGGCACCTCTTCGCCGTTTGCGTACTCGACGCGGGCGAACCGCGTGAACGCGCGCAGGCCGGCGCCCACCGCCGCAATCACCAAGTCCGCCCCGGTGATGCCCATCTGCCAGAGCGAGTCAACCCGCTCGCGGACGATATGGTCGAGCTCAGACTGAACCTCATCCTCGTAAGAACCGGTTTTGTGTCCCTCACGTTTTCGGGCGACAAGAAAGATGCTGGAGGCGAGAGCGGAAGCATTTGTTGCCACCAGACGAGAACCTACCTCGGTGTCCATTGGCCACGCTTCTGTCACTGTGAATCCGGCCTTCCGGATAGCGTCAACAAGAGTAGACCACCCGAGCGTGGTTTTATGAGCATAGACGACGACAAGCGGCGCCCCGGCCTTCAAAACGCGCTGAGCTTCTCTCAGAGATTCTATCATCATGGATTCATACTCGGTCGTTGCCCTGGCCATATCACCACCATGCCGGTTCGCCAGGGCCGTGGCCTCCATCTTCTTAGGTGTCAGCTCTGATGCGAAATGCTCTGGAAAGACCGGACCAAGAATCCGTTTGAGCCACACATAGAAGAAGTCTGAGATGTCGGCATACGGAACGTTGTCGTAGTAGGGCGGATCAGTCACAACGGCATCATAGGAAGCACGTGGTTCTGAAAGTTGCGTGGTCGTGCCCCGTTCGCACTCTGCGGCTTTGGGCATGTCACCGATTCCTGGAAGAGCATCTATCAACGCTTCCAAAAGGGTTTCAAAGCTTTCAGCCTTTCTGATGACCGCGTTTGTTTCACAGAAGTCCCATAGCATCGGTAGCGGCTGGCGCCCAAAAGTATTGAGGTTGTTTTCGCCTTGAGAGAACCACCTACAGTTTGCGCTATTCCAGTCGGTGGTACGGCTGACCACCAGCGCTAGTGTTGCGGCAATTGCCTTGCCCATTTCGCTTGTTCCAATTCGGTCAAAGACTTCCCGAACTGCACATCCGTAGGTCATGTGGGCCAGCAATTGTCTAGGTGTGAAAAGGTCTCCAAAGCTTGCAAATCCGTGACGGGTAACAGCTGAGAGGCCGCGTGCGTTCGGTGAGGGACGCAGAGGATTGATTCGCTCTGTGGGCAGTGTGAATCCTGTCGTGCTACTTAGGACACAGATTCGCCTCTGAACATCAGCGTCACTTGGGATAAACTGATCGATGATAGATGGATCTGGGATATATTGCTTTCCTCTACCCTGGGGGTTGGTGCAGACCACGGCCATCAGCTGAGTACCAACGGCCGCGTACTTGCCGAGCGCTTGCACGTAGTCGGCATCCGCCACCGTGCCGCAGAACGGACAAGTGGCATTGCCGCCTTTCGAGCCCACAGAGGGGTCAAATCCAAGTCCCTTCTCCGTCATCGCCTCGACCACCTCGAAGCGCACCTTCTTCTCGCCCTTCGGAGCGATAATCTTCAAGGCGACGTACCGGCCGGGGCGCTTTTTGCGACCTTTCTTCTTGCAAAGCCAAGTCTGTTTCACCAAGGGCACCGTCGCACGGCAGGATGGGTTCTTGCACTGCACGGTCCGGGTCCAGAGGTAGGCCACTGGAGTCAACGTGGGACGGGCTGCCAGCCCGTCATCTTCATACAGCCACGGATAATCGTCAGGCCGAAGCACCAGCCCGGCCTTGCACGGGTTCTGCCGAATGTAGTGCCACTTCTCTTCAAAGGACGCAGGGTTCCGGATGAGGTGGTCGAAGCGCTCGTCCTGCCACAGAGAGCCGGAACGCCCAAGGATCTTGTTGATCTGGTTCGCGCTATAGCTTTTCGCGGTATGCAGGATCTCGGATAATGTCCAATACGAACCATCATGTTTCTGCAGGGGGCTGAGAAGAAGGTGCACATGGTCTGGCATCACGACGACTTGCCACAGGTCGTACCGTTCACCGGACCAGTATTTCCAGTTCTCAAGCACGACGTCCCGCGCCTTGTCCGGCAGTGTGAAGCCGTCTTTGGTTCGGTAAGTAACGAAGTAGCAGCCACCTACCTTTTCCCAGTGAGGTAGCTTCCGCCTTGTCTTGGCTACTCCCTTCTTGACGGAGGGGAACATTGGAGTCTGTGTTGCCAGGCTGGCAGCCTGGCCCACCTGGTGCCACCATTCCAGATCGGGTAGCGGCGGGTAGAGATCCCCGATCTCTGCCTTCACCTTCTCCAGCACCCAGTTGCCCCAGTATCGGACCTCCTCGGCCAGGCCGCCCCACGTGGGTTTTCCGTCGGGACCAGGAGGTCCTGTCATCCCCCGAGCGGTCGGGTCAGGCTTGCCGTACTTCTGTGGATAGACCAGTGTGCAGAGCTCGATGATGTGCGCGACCGGGTTGAGATCCAGCGCATAGGCCTCGCAGCCCAGCCGGAGCGCTTCCAGCGGAATCGAGCCTCCGCCGGCGAACATGTCCAGCACCTTCGGACGCGGAGCCCGTCCCTCTTCGATGTCCTCCACCGTGACCTTCTTGCCCGTTTCCTTGGTCAACCGCTCCGCGTGGGCCTCGAGGATATGCCGCTCCGCCTGTTTGATGACAGTGGGGTCTCCTGGGTACTTGCAAAGCCGCTCTACGAACCTCGCGGCGTTGGCCCGAGCCAGACTGTCGCGTTTCTCTTCGGGGCCATTCGCCGGCCGAAAGCGGCTGATCGGCACGAGTGCGCCGTACACGGCGGCACGGCAGGCGACCAGCGGCCGCCGGGCCCACCAAAGGTGAAGCGTGGAGATATGCCCCTTCCGGACCGACTTCTCCCGGGATGCCTCGGCGCTGATCGCTTGGATGGGGAGGTAGTCTTCAATAAGTCGGCGGTCATCTGTCGACATCTTATTTCACTTGCTGATTTATTATCGCTTCTGCTGCGCTGACAATCCCCTTAAGGAGTGCGATAGACTTCTCTACCTCTTTATGTGTTATGGGCCGGCTTTTGTTCCGCGCCTTTTTACTTTGATTGAGGTCCCCTTCATGTACAATTTGATTGCGGCGCTTTACGATCTTGGTTAAGTGTGTACAGATTTGCTGGTCCGCCTGTCCCATCTGCTTCGCCACGCTCTTCCAAAAGTTAGAAACCCCAATCAGACATAGTGCCTCTGCAATCTGAGCTGGCTGCTGCAATGCTTGATAAGATAAGTTGCGCTCAATCGCAGCTCGAAGTGCGACATTCGATCGTCTCTTTTTTCTGCCCTCAATGAAATCCCTAACGAGGATTTTTGCATTCAAGAGCTTTTTCGATGGCTCTTTAGTTCGGCTGTGCTGGACCACATAGCGGATGATCTTCGCGTGGAAATAGGCGTCCAGTGCCGACACTGCCATCACAAGTGACGCCCGCAGGCAATCCTGCAACGCGTCCGATGAGAAATCGTCTAAGCTTAGGTTGCTGACATGACGTAGGATAATAACCGCGTCTTTGCTGTCGATGCGTTCGATCGCTTTAGATTTGGGCCAGTGCATTACCTGCTTGAAGCTGGCCGCCCAGTCCCTACGAATTCGGCGCTGTCGATGATTCGTAAGGCCGAACGCGAGCCGCAGTAGGTACTCGGCTCGCTTGATAGCGGTATCAAAGGTCGCTTTCGCAGTATCTTTTGGCATCTAGAGTGTATCTGCGTATGAAAGAAGCGCCTCCGCCGGAATCTCAAAGAACCTGGCCGCCACGATCTCCCGCTTGGCGTGATCGAGACACACGGCCGGGTTCTGGATGCGCACCAGCTCGGGTGATTCGCCGAGCGGGTCCCACACCACGTAAAGCCAGTACGTTTCGCCAAGTTGGTCGGCTTTGTACCACTCATTCGTCGTGAGCCGCACCGGCTGGCCGCGTTTGCGTCCCTTCACTTCGATCCGCTTGACGAGCACTTCGCCTGTCGCGTCGTCCGTGACCCGGTGCGCGCGTATGTCGAAACCGAGCTTCAAGTGTCCCACACGTTCGATGCGCTCTTCGGGGAACCCCTCTTCTTTGAGTGCCGCCACGACGAGGTCCTCGGCCGCCAGCTCGCTCTTCCTCCGGACATTCGGATCCAACTCGTCGGCGAGTTCAGCCAGTTGGCTTTCCGTGTCGGCTCCGGGCGCCAGGACGATCGCCGTAGCGAGATGACGGACTGGGCCGGTGCGAGCGATCCCCAGGCGGGTGAGACCACTCAGCCGCGCGGCCCGGGCGCGTTGCAACTCCTCGACGTGTTTGCGGGCCTCGTCTGCCGGCAGCTTGTACTCGGGTTTGCTTGTCGCCTCCGCCGCCAGGCGCATCGCCCGCTCTTGCGCGCGTTTGATCCGGACGTCAAAAGAGCGCTCAAGGTACTCCCGGCAGATCTCCGCGAAGCGCTGCCGCTCTCGTTGGCACCGGGAGCGGCACTCCAACTGATACGTGCTCTTGAGGTAGTCTGAGGCGGCCTGCGTATCGAGGGGCTCAACTTTCGCCGGCGGGGCTTGATGGGGCGGAAGGTTGAGGAGCATATCGCTCGGCACGACTTCGAACCTTCCGCGCAGTTCCCGCACCGCCACCAGTTCGCCATGCAGCGGAACGTCGTTACCTCTGCTGTCCTTGCCGCGAATCGAAATCTCGAAAAAGTGTAGCTTGTACGGTTCTGTGGTCAGGGGATCAACGTAGAATCCGACTCCTCCTTGCAGCTTTTCGAGGCGTTCGTTCAGCTTCTCGTCCACCGCCGCGTAAAGCGGATGTCCCGGGCCGAGCAACACTGCGTCGAGATGCGCATCCTGCTCGAGGTGCTGCTTGTGAAACGTGATCTTCCGGTAAGACGGATCGGCTTTCCCCAACCGGCGCACTGACTGGAGCCGTTCGGATCGCAAGTCGGCCGGCACGTGCTCGACGCGCCACAGACCATCGGCCCGCGGCTCGATGCGTAGGCCCACTTCCTTGGCGGCGGCGACGAACTGCGCCTCCACGTAGCGCGGCATGAGGCGCTTTTCCTCCACCTCCAAGTTCAAGCGCTGGAACCCGCTGAAATCCACGTGGCTGCGCGCCAACGCGATGCCGGTCGCTTCTTCGTACTGTTTCAACTTTGCCGGATCGATCCGGTCGATCTGGTCGATGTACTCGTCAAGCCTGCGCGGGTCGTAGGCGGCCTCCCTCAAGATCTCCGGAAGATTCACATCGTTAAGGGCCAACACCTCGCCGATTACGTCAAAGACTCGTCCCTCCAGCGCCTCGTTCATGCTGTCGAGCTTCTCCAAGAGCCGATGCAGGATTCTCCCTTCGACGATCGGCTGCCCCTCCTTGGACTCCGTGGCGACGAAGTTAAAGGCGTAGACATCCCGCTCCTGCCCGATGCGGTGGATACGTCCCAGCCGCTGCTCCAGGCGCGTGGGATTCCACGGCATATCGTAGTTGATCATGAGGTGGCAGAACTGAAGGTTGATCCCTTCGCCGGCTGCTTCCGTCGCCACGCAAATCTGGGCTGCCGTGCGGAACTGTTCCTGCGCTCGCTTGCGCTCGTGCGGGTTCATGCCGCCGTGGATCTCACACGTTGTGTAGCCCCACCGCTCCAAATGTTGCCGGAGGTAGGACAGCGTATCCCGGTGCTCCGTGAAAATAAGGAGCTTACCTCTCCCGTCCTTGAGTTCGGCAAACTGCGCCTCGCCGAGGCACTTCTGGAGCGCGGCCAGCTTCGAATCGTTTGCCTGTTCGCGCACCCTCCTGGCCTGTTCGACAAGTTCCTGAAGGGCCGCGATCTCGCCTCTGAGCTCGTCGAGTTCCAGCGCTGCGGTGAACTCGTCCACGAGCTGGTCGCGGATCGCGTCGTCGAGATCATCCTCTTCCTGTTCGGCATCGGAAAGACGTCCGTGAAGCGCCGCCAAGCGCTTCGCCCGCTGCGCTGGCGACAGGCCCTCCAGCTCTTCGAGAAGCTGCTGTTGCTTCTTCAATCGCCGCTTGAGGGACTCATGGATAGCGCAGGTGGAGCTCACCAAGCGCCGCTGCAATACCGTCCGCGTGAGAGCCGCCGATGAGCGGCGCTGTCCTGTCTGCTGGGGGATGAACTCATTGATGTAGGCCGTGACGGACTTGTAGAGGGCGTACTCGTCGCTGTTGAGCTGGAACCTGACCGTCTTCGCGTGCCGGTCCGGGAACAGCCTCCTTCCGTTGAGATCCCTTAGGTCCTCCTTGAGCCGGCGCAGTGACCACGGGGAGTTCCGGCCGAGTTTGAAGATATCCTTGCGGATCTCTGCCGCCTGCGGGCCGAGACGATGAGGTTCCGGAAACAGGTCCGGGTCAACCAAACGGAGGAAATGGGCAAACTTGTCTTCGTTGCCGTGATGAGGCGTCGCGGTGAGCAGAAGCACATGGTCGGCTTGATCGCACAGCCGCTTCGCAAGCTGGTACCGCTTGGTCTCGACGACTTGGTCGCTACGCTCCGTGCGAGATTTCGTGTAGGCCGAACACTTGTGGGCCTCGTCGATGACCACGAGATCCCACCGCTGCTGCCACACGCGTTCGCGGACGTCCTCTTGTTTGGCGTAGTCGATCGACGAAATGACCTGGGAGGAGCGTTGCCACGGGTTTGTGAGCTGCTGCTGGTCTACGGCGGAAAAGATGATGTCGAACGGCTCGCCGAACCAGCGGAGCATCTCATCCTGCCACTGGATCGTGAGGGGCGCGGGGCAGAGGATGAGGATACGCTCGATGGCCTCCCGCAGCTTCAGCTCCTTGATGAGGAGGCCCGCCATGATGGTTTTGCCGGCGCCGGGGTCGTCCGCCAGGAGGAAGCGTAGCCGGGGCTGTGGGAGCATCTTCTGGTAAACCGCTTCGATCTGGTGCGGCAGCGTCCGGATGCCGGACAGGCTGACGGCGAACTGCGGATCATGCGCGTAAGCAAGCCGAATCCGCGCCGATTCCACAAGAAGCCGGAGTTTCTCGGGGTCTGCCGGGGTCGCGGCGGCCGGTGGCTGGTGGTCCGCACCGAGGATTGCGGAGGCCTCCTCAGCCGAGATAACCGCCTCTTCGAGCGTGCCATCGGGAAGCCGTACCCGGCATTCGTAGCCTGCCGAGCCGTCGGGTCCTAGGGCCCTTGCATCTTCCAAGAGCACTGGAACATCGAAATGCCCCGGCAACGAGATGCGCTGGCCGATGCGGTTTGCCAGGCGGTTTTCAGCCATGCCCGTTCCCTTTCGCCCGCTTAACGCCGCGGGCCACTAGCGGTTCGTTTCCGCCTTGCCCTTTCACGCTGAGGCGGGGACACTTCGATCGACTCCCGACCGCCGCTCCGCATAACCCACTCATCGACCTCGGAAAGCTTAAACCGCAGCAGGCGTCCGACCCGGTAGGCGGGGAAGCCTTTTGACTCCACCCACCGGTAGACGGACTGCTTCGCCACCCTGAGGTGCGCCGCCACCTCCTCAACACCGACCCAACCTTCTTCTGCCGCCATCTTGCTCCTCGTCAGACGCCTGTAAACAGGGTTCATCGGCGACTATGAGAGGCAAAGAGAGTATACGAAAGTAGCCCGGCCCTGTCAAAAGCAGAGGGCCCTGCCGCGCCCACGGGCAAAGACGCAGGCTACGAAGTACGGAGGGATCCGAGGGTGAGAGTGCTCGCGGCCATGGAGAACCTGAGCATCCAGGGCAATCTCAAGGGCCTGCAGACGCTGGTGGAGCCGTGCCAGATCGCCATGGAGAACGGCGCCCGGCGGGCCTTGATCCCCATCGAGAACCGCCGGCAATTCCTCGAGGTCTCCGGCGACGTGGCCGAGCGCCTGGATCCGATCTTCTACAGCGACCCGCAGACCGGCGCCATGAAGGCGCTGGGGATGACGTGAGGTTGGAGATGGATACGAACGGCTACACCGTTGTGAATCTAACAGCCCGTGGATAAAGTCCCCGCGTCAGGCCCTAAACATACTGAGTGGAAAACGTTCCCATGCGAGAATTGGGCATGGCACTGGGCAGGCGGCGTGCGAAGCGGGCGTCTTTCTGGGTGGAGGCCTCCCGGCTGGAGGTCAGGGGGCGACATCCCTTCTACCGGCGGCTGAATGAGATCGTGGCGGGGATGAAGTTCGACGCCTACTTGGAAGGGTCCTTCCAGCGGTAGACCCGCCGAAGCCGAGACGGACGTGGATCGCCCCGAAGGTCGAGTCCCGATCCCGTCTGGTGGGTACTGCGAACTAATCGGTCTGGTGACCGCGGTGGCCTACCCACTGTCGGACTTCCTGGGCCTGCTGGAGTTGCCGGCGTTGGCTTGAGATGGGGCGAGGCCGGAGGACTCCCCGCCGTCGAAGGATAGCCGGGTGGGTCGGCGAGACCGCGAGGGGTCACACACACCAGCGCCTCGGTAAACCGTGCCGCGCAGTCCTCCGGCATCTCCTGCGAGGACGATTCCTTCGGTCTCATGCAGCGGAATCGTCCGAATCGGCGGCTCACTCTACCGGCTCCCCATCCTCGAACCGGACCCGGCCTACGATCCCGCCGCTGCTGTCCCACCTCGTCGCCACGCCTTTGCACCGATGGTTCTTCCAGGTCGATTCAGCCTTCTTGGCGCCGCTGGGCCAGTACTGCGTCCAAGTGCTCGCACCGTCTGTCCCGTGCCGCCACTCCCAGAGAATCCGGCCGTCCTCGGAATAATACGCCTCCCGGTCTTCTTTGGATCCGTTCCGGTAGCGGGCCTCGTACTGAAGGTTCCCGTTCGGGTAGTACCATCGCTGGCGGCCGTGCAGCAGAACACGGCCATCGGGCGCAATCGTTGCTCTCCACTCGAGCCGGACCTTGCCGTCCGGGTACGTTTCCCGCTCCTCGATCATGCGCCCGGCGGCGGGGGTGGCCGCTGCCGTCTCGCCTGCCTGGGGGTCGAGGATCCATGCTTCGTTGAACTCGAAATGCATGGCCGGATGGTTCATGCTCGTTATCAGGTGAATTACGCCGTTGGGGGCCTGGCATGCCGCAGCGTAGCCGAGGGTTCCGTCGCGGTGGCCGGCCACGCGCGCCGTCTCCGAAGGGCGCCGCAAGACGCGGGACTCGTGAGGCAACGCGCCCGGCAGCGTCTTCACCTGCCAGGATCTGCCCCTGTCGTCCGAAAGCGCGACGTAGACTCCCCGCCCGGTAGTCCCGCGGGGGCGATGGCCATCGATGTCCTGCCAGTCGCCGGCGAAGAAGAGGCGGCCGCTGGCAAGGCGCAGGATCACAGGGCGCTGATTGCTCCCGAGGGACGGGAATCCGGTCTTGGCGACCCGCCAGCTCCGGCCGCGGTCGCCCGAGATGGACTGGGGCATGAAACCTTCGATATCGGTGTTCTTGCCGCCCATGCCGAGGATGCGGCCGTCGTCGAGCGGTGCGAAAGTGGTGTGCCGGCCACCAGTGCGCCCCATCGTGTCGTGCCACGTAGCGCCTCCGTCGAGGCTTTCCCAGAGCAGAGACGTTCCCCCGATCCCGTCGGTCGCGACGTACATGGCGCCGTCCGGCCCGCGAAAGGCGCTGTTGATCGGCTGGGGCGTATAGCCTTTGGTTTCTCCCTGGGGTTCGACGATCCGGAACGGGCTCCACGTCGAGCCGCTGTCGAGGGTCGTGGTCCACAAGAAAGGGATCCCCCGCATCCCGACGGCGCCGAGGAACAGATGCACACGGCCGGCGTCGTTCCACAGCAGAGCCGGCCCGTTGCTGAGGTCGGCGAAGTCGAAGACGAAGTCCGGTATGTCCCATTCCTCGCTGCCGAATCGCAGCCTCGTGGCGATCAACCCGACATTGGGCCAGTACTCGGCCGAAGGATCCGACGCAGTGAAGTAGAAAGCCAGCAGGTCGCCGTTCGGCATCGCCGCCAGACCGGGGCTGTGGTTGTGCCAGAGCATCCCAGGATGCAGACCGGCGGCCCACACGGCCCGGGGCCTCATGTTCTCCGGCGGAATGGGCAGCACGGGGCGCCGCCGGAAATACGGCTTGTTTGGATCGGGCCCCTGCTCGGTGTAAGCCGTGCTTCGCCGGACGCCCTCGAAGACGAAAGGCCTCACCGGCGGCAGCGGGCGCGCCTCCGGCATCGGCGCCATCACCACCCGGAATCCGATCCAGTGGCCGCCGCGGTAACCAGGCGGCGCGCTCGCCCGGTTGGCCGACCTCCGGTAGTAGTTGTCGGTGCCTTGAAAAGGGGAACTCTTTCTGGACTTCAGATCATGAACGCCTCCGCCCCGCACCACGCGGCCGACGCCCGCCGCCCGGCCCACGGGGTCCGTCTGGGCCTCCGGAGGGTATGGCCCGTACCAGTCCCACACCCACTCGGCGACCCCGGCGTGCATGTTCTTCAGACCCCATGCATTGGCGGCGCCCTCTGCGGGAGGCTCGTCGCCCGAAGAGAACAAGGTTCCCGTCCCGGCGCGGCAAGCGTACTCCCACTCGGCCTCCGTGGGCAGACGATAGCTGCGGCCTCCTCTCTCGCTGAGCCATTCACAAAACGCCACCGCATCTTCCCAGCTCACGCCGGACACGTACGCTGGGAACACCTCGCCCCGGGGCTGTTCCGGCCGGAACTGCCGGAACTGCTCCAGGGTGACCTCGGTCTCGGAGATGTAGAACCCGCGGGTGATGGTCACCGTGTGGACGGGCTTCTCATCCCAGTCGCCTTCCGGGAGTAACGGCGGCCCTCCCAAAGCGGCTACGCGCTCCGGATTCCGGTTGCCCATTTCGAAGGAGCCCGGCTCCACCCAGACCAACTTCATACCGATGGAATTCGTGACGCTCGGCGCCGGGCCGCCGGCAGGCCTGCAGCCTAGACTCGCCACTGCGGTCATCACCGCGACGGCGAGCACGACGGGCCTGACACAGCGCCGCCGGACGAATTCCGATCCGCTGTTCTGACTTCGATGTACCGGCCAAAGCCCGAACTCCAAGGCGTTGGTCATAATCCCTCAGCGTCGTCCGGGAAGGGCCTAGCCGCTGACCTCCGTTCTTCAAGACACATCACGTTTCCCTTTCCCGGCGCCCCCTTAGCTTGCCCGCCGCGCCACTGCTTCCCCTACGCCGTCGAGAGATTGCGTTACTGCCTCGACGCCGGCCGCCCTGGGCGTCTCAGCCGCCATTGCCCACGGACTCGGTTCGTCCTCCAGCCGGGCCGGTACGGCAGAGAAGTATGGGAGTGGACTCCCAACGGACCAAGGACGCCTTCGGGTTGCGCGCGGCGCCGCCCGTCAGCTCGCGGGCGGCGCCGCAAAGTGCGCGGGCGGGGCTCGTGGCGGCGGCTAGAAGGTCAGCCGCGCCGTCAACTGCATGGACCTCGCCGGAAAGACCTTTCTGACCAAACCAAACCGCTTGTCGGTAATGTCGGGCTCAGGATTCCTCAGGTTGAGGTGGTTGAGGGCGTTGAACATGTCCAACCCGACGCGCAGCGCCACCCTTTCGGTGAAGTTGAAGCGCTTGGCGAACGAGAAATCAACGATCCAGAATCCGGGGCCTCGCAGCGCGCCTTTGCCCACATTGCCCGGGCGGATCGGAGCGCCTCCCGCACCTTCCGGAATCTCCGCGAAGGCGGCTGGGTTCAAGTACATACGTTTGTCGCCGCCCTTCAGATAAGGATCTTCTCCCCAGACGTAATCCGGCCGCGAGCTGTCGAAGTTGCTGTCCTGTTCCACGGTGAGGGCCGCGCCGGAGGCTGCCCGGAGAAGGCCGGTGAACTGCCATCCTCCCACTACGTGGGCCCAGGCGCCGGTTGCGCCTGTCCAGCGGTCGAATGGGGCGTCCCAGACCCAATCCATGGAGAAGTTGTGCTTTCTATCGGAAGAGATCGGCCCCCAGTCGGCCGCCCAATTAGTTTCGTCTTGGGGTTCCGGATCGTTCCCTCCCCAATAGTCGCCGTTGGTGACCGCCATTGTCTTGCTGAACGTGTAATTGACATTGAACGTTATGCCCCCGCCGAACCGCTTCCGGAAAGACGTCTGAAGCCCATGGTAGGTGCTGCTTTCAGCAGCATTTCGCCAAAGCGACTCCAACAAGTGGGCCACCGGCCGGATGCCGGTAATGCGGTCCGGCTGGTTGATGTTGTGGGCCAAGGAAACTTTCACGCCCCGCGTTCCGACATAACCGATCTGGAAGACGCTGGTCGGCGTCAACTCGCGCTGGATATCGAAAGTCCACTTGTAGCTGGTCGGATTCGGGTTGTCCTGGTCAAAAACCTCGTACCGTTGCGGGATATCAAGGTTTTCGACAATCTGGCGCCCTTCTTCATTCGTGATCGGATATCGGGCGTCGAACAATTCTAGATCGGATCCGCTGAACCGGAAGCGGAAACCCACCTTAGGACTGTGCCGAACCATAGTGTAGAAATGCCGTAGGTTGTGTGGCCCCACCGCGATGCCGGCTCCCGCCCGGATCACTGTCTTCTGATCAAGGCCCCAAACCAGCCCGACCCGTGGAAGGAAGTTGTTCCTGTCGGCCTTGTAGATCGAGTCGGGAGGACGCAAGATAACCGGCTGGGCGAAAGCATTCTGGGGCGAGCCCGGGTTCACAATGCGGCCCTTGTCGTCCTTAAACACGGTGTAGTACTCATAACGAAGTCCCAGGTTCAGCGTCAGGTTCGGCCTGATCTTGAAATCGTCCTGGATGAAGCCGGCGTAGTTCCAGCTGACGCCGTGAAAGCGGGGCACGCCGAAGGTGAACTGCACGCGTTGCGGCTTGTTGGCCAGCATATCCTTCGGTTTCTTATACCGGAACCTCGGAGTCTCCTCGTCGAACCGGCCCGGCGCCGCCCGGTGGATCATCCCACCGAACTTAATCGTGTGGCGGCCGACGTGCTTGGCCACGATCTCTTCAAACGTGTAAATCGAGCCGAACAGCTGTTGTAGCTCGCCATCAAAGCCAAAGCCGCCTTTGATCTCGAAGCCGGGAAGGCCTCGGCTGTAGACCTGGTCGAGCCGCTCGGAGCTGTTGTAGTTGATTCCGAAGCGGGTCTCGCTGGTCCACGTGGCTGATCCGTGCGACCACGTGACGTTGGCCACGTTCGTCGAGTAGTCGTAGACCCGCTGATTGGTGATCAAGGCGCGGGGAATGATCCGGTAGGGATGGCCGCCGGTGTAACGCAGCGACAGCCGGTCGGCGGCGCTGAAATTGATGTCCCCGCGGGCCACGACGTGATCGTCGGTCGCCTTGTCGTACGCCGGACCGCGCCACTCGCCGACCGCATCACCTGGGTCGTACGGCTCAGTGGGGTCGGGAAAGACGCGGAACCCCGGCTCGTATTCAGGGACGGCGGCGATGGCCATGGCCCTGAACTCAGGCGTCGGAACGTCGTCGTTGACGATGGTGAAGTTGCTCTGGCGGTAGCCCTCATAGGTGGTGAAAAAGAAGATCTTGTTTCTGACGATCGGCCCGCCGAGTGAGCCGCCGAACTGGTTGAAGCGAACCGGGGGCTTGTCGGCGGCGAGAGCGTAACGGGCGTTCAGTACGTCGTTTTGCCAGAGGTGAAACAGGGAGCCGTGGAATTCGTTGGTGCCGCTCTTGGTGATGACATTGACGTTGCCGCTGAAGGCGCGGCCGATCTCCGCCGACATGACGCCCTTGGTCACGTTGACTTCCTGAATCGCCTCCCGGCTGATCACGTTGATGAAGTTGCGCCCCTGGAACATCGACAGCGACGGAGTCTCGGTGTCGCCGGCGGAATCGACGCCGTCCACTGTGACGGTCATGCCGGCGGAGGCCAGGCCGTTGATCGTAAGCAACTCGACGCTCGTCCGAACCACTCCCGGCTGTAACTCCAGAAGCTGAGTAAAGTCCCGGCGCGCGGCCGGCAGGTTTTCGATTCGGACGGTCTCCAGCCGGCCGCTCAACTCAGTGGACGCAGTCTGCAAAAGTGGCGGCTCTGCCGTGACCTCGATCTGCTCGGCCACCGGCCCGACTTCAAGTGTGATCGGGTAGCGAATCTGCTGACCGGCCACCAGTTCCAAGCCGGTCTGCCGCATCGTCCGGAACCCGTCGGCCTCCACGACCAACGTGTAGACGCCGACGGGCACGAACGTAGCGGAGAACTCCCCTACTTCGTTGGACGTCACTTCGATCTCGGTGCCGGTGAGTTCGTTGATCAGCCGAACCGTAGCTCCAGGGATCACCGCCCCCGTGCTGTCCGTAACCGTCCCGTAGATATTGGCAGTGGTCCTCTGGGACCACGCCACCCCCGTTGACAGCAAAGTCAATAGGGTAATGATCAAAATGGTTCCAACCTTGTGTCTCATGGCGTCCCCTTTCCTGCTCGACTGCTCATCGCAGTGCTTCTCTCGCTTTCTGTGCGCCCGGCGCCAGAGGCGCGAGCGCCCGCCGCTCGCGTTCCAGGAGGCGCCGGCAACTTGCGCAGTCGCCGCCGTGGCGCCTCTGCCGAGCCGCAGGCCAGCGCCGATGGCCCTGCGCACCGTTCACACTCGGCCTGCATATTCGCCGTAAAGGCGTTCCACATCAGCTTCTCCGGCATCACCTTGGTGAATGACCACTCGATAGCGGAACACGGCCTGTCCTCCCGGCGGGATCGTCATGCTTCCGTCTTGGGCTTCGTCCCCCAGGAAGTCCCTCAGACCGAAGGGGTTGGCCGCGCACAGGCCGTAGCCCCGGGCATGCCAATATGTTGGGTGACACGGGTTTTCCGGGTGGTCGAAGATCGCCGCCCCCACCCTGCGCCCTTTCACGACCGCCGAATAATCCACCCACCGGGCGCGCTTGCCCCAGATGTTCTCCGTGCCGATCAAGCCCTCGGAATTCAGTAGCGTCGCGCCACGGTCCTCACGGAATTCATCGCGAAAACGGAGGGCAAAACCTCCGTCTTCGGTGTCGCCCATAGTGATGCCCACACCTTCGTCGGCGAGGATCGTGATCCGCGCATCGATGATCCGATTCGTGCCCTGCTCGAAGAAGGTGAACTCCTCTCTGAGCGACCCGATGGGCTCTCCTTCCGGGGGTTGCAAAGCTAGCTCGCAAACGATGGAGCCCTTGCCGTCTTTTGCCGACCACCTTGGCGGCGCTTTGGCGACGATCCGGCCGTGGCCACCCTTTTCCCGCCAGAAATCGAACCCGTTGATCAGCCCGTGACCGTAGATGATGCCGCGGTGCCAGCGATGGTCGTTGCTTTCGCCCTCGATGATCTCGAGCGGGAACCCCCGGGAGATCTTGGTTCCCGTGATGTCGCGCACCGGGTGCAGAAAGGGCTTGTCCCAGTCCTCTCCGTAGTGGAATGCCGTGAAGGGCTTGCCCTCGATGGCCACCGCAACGACGCCGTCCCGCCGGTCGAAGCTGACCGCCGCCGGGCTTCGTCCGGGGGCCCTCTGCCCGCTACACTGCACCAAGACCAGCGAGCCCAAGGAAACGAGGAAGACCCGCCGATCGACGCCGCTCCGGCCGGCCTTGTCCGCTCTCGCTCCCGCACGAAGAACGCCCCCCATGCCATTGCGCGGTCTCAACTCCCTGGCGCCGCCGTCTTCTCCGCGCCGGCCTGAGCCGGCTGGCGTGTTTCTCCTCATGCGCCGCTCACCTCATGGACGGATTCGTACACCTCGGTCCCTTCCACATCGTGGAAACGCATCACCAATTGAGGCCTGCCGTTCGCGGTCTCGTACGCGACCGAAAGGAACCCGCCCCGGCCACGAACGAAACGCTGGTAGGGGGAAGTCGGCGGGGAGGGATTGGAGTGGTGGTCGGTCAACGCGCCGCAGCCGAATTCATGCAGCCCGGTTTCCGGATCGATCGAGTGGTACTGCCAGTGGCGGTCTCCGTTGACGATCACCAGGTTTTTCAGCCCTTGATCCCGGACCCAGTAGCGGAACTCCCGCCCTTCATAGGCAAAGCCTCCGTCGCCGTGGCTGTCCGCGCCGCCTTCGGGCGGTTCGAACACCTCACGGCCGGGCCGGTCCGGCCCGACGATACAGGTAGGGCTGACGAGGATCCGGAAGTCGGCATCGCTCTCGAGAAGGGTGCGTTTGAGCCACGCCTTCTGTTCCGCGCCCCAGATCGTTTTGTCCGGGCCGTCTGGAGCGGGATTGGGCGAGCGGAAATCGCGCACTTCGACGAACCACAGTTCCAGCCCCTTACCCCAGCGCGCCCGCCGGTACGTCCGCTTCCCCATGGGAACCTGCTCGCGAAAGATCGGCGCCAGATCGCCGTAGGTCATCGGGGCCACCCGTTGCGGCGGCCTCCCGGGCCAGTCGTCGTCCTCGAAGCTGTCGTGATCGTCCTTGAGCCAGTAGCCGGACATCTTGCGGAACAGTTTGACGACCAGCGGTTGTGAGTAGATCCGGTGCCAGTGGTAGCGGGCCAGCTCCACGCTCCGGGCCAGCGGCAGGTCTATGTCGTAATAGACGCTGTCGCCGGTCGAGATGAGGAAGTCTCCGCCGATGCGGACCATCGCCGCGTAGGCCCGGTACCCCCTGAGGTGATCCCGGCATGCGTAGTCCTGGCCGGTGATGACGAAGAACCGTACCCGAGACCGGCTGCTGGCTTCGGGGGCTGTCCGGAACTGTCCCACGACACCTGCGCGGACCGCACCCGCCTCGCCGGAGCGGGTTTCCACGGCGTAGTAGTAACGGGTGTCCGGCGTCAACCCTTGCAGCGAGAACTGGTGGGTGAAGTCGCTTTCTGGCCCGGTCTCGGCCCAGGATGTGGATGCGGCCCCGGACAGCTTGGGGTCCCGACCGTACCGCAGCCGGACCCAGCCCGCCTGGCCCGGGCACGAGCCCTCCAATTCCTCGATTCCCATGCCCTCCGGCAGCCGCACGGCATGGCGCTGTTCGTAGTCCAGGCTGTGGGTGCAGTACGGGAAGCTGTACCCGCGGGCGTTCCGCTGAGGCAGTCTGGTGAGCCGAGTGTGGACAATCGCGGCGCGGGCGCTCACCTCGCCCACGCGTTCGCCCATCGCGTTGTAAGGGGGTTCCCGGCCGGCCTGGGACTTCGGCAGCACGCATCCCAGCGAAGCAGCTGCTGCTGGGGCCCAGACGAAGGTTCGGCGGCTGACTGCGGCGCCCGCTTTCGGAAGGCGTTGGGCTTGCGCGTTCACGATAACCCCCAGCTCACGAGCCTCCGTGCGGCAGCGCCACGGCGTCTGCGGTCTTGGCCTGCCACCTCTCGATGTGCCGCCGCAACTGCCGGCGGCCCCGGGAGTATTCGCTGCGGTAGAAAAGGTTGTGCATCTCCAGCGGGTCCCGGGCCCGATCGAAGAGCAGACCGTTGTCAGTGTCGTACAGGACGAGCTTCCAGGCGTCAGGCGTCACCACGGCCCGGCCATTGGGACCGCTGGGCGGGGTGTGCCACTCAATGAAGACGGGCCTGCCGTCCGTTTCCTCGCCGTTCACCAGAGGCAGCAAACTGCGTCCCTGCAGGAACTCGGGCGGCTGCTTCCCCATCAGTTCGAGCAGCGTCGGCACGATATCGACGTTGCTCACCGGCGGCTCGACGACGATCTGGCGGCTGTGGGCGAAGGGGACCCGTAACAGCAGGGGAACCCGAACGGCCTCCTCGTACATCACCCCTTTGCCAATCAGACTGTGTGCGCCCATCATTTCGCCGTGGTCGCTTGTGTAGACGACGATGGTGTTATCCGCTTGTCCAGAGGCCTCGAGCGCCCACAGGATGCGGCCGACCGCTTGGTCCACCTGGCTGCAGAGGCCGGCGTAGTTGCGGGCGAGACGCTGGAAATCGGCGCGGTTCTTCATGGCGTGGCCCTCCAGGACCAGGTAGGCCGGGTTGCCCACGCCTGTCTCCTTTTTCTTTTCCCGAATCTGTTGATATCGCTTCGGCTCGCCTTCGATCGGGATGCCCGGGTAGTTGGCGGGCAGCGGCGCTTCCGAAAGAGTATGGAGGTCATTCAGCGGGCCGTAGAAGGGCGGGTGCGGCTCGAGAAAATTCACGTAGAGAATCCACGGCTCGTTCCGGTGGCGCAGGATGAAATCGGTGGCCCGCCTCGCCAGAAAAGCCGGCTTACAGTGTTCCAGCGGCTTGCGCACCGCCTCCACGCGGCTGAAACGGTCATTCTCCTTGTCGTCCGGTTCGTAGCCGAGCCGGCGCAGGAACCGGTCGTAACTGCTTCGCCGGGAACGGTCCCGCCCTTCGCTGAAGTACTTGAAGTAGAGATCCTCAATCGAGACCCACTCCTCGAAGCCGTGCTGGGCAAAGACCTCGTCGCCGAGGTGCCACTTGCCGAAGTAACCGGTCCGGTAAGCCGGATCCGCGAGTAGCTCCGGAAAGGTCTTTGTGTCCCGAGGCAGCGGGATATTGTTGGTGATGCAGCCGTTCGTGTGAGGCCACAAGCCGGTCATCACCGAGGATCGGCTCGGGGTGCAGAGGGGCTGGCTGACGTAGCACCGCTTGAAAACAATACTGGTGGCGGCCAGCCGGTTCATGACGGGAACGTGATAACGGTGATTGCCGTAGACCGCCAGGGTGTCGGCGCGCTGCTGGTCGGTCCAGAGGAACAAGAGATTCGGTTTTTCGCCCGCCGGCCGGCGCAAGCCCCGGAGAATGGCCGGGGCGCCTACTGCGCCCAGCATCCCTTGCAACAAAGTGCGGCGTTTCACTGTGCCGAATCCCCCCACCGTCCCGGGCGGGCCTCACGCAAGAAGCGGCGCGGCGGAACTGCCCAGGCACCGGTCCCGCAGCCGAAGCTGCCGGACCGAGTGTCGTCTTCACGACCGAAACCGCCGTAACGCTCGCACTCGTTCCGGACTTCGGCCCGCAATGAGGACCACCAGCTCTTGCCTATCCCCGCACCTTCGGCCAGCGGCCTTCTCACTCGGGCACGATACACCGCCCACCGGCGAGCGAGAAGTCCTTTGAGGTTCCCTGCGGCGGGCGGACAACCGTTCCGCATCGTCCCAGAACGTTCCGCTGCCGATCGCGCGCCCTGAGGGCGGACGGGAGCCCGCGAGAGCCCTCCTGTCCCTATCGAGGCGGAGCCGGGATCGGCTGAAGGCGGGGGACCCCAAGGCGACGAGGCCCCGCCACCCGGCGCCGGAGGACAGAGGACGGGTCTCTCAGACGTTCTTCGGCGTCGCCCAGTGCGTGCGGTAGCGGCGCGAAACGTAGAGGTTGGCCTGCGGATCCTTGATTACCGTCTCGGTGCCCGGGTCGTAGTGCAGCGTCCGGCCAGTCCGCGCAACGATGTTGGCGAGGTGGCAGTGGACGGTCGAGATGTGGCCGATCGCAATGTCCGCGTTGGGCAGCTTGCGGGTGCGGATGCACTCGAGAAAGTTCTCCACATGGGTGTCCGGCTCATCGGCGTCGTCGTGAAGCACCAGTTTCCCGCGGTGGTCGAAGACCTTGAACCCCCAGCGCTTTTCGCCGGTCTCGTCGCGCCACCGGCCGATGTGAACCATCCCATCGGTGCCGTAGACAGCGACGCCGTTGTCCACCCCCTCCATCCCGTAGGGATTCCAGATGCGCATCTCCCAGATCATCGACTTGTCCTTGTAGTCGAAAGTGACGTTCATGGTGTCCGGCGTCTGCTGGTCGTCGTCGAAGAAGATCTTCCGGCCCATCCCACTGATTGTCCGGGGGGTCTCCACCGACAGCGCCCACCGGGCGATGTCGATCTGGTGCGCGCCGTCGTTACCGGCGTCGCCGGTCCCGAAGTGCCAGTGCCAGTGCCACTTGTAGTGGAACCGGTTTTCGTTGAAGGGGATCCATGGCGCCGGGCCAAGCCAGGTTTCGTAATCGACTCCCGGCGGTACCGGAGCGTTTTCTTTGTGGCCGATGTTGTCGCGAAGCTGAATGTCCCAGGCCTTCGCCATGAGCACCCGTCCGATCTTGCCGGATTTGATGTAGTCGATAGCGCGGATCGTGGACGGCCGGCTGCGCGACTGCGTGCCCACCTGAACGACCCTCTTGTTGCGCCGGGCCGCATCGACCATCAGACGGCCTTCGCGAATGTTGTGTGATACCGGCTTCTCGACGTAGACGTCCTTGCCCGCGTCACACGCCAGTATGGTCGCTGGCGCGTGCCAGTGGTCGGGGGTGCAGATGACAACCGCGTCCACGTCGCGGTTGTCGAAGATGTACCGCATGTCGCCCGTGTCTTCCACCTCCGGGGCCCCCAGCTTCGCGAGCACGGCATGGGCCCGCTCGAGCGAAGCTTTGTCCACGTCGCAAATATGAGTTACCCGAGCGCCGGGAGTCTTTACAAACCTCCCCAGCAGGCTGCGGCCACGTCCGCCCACGCCGATGATGGCCACGTTCACTCGGTCATTCGCCGAAGCCAACTTATGGGAGACAGCCGCCGCGGCCAATGCGCCAATGAAGTACCGTCGTTTCATCGTGTATCCTCCTCGCTCTCAAACGGTCTCGATTCCTGGAAACCTCCCAGCGCCGGCGACCGGCCTTCGCCGGCCGGTCCTACCCGCCAATCGGGCTTCCACCTGCCGCAGATACCGGGCTGCCCGTCTGGCTACTTCTTCGCCGCTCGGCTCGAAGTGGAAGACCTCCACCGAAAGCCACCGGCCGTAGCCGATCTCCTTCAGAGCCTGCAGTACCCGGGAGAAATCGTAGGAGCCCATACCCGGCGCCCGCCCGTCCATCTCGTTGAGATGGACGTGGCGAATGTATGGGGCGTACTTGCGGATCACTTCGCCGTGGGGCAGGGTCTCGGCGGCGGCGTTGTGCGTGTCGAACATCGTTTGGACGGCCGGGCTACCGATTCTCCGAACCAGAGCCACGGCCTCGCCGACCGTGTTCAACACATCGCACAGGTGCGGGGCCAGGGGCTCGGCCAGGATCGTAACGCCCCGTTGCTCGGCGTGCGGAGCCACTTCGGCAAGGCCGTCCTCCAGCCGTTTCAGGGCGTCCGCCACGCTCGATCCTTCCACCGTGCTGCGTTGCTTACCGGAGCCCAGAACCATGACCGGGGCTGGGCCCAGGTCCGCCGCGAGGTCGATCAGCCGCCGAAAGTAGTCCCAACTGCGCCTCCGGACGGCCTCGTTCGGAGTAGTGATGTGAAGCGCTCCGTGCGGCGCCGTGAGCAGGCTGTGGAGTCCGACATATTCGACGCCGGCGGAAGCCATGGTCCGGCGGAACTCGTTCCGCCGGCCGGACGCCAGGCTGGCCGGGTCCTCCGACAACGTGTAGGGGGCGATCTCTATTCCCGTGTAACCGGTTTCCAGCGCTCCGCGGCAGGAGCGGGCGAAATCCCACCCCTGGAAGGTCTCGTTGCAAATGGCCAGGCGGAACGCTCCGCCGCTGTCCTGTTCCGCGCTCTGGAACCGGTTCCCGCGGCGGCACGCCAGACCGCCGAAGGAGACCAGCAGAGCCCGCCGCGTGAACCTCACAGGCCGAACAACCTCCTTGCGTTCCCTCCGAAGATCGCGAGTTCGTCGGCGGCGGGCAGCTCGAGGCTTTGAATGTGCCGGACGATCGACTTCGGGTCCACCCACGGGTGGTCGCTCGAATACAACATGTGATCCGCGCCGGCGAAGTCGATCCCATAGCGGATCGCCAACGGCAGCGGCGAGACAGCGTCCAGGTAGACCTGTTTCAGATACTGGCTCGGGGGCTTTCGGATGTTTTCCGCCCCCCGCTTGAGCACCTGGGTCTGATGATCGATCCGGCCGATGAGATAGGGCAGCGTGCCGCCGACGTGGGGGCAGACCAGCTTCAGATCGGGCAGCTCTTCGAGAATTCCAGCGAGGATGATGCGCGCCAAGGCGATCGTCGTGTCGAACATCAGCCCCAACCCGGCGGTCATGTTGTAACCGCGCGTGGCCTCGTAGGTGACGGGATACGCCGGATGGAGCAGGATCGGCAGGCCCCGCCGCCGGGCCTCTTGAAACACCGGGTGGAATCGGGGCTCGTCCGGAAAGCTCCCGTTGAGGTTCGAGTAGAGCAGCATTCCCTTCATCCCCAGCCGCTCTACGCACCGTTCGAGTTCCCGCAAAGAGGCGTCTACGTCCTGCAGGGGCAGGACAAAGAGACCCACGAACCGTTTCGGGTGCTTGCGGGCGATCTCCCCAACGTAGTCATTGACCAGGCGGGCCACCGACATTCCATCCTTGCCGAACAGCTCAGGCCCGGGATCGTTGATGCTCAGGGCGGTGACGTCGATGCCGGCCTCGTCCATGTCGGCGAGCTTGGCTTCGATGTCCATGTGCTTTTCCCGCAGGCGGCGGCGCCACTTGCCGACGACGACATACGTGTGCCCTCCCTGGCGATAGGCGTACGGGGGCTCCTTCCGCTTCTGCATCCACTCGACCAGCTCCGGCACGAAAATGTGGCTCTGGCAGTCGACGGTGAAGCAGCCGGGCTTCCGGTAATTTCGAGCCGGGGCGGCGAACGCCGCGCCGCCGGCAGCGGCTCCCAGGAATTCCCGTCGGTTGGGTTGCGGCATGGTCCGTGCTCCTCGCCTACATCCCGGACGCCTTGAGCAAAGCCTCTTGTACCAGAAGGTCCTCGGCGGCGGAGACGCGTAAGGTCCGTTCGCCCCTCACCGCGGCCGCCAGCTCGATGAAGTCGTCCACGAAGCGCTCGTAGGGGGGAAGCTTCACACGCTGAGGACCCGCGGGATAGGGACCGGCGGCGCGCTTGAGGTCTATCTCGAGAACCGGAGGCTCGATCGGGCGCAGCGTAGCCGTCCCGTTGGCCCCGAAGACGGCAAAGGTGCGGTAGCGGCCCGAGTTGGGTTGCAGCGCAGTTCCCATGACGACGCCCATGGCCTTCGAGTATTCAAAGACCGCCAGAGTGTTGTCGGCGAGATTGTCGTCGTAGTCACCGTGTTTCTTCAGATACGGGGTGACCCGGTTCGGGCGGCCAAGCAGGCGGACCAGCGGGTCGATGACATGACATCCCAACTCGAACATCTGGCCGCCGCGAAAGCGGGCCCACGTCGGCCGCCGTGCTGGATCAAGCGACTTGTTGATGACGGCGTGAACCAGGTAAACGTCCCCCAGCCAGCCCTTTGCGACAGCTTCGAAGATCGCGTTGATGCCCGGGTGATAGCGCCACATGTATCCTACCTGCACGAGGCGCTTCTTCTGGGCCGCCAGGCGCAGGAGCCGCCGGAAGTCTTCCAGCGTCAGCGCGGGCGGCTTTTCGATGTGAACGTGCTTGCCGGCCTCGAGCGCCAGGCGGGCGTGATGGGCGTGGTCCGGAATGTCGGACTCGACCACTATAACTTCGACGGACTCGTCTTCAAGGAGATCGTCCAATGAGAGCCGCTTGATTCCACGGGCCTGGTAGCCTTCCATCAAAGCAAGGTCAGGCTCCCACATCCCGGCAAGCTCGTAATCCGGCAGCTTGCTGACCACCTCCACTTTGCCCCGGGCATGGGAATGGCTGCCGCCAAGAAAGGCGATCCTGACGCGGCGGGCTGCCCCAGCAGCAACACCAGCGGCCAGCGCGGCCCCCACGAAGCGGCGACGGTCCACGAGTGCTTCTCCTTTCGGCTTCGTTCAGGTCATCCCAAGTCTACCGGCCCCCGGGCAGGCGTGAGAAGTGCGTGATCGTTCCGCTTGGTGACAGAACGTTCCACGCCCTCGACGCCCGCGGAATGCAGTGCGAAGCGTTAGAGCTGAGGTGTGACCGGGCGGCCCGGGGCAGGCGGTCAGTCCGGAGACTAAGGAACGTCCTCAGACGTCATCTTGGATCCCTGAGCAGAGAGGGGTTCAACCGTTTCGATCGGCTGCTCGACTCGATAAAAGCGGGCGGGGGGATGGTAACCCGGGCTGCTCCAATGGGCAATTCCGGCCGCCAATCCGAATTCCACATCGTTCCCCAAGCGTGACAACGGCACGCTCCGCGGCACCTCGTGGAAGTGGACGCTGTCCTTGCTGAACGCACCGGTGAGGATTCCGTCGCGGGCCCGCAAGCGCAGCGAGATTAGGGGGTAGCCGGGGAAGTCCGGCACGCTGACGTCGGAGTCCACGTCGAGTTCCATCATGATCGAGCCGCCGTTCAAGTCCCGGCGAACAAAGCGCAGCTCCCTGGTTGAGCCGCGGGCGACGAGGCCGGCGGAACTTCCCTCTACGGGAACGAAATCCATCAGGACGTCGAGCGTCCAATCTCCTTCCGGGGCGGTTCGCATCAGCCGCCAGTCGCAGTCGATGGCGGAGTCGGAAAAAGAGATCGTAAGAGCGTCTCCCGAAATGAAGGCTTCGGGCTCTCCGGGACAAGCGGCCTCCACCCGCCAGCCGCCCAATGCGGTCGGGTCCCACGGACCCTGCGGGCGGTTGTGAAAGGCTGTCCCCACCGAGAAGTTCTCGAACACAGCCTTTGCGGAGGGGATATCTGTGCGGCCGTTGAAGCCATACAGAGCAGCCCGTGGGGCCGCCATCGGCTCAGCGGCGATGATGGGGCGGCCGAACTCCTTCCACTCCAGACCGTCAGCGCTCGTGTACGCCCGGAACACCGTATCGTCCCGCCGGATCGACAGCCAGATCGGCCGCCCCGTCTGTCCCGCCGGGTCATACTCGTAAGTCGCTTCCGGGCCATGGTACACTCCTCCAGCCTCTTGGGCGAATTCGAGCATGGCCTGGGTCTTGAAGTGTCTGCCCAGCCGCACGAAGCGGTCCGGCGTGTCGATGACCATCACTCCTGCCTGGTGTGTGGCGTAGCTAGGAGTGAAGGTCATCTTGACGGTGACTTCTTCGTTGGCGCCCACTTGGGGGCCGAGAAGCACCGCCCCGGGAGCAAGATCGAGCTGGGGGCCGCGAAGATCGCCCTTCTGAGTGACGATCACCACCGCCTCGGGCGACGCGGCGCCGGTTAGAGAGACCGATTGTAGTGGTTTTTCCCATGTCCGCCAGAGAGTGAACCCGAGTACGGCCGCGACCACCGTCATCAAAGTCGCGGCGATCCAGCCGGAGCCCAGCGCCCGCATAAAGCGCTCGAGCGCGGGTGCGCCCGCCGTTCGCCACGCCCGGCCCGCCAACCCCCGGTTTGCAAGCGAAGCTTTCCGGCCGGCGCCTTGGACGCCGCCCTGTCCTGGCGACTCTGCGCTCCGGTATCGGAATCGCGGGACGTAGGAACGCCGGGGCAGCGAAATCACCACCGGATTAGACTTGCCCTCTCCCGCGTAATACTCCTCGAGCTTGTGCCTCACCTGGCTGGCGAGCTTCCTTACCGAGGCGTCGTCCAGGGGATTGAAATGTTCGTCCCGGTGCAGGACCCGTTCGGCGATCTCGTACTGGTCTACGTCGTCGCGGCCTTCCAGGGCCACCTCGCCCACGTACGCCAGGAATCCCCTGAGCCGCCGTGAACTCGAAAAGGTTTCGCTCTCGAGGACGCGCCCCAACTCGCGGCCAAACTCCTCGCGGTCCCGGTCAGTGAGGTTGCGGCGCAAACCTTCATCGCGAGCCGATGAATGCGACATGCCAGTCCCCGTCGCCATGATGGCCCCCGTGACGGGACGTTAGGTCCGAATTGTTCCCAGCCCTGAGGCTCAGCTCCTCAGGCGCTGTCGCAGGAGAGCGCCGCCGGGAGATATCCAGCCTCTCCCGCCATGTGGCAGCCAGGCTTCTCCGGGCACGGACCCGGACAGCCACTGCCTCGAATACCCCAACCCCCACCCCTCCAGCTCTCGTCGCCGCGGGTTGGCCAATCGTTTCGATCATACGCCGATGAAATGTCCAAAGCAACATCACACCACCCTGCCCGTAATCCGCCCTTAGGGGAGGGGAAGATGCGTTGGGGGCAAGGGATGGCGGGGCTGGGAAGGGGAGGGGAGGTTTCACCGAGTGGGTGCCGGATTGCTTGGAGTTTGGCGATGGGCTTGTCAA
>JALSRK010000020.1 GCA_026984795.1 Solibacteraceae bacterium | reverse complement strand
CACGCTCTTGCCCACCCCCAGCGACCGCATCGTCCGCACCACCAACGGCGCCCCGGCGTAGGCCGTCAGCAGCTCCTCGGCCGGCTCCCAGTCGTAGTCGAACGGCAACTCCCCTTCGGCCGGTCGGCGCTCCGTCTTTCGCTTCTTTGACAAGCCCGCCACCAAACTCCAACCAATCCCGCACCTACCCGGTGAACCCTCCCCTTCCCTTCCCAGCCCCGCCATCCCTCGCTCCCACGCATCCTCGCGCCCTCCAAGGGCGGATTACGGACGCGCCCCGGAGGGCCGCGGTAGCACGAAGGGTACAATCGTGCTACGATCTCGGCATGCTACGTATCCGTGTATCCGCTCTGATTCTCTTGATCTGCTCCCTCACGCTGGCGGCCGCCGTCCGTATCCGCGTCGTGGACCCCAGCCGGCGGCCGCTTCCCTCGGCCACCGTAGCGGCCGGCGGACGCACCTTCGTCACCGGACCCGACGGAGCCGCTATGGCCGAAATCACGCCCCCGGCGATCATTCGCGTCGCTGCCGCCGGCTTCCAGACCTCCTACGTGACCGTCGAAGCCGGACAGCAGGAAGTGACCGCGGAACTGTCGCCGGAACCGGTCTATTCGACCGTTCAGGTAGTAGGCGCCCCGGAAGAGTTGACCGCCGGGCCGATGGTGGCGGGGGCGGTGAAAATCGACCAGACAGGCGCACGCACGGTGTTCGACGCCGTGGACCGGCTCGTTCCCAGCGCCTTCGTCACCCGCCGCGGCGTCATGGGTTACGGCATCGCCCAGGGCGGCACGGGACAGGTCTCCATCCGCGGCGTGGGCAATTCGCCGAACACCGGCGTCCTGGTCGTCATCGACGGCCGCCCCGACTACATGGGAATGATGGGCCACCCGCTGCCGGATTTCTACAGCTTGCCGGACGCGGCCACGGTCAGGGTCTTCAAAGGCCCGGCCTCGGTTCTCTATGGATCGAACGCCATGGGCGGGGTCATCGACATTCAGCCGGCCGATCCGGTGGAGGGCTTCCACACGGAACTCACCGGCAGTCTCGGCAGCTACTGGACCGGCCAGTACCGCTTGAAACACGGCGCCGGCTTCGACCGCTGGTTCTACCACGTCACCGCCGGGGTGGATCATACCAACGGCCACCGGCCGGTTTCGCATTTCCGCAACCAGGACGGCACCCTCGCTCTCGGCTATCGGATCACGCCGCTCTGGCGAACCACGATCCGCGGCCGCTACGGCCACTTCGTCGTCGAGGATCCCGGACCCATCGGGCGCCCGCCGGGCAACTGGGTCTCGGTGGGCCGCGGCGGCTTCAGTTGGAACCTCGAAAACAGCGGCTCCCGCGCCTGGGGCGCCTTGCGGGCTTTCGGAAGCTGGGGCCACCACCACATCTCCGACGGCTGGCGCTCCAACGACCGGACCATAGGTGCCCGCATCCACGAACAGTTCCTCCTCTCGCCCGCCCTCATGCTGGAGGCCGGAGGCGACCTCGTCGATTACGGCGGCCAAGGCTGGAACGTCCGCTTCGGGCGTGACTTCGGCCGCCACTTCGGCACGGGCGCGGCCGGTTTCAGCCGCCTGCACTGGAGCCCTACGCCGCGGCTGACCCTCCTCGGCGGACTGCGCGGCGAGCACAACTCCATCTTCGGCGGCATCGCCGTGCCCGAGTTCCAGCTCACCGCACGCCTCAGCGAATCCTGGTCGCTCGGCGCCTCCGTGGCCAGGGGCTTCCGGAACCCGACCATTCGCGAGCTCTACCTTTTCCCCGCCCCGAACCCGGCCCTCGACCCGGAACGTCTCTGGCACTACGAGCTTTCGTTCCAGTTCCGCCCGGCGCCTGCGCTGGCGGCATCGGTCGCCGGCTATTACGCCGATCTCGACAACATGATCGTCGTCCAGGGCCGCTGGCCGAATCTGGAGCTGCGGAACGCCGGCCGCACCATCAACCGCGGCGCCGAGACCGACCTCCGGTGGCGGGCTTCGAGCCATCTGACGCTTACCGGCGGCTACGCCTATCTTCGCTCGACGAACCGCGCCCCTTATCTGCCCTCGCACAAAGCCGTCTACGGCATGGAGCTGAACTTCGGGCGCCTCTTCCTATACGCCGGGGGCGTCGCGGTGGGCAGCCGGTGGGCCGACGTGCGGAAGACGCGCGAGCTGGGAGGCTATGCCGTACCGTCGTTCAAGGCGACGTTTCAGGTAAACCAGCGCCTGTCGGCGTTCGCCGTCGTGGACAACTGGATCGACGAAGACTACCAGGTGGTCACCGGCTACCCCATGCCGGGCGTCAACGGAGCCGGGGGCTTCACGATATCCTTCTAGGCGATGCGCCAGGAGCGGCTCCAAGCCATGGTCGTGAGCGCCGTCATGGGCGCTTTGGGGCTGGTCTTGCCGGTGGCGTTCCACGCCGTGGGCTTGGGCAGCCACTTCCTCCCGATGCTGCTGCCCCTGCTGCTCAACGGCTTTCTCACTCCCCTGCCCTGGGCTGCCGGGACGGCGCTGCTGGTTCCGCTTCTTTCGGCCGCAGCCACCGGAATGCCGCCACTGTACCCCCCGGTGGCGCTGGTGGTTGCCGGGGAAGCGTTCCTCGTGGCGTCGATCGCCTCGCTGTTCCGCCGGGCGGCGCGGCGCAACGTTTGGATCGTGTTGATCCCGGCGGTGGCCGCCGGGCGGGCGGCGGCGTTCGGCCTGTCATGGGTTCTCGCCCAGGCGTTCGAGCTGCCCCCCGGGTTCGTCTCGGTGGCGGCCCTGCTCCACGGACTGCCCGGAGTGGCGCTGCAGCTCACCGTCATTCCTCTCGTCCTGAGGTTTTTGCGCCGGCGGCCCGGACTCCTGTTCAGTGAAGAGCGATGATGCAGCCGGAGAAACGGGACTATTTCGACCGTCTCGCCGCCGAGTGGGATTCGCTGCCACGGCCCCCGGACTGGTCCCGGCGGGTGGACGCCTTCTGCCGATCCGCCGTACCGCCGAAAGGCCGGCGCGTCCTCGACGTCGGTTCCGGCACGGGGCTCCTGCTGCCGTTCCTGCGGCGGCGTTTCCCGGATGTCTTGGTCGTTGAGGCGGACTTTTCGCTCGCCATGCTCCGCGCCAGCCGTGACATGCACGGCGAGCGAGGTGTAGCCCGGGTTTGCGCGGACGCCCTGGCGCTGCCGTTTCCCCGCCGCTCATTCGACGCAGTCCTTTGCTTCGGCATCCTGCCGCATTTGGGGCCTGCGCCCGCCGCCCTGGACGCGCTGTGGCGGGTGGTGGCGCCCGGCGGCCGGCTGGCGGTAGGGCACCTGCTGGGCAGCGCCCGGCTCAACGAGAAGCACCGGGAGATCGGAGGGCCGGTGGCCGGCGATACGCTCCCGCCGGCCGCCGAAGCCGCCGGTATCCTGGCCGGCCTCGGCGCCGTTCCCCTCGAGGCATGCGACGAGCCGGAGCGGTACCTGGTCGTAGTCCGGAGGGCGGACGAATGAGAGTCCCGCGCGCGGCCAGGTTGTTGCTGCCGGTGCTCGTCTTCGCCGCCTTCCTCGTCGTTCTGCAGGCTTGGGGCGGTCGCATCGACTGGTGGTTGCCGGTTCGGACCATCGCCGTCGCCGCGGCGGTACTCGTCGCCGTGAGGCTGGTTCCGTGGGCCGCACTGCTGCGCCGGGTCGGCCCCGGTTCCCGTTTCTACGCCGCCGCCCTCTATCTCTGGATGCTCCGGCACTTCACCTCCATCCTGCTCGCCGAGACCCGGCGGGTGCTCCTCGCCCAGCGCCTCGCCGCGCCGCGCCGGTGGGGCAGAGGCTGGTTCGCGTCCCTCGCTTCCGCACTGGCCGCTGTGTTCGCGCGCGTGCTGGTGCGGGCCGAGCGGTTCTACGCCGCCCAGTTGCTCCGGGGGATCGGGCGATGACACCGTTGCTGGAGGCTCGCGAACTCACCTTCGGCTACCGGAAAGGAGAGCCGATTCTCCGCGGCATCTCGGTGCGCCTCGACGCGGGAGAGCGTCTGGGCGTGGCCGGCGGCAACGGCGCGGGCAAGACCACGCTGCTCTGGTGTCTGCTCGGCCTGCTGCCGGCCGAAGGATCGATCCGCCTCTTCGGAGAGCGGGTCACCCGGAAGTCGTGGCGCCGCATCGGCGTGGTCTTTCAGAACCCGGAAGACCAACTGTTCATGCCGTCGATCCTCGACGATGCGGCCCTGCCGCTCCTGAACCGCGGCCTGGCGCCTGCCGAGGCCCGCCCCCGGGCGATGGAGGCGCTCGAGGTCATGGGCCTGGCACACGAAGCGGAACGCCCGGCAGCGGAACTCAGCCTCGGCCAGCGCAAACGCGCCGCCCTGGCCGCGGCGCTGGCCCCGGAGCCGGAGTTGCTTTTGCTCGACGAGCCCACGGCGGAGCTCGACCGTCCCTCGGCGCGGCGCCTTGCCGAACTGCTGCGCTCGACTCACACCGCGTGCCTGATCACAAGCCACGATCTGGATTTTCTGGGTCGCACCGTCCACCGTCTGGCGCTGCTCGCCAGCGGCCGCATCCTGGCTTGCGGCCCGGTTGCCGAAGTGCTCTCGAACGGGCGACTCCTGGAAGACGCCGGGGTGCTCTGATGAACACGTCCCGGGGACATTTTGTCCCCGCGGGTGACAGACAGTCCCGGTTTCCTTCCCCCGCCGCCGGTCCCAGCATGCTCCACGCACGGCCGGGCGGGACTGTATCTCATTGAAAACCAATCAGGAATGCGCTCCGCTCCGCGCTTGCTGAGGAATGGCCCGCCGGTTGCAGTGGCTCGAGGGGCCCGGGAAGGCCCGGGACCCGAACCGTTTGCGTTTTGTTTACAACTGTATGCTAGATATGTTATACGAAACAAATGACATGTGCGGACTCAGGCGCTCGATGAGCAAAGTGATCCTGGCCGTTGGCCTCTATTTCGTTGCCGTGGCCGGCCTTGCCTCCGCCGCGGTGGTGCCCGCCTTCGATTTCCCGCAGCCGGCCAACCCGGCGAACACCGCCACCGGCAACGATGCTTACTACTTCACTCCTGTAGTGAACTTCTGGGTGACGGCGCTCGGTATGTATGACCACAACCAGGACGGCCTCACTCAGGACCATCCGGTCAGTCTATATGAGGTATCGGGTTCTTCGGTGATTGCCAGTGCAGTGGTAGGGGGCACCGACGGTTTCGTGAGGGGCGTCTTCCGGTACTTGAGCATCTCACCGGTGTTGCTGCAAGCGGGGACGCAGTACGCCATCGTGGGCTTCACGCTCGCCGACACGGGCACGCACGCCTGGAACCCGCCCGGATTGGTCATCGCCCCCGAGATCGGCTATGACGGCTACACGTACAACTACAATTCATACCTATCCCTCCCGGCGGGGCACTTGCGCACCGATATGACTTTCTTCGGCCCCGGCTTCCTCTTCCACGCGGCCCCGGAGCCAAGTTCCGATCTGCTGGTTGGAGCCGGGCTCATCTTGCTCGCGATTCGCCGCCGGAAACCGCGGGCGCCATTCCGCGGCTGAGGGGCAGGATTCCGCCGCGCCAAGGGTGGTAAACTAAGAACGCCCCTAGGAGAAGGGGACCATTCCGTCGTCAGTTCAGGGTCAAATCTGATCGACACGGCGAAGGGGCGCTCGTTAGCGAGCGCCCCTTCCGCTTCTCGGCCGGCGGGAACACGGCCCTGATGGCCTCCCGGGAGCGCCCACGCAGTGTCGTTACACCCGGCACATTCCAGCCTGCCGCCGGCGGATCCGCCCTATACTGGTGGTATGTGGACGAGAAGAGCGGTCATCTCCGTGGCGGCGGCGGTATTGAGCGCTCCGTTGGCCGGCGACCAACCGATGACGCGCCTCCGGGTGGAAGTGCGGAACCACAAGGGCCAGCCGGTGGATCGCGCTTCGGTGATCGTGCGCTTCGTCGAAGGCCGGTCTATCAAACGGTTCGGAAAAAAGAAGCGCCACCAGTGGGAGCTGAAGACGAACCAGGAAGGTGTCGCCAAGATGCCTCCTTTGCCGCAAGGCAAGATTCTCGTTCAAGTGATCGCCAAGAAGTACCAGACTTTCGGGAAGTACTTCGAGGTGAACGAGCCCGAACGGACCATTCAGGTAACGCTCAATCCGCCCCAACCCCAGTACTCCGCACACTGACGCCCGGTCGGCGGTCCCAGCGCCTTCGCCGGCGGCGCCCGCTGACCGCGGCCCGCGGATAAACCATTATTGGCGTTGCCGCACTCGGGCCGCCGGCAGACGCAACCGAGCCGGCTGAGGGGCGGGAAGATCTTCCGGTCCTTGCAGCCTACACGGCGCCAGGGCGCGGGGTGGAGCCGCTGCATCGTTAACGTTATACTGTTCCGTATCCCCATGAAGCTCGTCCAAGGCCAATTCGTCCGCCGCCTTGCCGTTTCCGCTGCTCTGGCGCTGGCGCCTGCAGCCGCGCAGTCTCAACCAGCCGGCGGGGCCGGGCTCGGCAACAAGCCGGAGCGCCTGGAATGGCTCCAGGACGCCGGGTTCGGGATGTTCGTCCACTGGAGCGTGGACAGCCAGATCGGCAGCGTGATCAGCCACAGCCTGGTAGGCGCTTCCAGGGAGTACGTCGAGTGGTTCCTGCGGGAACTGCCGCGCACGTTCAACCCGAAACGCTGGGATCCGGACGAACTGGCCGTCCTGGCCAAGCTCGCCGGGATGAAGTACGTCGTCTTCACCGCCAAGCACCATAGCGGTTTCTGCTGGTGGGATACGAAGACCACCGACTTCAAGATCACCAACACGCCGTATGGCAAGGATGTCCTCTACGGCTACGTGAGGGCTCTCCGAAGGCAGGGCCTCGCCGTCGGACTTTACTATTCCCCGGAAGACTTCGCCTGGCTGTACCGCCACGGCTTCGTAATCCGCCGCCGGAATCTCGATCCGCACCCGGACCGCGACCCGGCCTACGTCCGCCACATCGAGGCCCAGGTGACCGAGCTGTTCACCAATTACGGCCGCGTCGATGTCTTCTTCATCGATGGCGAGGGCGAAGAGCCGGCCCGCCGGACGGCGTGGCGCCTGCAGCCGGATTGTTTGATCACCCGCGGCGCGATCGAGACTCCAGAACAGTTCGTGCCCGGACGCCCGCCCGAAGGTCCCTGGGAGGCCAACCTCACAATGGGCACCCAATGGCAGTACAAGCCCACTAACGAGGTATACAAATCGGGCACTCGGATTATCGAAATCCTGATCGAGACGCGGGCCAAGGGAGGATCACTCCTGTTGAACGTTGGACCGAAGCCCAATGGGGAACTGCCAATCGAACAGGAGGCGCGCCTGCGGGAGATCGCCCTGTGGCACGCGGTCAACGGTGAGTCGATCCACGGCACGCGCCCGTGGGTGGTGCCGAACGAGGAGAACATCTGGTTCACCAGGAAAAAGGACGCGAACACGGTCTACGCCTTTCTCACCCGCCAGCCGGACTGGCGGCGGGGGGAGCGGCGCGAGTTCCTCCTGCGGTCCGTCAAGGCGACGCCGCAGACACGCATCAGCGTACTCGGCCAGAATGCGAAGATCGTCGAGTACCAGCCCGACAACGATCCGACACCGCGCTTCGAGCAGACCGGCGCAGGCCTGGAAATCTCCGTCGTCCGGGCTCAGAGGCTCTACAACAACCACAAATGGCACAACCCGGTGGTGGTGAAGCTGGAGAACGTCGAACCGGCATTTACGGTGACGCCGTACGCCGAGACCCTCGGGGCCCAGACCCCGGGCGGCGGCCGGGTGGTTCTCGAAGGGAACCTGGTCGAGCTGGCCGGGGCCGGGCGGGTGGAAGTCGGCTTCGAGTACCAGCTCTACCGGGGCTTCGCCGAGGCGATGGACAACACCGAATGGAAGCGGACGGCCACCCGCACCATGACTGCTCCGGGCAGGTTTTCGATCGCTATAGAAGGGCTGAAACCGGGCGCCGAGTACCAGTACCGGGCGTTCGTCCGGCACCCAAAGATTACCGTCCGGGGCGACCACCGCAGGGTGGTGGTCCGCTGAAACGGCCTGCTCCTGCCCGCCGGAATGGCACGGGCGCTGAATCCCGGCCGTTTTCCCGCTCGTCTCCTTACAATGGAATTCCGGAGAGGGAGGAAAAAGCTATGCCACGTTACGTATTCGCGTGCCGTGACTGCAACAAGGAGTTCGATCTCGTCCTCCACATCTCGGATCTCGACAAAGGCGGATGGAAGTGTCCACACTGTGGGAGCACCAATGTCCGCCGCAGGGTGACCACCTTCTCGGCGATCACCTCGAAGAAGAGCTGACCTGCCGGGGCCGCCGCCTGCCCCGGCCCCACTGCACCCAGGACGGCGCCACGCCGGGGAGCGGAGAGGGTCGGCGATTCCCGTAACGGCTCGCCTGAGACGCCGAATCAAGCGATGCCAGTCCGCCTCCTTTCGATGGGGGAATTCGGAGCGTCTGTTTTCGGGAACCACCGGGCGAGTTTCCGTTTCAAGTCTGCGTACTCGGGCCTGGCCGCGAGATTGTACCACTCCAGTTCGTCCTTCTCGTGATCGTAGAGCTCCTCCGTCCCATCGTGGTAGCGGATGTAGCGCCAGCGCTCGGTGCGGACCGAGTGGTTGCCCCGCTGATAGGTGGTGAGCGCCGGACGCTCTTTCTCGAGCTCCGGGTTCTTCAGCCACGGCAACAGGCTGATGCCCTCGAGCCCCTCGCGCTTCCTGAGTCCGCAGATGTCGATCAGCGTCGGATAGATATCCATCATGTCGACGGGGCGCCGGCACACCGTTCCGGACTTCGTCAGACCGGGCGAGACGACCAGGAACACGTTATGGGTAGCCTCCTCCCACAAAGCGAACTTCCTCCAGTGCAGCTTTTCGCCCAGGTGCCAGCCGTGATCGCTCCACAGGACGATCGTCGTCGTATCCCGGTATGGGCTCGCGTCGAAGGCTTCGAGGAGTTTTCCAAGGCAGGCGTCGGCGAAAGCGATGGAAGCCAGGTAACCCTGGACGGCCTTCTTCCATTGCCCGTATTGAATCACCTTGCGGTGGTCGCCCTCCGGGTTGGCGAACTTGCGGCCGATCGGCGGGACGTCGTCCAGGTCGTCGGCCTTCACCTCTGGAAGGGTGATCCGGCCCAGGGGGAACATGTCGAAGTACTTTTCCGGCACGTACCAAGGCAGGTGCGGGCGGAAGATGCCGCAGGCGAGGAAGAACGGCCGGTCGTGCTTGCGGTGGAGCTGGTCCGCCGCCCATTGGACCACTTTCCTGTCGCCCATCTCCGAATCCCGGACCTTGACGGGTCCCCAATCGAAATGGGCCGTCTTGGGAATGCCGTTCAGCGGCCGGTTCGGCGGCACAGGGTCCCGCGGCCGGTTCTGGGTCTGCGACGGCCAGTACTCATGCCAGCTCGGCGGATCCGGATAGCGTCCGTGGTAAATCTTGCCTGCCCCGGCGACCCAGTAACCGTGAGCCATGAAGTGCTGCGGCAGCGTCACGGCGCCGGCGAGCACCTCTGACTTTCTCCACGGCTGAGAATTGAGGTAAACGCCCGACGTCGAAGGGCGAATTCCGGTCATGATGGCAGCCCGGGAGGGATTGCAAAGCGGCGCGGCGCAGTGGGCGTTCGTGAAAAGAACACCTCGCCCGGCGAGGCGGTCGAAGTTCGGCGTCTTGGCGTCGGGATGGCCGCCCAGGCAGCCGATCCAGTCGTTCAGATCGTCGATCGCGATGAACAGTACGTTCTGCCGGTCCGCAGCCGCCGGGGCAGCCGGGGATCGTACAGCCGCAGCTCCCGCCAACGAAGCCAGGAAGTGCCGCCGTGTCGTCGAAACCATGTTGGAATCAGCCTCCGTTGCATCATGCTATCGCCCGGTAACAGAGGAAGCAACAGAGTCCCGGCCTCGAGGATTGCCGTGGATGGTGGCCGCCCGTCAGAAGGGGAAATGCGATCGGGCCGAGTCGAACGGCTTGACCGAACGCCGCAAGTACGTGTACGGGTTTACCGGAGTGCCGCCCTGGCGAACCTCGTAGTGCAGGTGGGTTCCGGTCGCACGCCCCGTCCGGCCGACCCTGCCGATCAGTTGTCCCTTGCGGACGTACTGGCCGGCGATGACCTCGATGCGATCCAGGTGCCCGTAATACGTGGTGATTCCTCCGCCATGATCGATCACCACGAGCTTGCCGTATCGGCCCGCCCACTCCGCACGGACGACCACGCCGTCGCCGGCTGCTCGCACGGGCGTGCCTTTCGGGGCCTGGAGATCCACGCCGGGATGGAACGCCGAGAAGCCGGTCAGCGGGTCAGAACGCTTGCCGAAGTAACTGGTGAAGCGGCCGTTCACCGGCCACAGCGTCGGCTGGCTGTCGGGACTGTAGCGCCAGGCGGCCGGCGCTTTGCGCGAAAAGATCGAGAAGTTGGCGCTTTTCAAGAAGTTGTACTCTTCCAGCGATTCCCGATAGCTGGGCAACAGGGAGCCTTCCGCGCTGATATCCACGGGACCTTCCAGCCGCCGCTTGATCCCGTAAGCCAGCGAGACCTCGGAAGCGAACATCTTGAGCGACGCCAGTTGCTGATTTCTCTCGCTCGCCTCTTGCTGCAGGGCGCGGTAACGTTCTTGTAACAGTTGAAGTTCAGTCCGTAATGAATTGTAATCAGCTACTTTGAGCGCCATCCTCGCGTAGCTACCAAGGAAGCCGAGCACGGTGAACACACCCACCACCGCCAAGCCCAAGATGGCGTAGACGATCTTGTGGGGCACGTGAATGCGGCGGATGCGACCGTGAAGCGAGTGGGCGAGAATGACGATGAAATATTGCTGCTTCATGTGCGGCCCCTGCCCTTGACGGGCATAGATCCTCGCCGGTACTCTCGCGGTGCCTGAGGCTTCCTGGGGAGGCAGGCTCCCGCCTCTCCAATGGAAATCAATAACAAACACTAACAGCACCGCTGCAGCGTTGTCAAGGGTTCCAAAAGGGCTGATCGAGCCGGGATGCGGCTCGTCCGGCCCAGCGGGCTCGCAGGCTGCTCAGCCGCCGCGCGGGCCCTAGCCGGGCGGGCGGCGCCACCAAGCGTCGGCATGCGGCTGGTTCGGGGCCGGGCGCAACATCTGTTCCCATTCCCGTAAGAGCCGCCGGTGGTCTTCGATGACGGCTGCCACACCGCTGAGGGCGGCCAGGTTGTGCGTCTCGCCGGGATCCCGCTGCATGTCGAAGAACTGATCCAGAGTATCGCCGGCGTAGGTCACGTACTTGTACCCAGGAGTCCGGACCACCCGGCCGACATCGGCCGGTATTTCGACCACGAGCATCTCTCTCGGGTGCTCGCCTTTCCCGGTGAGTGCGTTCCGCAAGCTCCAGCCGCGCTGGTTCGGCGGCGGCGGGATGCCGGCGAAGTCGCACAGGGTCGGCACGATGTCGACACCGCTCACAAGCTTCTCGGGCTCCTGCCGGTTCTCCGGCAACTCGCCCGGCCAGGAGATCAGAAACGGCACCTTGACCGCCTCTTCGTACGAACTGCTCTTGCGGACCATCTGGTGCCGGGCGAGCCCTTCCCCGTGATCGGAGGTGAAAACAACCAGGGTGTCGGACAGGCGGCCTGTGTCCTCCAGGGCTTGCAGAATGCGTCCGACCTCGCCGTCCACCATCTCCACATGGCGGTAATAGCTCCACATGTAGTAGCGCCAGTGCTCCGCGCTCCACTGCCCGCGGGCTGGTTCGTTGCTTTGGCGAAGACGCTGCAAATGCCGGGGCTCGAACGGCTCGTAGTCGAAATTCGGCGGGAGTTCCGGGAGTTGGGGCGCGAGTTCCGGGTATGGCAACGCGCCGGGATCCCGGAGATTGAGCCGCAGCCACTCACAGATGTCGTGGGGCTGCAGGAACGAGGCCACCAACAGGAAAGGCCGGCTCGAGCTGCGTTCCCAGAGGAAGTCCTCGCAAGCGCGCGAGACACAGGAATCGCCCACGTTTCCCTGCCCACCGATCCCGCCCGGGAGAACGTCGAATCCGGGGATCTCGGCCATGTAAGTGCGCGGCAAGTGCCACTTGCCGGCGTAGTAAGTTTCGTAGCGGCTCTTCTCTCGGAACCACTGGCCAAGATTGGGAATCCCCCGGTAGATGGGCCGCCCGTTGCGCGCGACGTCCGTTTCCGAAGGCATGCGGCCGGTGAAGATTGCGCTGCGGGACGGGCTGCAGACCGGGTCGGCGCAGTAGCTGTTGTGGAAGCTGGCGCCTCGCCGCGCCAACTCGTCCATAGCGGGCGTCCGGCTGTAGCGGCAGCCCAGCGCACTGATCGTGTCAATATGCTGCTGATCGGTGATGATCAGGAGTATGTTCGGCGTGGCGCGCCCCGTGAGGCCGCAGGCGCCCGTCGCCGGGAGCGACCCGACCGCCTTCAAGAACCGCCGGCGGCTGACCTCAATCATGGCGCCGCCTCCTGTTCCGCGCCCGGATGGCCCGCAGCCGCCGGTTGACGGCTTCATCGGCCCGCTCGTCGAGGATGTACGCCCTCGCGCCGGTTGTGAGGATCGCCAGCCGGCGCGGGCCTGGCAGCAGCCAGTAATCGTAAGGCAGCACGCCCCGGCCGATCTGAGTGACTCTCAGCAAGGGCCCGCCCACGACCTCTCCCACGCGCTCCTGCCGCACAGCCACGATCTCCTGGCCGCTCCTCATCACCGCGAACCCTTGGAGGAGGGAAAACAGCCCGCTGTTGTCCGCTCCTGGATCCAGCCGCTGAACGGCCTCCATAAGCCCCCAGTCTGACGTCAACGGGCCTTTCCACGGCCGGACCCGTTCGGCGGAGCCTCTCTTGACGACGATCTTCCCTGCATCGAACGAGCCGCGGTCCTCACTCTGGAGCCCGCGTAACTCCCGGCCGCCGGGGTCTTCGATACGGCTGAGCAGGCGCCACTCGATCGGGGTCGCCAGGCGGTCCGCATGGCAGCGGGCCAGCACTTCGATCTCGTGGACATGCCCGGTGTCATGGACGATGCGCTGACGAACCCGGAACAGGAAACCGGCGCCGCGCTCTTCAGGTTCCCGCTCGAGGCGCAAGACTCCGATCCCCTGATTGCCGGATTCGACGTATCCGTGGCAGGTGAAGATCAGGTACTTGTTCACCCAAGAGCGGGCGGGATCGAAATCGGGCGGCGTTTCCGGCAGCGAATCCAGAGCGCCCAGGCGGGCCAGGAGAGTGGGCGTGAGGGGTTCCGCCACGACAGTCCTGCCGGCCTTCCTCTGTGCCATGAGGCCGCCATTATAACGCCGTGAGAGGGAGGCACTGGACGATCGGGCATGGACCACCGCGAAACGGTCCCACTTGTCCCGGATCGGCGGAAGGGAATCAGCCGGCCGGCGTGGCCGGTGCGACGCCGGCTTCTGCAATCTTCCGCAGAGACTCCTCGAACGGAGGCCGGGCGACACCCCGTTCGGTGATGATCGCGGTTACGTAACGGTGCGGTGTGACGTCGAAAGCCGGGTTCTCGATCCGGGCCCCGTCAGGGACGATGCGGACCCCGCCGACGTGGGTCACTTCTTCCGGAGGGCGCTGCTCGATGGGAATTTCGTCCCCGGAGCTCACCATCAGATCCAGCGTGGAGACGGGGGCGGCCACGTAGAACGGTACGCCGTTCTCTTTCGCCAGCACGGCCACGGAATAGGTGCCGATCTTGTTCGCCACGTCGCCGTTGGCGGCGATGCGGTCCGCGCCTACCACGACGCAGCCGATCCGCCCCGACCGCAGGAAGTGTCCCGCCATGCCGTCGGTGATCACGGTGGTCGGGATGCCGTCGTGAACGAGCTCCCAGGCGGTCAGCCGCGCGCCCTGCAGAAACGGGCGTGTCTCGTCCGCGAACACCTCGATCCGCTTCCCGGCCTCCATTGCCGCCCGGATGACTCCCAACGCGGTGCCGTAGCCGGCCGTGGCCAGGGCTCCGGCGTTGCAGTGGGTGAGGACGGCTTTGCCGTCGGGCACCAGGGGCGCTCCGTGGCGTCCGATCGCCCGGTTCGTTTCGATATCCTCCTGCTTGATCCGCTGGGCCTCCTCGGCCAGCCGGGCGCGGATCTCTTCCGGCGGCCGGTCCTTGATCTGCTCCAGCAGCCGCCGCATGCGTTCCAGCGCCCACTTCAGGTTCACCGCCGTCGGCCTGGTGTTCAGATCGCGGGCGATGCGATCGAACCGGGCGAGCGGGTCGCCGCCCGTATAGCCCTGGAATTCCAGGGCCACCCCCATGGCCGCCGCCACCCCGATGGCCGGCGCGCCCCGGACGACCATCTCCCGGATCGCCCGCCCGACCTCCTCGGCCGTCCTGCACGTAACGTACTCCTCGCGTACCGGCAACACGCGCTGGTCCACCATGACGACGCCTTCGGGCGTCCAGCGGATTGTTTCTACCATGGGCCTCCCATTTCCTCCAGGTGTGTGAGATAAGCAGCGAAAAAGGTCAGGTTGTAAGTCGCGTGCATCACCGTGGCCGCCGAAGTCGAGCCCGTGCGCAGGCGCACCACGCCGAAGGCTATCCCGGCGCTGGTGATCAACAACAGGTGCCGCCAGCTCCAGGCGTATTGCGGGCCGTGGAGCATGGCAAAGAAGACCGCGGTGACCAGCACCCCGAGGACCGGACCGAGCGAGCGGGCCAGCAGCGGCAGGAAGAAGCCCCGAAAGGCCAGTTCCTCGCATAGCGGCCCGAGGGTCACCGCAAACACGCCGACCAGAACGATGGAGAGACGGTCCCGCAGCAACTCCATCATCGGCATCTGCATCTCCGGGGTCTGCAGGAGAGCGCCGCCGATGCCCACGGCCAGCGCCAGCAAGGGCCCGTAGAGGGCATAGCGCAGCGTACCCTGCCGGGGCGTCACCCAGCCCAACGAGGGCCAGAAGGGACGGCGGTAGCGGAACCGGATGAGCCCCCACAAGATCAGAAACCAGAAACCATAAGCCAGGAACTGGGCGGCGAGCACGACCAGGGTGGGCAACGGCCGGCCGGCGGGCAGGAACAGGGCTGCGATCTGGACCAGCAGCGCCGATACGACCATGATCGGCAGGGCAAGCCCGACGAGCAGGACGAAGTCCTGGTAGCCCCAAAACGGATACCGCTCCCGTCCTTCGGGCGGCCCGGCGGAAGAGGGTGAATCCGGTGGCGCCATCTCCGGTATCAAACGCTGCTCCTCTCGTCAGCTTCGATCAGGGCCGCGGCGAGCAAGGGGATCATGATTTCGTGATGGCCCGTGAGAGCAATACCGCGGCCGGCCGCCTCGGCGTGCGGGCGGTTCACCACATTCACGCGCGGGCGGTAGTGCTGGAGAAAGTCCAGATTGGCGGTGGTGAACTCCCGCAACGGGTATCCCAGGTTCCGCACCGCCGACACCGCCTTCAAGAAAACTTCCGGAAGCACCACCGCCGAGCCCACATTCAAATAAACGCCGCCGCCGTCGAGTTCGCGTACCAGGGAACAGAATAGCCGGAAATCGTAGTGGGTGGCCGCCCCGATCGCCTCCCCCTTGGCGGCGGGATGCACATGCAAAGTGTCCGTGCCCACGGCTATATGGACCGTCACCGGGACCGATCTCTCCCACGCCGCTGCCAGCAGGCTGACGGCCCGCCCTCCGGGGGACGCGACCGCGATGACCCGGCGGCCCAGGGCCTCACCGGCGCCGCAGCCCTCACGGGCCGCCTCCTCGAACGCAGCGTTCATCTCCCGCCCAGTCTGCTCGGCGGCGCCGAAACTGCCGTCGGGCAGCACCGCTTCCACGTCTTCGCTCGTGTGTCCGGCGACGGCCAGCTCGAAATCGTGGATCGCCGTCGAGCCGTTCATCGCCAGGCCCGTTACGAAGCCCCGCTCCATGAGGTCGATGATCACCGGGGCCAGACCACACTTGACGACGTGGCCGCCCATCCCCCACAGGATGGCGCGGCGCCGCCGCCGGGCCTTCAGGATCGCCCCCACGAGCGCCCGCAAATCCTCGGCCGCCAGGAGTTTCGGCAGCGAATCCAACAACCCCGCCACGCCCGCGCCCTTCCGGTACGGGCGCGCCAGGTGTTCCAAGCGCACCTTTCCACCGCGCGCGTGCACGTCCACCGTTTTCAGACGGCGGAACTCCATTGGCTGAATCTGGTAACGGCTCACCGGACCCTGCCGTTGCTCAGCACCTTCCGAAGGGCGGCCGCGGTATAGCTCCGCCGGTGGCGGACCACCTGCTCCGGCGTACCCGTCACGACGACCTTGCCTCCCTGTTCGCCCCCTTCCGGGCCGAGGTCGATGATCCAATCGGCGGACTTGATGACGTCGAGGTGGTGCTCGATCACCACCACCGTGTTGCCGAGGTCCACCAGTCTTTGTAACACGTTCAGAAGCTTCTTTACATCGTCGAAGTGCAGACCCGTAGTCGGCTCATCCAGGATGTAGAAGGTCTTCCCCGTCTGCCGGCGGCTCAGTTCCCGGGCCAGTTTGATTCGCTGGGCCTCGCCGCCGGACAGCGTGGTCGCCGGCTGGCCGAGATGGATGTAGTCCAGCCCCACGTCCATCAACGTTTCCAGCTTCGACCGGATCTGCGGAATGTTCTCCAGCACCCTGAGAGCCTCTTCCACGGTGGCTTCCAAAACGTCGGCGATGGAGTAACCCTTGAACTTCACTTCCAGGGTCTCCTGGTTGTACCGGCGGCCGCGGCAGACGTCGCAAGTGACGAAGACGTCGGGCAGGAAGCTCATCTCGATCCGTTTGAGCCCGTCCCCCTGGCAGGCCTCACAGCGCCCGCCCTTTACATTGAAACTGAACCGGCCGGGTTTGTATCCCCGGGCCCGCGCCTCGGGAAGTTTGGAGAACAACTCACGGATCGGCGTGAACACGCCGGTATAGGTAGCCGGATTCGAGCGTGGCGTCCGCCCGATGGGCGCCTGGTCGATCTCCACCACCTTGTCGATGTACTGAGCGCCGAGCAGCCTGTCGTGGGCGCCGGCCTCGGCGCGGGACCGGTAAAGCTTCCGCTTCAGCGCCCGGTAGACGATGTCGTTGACCAGCGTGGACTTGCCGCTGCCCGAAACGCCGGTGACAACGATGAAACATCCCAATGGAAAAGCGACATCGATGTTCTTCAGATTGTGCTCCCGGGCGCCGACCACCTTGAGCGACTTGCCGCTGCCGCGCCGCCGGCGAGCCGGTACCAGGATCTCCTGGCGGCCGCTCAAGTACTGCCCGGTGAGGGATCCGGGAGTCGCTTCTATGTCTTTGGGAGGACCCTGGGCGACCACCGCGCCGCCGAGCCGCCCGGCCCCGGGCCCCAGGTCGATGACATAGTCGGCCCGTTCGATCGTCTCCTGGTCATGTTCGACGACGATCACTGTGTTGCCCAGGTCGCGCAGCCTGGCCAGACTATCGAGCAGGCGGGAGTTGTCGCGGGGGTGAAGGCCGATCGACGGTTCATCGAGCACGTACAATACCCCGCGGAGCCGGGACCCGATCTGGGTGGCGAGACGAATCCGCTGGCTCTCGCCGCCGGAAAGAGTGGCGGCGGAACGGTCGAGACTCAGATAGTCCAGCCCGACGGCGGTGAGGAACTCCAGGCGGTGAACGATCTCCTCGACCACCCGTCCGGCGATCTTGCGCTCCCGCTCGGAAAGCTTCCACCCCCGGACGAGAGGCAGCAGCCGCGCCACGGGCAGCGAGACGAGTTCTCCGATCGTCACGCCTTTGACCCGTACCGCCAGACTCTCCCGCCGCAGCCGCGCTCCGTTGCACTCCCGGCACCGGATCGGGGACATGTATTCGATCAGCCAGTCGCGGTATCCCTGGCCGGCTTCCTCGAAGGTATCCTCGAGGAGATCCAGCAGACCCGGAAGCCCGCGACCTCCCTCCAGAATCTGCTTTTGAGCCTTCTTCGGCAATTGGTCGTACGGCCGGCGCAAGTCGACGCCGAGTTGGGCCGCCAGCCGCCGCATCCGGTACTCGAGATAAGTGGAGCTGCCGCCGGGGCCGAGGCCGCCGTCGAAGAGGGGCCGCGAGGGATCGACGATCACCTTGACCGGATCGAACTTCCAGGCGCTGCCCAACCCATGGCACGCCGGGCAAGCCCCGTAAGGACTGTTGAAGGAGAACGACCGCGGCTCCAGTTTCGGGATCGACGCTCCGCATTCCGGACAAGCGAGTTTCTGTGAGTACAGGTTCTCCTCGCCATCGACGACGGCCACGAGGACCAGGCCGTCAGCCAGCCTGGTCGCTGTCTGGATGGATGCTTCCAGGCGCTTTTCAATGCCGGGCTTCAGCAGCAGGCGATCCACGACCACCTCGATGGTGTGGTTGCGGCGGCGGTCCAGCACGATGTCCTCGTCGAGGGACCGCAGCACACCGTCGATGCGGGCCCGCACGAAGCCCTGCCGCGACAGCCGTTCGAGATCCTTGCGGAATTCGCCCTTGCGGCCGCGCACCACGGGAGCGAGGATCATCACCCGCCGCCCCTCCGGCAGCGCCATCACCCTCTCGACGATCTGCTGTGTGGTCTGGGGCGAAACCGGGATGTTGCAGCGATGGCAATACGGCGTGCCGATATTGGCGAACAGCAGCCGCAGGTAGTCGTAGATCTCGGTGATCGTGCCCACGGTGGAACGCGGGCTTCGCCCGGTGGTCTTCTGCTCGATGGAAATCGCCGGGCTCAGCCCGTCGATCGAATCCACGTCCGGGCGCTCGAGCTGGTCGAGGAACTGGCGGGCGTAAGGCGACAGCGTCTCCACATAGCGGCGCTGGCCCTCGGCGTAGATCGTGTCGAAAGCGAGCGAGGACTTCCCCGAACCGGAC
>JALSRK010000019.1 GCA_026984795.1 Solibacteraceae bacterium | reverse complement strand
CCGGTTGCCGCCTGGCCGCAGCGGCGGTTCCTGCCAGTACAGACGAAGCTTTTCGGGAAAGGTTCACCTTATCGGGCGCCGGTTCGGAGGCGGGGGTGTAATTGGGGATTGCGTAGCCTGTCACCGAATTGGGGGAAGCCGGAGGTGAGATGGGTGATTGCGTAGCCTGTCACCGATTTAGATGCGCGCGCAGCTCTCCCGAAGGCGCAAAAACGCGAACGGATGCGGTTTCTTGCGCGGGGCGTTTTTGTTCTGTTGAATGGCTTGCCCGGGCCGCCGATACTGGGGCTGTGACGGGGAGGCGAATCCGATGAAGATGAGAAATCTGGCGATCCTGGCCGTGTTGGCGCTGCCGGCCGCGGCCCAGGAATCCACGTTTGCGAACTATTTCGATGCGCTGTGGGGGGCTGGCCGCTCCACGGCCGGTCAGGAAGGCGTGCGGGCGCGGAGCGGCGGCAACGGCTCCGGCGCGGCCTGGAGCAGCTACTACGAGAGCGGGAAAAACTATTACGAGAGCGGTAGCAACTACTACCACGGCCTGTTGCGCGAGTACCGCGGGGCTGCCCGGAGCGCGTTGGCAGAGGTAGGACTCGAGCAGTGGACGCAACCGGAATCCGTGTGGGAGATGCCCTCAGCCCTGCCGCAGGGCGCGGCCGATCGTGAGACATTGATCGTCCCGGTCGTTCCCCGGCGCGGGGTGAGCGGCTCCAGCACCCGGGTGGGACCGTTCCTGTACCACCAGTTCGACGGGATTTCCGGCACCACCACGAGGGTCGGGAACTTCTTCTATCACGACTTCAGCAACGGCCTTTCGGGAACCAGCACGAAGGTCGGCCGCTTCGTGTACCACGACTTCAACAACGGCGTGTCGGGAACCAGCTCCCAGGTAGGCAGCTTCACCTACCACGACTTCAGCAACGGCGTTTCCGGCACGAGTTCGAAGGTGGGCAGCTTCACCTATCACGACTTCAACAACGGCGTGAGCTGCGTCAGCTCCACGGTCGGCTCGACGGTCTACACGGACTGCTACTGACCTGTTAGGCCGCCCCCGCCCGCCCGTCGCGGCGGTCCGTCCGTCCGGTTTTCCGGCGCCCGCGGGGAAGCGGGGACTCCCGGCGCTCGAAGTGTGCATTCTCCCGGGAAGCCCGGACGGTTCGCCTCCCATCGGCGTACGCCAGCGGCGTGCGCCCTCCCAAAGTCACGCTCGAAGACCCCAAGCGGAGGAATGGACGATGAAGAGACTTGTGTGTTTGTTCATCTGCGCTGCGCTCTTGCCGCTTTCGGCGCCGGCGCAGTACTTCGACCCCGAAAGCGCGCACACGAACCTGTACTTTCCGCATTTCGCCGACGGCGGTCCCATCAACGACCGCTGGCAGACCTCGATCGTGCTGCTGAATCCGAGTTGGACTTCGGAGGCGTCGCTCACGTTGCGCTTCTACGATGATCGGGGCCGCCCGCTCGCTCTCGATCTCGGTTATGGCCTGAGGAGTTCCCTTGCCATCCGCATTCCTGCCAAGGGCACGAAGGTGCTTCGCAGCCGGATGGCGTCGCCGCGGCTGGTCACTGGATGGGCCAAGGGCGATGCGAGCCTGCCGGTGCAGGCGACGGTTCTGTTCCGCCAGTACCAGAACGGGCGGCCGGTGGTGGAGCTATCGGCGGTAGCAGCGGAGCCGACGCTGATGTACTATTCGATCGCCACGAAGTGGACTGGAGTGGCCGTCGTCAACCCTTCCGAGGAGCCGCTGGACGTCCTCATCTCCCCCATCGACAGGAACGGGAATGATCTGGTCGAGACGACGGTGTCGCTGGCTGCGCACGAGCACCGGTCGTTCAACCTAGGCGCGCTCATGCCGGGACTTCCCGAGGACTTCCAGGGCAGCATCCTCATCGGCGCCGCTTGGGAGCCCCGGCACCTCTTGGCCTGGACGCTCCATGTGGACCGGGGGCTGATCTCGACCCTGCCCTCCGGCGCCGTGGCGCGTTTCGGATCCCATCGCGACCGCATATGGAAGGTGTACCGCAAGGTGGTTGACTCCGCCACGTGGATCCTGCGGGACGCGGGAGTCCTCGATCTATCGGCCAAACCGTTGCGGTTGACGATCAGCACCAAGAGGGAACCGATCAACGCGTACGCCTTGTCGGATGGAAGCGAGATCTACGTCACCATCTCGCTGGCCGAGCTGATCAACGACTCGCCGAGCGAGCTCGCCTGGGTCATCGGCCACGAGCTCGGGCACATCGTCCAGGCGCGGTACGGCGGGAATCTGTTCCTCGAGAACCCGGAACTCGACGCCGATCTCTTCGGAATGCTGGCGTGTCTGGGGGCGGGCTACGACCCCTATGCCGGCGCCGGCACGCTGGCCAAGCTCTCGATGGCCAGCGACACCGGAGGCCTCCTCGCGCAGATCGTCAACGACCTGTTCGACACGCACCAGTCCTACAACACCCGCATTCAGAACATGTTCGACCACTTGCAGAAGATCTGCGACGACCCGGACCTCAACGAGACCCTCTGCAAGGCCTACAAATCGGTCTATCACCCGCACTTCCCGGAGTGGGTGCCGCTCGAGAGCCCGCTGTCTGTCCTGCGGAGGGGCCTGAACCGAAGGTAGGCCGGAGGAAGCCGGCGGCAGCCGGCCATGCGCTCCTGAAGCCGGGTGCTCCCCGTTGAAACCCTTCCCCGAGCCGGCGGCTCGTTGGACGAGCAGGAATCGCGCCGTCCGGTTGCCGCGCGCCGGGTATATACTATTGCCGCGACGGCGGCCCGGGTTCCGCAAGGTCCGGGCCGCGACGAGACCGGCATCGCAAGGAGGCAGCCATGCGGATTCTGTGGAAGAGATGGTTCGGGGTGTTCGGGGCGCTGGCAGGTCTTCTGGCGCTCCAGTGGTTCGTTTCCGGCGCCGCTCAGACCGGCGGTGGCGCCGGGGTCGCCATGGAGCCCGGGGCGGCCGGCCTGCAGATCGAGATGGCCGGGGCGCCGGAGTGGACGGGCGAGATCAGCGTTTCCACCGGACGTCTGCTCCGGCTGGACGGCTGGAGCGCCGCCGCCCGTGTCGAGACCGACGGCGGCAACTTCACCGTGCGGCCGGCCGGTGCGCGCAGAGGCACGACCGGCGCCGTCACCCTGTTTGCGACGCTGGCGGCGCCGGACGACGCCAAGGTGCGGCTCCGGACGAACCGGGGCGAGGCCGAGTTCGCGCTTTCCGACGCGCGCGTCGGCGAGCCTCTGCGCCTGCTGGAGGGCCAGGTGGAGGTCCGCCGCACCCCGCCGGCCTTCCGCTTGACGGAGTCGCCGCAGGACGAAGACTTCCCGGCCGCGGCGGCAGCCCCCGACGGGACCGTCTGGGCCGTCTACGTCGCCTACCAGAGCGGGCCGCCGATCGACATGGACGCCGTCGCCGCCCGGCGGTTCGACTCGCTCGTGCCGCGCAACAACGGCGACCGCATCTACCTGGTCCATTACGACGGCCGGCAGTGGTCCGCGCCGCGGGAGGTCACCGAAGGCCTCAGCGACGTGTGGCGGCCGTCGGTGGCCGTGGACGGCAAGGGCGTCGTCTGGGTGGCCTGGAGCGAGCAGCGGGAAGGGAACTGGGACGTCTACCGGCGCCGCTTCGACCCGAAGAAGGGAAGCTTCACCCCCATCGAGCGGGTCACAAAGGACCCGGGCGCCGACATCAACGCCGTCCTCACCGCCGACAGCAAAGGCCGCATATGGCAGGCCTGGCAGGCATGGCGCGGGGACAACTTCGACATCCTGCTATTGGGGCCGGAGGGCGGTGAACCGGAGCGCGTTTCCGGCTCCGCGGCCAACGAGTGGAACCCGGCCATCGCCGCCGACGGCCGCGGCAACGTCTACGTGGCCTGGGACGGCTACGCCGGCGGCAGCTACGACGTCTATCTCCGGCGTTTCGGCGCCTCGCCGGGCGAGACGGTCGTGGTGGCGGGAACGGCCTGGTTCGAAGCCCGGCCGGCGATCACTTGCGACGCCGGCGGCCGCGTCTGGATCGCTTATGTAGAAGACAATGCCAACTGGGGCAAGGACTACGCCACGCGCGATCCCAACCGCCCCGTACCGAACCTCGCGGCGCCGCTCTACATGGACGGCCGGATCCGGGTGAAGGTCCTCGCCGGAGGCCGGATCCTCGTGCCGGGGGACCGGCTCGAGCGCGTCTACGGCGGCCTGGTGGACCGGCCCAAGAGCTGCCCCCGGCTGGCGATCGACGGCACGGGCAACGTGTGGCTCTTCTTCCGGCGCCACGCCACGGCCAACCGCGCGGGCATGTACTGGACCAGTTCGGTGGTCCGTTTCGACGGCCGGCGGTGGTCGCCGCCGGAAGCGGCGCCCGATTCCGATTACATCATCGACAACCGCGTCGCGCTGGCCCCGTGGAAACAGGGCCTGGTAGCGGTTTACGCGAGCGACGCGCGCTTGCGGGAGCGGGTGAGGCTCAACCGGGGCGAGGGGCAGACCGATCTCTACGCCACGCTTCTTTCGGCGCCCCCTGCCGCCACGCCCCAGCTTGCGGCCGACTCGACACCGCCGCCGGCGGCCCGGGCGGTTCATCCCCGTGAGAACGAGGACATCGCCCGGATGCGCGCCTACCGCATCGAAGCCGGGGGCAAGACCTACCGCCTGCTCCGGGGCGAGTTCCACCGCCATACCGAGTTCACCAGCCACCGCGACCAGGACGGCCCGTTCGAGAACATGTGGCGCTACGCGCTGGACGCGGCGGCGATGGACTGGATCGGCAACGGCGACCACGACAACGGCTACGGCCGAGAATACGTCTGGTGGCTGATTCAGAAAGCGACCGACGTCTTCAACAATCCGCCTCATTTCATTGCGCCTTTCACCTACGAGCGTTCCGTCGTCTACCCGAACGGCCACCGGAACGTGATGTTCGCCCGCCGGGGGATCCGGCCTTTGCCCCGGTGGACGCTGCCGGGGACGCCGGAGGAAGGGACGCCGGACACGAAGCTGCTCTACGCCTACCTGCACCACTTCGGGGGGATCTGCGCGGTCCACACCAGCGGCACCCGGATGGGGACGGACTGGCGCGACAACGATCCCGAAGTCGAGCCGGTGGTCGAGATCTACCAGGGCCACCGCCACAACTACGAGGCCTACGGCGCGCCGCGGAGCCCCACCGACACCCAGCAGATCGGCGGCTACCAGCCGGCCGGCTTCGTCTGGAACGCCTGGGCCCGGGGTTACCGGCTGGGGGTCGAGAGTTCGAGCGACCACGTGAGCACCCACATGAGCTACGCCGTGGCGATCGCCGAGGCCGCGACCCGCGAGGCGCTGGTGGACGCCCTCCGCAAGCGCCACACCTACGCGGCCACCGACAACATCGTCCTGGACGTGCGCGCCGGCGACTACATCATGGGCGACGAGTTCACAGCCAGGCGCACGGTGACGCTGAAGGTGCGGGCGATCGGCACGGACCGGATCGCGCGGGTGATCGTGATCAAGAACAACGGCTACGTCTACCAGACCGGACCCACGGGGCGGCAAGTGCGCGAGGTGGAGTTCACCTGGAAAGACACGCGCCAGCCGGCGGGTTCGCTGGCCTACTACTACGTGCGGGTGGAGCAGGCCGACGGCCAACTCGCCTGGTCCAGCCCCATCTGGGTGCGCTACGAGTAGGGACGCAGGAGGCCGAACGAAGCGCCGGATGGGGAATCTGTCCTTATGAGAAGGACAGGTGTTGGCAAAACTGTCCTTATGAAAAGGATAGATGTGGCGGAAAGTGTCCTTCTGAGAAGGACAGATTCGGGGGCGTGGTCACGGCGGTTGTTGCGTCTCGCGGAGCGATGTCACGCTGGGGCGGGGGGGGACACGTACCCACGCCGGGCTAGTGCTCAGCCGGTGGATGCGCCGGCCTCCTCGAGCCAGCCCTGCATCTCGGTGCGGGAGACGGCCCCGGCGTGCTGGGAGACCGGCTGGCCGGCGCGGAAGACGATGAAGTTGGGGATCGCCTGGATCTGGTAGCGCGCGGCGAGCTCCGGGTGGGCCTCGGTGTTTACCTTGATCACCAGAGCTCTTCCCGCCATCTGCCGGGCGAGTTCCTGGACTTCAGGCGCGGTGAAACGGCAAGGGGCGCACCACGGGGCCCAGAAGTCCACCAGCACCGGCACGCGGGCCTCGCGGACGATTTCGTCGAAGAGGGCCTCGTCGGCGTCGATGGGTTCGCTCACGGGCGGGAGCGGCGCCTTGCACGCGCCGCAGCGCCCCGAGTCAGCCAGTCGGGCGGCCGGGACGCGGTTCTTCGTGCCGCAGGAGCTGCAGGTTCGGATCATCGGTGTGAACTTCCATTATCCCCTTTCCCGGGACAGCGGGCGCGAAGAAAGAAAGGCCGGGTGCGGCGGCGCGTTTGGGAACTGAGTAGCGTTCTCTCGGTCGGCCGGGGCGGGACGTTCTCTTCTAACGTTGGAGGCTCTCTTGGTCAGCGACCACCTGAGCGGCGATCGAGCGCCGCGCTGACGTCCTCGCGGGTCAACTCGGGATAGCTTTCCAGGATGCGCTCCACCGAATATCCGCCCGCGATCATTCCCAGGACGTTGCGCATCAGGATCCTCGTGCCGCGAATGACCGGCTTTCCGCCGCAGATCGCCGGATTCACCTCGATGCGGTCCATGCCTCCAGTCTAGCGGAAGTGCGTGTCAGCTCCCGGCGGATCGCGTCGGCCAGGAGCCGATTCTGGACGCCAGGCCCGGGCGCCGCCCGGAGGGGAAAAAGGGTGACTGCCGCTGTGAATGGCGGCTAGGCGAAGCCGGGCAATCCGGAGGAGGTGGAGACGGCGCGCGCCACTCAGAGAAGGCCTTGATCAGCCAGGATGCGGAGATAGTCCGGGCGATAAAGCTTGCATCGCAGGATCCCGCGGAGTTCGTGGTCTTTGAGTTTCAGTTGCTGCCGGACCAGATGCGTTGGTATGTCTTTGCTGCCGTGGGATCGCCTCGTCCGGGTGATGACCTTGCCCTCGTGCTCGAACCAGGCCAAACGATCGCCAGCGTTTCTCGTGCGCAGTTCCAGCTTGTTTCAGTTTTGTGAACTCGCGCGCCTTCATAACCCGGCTGGGTTTACAACTGCTGTTCGACGATGTGCTCCTCCAAGATTCCCAGCACCGACCGCAGATCCCGCGAGAGCCGCTCGCGATCCGCCCGCAGAGACATGTATAACTCGCTGATGGTCTTCCCGAGGTCGTACAGCGCGTCTCCGCTATTGGAACCGTAGCCGAATTCGCCGATCTCGTCGATCCGGGCTACGAATCTCTCCTCGTGCTTCTCGAGAGCGACCCGGAACGGCTTGATGATCTTGACGCGGCGATCAATGGTCGGCGCGAACAGCACTCCGCGCAGCGGTGACGCCGCTACCAGGACCCCTTCGGGCGCATGAACTTCGCCGGCGTGAGTTCCCGTGGCCGCATCCGGGTCTTGTTCCGGCAGTGGAGGCAGGCTGCTCTCGTCGTATCGCACAATCGAGGTCGCCATTTCTAAAATCTCCTTCACGCTTGCACGGTTTCCTCTGTCGCCCTGCCGGGATTAAACGTCGTCGGAGAATAGCTGAAACTCATATCGGCCGAATTCCGGAAAGGGGAGGCAGGTTCAATGCGATGTCAACCATCCCCAGCCGATCTTCGATGTGGAAGTCAGAAATCTTGACAGTGGCCACCGGCTTTTCCTCGCCGCCGAGGTATACCACGCGGATTTCGAAATCGTACGTCTCTTCAAGATCAGTCAACCTGACAAAAAACCAAGGTGCCGCGTGGTCGGGACTTTATGCGTGTGGAGACGGTCAAAGCGGCCAATCAGGCTCTTCTTGTTGGTTCACTGCTCGATGATGATGTGATCGCAGAGAAGGATCGCCAGCAGCGACGGCACTGAATTCCCTGCCGCATCGATATTCTATCAGCCTTGGTGCGCCCGGACGCTCGAGAAGTGGCTCGACTGCACCGTTCCTGTTGCCCTTGGGTCCACGCCAGCGGGGCGTGCGTCGCCTTGCCATCCGCCGCGCGTTGGGCATATCAAAGAAGGAGGCCAATGTCTGAGAAACCGGAAAACAGGAACCCATCGACGACGCGGCGGGACCGAAGGTCGTTCCTGTTGGCCTTGGGAGCGGGGCCGGCCGGCCTCAGCGCCGCGCGGGCTGTGGCGGCCCAAGGATCGAGAAGCCCGGAGAAGAAGCCCATCCGGCTGGGCCTGATCGGCTGCGGCGGCCGGGGGAACTATCTGGCTCAGAAGGTTCTCGCGCTCGCCGAGGAAGGCGAGCCGGTGGGGTTCACCGCCGCCTGCGACATCTACCAGCCGCGGCTCGAGCGCACGGCGACGCGGCTGAAGGCGAAGGAATACAAATCCGCCGCCGATCTCGTCCGCGACCGCAACGTAGACGCCGTGATCATCGCCACGCCGGACCGGGTGCACGTCTACAACGCGCTGGAGGCGGTCCGGGCGAGCAAGGACGTCTATTGCGAGAAGCCGCTCTCGCACTGGGCGCAGTTCGAGAAGCTGAAGGAACTGGTGCGGGAGGTGCGGGCGCGCGGGACGGTCTTCCAGGTCGGGGCGCAGTGGGTCTCGGATCCGATGTGGGCCCGGGCGGCGAAGGAGATCCGCGAGGGGGCCATCGGCAAGGTGGTCCACGCCCAGACGGGCTACTTCCGCCACGGCGACCAGGGCGAGCGCGGCATGAAGATCGACGATCCGAACGCCCGGCCCGGCGTGGGGCTCGACTGGGAGGCCTTTCAGGCCGACGCTCCCCGGCGGCCGTTCAGCGTCTCGCGCTTCTTCCAGTGGCGGCTGTATCTCGACTACTCCGGCGGACCGGCCACCGATCTCTACCCCCACCCGATGACGCGTCTGTTCAAGGCCCTGGGCGTGGGCCTGCCGAAGAAGGTCGTCGCCCTCGGCGGCCGCTACGTCTACGACGGCGGGCGCACGGTTCCGGACACCTTCGACCTGATCATCGAGTACCCGGAAGGGCCGAACGTGGCCGTGCTCGGCACCATCGCCAACAACACCGGCATCGAGACGGTGATCCGCGGCACGAAGGGCACGGTCGCCTACACCGGCGATGCGGGGCTCGCGTTCTCGCCGCAACCCGGAGAAGACGCCCCGCGGCGGACGATCCGCACGGACCGCACCGTGGCCGAGCATCTGGCCAACTTCCTCCAGTCGATCCGCACCCGCGAGAAGCCCGCCTGCGACATCGAGCTCGGCTACCGGGTGCAAGTGCCGCTCATCATGGCCATGCTGTCGCAGATCGAAGGGAAGGTCGCCGTCTTCGATGCCGACAAAGAAGAGATCCATCTCGTCTGAAGGCCGCCTGAGCCGCCGCGGACTGCTGCTGGGGCCCGTGGGGCTGCTGGCCGCCGGCCGGGCGCCGGGGGCCGAGGCGCCGCGCATCGAGCGCCCGGAAGAAGGGCGCCTCGCCTTCCACGCCGGCGAGCGGACGCTCTTCGAGTACCGCTATTCGGCCGCGCGGCCGAAGACCTACGTCCACCCGTTCTGCGCCCCGGACGGAACGCCGCTCACCCAGGACGGCCCGGCGGACCACGTCCATCACCGGGGGCTGATGCTGGCCTGGTCCGAGGTGAACGGCTACGACTTCTGGGGCGAAGTGAATCCGGCGCCGCACGGGCGCATCGAGCACGTCTCGTTCGAAAAGATCTCCACGCAAGCTCCGGCGGCGGTCACGGACCGGCTACGGTGGACGGCAGGCGGCGAGACGCTGCTCGTCGAGCGGCGGACGATCCGGGCGCTCGAGGGCTACCACGAGGCGGTGGCGCTCGAATGGGTGAGCGAGCTGGCGGCCGCCGAGAAGCCCGTCGTCATCGCCGCGGGCAAGCACGTCTACAACGGCCTGGGGATCCGCTTCGCGGCTTCGATGGACGGCGGCGGGGTGCTCAACTCCGAAGGCACGGCGGCAATCGAGGAGGCCAACGGCGAGCCGGCGCGCTGGTGCGCCTACCACGGCGCGCTTTCCGGTGGGCGGCGGGCCGCGGTCGCCATCTTCGACCACCCGTCGAATCCCCGCCACCCGTCGCCCTTTTTCGTGATGAACCAGCCGTTCGGCTACCTGAGCGCGGCGCCGACGTTCCGGGGGCCGTTCCCGCGCCTGGAGCCGGGCCGGAGCATCCGCCTTCGCTACGCGGTGATGGGCCTGCTGGGTGAGCCGCAGGCGGACCGGATCGAGGAACTATATAAAAGGTGGAGCGCCGGATGAGCGAAGAGCTGGGAGTGGCGGTGCTGGGCACCGGCTGGGTGTCCGGCGAGCACATCAAGGCGTTCGAGGCGAATCCGCATACGCGGGTGGTGGCGCTGCTGAGCCGCGACCGCGCCCGGGCCGAGGCGAAGGCGCGGGAGCACGGCCTTGCTGACTGCCGCGCCTGTACCACTCTGGAGGAAGTCCTCGCCGACGACCGCGTCCGCATCGTCTCCATCTGCACGCCGCATCACCTGCATGTCGAGCAGGGGGTGGCCTGCGCCCGGGCGGGGCGGCACATCCTGGTGGAGAAGCCGGTGGCGCTGGATCTCGTGGGGCTGCGGGCGCTGGCGGCGGCGGTGCGCGAGGCGGGAGTGAAGTCGCTGGCGAGCTTCGTGCTGCGCTGGAACCCGCTCTTCGAAACGATCCGGACGCTGCTGGCCGACGGGATGCTCGGGGATTTGTTCCTCGCCGAGACGGGCTACCTGAGCGGCATCGGGGACTGGTACTCGGGCTACGAGTGGATCCGGCGGAAGCGCTACGGGGGCAGCAACCTGTTGAGCGCCGGCTGCCACGCCGTGGACGCGCTGCGGTGGTTCGTTCAGGACGAGGTGGTGGAGGTCTTCTCGTACTCGAACACGGGTCCGGGCAACCGCCTGGGCTACGAGTACGACACGAACAGCGTGACGCTGCTCAAGTTCGCCGGCGGGTGCGTGGGCAAGGTCTCCTGCTCGATCGAGGCGGTGGCCCCGTACCAGTTTCCCATCCTGCTGATGGGTACCGGCGGCACGCTGCGCAACAACGAGCTGTGGACGAGCCGCTGGCCGGGGCAGACGGGTTGGGTGAAGATCCCCACCGTGCTGCCGGACACCGCCGAGGTGACGCACCACCCGTTCGAGGCCGAGATCAACCACTTCGTCGAGTGCATCCGCGAGGACCGCGAGTCGCACTGCAACATGGCCGACACGGTCCGGACGCACGAGATCTGCCTGGCTGCCGACCTCTCGGCGCGCGAGGGCAGGCCCGTGAAGCTGCCGCTCGGAGAGGAATAGCGGCATGAATGGTTACCAGCGGATTCAGGCGGCGATCCGGGGCGAGTTTCCGGACACGACGCCCGTCATGCTCCACAACTTCATGATGGCGGCGCGGGAGGCGGGCATCACCATGCGGCGGTTCCGGGAGGACCCGCAGGCGATCTGCGACGCCTTCACCAAAGCCGTCGAGAAATACGAGTACGACGGCATCCTCGTCGATATCGACACCGTCACGCTCGCCGGCGCCCTCGGCGTCCCGATCGACTTCCCCGAGGACATGCCCGCCCGTAGCGCCGGGGCGCGCCTCGAAAGCCTCGATGAAGTCTCCGCCCTGCCGCCGCCGAACATCGCCGACTACCCCGTGGTACGCGTCTGGCTGGAGGCGGTCTCGCTGCTGAGGAAGCGCTTCGGGGACGAGATCCTGGTGCGCGGCAACTGCGACCAGGCGCCGTTCTCGCTGGCCTCGGCTTTACGGTCGCCCGAGGCGTGGATGCTCGACCTGATGGGGCCGGAGAAGCGGCCGCTGGTCTTCGCGCTGCTCGACTACTGCGCCGAGGCGGCGTCGCAATTCCTGCGCCTGATGGCCGAGGCCGGGGCCCACATGCTCTCGAACGGCGACAGCCCCGCCGGGCCGGAGATGATCTCGCCCCGGATGTACCGCGAGTTCGCCCAGCCTTACGAGAAGCGCCTCGTGGAGGAGGCGCACCGGTTGGGGTTGCCCTACCTGTTGCACATCTGCGGCAAGACGGACCGCATCCTGGCCGGGATGGTCGAGACCGGGGCCGACGGGCTGGAGCTGGATCAGAAGACCGATGCGCGCCTGGCGCGGCAGGAGCTGGACGGCCGGGCGGCGTTCGTGGGCAACATCGACCCGGCCAACGTCCTGGCCCGCGGCACGCCGGAGCTGGTGGAAGAGAAGACCCGCGAGCTGCTGGAGATCTTCGCCGATACGCCGCGCTTCGTCCTGAACGCCGGCTGCGCCATTCCCGCCGATACGCCGCCGGAGAACCTCCGGGCGATGATCCGCGTAGCGAGGTCCAGGACGGGGGAACCGTAAGCGCACCACAGACGCCGCGGATTCGGGCGCCTGGGGAGTTCGAAGACGTCCCTAGCGGCCTGCCGGGGGAAGTTAGCAAAGTCGCCCGTGACCGGCCGGCAAGATCCGGCGGGGCATGGGGAAGGCTTTCCCTAGCGAGAAGCAATGACGGGGCGGAGCCAATCAAGGACAGAGCGGTTCACAACGGTGATCCCGGGCGGGAACACTACTAGGGAAGAAAGGCGGGAAAGGTCGGGATGATGTCGCATTGGGTTCGTGTTGTGGCGCTGGCGATGATCGCGGCGGGCCCCGTGTTCGCGGCGGAGCTCGTCATCGATGGACGGTCGGGCGAGAGTTTCTGGCGGGACGCGGCGGAACGGCGGCTGGAGCCTGTGGAGGAAGGCGTCCCGGGCGAGAAAGGGGGTCAGGTCTTGGCGGCCTGGGGCGGCGGGTATCTCTGTCTCGCTGCGCGGCTGCCGGAAGAAGGCGGGCGGGTGCTGGCGCGGTCGGTCGGCCGCAATCCGGTCTGGGAGAGGGATCACCCGTTTTCGCCGCCGGTCGAGGACCGGATCGAGTTCCAGCTCCGCTATGCGGACGGCGGGGGCGTCGAGCACACATGGAAGCTGGCGGTGAACCCCTGGGGCGCGTACCGGCTGGAGCGCGACGGCAAGCTCGGGGCAGGGGTCCGGCTACCGGCGGCCGCTGCCATAGATCGAGGCGGATGGAGCGTCGAAGCCGCCGTGCCCGTGGAGCTGTTCGGCGGGGCGCGGGCGGTTCGCCTCCGGGCGGTCCGGATTCGTGCGCGGCGGCCGCTCGAGCCGGAGTTCCGCTGGCGCTGGCCGGCCGGCGGATCTTTCGCGAGTCTCGAAGCGCCGGCTACCGGCGGCGCGCTGCGAGTCGAGTTCCGCCCGCCGCCCCTCGGCAACACCGACCCGCCGCTCGAGGTGGGGCGGGTGCAGCGGGTGCCTCCGATGCCCGACTACCTCGATCCCACGGCGCCCGATTGGAACGATCCGGCGTGGCGGGACGTCCCGGCTTTCCGCTTGCCGCGCAATGAGCCATACCCGCGCCCTCCGCGATACCCCACGGAAGTGAAATGGATGCACGACGGGGAGACGCTCGCCTTGCTCGTTCGGGTCACCGAACCGGAACAACTGGCGGCCCGGCACGGCGGGCGCGACGGCGCCATCGGCTCCGACGACCACTTTGCCATTCGTCTGGCCACGACCGGGCCGTACTTCGTGGAGATCCTGGTGAATTCGGTCGGCGCAATTCGCGACTGGCGCGGTAGCGGGATTCACTCGGTCCGCCGGCCGCCGCTGGACTGGAACGGGAAGATCGAAACGCAGACCAACATCCGCCACGGCGCCTGGATCGCCCGGATCGACATCTCCCTGGCCGACTGCGCCCGGGCGCTGGGCGAGGAGAAGATCCCGCGCGAGTGGCGGGTCCTGCTTTCCCGGTTCCGTGCCGCGCGCCCGGGGGAACCTGCCGAGGTGAGCGCGCTGCCGCCGGTGGGGACCGATACATTCTACGGTCTGCTGCGGTACCGCCGGATGCGGCTGAGCAATCGGCCGCCCGCTGAAGTGGGACGGCCTGAACCGGCTTGGGTGCTGCCGCCGGCGTCCGGGCTGGCGCGCGAACTGGCGAGGCTCGATTCCCGGGTCTGGCCGCCGCTCGAACGCCACCGCCGCCGGGTGCGCACAATGGTCGAGCGGAAGCTGCGCGGGCAGGTCGCGCAAGCGATCCTGGCCGAGCGCCGGGCCTGGGACGAGGTCCGGACGCGGGCCGAATGGGAAGAGTATCGGGCCGAACGGTTGGCGCGGCTCCGGCGGACGGTGGGCCGGTTTCCCCCCGCCCGGCCGCCGCTCGACTACCGGGTTACGGCGACGCACACAGGGGACGGCTACCGGCTTCTCAACGTGGTCTACCAGACACGGCCCGGCTTCTACGCCACGGCCAACCTCTACCTCCCCGCCCGTCCATCGCCGCCGATGCCCGCCATCATCATCCACCACAGTTTTCACTATTCGAACGTGCAGCTCGAGTTGCACGATATGGGCGCTTTGTGGGCCCGGGCGGGCTGCATCGTGCTGATTCCCGAGCGGCTTGGTTTCGGCGAGCGGCTCGAGACGGCCCCATGGTACCGTTACGCCTACCTCTCGCGGTTCGTTTTCAAACAACAACTGGCCGCGATCGGCGAGACGTACATGGGTTGGCTGGCCTGGGATCTGATCCGCGCGGTCGATCTGCTGTATGCCCGCCCGGACGTCGACCGGGACCGGATCCTCATGATCGGAGCGGTGGCCGGGGGCGCCGAACCGGCGGCGATCGCCGCGGCGCTCGATGACCGGATCGACATGCTGGTGCCGTTCAATTACGACCACGGGCGCATCCGGCTCGATGCGGACTTTCCCGGCGAGCTGGCCAATCAGCTCACCATGTCGTTCATCACCGCTTCGATCGCGCCCCGGCATTATGTCCGGGCGTCGGAGTTCGGTTGGGAAGGGGCCGAGCAGCCGGGCTTCCCCACGCTCTGGGTGGACGGCTGGAAGCGGTCGCAAAAGGTCTGGGGCTTCTACGGTGCGCGAAGCAACCTGGCTTCGGTCCAGGGCTACGGGCTGATCCGCCTGAGCATGGAACGCGTCAGCCACTGCTTCAGCGTGGGGCCGCAGCAGCGGAGGGAGTTGTATCCGATCCTCGAGCGTTGGTTCGGTATCCCGCCGCCGTCGCCGGAGGACCTGGCGATCCTGCCGAATTCGTTGCTGTCGGTGAACCCGTACCGGGCGGAGGCGCGGCGGCAGGAGGCCAAACGGCGGCGGCCGTACCGCGAGTTGCTCGCCATCACCCCGGCCGTGTCGGCGCAACTGCCACGCAAACCGTTGCACCGGATCGCTTACGAGGCGGGGCGGGAACAGCTTCGCGCGGCGCGCGCCCGGCGCCGGAATCTGCGGGAAGAGCTCCGGGAGACGCTGGGGGAGATCGACCCGCGGCTGCCGGTCCGGTCCGAGACGTTCTGGAAACGGGAGCTGCCGGGAGCCTGGGTGGAAGCCCTGAGCCTCGATGTCGAGGAGGGCGTTTCGGTTCCCATGTTGCTGATTCACCCGCCAGGTGAGGAGCCGGCCCCGGCGGTGGTGGCGGTGACCAAGGCAGGCAAGGGGCGGTTCCTGGCGAACGGCGCCGAACAGATCGCCTCGTTGGTGCAGGCCGGCGTGGCTGTCTGCCTGCCTGACGTCCGGGGCACGGGCGAGACGGCGCCCGACCCGGACTGGAGCAACGACGGGGCGGGACTGCACGAACTGGCGCTCACCCTGGGCCGGACGGTGCTCGGCGCGAGACTCCGGGACCTGCGCAGCGTACTCGCCTATCTGCGAACCCGGCCCGACATCGCCGCCGGGCGCATCGCCCTCTGGGGAGACGCTTTCGCCCCGGCGAATCCGCGCGACCTGCGTGTGGACGAATTGCGCTGGGAGAGCGCGCCGCAGATCCAGTACCACTCCGAGCCGCTGGGCGCGAGTCTCGCGCTGCTCGCCGCCCTTTACGAGGATGACGTGGTGGCAGTGGCCGCGCAGCGCGGACTTGCCGGCTACCTCTCGCTGCTCGAGGCGCCGTTCGTATACGCCCCGATGGACTCGGTGGTTCCCGGCATCCTCGAGGTGGGCGACCTGGCCGACGTGGCCGCCGCTCTCGCTCCGCGGCCGCTGCTGCTGGCCGGGATGGTGAACGGGCGGAACGTGCGGCTGGAGACGAGCGAACTCGAGCACACGTTCCGGCCTGTCACGGCTGCTTTTGCGGCTGCCGGCGCCGCCGGCCGTTTGACGCTGGCCGCGGAGCCGCGGGATGCGGCCGCCTGGCTCCGCCGGCAACTGCGCCAGGGCCGGCGGTGACGGGCCGTGTAGCGGGGATACGGGGACGGCAACGCACGCGGAGGGCGCAGCGCAACGGACAACACGCGCCGTGCACTCATGCGTCGGCGCGCTGTTGAGTCGGCCGCAGGCGAACCGCGTCGCAAGGGCGCGGGGGCTCCGGTGCGAGGGCGGCAACGTTGGTGAAGCCGCTGGGCTCAGCGGATCTCGAAGAGGGCCGAGTCGCGGGCGGTCAAACCGGCGAGCGAGACTTCGGCTTCGAACGTGTAGACGCCGGGAGCGGCGTTATCCGGCACATCGATCCGTTGGGCGGAGGTGTAGGAGCCCAGGGTGCGGGGCAGTGTTTCCTCGAACGTCGCTAGCGTCTTGCCGTTCAGTTTCAGAATCCGGCGCTCGGTGATCTCGAAGCCGGCGGCCGGCGTGGAGGACCCGCCCGGGGGAGCGGGCGGCGCGGCGCCCGGACAGCGTGCGGGCGGAGAGGCATCGGCGGCCGGGTCACAATAGAAGAGAAGATCGATCTGCCGCCCCGGGAGGACTTCGGTCCCGGCCGCCACGCTCTGACTATAGACCTTGCCGGCCCTGGCGGCGTCCGGCGTTCCGGTTCGCGCTTCGCCGAACAGTCCGTGACCGGCCAGAACCGTAATCGCTTCGTTGATGCTCAGGGCGCCGCCGTCCACGGCGGGCATCTTCACGAGGTCGTTGTAAAGTAGCAGCCTCACCTGGGAACTCGGCGCCAGCCGCGACCCGGAAGCGGGACGCTGGTCCTTTACTTTGCCGGCCTGTTCCACGGCGGAGGGCTGGAAAAGGAACACCTCATACGGAGTGAGTCCGGCGGCCCGGACGGCCGCGGCGGCCTCTTCACGCCTCAGGCCGATCACCGGGGGAACCTCCACCCTGCCGTCCCGTGGCGCCGGACCGATCCGTCTGCCGCCGCAGTCGGTTTGTTCCATGCGGTCGAGATAACCAATGAGCAGTTGGATCGCCGGTTCCGGGTTGTCCAGGCACTCCCGGTTCTCCCGGACCAGCGTGAGCGTCGTCAGGAAAACGTCCCGCGCGCCGGCGGCTTTTTCCAGGCAGCCGCGGACATCGCCGGCGGCCTTCGCCGGCGCCCCCGACCGGGCCAGCCACTTGCCCCTTTCGACTCGGGGTTGGATGCCCGCTTTCCACTGCGCCCACTGCCGTTCCCGGCGCTTCAATGCTTTCTGAGCGGCGGCCAAACGGTGCTGGAGCATGTCCCGCTCGTCTATCGCAGCTTGAAGTTCGCTGCGGGGGGCCTCCAACTCGCGCTCGGCGGGTGTTCTCGCCTCCTGAGCGCGCCGCAGCGCTTCGTAGGCCGCTTTCAGTTCGCCGTTCAACTTGATCTGGAGTTGCCGGTTGTCGTCTAATCGTCTTTGCGCCCGGCTTTGACGGGCCCGCAGCCCCGTTTCCTGCTGCCGGAGCGAGTCCCGATCCTTCCGTAGTCCTTCCACGGCGCTCCGCAGCGTATCGACCCGTTCGACCGCGGTGCGCTGCTCAGGCGTGAGCCTCTCCTTGGCGCGTTCTTCGGCGACCAGCAGGTCCCACCCCTTCAGGTTCTCCATCTTCTCGAGACTCCCGCGGACGGAAGCGCGCAACCGGCTGATCTCGCGCTTCTTGGCCGCGAGCGCCTCTCTGATCTTGTCGTGGTCGGGGCCGATGAAGAGGGCGTCGAGACGCTTCTGAAGCTGATCGCGTTCTCTCGCCAGGCGGTCGAGCTCGGAACCGGGATCGCCCCGGAAGGCGGGATTCGAGATGGCCTCCGCGCCTTCGGCGAGCCGGGCTGCGGCGCTGGGGCCCGTGCGGGCCGCGACGCTCCGTTTCAGGCTCTCGACCTGAGCCAGTGCCTTCGCGTAGTCTGCGTCGGCTTCCATCGCCCGCCGGGCTGCCGCCGCGAGCCGCGATTTCTGGTCGTACTCGCTGGTCTTGGTTGCCAGTTCGCTTTCCTTGGCCGCGATCCGGGCCGCCAACGCGTTGAGCTTGCTCTCGATTTCGGCGAGGCTGCGGCGAACCTCCGCCTCCTCGTCCGTGGCCGCCGCAAGCCGATCTTTCGCTTGCTGAACGCGGTCATCCGCCTGTTGGACTTCCGCCGGCGGACCGGCCGGGGCCTGAGACTGCAGGTCCTGGACGCGGAGCGTCGCCCGGTCCACTCGTTCCGTGGCCAACTGGCCGGCGTCCTGGATTCTCTCGAGGTTCCGCCGCGCGCCGGTCAGCGCCGAGCACACCCCGGCCTCGAGATCAGTGGGATAGGGCAATACGGCGAGCAGAAGCAGCGGCGGCGAGAAAAGGACTCTGATGACAAGATGTCGGTTCATTGCGCCCCTCCGGTTGTCAGATGTGGCGTGGATTCCCTCCCTCACCGCGAGACTTCACACTCGACCGCTGTCCAGTCCGGTAATCGGCAACCCCCCTCGGTTGTGACGGCACGACCAGTCTACTACCGGGTCTTATTCCCTGCAAATATTTTTCTGTCGGATAATCCTGCTACTCCCCGGGGGCCGGCTCTCGTACCCACCGGGCGCTGGTCCAGCAGGATCGCCGCATTGAGAGAAGGAGAGAACTGGGCGACGATGATCCGAACGGCGCGCTCCCGGAAAAGGGAAAGCCTGAGGGTCATAAGAGACGCCGCGGGTTCGGGCGCCGAGGCAGTTCGAAGACGCCCCTAGCAGCCTGCCGGGGACACCGGCGTGGTCACGAAGGATTTGAACCACTGAGTGGCTCATGACCCGCTGGCGGGACCCAACGGAAGATGAAAATGGGTCAGAGTAAGGGGAGGCCGAAGGATTCCCGAGTCGATTTGTGAATGGTGCTGGCTGAGCCCGCCACTGAGTGTGACTGGG
>JALSRK010000018.1 GCA_026984795.1 Solibacteraceae bacterium | reverse complement strand
ATGCCCCTTGCAGCCCGGCTCCTCAGCCCCGCCTTCCCCACCCCCCGTTCATGATCACCTCGCATTGGAATCCAGCCCCGTTTCATGATCATCTTGTATTGGACAAGACTAAACCACGGGCTGCGCCCCGGAGGCGTTATCCTGTAGGAGAACCTCCCCCGGCACAGGTCCGCCCCAGCGGCCTTAGAATTCAAAATAAGGGTCCCGATGTCGAACACGCCGTTTGTCCATCTCCACAACCACACCGATTATTCGCTGCTCGATGGCGCTTGCGAGATCACGCAACTGATGCAGATCGCTGAGCGCCAGAAAATGCCCGCGGTGGCCATCACCGACCACGGAAATCTATTCGGCGCCGTCAAGTTTTACGACGAGGCTCTCAAGCACGGCATCCACCCGGTAATCGGCTGCGAGGTGTACGTCACCCAGCAGAGTCGCAGCGTCAAGTCCGAGTCCAACCGCTACAACCATTTCCTGCTGCTCTGCGAGAACCAGGATGGCTATCGGAACCTGATCAAACTCGTCTCCACCGGCTACCTCGACGGCTTCTACTACAAACCTAGAATCGACAAGGACCTCCTCGCCCGGCACACCAAGGGCCTCATCGCCCTGTCGGCTTGTCTTCGCGGCGACGTCAACGAGGCGCTCCTCGAAGAACAGTACGAGGAGGCCCGCCGCCTCACCTACGAGTACCTGGATATGTTCGGCCGGGGCAACTTCTTCCTCGAGCTCCAGCACCACCACCTCGACGAGGACCGCAAGGTGATTCCCGGTCTAGCGCGGCTCGCCCAGGAAGCCGGCATCCCCCTGGTGGTCACCAACGACAGCCACTACCTGCGCAAAGAGGACTCCCGCGCCCACGAGATCCTGCTCTGTATCCAGACCGGCAAGAGCCTCAGCGACGAGAACCGGATGCAGTTCCGCACCGAGGAGTTCTATCTGAAGACCAAAGAAGAGATGCGCGAGCTGTTCGGCGATTTCGAGGATGCCCTCGACCGCACCTGGGAAATCGCCCAGCGCTGCCAAGTGAGGCTCGACAAGATCCCGGACCCCTTCCCGCAGTTCGACGTCCCGCCCGGCCACACCACCGACACCTATTTCGAGTACGTCGCCCGCCAAGGTTTCGAGAAGCGGCGCCCTCGGCTCGAGGCCATGCGCAAGGCCGGACGTCTGCGCCATGACCTCGCCGAGTACGCCGAGCGCCTCGACAAGGAGATCCGCATCGTCCAGCAGATGAAGTTCTCCGGCTACTTCCTCATCGTCTGGGACTTCATCCGCTACGCCAAGAGCAAGGGCATCCCGGTGGGGCCCGGACGCGGTTCGGCGGCCGGCAGCCTGGTAAGTTACTCGATGGGCATCACCGACATCGATCCGCTCCAGTACGGGCTGCTGTTCGAGCGTTTCTTGAACCCCGAGCGGATCAGCATGCCCGACATCGACATCGATTTCTGCACCCACCGCCGGGGCGAGGTGATCCACTACGTCACCGAGAAGTACGGCCGTGACCAGGTGGCCCAGATCATCACCTTCGGCACTCTCGGCGCCCGGGCGGCCATCAAGGACGTCGGCCGGGTTCTCGATATGAGCTTCGCCGAAGTGGACCGCATCACCAAGCTCATCCCCAACGAGCTGAACATCAAGCTCGCCGCCGCCATCGAGAAGGAGCCCGACCTGGCCCGCGCCGCCAGGGAGAACGAGCGCGTCGCCGACGTGCTGGCCACCGCCCAGCGCCTCGAGGGCATGTGCCGCAACGCCTCGGTCCACGCCGCCGGCGTCGTCATCGCTCCCGAGCCCCTCATCAATCTCGTCCCGCTCTACAAGACCAACAAGGACGAGATCGTCACCCAGTACGACATGGTGGGCCTCGAGCGGCTGGGCCTGCTCAAGATGGATTTCCTCGGGCTCACCACCCTCACCATCATCCACGACTGCCTCGCCCTCATCGAGAAGCACCGCGGCGTCAAGATCGACCTCGCCGAGCTGCCCCTCGACGACGAAAAGACCTACCGGGAGATCTTCTGCCGGGGCAATACCAGCGGCGTCTTCCAGTTCGAATCCCAGGGCATGCGCGACATCCTCCGGCGCTACGAGCCGGCCCGCATGGAGGACCTCTGCGCCCTGAACGCCCTCTACCGGCCGGGACCGATCAAAGGCGGTATGGTGGACGACTTCATCGCCCGCAAGCACGGCAAGAAGAAGGTCACCTACGAGCTGCCCGAGCTCGAGCCGGTGCTCGAGGAGACCTACGGCGTCATCGTCTACCAGGAGCAGGTGATGCAGATCGCCAACATCCTGGCCGGCTATTCCCTCGGCGACGCCGACCTGCTGCGCCGGGCGATGGGCAAGAAGAAGAAAGAGGTGATGGCCGAGCAGCGCGAGCGCTTCGTCCGCAGCGCCATCGAGCGCGGCTATCCCAAGAGGAAGGTCGAGCGCATCTTCGATCTGATGGCCGAGTTCGCCGGCTACGGCTTCAACAAATCCCACTCGGCCGCCTACGCCTATCTGGCCTATGTCACGGCCTACCTCAAGGCCCACTACCCGGTCGAGTTCATGTCGGCGCTGCTCACTTCGGAAACCGGCAACGTCGACAAGGTCGTCCGCTACATCCACGAGTGCCGGGAGATGCAGATCGAAGTCCTGCCGCCGGACGTCAACGCCTCGGACCGCGACTTCACTCCCGACGGCGAGGCGATCCGCTTCGGGCTGGCCGCCGTCAAGAACCTCGGCCCCTCCGCCGTCGATTCCATCATCGAGGCCCGCACCGAAGAGGGCCGCTTCCGCTCGATTTACCACTTCTGCGAGTCGGTCGACCTGGGCGCGGTCAACCGCCGCATGGTCGAGAGCCTCATCAAGAGCGGGGCGATGGATTCCATGCCCGGCACCCGCTCCCAGAAGCTGGCTGCTGTCGAGAAGGCCATCGAGCACGGCCAGCGCGTCTGGCGGGACCGCCAGAGCGGCCAGGGCGGCCTGTTCGCCGGCGTCATCGACCCCGGCCAGGCCGAGCCGGCGCTGCCCGACGTGCCTGACTGGGAGGAAAAAGAGAAACTGGCCGGCGAGAAAGAAGTGCTCGGCTTCTACGTCACCGGCCATCCCCTGGACCAGTACCGGGACAAGGTGGCTGAACTCGCCACCCACGACAGCGCCTCCCTCGAGAATCTCTCCCGCGGTGACGAGGTCGCCGTCTGCGGCGTCTTGAGCGCCATCACCCGGAAGCGCAACCGGGAAGGCCGCCCGTGGGCCGCGATCCGGCTGGACGACTGGAAGGGCACGGTGGACGGCATCGTCTTCGCCAGCGCTTACGAGGAGCTCGAGCCCGAGCTCGTCCTGGACCGCGCCGTCCTCGTCCGCGGCACGGCCCTCCCCGAGGAGAACGGCCCGGCCCGGATCTCGGTCAAGGAGGTCGTCCCCCTTGATCGCGCCCGGGTGGATCTTCCCCGCTTGATCTCCATCCGCGTGCCCGTCGGCGGCTCCGCCGGCCGGGCCGAAGCCCTGCAGGAGCTGTTCCGCCGCAAGCCCGGTGAAGCCGAGGTTCGCCTGCGCCTCGAGAAACCCCGCGACTTCTCGGTTATCCTGGATGTAGCCGTCAAGGTCCGTCCCGACAAGGAGTTCCGCGCCGAGGTCGAGCGGATCTGCGGCCCCGAGTCGATCGAGATACTGGCAGGCTGAATGAGCACCGAACCGAAACCACAGGCCGAAACGGCCGAGGAGCGCGTCTGGCGGCGCGTCCAGCTCGCCCGTCATCCGAACCGGCCGCATTCGCTGGACTACATCCAGCGCTTGATCCGCGACTTCCGCGAGCTCCACGGCGACCGGGCCTTCGGCGACGACCCGGCGGTGGTCGCCGGCATGGGCTTCTTCGAGGACCGCCCGGTGATGATCGTCGCCCAGCAGAAGGGCCGCACCACCAAGCAGAAGCTGCACCGCAACTTCGGCATGCCCAAGCCCGAGGGCTACCGCAAGGCCCGGCGTATCATGAAGCTGGCCGAGAAGTTCTCCATCCCGGTCATCGCCCTTCTCGACACACCCGGCGCCTACCCCGGCATCGACGCCGAGGAGCGCGGCCAGGCTGAGGCCATCGCCCTCAATCTCCGCGAGATGGCCCGCCTCCAAGTCCCGCTCGTCTGTGTCGTGATCGGCGAGGGCGGCTCCGGCGGCGCCTTGGCTCTCGGGGTCGGCAACCGCGTCTACATGATGGAGAACGCCATCTACAGTGTCATCTCCCCCGAGAGCTGCGCGGCCATCATCTGGCGCGATGCCGGAATGGCCCAGAAAGCCGCCGTCGCCCTGCGCCTCACCGCCGACAACTTGCTGAAACTCGGCCTGATCGACGAGATCATCCCCGAGCCGCCCGGCGGCGCCCAGACCGACCACGACCGCGCCGCGGCCCATCTCCGCGACGTCCTGATCAAGGCGCTCGGCGAACTGGACGGAGTGGCCCCGGGCCGGATCGTGGAGCAGCGTTACGAGAAGTTCCGCAAAATGGGCAATTTCTTCCGCGAGTAGCGCCCCATTCCCGGCTCCTTGGTCAACCGCGTCTTTTCGGGCACTTTTCGGCGGCGGCCACCGTATAACGTTATGAGCGAGGATCGCAGGCCGGCCGGGACCCTCGTGCTAGGATGGTCTTGGAAGAGGAATACACGGCCGGGCAGCCGAAATAGCAGGGATCACTGCCGTGAAACGAAAGTGGAAAATCCTCATTTTTGTGGCCGCCGCCACCGTCATCGCCGGCGGGGTGGCGGCGGGAATCCACTACAGCCGCAAAGGCATCGTCAAGGTCCAGACGGGTAAGGTCAAGCGCCAGGATCTGACCGCCGTCGTGACCGCTTCGGGCGAGATTAAGCCCAAGAATTACATCAACATCGGTACGAATACGCTCTCGCCGGCCCGCATCGTGGAGCTGGCGGTCGTCGAAGGCCAGCGCGTGAAGAAAGGCCAGCTCCTGGCCCGGCTCGAGTCGGTCCAACCCGAGGCCGAGGTCGCTGCTCAGCGCGCTCAGCTCCGCGCCGCCGAGGCCGAGGCCGCCGCCGCCGAGGCCTCCCTCCGGGCGGCGGACGAAAACCTCCGCACCGTCCAAGCCACCGTGGACCGCGCCCGGGCCGAACTGGAGCGGGCGAAGCTGAACTACGAGCGCGCCCAGCAGCTCGACGAGGAAAAGCTCATCGCCCGGCAGGACTTCGACCAGCGGAAAGCCGAGTTCGAAAGCGCCAAGGCGGCCCTCCGCGAAGCCCAGGCGCGCCAGTCCCAGGCCATCGCCCAGCGGGCCCAGATGGCTTCCCAGTTGGCCGCCGCCCAACGACGCGTCGCCCTGGCCCGCGCGAACCTGCAGCGGGCTCAGGACGTCCTTCAGCGCACTTACGCCCGCGCCCCCCTCGACGGCATCGTCACCAACCTTCCGGTGCGTGTCGGCGAAACCGTCGTGCCGGGCATCCAGAACTCTCCGGCGAGCCTGATCATGACCATCGCCGACATGTCGCTCATCACCGCCGAAGTCATGGTGGACGAGACCGACATCGTCAACATCAAGCTCAATCAGGTGGCCGATATCTCGATCGACGCCATCCCCGACCGCACTTTCAAAGGCCACGTCATCGAGATCGGCAACACCGCCATCCTCCGCTCCACCGGCCTGGCCGCTTCGCAAAGCACCGTCTCCAGCCAGGAGGCCAAAGACTTCAAGGTCGTCATCGCCCTCGACAACCCGCCGCCTGAGATCCGGCCCGGCCTGTCCTGCACCGCCAAGATCACCACCGCCACCCGCGACAACGTCCTTACCGTCCCGATCCAGGCCCTCACCATTCGCCAGAAAGGCGACCTGCTCGCTTCCGGGGAAGAAACAGCGAACGGCAAGGCCGCGGAACAACTCAGCGAAGAGGAGCGTAAGAAAGAGATCGAGGGCGTCTTCGTCGTCGTGAACGGCAAGGCGGTCTTCCGTGAAGTCAAGACCGGAATCACCGGGGCGACGGATATCGAAGTCATCGACGGCCTCAAAGAGAACGAGGAGATCATCACCGGCAGCTACAAAGTCATTCGCACCATCCGCAATGGGGCCCGCGTGGAGGTGGACAACGAGACGGCCGGCCTGGAATCCTGAGCCGGGCCTGTAACACCGGGACCCGGTGGAGCCGCCATATAGTGTAAGGAGAGGATCCAACGGAACCTATGGCTGAAGTCCTTGACAAGCCCGCCGATCTGGGCGAACAGTTGCGCCGCGACGGCGTGGTGATCCGCACCATCGACCTGCGGAAGACCTACCTCATGGGCAACCAGGAGATTCACGCCGTGGACGGGGTGAATCTCAACATCCACCGGGGCGAGTACGTCGCCATCATGGGCCCTTCCGGCTCCGGCAAGTCCACCCTGATGAACCTCATCGGTTGCCTGGACACGCCGACCTCAGGCGAGTACTACATCAACGGCCAACTCGTGAGCACCCTCGATGACGACGAGCTCGCCCGCATCCGCAACAAGGAGATCGGCTTCGTCTTCCAGACCTTCAACCTGCTGCCGCGCGCCACCGCCCTGCACAACGTCGAGCTTCCCCTGATCTATGCCGGCATGCCGTCCGACCAGCGCCTCGAACGCGCCCGGATGGCCCTGCGGCACGTCGATCTCGAGCACCGCATGCACCACAAGCCGAGCGAGCTTTCCGGCGGCCAGCGCCAGCGCGTGGCCATCGCCCGGGCCCTGGTCAACGATCCCTCCATCCTGCTCGCCGACGAGCCCACCGGCAATCTCGACTCGGCCACCGGCACCGAGATCATGGCCCTCTTCGACCGCCTCCACCAGCAGGGCAACACGATCATTCTCGTCACCCATGAACACGACATCGCCATGCACGCCCACCGCGTGATCCATCTCCGCGACGGCAAGATCGAGAAGGACGAACGCCTCCGCTGACGCCGGCGCGCCACCGCCGAAGCGCGAGCCCTCCCACCCGGGTGCTCGAATTCTCGCCGGTCCGCTGGGCGGCGATAGGATACTGAATAAGGGGAAGCAGGAGTTGCGCAGACTGCTCGTAGTCGAAGACGACAGCTCGGTTCGGACGACCCTGGTCACCTTTCTCGAAGTCGAGGGCTACCAGGTGGACGCCGTCGGCACCACCGGCGAGGCCCTGCGTTTGCTCGAAGCCAACCACTATCCGATCGTCATCAGCGATATCTACCTGGATGAGCGCTCGGGCCTCGATATCCTCCGCCTCGCCAAACAGACCAACCCGGACTGCGCGGTCATCCTCATGACCGGTCGCGGCACCATCGAGACCGTCATGAAAGCCACCGAGTTCGGGGCTTTCGACTACATCGCCAAACCCTTCGATCTCGACCAGATGCTGGACGCCGTCAAACGGGCCGAGGAAGCGCTCTCTGGAACCGCGCAGGACAAGAGCGCCGAAGTCGAGGATCTCCCCGAGAGCGAGATGATCGGCTCCTCGCCGGCCATGGTCGAGATCTACAAGACCCTCTCCCGCGTCGCCCCCACCGACGCCACGGTCCTGATCGAAGGCGAGACCGGCACCGGCAAGGAGCTCGTCGCCCGCCTCATCCACCGCAACTCCAAGCGCGCCGCGGCCCCGTTCATGCCCGTCGATTGCGGCTCCATCGCCCCTTCGCTGCTCGAGAGCGAGCTCTTCGGCGCCCTGAAGGGCTCCTACACCGGCGCCGACCGTGACCGCATCGGCGTCTTCGAGGCCGCCAACAAAGGCACCGTCTTCCTCGATGAGATCGGCGACGTCGAGCACGGCTTCCAGCTCAAGCTGCTGCGCTTCCTGCAGGAGCGCCAGATCCGCCCCGTCGGCTCGCCCCGGCCCAAACCCATCGACGTCCGCATCCTGGCCGCCACCAACCGCGACCTGCAGAAGATGGTGGACGAGGGCAAGTTCCGCGAGGACCTCTGGTTCCGCCTCAACGTCGTCCGGATCAAGGTCCCGCCGCTCCGCGAGCGCCTCGGCGATATTCCCCTGCTCGCCAACTTCTTCCTCAAGCGCTACAACGACAAGTACGGCCGGCAGGCGCGCCTTACCGAGTCCGGCGTCAAGATCATGGAGCAGTACCACTGGCCGGGGAACGTCCGCCAGCTCCAGCACTTGATGGAGCGCCTCACCATCCTCGCCCCTTACGGCCGCATCGACGCCGAGGCCGTGCGCGAGGCGATCAAGTCCATGGAGTCCCGCGAGCACGTGCCCGAGTCCTTGGCCGAGACCGAGGCCGAGCAGATCCGCCGCGTGCTGAACGCCACCAAAGGTAACAAGAGCCAGGCCGCCAAGATCCTCGGCATCGAGCGCAAGACCCTCTACCGCAAGCTCGAGAAGATGGGCATGCTCTGACGGCCCGCCGGCTCACCGCCCCGGCCACCACTCATCCAGCAGCCGCCGCAGCTCCCGGACCAGCTCCGGCTCCTCCTTCGCCCGGTTGCGCTCCTCGAACGGATCGAGCAGCAGGTTGTAGAGTTCCGGCTTGCCTTCCCGCGGCGCGATCAGCTTCCAGTCCCGCCGCCGCACCCACCGGTGCTGCAGGTTCTCCGCCGGCTCGTCCACGGAGATCTCGTCATGGTAGTAGACCGCCCCGTAGACCGCCTCCCGCTCCAGGTGCGCCTTCTGCCCGGTCACGACATCCAGCAGGCTCAGCCCCGGCAAGCGCCGCTCCGGCTTCACGCCGGCGGCTTCGAGGATGGTGGGAACGATGTCGATCGAAGAAACGAGATCGTAGTAGCGCCCCGGCTGCACCCGGCCCGGCCACCTCACGATCACCGGCGTCCGCAACCCGCCGTCATAGGGCGACGCTTTCGACTTGGGGGCAAAAGGAACGGTCCGCCCCGGCCGGCTCGGATGCGGCGACCGCTTCGTCCCCTGAATCCAGCCGTTGTCCACCAGGAAGATCACCAGCGTGTCGCCGGCCAGTCCTTGCCGGTCCAGGAAACCGAGCAGTTCCCCGCAGGTCTCGTCGAACCACTCGACCATGGCGTAGTAGCGGGCCACCCATTCGTGCCGGTCCGGCACGAGGTACTTCTCGAGCAGCCGCCCCGGCGGGTTGTGCGGCATGTGAGGCATCATCGGCGCGTACCAGACGAACCACGGCCGGCCGCGGTTCTTCCGGATGAAGTCGTAGATCGGCTGCATCGTCTCGCGGCCGATCTTCAAACCCGGCCCCCCGTGGCGGCCCTCCGTCGTCATGCCATCAGTGAAGCCGGCGTTCGAATAGTGGCCTTCCCAGAACTTGCCCGTCTGCAGGCTTGCGTAACCCGCTTCGGCCAGCATCCGCGGCAGGGTGGGCACGGAACGGATGTGCTTCAGCATCTTCTTGCGATCGACGCCCTTCGGCGGATCGTTGCCCGTAATGCGGTGCTGATGCGGATAGAGGCCCGTCAGCAACGTCATGAGACTCGGCCGGCATAGCGAGGTCGGCACATAGCCGTTGGGGAAGACCGCCCCCGTCTCGGCCAGCCGGTCCAGATGGGGCGTCCGCGCCAGCCCGTGGCCCATGAAGCCGAAGTCCCGCCACCCCTGGTCGTCGGAAATGATCAGCAGAACGTTCGGTCGCTCCGCCGCCAGGCACACCGTACCGAGCGCCAGCAACAACCCGGTAAGCTTCTTCATCGTTCCTCTCCCGTTGGCGCCACGCCGCCGGCAGGGCGCCTCAGATCGCTACCGAGCATAACGCAGTTCGGCTGGGATGAGGAACCTGCTGCTCGGTTCGAGACACGCCACGCCCGGGAATGGTATCGTGCAAGTTTCAGCCGTGATCGAGATCATCGAAGCCGTCAACTCGCGCATCAACGCCCTCGTCTGGGGCGCGCCCATGCTGGTGATGCTGGTCGGCACGGGGCTGCTGTTGACCATCGTCACCCGCGGGATCCAGTTCCGCAAGCTGCCCTTTGCCTTCCGCGAGGTCCTGGGCAAGCTCTTCCGGCCCACCGAGGGCGAAGGCACGGTCCGGCCCTTCCAGGCCCTGGCCACGGCGCTGGCTTCGACGGTCGGCGTCGGCAACATCGCCGGCGTCTCCACCGCGGTCTTCGCCGGCGGTCCGGGGGCCATCTTCTGGTTGATCGTCTCCGGCCTGCTGGGCATGGCGACCAAGTTCGCCGAGATCGCCATCGCCTTGCACTACCGCGAGCCCGACGCCACCGGCACCATGCGCGGCGGCGCCATGTACGTCCTGAAGAAGGGCCTGGGGCTGGGCTGGCTCGGGGCGATCTTCGCCCTGCTCACCGGCGTTGCCGGCTTCGGCCTCGGCAACATGGTGCAAGCCAATTCCGTCGCCGACGCCCTCCGGGCGAGCTTCGGCGTCCCGCCCTGGATCTCCGGACTGTGCCTGGCCGGCTTGACCGCCCTGGTGGTGCTCGGCGGCATCCGGCGCATCGCCGAGGTCACCCAGTTCCTCGTCCCCTTCATGTGCCTGATCTATCTCGGAGCCGCGCTGTTCATCCTCATCCGGTTCGCGGGACATTTGCCCGAGGTCTTCGGCATGATCCTCGCCGATGCGTTCACGCCCCAGGCGGCGATCGGAGGCTTCGCCGGCTCCACCGTGAAGGCGGCCATCATCAACGGCTTCAAGCGGGGACTGTTCTCGAACGAGGCCGGCCTCGGCAGCGCCCCCATGGTGCATGCCACCGCCGTCACCGACCATCCGGTCCGCCAGGCCGCCTACGGCATCTTCGAGGTCTTCGTGGACAGCCTGGTGGTCTGCGCCCTCACCGGCTTCACCGTGCTGGCCACCGGGGCCTGGACGAGCGGCGAGAACGGCGCCGCCATGTCGGCCCGCGCCTTCGCCATCGGGCTGCCCGGCGAATGGGGCCACTTGACCGTCACCGTCTGCGTGATCGCCTTCGCCTTCTCGACCTTGATCGGCTGGGCCTACTACGGCGAGACGGCCGTCGTCTACCTGATGGGCGCCCGGGCCGCGTTCCCCTACCGGCTGCTTTGGACCGCGTCGGTCTACGTCGGGGCCATCGGCAGCCTTCACCTGGTCTGGGACATCGCCGATACGCTGAACGGCTTGATGGCGATTCCGAACCTGATCGGCGTCCTAGGGTCCATCGGGCTGCTGCTCCGCCTCATTCACGAGTTCTTCAAACCCGGCGGAGTCGAAGAGCGCGCCCGGGCGAAGTGACCACCCTGGCGGGCGGTCTTAAAGAGAACGGCGGTCCGCCGCCGATGCTTCCGGCTCCGGGAGTTCGCTGACGCTCGAGCTCTGGAGCACGGCCACCGGCACGTCCGGCCGCCTCTCGAGAGGAGCCCCCGCGGCGCCGTCCGAATCCTGGGGCGCCGCCGGCCGCTGCAGCCTGAGCACCCGCACCGCCAGCCGCTTGAAGAACTGCTGGTTCGGCTCCCGCAGGAACATCCAGTCGAGCGCCTTCACCAGCCATGGGATCTCGAAGCCCGGATCGAGCTCCTTGCGCGACCGCATCATCTGCGCCAGGGTCGCGTGCGGATCCTCGCGGAAGGCGTCGAGCATCGCCGTCTGATGGACGCAGGAAATCGTGCACAGCGGCGCGCAGCCTTTGGGCGTGGACGCCTCGCGCTCGAGATCGGCAAGCGTGTATTCTTCGAGCGGAACCCCCGGCGTGCCCCGCTGCTGGGAGCACCGGTGCACCAGTCCGTCCTCGCAAACGTACACGTAGCGGGCGCCGGCGCGGCAGTGCCAGTCGTTCGGCAGCCCCTTGGCGATGTTGCGCTGGAACCGGTCGTATTGGGCGAAGGAGAACAGCGGCGTGCCCATCCGCAGGATGCGCTCCCAGATGGCCCGGCGCTCCTCGTCCAGCGGCTTGAGCGTGCCGCCGTGGTCGTGGATCAGCCCCACCGTCGAAGTGAATCCCAGCTCCCGCGCCCGCGCCGCGATCACCTCGGCGTCGCGCGGATTGTCGATGGAGCTACCCAGCACCGAGTTGATCGTCACCGGGAATTCGGCGTGCTCGGCCAGCCACTGGAGCTTCTTGTCCAGCACCTTCAGGCTCTTCTTCGACACCGCGTCGGGCTTGACGTTGTCGATCGAGATCTGCAGGTAGTCCAGCCCCGCTTCGTTCAACCGCCGGATGCGCTCGGGCGTCAGCAGCAGGCCGTTCGTGATCAGCGTAGCGATACAACCGTGGCTGCGGATGCGCCGGATGATCTCGTCCAGGTCCGGGTGGAGCAGCGGCTCGCCGCCGCTGACGGTGATGATCGTCGTCCCGAGCTCGGCCAGCTTGTCCACGCGCCGCAGCATCTCGCCGAGCGGCACCGGCTTCGAAACGTCGTCGAATTCGTTGCAGTACGTGCAGGCCAGGTTGCACCGGCGGATGGGAATGATGTGCGCCACGATCGGATGGTACGGCGAGTACATCGCCTTGGCGAACATCCGTGTCTCCCGGTACCGGCGGTTGATCAGTTTCCGCGCGCGGCGTAAGCGTTTCGTCATCCGGACTCCACCCCTCCTTCCCTTGTACCTTGGATGCAAAAAGCCGGCGCTGCGGTTCAAGCGCCCGCCCCGTTCGCCCATCGCGTCCTGTCACTTCAACGGAACCAGCCGCACCGGCCCCAGCAGGCCGCACTCCCGCACCGGCCAGTTGCTCGCGTCGAAGGGCTTGTACTCGATGTTGACGAAGTTGATGTCGTAGAAGATCTTCCAGTTCACGCCCCGGCGGTCCAGGTCCCGGATGCGGTTGGCGGCGGCGCTGGTGACTTCGACTTCGAGATGGTTCCGTGTCGGACGCAGCCGCCCCGTCTCCACCTCGAACGGCGGCGCGATCAGCACCCCAAGCTCGCGCCCGTTCAGCCGCACCCGCGCACTCTCGGCCACCCGGCCCAGATCGAGCAGATAACTCTCGGCCCGCCCCGGCGCATCGAACACGATCGAGTAGACCGCCGTACCGGCGAAACGTTCCGCTTCCCCGCCCCGGCGCGTCCACGATTCCAGCTTCGGCGTCGCGTACGGCTGCGGCAACTCCGGCCCTCCCGCGAGGAACCGCACCTGCCATGTTCCGGATATCTCCACGGGAGCGCCGGCCGCCTCCAGGTAGCGCCATTCCGGAGCGGCGGGCTGCCCAGCGGGGAACAGTCTCAGCAGCAGGCTTTCGCCGGCGCGCAGTTGCAGCCGCACTTCCCGCACGCCGCCTTCGCTTTGCCGCACGGCGGCCCGCCCAACCTGTCCCGTCATGGGATCCATCAGCAGCGCGCTCTCGAACGGCGCGCCCAGCGGCGTCCACACGTCCCTCTCCTCTCCCGAGAGGTTCGCCAGGAAGTAGAGATGGCCGTCCTCCAGCCGCCTTCTGACGAAGAAGATGCCGTGCTCCGTCAGCCGCTCGTGCGGGACGGCCGCGTAGTCGAGCAACTGCGCTGGATCGCCTCCCCGCAACAGCCGCCCGGCGCCCACGGCCGCCTCCTCGATCCCCGGCGCGACCGGGCGGAACGCCAGAGCGGACTGCAACGCCGCGAAGTCCGCCCGCCGCTCCTCCAGCCGCCCCCAGCCGGGAACGTCCTCGGGCAGGGAGTCGTGAAAGATCACCGTAGCGCCCGCTTCGGCCAGCGAGATCAGCCGGCGCAACGTCTTCACTGGCATCCGTCGGGTGCGCGGCACGACGATCGTCCGGTACCGGGAAGCCCCCGCGCGCAACGCTCCCTCCCGGAACTCTACCCGCTCCAGCAGCTTGTCCGAGACGTAGTCGAACGCCCAGCCGCCGCGCCAAAGCCGAGCTGCCACCGCCCCGACGGGCTGCCCCGTGAACCACTCGATCCGGTTGATCGTGATGTGCTCGCCGATCTCGCCCGGCTCCTCGAGCAGATCGTGAAACGGCCAGTAGAGCAGCGCCTCGGCCGAGGGCCCGCCGGCCTGCAGCAGGGACTGGCACCGCGTGATGTATGCATTCAGCGCCGGCAGGTCGCGCCAGATCGGGTTGCGGGGATTCACCTGCGTCGAAGCGTAGAACAGCCAACCCGGCCACCGCGCTCCCGGCGGCGAGTAGGCCGTGCCGTGGTAGATCATGTGGTTCACTCCGGCCAGGAAGAACTGGTCCGCCAGGCGCTTCATCTGGGCCAGCGTCACCTGGAAGTGCTCGTCGAGCCAGGTGAAACTCTCTGAAGAGATCAGCCGCCGCCCGGCGAGATGGCCCGCCGACGAAGCGAACTTCCCGATCAGCGGATAGGGGCTGTCCGGCTCCAGCCGCCCGAAGGCCTCCGTCTCCGGAATGTCCGCCGCGGCGTAAAGATCCAGCCAGTTGCCCGGCGCTCCGTGGGCCTGGTTGCGGCTGAGCCCGCCCCGGCGGTGCGCCCACGCGGTGAACGGCTCGACGAAGTTCTCCAGATGCAGCTCGGCCAGCGTCTCGCGCGCGTCCGCCCGCACCCGGGCCGGATCGCCGAAACCGGTGCGGCCGGCCAGCGCCGGCAGGTGCAGCTTCAAGTCGTAGCCGCGCCGCCGCCGGAACTCCTCGAAGAACCGCGGCGTCCAGTTGCCCGTGTATTCGAACGAATCGTGGAACCACGCCCGCACCGTTCCCCGCGGCAGCCCGGCGAGCCGCCGCTCGTACTCCCGGAAGAACCACTCCGCCGCCTCTCGCGAGTACACGTCGATCGCCAGCCCCTCGCCGCCGGGCCCGGCGCGCTTCACCTTCTCGCCGGTCCGTTCCAGCTCGGCAATGTAGAGCGTCCAACCCGCCCCCGGCGCTTCCCACCGGAACGACCCGTCCGGGCGGATCTTCTCCGTCAGGTCCACCGGCAGCCCCTCATCCGGAGACGCCACCACCGCCTGCACGTCACGTCCCAGGAAGTCCTCGCGGTGCACCGTGCCCGGAGCCACCGGGACGGCCGTCAGTTTCAACCGGGCGCCGGCGTGCTTCCGCGTGACGAATGGCCCGCCCGTCCGCCAACCCGAACCGGGCGGCATGTCCAGCCCCATGCCGAGGCGTTCCGCCTCCCGCGCGGCGTACAGCAGCAGGTCGATCCACTCGGCTGACAGGTATGGGACGAACCGATCCTCCGCCCCCTTGACCCCATAGATCGGCGTCACCTCGACACCCCCGAAGCCCGCCTCCCGCAGCTTCCGCAGGTGCCAGGCGATCCCCTCGCGCGTCACCGCGCTGCCCGGCCACCACCACCGGGTCCACGGCCGGTGCTCCCGGCGCACCTCGGGCCACCAGTGCGCGGCCCCGGAACCCTCCGCCCCAAGGCCGGCAACCACACCTGCCCCCAGACAGCACATCACGGCCGCCAGGACCGCGGCGGCGCGGCCCGGCCCTGCAGCTCTGCTCACTTTCCTCACCACTCGCACGGGATTCGAGTATATCCCCGCCCGCCGTTCTGCCGGGCCTCGCGGCCAGGGTATGGGGACTCTCCGGGAAACTTTACATTCGCTCTCTCCATCTTGTGGTGAAATACTGTGGCCAGGGTTCTCTCACATAGGAGCCGTCATTCCGGACTCAGATAGGGCGCACCGATTCTGCGGTCGGGGGATGTTGGCGCAAAGGGGCACGGAGTGGATCGTACCCAGGCTTCGAGGCTTGTCACGGGCTGTTTCGATAGCTGGTACTCCGCTCTCGTGCGCTATGCGGCCGGCGTCATCGGCGGCGTCGCTCCCGCCGAGGATCTTGTCCAGGAGGCTTTTCTCCGCCTGTATCGCGAGCTCCGGCAGGGCATCGAGATCACCAACCCCAAGGCGTGGTTGTTCTGCGTTCTCCGCAACGAGATCGGAAAGCTGAAACGGCGCCAATCGCGCGAAGGGCCGCTGGCGGAAACCGGCGAGCTTGTGGAACCCGCACCGCTGCCTCCGACGGCCGATCCCGCCGATGAGCTGGAGACGCTGTTCGGCGTGCTGACCCTCCGCGAGCAGGAGGTCGTCCTGCTGCGGCTGGCCTCCCTCAAGTACCGCGAGATCGCCGAGCGGCTGGGCATCAGTGGCAGCGCCGTCAACACGTTGCTGGCCCGGGCCGTCGCTAAGCTGAGACGCGCAACCCAGGAAGGCGGGTGGAAACTTCATGAGGATCTGGCGAACCATCTTCGACAAACACTGCAGTGACACTGCGCTCCTCGCCTACGCCGACGGGGAGCTCGCCCGCCCGCGCCGCTGGACCGCCCGCTGGCACCTCGAGAAGTGCTGGCAGTGCCGCGCCAGACTGTTCGCTCTGGAAAAGGCGACGCGAAAAGCCGCCGAGGCAGCGGCGAGCAGCACGTACCCCGGCATCGGCCGGAAAGCCGGCGCGCGCCAGCGCCTCGTCGAAGCCATGGCGGAAACCGAGCGCACCTCCGTCCACGTTCCCCGGTTTTCCATCGCTCCGGCCCGCCGCCTCCGCGCCGCCAAACTCCTTGCCGCCGCTGCGGCCGCCGCTGTGGCGCTGATCTTCGGCACGCCGAGGCTCTTGGAGCCCAAGCTGCCCCCCGCCGAGGCCGCGCTGAGCCGGGCCGCCGCTTTCGAACGAGACCTTTCGGCGCAGCCCCTGGAACAGGAAATCCGCTTCGCCGCGGGTGAAGACGGTGCCGCGCAGGAACCGGCCGGGCGGTTGCGCGCCTGGTCGGACGGCGCTTCCGGGCGCTTCGCCGCACGGTGGGAGAACTCCGGCGGCGCCCTCGAGCAAGCCCTTTGGCGGGAACCCGGGCAAGGGATCTTCCTCTTCGACCGCTCCGCGGACACGCATGTTGTCCGCCGCCTCGAAAACCTTCCGCCCGTGGGCCTCGTCGAGACCCTCGCCCGCAGCGAGCTGAGCGCCGCTCAGTTGGAACGTGCTTTCGTCCGCTGGATCATGAGCCGGAAATGGAGGCCCCTCGGCATCGCCGCCGGGGTGGCCGAGTTCGCCGCCCGCGACGGCGTCTCGCTGCGCATCGAGCGACTGGCTCCCCGGCCGGATGTCCCCTCCGCCGCCCTGTACCGGCTCACCGCGGAAGGCCCCGCCGGCCAACGCAGGGTGATCCTCTGGCTCGACGTGACCCGGACCGAGTTCCGCCCGGTTCGCCTCGCCATCTCGGTCGAAGAGGACGGCCGCCGCGTCACGCTCCATGTCGAAAAGGGCCGGCCCAAGCGCCTTACAGCCCAGAACGCCAGGGAACAGTTCCAGCCCGCTTGGATCCGCCGCGTCGTATTCAAGCCCGGCCTCGCCTGGCCGCCCGCCCGGCGCTCCCTCCGTCCGCAGCCGGCCCTTATAGGCGCCACGCTCCGTCCCGGCGCGGCCGACGTGCTCACCGCCGAACTCGAGCTCCGCTACGCGCTGCACCGCGCCGGGGCCTGCCTGCGGGACACGGTGGAGATCACCCGCGCCGGGGACGGCCGCCTCGAGGTTCACGGCGTGGTGGAATCCGAAGCCAGGCGGCGCGAGCTGACTGCGTTGTTGACGGAAATCGCCGGCCCGGCCCTCGCCCGCATCGAGTTGCGGACCCTCGAAGAGACCGCCGCCGCTTCTGACGCCCAACCCCTCGCGGCCGTGGCCGGTGAACAGCGCGTCACCGTCGCCGGCGAGGGCATCCCACCGCTGATCGCCTTGCTCTATGACTGGAAGCGCAGCCGCGGCGTCCCGGCGCAAGCGGCCATGGAATCGGCCACCGCCGCCGCCAACGGCGCCGTCGAGCAGGCCGGCGACATGCTGATGGACGCCGCGGCGCTCGATCGCCTCCGGAAGGCCCTCGCTGGCCGGAGCCTGGACGGGGCGGCGCGCCAGTCCCTCTGGCTTCTGGAAGTAATGGTGGGCGACCACGTGCGGTCCCTGGAATCGCATCTGGCCCGCTTCCGCAGCCTCGCCGGTGAACCGCTGGCCGAAGCGTCCGGGATTGCCGCAACTGCTGCCCCAGCGCCCGCGGCCACCGCCGCAAGCTGGGAGGAAACCGTAGAGATCCTCGGCGGCTGCGTCGGGAGGCTCCACGACCTTACGCTGCGCGGATTCTCCGGCGGGGACGCCGCGGCCGCCTCTCCTTCGGATCTCCTGGCGGCCATCGAGGAAACCGCCGCGTCGCTGGCCGGGGCCCGCCGCCGTCTGGCCCGGGGGCAGACGGAGTCCCCCGGAGGGAACCGGCAATGATCACGGCGGGGCGCAGGTCCGGTTGCCCATGGGCGCTTCCCGCGCTCTTGCTGATGGCCGCTGCGCCCCCGGCCTCCTGGTCCCAGACAGCCCGCATCGGCGGCCGCATCACCGACGCCACCGGCGCCGTCATCCCCCGGGCCTCCATAATGGTGATCCACCGCGGAACGAGCTTCCTGCGGCGCACGCAATCCAACGGCGTCGGACTCTACTCCGTGCCGCTGCTGCCACCCGGCCGCTACCGCATCGTCGTTCGCAAGGAAGGCTTCCGTCCGGTGAACCGCAGCGGCATCGTCTTGAAGGTCGGCCAGCGGGCCGTGGTAGATTTCGTCCTCGACGTCGGCGTCGTCACCGAAGAGGTTCGCGTTTCCTTCGCCATCCCGTTGCTGAACTCCGCCGAAGCCAGCCTCGGCCAGGTGATCGGCAACCGCCGCGTCGTCGGCATGCCCCTCAACGGCCGCCACTACGTCCAGTTGGCCTTGCTCGCCGCCGGCGCCGTCCAGCCCGTTGGCGGACGGGTCGGCGGCTTCAGCGTCGCCGGCCAGAAGACCACCCAGAACAACTACTTGCTCGACGGCATGGACAACAACGGTGTCGAGCTGGCCGGGGCCCAGCGCCGCAGCGAAATGGTGCAGCCTTCGGTGGACGCCATCCAGGAGTTCAAGCTCCAGACGAACGCCTACGCCGCCGAGTACGGCCGGGCCATGGGGGGCGTCGTGAATGTCACCACCAGGTCCGGCTCCAACGAACTGCACGGCTCCGCCTTCTGGTTCCATCGCAACGAGGCCCTCGACGCCAAGAACTACTTCGACCCCACGGAGAAGCCCAAGCCCCCCTTTAAGCGGCATCAGTTCGGATTCGCCGTGGGCGGCCCGGTGGTCAAAAACCGGACCTTCTTCTTCGGCGACTACGAGGAGACCCTCGTCCGCGAAAGCCGCACCGCCACCAGCACGCTCCCCACCGCCGCCATGCGCCGGGGCGACTTCAGCGGCCTGGGAATCCCGTTGCGCGATCCCCTCACCGGCAAACCGTTCCCCGGGAATCTCATTCCCGGGAACCGCTGGGATCCGCTCGGCGCCCGGCTGCTGCAACTCTACCCCTTGCCGCAGCGGGCGGGCCGCGCCGCCAACTTCATCTACCAGTCGCCGGACCGCGAAGACGTGCGGAAGTTCGACGCCCGGCTCGACCACAACGCCGGCCCCAACGATACGTTCTTCGCCCGCGTCAGCTTCCATGATCGCGTCTTTCCCGCCGCCCTGGCTCTTCCTCCCCCCGCCTTCGGCGGCGGCTTCGACGGCACGGTGACCGGCTGGAACGTCGGAGCAAGTTGGACCCACGTCTTCGCCGCCGGCCTCGTGGCCTCGGTGCGCGGCGTGTGGAACTATGCTGCTTTCACCCGCGCCAACCCCGCCGCCGCCGGCAGAGAGAACTGGAACGCTCTCCTCGGCGTCCCTGAGGTGAACCGCTCCCGGCCCGGCGGATTCGCCGTCTTCGCCCTCAGCGGCTACCGCAACCTCGGCCTCGGCGGCTTCAACGGCGTCGACCGCGATTCGCAGAACCGCCAGCTCGCCGCCGACCTCATCTGGAGCCCCGGCAAGCATACGGTGAAGAGCGGCTTCAACCTGCTGCGCAGCCAGAACAACATCGTCAACGTCCGCAACGACGCCGGCGTCTTCCGCTTCAACGGCAAGTTCTCCGGCGACGCCGCCGCCGATCTGCTGCTCGGCGCCACCAGCTCCTTCACCTGGTCAACCCCCCTGGCCGCCAATCTCCGCGGCTGGCTGCTGGGTGGGTTCCTCCAGGACGACTGGCGCATCTCGCCGCGCCTCACGCTGAACCTCGGTGTCCGCTACGAGCTTGCCCTTCCTTGGCTGGACCGCTACGACCGGATGGGCACGTTCGACTTCGAAACCGCCCCCGGCGCGCCTGCTCTCGTACTCGCCGGCGCGTCCGAGGCGGGCTCCGGGCGCATGCGGCGCTCTCTGGTCGCCGCCGACACCGATAACCTCATGCCCCGCCTCGGCATCGCCTGGCGCCTTCGGCCCCACACCGCGCTGCGGGCGGGCTACGGCATCTACTACGGCTACCTCGAGCCGACCGGCGACGCCCAGTTCCTCATCGCCAATCCCCCTTTCGCCTGGGGCGTGGAACGCACCTCGAGCGCCGAGCAGCCGGCCTTTCCGCTCGCTGAAGGTCCCGGCGAAGGCTCGCTTACGCTCGAACAGGCCACCGGCTTGACCTTTTCTTCTTACGAAAGGCGCCCCGCGCGGGAGTACTCCCAGCAATGGTCACTCACCCTGCAGCGTGAGCTGCCTCAGCTCGGCCTCATCGAGGTCGGATACGCAGGCGCCAAGGGCTCCCACCTACTCATCCGGCACGATGGCAACTTCTCCCCCCCGGGTCCGGGAGACCTCAACGGGAAACGCCCCATCCGCAGCGTCGAGATTCCGGGTACGGGTATCGTCGCCTCGCCGCTGGGGCCGGTCATCTATCACCACTTCGCCGGCAACGTCAGCTACCACGCCCTGGTGAGCCGCTTCGAGCGGCGCTGGTCCCGGGGGCTGACGCTGCTCGCCGCCTATACCTATTCGCGGGCCATCGGCGACACGTGCGGCTATGCCGCTTCCGGCAACGCGCCGGGCTGCGGCTATCAGGATCCGCGGAACCTCCGCCTGGAGAAGGCGCCCGACAACCAGGACGTCCCCCACCGGCTGGTCGTAAGCGGGCTCTGGGACGTCCCGTTCGGCTCCGGGCGGCGCTGGAGCGCCGGCGGCGCCATCTTCGACGCCCTCTTCGGCGGCTGGACCATCGGCAGCATCGTGACGTTTTCCTCCGGGCGCCCATTCAGCCTGTTGACGCCCGGCAACCCGGCCAACACCGGCACGAATACGATCGTGAACCGTCCTGATTCCATCGGCCGCCTGCATACTGACCATCGTTCCATCGAACGCGACTTCAACACGGACGCCGTCGTGCCCAACGGGCGATACCGGCTCGGCGCCCTCGGGCGGAACGTGCTCCGGGAGCGGCGCCGCTTCGGCTGGGACTTTTCGGCGTTCAAGACGCTTCCGGTGACGGAATGGCTCCGGCTGCAACTGCGGTTCGAAGCGTTCCAGTTCACCAACACCCCTCGGTTCGGCACGCCTGGCAATCAGGTCGGCACGGCCGATTTCGGGAGGATCACCCGCGCGGCCACGCCGCGCAACTTGCAGCTCGGTTTGAAGCTGCTGTTCTGAAGAGAGGCACAGGGGCAAACATCTGACACAAATCGGGCTGTTTGATTGACGGATGCCGCCCGGGCGGCGGGCCGCGCAGGTGGTTTGTGCGCCTTTGCGGCCCGGATACCGCGGCGGCCAACGAATACGAAGGAGACGACGAATGAGACACGACAAGATGTTTCTCGCGCTGCTCGCGCTGGCGCTGTCCGCGCTGGCGCCGGCGGCGCTGGGTCAGACCGCAACCATCACCGGGAGAGTCACCGACTCGAGCGGGGCGGTGATCCCCGGCACGCACATCACCGTCATCAACGAAGCCACCAGCGTCGAGCGTGCGGTGGAGACCAACGAGGTCGGCTACTACACGGTGCCGCTGCTGCCGCCCGGCCGCTACCGGATCCGGGTGGAGCAGGACGGTTTCAAGCCGATCACCCAGAGCGGCATCACCCTGGAGGTCGACGAGCGGGCCGAGATCAACTTCACCATGGAGATCGGCGAGGTGACCGAGCAAATCGAGGTGACCGCCGACGCCATCCTGCTCAACACGGTGGACGCCAGCCGCGGCCAGGTCATCGACCACCAGCGCATCGTCGAGATGCCCCTCAACGGGCGCAACTACAACGAGCTCGCCCTGCTTTCGGCCGGCACCGTGCAGCCGGTCGGCGGCCGCTACGGCGGTTTCAGCGTCGGCGGGCAGCGCACCACCCAGAACAACTTCCTGCTCGACGGCGTGGACAACAACGGCGCCGAGCTGGCCGGCGCCCAGCGCCGCAGCGAGATGGTCCAGCCCTCCATCGACGCCATCCAGGAGTTCAAGGTCCAGACCAACGCCTACGCCGCCGAGTACGGCCGGGCCATGGGCGGCGTGGTCAACGTCACCACCAAGTCCGGCACCAACGAACTCCACGGCACCGCCTTCGAGTTCCTCCGCAACGAGAAGCTCGACGCCAAGAACTTCTTCGACCCGGCCGACAGGCCTAAACCGCCCTTCAAACGCAACCAGTACGGCTGGTCCGTCGGCGGGCCGCTCTACATCCCGAAACTCGTCGACGGCCGCAACAAGATCTTCTGGTTCGCCGACGCCGAGTGGACCGACATCCGCGAATCCCGCACCGCCACCAGCACCATCCCCACCGTTGGGATGCGTTCGGGCGACTTCTCGGATCTGCTCACCCAGAAAGGAAAGGCGATCATCGACCCGACCACCGGGGACCCCTTCCCCGGCAACCTCATCCCCCAGGACCGCATCGATCCCGTCGCCCAGACCCTGATCAACCTCTATCCCACGCCGCAGAAACCCGATGTCTCGGCCAACTTCGTCAACCAGTCGCCGCGCACCGAGGACGTCAAACGCTGGGACGTTCGCGCCGACGTCAACCTCTCGAGCAAGGACAACGTCTTCTGGCGCTATAGCTGGCACGACTTCGTCCGCCCGCAGGCCCTCACCCTGCCGCCCCCGGCCTTCGGCGGCGGCAACGACCAGTTGGTCCAGGGCGTCAACACCGGCGCCGGCTGGAACCACATCTGGTCGCCCAACGTGATCATGTCCATCCGCGGCGTCTGGAACTTCGGCCTCTTCAAACGCGACAACGTCGCCGCCGCCAAGGCCCTCGCCGAACAACTCGGCGTCGTCAGCCTGAACGACGCCTACGGCATTCCCGGCGGCAACCGCAACATCCCCGGCAGCCAGTCCATCATGAGCATCACCGGCTACACCAACGTCGGCATGGGCCCCTTCAATCCGGTGGACCGCGACTCACAGAACCGCCAGCTCGTCGGCGACGTCACCTGGACCAGGGGCCGCCACACCATCAAGTTCGGCGGCAGCATCCTCCGCTCGCAGAACAACATCTTCAACATCCGCCACGAAGTCGGCACCTACAGCTTCAACAGCCGCTTCACCAAGGACGGCATGGCCGACATGATGCTCGGCTGGGCCAGCCAGTACCGCTGGCAGACCCGTATCCAGGTCCAGCTCCGGCAGTGGCTCCACGGCTTCTTCATCCAGGACGACTGGAAGGTCACGCCCCGGCTCACCTTGAACCTCGGCCTCCGCTACGAGCTGTTGCTGCCCTGGGTGGACGTCCGCGACCGGATGGGCATCTTCGACATCACCACCGACCCGAACAACCCCCGGCTCATCTTCGCCGGGTCGGAAGGCGATAGCTACTTCGACCGCGCCATGTACGCCCTCGACAAGAACAACTTCATGCCCCGCTTCGGCATCGCCTACAAGCTCAATGACAAGACCGTCCTCCGCGCCGGCTACGGGATCTTCTACTCCTACATGGAGCCTTACGGCGACGCCCAGTACCTCATCGGCAACCCGCCGAATGCCTTCGGCGTCAACCTGCGCTCCAGCCCGAAGACGCCCGCCGTTATCCTCAAAGACGGGCCGCCGGAAGGCTCCCTCGAACTCGAAAACGCCACCGGACTGACCTTCTCCTCCTACAACCGCCACCCCGAACTCGCCAGCGCCCAGCAGTGGAACTTCAACATCCAGCGCGAACTGGGCAAGGACTGGATGTTCGAAATCGGCTACTCCGGCTCCCACGGCGTCCACCTGCTGCGCCGCTACGACGGTAATTTCTCGCCCCCCGGCCCCGGCAACATCAACGCCAAGCGCCGCTACAAGAGCGCCGAGATCCCCGGCACCGGCATCGTCACTTCGCCGCTCGGAGAGGTCATCTTCTATAACCAGGATGGCAACTCTCTCTACCACGCCCTGGTCACCAAGATCGAGAAGCGCTTCTCCGCCGGCTTTACGCTGCTCGGTTCCTACACCTGGTCCAAGTCGATCGGCGACACTTGCGGCAACGCCGCCGCCGGCAACACTTCCGGATGCGGCTTCCAGGACATCCGGAACCTCCGGATCGAGCGCTCGGTGGACAATCAGGACATCCCCCACCGCTTCGTTGTCAGCGGTCTCTACGACCTCCCCTTCGGCCGCAACCGCCGTTTCGGCGCCAACATGCACAGTGCGTGGAACGCGGTCGTCGGCGGGTGGACTGTCGGCTCCATCGTCGTCTGGTCGAGCGGCCGCCCGTACAGCGTCACGATCTCCGGCAACCCGGCCAACACCGGTTCGCACGGCGTCGTGAACCGTCCCAACGTCAACGGCGACCCCTACGCCGTCAAGCGCACACTACAGCAGGACTTCGATACCAGCGTCTTCAGCCGCCAGGAGGACTTCCACATCGGAACCCTCGGCCGCAACACCATGCGGCAGCGCAGCTTCTTCAATTGGGACTTCTCATTGCTCAAGTACTTCCAGATCTACGAGCGCCTGCGTTTGCAGTTCCGTTTCGAAGCCTTCCACTTCACCAACACGCCGCGCTTCGGACAGGCGGGCAACGCGTTCGGCACGAACACCTTCGGGCAAATCACCAGCGCCGGCACGCCCCGCAACCTCCAGTTCGGCCTCAAGCTGATCTGGTAAGAAGCGCATCCGCCGGCTGAGCGGCCGCTTCACGGCGCCCGGGGCTTCGGTCCCGGGCGTCTCCTTCCTTGTCCAGCTCTGCCGGGCGCCCCTCTCAGAACCGGAAGCTCAGAAACATCTGCAGCCGCCGGGCCGCGGCCGCCCTGACCGGCTGCCCGAAGAACGGCGAGCTCTGGTTGCCCACCACCCGCGTCACGTTCACCCGGTTCAACACGTTGAACGCGTCCACCCCCACCGCCAGGACCCGCTTGTGCTCCTCGTCGCTTCGGCCCACAGGGAACTCCTTCGCCCAGCGCAGATCGAGCCGCGCATAACCCGGGCCTTCCAGGCTGTTCCGGGGCACGCCCGGCGGCCGGTCGATCGCCAGACCGTCCCGATTGTCGTCCCGCCCCGTCGTCAGCGTGTACGGACGCCCCGTGTGCATCCGCAGGATCACCCCCAGCCGGAACAGCTTCGCCGGCTCGAAGCTGCCTGCCACCTCGAAGCGGTGCCGCTCGTCATAGTCCGCCCGCGCCCACTCGCCGCTCAGGTCCAGACTGTTGGCCGGCAACGACCTCACCCCCGACGTGTCGTTCCACGTCTCTCCGGTCCGGTAACGGACGATCCCGTCGAACCACCGGAAGAGCTTCCCCCGCATCGCAATCTCCAGGAAGTTGCTCTTCAGCCGCCCCGAGGATTCGATCTGCCGCAAGATGGCGATCGACGGGTCCGGCCGCTCGAAGGAAGGCGGCAGCGGCGCGTTCAAGTCCCGCGAGCGGAACAGCTTCACCCCGCGGGAGCCTACGTAGTTGACGCTCACCGTCGCCGAGCGCCAAAGCTGGCGCTCGACGCCCCCGCTGAAGGTCAGGATGTAGGCCGAGCTCAGGTCCGGCGCGAAGCGCACTACGTTGCTCGGCAGCACCGTAAGCATGCCCCCGCCCGCGAACGGGTCGGGATAGCCGGGATCCGTGATCACGATCTGCTGCAGCCGCTGCCCGTCGTACTTCACCGTGTCCGCCGCCGAGCGCCACCCCACCCGGTCATAGAAGTAGCCGGCGCCGGCCCGCAGCACCGTCTTGCGCTGCTTGCCCAACCCGTAGGCGATCGAGAGGCGCGGCGAGAAATTGTCGTAGTCCGGCGTGAAGTTCTCGAAGTCCCACCGCACGCCCACACCGACCGCCAGGCCCGGCCGCAGCCGGATGTCGTCCTGGAAGAACAGCGCCAGCTCTTTCTGCCAGATCGCCAGATGACCCTCGCCCCGCTGCTGGGTGAACGAGTACGGCCGCCCCGCCGTGTAGTCGTCCAGGGACGAAAAGTAAAAGGTACCGTCCGTGTTGCGCTGGTCGTTCTGCCCCCTCCGGCTGACATCGTCCACGATCAGGCCGGCTTTCACCGCGTGCTTGCCGCGGTTCCAGAAGACCACCTCGCTCAGCTCGAAATGGTTCTCCGTGGACCGCGCCTCCGCCTGCGCGCCCCCGCCGGTGAACGCGTCCAGCACCACGATCTTCCGCACCCCCGGCTGGCGGCTCCGGGTGTGGCCGTCGTGCCGGCCGCCGCGAAAGTAGAACTGGCTGACGGCGTTCTTGCCCACCGGCGTCATGTAGTTGAAGTAGATGTGGTTCTCCCGGTTCGTCCAGTCGTACGCCGCTTCGGGAAGCACGAACCCACCCGCCCCGCGCGACCGGGCCGACTCGTCCTCGAACTCGTAGCGGAACGACAGCGTCCGCCCGCCGCGCAGCGCCCGGGTGATCTTCCCCGAAAACTCGGCGCCGCGCCGGGGCGCCGGCACGTTCTCCCGTACTTCGCCGGAAGGCGTCAGCGCGTAGACGACCGACTGCAGGTTGTCTTCCCGCCGCTCTCCGCTGATGAGGAAGGACGTCTTCCGGCTCTTTCCCACCGGCCCCGTCAGATGGCCCTCGTAGATGCGGCGCTGTTCCTGCGGCTTCTCGGCGGCGAAGGCGTTCCTCGCATCCAGGTGGCCGTCGCGGAACAGGAAGTTGAATGCTCCGTGAAACTGCGGAACGGCCGGCTTCGTGATCACCTCGATCCGTCCCCGTCCGGGGCGCCGGAACTCCGCCGAGTACGGGTTCTTGTTGATCCGGATCTCCTGGATCGCCGAAGCCGTCACACCCACCCGGGAGGTCTCCATCCCGTCCACCACCAGCGTCACTCCCCCGCTGCCCACCATGCCGGTATCGACGAACTCCGCCGCCGCGCCCACGACGTCGTTGTCGAGGATCGGCAGCGAAGTCAGCATCCGCCGGTCCAGCCGCACCACGTCCACGTTCTGGGAAGGTTCGGTGCTGACGCGCTCGGCCCGCCCGGCCACCGTCACCTGCTCGCGCCCCTGGGCGATCTGCAACACGATCCGCAGCGGTTCGGCGCCCTCCCGACGCGCCTCCACCGGCGCAGTGAAGATCCGGAAGCCCTCCTTCGTGACCTTCAGCCGGTAAGAGCCCGGCGCCACCCCTTCGAACCGGAACCCGCCGGCCGAGCCGGTGGAAACCGTCTGGATCACAGCCCCGTCCGGGCCGAGCAGCGCCACCTCGGCTCCCGGTACGGAAGCCTCGCTCGGATCCAGCACTACCCCGGAAACCACCGCGCCGCCGGCCGTCCCCGGCCGGCCCCCGGCCAGAGCCACGGCCGTCAACGTCGCCAACACCGCCCATCGGAGGCGCATCGGATTCCGACCTCCTCGCCTCCGATGCTACGCCGCATCCCTGAAGGTTCCCTGAAAGGGCGCCGCCCGCCGCCCGAATCCGCCGCTTCCGATCCGGGCCGCTTCGCACCCCCTGGATCTAAACTGGTAGGGATGCAGATCCCCCTCTACCAGGTGGACGCCTTCACCTCGAAGCTCTTCAAAGGAAACCCCGCCGCCGTCTGCCCCCTGGAGGAATGGCTGCCCGACGAAACCTTGCAGGCCATCGCCGCCGAGAACAACCTCTCGGAAACCGCCTTCTTCATCCCCAACGGCGAGCACTATTCTCTACGGTGGTTCACCCCGCGCCGCGAAGTCGATCTCTGCGGCCACGCCACCCTCGCCGCCGCTTACGTCACTCTCGAGCGCCTCGGCCAGGGCGCCCAGGAAGTCGTCTTCGACACCCGCAGCGGCGTCCTCACCGTCACCCGCGACGGCGGCCGCCTCTCGATGGACTTCCCCTCCCGGCCGCCGAAGTTCTGCGAGCCGCCCCCGGGCCTGCTGGAAGCCCTCGGCGGCGAGCCGCTGGAAGTCCTCCGCGGCCAATACTACCTGGTCGTCTACGGCAGCGAACAGGAGATCCGCGCTCTCGATCCCGACTTCCGCGCCTTGGCGCGCATCGACGACGGCGTCATCGTCACCGCTCCCGGCGACGAGGCGGACTTCGTCTCCCGCTTCTTCGCTCCCGCCTGGGGCGTCGATGAAGACCCCGTCACCGGCTCGGCCCACTGCACCCTGATCCCCTTCTGGACCCTCCGCCAGGGCAAGTGGTGGTTCGAGGCCCGCCAGGTCTCGCCTCGCGGCGGCGAGCTGCACTGCGAGGACCACGGCGAGCGCGTCACCATCGCCGGCCAGGCCGTGCTCTATCTCGAAGGCACGATCTACGTCTGAGCGCTCCGTGTCACGGAGCGCTCACTCGCTCTTCGCCGGCCTCAACCGCACCAGCGCCACGTCGTGCCGCGGCAACGTCGCCGCGTAGGAACCCCGCACCTGCCCCAGGTCGCGCTGCCGCCACAGGTCCCGCGCCGCCTGCGGCCCGCTCAGCCCGAGCTCCTCCCAGGAGACGCGGATTTCCCGCTCCCCCTCGGACAGATTGAACAGCCCCACCGCCAGCGAGCCGTCCTCGAGCGGCTTGGCCAGGATCAGCTCGTCGCCGCTCTCCCGCACGATCCGCGCCTGCTTGCCCAGCGCGTCCTGGTTCACCTCGATCACCTCGGCGTTGCACAGAACGTTCAGGGTGAACTCGTCCAACCGCTCCATGTCGCCGGAGAAGAACAGCGGAGCCGCCATCAGCGCCCACATCGACATGTAGCTGTACTGCTCGGCCGCCGTCAGCGGCGTCTTCCGGGGTTCCTTCATTCCCCGGGCCTCGCCGTAGTAGCCGATCAGGATGTAGTCCGGATCGTTCCAGCCCCCCGGCCCCGCGTACTCCCAGAGCCGCGCGTTCCGCAAACCGATGTGGTAGAAACCCGGAAGCCGGTCGCCCTGGGCCAGCCCCAGGTCGCCCGTGGTGCGCCAGCAGTTGCCGCCCACCTCGCGGCCCCATTTCCAGACCTCGGCTCGGCCGTACTGGCACAGGTTGAAGACGATGTCGCGGTCCAGCCGGGCCAGGATCGCCCCCATCTTCCGGTAGGGCTCCTGGTGGTCGGCGAGCGTCTCGGGCTTCTTCACCCGGCCGTAGGAGCACCAGTCGTACTTCAGGAAATCGAAGCCCCATTCGGCGAAGGTGCGCGCGTCGATCTCCTCGTGCCGCCACGCCCCCTCGTACCGCTGGCAGGTAAGCGGACCCGGGGAAGTGTAGATGCCGGTCTTCAGCCCCAGGGAGTGGATGTAGGCGGTAAGCGCCTTCATGTCCGGGAAGTGGCGGTTCGGGCGGATCGTGCCGTCGGGATTGCGCGCCGGCCCGCCGATCATCGGATCGTCCGAGCCGGGCTTCACCATCCAGCAGTCGTCGATGTTGACGTACTGATAGCCGTAGTCGGCCATGCCGGAATCGATCATCGCCTTCGCCGCCCGGCGGATGTGGCCGTCGGTGATCCGGTAGTAGTGCGTGTACCAGTGGTTCCAGCCCATCGGCGGCGTCAGCGCCAGCGTGTCGCCGGCGACGATTTTGAAGGCGCGCTCATCGGCCCCGTGGCGGTTCTCGGCCCGCAACGTCAACCGGTACTCGCCTCGCTCGCCGGGCGTCCGGCCCCGGATGATGCCCGTGTCCTCGTCCAACGACAGCCCTTCCGGCAGCCCCTCCGCCGAGAACTTCATCGGACGCTCCCCGGTGGCCGGTATCCGGTAGAGGAACGGACGCCCCGGCCGAGCGCCGTAGATCTTCGGACCGTTGATCCGGGGCTCCGGCCCCGGCTTCGGCGTCCGCAGGTCTTCGCCGCGAACGAGCGCCGCGGCGAGGCAGAAGGAAACGATCATCCAAACTGCGCGCATAGCGTTACCACTCCACCACAACCCGGCCCCATCCGCCAGCCCCGCCTCGGCCGGTCAGCGCTGCCCGGGAACCGAAACGCCCAACAGCTCCAGCAGTTCTTCACTCGCCTCACGAGCTTCGGCGAGCAGCCGGGGGTAGTGATCCCGATAGTACTCCTCGAGCCCCGGGGAGCCGGCGATGCCCGGCGGCGGCCCTGCCGGAGGCGGCTCCTTCCGCCGCAGGCTCGGCAGGGATCTCCGCACCAGTTCCATGCCCGCCAGCACGCCTTCCACCGGCGATCCCGCGAAACCCGGCTCGCGCAGCTTCGGCCCCGCCGCCCGTCTCAGGCAGGCCCACGCGTAAGCCCGCCACGGCGGCGGCTCCGCGCCGAGATCCCCCAGCACCGGCTCGACGGCCGGATAGAGGAACGGCTCGGCATACCGGACGAAGAGATCCAGCACCTCCGGCGTCCCCACGAAGGCGTCCGCCCGCCGCGCTTGCCGCGGCAGGGGCGTATCCGGCGTCGGGATCAGCACGAAGGTCCGCTCCCGGACCCCCAGCGGCGGCCTCGCGCGGAAGATCCGGGGCTCCCGCAGCCTGTCGAGGGGCTTGCGGAACCGCCGGTGCGTCCGGCCGGCCAGTTCGCAAATCACCGCGAAGGCCCTCAGCGGATCCATCCGGCCCTCGAAGAGACGCCCGCCCTCGCTCGCGCGCCACGCCGCCTCGGTCTCCCGGCGCGTCACGTACGGCTCCCGCAACCGTTCCGCCGCCACCGCGTGCGCGTTCCAGCTCTCCAGGAGGAATTTGCGCATGTTCCGCCGGTTGCGCCGGTGGAGGGCGTTCATCAGGTACCGGTCGAACCAATGCACTTGCCGCCGGATGGCCGCTGCGGGCGGCACGGGGACCCGAATCCGCGGAACGTCCGGCCCGTACAGCCGGATGGCGGCCCGCCGGTCGATCGAGGCCCGGTAAGGATCGAGAAGGTAGTACGTCCGGTATTCGTCCTGGGTATAGACAAGGCATTCCCCGATTACCGGCCGGAAGCAGCGCAAGCGACGGTATGTGCGCAGGAGCGCAACCAGGCGGTCCACCTCGCCAGGCGCCGGCGGCTCGAGCAGCAGGCCGAAGTCGATATCGCTCCGGCCGAAGTCGATCTCGCCGGCCGCCAGGCTCCGCCGCACGAACACCGTGCGTACGCCTGCACGGGCCGCCAGGAGCCTTCCCGCCAGCCGCGCCAGGGCGAGATACGCGGCGTTCGCGAACCCCCCTCGCCCCACTGCCTCCGCCGGCGCTGCAGCCGCCGGAAGCGCCGCCCGATGCCCGCCCCCGCTCTTCACCGGAACAGTTCGTACGCCAGTTCCACGATTGCCGCCGCCGTCGGCTCCACCTCCCGCGCCATGTGGAGCACGTAGGTTTCCGCCCGCTGCAACAGAGCCACCGCGTTCCGCAGCCGCGACAGTCCGAGGCCGGCCTTGGATGCCAGCTCCCAGGCGCTGCTCTGCAGCAGGAACTCGAGACCGTGGTAGAGGCCCATCCCCACCACGCAGTTGGCAATCATGGCCCGCAGAGCCGCTCCTGCCCGGGCCCGTTCCAGCCGGCACTCCGGCGCCGTCGTCCGCCTGCCCAACAGCACCAGCCCCGGCTCGGCCGCCGCAGCCACCCGGCCGCGGTAGTAATCCAGACTCACCAGAGTCTTCGGGCCGAACTCCATCCGCTCGACGACGCGCCGGTAGCGCGCCGGAACCCGGTGCTCCTGGCCGCGCCTCAAGCCCAGATGCAGCGGAAACGCCAGCACCCGGCCCCGCCGGTCGATCAGGGGCGAGTCGTCGGACAACAACCGGATCTCCGGCCGCTCCATCAACGCCGTGCACACTGTGCTCTTGCCGCCGCCGGCCGGCAGCAGCACCAGGATGGCCCGCCCGTCTAGCTCGACGCCCAACGCGTGCAGCCGGTGGATCCCGCGCCGGTCCAGATGGGCCCCGATCTGCGAGAGCAAGAACAGGTACGCAGCCTCGTAGAGCAGGTTGAGGTCGCGGCTCACCACCCGGAACCGGCCCGCCACCCTATCCCAGATGCCGAGACCCCGCCCCCCGTAGTCGATATACCGGCGGCCGCCGTAGCGATAGACGACGTTGCGCGGCGTGTAGATCGAGGCGTCGCACGGCGGCACGATGGAATAGTCCGGCTCGGCCTCCTCGAGTTCGATGCTGACCGCCGGGCCGCCTTCCCCCAAGCGAAAGAACCCGAAATCCTGCAGCAGCCCCTTCAGTGGCCCGTCCGCCGTGCTCGTCACGGTGAACCGATAGCCGTAGACGTCGAACCAGGGCCGGGGTTCAAGCCTCGAGGAAGCCGCAATCCCATGCCCGGCAGCCGCGGGATCGGTGGAGACGCCCATTACAGATATTGATATGTTAATATACTTTCATCTGGTCCGTCGGGCTGGACCTCCATGGCGGGCAAATTCGTCCTGCAGCGCAGAATCGTCTACCCCCACCACCGCAGCGGCTGGGCTTACGCCACCGCCGCTCTGGCGCCCGCGCTCTCCAAAAACGGCGCTGGCGTCCTGCTCGACACCATGATCGAAAAGAACTTCTGCCGGCGGCTCCGGGAAGCGCTCGCCGGCCATGAGATCCCCTACCGGCGCCCTTGGGTCGGATTCGTCCACGCCCCCTACGACATCCCCCGCTGGTGCGACTACCGCAAGTCGCCCCGCTACCTCTTCCGCCTGCGCGTCTGGCAGGAAAGCCTGCCCTATTGCCGCGGACTCGTCACCCTCTCGGCCCACATGCGGGACTGGCTGCAGCCTAGAGTCCCCGTACCCGTTCTCGCCCTGAAGCACCCCACCGCCGCCCCCTCGCTCCGTTTCCGCTTCCGCCGTTTCCTGGAGAACCCCACGCCGCGCCTGATCCAGGTGGGCTCCATGCTCCGGCGCCACTGCTCCATCTGGCAGCTTCCGGAAGTGCCCTGGCGGAAGACGCTGCTCGTACCCGTACCCGATCCCCGCGGCCAGGCGCGCTTCTTCGCCGCCGTCGAACGCCAGCGCCTCATGCTGGGTGCGCCGCCCCTCGACGAGTGGCGCGACGTCGAGATCCTTCCCCGGCAGTCCCCGCGCGGCTACGACCGGCTGCTCTCGGAAAACATCGTCTTCCTGCACCTGTATTCCGCCGTCGCCGTCAACACTATCCTGGAGTGCATCGCCAGGAACACGCCGGTGCTGGTGAACCGCCTGCCGGCGGTCGAGGAGTACCTGGGCCGGGACTATCCCCTCTACTTCGCCTCGCTGGAGGAAGCGGCCGCCAAGGCGGGCGATCTCGAGTCCCTGCGCGAAGCGCACGAGTATCTGCGCGCCATGCCCAAGCATTGGCTCTCGGGAGAGTATTTCTGCCGGTCGCTGATGGAGTCCGAACTCTACCGCTCCCTGTAGCTCCAGCCGGCCTCTCGTCCTCCCCCGGGCACGAAACCGCCCCTTTCCCCCTGGCCGGCTTCAAGCGCCGCGCCGCCCCGTTACGAACCCGGCTCCGCATCCGCCGGCGGGGAGGGCTCCGCTTTACCGCCCTTCTCCCTCCAGCGCCGCAGAATCTCATCCACCGAGTATGGGCCCGGTCCAGCCAAGATCAGCGTCACCAGCGCCGCCAGCAGCACCAGCGTGTACTCGTAGCCCTTCGGCAGGAAGAAGCCGTGCGGCAGGTGCGCCACCACCGTCGCCACCACCATCACGATGGCCGGCGGTATCGCCGCCAGACGCGTCTTCAGCCCGATGATCAGCAGGGCTCCACCCACCAGCTCGGCCAGCATCGCCAGCACCGCCGCCGCCAGCGGGGCCGGAATGCCCAGGCCGGCGAACGACTGCGAAACCTGGTCGAAGCCCACCATCACCTTGCGCCAGCCGTGGGCGACGAACACCAGGCCCACGACCACACGGAGCACCGTCAGTCCCAACTGCGCCATGGTTCCTCCCCAATGTCCTCTTTCAACCCGCCTCCATGTCGGCGCATCTGCGGGCTTCCTCCAAGAGCCCGAGAAGCGTCCGCAGCCTCTTCGCCCCCATGCGCCCCAGCCGCCGCCGGTGCAGCCCCCGGACCGGCTCGTCAAGGGAGCGCACCAGCTCCAGCCCCGCCGGCGTGATCTGCACCAGGATCACCCGCCGGTCGCTCGTTCCCCGCCGCCGCTTCACCCAGCCCTTGGCTTCCATCCGGTCCAGCAGCCGGGTGACATCCGGATCGCGTTTGATCATCCGGTTGGAGATCTCCCGGCACGGCAGGCCTGACTCCCCCGCCCCCCGGAGGATGCGAAGCACGTTGTACTGGGTGGGGGACAGGCCCCGGGCCTTCAGCAGCGCCGTCACTGCGTGAATCTGCGCGTCGGCGGCGCGCTGCAACTCCACGAAGACCTGCTCCTCGAGCAGCGGCGGAATCCGTTCCACCCGGCCATGGTATTTGTTCCAACGACTGTTGTCAACGCCAGACAATTCGGCCGGCGCTGGCCGATTTCCTCCCGCGGCCCTCCTCGCCGGCTCCCGGCGCGTCCGACTGAAGCGTCGTCCCGGGTCCGCAGACGCCCAGCCTGCCCCTTTCGCCCTCGGGACGTCGAAGCAGTTTGCCGGGAACACGTTTTCGCTTCCAGCCCCGCCGCCACGTCGCCTCCCCTGCCGCCTCCGCCGCTACAGCCCCGCCTCGGCTCGCTCATTCCATGCCGTTACCCAGCCGGCGCCACGGCGATCGCCCGGGGATTCGCTTCGTTTCGCAAGATCTCCGGCCCGCCCGCGGTTCACCGCATCCACCCACAAGGCTACGGAAAACACAGAGACCCCAGGGATGACGATCCTTTGCCATCGACAACGCTCATTCCGACACCCTCCGCGGCCTCCGTGGCTCGGTGGTTTCCGAATTCGTCCTCCATGGGCGCCACGGCCAGCCGGCCTTCGGCCCCCCGGCGGCGGAAACCCTTCGTAACCACGTCCCAAGCCAGACGCCCGAACCTGCCGCGTGTCGCCGGATCCCTTCCCCATGAATTCTCCGTCCCCTTTCTGCCCTTTTTGTGGTTCGAAACCCTCCGCGCCCGCCTCCCCGCGGCGCTCCCACGAGCCCTGTGGCCGCCGGCCGCACCGTTTTTTTCAGCTTCTTTTCCCGCTTGTCTGTCAAGCTTGACATCTCTGGACAAAATCCAACCCGGCGTGTAACATTGACATCACCGGCCCGCGAAAGACCGGGACATTTCTCTGGTCTCGATCCGTTCCGCCGGAACGGCGCCGGTTTTTCCGCCGGCCGCGCCTGCAAGGAGAAGATTTTGTGCCGCGATCGATCGTCAAGTGCCCCGAACGCCCCCAGGGAGCCAATCCCTGGAAAGACTACGAGACCCTGACCTGCACCGTCGAGGTCGTCACCCCGCTGTTCGGCGGCGGGGTCGAGGCAGGCCGCCCCGACCCGGTCACCCTGATCCGGCCCTCTTCCATCCGCGGCCACCTCCGCTTCTGGTGGCGAGCGACGCGAGGGGCGGCGTGCAACAGTGCCGAGGGGCTCCGGCGCCGCGAGATCTTGATCTGGGGCAGCACGGACCAGCAAAGCCGGGTCTTTGTCGCCGTCGAACTGGTCAAACCCGGCAAGCGAGTCCCGTGCGCGAAGTATTCTTGGAATCCGCGCGCCCGGGGAGGAAAAGGCGGCCACCAGCTCAGATGGGAGGATCGGTTCCGCGGTACGGCCCTGCCCTACGCTCTGTTTCCGTTCCAGGGAAAACCTCCAAAAGATAAAGACAAGCAGTCCGCCCCGCCGGAGGAGGAGCCGGCAGACATGGTTGTCGGGCTCTCGTTCCGGCTCACGCTCCGTTATCCGCCGGAATGCCGTGACGACGTCCGGCGCGCGGCCGGCGCCTGGCTGAACTTCGGCGGCGTCGGAGCCCGCACCCGCCGCGGCTGCGGCAGCCTTTACTGCGCTGATTTCGCCCCCCGGGAATCCGATCCTCAGTCTCTGAAGAAGTGGCTCCGAACCACCTTTCCTGACGTTCCCGCTGCCGCATCACAGTCCAATCCGTGGCCGATGTTGCTCGAAACCATCCTCGTCGGGAAACCGGGACGCGACCCGCTGGCGGCGTGGAACGCAGCCATGGACGTCCTCCAGCGATTCCGGCAAGGCCCGGGAGTCGGGCGAAACCCAGGACGTAGTCCGAACCGCCCCGGCCGCTCCCGCTGGCCGGAGCCGGAGACTATCCGGAAAACCACCCTAGCTCGCGCCCCGATTCATAGTGCATTCAAGCATCACCTTGACGGCGTTCCGCGGGTCCTTTTTGGAGCCCCTATCGTTTTCCACTTCAAGGATGAGCGCAGCGGCGACCCACCGGATACGGAGGTTTATCCCGTTGTCAACGGGGAAGCGGCCCAAAGGATGGGCAGCCCCTTGATCCTGAAACCTTGGGTAATCTCTCCCAACGCCGCTGTCCCGCTGATCCTGCGGTTGCGCACGCCGCCGCCCGATGGCGCAGAGCTTCGGCAAGGCGACAAGAGCCTGCGCCGCTTCGGTCCCGGCGAGATCGCCGGCTCTCACCTCGCAAACTATTCCGGCTCGCCCATGGACGGGCACGACAATGCCGTTGACGCCTTTATCGCCTTCGCTAAGAAACCGGAAAACGGCTTCGAGGAGGTCCTCTGATGGCCGGACATCTACTCGCCCTCTCCATCGGTCCTGTCCAGGAGTTCATCTCCGCCGCCCGGCGCACCCGCGACCTCTGGTTCGGCTCCTTTCTTCTGTCCGAGCTCAGCAAGGCCGCCGCCAAGGCCATCGCTGACGGCTCCAGCCTTGAAACCCTGATCTTCCCTGCCCCGGAAAAGCCTGAAGAACTCGAGCCCACGCCCGAGCGCGAAGATCCGGAACTCACCGTCGCCAACGTCGTCGTCGCCCGGCTCCCCGACGGCGCCTCCCCGAAGGATCTCGCCGGGACCGCCCGCGAAGCGGTTCAAGAGCGCTGGCGAGAGTTCGCCGGGCAGGCCAGGAAAGAGGCAGGGAGGCTCGTCCGCGACGAGATCTGGAACCTCCAGCTCGACGACGTCATCGAGTTCTACGCCGCCTGGGCGCCCCTCGACGGTAGCTATCCCGCCGCCCGCAAGCGCCTCATGAGGCTGCTCGACGCCCGCAAGCGCTGCCGCGATTTCGCCCAACCCTTGGGTGACCCGGCCAAACGGCGCCTGCCCAAATCTTCCCTCGACGGCCGCCGGGAAACGGTGCTGGCCGACCCGGATCGGGCTGGCTCCGGCCTCCGCGCCCGCCTCCGCCTGCAGGAGGGCGAACAGCTCGACGCCGTCGGCCTGACGAAACGCCTGGCCCACGGCCGGCGGGCGTTCGTCTCCGTGGCCCGCATCGCGGCCGACCCCTGGCTCCGGGGCGTCGCCGGGCGTGCCAAAGACGACCGTGAAGCCGCGGCGGCGCTCGAGGCCCTCAAAGAACAGTGCGAGCGCCTCGGTGGGGACGTGATCGGCAAGATCGACGAGCGGAAGTTCCCAATCTACGCCGCCTTCCCCTTCGACGGCACCGCGGTCTACCGCGACCGCTACCCCAGCCTCGCCAAGGAAGCCGGCCGTGACGTCCGCGAGCTGGACCAGCTCAGAGAAGCCCTCGACCGTCTGACTCGCCCGAAGAATCGCGGCGGCCTCGGTTTCGGCGATCCCTATCCCTACGTCGCTCTCCTCGTCGCCGACGGCGACCGCATGGGCAAGCTCATCTCCGCCCTCGATTCGCCCGAGCGGCACCGCGAGTTCTCGCGCCGGCTCGCCGGCTTCGCCAAAGAGGCTGCCGGAATCGTCCGAGAACACAACGGCGTCTGCATCTACGCCGGCGGCGACGATGTCCTCGCTCTCCTGCCGCTGGACAAGTGTCTCGAGTGCGCCCGCGGTCTCCGCGACAAGTTCTGCAAGTCGCTTGATTCTTTCGAAATCGCCGACGGTCCACCGACCTTCTCGGTCGGCCTCGCCATCGGCCACTTCATGGATCCTCTGGAGGATCTCCGCAACTACGCCCGCGAAGCGGAAAAGGCCGCCAAGACCGCGACTCCGGAAACAGGCGGCTCAGGCCTCCACGCCGAGCGCAACGCGCTGGCCGTCTTCGTCCACCCCCGCGGCGGCGCGCCCTTCGGCATCCGCGAGCGGTGGCAAGATGACGACGGCTCCATCGAGCGCCGCCTCGCCAGGTGGGCCGGCTTGTTCCGGAAGGGCTCGCTGCCCAACAAGCTTCCTTACGACATCCGCCAACTGGCCCGCCACTACGCCTCCTGGCAAACCGCGGCCACGCTCCCGGCAGCCATCGCGGCCGGCCTGGACCGCCTGCTCGCGCAGAAAGAGACCCGGCTGGAAAACGCTGACAAGACCTGGGTCCTGAAACGGCTGGCGGCCGCCAGAAGCGCCGGCGATCTCCACCGCCTCGCCAATGAGATGCTCGTCGCCCAGCACATCGGCGAGGCCGTGCACCAGGCCGATGAGGCGGGCCGAGCGGCCGCTCCCGCCAAGGAGGTGTCCTCATGAGCCTGATGCTCACCATCACGCCCCGCGACCCCTTGATCGCCCGCGACGGCCGTCCCTTCGGCGTTGGCTCGAGCGAGCGGATGCGCTCCCTCGACTGGCCCTACCCGTCGGTGCTGGCCGGCTCGCTCCGCACTCTCGTCGGCAAGCTCGCCGGAGGAAAGTTCGACTCGGAAACTGTCAAAGAGCTGAAAAGGTTGGCGGTGGCCGGTCCGTTGCCTCTGCTCGAAGGACAGCTCTACTTCCCCGTACCCGCCGACCTGGCGGTCCGGCCCGGCGACGGCCGCTGCTTCGCCGCCCGCCCGGCCGAGCCCGGCGGCGGTGAGGGCTGCGACCTTCCGCACGGTTCCCTGCGGCCCGTGATGCTCCCCCTCGCTGACGAGGACGAGGATTTCAAGCCGGCCGACGTGCCCCGGTTCTTCTCCACGGAACGGCTGTCGGAATGGCTCAGCGGGACGCCCGAGTGGTCGTTCGACGCCGTCCAGGCCGGCCCGAAGAACGGCAAGACCGCGTGGTGCGCCGAAGGATTTCTGCCTGCGCCGGAGACCGAGGCGCGCTGGCACGTCCGCATCGACGCGGATACCGGCGCGGCCGCCGAGTCCCAGCTCTTCATGACCGCCGGACTCGACTACCACCTCCGGCTCGCCGGCGGCCCCGAACTCAGCCTCGTCCGCCTGGCGGCCCGTATCGACGATCCTTCGGCCTTCGAAGAACACCTGAAAGGGCTTGCCCACCTCCACCCGATGGGCGGCGAGCGGCGCCTCGCCTACTGGGAGACCGGCAACGGAGCGGCCGCCGGCTGGGGGTGCCCGGAACGGGTGAAAGAAAAGCTCGCCCGGACCAAAAAAGTCCGCCTGGTGCTCGCCACCCCGGCGGTCTTCTCGGCGGGCTGGCGGCCCGGCTGGCTCGAGGAAACTCCGGAGGGCTTCGCCGGGACGGTCCCCGGCACGAGTGTCCGCGTTCGCCTCGCAGGCGTCTCCATCGGCCGTTGGCAACCCGTCTCCGGCTGGTCGCTCGAGAAGAGCTCTTTCGGCCCCAAGCCCGTCCGGCGGCTCGTGCCGGCCGGCGGGGTCTATTTCTTCGAGGTCATCGGCGGCGACGTCGCCGAACTGGCCGGAAAGTGGCTCGCCCCGGTCTGCGATGACGGCCAGCACAACCGCGAGGGCTTCGGTCTCGCCGTCTGGGGAGTATGGGATTCGCAGTGATGAAACGAGCTTTGTCCGATTCCGACCCGGAAAGGAGAGCGTCCTGATGGCGCAGAACACACGAATCTATTGGATCCACGTCATTTCGCCCCTCCACGTCGGCTCCGGCCGCGGCGCCGGCTACGTCGATCTGCCGATCATGCGCGAAAAGGTCACCGGCTGGCCGCTGGTTCCCGGCTCGGCGGTGAAGGGCGTGCTGGCGGACAAGTACGAGGCTACGCCGGACAAGCGGAAAACCGATCCGTGGATCGTAGCGGCTTTCGGCAGGAGCGACGAAGCAGAAGACAGAAAGGCCAACTCCGGCTCCCTCGTCTTCGCCGACGCCCGGATCGTCTGCCTGCCGGTCCGCAGCCTCTACGGCACCTTCGCCTGGTGCGCGTCGCCGGCCGTCCTGCGCCGGCTCCGCCGCGACTTCGAGATGGCCGGCGCCGGCGTCGCCGACCTCGCGGCGGACCTTTCCGTCCGCGAAGACGGCGCCCTGCTGCCCGATGGCACGGCCTCCGTCCTGGCGCACGACAATCGGCTCTACCTCGAGGACCTGGACTTCAAAACAGAGGCCTCGTCCGGAGCCGCCGCCTGGGCCTCCCGCCTCGCCGAGTGGGTCTTCCCCGGCAACGACACCTGGCAGAAGGCGTTCCTCGAGCGTTTCACGGTCCTGCCGGACAACGCCTTCAACTTCCTCTCGGAAACCGGCACCGAAGTCAACGCCCGCGTGCGCCTCGAGGACAAAACCAAGACGGTCGCTTCCGGGGCCCTCTGGTACGAGGAGGCCCTGCCGGCCGAAACCCTGCTGGCCGGCATCGTCTGGTGCGACCGGGTCTTCGGTAACAACGGCATCCAGCCGGCCGAGCTTATGGACCGTTTCTGCCGGGACACGACGCTGCAAATGGGCGGCGACGCCACCACCGGCAAGGGACGCGTCCGGCTGGTCTTCACCAAGGAGGGAACCGATGGCTGAAACGGGAACCATCCGTACCCGCACCCAGCGGTGGGCCGAGAAGGCGTTCCAGGCCGTCAGCGAGCGGCGGAACTATCCGAAGAAGGACGACTACGCCTCGTTCGCCAAGAGCTTCCCCGCTCTGATCCACACCTGCGGGCTGGTACAGGCCCTCGCCTTCGCCGAAGCCAAAGGGAAAGAGAAAGAGAACAAGCGGGGCCATACGCTGCAGTTTCTGGACGATCTCGCGACCGTGCTCGGCTTCGACCGGGACGAACTCGTCAAGCGGAGCCGGAAAGAGGACATTGTCGCGTATCTCCGCCTCAGCCGCGACGCCCTGGCCGCCGCCGGGTGGCTGAAGCGCTACGCCGAGGCGCTGCTGGACGACACCGCGAAGGAGGCGGGATGAACGCGCAGGCCTGCCGAAGCGTATTGCGGGACATCTTCATGCCGCATCGTGATCGCCGTCCTTATCCGGACGACTATTCCCACCCTGGCTTGCTATTAGCTCGGTGCCTGATCGAACACGACAGTGAAAAGGAGTTCAGACGGGAACTTCTTAGGGCGGCCCAGAAGGCCCAGCGGTCCACTACACTTCTCGACGTGTACCGTCTCGCCTACGCGCGTTGGAAAGCCACCTTGCCCCAGCCGTGCTCCAGCGCCGTCCTCGCCGTCAACGGCCGGCTGGTCGTCGGCCTCGGCGCCGAGAGCGTCCTCGAGACGGGCATCAGGCTGCACCACACCTACGGCGTCCCGATCGTCCCCGGTTCCGCCTTGAAAGGCCTCACCGCCCACTACTGTGACCGCGTCTGGGGTGAGGCCGACGGGAGGTTCAAAAAAGACGCGGGGGAATTCTTCAAGACGATCTTCGGAACGACGGAAGACGCCGGCCATATCGTCTTTCACGACGCCTGGATCACGCCGGAGTCGCTCGCCGGCAACGACTCCGGCCTCGTGCTCGATGTCATGACGCCGCACCACGGGGACTATTACAGCGGCAACACCCGCGAGCGGTCCGGCGGGAAGAAAGACATCGTCCCGCCCACCGACTTCGACGACCCCAACCCCGTCGCCTTTCTCTCGGTCACCGGGCGCTTCCTCGTCGCCGTCTCCTGCGATGCGGGCGGTCCGGAGGGCGACAACTGGAGCCAGCTCGCGTTGGATCTCCTCCAAGAGGCCCTACGCGACTGGGGCGCCGGCGGCAAGACCTCGAGCGGCTACGGCCGGCTGGTCCGGCCGAGTTCCCGGCACGGCGCTGGCGCCGGACATTCGGGCCCCTCCGCGCCCGCCCACCCCAAGCCATGCCACCGGCCGGGCGAGAAGATCAAGGTCACTCGTATCGAGGATTCCAAAAAGGGTAAACCACGTTTCCGCGCCGACGACGGCATCATCGGACACTTTGCTGGAGAAGCTCCGCCAGAAGTAGAGATGAACGCCAGCATCGACGTATGGGTGGCCAACGTCGCGGGAACCACCTACTTGTTGACACTGCGGGAACCGAAACGGGGGAAACAGAGCGGGAAGTCACGATGAAAGTCCTTTGCTGTCTTCTTTCCGATCAGCACGTGCCCAACCTGCTTTCCATTCATCATTTCCAGCCGGACCGTCTGGTGCTCATCGAGTCCGAACGCATGAGACGGCGCAACGCGGCGCAGAACTTCCTCGACGCCCTGAAGTGCGGGAAGCTCGACTACACGGAACGTTGCGACGTCGTCCCCCACGGAGACGTCTCGGACTTCGCGTCGATTGCGGAGTCGCTGCGAAATGCCTTCGGCAAGCACCCCACTGGAGACTGGATCGTCAATCTCACCGGCGGCACCAAACCGATGTCCATCGTCGCCTATGAGTTTTTCAAAGCGGTAGGGGCTCGGCTGATCTACATCGACGCCGAAAAGCCCAACCGCATTCTCGACGTCGAGACCAACACAACCGAGATAGTAGACCACCGGCTCTCCATCGAGGAGTTTCTACGAGGCTACGGATTCGAACAACACAAAGATCCGGAAAAGATCCTGCGCTCCGAGGAGAGGGCTCGGAAATGGTTCCCAGTCGCCCTGGCGATCGCACTCACAAGCCCCGGCACAGCCCTGTTGAAGGTTGACGCTCACCGGCGCTCGAAAGGACGAAAGCAAGGATTGGAGTTGCGCCCGGGCGACTTGCCGGTTTCCGATCTGCATCTGGGCAACACGCTGTGGCGCACCTTCAATCTCAAGGTCGAAGGGACCAATCTGACCGGTAGGCTGGACCGGTACGGCGTTCAGTTCTTAACCGGCGGCTGGCTCGAGGTGCTGCTGTGGGGCCTGCTCGACAGGCACAAAGATCGGATCGGGATCTGGGACGTGCGGCTGGGCATCGTCCCGGCGGCGAAAGGATCCAAAGCCGAGAATGACTTCGACGTCGCTTTCATGCGGGAATACGCGTTGCACATGATCGAGTGCAAGACAGGCAGTCAGGAACACGACCCGGACGTGGCCGCTCTGTACAAGATCGAAGCCATAACGCGCCAGTTCCGCGCTCTCCGGGTGCGTTCTTTCCTGGCCACAACCTCCACGAATCTGCTCGACCCTGGCGGGAACATCAAGCCATCAGTGCGTGACCGGGCAAGTCTGTACAACTGCCGATTCTTGACCACGCCCGATATCCAGAAACTCGCCGGTGCTCCGGACGATCACGAGCTCCTTCAGCGACTTTTGTTTGGAAAGCCAGGAAATGTCTGACAGAAACGAAGTTATCCCTGGCGGCAAGCGAGCGGCGGAACTCGTCTTCTACTCCATCGGCGTCGAGGCCCCCATCACCCCTGACGAGCCGTTGCCGCCACTGCCCGAGATTCCCCGCGGCGGGATCGTCGTGATCGAAGGCCGGGCGCCCATCTGGCGCTACGCCATGGCCGTACACGAACTGCACGGCTCGCCGGCCGCCGCCCTGGCCGTCTACGACCCTCGCCTCGGCGCCGTCATCGTCGCCTCTCACGACCCCCGCTACCGCCCCGGCCAGGTGATCGACGTCACGCTGCCGGCCTCTGGGGCCCCGACATGAGCCCCAGTGGCCGCTTCTCTACACCCGGCCCTTCCTGCCGGCCGCGGCTCGCCCGGCCGGATCCTTCGGACCAGCGACCCGCCAATCCAAACGTTCGGCCGTGCAAAGCACGGACATTTTCTCCGGAAAATGTTTGATCAAACCGTCCCCCCGGCCGTCACGGCCCCGGTTCAGCCCCCTCATTCTGTATACTTAGCTGGCCCGGTATCCCGGCAGCCCGCCCGGCGGTTGGCTTCGTTTCGCAAGATCTCCAGCCCACCCGCGCGAACCGCGTTCCCCGTACCCTGGACACCCCAACCAGTCGCCGGGCCCTCCGTGCCCTCTGTGTCCTCTCTGGTTCGAGATCTTTCCCCCGCCCTGCCAACCACTTAGCCCCAGACGCTTGACCCGCCGCCCCATCACAATAAGAACAGAGAGCGTGGCCCCGCCCGCTCCCAAGAATCTCAGCCCGGAGCCCTTCGACCATGGCCTCCCCAGCGCAGATCGCCGCCAACCGCCGCAACGCCCGGCGCTCCACCGGCCCTCGCACCCCCGAAGGCAAAGCCCGCAGCTCCCAGAACGCGCTGCGCCACGGTTTTACCTCCCGCGAGTTCATCGTCCCCGGTCAGGAGCGCGAGCACTTCGAAACCTTGCGCCGCGAACTCGCCGTCGAGATCAAGCCCGCCGGCGCCCTCGCCGAGCTCCTCTTCAACCAGCTCCTGCACGCCGCCTGGAACCTCCACCGCATCGCCCTCGCCGAGGCCCGCCTCTACGACGGCGCCCAGGACCCCTTCACCCGCGAGGACCTCCTGCCCCGCCTCGAGCTGCTCGCCCGCTACCGCACCCGCTTCGAGCGATCCTTCCACCGTACGTTCCGCCTGCTCCGCGAGCACCAGACCAACCAGGTCCTGCTCTCCAACGAGATCCCCCGCGCCGACGCCGCCGCCTTTCCCGTCCTCGCCGACGTCCACTCCATCCACAAGGCCCGCGCCAACGCCCCCAAGGTCTACACCCCCGAGGACCTCCTCCCGCCCGAGGAGACCGAATCCATGCGCCGCCTCGACCAGCTCCGCGAGGACCGCCGCCGCGACCACCGCACCAGCCACTACCTCTCCTGGAAACGCTGGCTCGACGACCGCCCCCTCGCCGTCCGCCGGGACCCGCCGGGCTCCCCGGTTCCACCCGACGGCGGCTACGCCGTGGGGCCGCCCCAGCAATCCGCGGGCGGCCCCTGACAACAGCCGGCAGCACGTGTTTCATCCGCCCCGGTCCGCGCCGCCCCCTTTTTCACGGACCCCGCGGCCCGCCTCACCACGTGAAGCTGGCCACCGTCAACTTCACGCCGAAGATGTTGTGCGATCCAAACAGCGTGCGGTGGCCGATCGACTGGGAGAAGAACGGCGAGAAGACCACTTGCCCCGCCGGGATGTCCACGGAAACGTTGATGTCGAAGTTGCTCACCGTGGTGTTGTCGATCCATTGGCCGTTGTTGACGCCCAGGCCCAGTCCACCGTTCAACACGACGCCGCGCCCCAATAACCACGACCGGCCGGTCGAGAAATAGAAATAATCACCGTCTCCCTGGTCGAAGTCGCGGTAGTAAGTGAAAGACGGCTGCAGGAAGCCGGAATAAGATATTCCCGCGTACACTTCCTGGCTCCGGTTTCCATCACCCGCCGCGATGTCCGGAAACGCGTACAAGATATAGCCGGCCGACACGCTGATGTCGCCCATCGCGTGCGTGTAGTCTACGATCAGGTCATGCTCGGTCCACTTCTGCCCTCGCGGCGTCCGGTGGGAGAAATTGCTCCAAGAAGTTACCGACAGCCCTCTGTATCCAAAGCTCACCGAAGGCTGCAGCGAAGGAGAATCGTTGGCCACGAAACCGCGCCACAGGTACTGGTTGACGAACGTGGCGTCGGCCGAAAAGCTCCATGGCGTCTCTTTCTCCTGCCCCAGGCACGGAGACGCCGCCAGCGACGCCGCCGCTACGACCAGCAACAATCTCGAAAACACAAATCGCATCTTTCTTCTTTCGCCCCCTGTTGTATTGTTTTCAGGGCGCACGCCGCCCCCGGTCGCACTCACCACGAGCCGGAAAGCCACACTCCCAGCCGGCCTCCATGCCGCCTGCGGCCTCGACCGGGGAGGGGGGTGCCCTGCCGATAAACGATTCTGAAGATCCGCAGGCCAAGGGAGGGTGGTCACTCGCCTGCGGCGGGCGTTGCCCGGCCGGCGGGTCCGCGCCGGCCGGGCGGCGTCTCTTCCGCCCGATTCACGAAAAGTCTAGCGCAAGCGGTCGCGGGAATCCAATCAAAAATTCTAATCGCCTGCATAGAAACGTTTAGTTTGTCGAACCTGAAAACTCAGGGCATGATGATAGTGTCTCGCCTTACGGCGAACCCTTTCGTGAATCTCTTTGAGGAGACGTTGATGAACCGATTGTCCATACTGAGTGGAGTCTTATTTTTGCTGCCGGGCATGGCCCTGGCCGACACCGGAACCAGGATCGCCGAGCTGGAGAAGGCCGTGGCTGCCGCCCAGATGTCGGCCGACAACGCCTGGATGCTCGTCAGCTCCGCCCTGGTCCTGATGATGACCGGCCCGGGGCTGGCCCTCTTCTACGGCGGGCTTGTCCGGCGCAAGAACGTGCTGGGCACCATGATGCACAGCTTCATCCTGATGGCCCTGGCCACGGTGATCTGGGCTCTCGTAGGCTACAGTCTCGCCTTCGGCGGCAGTGGACGCATCATCGGAAACTTCGACCACCTGCTGCTCAACGGGGTCGGCACGGACGCAAGCGGCGGCATCCCGGCCCTCACCTTCATGGTCTTCCAGTTGATGTTCGCCATCATCACCCCGGCGCTCATCTCGGGGGCCTTCGCCGAACGGATGAAGTTCAGCGCCATGCTGCTGTTTACGGCGCTGTGGTCCTTCGTCGTCTACTATCCGATGGCCCACATGGTCTGGGGCAGCGGCGGCCTGCTCAATGCTTTCGAGAACGGTCCGATCCCCTGCTTCGACTTCGCCGGGGGTACCGTGGTCCACATCAGCTCGGGCATTTCGGCCCTTGTTTGCGCCCTCTACATCGGCAAGCGGCACGGCTTCCCGAGCGAGGCCATGAAGCCCCACAACCTGGTCATCAGCGTCATCGGAGCCTGCCTGCTCTGGGTCGGCTGGTTCGGCTTCAACGCCGGCAGCGCCCTCAGCGCCGGGGCCGGAGCCTCCACAGCGTTTGTCGCCACCCACTTCGGAGCCGCCGCGGCGACGCTGGGCTGGGTCCTCGTCGAGTGGATCCGCGACGGTAAGCCGAGCATGCTGGGGGCGATCACCGGCGCCGTCGCCGGCCTGGTGGGCATCACTCCGGCCGCCGGCTTCGTCACCCCTATGGCGGCCCTGGTGATCGGCTTTGCCACCGGCGTCGTCTGCTACTGGATGGTAGCGGTGGTCAAGCAGAAGCTCGGCTACGACGATTCGCTCGACGCTTTCGGCGTCCATGGCATCGGGGGCACTGTCGGCGCGGTGTTGACCGGCGTCTTCGCTACCAGCGCCGTCGCTGATCCCCCGGAAGGCTGGGCCGGCCTCGGCCTCGTGGACGGCAACGCTTTCCAGGTCGTGAACCAGGCTCTCGGCGCCCTGCTCACCTGGGTGCTCGCCGCCGTGGCCACGTTCCTCATCCTGAAGATCTGCGACGCGCTGGTGGGTGTCCGCGTCGATAGCGAACAGGAGACGCAAGGCCTGGACTTGTCCATGCACGGGGAAGAAGCCTACAACTTCGAGTCGTAAGGGAGGTCGGAGATGAAAAAGATCGAAGCCATCATCCAGCCGTTCAAGCTCGACGAGGTCAAGGAGGCCCTCATCGGAATCGGGATCGACGGCATGACCGTTATCGAGGTCCGCGGCCACGGCCGCCAGAAAGGCCACAAGGAGATCTACCGCGGCCAGGAGTACACCGTGGACCTGCTGCCGAAGGTCAAGCTGGAACTCGTCGTGCCCGACTCCCGGGTCGACGAGGTGATCCAGACACTCGCCGGCGCCGCCCGGACGGGCAAGATCGGCGACGGAAAGATCTTCGTCAGCGAAATCGCCGAGGCGATACGCATTCGGAATGATGACCGGGGAGAAGCAGCGCTCTAGCATCGCGCCGGAGACGGCCTGGGACGAGGTCCGCGGGCGGTTTCTCGCCACCGGCGACGCCGCCGGCGCCCTCGAAGCTCGCAGTGCGCTCGTCGACGAGGCCGTCCTCGCCGCCTGGCGGCGCATCCTCGCCCCGGCTTGTCCCGGCGGCATGGCTCTGCTGGCCGTTGGGGGCTATGGCCGGCGGGACCTGTTCCCTTACTCGGATGTCGATCTGCTGTTCCTGGTGGAAACGCCGCCGGCCGGTGAGCGCAAACAGGCCCTGGCGGAGTTCCTGCGCGTCCTCTGGGACGAGGGGCTCCGCCTCTCCCATTCGGTCCGCACGCCGAAAGAGTGCTGCGGACTCGATGACAACAACGTCGAGCTGAGCATCAGCCTCATAGATCAGCGGCTCCTGGCCGGCGACCGCGCCTTGTACGAAACCTTCCGCCGGCGCTGGCCCCGCTTCCTCCACAGCCGCCGGCAGGACCTCACGGACCACCTCTGCCGGCTGGCCCGCGAGCGGCACGCCAAATATCACGGGACTTTCCAGCACCTCGAACCCGACGTCAAGGAAACCCCCGGCGGCCTCCGGGATCTGCACCTGCTCGAGTGGCTGGAGCGGCTCCACGCGGGGACCGAAGACGCGCCCCGTCCTGCCGGCGAGCTCGGGCCTGCCCGCAGCTTCCTATCGGCGGTGCGCTGCTTTCTCCACTTTCGCGCCGGTCGCGACGACAACCGGCTCTCGTTCGAGGCCCAGGAGGAGCTGGCCCGGCAGAGCTTCGTTCCCGCCGGCGGCCCGGCCGCGCTCATGCGCCGGTACTACCTCCACGCCCGCGCCGTCCACCGGGTGGCGGAGCGGACCATCGACGCCTACGAGGGCCGGCACAGCACCCTGTTCCGAGACTTCCGCCGCTGGCGCTCCCGGCTTTCGAACAACGAGTTCACCGTAATCCGCGAACGGATCTATTTCCGGTCCCCCGCCGCCATTCCGCACGATCCCGAGCTGGTGCTCCGGCTGTTCGAGTTCGCCGCCCGCCACGGCATTGAAGTTTCCCCAGACGCCGAGCGCCGCATCCGGGAGCATCTGCCGGCGATCGAGAACTACTTCTCCGAAAGCCGCCCCCACTGGGTGGCCCTGGCTAGAATCTTCAAGCTGCCTCACGCGCCCGTGGCGCTGCGCGGGATGCATGAAACGGGCGTGCTGGCCGCACTGTTGCCTGAGTGGAAGAACGTCGAATGCCTCGTGGTGCGCGACTTTTATCACCGCTACACCGTGGACGAGCACACCCTGGCGGCTGTCGAGGCGCTGGCCGATCTGCGGCGTCCCCAGCAAGGCCGCCGAGCGAACTTCGCCGGCCTGCTCTCGGAAAGCCCGGAGCCGGAGCTTCCCGCCCTGGCCCTGCTGTTGCACGACCTCGGGAAGGCCGCCGCGGACGGCAACCACACCCGGCACAGCCTCGAGATCGCCGACCGCGCCCTCGAGCGCATCCAACTCCCGCTGCGCAAGCGCAGTCACGTTCTGTTCTTGATTGAGCACCACCTGGACCTTTCGGCCGCCGTGACCTCCCGTGACCTGGACGACCAGGCGGTCATCCGGAACCTGGCACAAATGGCCGGGACCGTAGAGCGGCTCAAGGACCTTGTCCTGATCACTTACGCCGATGTCAGTGCGGTGAATCCCTCGGCGATGTCGCCGTGGCGGATGGAGCGCCTCTGGCGCCTCTACCTTGCCGTGCATCAGGAGCTCACCCGGGAGCTGGAAACGGACCGCATTCACAGCGCCGGCGCTTCTGGCGAACAGGCCGCTTTCCTCGAAGGCTTTCCGCGGCGCTACCTGCGGGTGCACTCGGCCGAGGAGGTCGCCGCTCACCTGGAACTGGCGCGGCGCGCCCAGCAGCGCGGGGCCGCCGTGCGCGTCGAGCGGAGAAACGGCGTCTACGAGGTGACGGTCGCGGCATCGGACCGGCCGCGCCTGTTCGCCTCCCTGGCCGGGGCGCTGGCGGGCTTCGGCCTCAACATCCTTGAGGCCGAGGCCTTCAGCAACGCCGCCGGCCTGGCGCTGGACGTTTTCGATGTCGAGGATCCCAACCGCAACCTCGAGCTCAATCCGGCGGAGGTGGAGCGGCTGGAATGGACGCTCGAACGGGTCGCCACCGGCCGCCTGCGGGCCCGGGATCTCCTCCAGGCGCGGCCGTCACGGCGCCGGCGCCGCGGCGCGGGAATCGAGCCCCGGGTCACGCTCGACAACTCGGCATCCGAGACCGCCACGCTCATCGAAGTGGTGGCCGAAGACCGTCCCGGCCTGCTCTACCAACTGGCCCGCACCCTCAGCGAGGCCGGCTGCAACATCGAGGTGGTACTGGTGGAGACCCGAGCCGGCAAGGCGATCGACGTAATCTACGTGACCCGGGAGGGGCGCAAGCTCCCCGGCGCCGACGGCGAGGCGCTCCGCGAAGCGTTGCTGGAAGCGGCCGCTGGGCGGTGAGCCCTTGGGGCGTCAGTACCGTACTGCTTGTTCCATGGCTTCGAGCGCCCGCTCACATCCGGCGCGGTCCACGTCGAAGTGAGTGACCATCCGCATCAGCGAGGGGCTGATGCCGTTGGCGAGCACCCCGCGCTCCTTCAAGCGGCGGCTGATCTCGAACGACTCCAGGCCGGTGGCGCTGACATCGAAGACGAGGATATTGGTCTGGACCTTGGCCGGATCGATCGAGATGCCCCGGACGCGCGCCAGACCTTCGGCAAGCAAGCGGGCATTGGCGTGGTCCTCGGCCAGCCGTTGCGGCATCCGCTCCAGCGCGATCAGCCCCGGCGCGGCCAGTACCCCCGCCTGGCGCATCCCGCCGCCGAGCCGCTTGCGATACAGGCGCGCCCGGGCCATGTCCTCGCGGGTCCCAACCAGCAGCGAGCCCACCGGCGCGCCCAGACCCTTCGAGAGGCAGAACATCACCGTGTCGGCCTTGGCGCAAAGCTCGGCGGCGCTGATGCCGAGATAGGTGGCGGCGTTGAAGATGCGCGCCCCGTCCAGGTGGACCTTCAGGCCGAGGTTGTGCGCCTCGTCGCAGATCTCGTCGATCACCTCCTTCGGGGTGACCACGCCGCCGGCGATGTTGTGGGTGTTCTCCAGCTCGATGAGCCCGGTGGGGGCGAAGTGGGCGTGGAGCGGACGGTACTCCTTGCGAATGTCCGTCCAGCGCAGGATGCCGTCGGGCGTCGGGATCGGCCGCGCCAGGCAGCCGGAGAACCAGGCCATCATCGCCAGCTCGTAGTTCATCACGTGGGAGCGGGCCTCGCAGATCACCTCCTGGCCGTGGGTGGTGTGAAGCTTGACGGCGATCGTGTTGCCCATCGAGCCGGTGGGCACGAACAGCCCCGCTTCCTTGCCCAGGATCTCGGCGGCGCGGGCCTCCAGCCGGTTCACCGTGGGGTCTTCGCCGTAGACGTCGTCGCCGACCTCGGCTTCGGCCATTGCCCGGCGCATCTCAGGCGTGGGCCGGGTCACGGTATCGCTGCGAAGATCGATCCACTGCGTTGGCTGGTTCATACGGCAAGAAACTCCTGGAATACTTCATTGGACAGCAGAACGCCGCGGTCTGTCAGCCGGAGCCGTCCGCCGGACTCTTCGAGCAAGCCCGCCCGGAGGAACCGCTCGATGGCCGCCGCGTGCAGCCGCCGCCCACCGGCGTCGAGCCGGATGCCCTCGGCCAGGCGCAGCCCGAGAAAGAAGCGCTCGTCGGACGCAGCCTCCGAGGTCTCGACCGCCGGGGGCCGCCCGCGCCGGAAGCGGTCCACGTACTCCCGGGCCGTCTCGGCGTTCCGGCGGCGCGAGCGCCCGTCGTAGGAGTGAGCGTCGGCCCCGAATCCCACGTACGGCTCCAGCCGCCAGTACTTGAGATTGTGGAGCGACTCCTCGCCGGGCCTCGCGAAGTTCGAGATCTCGTAGCGTCGCAGCCCCATCTCCGCCAGGGCCGCCACGGCACGCTCGTAGAGCAGGGCGACGGTCTCCTCGTCCGGGACCTCCGCCGCGCCGTAGCGCGAGCCCCCGGCGAGCAGCTCCCGTCCCAGCCGGCTCTTGCCGTCGATCTCGAGCATGTAGACCGAGACGTGGCCGGGCGCGAGCCGCGCGATCCACTCGAGCGACTCCTCCCAGCTCTCCGCGGTCTGGCCGGGCAGGCCTGCAATCAGGTCGATGTTGATCCGGCCGATGCCGGCCTGGCGCAGAATCCAGACCGCCTCGGCGACGCCGGCGGCGGTGTGCTGCCGGCCCGTCCGGCGGATCTCGGCCTCGACGAAGGACTGCACGCCCAGGCTCACCCGGGTGATGCCGCTGCGCGCCCATTCCGCGGCCTTGTCCGGACTCACGTCGTCGGGCGCGGCTTCGATGGTGGCCTCGCGCCAGGGCCGTCCGGGAACGAGAGCGAGCAGGCGCTCCAGATCAGCCGGATCGAGGCGGTCCGGCGAACCGCCGCCGAGGTAGACCGTCTCCGGCGTCCACTCCCAGCGGTGGGCGGCGACCTCGGCGAGCAGCGCTTCGAAGTACTCCCGCTCCTCCGCCGCCCGGCCCACGCCCGAGGCGAAGTTGCAGTACGTGCACTTCTGGCGGCAGAAGGGGTAGGAGATGTAGACGCCTGCCATCGCTAAAGGGTCCGGTTCGGGGAATCAGAGCTGAACCGGCTCGCCGATCTGCTTGCCGATCAGGTCGCCGATCAGCTCCTTGAGGGTGCGGCCCGTCTCGCCGTGGACGAACGCCCCGCGCCCGGCGTCCCAGTCCAGCTTGTAGCTGGTGGCCAGAGCCGAGACCCAGATCTGGCGTACGGCGCTGTTCGGGCTGACGACGAACTTGGCCGGTGGGTCGTCGAACTCGATCGTCAGGGCGCCGGCCTGGAAATCCGGCTCGAACCCATGCTCGTCGGCCGCCGCCCCGAGGGCTTGGTCGAGCTCTTCGAGCGCCTCATCGGCCTTGATCTGGAAATCGTGCTCGTCTATCAATCTCTTATCCTCCCCTCTTCTCGGGCGCGCCCAATCCGCCCCGCCCGCCCAGGACTGCGGTAGACGGCGGACAACTTTTCCGCGCCGCTTCGCATCTGTTAAGGTTGAACGTACTCATGGAGCCGCTCGCCGTCCCGCACACCGAGTTCCCGCACACGAGCAAGCTGGTCACCGACTACCTTTATCATTATCACCGGGTGGCTCCCTTCTACGGCGGAGACCCGTACGAAGCGGCGAGCTACGAGGCGGTAGCGGGACGCATCGATTTCCCGCCCAGCCGGCGGGAAGCGCTGGTAGCGGCGCTCCGCGAGATCAACGGCGACAATCCCTCGCTCGAGAAGCTGGTCCGGCCGGGGACGCTGGCGGTGGTCACCGGGCAGCAGGCGGGCCTGTTCTCGGGCCCCTGCTACACCGTTTACAAGGCGCTGACCGCCGTCAAACTGGCGCGGACGCTCTCGAGCCGTGGCCTCGCCGCCGTGCCGATCTTCTGGATCGCCACTGAGGATCACGATTTCGCCGAGGTGAGCCGCTGCTGGGGCTTCGATGCGACATTGAACCCCGTCCCGTTCCAGATCTCGAGCGAAGAAGGCCAGCGCCCGGTGGGCACGATCCGGCTGGAGAACCCGCCGCTCAACCAACTGCGGGCCTCCGTCAGCGCCTTGCCTTACGGGGACGAGGTAGCGACGATCACCGAGCTCTGCTACGCGCCCGGCCGGACGATGGGCGCCGCGATGATGGAGTTGCTCCAGCGCATCCTGCCGGAGTGCCTGCTGTACCTGGACCCCTTACATCCGGCGGTCCGCTCCCTGGCCGCGCCGCTGATGCGCGAGGCTCTGGCAGCCGCCGACGATCTGCGAGAGAAGCTCCGGATCAGGACACAGGAACTGGACCGGGCCGGCTACCACGCCCAGGTGCGGGTGGACGGGGCCGCCTCCCTGCTGTTCCTGCTCGAAGACGGCCGCCGGCTTCCCCTGCGGAAGCGCGACGGGGGCTACTCGGCGGGAGAGAGGATCTATACCAGACAGGAGCTGGCGGCGCGGGCCGAGTCTCTCTCGCCGAACGCGCTGCTGCGCCCGGTGGTCCAGGACTACATCCTGCCGACGGTGGCCTACGCCGGCGGGCCGGCGGAGATTGCTTACTTCGCCCAATCGCAGGTGTTGTTCGAAGCCCTGCTGGGCCGCATGCCGGTCATCGTCCCGCGAGCGAGCTTCACGATCCTCGACCCCCGGGCGGCGAAACTCGTGAAGCGCTACGGGCTGCGGATCTCCGACTTCTTCCACGGCCTGGCCGACGTGGAAGAGAGGATCGCCGGCCGCCTGATTCCGGCGGATCTCGAAGAGGCGATCCTCGCCACCACCGAGTCCGTCGCCGGACATATCGCCGAGTTGCGAGAGAAGCTCGACCGGTTCGACCCGACCCTGGCCGCGGCGCTGGACAAGAGCCGTGCCAAGATCCTGCACCAGCTCGCCAAGATCGAGCGCAAGGCGGCCCGGGAAGCCCTGCGGCGGGAGAACCGCGCCGAGGCGGACGCGGCCTACCTCTACAATCTGATCTACCCCAGGAAGCGGCCGCAGGAGCGCTTCTATACGGTGCTGCCGTTCCTGGCGCGCCACGGCCTTGATTTCCCTTTGCGGGTTTACGAGAATGTGCATTTGGACTGCCGGGACCACCTCGTCCTTGCCCTTTGAGCGATCGAGCTTCCCGCCCGCAGGTGGTGCTGCCGTCTTCTCTGTTGGAAACCGGGATCATGCAAGTCAACAAGGTGAAACAAGCCCTGGCGGAAGGCAAGACCGTGATCGGCTGCGCCTTCAACACCATCCGCTCTCCGGAGGTTCCGCGCATCCTGGCCGCGGCCGGCTTCGACTACACCTACATCGACGCCGAGCACGGCACATTCGACTACGGGACGATCCATGACCTCGCCCGCGCGGCCGCCGACACCGGGCTGGTCCCCCTGGTCCGCGTGGCCGACTTGCAATACTCGCTCGTGGCCCGGGCGCTCGACAACGGCGCGATGGGGATCATTTTCCCCCGGGTGGAGTCGCGGGAGCTCCTCGAAAAGGCAGTGAGCTGGTGCCGGTTCCCGCCGGACGGCGTCCGGGGCTTCGGGATCACGCCGAGTCACTTACAGGTGCGCTACCAGAAGGCCTCCATCGGCGAAGTAGCGGCGCACATCAACGCGAACACCTTGGTGGTGTTGCAGATCGAAACGGCCCTGGCAGTCGAGCAGCGCGATGATCTGCTCTCGGTGCCCGGACTCGACGTGGTGATGATCGGTCCTGTGGACCTGTCGATCTCCCTGGGCGTGCCTGGGGAATTCTTCCACCCGAAGATGGAAGAGGCGATCGAGAAGATCCGCGACAGCGCCCTGGCCCAGGGCGTGGTCCCGGGCATCCAGACCCGGCCCATCGAACTGGCGCGCCATTGGATGGAGCGGGGCATGCGGTTCGTGGGTTGCGGCGCCGAGACAGGCATGCTGCTGCAGGGTGCGAAGTCGATCGTAGACGCGCTGCGCACCTGAGCCGCAGAAGCGCCGGAGGTCTCAGTCGCCGGCTTCCGGCTCCGGTTCACGAATCCGGAACACACGCCGCAAGGCCCGGCCGAGCGCCGCCCGCGCATCCAGCACCAGGCTGAACAGGCTGGGGACCACGAACAACGTAAAGACCGTCGAAACGATGAGCCCCCCGACCACCACCGAGCCCAATCCCCGGTAGAGTTCCGACCCCGGACCCGGGAACAGCACCAGTGGGAGCATCCCGAACACTGAAGTGCCGACCGACATGAAGATCGGCCGGACCCGGGTGCCGGTGGCGTCGCGGATCGCCTCCCGCGGCGCCATGCCCTGGTCCCGCATATTGTTCAGCGACTGGTGGACAATCAGGATGGCGTTATTGACCACCGTGCCGACCAGGATGACGAAGCCGAGCATGGTCAGGATGTCCAGGGCCTGGTAGCCGATGAAACGGTTCACGGCCCCGAGGCCGAGAAAGCCCCCGGCGGCGGCCAGGGGCACGCTGAACATGATCACGAAAGGATACAGGAAGCTCTCGAACAGAGCGGCCATCAGCAAGTAGGTGATGGCCACGGCCAGCAGGAAGTTGAGCTTGAAGCTGTCGAAAGCCTGGGTGAGCTTGTCCGCGCTGCCGGCCAGATGCGTTCGGTAGAGCCCGCCGAGACGCCCCTGCTTGTACATCGGAGCGAGGATGTCGTTGTTGACGATCTCCATGGCCTGCTCGAGGGGCATGTGTTCCGGAGGAGTCAACTGGATGGTGATGGCGCGCTCGCGTTCCCGGTGCTGGATGGTCGTCGGCCCGGTCGCTTCCACCACCCGCGCCACCGAACCCAACGTGACCAGGCCGCCGGACGGCGTGGCGATGGGCATCTGCTCCAGCAGGTGGGTGCGGTGGGCGAAGCTCTCCTCGGCCATGACCTTCAGGTCGATCTCGCGCCCGCGGTACTGGTACTCGCTGGCCTTCGCTCCGTCCACCAAGGCGCTGACCGTGAAGCCGAGGTCGCGGTTGGAGATACCCACTTCCGCAGCGCGGCGCCGGTCGGTGATCACGTGGACCTCGGGGCTGCCCAAGTCGAGCGAAGGAATGGGCCGCGCCTGCGCCCCGGGCAAGACCTGCATCACCCGCCCGAAGATCTCTCCCCCCAGGGCGATCAAGCGCTGGATGTCGGGGCCGGTGATGTCGATGTCGATGTTGCGGCCCGCGCCCATCCCCCGCTGGAAGATCGAAGCCTGTTGAATGAAGCCGATGGCGCCGGGAATCGAGCTGGTCACCCGGCGGAACTCCGGTATCAGCTCCCGGGCGCGCAGCGGGTCACGGGAGCGGATCCCCATGTAGCAGGCGTTGTGAAGGGCGATGAAAAAGAACCCATCGATGCCGCCGCCCGGCAGATCCACCGCTTTCTCGGGGGGCGTCCGCCAAAGGTAGGAAAGCTGTTGGACGTAGTAATTTCGCAGGCTCGCGACCTCATCGAGGTTCTGGCCCGGCGATGGCATCAGAACGCCGAAGATGAAGTTCACGTTGCCGCGGGGCAGGTACTCGATCTTCGGCATCAAGGCGACGCTGATCAACACCGCCGCCGCCGTCAGGCCGCCGACGATCAGGATGCGGCGGAAGACGCCCCCGCTGAGCCAGTAGACGACGTCCATGAACCGGCGCGTCGCCCCCTCGGCAAGCGGCACCAGACCGAACAGATTGTGGAAGCCGAAACGGGAGTACTTCCTGCCGCTGACGTGCAGCACTTTCGCCGACAGCGACGGGATGACCGTGATCGACACAATCAGGCTCAAGCCGACGGCGACGCTGATGGCGATAGCAATGTCGCGGAAGAGCTGGCCGGCTTCCTCCTTGACGAAGACGACCGGGACGAAGACGGCGATCGTGGTGAGCGTGGAGGCGAGCACAGCTCCCCAGACTTCGCTGGCGCCGTCGTAGGCGGCCTGGATCCGGGATTTGCCCATCTGGCGGTGGCGGTAGATGTTCTCCAGGACGACGATCGAGTTGTCCACCACCATGCCGACGGCGAAAGCGAGACCGGCCAGGCTGATCACGTTCATGCTCCGGCCGAACCAGAGCATGGCGAGGAACGTGCCGATCATGCTGACTGGGATCGCTACGGCGACCACCAGGGTGCTGGTGACGCTACGCAGGAAAAGCAGCAGGACGGCGATCGCCAAACCGCCGCCGATGAACAGGCTCTGGCGCACCAGGCTGATCGAACTCTCGATGTAGTCGGTTTCGTCGTAGACCTGGATCAGTTGCAGCCCGCGCGGCGCGAGCAGCTCGCGGTTCAGCCGATCCACCACCGCCCGCAGATCCTCCATCACCCGGAGGACATTCTCGCCGGGTTCCTTGGAGGTGGCGACGGCGATCATCGGATCGCCGAAGTAATAAGGCTCGGCCAGCGGCTTGCGGTAGCCGAGTTCCACCTGGGCGACGTCGTGAACATAAATCGGAACCCCGTTGCGGACGGCGATGACGACGTCGGCGATCTCCTCGGGCGAGGAATACTCCCCGACGGTCCTGACGATGTAGCGCCGCTTGCCTTCGGCGAAATCGCCGCCGGAGTAGTTGCGGTTCTCGCGTTCGAGGGCGGCGCCGAGCTGGTTCAGGGTGACGCCCCTGGCAGCGAGCTTCTCCGGATCGACGATGACGTGCATCTCACGGCGCCGGCCGCCGTAAATGTTGGCTCGAGAGAGTCCCGGGACGCGCTCCAGCTCGGGCTTGATGTAGTCGTCCACGAAGTCGTACAGCGTGGAGATATCGCCGTCGAAAGGCTTGTCCCCGCCGGGCTGGAGAATGAACCAGGCGATGGCGTCCGCCTCGGCGGCAACGGTGTAGATGACCGGCTTTTCCGCGTCCGGGGGGTAGCTGGGCACCTGCTGGAGGCGGTTGGAAACCCTGAGCAGCGCGGCGTCGATGTCGGTACCGATGCGGAAAGTGAGAATGATGGAGCCGGAGCTGTCGGAGCTGGAACTCTCCATCCGGACGACGCCTTCGAGGCCCTTGAGCTGTTCCTCCTGTTCCTGGACGATTTCCCGCTCGATCTCTTCAGGGCTGGCCCCCGGCCAGAGGGTCTGGACCGTGATCTGCGGCTCTTCCACGGTAGGGGTGAGCTGGACGGGGATCCGCCGCAAGGCCAGCGAGCCGAACAGCGCCAGCAAGAGGACGCCGACGGCGGTGGTTACCGGGTACCGGATGGCGTCCTGGACCAGCTTCATGGCGCCGGATACTCCACGGGCTGCCCCTGGACTTTCTGGCCAGGGCGGATCCGCTCATTGCCGCGGGTGATCACCTTGGTTCCCGGCGCGACCGGGCCCTTCACCTCGACCCAGTCGCCGGCCGCCGCTCCAAGCTGGACGGGCACCGGCTTCGCCGTGCCGTCGCCGTCGAGGACGTAGACCATCGCCTGCGGCCCGCGCCGCACGATGGCATCCTTGGGCACAACCGTCACCGCGCGGGGGGACGAGCCGCGCCGGGACAGGCCCTCGAGACGCACCTGGGCGATCAAGCCGACCGCCAGACCGTCGGACGGCACCCGGATCCTCACCGGGAAAGTCCGGGCCTGGTTATCGGCTTTGGGAATTACGGCGCTCACCCGGCCGCGCACGGTGCGCCCCCGCAGGGCATCGAAACGGATCGAGGCGGCAACGCCGGGACGGACCGAATCGAAGTATTGTTCGGGCACCTCCGCCTCGACGACCAGCTCCTCGAGGGACAGCAGCTCCACCACGGCGTCTCCGACGCCAAGCCACTGCCCTACCTCGGTGTGCCGGGCGACGACGACGCCCGAAAACGGCGCTTTGATGGCGCTGCACTCAATGTCGTAGCGGATACGCTCGATCTGGGATTTCAAGTTTTCCACCCGGCCTTCCCAGGCGTTCAGCTCGTAGCGTGTGTCGTCGAGCTGCTGGCGGCTGAAAACGCCGGAATCGAACAGTTCCCGGGCCCGTTCGAAATTCCGTTCCGCCAGTTTGCGCCGCGCCTCCGCCTCCTTGAGTTGTCCCTCGGTAGCCGCCAGTTCGATCTCCCGGCTGCGCGTCCTCAATCGCGCGAGGAGTTGCCCTTTTTCGACCCGGTCGCCGTCCCGGACCGGAAATTCCTCTACGAGACCGGAGATTTCGCTGGCCACCAGCGAGGTGAGATTCGTGGCCACCGAACCGGGAACCGTCAGGCTCTGCCGGATACGGAACTGCCGCGCTTCGGTGTAGCCGACCGGGGTAGCCGGCCGTCCGGGCTGGGCCGGAGCGGCCGCCGCAAACACAGATATTATCGCGAGACCCGCCAACAACCTCATAGAATCATCGCCGGCACGGAGAACCGAAAAGACTCCGTTCTTTTCAGCTTACACCGCCTCAAGACGGGAGGACACGGCGACAATCCTGTCACGAAGTCCGGTGGAGCGGGATCGTAATGGGGTGGGAATGAGTCTGCTGGAACGCCTCTGGGGGGCGCTCAGCCAGGAGGAAGCGGAACGAGACGCCGAATTCCGCGCCGACCTTCAGCGCCGGAGTTGGCAGGGTCTCAGGACGATCGGATGGGCGCTGGTGGCGGCGCCCCTGGTGATGCTAGGGGTGACGGCGCTGACATTCCCCGGCGCGGCGACGGCGGCCTCGGCCGCCCTGACGCTGTCGATTTCGGGGGTGGGGGCGCTCGTCGTCGCCTGGCAAAAGGGCGGCAAATTTCCGGAGCACGCACGGAGCGGCGCCTTCGCGGTGTCGGTGATCGTCTCATGGGCTTCCATCTCGAGCCTGCTGCTCCGGGCGGCGAAGCAGCCGGTCTTTCTCTATCTGACGAGCGCCGAGGTGGCGGTGGTGCTCCTCATCGTGCTGCTGGCGATACCGTTCCGCCCGGTCCAGGTCCTTCTGATCGGGCTGCTGGCCGCCCTCTACTCGTGGACTACCTTCTCATGGGGGGTGCGCTCCGGCCTGCTGCCTGAGTCCGAGGGCGGCGACGTAAACCTGCTGTTCCTTTTCCTGCTGACGGTGCTCGCCACCGGCGTCTCCGTGGGCCGCTACCAGCAGGTGCGGGAGAACTACGCCGCCTACCGGAGGCAACTGGAGGCCGCCGAACGCCTCCGGGACACGCAGTGCCGCATGGTGCTCTCGGACACGGCCGCGTCGATGGGCCGGTTGGCGGCGGCTCTGAGCCACGAATTGAACAACCCTCTGAGCGTGCTGAAGAGCAACCTGGACACGATGAAGGGGCTGGTCATCGAGAACCGGCCCGTCCCTCCAGACAAACAGGCCGCCCTCCGGCAGATGAAGGCGCAACTCTGCTCGAACGCGCAGGAGGCGGTGGAACGGCTGCAACAGATCGTCGCCCGGATGCAGCGCTTCACCAACCTCGACCGGGCCGAGGTCCTGCCGGTGAGGCTGAACGAGCTGCTGGAAGATGTAGCGGAGATCGTGAAGGACGCGACGGAGAGGCCCATCGTATTCCGCTGGGACCTGGGACTGATCCCGGAGGTCCTGGTGAAGCCGCAGCTGGTGAGCGCCGCCTTCTCGGCGTTACTGCACCACGCGGCGCAGGCCTGTCCGGCAGGATCCCCGGTGCACGTGAAGACGCGGCTCGACGGCGACCAGATCCGGGTGGAGATCCGGTATCACACCGCCGGCGAGGAGCGGCGGCACTGCGAAGTGATGGGGGAGCTGGACTTTCAGGTGGAAAGCAACCGCATCACGGCGGCAAACTGGAACCTGTTTGCGGCCCGCCAGATCGTCCACCAGCACGGCGGCGACGTCCAGACCCATGCATCGCCCGGGGCGCCCTCCACCGTGGCCGTGACGCTGCCGGTGAACCGGATCGGCAAAGCTTAGCTGCCTGGCGGACGGGTGGGCGGCGCTTGCCGGACCTCTAGGACCGGCGTGAAAGAGTAGCGGCGCCGCCCGGTTCAGGCGCCGCCCTCTTCCTCGTCGAACCGGCCCTCCTTCATGGCCTGGAGCCGCTCTTCCTTGCGCTTGGCGCGTTCGGCGGCGCGCTTGACCAGCTTGGCGTCCACGAGTTCCAGCAGCGCCTGCTCGGCGCCGTCGCCCTTGCGCGGGCCGATGCGGACGATGCGCGTGTAGCCGCCTTCGCGCTGGCCGAAGCGGGCCCCAAGGGTGTCGAACAGCTTCTTTACGGCCGAAGGGGTGTTCAGAAAGGCCGCCGCCTGGCGGCGCGCGTGCAGGGTGTCGCGCTTGGCCAGGGTGATCATCTTGTCCACCAGCGGCCGCGCCGCCTTTGCCTTGGGAACTGTGGTGATGATGCGCTCGTGCTCGATGACATTGGTCACCAGGCCCCGCAGCAGCGCCTTGCGGGCTGCCGGATCGCGCTGGAGTTTGAATCCGCCCTTTCTGTGTCTCATCCTGCTTCCGATACCCTTTCCGGCGTTCTGTTACGCTCCGCCTTCCTGGGAGCCCCCGACCGGGGTGGCATGGCCCGACTCGAAAGTGACCGGCTGGCCCGAGGGAGTCACCAGGCGGCCCTGGGAGTCGAACTTCATACCGAACTGCAAACCGAGGCCGGCCAGGATGTCCTTGATTTCGTTCAGCGACTTCCGGCCGAAGTTCTTGGTCCGCAGCATTTCGGCTTCGGTCTTCTGCACCAGGTCGCCGATCGTCTGGATGTTGGCGTTCTTCAAACAGTTGTAGGAACGAACGCTCAACTCCAGCTCTTCGACGGAGCGGTTGAGGATCTCCTGCATCTGGCTGACCGCCGCTTCGATCGGTTCGGCCTCCGGCTCTTCGAGCTCCTCGAAGTTGATAAAGATGGTCATGTGGTCGCGCAGCAGCTTGGCGGCCTGGCCGACGGCATCCTGCGGCGAGATGGCGCCGTTGGTCCAGACCTCCAGGGTGAGCTTGTCGTACTCGGTCATCTGGCCGAGGCGCGCATTCTCGACGGCGAAGTTGGCTTTACGGACCGGCGAGTGGACCGAGTCGATGGGGATGAACCCTAGGGGCAGGTCCTCGTCATAGTTGCGGTCGGCGCTGACGTAGCCGCGGCCCATCTTGAGGCGCATCTCGACGATGAGCTTGCCGCCCTCGCCGACGGTCGCGATGTGGAGATGGCGATCGAGGACCTCGACACCCTGGTCGGTCTCGATCTGGCCGCTGAGCACTTCGCCGGGCTCTTCGATCTGCAAACGCGCGGTGCGAACCCCCTCCCCGGTCATCCGAAAGGGCACCTGCTTGAGGTTGAGGATGACGTCGGTGGCATCTTCGGTCACGCCGGGGATCGGGCTGAACTCGTGGGCGACCCCCTCGATCCGGACGGCGGTGATAGCGGCTCCTTCGATCGAGCTGAGCAGGATGCGGCGCAAGGCCACACCGATGGTGGTACCGAAACCCCGTTCGAACGGCTGGGCATAGAACATGCCGTACCGGTCGGTGAGAGTTTCCGTATTGGCGACGAGTCTCTTTGGCTTCTGGAAGCCTACAAACATCGCTGTCTCCTTTTCGTTACTTCGAGTAAAGCTCGACGATGAGCTGCTCGTTCAATTGAATCTGGACCAGCTCCTCGCGTTTCGGGGAGCCGATGACACGGCCTTTGAGCGCTTCCCGGTCCACCTCGAGCCAGCTCGGGGTGGGCTGGTGGGCGGTGGCCTCGAGCGCGGCGAGGATGGTGGGGTTCTTGCGGCTCTTTTCCTTGACCTCGATCACGTCGTTCTCCTTCACCTGGTAGGACGGAATATTGACTTTCCGGCCGTTCACCAGGATGTGACCGTGGCGGACGAGCTGCCGCGCCTGAGCCCGGCTGGTGCCGAAACCGAGGCGGTAGACCGTATTGTCGAGCCGCCGCTCGAGCAAAGCCAGCAGGTTCTCGCCGGTAATGCCCTTCATCCGGGCGGCCTTTTCGTAATAGCGGCGGAACTGTCGCTCGAGGACGCCGTAGACGCGGCGGGCCTTCTGCTTCTCGCGAAGCTGGAGGCCGTAGCCGATGATCCGCCGCCGCCGGTCATGCCCATGCTGGCCCGGCGGGAAGTTCCGGCGCTCGATGGCGCACTTCTCGCTGTGGCAACGCTCCCCTTTGAGGAAAAGTTTCATGCTTTCACGCCGGCAAAGCCGGCAAACAGGACCGATATATCGTGCCAAGGTGAAAAACCTCCTAAACCTTCGACTCTTTCGTCATCCAGTCTGGTGCAGTTTACGAACGGACCCCTCGGGCCGTCCTTCCTCCTGCTTTCCTGGTCCTTTCCCGACGCCCTCATCACACGCGGCGCCGCTTCGGCGGCCGGCAGCCGTTGTGCGGAATGGGCGTCACGTCCTTGATCGCCCTTACGTCGAGCCCGGCGACGGCCAAGGCTCGAACCGCCGACTCCCGACCGGAACCCGGACCACTGACGCGCACCTCCACCACGCGCATGCCGCACTCCCGGGCGCGCTTGGCGGCGGTCAGGCAGGCCTGCTGGGCAGCGAAGGGAGTGCCCTTGCGGGACCCCCGGAAGCCCAGGGAACCGGCGCTCGACCAGGCGATCACGTTGCCCTTGGGGTCGGTGAAGGTGACGATGGTATTGTTGAAGGTCGCCTGGATGTGGACGATCCCCTCGGGAACGTTCTTCTTCTCCTTCTTCTTGAAGGCCTTTTTTTTCTTACCCTTTGCCGCTTTCGCCATAGTCTGAACCTGCCTTACTTCTTACCGGCCCGTTTCTTGCCCGGCACGGTGCCGCGGCGCGGCCCTTTCCGGGTGCGGGCGTTGGTGTGGGTGCGTTGTCCGCGGACGGGGAGGCCCCGGCGGTGGCGGAGTCCCCGGTAAGAGCCCATCTCGATGAGACGCTTGATGTTCATCGAGACCTCCTTGCGGAGATCGCCTTCCACCGCGCCTTCTTCCTCGATGATCTGGCGGATGCGGGTGGTCTCCTCTTCGGTGAGCTCGCCGATTCGCTTGTTGAAGTCCACCCCCGCCCGGTACAGGATGGAGCGGGCGCGGGTCCGACCGATCCCGTAGATATAGGTGAGGCCGATCTCCGCCCGTTTCCTGTCCGGCAGGTCAACGCCGATAATACGCGCCATATTGCTTCCTGCTCCTTATCAACCCTGCCGCTGCTTGTGCTTCGGGTTTTCGCAGATCACCCGGACCACGCCGTGGCGGTGGATGATCTTGCATTTGTCGCAAATCTTCTTGACTGAAGCCCGTACTTTCATGATTCTCGTCCTCGCCCCGCCGTCCGCGCCGCCGCGGCGGCGGTTCACAACAATTTCACGATCCGTCCCCGCGTGGGGTCGTTCCGGGAGAGCTGAACTCTCACCCGGTCGCCCTTGCGGAGACGAACGAAGTTCGTCCGGGCCGCGCCGGCGGCATGGGCCAGCACCTCGCGGCGGTCCGCGAGGGCGAGGCGGTAGACGGCGCGAGGCAGGATCTCGGTAACCGTCGCCTCGAGGCCCGGCGTCTCTTCCCGTTTGTTCTCCAGCATGGCCGTTGTCCGCCTCACGGTCTGGTCAAGACCCACGGTCCGGCGCTGGTGATCGCCACGCAGTGTTCGAAGTGCGCAGCGTAGGAGCCGTCCTTGGTGACGGCGGTCCAGCGGTCCGGGGCCAGCCGGCTGCCCGGTTTCCCGGCGTTCACCATCGGCTCGATGGCGAGCACCATGCCTTCCTTGAGCCGCGGATTCTCGTTCTTCCGCTCGATATAGTTGGGGACTTGCGGCTCCTCGTGGAGCTGGGTGCCGATCCCGTGTCCCACATACTCGCGGACGATGCTGAAACCGTTTTCCGTGACGTACCGCTCGACGGCGCCGCAAATGTCAAAGAGCCGGTTGCCTGGCCGTGCCTGGTCGATCGCCCGTTCCAGCGCCTCACGTGTTACGTCGAGCAGCCGCTGAACCTGCCCGTTCACCTCCCCGACCGGCACCGTGATGGCCGAGTCCCCGTAATAGCCGTGGAGCTGCACGCCGGTGTCGATCGAAACAATATCGCCCCTCTTGAGCACCCTCTTAGCCGACGGCATCCCATGGACGATCTCGTCGTTCACCGACGTGCAGAGCACGTAGGGAAACCGGCTGCCGACGGCCGGAACGTAATAGCCCTTGAAGGCCGGCTTTGCTCCGGCATCGCGGATCAGGCGCTCGGCCTCGACCTCCAGGTCCATGGTCGTCACGCCTTCGGCGACCATTTCCTTCATCTTCTGGAGGACCTGATAGACGAGCAGCCCGGCCGCCCGCATCTTTTCCAGCTCAGCCGGAGATTTCCGAACAATCATCTACTCACCAGGTCCAGCAACGCGATGGAGCGGTTCCGGCGGGGGTGCTTGTTCTCATTGTAAACCATGCGGCGAACCGCCCGCGGCCCACCGCCTCCGCATCGCGCGATCCTCTCAAAAGACGCTCCGGCGGCCGCGGATGCGGCCCGAGCGCGGGGTAAACCCTTCGTAATGGCGCATGATCATCTGCGCCTCGATCTGGTTGATGAAATCCATGGCGACCCCCACGACGATCAGCAGCGAGGTGCCGCCGAAATAGAAACGCACCCCGAGGCCGTCCAGCAGCCACCGCGGGAAGGTGTTGTCGATGAAGTTGCCCACCAGCGGCAGCGTCTGGAGCTTGATGCCGGAGATCATGATTTCCGGCAGCAGGCTGAGGATGGCCAGGTACAGTCCGCCGACCATGGTGATCCGGGTCAGGATCCGGTTCATGTACTCGGCGGTGTTGCGCCCCGGCCGGATGCCGGGGACGAAGCCCCCGTATTTCCTCATGTTGTCGGCGGCCTCATTGGGGTTGAAAATGATCGACACGTAGAAGAAGCAGAAAAAGATGATGCCGATGACGTAAATCAGGTAGTAGAGCGGCTCGCCCTGGCTGATGGAGTCGAGCATCCCCCGGATCCAGGGGTTGTCGCGCACCCAGGCCACCTGGCGCAAGGTCTGCGGGAAGGCGAGCAGCGAAGAGGCGAAGATCACCGGGATCACGCCGCCGGCGTTGACCTTGAGGGGCAGGTGGGTCTGCTGGCCGCCCATCATCCGCCGGCCCACGACGCGCTTGGCGTACTGGACCGGGATGCGCCGCTCGCCCCGCTCGACCAGCACGATGAAGCCGACCACGGCCACCATCATGATGAGGATGATGATCACCTGGATGATGTTCCACTGGCGGGTGACGAAGGCGTTGGTGTAGATTTCCACGGCGGCCGAAGGCAGCCCCACGACGATGCCGGCGAAGATGATCAGCGACATGCCGTTGCCGACGCCACGGTCGGTGATCTGCTCGCCGAGCCACATGATGAACGCCGTGCCGGTGGTGAGGGTGAGCATGGTCATGAGGATGAAACCCATGCCCGGATTGACGACGAATCCGCCCTGGGAGCCCTGCAGCGCGGCGGCGATGCCGAACGACTGCATCATCGAGAGGCCGATGGTGAGGTAGCGCGTCCACTGGGTGATCTTGCGGCGGCCCAGTTCGCCCTCTTTCTGGAGCTTCTCCAGGGTAGGAATGACGACGGTGAGGAGCTGCAGAATAATGGACGCCGTGATGTAGGGCATGATGCCGAGGGCAAAGATCGTCATGCGCCGGAACATGCCCCCGGAGAAGAGGTCGAAGAAGCCGAACAGGGTGCCCTGGTTCTGGGAAAAGAACTGCTCGAGCTTGGCGGCGTCGATGCCCGGCGTAGGGATGTGGCCGCCAAGACGGTAAATGGCGAGCATACCCAAGGTGAACAGGACCCGGTTCCGGAGATCCGGAATCCGGAACATGTTCACCAGTCCTTCAAAGAACTTGTTCATAATCCGCCCTCTACGGAGGCGCCGCGCCGGCGGCGCCCGTCATCAGGCCCGCCCTTCGATTTTCTCGATCGAGCCTCCGGCCGCTTTGATCTTTTCCTCGGCCGACTTGGAAAAGAGGTGGGCTTTCACCGTCAGCTTCCGCGTCAGCTCTCCATGGCCGAGGACCTTAAGCCCGTCCCCTAACTTTTTTATCACGCCCATCGCCACGAGCCGGGCCGGGTCGAAGTTGTCGCCTTCGAGCTTCTCGAGCCGGCCGACGTTGATGATGGCGTACTGCTTGCGGAAGATGTTCGTGAATCCGCGCTTGGGCAGGCGGCGGTGGATCGGCATCTGGCCGCCTTCGAAGCCGCGCATGCGGCTGAAGCCGGAGATCGAATGCTGGCCCTTGTGGCCGCGTCCGGAGGTCTTGCCGCGACCGGAACCCATGCCGCGGCCGACCCGCTTCTTTTTGTGCTTCTGCCCGGCAGGCGGGCGAAGTTCACTCAGATTCATGTCGTCTCCCTATGTCCCAGTCGTCGTTGCGATCCACTACTCCACGATAGCCAGCAGATGCGGAACCTTGGCCACCATTCCCCGGAAGGCCGGCGTGTCGGGCCTTTCGACGATCTGGTTGATCCGCCGCAGTCCGAGAGCCCGGACGATCTCCTTGTGCTTCCGGGGCGTCCCGATCGTGCTGCGCTTGAGTTGAATCTTGATCTTGCCTTCGGCCATCGACGCTCTCTCCTCGAAGAACTATCCCAGCCTCTCGGGCTGGATGCCGCGGAGCTGAGCCACGGTGTCGCGGTCCCGCAACTGCTCCAGGGCGTCGAAAGTCGCCCGGACGACGTTGTGGGGATTGTTCGTCCCGATGCACTTGGTCACCACGTTGGGGATGCCGGCCGCTTCCATCACGGCGCGCACGGTGCCGCCGGCGATGACGCCGGTGCCTTCGGGCGCCGGCTTGAGCAGCACCTCGCCGGAGCCGAAGCGGCCGAGCACCGTGTGTTTGATGGTCTTGTTGATCACGTTGACCCGGCGCAGATTCTTCTTGGCCGCCTCGATGCCCTTCTTGATGGCGGCCGGCACCTCCTTGGCCTTGCCCTTGGCGAAGCCGACGACGTGCTGCTCCGGGTCGCCGACCACGACCAGAGCGGTGAAGCTCAAGTTCTTGCCGCCCTTCACCACCTTGGTGACGCGGTTGATGGAGACGACCTGCTCCTTGAGGTTCAGCGACTGCAGGTCGATGCGGTCGTTATTCGATAGCTCCGTCATCGGACTAGAACTCCAATCCTGCTTCGCGGGCTGCTTCCGCGAGAGCCTTGACGCGGCCGTGGTAGCGGTATCCGCCGCGGTCGAACACTACCTTGGTGATTCCCTTCCGCCTGGCCCGTTCGGCGACCAGCTTGCCGATCGCTCTGGCGGCGGCCACGTTGCCGCCATAGGTGACCGGCGAGTTCTTCTCGGCCGAGGAAGCCGACACCAGGGTGCGGCCGGTCTGGTCGTCGATGAGCTGCGCGTAGATATGTTTCAGGCTGCGGTAGACAGAGAGGCGGGGCCGCTCGGCCGTTCCGCTGATCTTCTTCCGGATACGCAGGTGGATGCGCCGGCGGTGCACGTTCCTGGGTTCTTTGTAAATCATGGCGATCACTTACCCCCCGCCCCGGCCTTGCCGACCTTCTTGCGCAACTTCTCGCCGGTATAGCGGACTCCCTTGTTCTTGTAAGGCTCCGGAGGCCGCAAGGCCCGGATGATGGCGGCGACCTGGCCGACCTGCTGCTTGTCGTGGCCGCTGACGACAACGTGGGTCTGCTTTTCGACCTTCAACTCGACGCCCTCGGGGATCAGCATCTCGATGGGGTGCGAATAGCCGAGCCAGAAGGTGGCGATGCGGCCCTTCACTTCGGCCCGGTAACCGATGCCGACGATGTCGAGCTCCTTGGTCCAGCCCTGGGAGACGCCGACGACGGCGTTGGCGGCCAGGGATCGGGTAAGCCCGTGCAGAGGCGCCAGTTTGTCGTTGGCGCGCTTGACGGTCAGCGTGCCGTCGTCGCGCTCGATGGTGATGCCTTTTGGAATCGGGACCGAGAGCTTGCCCTTCGGCCCTTCTACCTCCAGCGTCTCGCCGATCGCGATCTTGACCCCTGGGGGGACCGGAATCGGCTTCCTTCCAATTCTCGACATGGCTTTCTCCGAATACCAGACCGAACTCACCAGACCTGGCACAAGACTTCGCCGCCCACCTTGGCCTTGCGGGCGGCGGCGCCGGTCATGACTCCTTTCGGGGTCGTCAGGATGCTGATTCCCAAGCCACCGCGCACCCGGGGAACTTCACGGCTGCCGACGTAGACCCGGCAACCGGGCTTCGAGACCCGCTCGATGTGAGTAATGGCGGGGACCTTCGCCGGGCTGTACTTCAGATAGATGCGGATCAGCTTTTTCGAACCGTCTTCGGTGGGCTTGTAGTTGAGGATGTAGCCCTCGTCCTTGAGAATCCGTGCAATCTCCGTCTTCAGACGGGAGGCGGGCACGTCGACCTTCGGGTGGCGCGCCGCCACCGCGTTGCGGATGCGCGTCAGCATGTCTGCGATAGGATCCGTATACATAGCGCTCAACCTCTCCGGCGGCTCCGTCCGGCTCTACCAGCTCGCTTTGATCACTCCGGGGATCTCCCCCGCCAAAGCGAGTTCACGGAAGCAGATCCGGCACAGATGGAACTTCCGGATGTAGCCCCGCGGCCGGCCGCACCGGAAACAACGGTTGCGGTGCCGGCAGCGGAGTTTGGGAATCCCGCGAGCCTTGGCCTCCGCCAGCTTTCGGTCTTTTGCAATCTTGGCGACTGTTGCCATGGTTCCGTCTCGTTCTTTCTTTTCCCGTTCCGAACTTTCAGTGCATTCTGCGCCACCCGCCGCTTACCGCGCAAAGGGCATGCCGAGCTGCTGGAGCAGGCTGAGGGCCTCGGCGTCGGTCTCGGCGGTGGTGGTGATGCAGACGTTCATTCCCTTGAGCTTGTCCACCTTGTTGTAGTCGATCTCCGGGAAGATCAACTGGTCCCGGATACCGAGCGTATAGTTGCCGCGGCCGTCGAAGCTCTTGGTCGAGAGGCCGCGGAAGTCGCGGACGCGCGGCAAAGCTATATTGAACAAACGGTCGAGGAACTCGTACATCCGGTCTCCGCGGAGCGTGACCATGCAGCCGATGGACATGCCCTCACGCAGTTTGAAGGCGGAGACCGACTTCTTGGCCTTGGTGACGACCGGGCGCTGGCCGGTGATCTGGGCCAGCTCCCGGACGGCGCCGTCCAGAATCTTGGGATTCTGGGTGGCCTCGCCCAAGCCCATATTGATCGTGACCTTTTCCAGCCTGGGGACGGCCATCACGCTCTTGTAGTTGAACTCCCTCATCAAAGCCGGGACGATCTTTTCCCGGTACAGCTCTTTCAATCTCGCAGCCATCGTTTCTCATCCCGGTGGGCGTCGTACCACCGGACCTCCTCGCTGTATTCGGCAGCGGAGCGCCGGGCCACCCGCGACGGGCGGAGGCGCTGCGGTCTCGAACTCCTCCGGCTCATCAAGCGCCCTTCGTCTCCAGCGGCTCGCCGGTGCGCTTGGCGATGCGGATCCGCCGCGTCCGGCCGCCGACACTCTCAACCCGATAGCCGACACGCGTCGGCTTGCCATCGGAAGCCACCAGCATCAGGTTCGAGATATGGATGGGGGACTCCCGTTCGGCGATGCCGCCCTTGATCTGCTTGGACGGGTCAGGGCGCGTATGCACCTTGACGATGTTGACACCCTCGACCAGGGCGCGCTGTTTGACGCGGTCTACGTGGAGCACGCGGCCGGTCTTGCCTCTGTCCCGGCCGGCGATCACCATGACCAGGTCATCCTTGCGAATGCGCGTCTTCTTGCGGAGCGCCTCGCGCTTACGCTGTGCGTTGTGACGGCCCATCAAATCACCTCCGGAGCCAGCGAGACGATCCGCATGAACCGCTTCTCGCGCAGTTCACGGGCCACCGGCCCGAAAACGCGGGTTCCGATCGGCTCGCCGTCGTTGTTGATCAAGACCGCCGCGTTGGAGTCGAACCGGATATAGGTTCCGTCCTTGCGGCGGGTCTCCTTGCGGAGGCGGACGATGACGCAGCGCACCACCTTGCCCTTCTTGATGGGCGAATCGGGGGCGGCCTCCTTGACGCTGGCGGTGACCACATCGCCCAGCCCGGCGCGGTCACCCACGTTGCCCCCGAGGGGCAGGATGCACTGGAGCTTCCGCGCCCCGCTGTTGTCGGCCACCTCGAGCATCGTTCGCATTCCGATCATGGCGTCTCAACCTCTTCTCACGTGGTTTCCGTTTTGTCGCCGGCGGGGGCCGGTCCGCCCACGCCGACCTGGACGGCGCGCCGGATGATCTCATCCAGACGCCAGCGTTTCGTCCGGCTCAACGGACGGCTCTCGATGATCCGGACCAGGTCGCCCGGGCGGCAGGTGTTCTCTTCGTCGTGGGCGTGGAACTTCTTCCGGCGGGTCACGATCCGCTTGTAGAGCGGATGAGGCACGCGGCGGGTCACCTCGACGACGATGGTCTTGTCCATCTTGGTCGAGACGACGCGGCCGACCTTGGTGTTTTTGCGCCCTTTTCCACTGGAGTGAGCCATGGTCACTTCTTCCCTTCCTGTTGCGCCGCCAACTCACGCTCGCGAAGGATGGTGAGGATCCGGGCACGGTCCTTCTTGAGCACCTTGTACTTCTTCAAACCGTCCATCTGACCGAGACTCAACTGCAGCCGCAGGCGGAACAACTGCTCGGAGATCTCCTTTTCCTGAAGCCGCAACTCGTTGTCGTCGAGCTCCCGAAGTTTTTCTGCTCTCATCGTGGTGGTTTCCTCGAACCGTCCTCCGGCCTCAGTCGAACGGCCGGCGGGTGACAAACCTGCACGGCACCGGCAGCTTCTGGGCCGCCAACCGCAGGGCCTCGCGGGCGACGGGCTCGGCCACGCCTTCCATTTCGAAGACGACCCGGCCGGGGCGCACCACGGCCACCCACTGCTCCGGGTTGCCCTTACCCTTGCCCATACGGACCTCGGCGGGCTTCTTGGTGATCGGTTTGTCCGGAAAGATACGGATCCAGACTTTGCCGCCGCGCTTGATGTGCCGGGTCATGGCCACGCGGGCGGCCTCGATCTGCCGGTCAGTAATCCAGGCCCGGTCCAGCACCTTCAGACCGTAATCGCCGAACGCCACCGTCGAGCCGCGCCATGCCTTACCGGGCATGGCGCCGCGCTGCACCTTGCGGTGCTTGACCTTCTTTGGCATCAACATGGCAATCTCACTCCCTGGTTATTCCTGCTTGTTTTCCCCGGCGTCCTCTCCCGGAGTTTCCGGCGCTCCGGCGTCCTCGGCGGGAGCGGGCGCAACCGGCGGCGGAGTCTCCGGCGCGGCCGTTTCGGGAGCGGCGGGCGGCGCAGCAGTCTCGGGCGCCGGCGCAGCGGCCTCGGCCTTCGCGGATTCGTCCTCCGGTTTTGCGGGCTCGGCGGCAGGCTTGCCCAACTCTTCCTTCCAGGCCGGCTTCGGCGGCACCAGCGGAGGCATCAACGGCCCTTCGCCGGGTCCCGCGGCGCTGCGCTTGGGTATCGCCGCGGGCGGCGGCTGCACGGGCCGGGGCGCCCCCTCCGGCGGAGCGGCGGTGACTGGAGGCGCCTGAGGCTCGTGGCGCGGACGCCGCTCCCGCCGCGGGAGCCGGCGCGGCTCAGGCTCCAGCTTCAAAGCCGGGTGCCAGGAATCGTCGAGGATCTCGCCCTTGTAGATCCAGCACTTGACGCCGATGACGCCGTAAGTCGTATAGGCCTGGCTGAAGCCGTAGTCGATGTCGGCGCGCAGGGTGTGCAGCGGCAGCCGCCCCTGCAGGTACCATTCGCTGCGGGCGATCTCGGCCCCGTTCAGGCGCCCGGAGACGCGCACCTTGATGCCTTTGCAGCCGAAGCGCAGGGCGCTGTCCACGGCCTTCCGCATAGCGCGCCGAAAGGCGACGCGCTTCTCGAGCTGGAGGGCGATCGACTCGGTGACGAGCTGGGCGTCGAGCTCGGGCTTGTGCACCTCCTGGATGTCGATGTAGACGTCGCGGTTGGTGCGCCGGGTCAGCTCGGCCTTGAGCTTCTCGATCTCGGCCCCTTTGCGTCCGATGACGATGCCGGGGCGGGAAGTGCGGATGGTCAGCCGGAGCTTGTTGCCGGGACGGTCGATCTCGATGGAGCTCACGCCAGCCGACTTCAGCCGCTTGCGGAGCATCTTCTTGAGTTCGAGATCCTCCCGGAGCAGCTCGGCGTAGTCGTGTTTGGCGAACCAGCGCGAGCGCCACGTCTTTGTCACGCCCAGGCGAAAACCGTATGGATGAACCTTTTGACCCATTCTTAAGCTTCCTCAGCTTCCTCGTCGGAATCCGGCGTGCCGACTTCGACCACGATGTGGGACATGCGCCGCTGGTAGCGGAATGCCCGCCCCATCGGCGCTGGACGGATCCGCTTCATCCGCGGCCCCTCGTTGACGTAGGCCCCGGTGACGACGAGTTCATCGACGTCGATGTCGGGATCTTTGTTCTCGGCGTTGGCGATGGCGGACCGCAAGACCTTCTCGACCATCGGAGCGATCCGCTTGTTGGTGAACTGCAGCGTGACGAGGGCGTCCTCGGCCCGCTGCCCGCGGATCAGGTCCACCACCAGCCGGGCTTTCTGCGGCGAGACCCGGACGTAACGCGCTTCCGCTCTAGCTTGCATGGCTCGAACTCCCTACCTCCGCGCGGTCTTCTCCGATTTGCCCGCATGGCCGCGGAACGTCCGCGTCGGAGCGAACTCTCCCAGCTTGTGGCCCACCATGTTTTCGGTGATGTAGACCGGGATGAACTTCTTGCCGTTGTGCACCGCGATGGTGTGGCCGATGAACTCGGGCAGGATGGTGGAGCGCCGGGACCAGGTGCGGATCACCTTCTTCTGCCCTTGTTCGTTCATCGCCAGCACCTTCTTGACGAGGTGCTCGTCGGCGAACGGTCCTTTTCTCAGTGAACGGCCCATAGCTTATCTGCCCTTCTTCGACTTCCTGCTGACGATGTACTTGTCGGTCCGCTTGTTGTTGCGGGTACGGAACCCGCGGGTCGGCTGGCCCCAGGGGGTGACGGGGTGGCGGCCGCCGGAGGTGCGGCCCTCGCCGCCGCCGTGGGGGTGGTCCACCGGGTTCATCGACACGCCCCGGTTATGAGGCCGGCGGCCCAGCCACCGGGAGCGGCCCGCCTTGCCGAGGGAAACGTTCTCATGGTCGACGTTGCCCACCTGGCCGACGGTGGCCATGCAGGCCGAGAGGATCTTGCGGACCTCGCCCGACGGGAGCTTGACGAGCGCGTACTTTCCTTCCCGGGCTACCAGTTGGGCGTCGGCGCCGGCCGAGCGGACCAGTTGCCCGCCCTTGCCCGGCCGCAGCTCGATATTGTGGATCGTGGTGCCAGGCGGAATGTTCTCGAGCTTCAAGGCGTTGCCCGGCAGGATATCGGCTTCGGGCCCGGACATCACCGTCTGGCCGACTTCCAGACCGACGGGAGCGAGGATGTAGCGCTTCTCGCCGTCGGCGTAGTGCAGCAAGGCGATGCGGGCTGACCGGTTGGGGTCATACTCGATGGCGGCCACCCGGGCGGGCACGCCGATCTTGTCCCGCTTGAAGTCGACGACCCGGTAGCGGCGTTTGTGACCGCCGCCGCGCCACCAGATGGTGATCTCGCCGGTGTTGTTGCGTCCGCCGCTCTTTTTGAGCCCCTTGGTGAGCGCCTTCTCCGGCTTCTTCTTAGCGAGGTCCGAGCGGTCCAGCACCGTCTGGAACCGCCGGGTCGGCGTCGTGGGGCGGTAAGATTTCACTGGCATCGCACTCTACCCCTTTTAGATCTCCGCGAACTCCGGCATCTTCTGGCCGGGCTGCAATTTGACGTAGGCTTTCTTCCAATCGGGCCGGTAGCCGGAGAAACGGCCGCGCCGCCGAAGCTTGCCCCGAATATTGGTGGTGCGCACCTCTTCGACCTTGACTTTGAACAGCGTTTCGACGGCTTTCTTGATTTGGGTCTTGTTCGCCCCGCGAGCCACCTCGAAGACGAGGGTGCGCTGCTCGTCCTTGACGGCGACGCCCTTCTCGGTGATCAGCGGCCGGCGGATGACTTCGTAGATGTTCATTTCGCCAGCACCTCCGAAAGCTTGCGGGCGGCGGCCTCCGACATGAGGACGCGCTCATGGCCCAGCAGGTGGTAAGGAGTGAGCTGCCGGCTGGGCAGCAGGGTGACGCCGGGCAGGTTGCGGGAACCAAGCGTCAGCTTCTGGTCGCCGGAGTTATCGACGAGCAGCACCGTGCGCCGGGCCTCGAGGGCGTCGAGCACGGAACGGACGGTCCTGGTCTTGTGGTCCGCGAGAGCGAACTCCCTCACCACGGTGAGCCGGCCCTCGCGCAGCTTGGCGCTCAAGGCCGAACGGAGGGCGCCGAGCAGCATCTTCCGGGGCAGCCGGTAGCTATAGTCGCGCGGCTGCGGGCCATGGACGGTGCCGCCGTGACGCCACAGGGGGCTGCGGATGGAGCCGGCCCGGGCGCGCCCGGTGCCCTTCTGCCGCCAGGGCTTGCGGCCGGAGCCGGAAACCTCGGCCCGCGTCTTGGTCTTGGCCGTCCCGCGGCGGCGGCAGGCGAGGTAGTGCCGGACGGCCTCGTACAAGAGGGCTTCGTTGATGTCGGCGGCAAAGACGCTGTCCGCGAGTTCGATCTCGCCCACTTTCTGGTTGTTCAAGTCAACGACATCCACCTTGGGCATACGCTTATCTCCTTCTCGCCCGGCGGACGATCACGTAGCCACCGTTAGGGCCGGGCACGGCGCCCTTGACTACCAGCACGTTGTCTTCCTCGTCCACATCGATGATCTCGAGGTTCCTCACCGTGACCCGCTGGGCGCCCATGTGGCCGGCCATCCGCATTCCCGGGAAGACCCGGGACGGGAAGCTCGAAGCGCCGATGGAGCCGGCCCGGCGGTGGAACATCGATCCGTGGGTGGCGTCGCCGCCGCGGAAGTGATGCCGCTTGAAGAGACCGGCAAAACCGCGCCCCTTGCTGATTCCGATCACGTCAACCTTCTCCCTGGGCTTGAACTCGCTGACGAGGACCTTGTCGCCCGCCTTCAAGTCGTCGTCGCCGGGACGCAGGCGCAGTTCCCGCAGGTAACGGATGCCGCTCACGCCGGCCTTCTTCAAATGGCCCGTGCGAGGTTTGTTGATCCGGCTGGGCTTGACATATTCCATCAAGCCCAACTGGACCGCGTCGTAGCCGTCCTTGGCGGGCGTCTTCCGCTGCACCACCACGCACGGCCCGGCTTTCAGCAGCGTCACGGGCACCACCTGCCCATCCGGGCGGAACACCTGCGTCATTCCGATTTTCTTGCCGAGAATTCCTGGGGCCATAACCACCTCGAGAAGTATCGGGCCGCCGGAGCGGGAACCGCGCCCTCGGCCGACGGCCGCCCGCGCCAGTGGAACCCGAAGCCTTCCATACTTGCCTGCACCCGGAAGCCGGAGGGAAGATCCCGGCGCCGGCTTCCGTCCGCACTATTTCCCAAACGCCTTGATCTCCACATCCACGCCGGCAGGCAGATCGAGTTTCATGAGCGCGTCCACGGTGTCCTGGGTCGGCTCCACGATGTCGAGCAGCCGCTTGTGCGTCCGGATTTCGAACTGCTCACGCGACTTCTTGTCGACGTGGGGCGACCGCAGGACGGTGAAGCGGTTCTTCACCGTGGGCAGCGGAATGGGCCCCGCCACCTGCGCACCGGTGCGCCTCGCCGTTTCGACGATCTCCCGCGTCGACTGGTCCAGGATCCGATGGTCATACGCCTTCAACCGGATGCGGATTCGTTCTCTCAGCGAAGTTGCCATATCGCTTCTTCTCTTTCCGCCGGCGCCGGAAGCCGGCTCCGTGGCGCCGTCACCGCTACTCGATGATCTCGGTGACGGTGCCGGCGCCCACCGTCCGGCCGCCTTCCCGGATCGCAAACCGCAACCCCTTGTCCATCGCCACCGGCGTGATCAGCTCCACCTC
>JALSRK010000017.1 GCA_026984795.1 Solibacteraceae bacterium | reverse complement strand
ACTACGACTGGGAGCCGGCCGAGGAGCTGCTGACGGCCTACGCCGGGGCGCCGTTGGTGGTGCGGACGATGCGGTCGCTGGGGGTGGGCAAGAGCGTGAGGCGGCAGGTACGCGTCAAGCAGCGGCAGCGGGGCTTGGACGAAGCCAGCCTGGTGGAAAGCTTCGTGTTGTTGCACGCGCTGGGCGGCGATTGCCTGGAGGACTTCGAGCGGCTGCGGGAGGACGCCGGGCTGGCCGAGAGGGTGGGTCATGAGTTGCCGGCGCCGAAGGCGGCGCGGCGGGGTGAGGAGCTGGGCGAGTGGGCCTCGGCCTGCCGGCTGCTTAAGGGGGGATTCCGGGCCGCCGTAGCGCCGGTCTTGGACGCCGCCCGCAGCCGCGGCTATGATGGAGGTTGACGCTCATGGAATCCGGTGGGAGCCCGAGGGTAAGGCGTAGGGTTCCATCCTGGCTTTTCCCGGCGCTTGGTTATGCAGTTTCCATCTCCTGTCTGGTCTGGGTCTACTACGGCTTCGACTGGCAGAAACAACTGCCGAAGCTGTTGGCCACCGACTGGAGACTCATCGCCCTTGCGGTCGCCACCGACGTCTGTGTCTATGTCATCCAGGGCTGGCGCTGGAGCCTCGTGCTCCGGCCCATCGGCCGGGTCTCGGTGCTCCGCAGCGTCCAGGCGGTTTATATCGGCCTCTTCGCCAACGAGGTGCTCCCGCTCCGCAGCGGCGAGGTGATCCGCTGCTATCTCCAGGCGCGCTGGAACCGGATCCCCTTCTCACTCACCATTTCGAGCGCCGTGATCGAGCGTTTCCTCGACGGGGCCTGGCTCGTATTGGGCTTCTACGTGATCTCCCGTTACCTCGAACTGCCGGGCTATCTAGAGGCCGGCGCGCGCATTCTCGCGGGCATGCTCGGCCTCGTAGCGCTGTTCCTCGTTCTCGCCGTGATGCACAAGAAGCACGTCCAGGCCGCGGTGAGGAAACGCGGATGGGCCGAAGTGCTGCACCACATCGTGGACGGCGCCCACGACATGGGCCGCTCGCCCTCGTTCGCCGCGGCCGTCGTCGTGAGCCTGGTCTACCTGATCCTTCAAGCGGTCCCGATCTGGGCCCTGGCCCGAGGCTACGGCCTCGATCTGCCGATGGTGGCCGCCGCCGTGGTGCTGGTGGTGCTCCGCCTGGGCAGCATTCCCCCACAAGCCCCGAGCAACGTCGGCGCGTTCCAATTCTTCACCGTGCTGGGCGTGGAGCTGTTCGGCATCGCCCGCTCGGAAGCCACCGGCTTTGCCACCCTCTTGTTTGTCGTCGTCACGGTTCCTTTGTGGCTCGGAGGCTTCATCGCCCTGTTGGCTACCAAGATGCGGCTCACCGACATTCATCAGAATGCCCGGAACCACATGCGCGGGCGGCCCGGAACAACGGGTCCGGACCCGCTACGCTCCATTCCCCCGGAGGCGTCGCCTGATTGACTCGGGCCCGGAGCTCCCCGCGCCGAGGGGCGGCAGGCCATATAATGCCTTGAGGAGATTCACTCCGATCCGTGAGCGCGGGGCCCTGCCGGGACCACGGTCACGGGAGACATCAGAAAGGTGCCCGACATGTTCCGATTCGCGATTCTCGCGCTGTTGAGCTTGGCGTCCCTGTGGGCGCAGGAAGGTAAGCTGAGATTCATTGCTTTCGGCGCCCATCCCGACGACTGCGACATCCGCTTCGGCGGCACTGCAGTGAAACTGGCCCGAGCGGGCCACCTGGTGAAGTTCGTCTCGGTGACCAACGGCGACGCCGGACACCACGAGATGGGCGGCGGCATCCTCGCCCAGCGCCGCTACCGGGAGACCCAGGAGTCCGCCCGCCGGCTGGGTATCGCCGAGTACGAGGTCTTCGACAATCACGACGGCGAGCTGTTGCCCACCCTCGAGGTCCGCAAGCAGATCATCCGCGCCATCCGCGAGTGGAAAGCCGACGTCGTCCTCGCTCCCCGGCCGAACGACTACCACCCCGATCACCGCTACACCGGCGTCCTCGTCCAGGACGCCGCCTACATGGTCGTCGTGCCGAACATCGTCTCCGACACCCCCGCCCTGCGCAAGAACCCCATCTTTATGTACTACATGGACCGGTTCCAGAAGCCGGCCCCCTTCCGCCCCGATATCGTCGTCGCCATCGACGATGTCTGGGACACCAAGGTCGATGCCCTCGACGCCCACGTCTCGCAGGTCTACGAGTGGCTGCCTTGGGTGGCCGGCGTCCTCAGCCAGGTACCGAAAGACCCGGCCGCCCGGAAACGCTGGCTGAGCGAGCGGCGCAAGCCCCGCATGACCCCGTCGATCCGCAAGGCCCTCGAACGCCGTTATGGGGCCGAGCGCGCCAAACAGGTGCAGTATTACGAAGCCTTCGAACTCTGCGAGTACGGCCGCCAGCCGACCTGGGAAGAGCTGGACAAGATCTTTCCCAAGTGATGCCGGACGATAGATTGCGGCAACTGCCTTCGGTCCACGAGGTGCTCGAACGGCTCGGCGGTCTGCGGGACCGGTTTCCTCACGAGCTCCTCGTGGACGAGGTCCGCCAGGCCATCGCCGACCTTCGCGGCGAGCTGCTCAGCGGCAAGACCCCGGAGATGGCCTCCGTCGAGGAGATGGTCCGCCGCCGCCTGGCGCAACTCGAGCGCCCCTCGCTGCGGCCGGTGATCAACGCCTCCGGGGTCATCCTGCACACCAATCTCGGCCGCGCCCCCCTGGGGCCTCTCCAGCCCATCCCCGGCTACTCGAACCTCGAGTACGACCTCGCCGCCGGCCGCCGCGGCCGCCGCGACGTGCATATCGCCGGTCTCCTCGAGCGCCTCCTCGGCAAGCCCGGCATCGCCGTCAACAACAACGCCGCCGCCGTCTACCTCGTCCTCAACGAGCTGGCCGCCGGCCGCGAAGTCGTCGTCTCCCGCGGAGAGCTCATCGAGATCGGCGAGGGCTTCCGGATACCCGACATCATGGCCCGCTCCGGCGCCGTCCTCCGCGAAGTCGGCACCACCAACAAGACCCATCTCGACGACTACCGCAAGGCCATCAACGAGAATACCGCCCTTGTCCTCACCGTCCATCACTCCAACTTCCGCATCACCGGCTTCACCGAGAAGCCCGCGCTGAACGAGCTGGCCGCCCTGGCCGCCGAGTACGACATCCCGCTCTACGAAGACCTGGGCAGCGGCTGCGTGGCCGACCTGCGGCCCTATGGGGTGGACGAGCCCCGCCCGCAGCAGAGCCTCGAAGCCGGTGTGAATCTCGTCTCGTTCAGCGGCGACAAGCTCCTGGGCGGTCCGCAGGCCGGCATCATCGCCGGCGACGACGAGCTGATCCACCGCGTGCGGCGCAACCCGATGTTCCGCGCCCTGCGCCTCGACAAGCTCATCTATCAGGCCCTGGAAGAGACGCTGCGCCGCCACTTGCTCGAGCAGTACGACGCCATCCCCGCGCTGCGCATGATCCGGATCCCAGCCGGGGAGATCAAGAAGCGCGCCGAAGCTTTGGCTGCGCGTCTGCCGGAAGGGGCGGCGTCGGTGGAGCAGGGCCGTTCCCTCATCGGCGGCGGCTCCACGCCGGAGCAGTCCATCCCCACCTGGCTCCTGGTGTTTCAATCCGGCGGCGCCACCGAACTGGACCGGCGCTTGCGCACGGGCGATCCCCCCGTCGTCGCCCGCATTGAAAAGGATCGCCTCGTCGTCGATCTGCGCACCGTCTTCCCCGAAGAGGAGCCGGCGCTCGCCAAGGCGCTTCAAGAGGCTCTTTCGAGGTAGGTGCCGTCGGCGGTCGAGACGCGGATCTTCTCGCCTTGCTGGATGAACGGCGGCACCTGTACCACCAGCCCCGTCTCCAGCTTGGCCGGCTTGGTGACGTTGGAAACCGTGGCGCCCTTCAGGCCGGGTTCCGTTTCGACCACTTCGAGATCCACCGACGGCGGCAGCTTCACGTTCACCGGCTTGCCTTCGTAGAACTCCACCGCCACCGCCGTGTTCGGCGCCAGGTAGCTCATCGCGTCGCCCAGCACCTCCTTCGAGAGCGCGAACTGCTCGTAGGTGTCCGTCGTCATGAAGTAGTAGTTGCCGCCCTCTTCGTAAAGGTATTCCATCTCGCGCTCTTCGAGGAACGCCCGCTCGACGAAGTCCGTCGAGGCGAACTTGTGGTCGATCATCGCCCCGGTGCGCAGGTTGCGCATCCTCGCCTGAACGAACCCCCGCTTGTTGCCCGGCGTGCGGTGCTCGGTGCGGAAAATCGAGTGCAAGTCCCCCCGGAACTCGATGATCATCCCGGGGCGCAGTTGGGTCGCTTGAATCATGTGCTTGCTTTAGCCTGGGTGTGGGCCGGCGGGTGCCGCGCTCAAAGCCATTCTACCAAACCGCCGCCGCGCACCCGATCGCCAGGGGAATTCGCTTTGGGAATCCGCGCCCTGCGGCTGAAACCGGATCCGCTCGCCTGCTGTATAGTGTTCCTCGCCGCACTACGCGCGGAAAGGAGAATTCATGAGAATCCACGCCCGCCCCGCTCTCGCCATCCCCGGCGTGCTTTTCCTGACCGCCGCCGCCCTCGCACCGGCTACCGCCCGCGCCCAGCAGCCGCGGTTCCGCGTCTATTCCCGCCTGCTCGATCCCCGCGAGCACCCCGACGACGCCCGCCGCGCCGTCAAGCCCCCGGACTGGTCCACCTTCGGCGGCCGGACCCGCTTCACCACGCTACGAAGCTTCACCATCGAGAACGGCCGCATCACCGGCTTTCGCGAGAAGCTCGACAAGTATACGTTGGAGCGTCGCCTCGGCGACGTCGTCTGGCCTTCCTATCCCATCCTGTTCGCCGCGAACCTCGAGGAGCTGGCCCGGGAGATCCGCCGCCGCAACCTCTTCCTCTTCGACATCTGGGGCTACGTGCCCGGTTCCGGACCCGGCGGCTACTGGCAGCAGTTCCACCCGCCCGCCGGCGTCTTCGAGATGCTCGAGCGCGTCCTCGGCGAGCGCTGGCTCGGCATGGACGTCGGCGAGCAGGACGGCCGCTACATCGGCGGCTACGCTCCCCAGATGCTGCCCGCTTCGGCCGGCCGCTTCGAGCAATACCTCAACTTCCAGCGCCACTTCGAGCGTCTCACCACCGAGCTGGGCGGGAAGATGGCCACCCTCGTCTCGCTCAACTTCGGCCACTATTTGCTGAAAGAGGGGATCTATACGCTCATCGGCGCCGAAACCGCGCAGGCGCTGCCCAACGGCCAGGTCTACTATGCCTTCATCCGCGGGGCGGGGAAGCAGTACGGCGTGCCCTGGTTCGGCAACGCCTCGGTCTGGAACCGCTGGGGCCACAAGACCTACTCATCCAAAGGCAAGGATTACGGCCCCACCAAGGGAACCAGCCTCAGCCTGCTCAAGCGCCTCGTCTACAGCCACATCCTCTACAACGCGATGCTGGTTGGCTTCGAGAGCGGCTGGTTCGACGCCGAAGGCGGCCTCTCGCCCATCGGCCGGATGCAGCAGGCGGCGAAGGAATGGGTCGAGCAGAACGGCTCGCCCGGCGTCATGCTCACGCCCGTGGCGCTTCTCGTCGATCACTTCGCCGGCTGGTCCTTCCCCCGGCACCTCTACTCCCGCAGCGTTTACCGCGTCTGGGGCAACCTGCCCTACGAGCCCGGTGACCACCTCACCCATGGCGTCCTGCGGCTGCTCTATCCCGGCTACGAGGATTCCAGCTACTTCCACGACGAAACCGGCTTTCTGACGGCCACGCCCTTCGGCGACATCGCCGACGTCCTGCTCAGCGACGCCGAAGGCTGGCTGCTTGCCCGCTACGGGCTCATCGTCGCCGCCGGCGAGCTGGAGGGCGGCGTCGAGCTGCGCGACAAGCTGCTCGATTACGTCCGCGGCGGCGGCCGCCTGATCCTCACCGCTGGGAACCTGGAGAAGCTCCCCGGCGGCCTGGGCGGCGTCCGGGCGCGGTGCGGGGCTTCTTCGAACGTCTGTGAGCTTAGTCTGCCCGAGGGCGCCACGGTGCTCGAATCAGACGGTGGCCGCCCGCTGGCCGCCGATGTAGCGATCGGGGAAGGCCGCCTCACCGTGCTCGCCAGCCGCTTCGGCGTGGTGGAGGAACCCGCCGTATCCCTGCCCGTCGGCAGCCGCATCGACCAGCCGTTGCCGCAACCCTACCCGCTGTTGCCCTACGTGCAGCGCGTGCTGGAGGCCGCCTTCCGGGAGCAGATGCTCTTCGAGGCGGGCGAGGGACTGAGCTGGATCGTCTGCCGCCGCGGCCCCGGCGAATACACCTTGGGCCTGGCCAACAATGGCTGGCAGGAACGGCCTTTCAAGATCGTTTCCCACTGCGGGCCCATCCGGGAGATCCGCGAACTCCCCATGGACCGTTCGGAACGTTCGGCGGTGGGTTACTTGCCCGAGGGCGTCTCCGGCGCCGGACTCGGCCGCAATACCGCCTCCACCATCGCCGGCGGCGACATGCGGATCTTTCACGTCCGCGTCGCCGAGCAGGGAGTGGCGGAGATCCCCCACGCCCTGCCGCCCCCGCGCCCCGCCGACCGCTTCCTCAACCTGCGGCGCGTGGCGTCGTTGAAGGAAGCCATCCTGCGCCGGCCTACGTTCTTCCACCATTACGGTGGGGCCGTGGTGGACTGGCGGTATCTGCGCCGGAGCACGCTCGACGCGCTCCGGCAGGAAGCCCGCTGGGTGCGGCAGCAGGGCCTGAAGCTGCTCGTGGATCTTTCTTCCGGCCTGAACCTCTATCCCGATCTCCGGCTGGTGAACAACGACCCGCCGGAGTACCGCGCCAGCATGGAGGCCATCCGGGAGATTCTCCGGAAGTCCGCCGCCCTCGGGGCCCGCGGCCTGATCCTCACCTTGCACCGGTTCCCGGAGAACAGCTACACGCGGGAGCAGTCCTGGGCCGATTTCGAGCAGACGGTGCGGGAGATCTGCGCTCGGGCGGTCCGGTCGGACATCACCGTGTACCTGCGACTGCAGCCCGGCAAGCCGCCGCGCAACGTGTCCGAGGCCTTCCGCTTCCTGGACCGCGTCGGCGCCGCCAACCTGCGCCTGGCCCCGGCCACGGCCCTGCTCCTGGACGATCCCAATGCGACGCAAGCCGTCAAAGCCGCCGCCGCCCGAATCGGCCTCTGGCTCGTGGCCGCGCCGGACCGCGATCTCGGCGGCGCCCGGTGGAACGCCCACGGCCGCATCGCCGGCAGCGATTACGAGGACGCGATCCGTAAACTGCTTGCCGCCGCCCCGGACGCCCCGGTCGTCATCGACAGCCTGTGCCGCACCTGGGACGAAGAGTACCTCGAAGCCCGCGCCCTCCCTTTTCGGTGACAGTCTACTCAATTCCCAATTCCTGCCCGACCCGATCGCACCTGAGGACACCTCCTCTTTCGGGGACATGCTACTCAATCACCAATTTGCGCGAGACGCAGTCTCTCGCAAACGCACTATTTCAACGCTATGGGACGAATTGCCAGGGTCGTCATTCCTGGATTGGCGCATCATGTCACGCAACGGGGCAACCGCCAGCAGAACGTGTTCCTCAGCGATGACCACCGCCGGGTGTACTTGAAGACGCTCGGCAAGCATTGCGAGAAGCACGGGTTGCGGATCCTCGGTTATTGCCTGATGACCAACCACGTCCATCTGGTGGCGGTGCCGTTGCGCGAAGACTCCCTGGCCAAGGGGCTCGGGCGGACCCACAACGATTACGCCCGCTGGTTCAACGTCACCCAGGGGCAGAGTGGGCATCTGTGGCAGAACCGCTTCTTTTCCTGCCCACTGGAGGACCGGCACCTCTGGGAAGCCCTCCGTTACGTAGAACTGAACCCGGTGAGGGCGCACCTGGTGGCCCGGCCGGAGGAATGGCGGTGGTCGAGCGCGGGAGCGCACTTGGGGCGGCCTGACGAAAGCGGGTTGCTGTCGATGGAGTGCTGGCGAGAGCAATACGACGAACGCCGGTGGCGGGAAGTTCTCGAAATGGGGGTGGGTGCGGCGGAACTCGAGCAGCGGATTCGAGAGGCGACGCGCACGGGCCGGCCGTTCGGGTCCGAGACCTTCGTGGAGCGGCTGGAAGAGCAGACCGGCCGGCGGTTGCGCCCGCAGCGGCGAGGACCCAAGAAGAAAAAGCTAGCTGCCGCGGCGGGCGGCGGTGGGTCGGACGCTTCGCAATTGGTGATTGCGTAGCATGTCCCCGAATTGGGTGAGTGGCCTATAGCGCCCCGAAGGGCAAGGCGGTGGCGCCCGGTCCGAGCGGCAGCATGACGTCGCCCGGGTGGACTACATATCCGGGAGCCGCTTTATCGCCGAAGTCTTCCTGAAACCCCCGGATCGCCGAGGCCATGGCCGGGCGCGGCGTGGCCGACAGCTTCACTTCGATAGGCACGAGCCGGCCGCCAGCCTCGACGATGAAATCGACTTCAGCTCCGGGCGCTGTTCTCCAGAAATAGATCCTCGGTTCCCGGCCTTGATGGAGGTGAGCTTTGACGATCTCCGAGAGTACGGCCGTTTCCAGGATGGCGCCCCCCATCGGACCGGCCGCGGCATGGTCCGGATCCCTCAGTCCCGCCAGATGGCACAGCGTCCCCGTGTCCGTGAAATAGATTTTCGGCCTCTTGACGAGTCTCTTACCGACATTGGCGAAATAGGGCCGCAAGACGATGACTTGGTGGGTCGCTTCCAGGACTGAGAGCCAGGCTTTGGCCGTGTTGACCGCGAGGCCGAGATCCCGCGCGATTTCCGACAGGTTCAGCAGTTGCGCGCTCCGCGCCGCCAGGGCTTGGAGGAAGAGCTGGAATTGCGACAGGTCGCCGATTTGCCGCAGCGAGCGCACGTCCCGCTCCAGGTACGTCTGAATGTAGCTCGCGTGCCACAGATGAGCGTCACGGTCGGGATCGGCCGCCAGCTCCGGGTATCCGCCCCGCAGCAGCGCCTTCCAAAGCTCCTGATACGCCAGCAGTGGCTGCGCCCGCGCTGCGTCAGAGGACTCCCAGGGCAGAGGGAGTTCGGGCCGTCCCTCCACTTCCCGGCGGGAAAGCGGAAGCAACCTCAGAATCGCCGCCCGCCCGGCCAGCGACTCGGTTACTCTCTCCATGAGCAGGAGGTTCTGCGATCCCGTCAGCAGATATTGGCCGGGCTTGTCGCGACGGGCGTCGATCCATTCTTTGATGTACGGCAGCAGCTCGGCGGCGAACTGCACCTCGTCCAACATCACCGGCGGCGGGTGCGTCTCGAGGAAGCTCCGCGGATCCTCCCGCGCGGCGCCGCGAACATCCGGCAGCTCCAGCGACACATACCGGTACCGTTGGCCGAAGAGGCGCCGGAGCAGCGTCGTTTTGCCGGACTGGCGTGGACCCGTGAGCACTAGCGCCGGGAACTCTTCGGCAGCCCGCTTCAGGACCGGGTCGAGGGTTCTGTCGATGTAGTTGCCGGGGATGGAGCCTCCTTATATGCAATTTTGCATTCGAAATGCAAAATGTCAAGATGTCCTGCTCCCGCCGTCCCGTTTCTCCGGTCACCACAGCCTTTGCCTCCGTAACCCCGTGTCCCGCACTACGATGCACCACGCCGATCGGCTGTTCGCGCCGCCCGGCGTGCTACAACCCTATCGGGCGGCTCGGCGTGTCCCGCCAGGAGCGGTATGGCCCATGCGAGACCGGCAGGCGGCTTCCCGCGGCAGGATCGACCTGGCCGTGGAGGCAAAACAGTCACCCGGAAACCACGGCGGCGGTGAGTGGCCGACGCGTCACACCCGCCGCTAACAAACAGAAAATAAATGAGATGTCCGTTTCAACGTTTGTGCAAGAAAAAGCGCCACGCGTCACGCCACCCCGGGGCTCCGGGGCCCTCAGCCGCCCAGTACCTCCAGGTACCGGGCCACCGCCTGGATGCCCCGGTAGAAGTTCGGCAGGTGGAACTTCTCGTTGGGAGCGTGGAGATTGTCGTCCGGCAGGCCGAACCCCATCAAGACGCTGGGGATTCGCAGGTGCTGGTCGAAGACGCCCACAATCGGGATCGAGCCGCCGGAGCGGATGAACACCGTGGGCTTGCCGAAGGTCTCTTCCAGGGCTCGGGCCGCCGCCCGGACGAACGGATCGCCGGTATCCACCAGCGACGGGGCCGCCCGGTGGATCGTCTTCCACTCCACCGATACGCCCCGGGGGGCCGCCGCGCGGATGGCGGCGACGAGCTGCGCCTCGGCCTCTTCCGGATCCTGGTCCGCCACCAGCCGGGTGCTGATCTTCGCCGTCGCCCGGGCCGGGATCACCGTCTTGGCTCCCTCGCCGGTGAAGCCGCCCGTTATGCCGTGGCAATCGAGCGTCGGCCTCGCCCAGACACGCTCGAGCGGCGAATACTCCGGCTCGCCGACAAGCTCGGAGACCCGGACCTCTTTCTTGCGGTACTCCTCTTCATCGAAGGGGAGCCGCTTCCAGGCCTCCAATTCCTCCGCCGTCGGCGGCCGGACCTTGTCACAGAAACCCGGGATCCGGATGTGGCCGTCGCGGTCCTTGAGCGCGGTGAGGATCTCGGCGATGGCGTTGAGCGGGTTCGGGGCCACGCCGCCGTAGACGCCGGAGTGCAGGTCCTGTTCGGCGCCGCGGACGTGCAGCTCGCCGTAGACGATGCCCCGCAGCCCGACGCAGATGGTCGGGAGGTTCGGGGCGAACATCTCCGTATCGCAAATCACCGCGGCGTCGGCCTTCGTCCGCGGATCGCCCGAGGCGACGAACGCTTCGATGTGCTCGCCGCCGGTTTCCTCCTCGCCCTCGATGAGGAAGCGCACGTTCACCGGCAGGGAGCCACGGGTGGCGAGCAGCCCCTCGACCGCCTTGACGAGGATCCAGAGCTGGCCCTTGTCGTCGGAGGCGCCCCGGGCGAAGATGTCCTCCCCGCGGAGCTCAGGTTCGAAGGGCGGCGAGGTCCACTCTTCGAGCGGGTCCGGCGGTTGCACGTCATAGTGACCGTAGAAGAGCACCGTCGGCTTGCCCGGCGCCCCCAGCCACTGGCCGTAGACCAGCGGATTGCCGTCGCCCTCGATCAGCTCGGCCCGCTCCAGGCCGGCCTTCTCGAGTCCCGCGCGGACGAACTCGGAGGCCCGCCGGATGTCGGCGGCATGTTCGCTCAGCGTGCTGATGCTCGGGATGCGGAGGAAGGCCTTCAGCTCCTCCAGGTAGCGATCGCGGTTGTCTTCGAAGTAGCTCATAGGTTCACCAGATCATGATCGGGATAGTCCAGGGCCAACATCGCCAGCAGGTAGTCCTTCACGTGGCGGGTGACCAGGAAGTTCTGCCGGACGTGCTCGCGGCCGTTCTCGCCCATGCGTTTGCGCAGCTCCGGATCGGCGAGCAGTTGCATCGCCCGGGTGGCCGCCCCTTCCGGGGAGTGGACCAGGAAGCCGGTGATGCCGTTGATCACCTGCAACTTGATGCCGCCCACCGCGCCGCCGATCACCGGCTTGCGCTTCCAGAGCGCCTCGCTCACCGTCAGGCCGAAGCCCTCGCGGACCGATTTCTGCAGGACAATCGTCGAGCCGCGCACCAGGGCGTTGATCTCCAGGTCGCTGAACGGCGGCAGCGCCAGCACGTGGATGTCCGGGTCTTCAGCGGCCTGCTGCTCGACCTCCCGGAGCACCTCGACGCCTTCGGGATCGTCGGCTGCCCCTCCGCCCGCCAGCACGAGTTGGCAGTCATGGCGGCGTTTCACCATGCGGTAGGCGGCGATGACGCCCAGGGGGTCTTTGAGCCGGTCGAAGCGCGAGATCTGGGTCAGGATCGGCCGCGCGGGGTCCAGCCCGTACTTCTGCAGCACCGCATCGATCTGGCTTGCCGTCAGCTCCTTGTTCTTCTCGCTCAGCGGGTCGATCGACGGCGGGATCATGTACTGCGGGTTCGGCAGATCCCGGGCGAAGTCGGGCATGGAGAAGATCGATGCGTCGTAGCGCTCCACGTAAGGCTTGAGAAATTCCCAAGCCGCCGGCGCCGGCTGCGAAATATCGATGTGGCACCGCCAGATCCAGCCGCGGCCGGCTTCGGCTTTGCGATCGATGAGTCCCACCGGCTGCGGATCGTGGATCAGGACGACGTCGCCCCGCAGTTCCATCTCCCGGCAGTTCATCTCGGTGGCGGCGCGGAAGATCTCGATCATCTCCGGGGTGATCTCCACCGGCGCCCCGTGCAGCGCGTTGTGCAGCGCCTTGGTGACGCTGAAGAACGCCTCGTCGCCTTTGATGATCTCCCAGGAGACCGGAACGCCCAGCTCCCGGAGCAGCGGGACGATGCGAGTGAGGATCTCGGCCACCCCGCCGCCCACGGCGGTGGAATTGATGTTCTGCAAGTGGCGGTGGCGGGTCTTTTCGGCCAGCACGTAGAGCTCGTCGATCACCTCCTGGCCGACGATTTCGGCGTAGTCTTGCAGCTTGCCGTCCATCTACGCCTCCGCAAGCCTCCGCCGGCACAGGACATAGATCTGGTGGCGCAGCTCGCCGAGCGTCATTGCGTACGGGTCGATCCGGTCGATCTCGTCGGCCAGGCGCCGTTCGCCGATGCCTTCGAGCCACATGGAAAAATCGTTCGTCTTCCGTTCCAGCCGGAGCCGGGCTTCGAAGAAGTGAAAGAAGGTCGAGGAGTTCGTGATCTTAGGGAGCAGATTCGTGAATTCTTCGAGGTTCTCCGCCACCAGGCCGGTGGGCATGATGAAGCTCTTGACCTTGCAGAAGTGGAATTCGTCGCCGCGGGGACAGCGCCGCACCATTCCGTCGTCGGCCTCCCCGAGCGAGGCCTCGATCGCCCGCACCAGCGCCGCCCGCAGACCCTCGAGGGAAGTGTATTCGAGCACGTCCACCGCCGCCAGGCGCTCGGCCGCCGCCTCTTCCTGGAGCGCCCGCGAGACCCACTCGGCGAAGTCGTTGTTGAAACTGGGGTTGCGGAAATGATGCGTGAGGTAACGCTGATGCGTATGGTAGAAGACCGACGAGGCGGACACTTCCTTCAGGTGCCCGAGAAGCTCCGACAGCGTGCGCGCCTTGCGCCCGGTCAGCTCGACCAGCCTTCGCCCGGTGTAGAACTGGAACGCCATCGCCTTTACCGTGCTACGTGGGCCACAAACATGGTACCCGAAGCGGCGGCGGCTCATCAGAAAACCGAGGGGGATACCAAGCGGGGAACGGCGGCGGGGCGCGCCGGCCGCCCGAAGAGGAGCTTCACCATGCACACCAACCGGCTGATCCACGAGAAGAGTCCGTACCTCGTCCAGCACGCCCACAATCCGGTGGACTGGTACCCGTGGGGCGACGAGGCCTTCGAAAAGGCCCGGGAGGAGAACAAGCCGATCTTCTTGTCGATCGGCTACTCCACCTGCCATTGGTGCCATGTGATGGAGCGGGAGTCCTTCGAGGACGAAACGGTGGCCGAGTTTCTCAACCGGCACTTCGTCCCCATCAAGGTGGATCGCGAGGAGCGCCCGGACGTGGACCGCATCTACATGGCCTTCGTCCAGGCGGCGACCGGCGGCGGGGGGTGGCCGCTCTCGGTCTGGCTGACACCGGACCTGAAGCCTTTCTATGGGGGTACCTACTACCCGCCCCAGGACGCCTACGGCCGGCCGGGCTTCCTCACCGTGCTCCGGCATCTGGCGCAGGCCTGGGAGCAGGACCGCGGGCGCGTCGTCGAGACGGCTGGCAAAGTCCTCGGGCAGCTCGAGCAGCAGATCGCGCCAGCCAAGGCCGGCGGGGGCCGGGTGGGGGCGGACGTCTTCGACCACGCGTTCCAGCTCTTCCGCCGGACCTTCGATCCGCGCCACGGCGGCTTTGGCGGCGCCCCGAAGTTCCCCCGCCCGGTGACCTTCAATTTCCTGCTGCGCTTCCACGCTTCCACCGGTAACCGGGAGGCGCTGGAAATGGTCGCCAGGACGCTACGCGCCATGGCCGCCGGGGGCATCCACGACCACATCGGCGGCGGCTACCACCGCTATGCGGTCGACGAGCGGTGGTTCGTGCCGCATTTCGAGAAGATGCTCTACGACCAGGCCCAGCTCGCTGTCTCGTTCACCGAAGCCTGGCAGATCACCGGCGACGAGTTCTACGCCGGTCAGGTCCGGGACATCGTGGAATACGTCCTCAGGGACCTGCGGCATCCGGAGGGCGCCTTCTACTCGGCCGAGGACGCCGACAGCGTCATCGATCCCGCCCATCCGGAGAAGAAGGGAGAGGGCGCCTTCTACGTCTGGACGGCAGAGGAGATCTCCGGGCTTCTCGGCGAGCCCGTAGCCGAATGGTTCAAGTACCGCTACGGCGTCGAGTCCGAGGGCAACGTCCCGGCAGGGCTCGATCCTCACGGCGAATTGGCCGGTAAGAACATCCTCTACGAAGCCCACGCGTTGGATGAGACGGCCAGGGAGTTCAGCCGGGCGGTGGAAGAGATAGAACGGGGTCTGGCCGAGGCCCGGCGCAAGCTGTTCGAAGCCCGCGCGCGCCGGGTGCGTCCGCACCGGGACGAGAAGGTTCTGGTTTCCTGGAACGGGCTCATGATCTCGGCGCTGGCCCGTGCCGGCCGGGCGCTGGACGAGCCGGGTTACATCGAAGCGGCGGAGCAGGCCGCGAGATTCTTGCTCGACAAGATGTACGACGCGTCCACCCGCGATCTGCGGCGCCGCTACTGCGACGGCGAGAGCGCGGTGAAGGCCTTCCTCGACGACTACGCCGCCCTGGCCGGAGCACTCTTCGACCTATACGAGGCCACCTTCGAGATGGAGTTCCTGGAGACCTCGGTGGCGCTGGCCGAAGCGCTCCTCGAGCGCTTCGAGGACCGCGAAGGCGGCGGCTTCTACGCCACCCAAGAGGGCGACTCGAGCCTCCTGCTGCGGCTCAAGGACGACTACGACGGCGCCGAGCCGTCGGGCAACTCGCTCTCGGTAGGCGTCCTGGTCCGGTTGGCGCAGTTGACCGGCCGCGAGGATTTCCGGCGCTCGGCTGAGCGCGCCCTCCAGGCTTTCGGCAAGCTGCTGCGCGAGCAGCCGGTCGCCGCGCCGCAGATGCTCGCGGCCGCGATGATGCTCGCGCAGCCGCCGCGCCAGATCGTGCTCGCCGGCGAGCCCGGCGATCCCGCCCTGGAAGCAATGCGGCGGGAGATCGGCCGGCGCTTCCTGCCCGGCGCCGTGCTGCTACACGCCGGCGGCGGCCGGGAGCGCCTGGCCGCGTGGCAGCCCGCGGTGGCCCGGATGGGTCCGGTGGACGGTAAACCGGCCGCCTACGTCTGCGAGAACTTCACCTGCCGGCTCCCGGTCACCAGTGTCGACGCGCTGATACCGCTGCTAGAATAAAGAAGACCCCGTTGTCCAGCACTGTCGGCAGAGGGGGCGGTGTCACCAACGGCGGCAGTTTGCCTCTTTGATGGAAAGGAGGGAAGTTGCATGCAGTCCACTCGCACGGTGATGACCAAGGGGGGGCCGAAGGAGCTGGCCGGACCCGAATTGCGGCCCGGCGACCAGGCGCCGGATTTCTCGTGCCTCGACAGGCGCCTTCAGTTTGTGACGCTGGCGGCCACCGCCCGCAAGCCGCGGATTTTCAGTGTGATCCCGTCGATCGACACGCCCGTCTGCGACATGCAGACCAAGCGGTTCGACCGCGAGGCGGCCAGGGACGCCGGCATCGCCATCTATTCGGTGAGCGTCGATCTGCCTTTCGCTCTCGGACGTTTCGCCGATACTTACGGGATCGATCACGTGGAGATGTTGTCAGACCACCGCGACCTTTCTTTCGGCAGGAACTGGGGCGTCTTGATTCCAGAACTGCGCCTGCTCTGCCGGGCGATTTTCGTGGTGGACGCCGACAACATCATCCGGTATGTCGAATATGTGCCCGAACTGAACCAGCGCCCGGACTTCGAGGCCGCCTTGGCGGCCGTCCACAAGCTCACCGGCTCGGCCGCGGCAGCGCACTGACGCCGGTTTTCGTCCTTTCCGGCGTTGTTGCCAAGAAATGGTGATGGGAGAAAAGCGCTCCAGACTTGCCGGGAAACTCCGTAGCCTGCGGGAATGGAGGCCGGTCCCGTTCCCTCCGGGCAACGAGAGGCTGAGTGAGCAGATCGACGACGTGGTTTACTGCCGCCCTTCCGGCGGGGAAGACGGCTCCGCCGAAGATCGGCCCGGGGCCGGGACGCGTGGGCCTTCCTAGCTGGTCCGGGCAAGAGAGACGGTAGCGCTCCTGGGGGCTATGGCTGGGCGGGGGAGCGGTCCGGACTGATGCGGAACAAGTGCACACCGCGGACCGAACCCGCATCCGTGACGCCCCACTCGGCGGGGTTTTTCAGCAGATCGCGGCCGATGGCCGCCAGCGGCGCCCCGCGCACCGGAGCCAGGATCCAAGAGATGCCTTCCCGCCTCAGGACCGCCACTGCGCTGCGCCGCAGGTCGAGAGCCGGGTAAGGAATGACGTGGGGGCGGGCGGCGAGCAGGAGCCAGCCGCCGTCCCGCCGGCGGCCCAGGAACCGGATCTGTGTCTGGTTCTCGCGGCGGAGACCCAGCAGCGACGCGCCGGAGACGGTCACGGGCTGCGGAAACCGGACCTCGAAATAGTCCCCCGCGCGCGGCCGCTGCCAAGGGGCCCACTTCGTCGTCCAGTTGCCGTCCAGCGCCAGCGGCGCTTCCCACACGTTCGGCCGGGCGGCGAGGCGCGCGGCCTGCAAGGCTTCTTCGGGGATCCCCTCCAGGCGCACCTCGAAGAGGCTCCAGTCCGGCCCTTGCGGCTCCTCGAGCAGGAAGCGCAGCGCGGTGACCTCGGTGGGCTGCCACCGCGCTTCATAGGAGGCGAGGACGCCGTCGGCCTGGTCCGCGGCGAGTTCCAGCGCCGCTCTCATGCGGTCCGCCGAAGCCGAAGTCCAGGGGCGGACGAGCACGGCGTCGGTATAGGCCGCCGGCGCGCCGAACAGGTCCAAGACGGCCTCGCCCGGAGCGGCGTGGCGGCCGACGAGGGATGCCAGCTCCGTCGTCCAGAGCGTTCGGTTCAGATACTCGGACTCGGGTTCGAGCCGCAGCGCCGCCCTCAGGGGCAGGCCCCGCAGGCGCCAGGCGTCCGGATCCGAGTACCAGCCGGCCACCGGCGGCAAGCTCAGGACTGCGCTCAGGGCGACGATCGCCGCCGCGGCCCTCCGGGGCAGCACCGCCATCAGGGCCAACGCGAAGAACAGCAAGGCAGGCATCAGGAACCGGGCGCCTAGATTCAGGAACCAGGGCAGCATCAGGACCAGCCCGGTGAGCGGCAGCAACCGGATCCGCGGCCTCCGCAAAGCCAGCAGGCCGAGCGGCAGCAGCAACAGCACAGGCCCGACGAGTCCCTGTAAGGCTCGACCGCCGAAGGCCAGCGCCGGAATGGACGAGGCCAGTCCGACGCCGCCGTAGTCGCGAAGCATCTCGAACAGGGCCGCCTCGGTGGCCGGATGGAAATGCGGATTCGGGAACAGGCGGTTGAAAAACGGGGCCACCGGGTTTCCGAACAGCAAGGCGTTGCGGGCCACCCACGGCCCGGCGATGAAGGCGCTGCTCAAGGCGAACCAGCCCGCAGCGCGCCAGCGCCGCCGGTAGAGCAGCCAGACCAGCCCGCCGGCGGCGGCCAGCCCGCCGCTCATCTTGATCGCATAGCAGAAGCCCGCGGCGATGCCCGCGGCGGCGGCAACCAGTGGTATGGCCCCGGGGCCTTCGGCAACCAGCAGCAGGTCGAACGTGAGCAGGAGGAAGAATACGAGGGCGGCGTCGTTGTAGGCCGAGGCGCCGGTGACGCCGGCGACGGGCAGGGTGGCGTACAACAGTCCGGCGAAGGTTCCGGTGAGCGGGGCCAGGCCCAGGCGGCGGGCGGCGTCAGTCGCCAATGGGACGGTGGCGGCGAGGAAGGTCAGGTGGACGAGCTTGGCGGCCGAGTGCGCTCCAAGGGCGTAGGCCGGTACGAACAGCATTTCCAGACCGTGGGGAAGCGCCTCATAGAACCCGGCCCGGCCGGAAAAGGCGTTCAGCCGCAGCCATTCCCGCACCAGTCCCAAGTGGTAGCCGGCGGCATCCGGCTGGATCTCGGGGGCCAGGGCATGCACGAGGTAGAGGAACCCGTAAACGGCCGCAACGGCCGCGGCGACCGGGTGGATTCGGGGAAGGGAAGGGCAGCGGGGCCGGGCTGTCAAGAGGGCCGGCACGACCGCCACCGCCAGCAACGCAAACAGCGTCCGGTTCCGTGCGACGCCGGCGGCGAGCAAAGCGAACACGGGCAAGCTCAGCAGCGCCGCGCCCAGTCCGAATTGCGCCGCGGAGGGCAACTCCAGGCGGCGGAACAGAACCCGGCCGAGCGACCAGCAGGCGGCGACGGTGAGGGCGGCCCCGGCAAGGATGAGCAGCAGTTCCGGCAACCCCATCATTGTAGGCGGATCGCCGAGGCGCCACCCGGGGGACGCGGCGGCGCAGCCGGCGGGACTCAGGCGAGGCGGAAGGCCGCCGGGCCGGCTCCGGTGAGGAAGAACTCCGAGCGCTCGGCCGGGGCGGGGAAGCGCGCCTCGTAGCGCTGCCGCCAGCGCTCGAGGAACTCAGCCGCCGCCTGGCTCTCCACCAGCGCCCAGACGCTACCGCCGAAGCCGGCCCCGAAGGCCGAAGCTGCGGCGGCGCCCTCCCCGCGGGCCGCTGCAGCCAGGAAACTCGTTTCGGGCACCTGGTTGCCCAGCAGCTCCTCGGCGGCTTTCTGGGAGCGGTCCACCCAGCGGCCGAACTCCTCGAGGTCGCCGCGAAGCAGCGCCGCGCCGGCGGCGGGGATCACCTCCTCGTTCTCGATACGGAACTGTTCGAACCGGGCGATCAGGCGGGCGGCTTCGGCCTCGTCTCCGGCCAGTTCGGCGATGGCCTCCCGCAGCCGCTTCTCCGCGTCCGGCCCGCTGCGGAGCACGGCGGCGAGGTGCGGATCGTCCCGGCCGGTATGCCGCCGCCAGAGTTCGGCCGCCCGGGCCGCCAGAAACGACGCCTGGTTGTACTTGTCGCGGGCGGCGCCGGTCTTTTCAGCGACGACGCCGCTCGAGCCGATGGCGAAGACGTAGCCTTCAGGCGCTGGCAGCAGGCGCTCGAAGCGGACCGGGCAGTAGGCGTACTGGCTGATGGAGCCGCGCCGGGCGCAGAGGATCGCCGTGTGGTCCTCGGAGCCGCCGAAGGTGCCGACGCCGCAGTCGCCGGCGAGTTCGCCGTAGCTCTGGCCGTTCTCGATGGTGGCCGCGTACTCGGCCAGGTGCACGGGGTCGTTCAGTTCCGCCGGCCAGCGGGGATGCTCCGGCAGGCGGTTGGCGTCGGCGAGGATCAGCAGGACGCCCACGATCATGGCGCTCGAGCTGCTCATGCCGGCGGCCGGCGGCAGGTCCGAGGCGAGAGCGATGTCGGCTCCGCGCCGGGCCCCGGGAAAGTTGCGGGCGATGCGGCGGGCCACGGTCATCGGGTAGTTGGACCAGTGTCCGAGCGTGGGGCTGAGATCCGGACCGATCTCGAAGCGGACCGTCTCGCTCCGGCGGGCATCGGTGATGGTGACGGCGGAATCCTCGCGGAAGCGCGCCACCAGGCAGAAGGCCCGTTCGGCGGCGACGACCATGGTGCTGCCGCCGGCGTAGTCGGTGTGCTTGCCGAGCACCTCGATGCGTCCGGGGACATAGTAAGCGGCGGGCTGTCCCGCGCCCGGCAGAATGGCCGCGCACTGGGCGAGCAAAGCGGCTTTGGCTTCCGCAAAAGCGCCGGCCGCTCCCTGGTCGCGCAGCCACGCCTCCAGTTGCTGCCGGTCGGTCAGTGTTCCGGGATACCTTGTTTCCGCTCCGGTTTGCATCTCTGA
>JALSRK010000016.1 GCA_026984795.1 Solibacteraceae bacterium | reverse complement strand
CTTGGCCCGGAAGTGGCCTGAAGCGCCTCTCGGGGTGGTCCTGGCGGCTGCGCGCGGGAGGGGCATTTTGGGGTTGAGTAGTCTGTCACCGAAATGGTCGTTCCTGCGGGTGTCTGGGACGGCCCCGATTCCGTTCTAGCAGGCGGGCCGGTGGGGGCGATACACGCTGGTCGGAAGCGCCCGAGGATCAAAGGGTTGCGTGAAGCGCTTGGGAGGGATGGGACCCGGGATTCCGCCCTGTCGGAGTCCCCAGAGGGTTGCCCGGAACAGGCCGAAGGACGTAAGGTCAATATGTCTGGACGGAACCGGAGGATGCCCGACCCTGGCGTTTCCCCGCCCGATCCGCCTGGAGCACGTCAACGCGCGCTGAAGCCGCTGCGGGCTGTATGAAATTGCCGGCGATCTGACCACACGGCTCGTACGGTTGGTGCGGGAGCGAATGCTTCGGGGGCTCCCCTTGAGGGCGATCACAGCCGGGGCGGATGGTCGGGCAACCGGCGGCGTTGGACCGGCACAGGAAGGCGGGTCCATGTTGAGCTGAAGCGAAAAGGAGCTGCCGAAACCGTCATGGGCGATTTGAAACTGTTCCGCATGGAAACTGATCGGGTCGTCGAGGTGAACGGCGGGGCGGCCGGATTGGAGAAGTCGCTGCAGACCCTCATGGAGCAGAATCTCGAAGCCCTTCTTGGTGTCCGCTTTCTCGCGACAGAGTTCCACACCGGTCCCAAGCACGGAGGGAGGATCGACACTCTCGGCCTAGACGAGAACGGGTGCCCGGTGATCATCGAGTACAAGCGCGCGTTGAATCAGAATGTCATCAATCAAGGATTGTTCTACCTCGACTGGCTGCTCGACCACCGTGGCGATTTCGAACTCCTGGTGCTGAAAACATTGGGACCGTGGTAATTCGGGGACGGTAATTCGGGGACGGTAATTCGGGGACAGTCACCTCTTTTCCCGAACGCGGGCGCTTAATTCGGGGACAGTCACCTCTTTTCCCGAACGCGGGCGCTGGGCTGGCCGAGTGTCTGCAATCGGATGGCTGCTGCCGTGTTTCCGGCCGCCGGTCGCCCAGACTGCGCGGTTCGCAGGAAAATTAGGGGTTGCGTAGACTGTCACCGAAAAAAGGGGAGCCCCCGGCGAGCCGTGGCCGGATGGGCTGGCAGTCGAGCTGGCGACGCTGAACTGGGTCGATTGCTTCAACCACCGGCGCCTGCTGGGACCGATCGGCTACGTGCCGCCGGCGGAGTTCGAGGTGATGTATGATCAAACGCACGGCGCCTCCGAGAAGGAGGTCTGTGTCACGTAATTCAGCCTCCAGGAAACCCGGGGCGGTTCAGTCTACGTCACCGAGTTGAGTCTTCGGGAAACCCGGTGTGGTTCATGAGCCGCGCGGCGCACCGGCGTGAGGCCGAGCGCGAAAGGGTCGGGAAACGAATCGACGGCGGCGCCAGACACGGCGACTGGCGGGGGATGAGCCGAGGCGATATTGCGTGCTCAAGGCGCCGCACGGCGAGACGTTCTACGCGAACACGGTGAAGACGCGGCGGAAGATGTGCGCGCTTTCCGCGACTGCCTGGCCGGTCTTTGGCTCGAGCGCCAGATTCGGCGCCCGATTCATCCAACCGCGTCATGGCTTCAGCCAATGCTCGACCGGCTTGAGGAGAAACTCTTCCAGCGGGATGCCGTCTCCGCCGACGAGGAGCGTACGGCGGGGCTTGAACGATTTCACGAAAGCCGCCATTCCTGGAAAGGAGCCGCGCACCCGGCCGCTCTTGACTTCAATCGCCACCAACGACCGGCCCGCCTTGACTACGAAATCCACCTCACGGTCGCGCTCGCGCCAGTAGAACACCTGGCACACGCCCGTGGCCGCGGCGTTCGCCAGGTATGCGCCCACAGCCGACTCGATTAGCCGCCCCCAGAAGTCCTGATTGGTGCGCGCTTCGTCCGGAGTGAGGCCGGACTGCGCCGTCATCAGCGCCGTGTTCATCACCTGCAGTTTCGGGCTGGAGCCGCGCCTGCGGACGGTCTGGCCGGCATACTTGGAAAATCCCGTGAGCATGCCGGCGGCGCCCAGCAGATCGAGGTAGTGGGCGAGCGTGGTCGTGTTGCCGGCATCCTGGAGCCGGCCCAGCATCTTCGTGTAAGAAAGGATCTGCCCCGAATAGTGGCACCCCAATTCGAAAAGCCGCCTGAGCAACGCCGGTTTGTCCACCCGCGTGAGCAGCAGGACGTCGCGTCCGATGGTCGTCTCGATCAGTGAGTCCCGGATGTAGCGTGCCCAGCGGTCGGAGTCGCCGGCCAGTGGCGCGGCGCCGGGATAGCCGCCGAAAAACAGGTAGCGCTCGAGCGAGAAGCCGAAAGCTGCGCGCATCTCTTTCAGAGACCAATGCGGCAGACGCAGCACCTCGAAGCGGCCCGCCAGGCTCTCGGAGAGACCTCGCTGAATCAGGAGGGGCGCCGAGCCGAGCAGCACGACCTTCAGAGGACGCTTCTTACGGGTGTCCTCGTCCCACAGACGTTTCACCGACTCCGCCCATCCGGCCGCCTTCTGCACTTCGTCGAGCACCAGGATGGCCCCCCGGCGGCCCAGCGCCAGACGCGCCGCCTCCCACTGCTGGGGAATCCATTCGGGTCCTCTCAGGGTGGGCTCATCGGCGCTGGCGAAAATGACCGGGACACGCTGCCGCTCGATGACCTGCTGCACCAACGTGGTCTTGCCGACTTGCCGGGGTCCGGCCACGACCTGGATGAACCGCCGTGGCTCGCTCAGGCGACGAGCGAGCAGGGCGGCGTAGGGACGCTGGTAGGCGGTAGACAAGTTACTCAATGCAATGAGTATTATTACTCAGGACAGCGAGTAATCGCAAGCCGAAACAGGGTCCCGCTGCCTGGCTGCCGATTGTCTCGGCGTGTCCGTGACCAGCGTGCGGACCAGGACGTTGGCGTCAAGACCGGTCCTGTCTGCCGAACCGGCTGCGGATCGCCTCGTTCGTCTCTTCGATGGAGACCGGTTCCTGCCCCGGGCGGCCGACCAGTCCGAAGAGCTGCTCCACGTCGATGGTGGCCGGCTGGATCACGACTTCGCCGTCGTCGCGGACGATGAAGTCCACCTCGTCACCGGGACCGACACCGGGGTGCTCGCGGATGGACTTGGGGATCACCGTCCGGCCTCGGGAACCGAGTCTGGAAGTGGGCATCACTCTTACTAACTCAGGATAAGCCAGAGCCAACTGAAGCTACAGTGCGCCCAGCCGAAGGCGCGGCGGGTGCCGGATGGAACCGCTCGGGACACAGAGCATGCGGAGGTTCTGGGAATCGCGGCCGGGGCTGGGTGAGGCGGCGGCTCGTCGTTCGAACCACGGCGAGCCGGGGGCCAGGTGGCGGCGGCATTCTGCGGCGGGGATGTGTGGGGAACCACAAAGGACACAAAGAACACAAAGGATTGAATGGCTTTCGGGTCCAGGGACGTTTGCGGCGCAGCGTTGCCGGCGCGGGCGTGGTCACGAAGGGTTCGAGACCACCGGAGTGCGGCGGGCAGAGAGGGCGTTCTTTATTCGCTGGCCGGCGGGTGGAGGAAGGCGGGGCGTGGCTGGGTGCGGTGCGTGCACGGGGGCGAATGCGGGTCCTCGAGGGCTGGTAGGCTCGAGGCGCGCAGGTGTGCGCCCGGCGCTGATCCCGAGATACGGAAAGCTCTGTGTGCCTTGCGTCTCTGAAGTGGAATCTATCGAGACCTCAGGCGGCTGCGTCACCCGCCAAGGCGTCGATCCACTCGGCCGCTTCCGACTCCCGGGCCTCGTCGGCGGTCATCTCCCGGTAGGCGGTTTCCGGGCCGGTTTTCTTCAGCCGCTCGCGGGCCAGCTCTTCGAGGAACCGGCTGATGCGGCGCCGGCCCATGCGTTGATAAAAGTGGACATACGCGTCGTCACGTACGGCGAGCGTCGGCTTCTTCGTGTAACACGTATGGTACACGTCGATGATCAGAGGCATGTTTCGTATCTGCTGCGGCGCCGCCTGGGGCGCTGGCGCCAGCAATTGGAATAGCCGGTCTAATCCCGCCCGCAGATCATTTTCCATAGCTTCACCGCCCGGTAGACGCGGACGCCTTGGTCGAAGTGCTCCGGGGCCGGCGGCAGGCTCCATGAGAGCTGGGCATCGGCCAGGCTCTGCACGTTGCGCTCTGGCAGTCCTGGGAAGTTCATCGGGCCGCGCACGTAGCACAACCATAGTTCGGGGAAGAAGCCCGGAGCGATTGACCAGCCCCCACAATTGTGTTCCAGGCTCTTCCAGACGAACAGTCCGCCTACGGGCGCCGTCACCCACTCGTTGGGTTCGTAGCGGACCAGCAAGCCGGTTATCCACATGTAGTAGGAACAGTGGCGGCCGGCTCGATTCACCACCTTTTTCAAGGCCAGATCCGGTCTCTCCTGCAGCAAGCGCTCAGCGTCGGCCCGCCTGACTTGCCGTTCGTCGCGAGGGTTATACCGTCGATACCACGGAGCCATGCTTGTTCGACCTCCTTAAGGGTCCGGTGCCGGCGGCAGGCGGACCGGGGGGGGGCTGAGCCGCAGGCTCGCGGCGCCGCCTGGTACCCGCCAGTCTGTGTGTCGAGAGTCAAGAAGCTGCGACGGCGAGCTGCCTGGGGACGAGGCTCAAATCCGGGCCGACGCCGACCTCGACGGCGGGACCTTTGCGTCTGGCCTCGGCATCGCCGAGCCGGCCGGACGTGACCAGCCTCGCCAGGGGGACGAGGATGCGGCGCTGGATCACCCTGCGGACTTCCCTCGCCCCGTACCTCGGGTTGTAGGCCTCGCGGAAGATCGCCCGGCTCACATTCTTGTCGATGATCAGCTTCACGCCCGCGCGCGTTGCCCGGATCTTGGCTTCCCGGAGCTCGAGGCGGATGATCCGCATAATCTGGTCTTCGGTCAGGGGCTTGTAGACGGCGAAGCCGTCGAGCCGGTTGAGAAACTCGGGACGGAAGTGCTTCCGCAGGGCCAGATCGACGGTCCGCTTGAAGTCCGCGTCTTTTCGTCCTGTCTTAACGAAGCCGAAAGCGGGATTCAGGACCGAGTCCATCTGCTCGCTGCCGACGTTCGAAGTCATGACGATGAGGGCCGAGCTGAAGCACGTCTTCGATCCGTCTCCCATCCTGAGCACGCCGTGGTCCATGACGCCGAGGAGAAGGTCATGGAGTTGCCAATGGGCCTTCTCGATCTCGTCCAAGAGGACGATGGCGAGGCTGCAGTTCTCCGATCTCGCCGCGTTGAGGGCCTTCGGACCGAGAAACGGCTCGGTGGTTTGGTAGCCGATGTAGCCGGGCGGCGCCCCGATCAGCTTCGCGACTTCGTGCCTCTGGGTGAACTCGGCGCAGTCGATCCGCACCAGTGCGCTTCGTTTGCGGTGGATCACCTCAGCCAGGGCCAGCGCCGTATGCGTCTTGCCGGTGCCCGTAGGCCCGAGCAGCAGGACCGCCCCGGCGCAGCGCCGGGGATCGTGGAGGTTGGCCAGATAGACCTCGGCCAAAGTGGCCAGGAGTTCGAGCCCTTCGTCCTGCCCGACGACGAGTTTCTTGAGCCGCTCCTTGATGCTGGGCGCGGCGCCCAGCGGCTCCTCCCCGGACTCCCGTTTCCGCGTTGCCGTAATGGGGCAATGTTTTGTCGAGTTGGCGGATCTGGCGAATCTTGTCACGGATCCCATAGGGGCTACAGACCTCCTGTGTAACGGAATTGTTTCCTGAGGCTTTGGCCGGCCGTCGAGCCCCGGCCTCACGGGCCCGGGGGCCGGAGCAGACCGGCGCAAAACGGGCCTGGCGCGGCGGCGGTCTCACCGCCGGCCGCCCGGACGCAGGGGAGCGCCGATGCGCCAGGGGGCCTCTTCCTCCGGTGGCCACTCCGAGCGCGGAACCGGCTCACCCAGGCCGTTCGCGTAGGCGATGGCCTGCTCGAGCTCACCGCCATCGAACCAGAGGTTCCGCTCATCGGCTCCGTAGACGACAACCTCGAACATGCGCTGCTCCCCGCCGCCGGCGTTGCGGCTCAGCAGCAGGACGTTGGCGAAAACCACTTTGCCGTCCACCCGCCGGACGGCGGCCTTGTCGCGCCAGTTCGCGGGGGTGAGCCGTTCGGTCAGTTTGGAATGGTCGATTCCGAAGATGGACGGATCGGCGGGGCAATTCTCGATCATCCAGACAGCCAACGATACAAACCTCCTGTGTCGAAGTCATCAGGAGGGGAAACCGGAAGGCGGGCTTCGGAGACTTGGATTCGGAGGTTGGCGGCCTCCGCGCATCGAGGGCTTCCGCCCTCAGGGCACCGCGGCGTCTCCAGGCCCGGTTGCCGGATCCTCTCGGATCGCTCCTGATGCTGCCAACTGAGACGCGCGCACGCAGCGGGCGGTTTCAACGTTCTCGTCGCTGAGGATCCAGACGGGCTGGGGAGCGTAGAAGAGATCCTGGGCGTTCCGCCAGGGCAAGTCGGGTGTGGTTCCCCGGCGAGGATTCGAACCTCGACTCGCGGCTCCAAAGGCCGTTGTCCTACCATTAGACGACCGGGGAACGCTTGACAGGACCGTCCTGTGAGTATTTTATCACCCGCCCGCCGGGCGCCCCCTGGGACTCGTCCGCTTCGCGCGGCGGCGAAGCGGCGCCCGGGTTAGTCGCGGAGCCGGGCTTCCGGCGGATCGGCGTAGGCGGCGTAGAGGCGGCGGTTGGCCTCGGTGTCAGGCGGGCCGTCATGGACGGCGATCCGGTAGCGGGAGACGTAGGGACGGCCGGGCTCGATGGTGAAGTCGCCGGCGACGTTGGGGGCGAAGCAGAAGTAGGGCTTCGAAGGGTGCAGGCGCACCGGCTGGGGGTGGCGGAAGTTCGACGGATTGCTCATGACGAGGACGCCGGCCGGGGCTCCATCGACCAGCCCGTGTATCTCGACCCAGACCGGCCGGGTGTGGTTGCCGTCCGAACGGGTCTTGCCCTCGCTGGTGAGGAAATCGCTCTCGGGCTGGCCCAGCCACTCGCGGGCCCCGCGTACGGCGAAGCCGCCGTAGCGGAACTGCCGGACGAGCAGCGGGCTGGCCGAGGCGGTGCGCTGCTCGCTCTCGAAGTCGATCAGGAAGGGACCCGGGGTGTCGTAGGCGCGGACGGTCCAGGTCTCCTGCAGGGCCGGCTTGGGGCCGCCGGGGGCCGTCTTGTCGATGTGGGCGAGGGTGACGGCGAACTCGGCGAAGACGGGTCCGGAAACGGTGCGCCGGATGGCCGTGTGGATGACGTCGCCGAGCTTCTTGTCCTGGTTCCAGAAATCGACTTCACGGCCCTCGAAGACGGTATCGACCCAGGCGAAGAAGAGGCCGTGCTGGTGCAGGTGGTCCGGCGGGAAGTCGTCGGTGACGACCTTGCCGGAGGGGGTGTAGAGGGGGTGGATGAAGCCGCTGCGGCGGTAGACGGGGTCGGCGCCTTCGGGCGGCTCGACGGTCTCGGCGTGGTAGACGAGCACCGGGCGGCCGCGACGGCGGACGGTAATCGTTCCCCGGCCGGCGGCGGTTTCGACAGCGGGCGGGCCGGGCCGGGGGCGGTGCGGAACCAGGCGGTAAATGCGCGCCGAGCCGGCCGGAAGCGGCTCGTCGAGGATGAAGACGCCCCGGGGCGGGTCCCCGCCGAGGTACTGGAAAGCGACGGGCCGGCCGGTATCCTCGCGGACGAGGGCGAAGCCGGAGCCGGTCCGCAAGCCTTCAGGCAAGGGGAAGACCACCGGGCAGGCTTCGCGGTCGTGCTCGCCCGCGGAGACTTCGATCCGGGGAGCCGCAGGGTTCGAAGAAGAGGAGCAAGCAGCCGCCAGCGCGGACACGACGGCCAGGGCGAGGGCGGCGGCCCATGGAGTTCGCTTCGGTGAGTTGTGTGCTGCTCGCATCGTGTTGATCGATCGCTAGTAGTCCCGGAAGGGGCCGCGGGGTTCGGCTTCCTCCATGGCTTTCAGCCAGGCCTCGTAGCGGGACTGGACGCGGGCCAGGACGTCAGGCTTCTCCTCGGATAGATCCTTCGTTTCGCCGATGTCCCCGGCAAGGTCGAACAGTCCGCTGCCGCGGCGGGAGCGCACGAGCTTCCAGCGCCCGACGCGAGCGGCGTATTCGCCCTGGGCCAGCCAGAACATCTCTTTGCGCGGCGAGGGCTGCTTGCCGGCAAGCACGGGCAGCATGTCGAAGCCGTCGAGCACGACGCCTTCGGGGGCGGAGACGCCGGCGGCGGCCAGGAACGTGGGGAAGATCTCGAGGGCGGTGAGGAATTCATCGTTGACGACGCCCGCGGGCAACTTGCCGGGCCAGCGGACGATGGCGGGGACGCGGACGCCGCCCTCGAACATCCAGGACTTGCGGCCGCGCAGCGGCGCGTTGTCGGAGCCCGACCCGCCGCCGTTGTCCGAAAGAAAGACAACGAGGGTGTTTTCGGCGAGCCCCAGCTCGTCGAGGCGGGCGAGGATGCGGCCGATGGCGTCGTCCATGGCGGTGACGCAGGCCATATATTTGCGGCGGACCTCCGAGCGTAGATCGTCGCCCGAGGGGTAGAGGTCGAGGTACTTGCCCGGGGCCTGGGGCATGCCGCGGATGCGGCGGTCGAGGTTCGAGGCCCCGTGGGGCGCGTTGAAGGGCAGGTAGATGAAGAAAGGCTGCCGGCGGTGGGCTTCGATGAAGCGGAGGGTCTCGCGCTCGAAGAGCCAGGTGGCGTAGGTCCCCTTGTCCTCGGTGGTGGGGCGGTTGCCGCGGTACATGGAGGGGATGCCGTAGCGCTCGTGGGTCCAGTAGTCGATGCTGGTGTTGACGAAGCCGTAGAAGTCGTCGAAGCCGCGCTGCAGGGGCAGGAAGCGGCGCAGCGAGCCGAGGTCCCACTTGCCGAAGACGGCGGTGGCGTAACCGGCCTGTTTCAGGACCTGCGAGATGAGGACCTCGCGGGTGTCGAGGCCGAGGATGCGCTCCGGGGAGACCTCGTACTCCCAGGGCTTGTAGAGGTAGCCTTCATCGACGCGGTCGTTGCGGAAGAGGTCGTAGGTGCCGTTGCGCTGGGGGTAGCGCCCGGTGAGAAGGGAGGCGCGGGATGGGGTGCAGAACGGACAGGTGACGTAGAAGCTGGTGAGGCGGACGCCCTGGCGGGCGAGGCGGTCGAGATGGGGCGTCTTGATGTCGGGGCTGCCGGCGGCGCCCAGATCACGGTAGCCTTGGTCGTCGGAGACGATCAGGAGGATATTGGGCTTCTCGGCGGCCCAGAGAGCGGCGGCGCCGAGAAGCGAGACGGCGGCGAGCAGGCGAAACTTCATTGGACCGTAAGAGAGTTTACCGCAGCGCAGGCGCGGGCGCGGCGCCGGGAGGCCGGCGCGAAGGGCCATCTAAGGCGTTTCCCCGATGCGGATTCAGGTCCGGAGAGCCGATGGGGGAAGACAGGGGAGCAATGTCATGAAACGTGTGTTTCTGGCGACGCTGACGCTGACCTTCGCCGGCGGTCTGGCATGGGCGGCGTCCAGCGTCTCGATGCCGTCGATGTGGCGCTACGCGCATCCGGAGGCCAAGGCGCTGATCGGGATCGAATGGCAGCGGATTCTGCGTTCGCCGCTGGGCGATGAGATCCGCAAGAAGATCGCCGAGGCGAATCCTGGTGGACTCAAGGACCTGCACCTGATGGAGAGCGTCCAACGGGTCTTCATTTCGACGCCCGGAAAGCGGGAAGGAGCGCTAGGTGGTAAGCCGGCGGCAGTGGTGGCGGTTCAGGGAGACTTCGATCTGGAGAAGATCCGGACTCTGGCGGCGGAGAAGACCACCGGGGAGTCCACCTACGACGATGTGGAGATCCTGGAGCTGAAGGCCGACAGCGGGGATCCAGCGGAGCTGGCGCTGGTGAGTCCGCAACTGCTGCTGTTGGGCGATCCGGAATCGGTCGAAGCGGCCATCGACCATTACCGCGAAGGGGATCCGTCGCAGGTGTCGAATCCGTTGTTCCAGAGGGCGGCCGAGCTGTCCGCAGCCAGTGACGTCTGGATCGTAGCGAAGACCACCCCGGGCGACTTTGCCTCCAAGAACGGCAAGCAGCCGAAGTTTCTCGAGGGCGTACGGAGCCTGGAGGCCGGCTTGTCGTTCCAAGACGGGCTGGGGCTGCAACTGAACCTGGGGACCGAGAATCCGGCTAAGGCTCAGGAGATGGCGACCACGCTGAAGCTCATGGCCGGGATGATGCTGGCTTCTCAGCTGCCCAAGCAAGGGGGACCCAACCTCGCCCAGAAGCTGCAGGTTTCGACCAAGGAATCCCGGGTCGAGATGGCGCTGCACCTGAAGCAGGACGAAGTGAAGCAGCTTATCGAGAGCATGAAAGCGAAGGCGACGGCTGCGGTGGCTGGAGCAGTGGCCGGGGCGCAGCCGGCGCCGGGCGCCGCTGGGGGCTCGGGGGCAGGGGCCCAGCCTTCGCCGGTGAGGATCTGGGGCATGGATCGGCAAAGGCGGCCGGCCGGAGACGGCAAGATTCACATCTACAATGCTGAGGGCGGCACGAAGGTCATCGAACTGAAGCCCTAGCGCCTGGCTTCACAGCCGGCTACCGGCATCCGATGTCCCCCGAGTGGCAGTGCGGCAAGCGGCAGGACCTGCGGGGTGGGCCGGCGTTATCGCCCGGCTCCGCCGTCCCGGGCGTCCCCGCCTCTGAATAACTTTCTGCTCCTCATCGACAGGCGGCGCCGTATCCCGCGAGACTCCGGCACTTCGCTTCAGCCGCTGTGTCCCGACCATCGTCACGCGCGCGGGAAATACAATGGAGAGTCGCGTGACTGGAGTGGACATGTGTTCGAGGCGGGTTGTCGGATATTTGTTACTGAGCGCGAGCCTGGCGGTGGCCGCGGTCCCGAAGCCGGAGGAGCACTTCGGCTTTCCGATGGGCGCGGACCGGAAGCTGGTGAGCTGGGACGGGGTGGTGAGTTACTTCGAGGCGCTGGACCGGGAGAGCGACCGGGTGCGGCTCGAAGTGCTGGGCCGGAGCACGCTAGGCAAACCCTTCATCGCCGCGATCATCGCCTCGCCGGAGACCCTCGAGCGGCTGGACCACTACCGGGCAATCCAGCAGCGGCTGGCGGACCCGCGGCGGACACCGCCCGATGAAGCCGAGCGGCTGGTCCGGGAAGGGAAGGCGGTGGTGATGATCACCTGCTCAGTGCACTCGACGGAGGTGGGATCGACGCACACGGCGGTTGAGTTCGCCTACCGGATGGCGACGGCCGGCGATCCGAAGACCCGGGCGATCCTCGAGAACGTGATCTTCATCCTAGTGCCGTCGCTCAACCCCGACGGCGTCGAGATCGTGCGGCGGTGGTACGAGAAGACGCTGGGGACGCCCTACGAAGGAACCAGCCCGCCGGAGCTGTATCATCCGTACATCGGCCACGACAACAACCGGGACTGGTACATCTTCTCGCAGGTGGAAACGCGGCTGGCGGTATCGAAGCTGCACAACGTCTGGCACCCGCAGATCATCTACGACGTACACCAGCAAAGCCCCTGGGCCTCGCGGATGTTCGTGCCGCCGTGGATGGACCCGATCGATCCGAACATCGACCCGATCCTGGTCCAGTTGTGCAACATGATCGGCATGGGCATGGCGGCCGACCTGACGGCGGCGGGCAAAACCGGCGTCGTGGTGAACGCCTCCTACGATTTCTGGACGCCGGCGCGGCACTACCAGGCTTACCACGCCGGGATGCGGATCCTGAGCGAGACGGCGAGCGCGAAGCTGGCGACGCCGATCGTGGTGCGGCGGGAGCAGATCCGGAAGACGGCGCGGGGCTACAACCCGCGGGAGAGGAGCTGGAACTATCTGGAGCCGTGGCTGGGCGGCCGCTGGACGGTGCGGGACATCATCGACTATCAACTCATTGCGTGGGAGTCGTGTCTCTATCAGGCGGCCCTGCGGCGGGAAGATCTGCTGCGGGCCTTCTACCGGATCGGGCAGCGGGCGGTGGCGCGGCGGCAACCGCATGCTTTCGTGGTGAGCGCCGAGCAGCAGAATCCCGGCGGGGCCAGGAAGATGCTCGAGACGCTGGCTTTCGGCATGGTGGAGATCGAGCGGGCGCGTAGCCGGTTCCGGGCCGATGGGCGCGAGTTCCCCGCCGGCTCCTACGTGATCCGGATGCAGCAGCCCTACAGCTCCTGGGCGAAGACGCTCCTGGAGCGGCAGGACTATCCGGACCGGCGGGAGTATCCGGGCGGGCCGCCGAAGCGGCCGTACGATGTGACGGCCCAGACGCTGCCGCTGTTGATGGGGGTGGACGTCTATGCCGCCAAGGCGCCCTTCGACGCCGAGTTGGAGCGGGTCTCGGAGTTTTCCTTCCGGTTGAAGGGCCGCCAACCGGCCGAGGGGGGGCTGCCGGCATCGGATGTCGATTCCTGGATCGAGGTGAACCGCTGGTGGCGGGAAGGCGGCCGGGTGTGGCGCGACCGGCTTACCGGCGACTTCTTCGCCCAGAAGCCGTCCTCGGTTCCCGTGTTCGAGGTGCGCCGGCCGCGGATCGGGCTTTACCGCAGTTGGGTCCCCAGCATGGACGAGGGCTGGACGCGCTGGCTGCTCGAGCAGTTCGGCTTCGCCTATGAACGGGTGACGAACGACGTCATCACGCAAGGCAACCTGGGCGCGCGGTTCGACGTAATTGTCTTCCCGGACCAGAGCCTCTCGAGCCTGACCACCGGCTACCGGAAGGGCTCCATGCCCGAAAAGTACACCGGCGGGCTGAACGACCGCAGTGCGGCCTCGCTCAAATCCTTCGTGGCGCAAGGCGGGAAATTGATTTTCCTGAACCGCTCGTCTGCTTACGCGATCGGCAGGCTGGGCGCCGCGGTCCGCAACGTGGTAGCCGGGATGCGCAACACGGAGTACTATTCGCCGGGATCGCTGGTAAACGTGGTGCTCGAACGGAGTCCGCTGACTTACGGGCTGCCGGAGAGGATCGCCGTCTGGTCACAGGGGAGTCCGGTTTTCGAGCCCGCCGGAGAGGACGGCGCCACGGTGATTGCGCGCTATCCGGAAGCCGGCATACTGGCTTCGGGCTGGCTTCTGGGGGAGGCCCGGATCGCGGGCAAGGCGGCGCTGGTGGAAGTACCGGTGGGGCGGGGCCGTTACATTCTTTTCGGCATGCGCCCGCAATACCGGGGACAGAGTTACGAGACGTTCAAGCTGTTCTTCAACGCTTTGGTCCGGTGACTCCCAGATACGGTGACGCCGGAGACCTGTCGGCAGGGTAGGTGAGGGCCGAAGGGAAATAGTAGGGAGGCGATGGCGAGTGACGTGATCCGGGTCCGCGATCTGGTCTTCGCCTATCCCGCCGGGGGATTCCGGCTGGCGGTCGCCGATTTCCGAGTCGGGCGCGGTGAGAAAGTGGCCGTCACCGGCGGCAGCGGGACCGGCAAGACCACCCTGTTGAGCCTACTGGCCGGAATCCTGACGCCGGCGCAGGGAACGGTCGAGATCGAGGGTGTGATACTTACGGACCTCGGGCCGCAGCTACGGCGGGATTTCCGGGCGCGGCGGCTCGGCCTGGTCTTCCAGGAGTTCGAGCTACTCGACTACCTGAACGCCGCCGACAACGTCCTGCTGCCTTACCGGGTGAGCCCGGCCCTGCGCCTGGACGGGGACGCGCGATCGCGGGCGGTGGAGCTTCTCGAAGCAGTAGGGCTGGGGGACAAGCTGAGGCGGCTGCCCGAGGCGCTCTCCCAAGGCGAGCGGCAGCGGGTCGCGGTCTGCCGGGCGCTGGTTACCGAGCCGGCCGTTCTGCTGTGCGACGAGCCGACGGGGAACCTGGACGAGGCAAACCGCGACCGGGTGATGGAGATCTTGTTTCGCTATTCCGAGGCGACGGGAGCTCCGCTGGTGGCGGCGACTCACGATCCCGAATTGGTCCGCCGTTTCGACCGCGCGGTAACCATCGGAACGCTGGCGGGGGTCCGAGCCCGGACCGTGTGAGGAGCTTGTCCCGGCGAAAAGCGCACGGAGGCACATGGTGACGATGAAGGGATCAGTAACAATTCCGGCTGCCGTTTGTTTGTTGCTGTTCGGGTGTGCAGGACCGAACGGCGGCGGACAGGTTCGCCGGCGACGCGGGGCGAAACCGGTTATCTATGTTTCCAACTACCCGCTCCAGTACTTTACGGAAAGGATCGGGCTGCCGGTGATCGAGGTCCGTTATGCGCCGCCGCCGGAGGTGGATCCGGCGTATTGGAAGCCGTCGGAGGAAGACGTCCGGGCGATGCAGGCGGCGGACCTCATCGTGCTGAACGGGGCTTCGTACGAGTCGTGGCTGAAGACGGTTTCCTTGCCGCCTTCAAAAGTGATTGACACTTCGGCCACGTTCGAAGGCCGGCTGATTGAAATAGCCGGCGTGACGGTCCACAGTCACGGTCCCGAGGGCAAGCACACCCATGCGGGGACAGCGTTCACGACGTGGCTGGACATTGGCCTGGCTATCGAGCAAGCGCGGGTGATCCACGCGGCGCTGGCGGTGCGGTGGCCACAGCACAAGGAGCTGTTCGACAAGCAGTTCGCCGAACTGGAGCAGTGGCTGCGGGCACTGGACGCAGCGATCGTCAGCGCGATCGGCGAGCGCCACGGCCGGCCGGTCGTCTTCTCTCACCCGGTCTACCAGTACCTGCAGCGGCGCTATGGGATCAATGGGCGCACCGTGCACTGGGAGCCGGATGCGATGCCGCCGGAGCAGGAATGGGCGAAGTTCCGGGCGCTGCTGCGGCGGCACCCGGCGAAGTGGATGATCTGGGAGGCGCAGCCCATCGACCCGATCGCCGCCCGGCTGAAGCGAATGGGAGTTCGCATTGCGGTTTATGATCCTTGTGCGCGGCCGCCTCGCGAGGGCGACTTCCAGAGCGTGATGGAAACCAATATCGCCGCACTGCGCCGGGTCTTCGGCCCCGAGCAGGAATGAAGTAGGGACCGGGATGGGACGGGACGGGTTGCCCGGTGCGGGACCGGTGTGGTTAGGGCTTGCCGATTTCGAGAGCTGATCCTATGATTTAAGGAGAGCAGGAGACCGGCCTTATGGTGGGAAGCCGAATGCCGGTCGAGGTCAACGGAATCGGTTTCGGGGGGCAGGATTTCGTTGTCATCGCCGGTCCGTGCGCGGTGGAATCGGAAGACCAGATCCTCAGGACGGCCCGTTTCGTCGCCGGGCTCGGAGCGCAGATGCTCCGGGGCGGGGCGTTCAAGCCCAGGACGTCGCCTTACTCGTTCCAGGGACTGGGCGCCGAAGGGCTCGAACTGCTGGCGGCGGCGCGCCGGGCGACGGGGCTCCGGGTGGTGACGGAGGTAATGGCGACCGGACAGGTCGAGACGGTCGCCGCAGTCGCCGACATGCTCCAGATCGGCTCCCGCAGCATGCACAACGACGAGCTGCTGGCCGCGGCCGGGGAGACGGGTAAGCCGGTGCTCCTGAAACGGGGGATGACAGCCACGGTGGAAGAGGTGGCCGACGCAGCGGAGCTGCTCCGGGCGCGGGGGTGCCCCGGGGTGGTGATCTGCGAGCGCGGGATCCGGACATTCGGCGCGGCGACGCGGAACACGTGCGACATCGCCGCCGTGGCGCTGCTGCAGAAGATGACAGGGCTTCCGGTGATCGTGGATCCGAGCCACGCCACCGGGCGGGCCGATCTGGTTGCCCCGGTCTCGAAGGCGGCGGTGGCGATCGGCGCGGACGGACTGATCGTGGAGGTACATCCCGAGCCGCCGGCCGCGCTGAGCGACGGGCGGCAGTCGCTCTCCTTCCCTGAGTTCCGGGATATGGTCGAGGAGCTGCAGCCGCATCTGGCGACGTGGCGCGAGACGAGAGCGCGGGCGCATGCGCTGGCGCGGTGAATCCTCCCGCCGGCGCCGGATGCTGAAAGCCCTGCGAGGGGAATCCATTCGCGTAGGACGAATGCCGTGGGCGGGCGTCCGGAGTCCTCCCCTTGGGAGTCGGGATTCGCTGGACGGATGGCCGGGAAGTCCGGGGGACCAAACCGCGGAAGAAAAAAGCGCCCGCTCGGCGCGGGGCCGGGCGGGCGCGTAGCGTCGTCTCGGTGGTTGCTCAGCTACCAGGTGACCACCAGTTGTGGAGGATTGGCGCCCTCCTTCGAAGTGAAGTACTTCCAGGTGCCCTGGTCGCTGGAGATGGTGAACGTGATCACGCCGTCGCCTTGCGCTTCCGCAGCGACGTAGCTGGTCACGTCGATTTCGTACCACCCGGTGGCGTCGACAGGAACCGACCCCATCTGGGTGTTGCCTTTCGACGGTACCGCCCCGCATTCGCTCCAGGCGTCGGTAGAGGCGTCGTGGACGAAGAGCGTGCGGGCGCCGGTCTCGGGTGCATAGTAGACACGAAGTTTCGCCGAGGTCACCGGCCCGCCGACGCTCGAGAGGTCGAACCGCAGGAAGGCGTGGGTCCACTGGCTGAACGGCAAGTCGGCCGATCCGCAGCGTCCCGCGGTGTTTGCGTCGTCATCGGTCGGCGTCAGGGTGGCGCTACCCCCGCCACCGCCGCCTCCGCCGGAGGCCTGCGGGGTGGCCGACGCCTCGTTGGAGTAGCCGCTCTCGTTCCCGGACGTATCCACAGCGGTGACCACGTAGTAATAGGTGGTTCCGTTGGCCACCGACGTATCCGAGTAGGCGCTGGCGGTCAGGCCCGAGGCGATCTGGGTATAGCCGGAGCCGCTCGTGGTGGAGCGGTAGACCGAATAGGAGGCCAGGTCGGGCTCGGTGTTGTCCGCCCAGTCGAGGTTCACCACAGCGTCGCCGGCGGTGGCCGTCAGGCCAGTGGGCGCTGCGGGAGGTGTGGTGTCCCCGCCGCCTCCGCCGCCGGTCGAACTGATGACGAGCTCCGGCGGATTGCTGCCTTCCTTGGAGCTGAAGTACTTCCAACTGCTCTGATCGCTCGAAATCGTGAAGGTGATGACGCCGTCGCCCTGAGCTTCGGCGTCCACGTAGCTGGTGACGTCGATCTCATACCAGCCGACGGCATCGACGGCGACCGAGCCCATCTGGGTGCTGCCTTTCGATGGCACTGCCCCGCATTCGCTCCAGGCATCCGTAGAGGCGTCGTGTACGAAAAGCGTCCGGGCGCCGGATTCCGGCGTGTAATAGAGACGCAAAGTAGCGGAAGTCACCGTGCCGCTGACGCTCGACAGATCGAAGCGCAAGAAGGCGTGAGTCCACTGGCTGAAGGGCAGGTCGGACGACCCGCAGCGCCCGGAGGTGTTCGCATCGTCATCGGTCGGCGTCAAGGTAACGCTCCCCCCGCCGCCGCCGCCACCACCGCCGCCGGAAGCCTGCGGAGTAGCCGATGCCTCGTTGGAATAGCCGCTCTCGTTCGAAGACGTGTCCACGGCGGTGACTACGTAGTAGTAAGTAGTCCCGTTGGCGGCCGAGGTATCCGAGTAGGCGCTGGCGGTCAGCCCGGACGCGATACGCGTGTAACCGGTGCCGCTGGTCGTGGAGCGGTAGACGCTATAGGAGGCCAGATCAGACTCGGTGTTGTCAGCCCAGTCGAGGTTGACGACGGCATCGCCGGCAGTGGCCGTAAGACCGGACGGCGGCGCGGGCGGCGTAGTATCGCCGCTGCTGTGCTGATTGATCCAGTCGAGAACGGCCCGGTATTTGTGGGCGGTGCCGATGGGCTGACCTTGGTATTCCTTCAGGCCCCAGGCGCTTCCTGTGTCGAAGGCGCTGTAATTTGCATAGAGGTAGAAAACGGAGAAGTAGGGGGCCATCTGGTCCAGATAATAGGTGTAAAAATCGTACATGGCCGGGTCGCGGTTGAGCACGTCGGCGTTGTTGAGCACATGCTGGCCGCCTTCATAGGCAATGAGCTGGAGTCCTTCGGCGCTGACAATGCTGTGCTGCTGGGCAATGGTGGGAAGCAGTTGTGACAACTCAGTATAGAGATCCTGGATGGAGGCCGCGCTGCTGCCTACATAGGGGGCGATGGCGTAGGCATCGGGCCGCGTGCCGTTCGGGTTGATAACGGGATCGTTTAAGGCGTCCATGTGGACCGTGGTCAACCACGTGTTCACTGCCTGGCCGGCGAGAACCTTCACCACACGGGTCGACATCTGGCTGCCGAAGGCCTGCTCGAACTCCTCGAAGAGCCGGACGGCGCGGTAGACGTAATACTTATAGCCGGCGACATACTGATCGGGATCGAGGCCGAGAGCCACGCCCTGGTCCACACAGTACTGGGCCTGGCCGAACGTGAAGTTCCACGTCTCGTTCGAGTATTCGACATAGACCTTCAAGTTCGGGTCGAGGTTGTCGCGGATGAGAACGGCCAGGTTGTACCCATAGCCGGGCTCCGCGTTGTTGGGCACGGTGACCCAGAGATCCCGTCCCAGTTGATTGGCCAGTTCGATCTGATACTCGTAGGCCATGGTGCTCTGGTTGGGGTTGCTTTTCTGCCTGCGGTTCGCCCAGGCCGGGTCGTGAGGATCTTGCCACGGAACATCGTTGGTCTGGTTGGGGTCCATCATCCGTATGCCCGTGAAAATGCCCATCTCGTCCAAATAGATCTGCTTGAACGGATTCGGGTCATTCGGATCGACGTTCTGGTAACCGGTCTTGAATGGATCCGCCGCGCCGTTGAACCACCGGTGGTCGTACGAGTTGATCCCCACGTCCATGGCGAAGGATGGCACCGCCGTGGCGGTCAGGCCCGCGAGGGCTAAGCCTAACGCCACGAGGGCCAGGAGCCCTCGCCATTTGCTTTTCCGAGTCGTCTTGATCATGTGCATTTCTTTCTCCAAGAATCGAAGGTTTTCCGAGCTGTCTCAGAAACCGCTGTGAGGGAGCCGGGCGCTCCGAGCGGCGGCTGCGGGTGAGGGTTTCCGGAAACTTGCTGGCCTGGTTGGCGCCGGCCCTGGGCGTCCCCACGATCTGAGGTCCCGCCGGAACAGCGGGCTTCACGCCGCCGGGAAGAGCACTCGGCGGTCCCTGATTCCCGAACGCTATGGTTTTGGGCGCATCCGGTGGGCCGCCGGCCTGGGTAGGAGGAGAGCTCAGGAGGGAGCCCGGCGGCCCGATCGCGGATCATCGACAGATGCTTCCGGCCTTTCTCATACATGTCCAGGTAGCCTTCCAGGATCCCGGAGGCGCCAGCCGGACGGCCGGCTCGAGAGTGGCTTGCTGACCCGGCGCCCAACACCTCAGAGACGCTCCCATTCGAACCGGGCAAGCGTGCCATTGGAGGCAACAGAATGGTCCCGGTCGAGAGGTACCCGCCCTGCCGAGCACTGGTGGCTGCCAGTACCGGAGTGTCTGGCTGGGGACAGTAGGACCCACAAGGGTATCGTGACATGATGATCAGACCATTCGGCTCAGTCTAACACGGAGTGAGTTTCGGGTCAATACCCAAAATCAGATCGGCTTAGTGACCAAGCCCAACACGGTACTATTTGTCCTACGAAACCTCCGAGAGCAGCAGGAAGGTCCAACGGCCGGTGTTGGGTGCGGCAAGCGGGGATCATGGAGTGAAGTCCGGAGGGCCGACTGGAGAGCCGAACGGAGGCGGCGGAAGGCTACGCCCTGGAGCCGGCAGGGTGGTCGCCACCCGGCGGCGCCCGGTGGCGGGGGTTGGAGCGGGCGAGGTGCTCGATCATGGCCCGGGCGGCCTCCTCGGGCTTGCGGGCAGCGATCTCGTTGAAGATTCGCTCGTGCTCGGCGAGGGTGATCTCCTCGTGGCCGGGAAAACGCAACAACTCGGTGTAGAACTCGAACAGCCAGCTCAACATAGCCTCGCTGATCGCGGTGAAGATGGGATTCCCTGTCACTGAGGCAATGGCCGTATGGAACGCAATGTCCGTTCGTACGAACTCTTCCGGTTTGCCGAGCGTGGCCCGGTGCTGTTCGAGTCTTTCCCGCAGGAGCTCGATGTCTTCCGGCTTCGCCTGGCTGGCCGCGAGACGGACCATGGCCACTTCGAACATCATACGGGCCTGCTTGAGGTGCTCGAGCGTCGCCGGACTGGTGATGAGGAGATGGCGGACGGGGGCGGCGATCTGGTCGAAGACGGTCTTCGGCTTCAGGGTTTCGACGCGGGCCCGCTCGCCGTGGGTGATCGAGATGAGGCCCATGCGGTGGAGTCCCTGTAGCGCTTCGCGGATGGCGGGGCGCCCCACCTGGAACTGCTTCATCAGTTCGCGTTCGGAGGGAAGCTGGGAGCCGGGCGGGAACTCGCCTCGTTCGATGCGTTCGAGGAGCCGCTCCATGACGAGGTCGGAGAGTTTCTTGCGTTCGATGGGGTGGCTGGAACCCATACGTGCTTATCATCATACCAGTCAAGGCCCGAGCAGAGGCGCGGACAGGGTGAGCGCCCACGGGCGTAGCGGCACGCGGGGGAGCGGCTGGAGTGGGCGCGCGGCCGTTCCAGCGTTGGCTTTGCGAACGCGGTGCATGATGGTATGATGATCACCTGTCCGCCCGCCTGGGCCGGGCCCAGTTTAATCGGACAAGGATCGACGTATGAGCGAGAAACGCAGGCGGCCTCCCAGCTCCGGGATCAGGCGCAGGGATTGGTTGCGAAGCGGCACGGCTGGCATTACGTGGATGCTCAGTGCTCCGGGCGCGGCCCGGGCGCAATCCGGGAACCGTCTGACGCGCTGGCAGCTTTACTATGGGCGGCCGCAACCCGTGCCCGACTGGATGGCGCTCCGCGCCGGGCCGCTCACGATGTACTTCGATCGGAAACTCGCATTCTTACGCTACGTCCGGCTTGGGGACCACGAGGTGATCCGCGGGCTGTACGCGGCGGTGCGCGACCGCAACTGGGGAACGGTCCCGCCGCAAGTGAACGATCTGAAAGCGACTGTTTACGAGGGCGGCTTCGAGGTTACCTTCGACGTGGTCTGCCGCCAGGGACCGATCGACTTTCTCTGGAAAGGGCGGCTCCGCGGCAGCGAAGAGGGGACGGTGCGCTTCGAGATGGACGGTGAAGCGCGGTCCACGTTCCTGAGGAACCGGATCGGGTTCTGCCTGCTGCACCCGATCCGGGAGTGCGCCGGCAACCCGTGCGCCGTCGAGCAGACCGGCGGCGGCCGGGAGGAAGGGCGGTTCCCGGAACTGATCTCGCCGCACCAGCCGTTCTTCAATATCGCGGCGATTTCGCACGAGGTCGAGCCCGGCGTCACCGCCGAGGTGCGCTTCGAAGGCGAGGTCTTCGAGATGGAAGACCAGCGCAACTGGACTGACGCATCGTACAAGACTTACTGTACGCCGCTGGCCCGGCCGTTTCCGGTGAAGGTGCCGAAAGGGACCCGGATCAAGCAGTCGGTGACGCTGCGGCTCGAGGGCGAGCCGCGGGAGACCGGCGGCCGGAGACGCTCGCCGGCGGTGGAGATCCGGCCGGTGGACGGGGAGGCGGCGCCATTGCCCCCGGTGGGGTTGCGGTACGCCGACGAGTCGCCGGTTCCCACGCCGGCACAGACCGCCCGTCTGCGGGCCATGAGCCCGTCGCATCTTCGGGTGGACCTGCATCTCGAGGACGAGGGGTGGGGGAAGGTGTTCCGGCAGGCCGCCTCTCTCGCCCGGGAACTCGGCGTGCCGCTCGAGGCGGCCGTCTACGCGGGCGAGGACGCCGAAGCGCAGTTGCGCCGGTTGGCGGCGGCCGAAGCGGAACTCGAGCCGCGCATCGTCCGCTGGCTGGTCTACGACGAGAAGAAGCGCTGGACGACGGCAGGGCTGCTCGGCCGGGCGCGCCGGTTCTTGAAGGGGCCGGTGGGCGCCGGCGCCGACACGAACTTCACCGAGCTGAACCGCAACCGTCCCGAGCAGGAGCCGGACGTGATCTGCTACGCCGTCAATCCGCAGGTGCATGCCTTCGACAACGCGAGCCTGGTGGAGACTTTCGAAGGGCTGCGGGACACGGTGCGGACGGCCCGCTCGTTCGCCGGCGCGGCCACGATCGCGGTCACCACGGTGACGCTGCGGCAGCAGTTCAACCCGGTGGCCACGGGCAAGGTGGAGCAAGACCCGGACGCGCTGCCTTCCTCGGTGGATCCGCGGCAGATGTCTCTGTTCGGAGCCGGGTGGACGCTGGGAAGCCTGCAGGCGCTCTGCGAGAGCGGCGCCGGCAGCGTGACTTACTACGAAACCACGGGCTGGCGCGGGGTGATGGAGCTGGAAGGCGGGCCGCCGATGCCCGATCGGTTCCCGTCGATTCCCGGGGCCGTCTTTCCGCTCTACCACGTGCTGGCCGACGTGCAGGAATTCGCCGGCGGCGAAGTGGTCCCGGCGGCGGTGAGCCGTCCGCTGGAAGCGGCGGCGATGATGCTGCAGAAGGACGGCAGGCGCTGCGTCTTGGCGGCCAACGTCAGTGGGAAGGTGCTCTATCTCCGGATCGCCACGCCCGGCTGGGAGGGGCGCTGGCGGAAGCGCGTGCTCGACGAGTACAGCGCCGAACGGGCCATGCGCGAGCCCGAGGAGTTCCGGCGCTCGGAGTGGGGGCCGGCCACGGTGCGCGGCGGCGTGCTCAGCGTGGCTTTGCTGCCATACGCCTATGCGCGGCTGGAGTGCGAAGCCTGACGGCGCGCTCCGGCCCGGGGAGGCGGGTTCGAAAGGAGGGCGGATGGAACGGAACAAGCTGCGATTCGCGGTCCTGGGGGCCGGGTTCTGGTCGCACTTCCAGCTTGCCGGATGGCTGGAAGTGGGGGGATGCGAGTGCGTGGCGGTCTGCGACCGCGTACCGGAGAAGGCCGAGGCGCTGGCCGGGAAGTTCGGCGTCGCCCGAACCTATAGTGACGCCGAGGAGCTGCTCGACAAGGAGCGGATCGACTTCCTCGACGTCGTCACCAGCCCGGACACGCACCCCAAGTTCGTGTTGATGGCAGCCGAGCGGGGGATCCCGGTGGTCTGCCAGAAGCCCATGGCGCCGGCCCTCGAGCAGGCCGAGCGGATGGTGGAAGCCTGCCGCAAGGCGTCCGTGCCGTTCTACGTGAACGAGAACTGGCGCTGGCAGCGGCCGATGCGCGAGCTGAAGCGGGTGCTGGATTCCGGCGTCATCGGCACGCCCTTCCGGGCGCGGATCGACATGATCAGCGGCTTTCCGGTGTTCCGGAACCAGCCGTTCCTGGCCGAGCTCGAGCAGTTCATCATCACCGATCTGGGCAGCCACACGCTCGACGTGGCGCGGTTTTTCTTCGGCGAAGCGGACACTGTCTACTGCCGCACGCAGCGCGTGCACCCCAACATCCGGGGCGAAGACGTAGCGACGATCGTGCTGGGGATGAAGAACTCGATGACGGTGCTGGTGGAGATGGCCTACGCCGAGAACTACCTCGAACACGACAAGTTCCCCGAGACCCGGGTCTTCATCGAGGCCGACAAAGGCTCGGTGAGGCTGGAGCTGGACTTCTGGATCCGGGTGACCACCGAAGACGGCACCCACAGCCGGCGCTATCCGCCGCCGACGTACAGGTGGGCGGATCCCGAGTACGCCATCCTGCACTCGAGCATCGTCGATTGCCAGCGGAACCTGCTGGAAGCGCTGCGCGGGGAGGGCGAGGCCGAAACCACCGGTGAGGACAACCTGAAGACGATGCGGCTGGTGTTCGGCAGTTACGAGTCGGCGGCCCAGGGGCAAGCGCTGGCGGTATAGAGGAGGGAGCGGCTATGGAAAGCGCGGTGGCGGCCGGCGTGGCCGGCGTGCTGGCGGGGGGCATTCTCAACGGGAGCTTCGTCGCGCCTATCAAGAAGACGGGCCAGTGGGAGTGGGAGAACTCGTGGCTGGTCTATTCCGCGGCCGGGCTGATTCTGGTTCCGTGGGCCGCGGCCCTGGCGACGATTCCCGATCTGTGGCAGCTCTACTCGTCTGTCTCGCCGGGGGCGATTGCCTCGGCGCTGCTGTTCGGCTTCGGCTGGGGACTCGGCAGCGTACTGTTCGGGGTGGGCGTGGACCGGATGGGACTGGCCGTGGGCTACGGGATCATCCTGGGGCTGCTGGCGCCGATCGGGACGTTCTACCCGATGATCGTGCTCCATCCCGAGCAACTGTTTACCCGGCGGGGGTACACGCTCATGGCCGGCACGCTGATCGTCATCGCCGGGGTCTTCTTCTGCGCGCTGGCCGCCAAACGCCGGGAGGATGCGGCCGGCTCCGGGCGGGCCCCCAAAGGGGGGTTCTGGACGGCGCTGTTGATCTGCATTGCGGCGGGGGTGCTTTCGCCGATGCTGAACTTCAGCTTCGTCTTCGGCGAGGAGCTGCGGCGGAGGGCGATCGAGATGGGGACGGCTCCGCAGATGGCGTCGAACGCCGTGTGGCCGCTGTGCTTGACGGCGGGCTTCGTTTTGAACGCGGCCTATCCGGTCTACCTGCTCACGAAGAAGAGAACCTGGAGCCTCTACCGGCTTCACACACCGGCGCCCTCGCACTGGTTCTGGGCGAGCCTGATGGGGGTGCTGTGCTTCGGCAGCTTCGTCGTCTACGGGGCCGGGGCGGAAACCCTCGGCGAGTTGGGGGGCATCGTCGGCTGGCCTCTTTTCATGTCGATGGCGTTGATGACCTCCAACGCGCTGGGCGCGCTCAGTGGGGAGTGGAAGGGCGCGCCGCGGAAGGCGCACGTCGCCTCCCTCGCCGGGATCTCCCTGCTGATCGTCGCCATCGTGGTGATCTCGGCGGGCGGCCGGTGACGGCCCGAAGCGTGCGCCCCGGGGCGGCCTAGTGCGGTTCGGGGTTGACGATGTCCTCGACGCTCCGGCGGATGGCCTCCGGCTCGAATACCTTTTTCCAGTCGGGCTGGAAGATGGCCTTTTTGGCTTTCTCGATCGCCTTGAGGGCCCCGTCGGAGAATCTGGCCCCCTCGAAGAGGCCGAAGACGATACCGATCTCGACCTTGAGGTGGCCCAGGATGAAGTCGCGCGCCGCCTCCCGGGGCACGCCGAGACGGATGGCTTCGTCGGTGGCCTCGGCGATCACCTTCATGCACGTGGCGGCGATGGTCTCCGAGAGCGCGGGCTCGAGAATGGCCATCTGGTGAAGGGTGACCCGGTGGGCGTTCATCACCGGAGCGAAGATGGTGCGGGCGATGGCCTCCCCGGCGGCGTAGGCCTCCTCGGGGCCGCTGACCAGGGCGCAGACGATGTGCTGCCTGGCCTTGACGCCGCCGAAGAAGTCCCGCTGGGCCTCCGGATCGGTCTCGTCGCCGACCACCGGCGGATGGCAGGGGTGGGTGACGAAATAGCTGAGGTCGTCCCGCGGCGGGAGCTGTCCGGCGTACGGGGCGGCGGCGTCGAGCATGACGACGAGCGTGCCCGGGCGGAGCTGCTTTTCGATCCCGGCCAGGACCTGGCCGATGCGGTTGTCCGGAACGGCGAGAATGACGGCGTCCGCCCCGTCGAGGGCTTCGCCGACGCCCACCGGGGTGACGCCCCGTTCGGCGAGCCGCGCCCGGCCGGCCTCGCTGATCTCCACGTGGCGGACCTCGTAGCTGCTCCTGGCCAGGTTGGCCGTGAGGCGCAGACCCATCTTGCCGCCGGCGCCGAACAGCGCCACGGTCCTGACGGCGGCGGTCCGCTCCCGGTCAACGAGCGCGCCCTTCGCGGACCTGACTGAAGAGTTGTTCATTTCCGTTCTGACCTCCTTTGAAGACGACCTCCAGCCGGTCGAGCTGGGGGTTGTCGGAATGGGCGCGGCACAGCGGGGAGCCCGGCGCCATCGGGGCCGCCATCGTCAGTGCGTAGACGCCCAGAACATTGCCGGCGTGGCCGGACGTGTCGCCGCCGCAGACCGCCACGCGGCGGACGCCGGAGCGCTCGATCAGCCGGAGCAGAATGGCGCCGAGCGACCGGCCCAGGGCGGCGTTGAACTCGGGAGTCCTCAGGCCGGGTTCGACGAGGGCGGGATCGTCGGGGCCGAGGGCCGTGTACAGCACGACGCTGCGCCCGCGTCCGAGCGGCTGCAGGCCCGCCTCCACCGCCTCTTCGATGGCGGCGGCGTCGCCCCGCGCGAGCGGCCTGACGTCGAGGCGCAGGCCGTCGAAGCCGTTGGCGAACGACGTCCGGATCTGCTGCGCCGTCACCGGCGCGCAACTACCCGAAACGACGATCAGACGATCCACCGGACCGGCGTCGAAACGGTTCGCGGCGGCGGGCAGTTCCCCCACGCTTCGCCAGTAGGCCGCCACCGCGTACTCGAGCCCCGAGGAGCCGGCGACGAAGGGACCGGAGGCGGCGCGGCGCTCCCAGAGGAGCCGGCCGATGGGCACGAGCGAGGCGTCGTCGAGCACGTCGAAGAGGACCACGTCCGGGCCGGCGCTCACGACCTCGTCGAAGCGGCGGTCGGGCTGCTCCGGCTCGCCCCGGAGAGCGAGGATGTCGATCAGCCCGGCGCTCAAACCGGCCTGGCGCTTCAACTGGGTGCGCAGGTCGGCTTCGTCCATGGGCGTCACCGGATGCCGGGACATCGTCGGGTGCCGGTCCAGCCGGTAGACTTCGCCCCCGCCGGCGGCGAAGTGGTTGCCGAAGACGGTGTAGCGGCCGAGGACCGGCGCGCCCACGACGAGCGGTACGTAGCGGGACCCGAAGACCTCGCGGCCGATCTCGATGGCGCAGCCGATGTTTCCAACCTCAGGGGAGCTGTCGAAGGTGGAGCAGATCTTGTAATGGACGAGCGGCGTGCCGAGCTCCTTCAGGCGCTCGAAGACCGGGCGGAGATGCTGCTTCATCCACTCGGGGCTGCGGCTGCGGCTGGTCCCGGCGACGCCGACGGCCCGGCAGGCGGGGAAGCGGGCGAGGCGGTCGTCGCTGGGTGGTTCGAAGAAGAGAACCGCCGGCAGGCCGTTGACCGTGAGGGCCTCCATCACGTCGGTGGAGCCGGTGAAGTCGTCGCCGTAGTAGGCGACGACGCGCTGGTAATCGGAGAGTCCGCTCATCGCTTGCCGAACTTCTCGAGCGCCTGCCGCAGTTCCACGTGCTCCCTTGCGCCCTCCTCCAGGGAGCGGCCCGCCACCGCCAGCTCCCAGGCCAGGCGAATGCTCTTGACGCCTGCCGCGACGCCCCCCGGATGGGCCATGATGCCTCCGCCGCAGGCGTAGATCAAGTCCGTCGAGCCCAAAGCCCGGTAGGTGTCCGCAGCCTGGCCGGCCCACTGGCCGGAGGAGAAGACCGGCATCACCTCGTAGCCCTTGCCGGGCCGGGCGAACATTGGGGCAAGGCAGGCGCGGGCCGAGGCGATGACGGAATCGTCGGGCTCCCAGAACTTGTTGCGGAGGCCGTTGACGTGGATGTGATCGACGCCGGCGACGCGCCAGAACTTCTGGTAGGCGATGAAGCTCATGCCGAGCAGCGGCGCGCGCGTATAGAGGCCCCAGCCGTTGCGGTGACCGTGGATGGGCAGCCGGCTGTGGCGGCGCAGATCGGCCACGCCGCTCAGCCCGACGCTGTTCAGGCTCACCATGATGCAGGTGCCGCCGTGTTCGAGCACCAGGTCGTGCCGGCGGCGCATCTGGTCCAGCTCGCCGGTGACGTTGAAGGCGTACATCACCTTCTTGCCGGTGCGGTCGGCGTGGTCGTTGATCACCCGCATGACCTCCGCCACGCGCTCATCGAAGGGACAGTGGGGCCCGTCGCACTGCAGTTCGTCGTCCTTGATGAAGTCGATGCCGGCCTCGGCCAGCGTGCGGACGAGGCGGGCGGTTTCCTCCGGCGACAGGCCGACGCTCGGCTTGACGATCGTGCCGACCAGAGGCCGCCCGCGGACGCCGGAGAGCCGGCGCGTTCCCTCGACGCCGAATTGCGGGCCGGGGTAGACATCGGCGTAGGCCTCCGGCAGTTCGATGTCGAGCAATCGGAGTCCGGAGAACGGGCGCAGCTCATAGAGGTTGCCGGCCACGGTAGAGCGGAGATTGGGAAGCGAAACCCCCATATTGGAAAGCGGCCATGCTAGAACCACCTCGGCGCGGCGGTAGCGCTCATTGCCCGGACCTCCGGGCGGCGGCGCCATGGCCCCGGGGAGACTCGGCTGGTCTACGGCGCCCAGTTCTTGGATTTCTTCCACGCGAGCGGCGTGAGCCCGCACGAGTTCCTCGGTTTCGCCCGGCAGGCGAACGAAGGTACCCGTGGATTGCTCGCCCGCCATTACGGCGGCGGCCTCTTCCAAAGGCAGAGCCGTTTCGATGAGGTAGCGGGCGCGGACGAACTCAGTCATCTGTGGAGTGATCAGTATACCACGCCCCGCCGAGAATGATTCAGCAAATTGCCCGCCACACTTACGGAACCAGGGCGGCTCGATGTCCCAAGCCCAGGCCGGGGGCGGCGGCAGCCCGGCATCCCGTATCATGGTCTGTTTGGCAGCCAAGAGTGTTTCCGTGCCGTCCCGCATTGTTTGCGCCGGCGCCATCCTGGCGTTCGGCGCCATAGCCGCGCCGCCGGTCGAGTACCAGATCCATTTCCCGAACCGGGTGCACCATGAGGCGCAAATCGAAGTCTGGTGGCGGGATGTAGAAGGGCCGGACCTGGAGGTCTGCATGAGCCGCACCTCGCCGGGCCGCTACGCGCTGCACGAGTTCGCCAAGAACGTCTACGACGTGGCGGCGTGGGACGGAGCCGGACGGGAGCTGCGGGTAGAGCGCACGAAGCCGCACTGCTGGAACGTTTCGGGGCACGACGGAACGGTACGGCTCCGCTACACCCTCTTCGGCGACCGGGGAGACGGCACCTACGACCAGATCGACGGCACTCACGCGCACCTGAACGGTCCAGCCACCTACATGTGGGCGAGAGGGACCGAAGACCGGCCGGTGCGGGTTCGTTTCGAGATCCCGGAAGGCTGCGGCTGGCGGGCGGCGACCCAACTGCACCCTGTGGGCGAGGCGTTCACCTTCGAGGCCCGCGATCGTGACTACTTGATGGACAGCCCGGTCGAGCTGAGCGGGTTCGATTTGCGCGAATGGAAGGTGGACGACGGCCGCCGGGTGCAGACGCTGCGGCTGGCGGTGCATCATACCGGGGAAGCCGCCGACGTGGACGCCTTCGCCCGGATGGTGAAGAAGGTGGTGCGTGAGGAGATCGGGATCTTCGGCGAGCTGCCGCGGTTCGATTACGGAACCTATACCTTCCTGGCCGACTATCTGCCGTGGGCCGCGGGCGACGGCATGGAGCACCGGAACTCGACCTACTGTACGAGCACGCGCCAACTGGCCGACAGCGAGCAACTGATCGGCACGATCGCTCACGAGTTCTTCCATGCCTGGAACGTCGAGCGTCTCCGGCCGAAGTCTCTCGAACCGTTCGACTTCGAGCGGTGCAACCTGTCCGGCGAGCTCTGGTTCGCCGAGGGTTTCACGAGCTATTACACGGCGCTGGTACTGCAGCGGGCGGGGATGCTGGATCAAGGGAAGTTCGCAGACCGGTTGTCCCGGACGTTGGACGCGGTGCTGAACTCTCCGGCGCGGCGCCACGAGCCGCCCGTGCTCGCCAGTCTGCTGGCGCCGTTGACGGACGGCGCCGTAGCAAAGGACCCGACGAACTTCCGCAACACGCACCTTTCGTACTACTCATACGGATTCGCCCTTGGCCTCGGGCTCGACCTTACCCTGCGCAGCCGCTTTCCCGGCCGTTCGCTCGACGACTACATGCGGGCGATGTGGGAGGAATTCGGCCGGAGGGAGAGGCCCTATACGCTTGCCGATCTGGAGGCCGTGCTGGGCCGGGTGGCGGGGGACGAAGCGTTCGCGCGGGAGTTCTTCCGGGCGTCGATCCACGGGGGCGAGCTGCCGGACTACGGGCGGCTGCTGGCGGCGGCGGGCTTCCTGCTGCGGCCGGCGGAGCCGGAACAGGCGTTCCTCGGCGCATCGCAGCTCTCGTTCCGGCGCGACGGGGTGGTATTGAGCGTGGCCCCGCTCGAGGGGACGCCGCTGTACGAGGCGGGGCTGGACCGTGGGGCGAAGATCTTGTCGATGGACGGCAAGCGCATCCGCGGCCGGAAACAATGGCGGCGGATGCTGGCCAAGAAGCGGCCCGGAGACGTGATCGTGCTCGACTACGAGCAGCGCGGGCGGCGGGCGAGGGCGCGGGTCCGGCTGGCTGCCTCGCCACGGCTGGAAATCATCCCGTTCGAAGATGCGGGGCGCAAAATCCCGGAAGCGGTCACACGGTTCCGGGGCGAGTGGCTGGGGTCACGGGCGGCCGGGACCTCGAGCAGACACGCCGAGCCACGCTAATCCACGCGGATGCGGCCGCCGCGGATGACCGCGGAAAGAGGCCTGGCGTCGTTGCGGCGGAGCCGGTTCCAGCGGATCGCACCGGTCACGCCCTGATATGGAGAGAGTTTCTCGAGAGCTTGCCGGATCGCGTCCCGCCGCGGTCCGGCCTCACGGATGGCCCGGATGAGGAGTCTCATGGCGTCGTAGCCGTAGCCGGCGGCGTAGTCGGGCTCCGTACCGTAGCGGCGGCGGTACCTTTGGACGAAGCCGGGACTGAGCCGGGCGGGCAAAGGGAATCGTACCGCCTCAGCCGCGTCTCCAGCGCGTTCGAGGAAGACCCGCCGGCCGGCATAGTGGGAAGCGAAGATCTCGACCCCCGGGAGGAGGGTACGCAGGTCGCGCACCAGCCTCGCACTCTCCAAGGGTCCGGCGAGCAGGACGACAGTCCGAGGCCGGACGGCGGCCGCCTCCTCGGCGATCCGAAGCTCTGCCCGGCGGAACTCGATGTGCCGCTGCGGGTGGCGCTTGCCGAGGGTTTTGAGGAACTCGGCCGTCATGACGCGCGCGTCGTGGGCCGTCGAGCTCAGCAGGACGAAGGGGCGCGCGCCGAGGTCCGCCGCGAGCAACCCCATCAGGGCCCGATCACTGGGCATGACGGAGAACATCCAGGGGACGAAGGCGGCGTTGACGGAGGGATCGGTGCTGGCCGGATCGACGAGCGGGACGAGGGCCTTGGCGACGACCTGTTCCGCCAGGTGGGTCGCCGTGGCGTCGATGGATCCGATGAGGGCCGAGACTCGTTGCTGATAAACCATGCGGACGACCCCGGCGGCGCCGCCCGTCCACGGGTTCTCGTCCCAGAAGTGGACCAGCACGAGCGGTTCGCCGGGGCCGGCGTTTGTTTCTTCCAGGGCCAGTTGCAGTCCCTGCCAGACGGCGCCGCCGAGGGGGTGGTTGGGATCAACCGGCCCGTAATAGCCGATCTTGACGGCCCCAGCGCCGGGGCAGACCAGCGCGCCGGTCAGAAGGGCCGCTACGCCAAGCCGCAGTAGGGGACTCAGGGTCATTCCGAAGCACGGCTGGTGCGGTCACGGGGCGGAATGTAGCCGCGGGGGATGCCCAGGTCGTCGCGCGAGTAATAGTGCCAGCGGCCGTGCTCGAATCTGGCGAGGAAGACCTCGCCGAGGTCGTCCAGCGCGGCGCTGAACGGGATGTCGCCGGTGACGCCGGGCCAGGGCTTCCGGCGGTACGCGATCATGTCACGGATCTTCGCCCGGTTCAGGCCCGCCACTTGCACCGCCCAGATCAAGAGGTTCATGCCGTCATAGGCGTGGGCGGCGTAGGTTTCCGGTTCCTCGTTGAAGCGCTTGCGGAAAGCTTCGCGGAACCGCTCGAGTTTGGGATCCTTCCGGTCCGGGTTCCAGGGATAGGCGCAGATGACGCCCTCGGCCAGTTCGGGGCCGACGGCTTTGACGAACCGGTCGCTGACAGCGCGGTCGCTACACAGGAAGGGCTGGTTCATCCCCATGGCGCGCATTTGCTTGAGGATCGTGGCGGCGTCCTCGGCGTCGCCCCAGTGGACGATGGCGTCGAGGTTCTCGGACTTCAGGCGTTCGAGCTGCAGAGAGTAATCGCTCTGGCCGAGCTTGTAAGCCATTTCGAGGATGATGGGGCGGCCGAGGCGCCGGCAAGAGTCCTTCACCTCGCGGACGCCGAAGCGGCCGTAGCGGTTGGAGGCGCGCATGATGCCGATCCGCTTGTAATTCATCTTGCGGATCATGTAGTCCACCAGCAGGTAAGCCTGCTGGCGGTCGTCGCTGATCACGCGGGCCACCCAGGGGATGTTGGTCTCAACGAAGGTCGGGTCGGTATCGCCGCTGTTGATCATCGGGATCTCGGCTTTGAGGGCCACGCGGATGGCGATGTGGGAGTTGGCCCCGTCGATGGTGCCGAGGATGGCCCAGACCTTTTCGTCGTAAGCCATCTTGATGATCTCGTTGCCCGAGGCTCCCCACAGGCCGTTGTCGTTGTGCACGACGAGCTCGAATGGGATATTTCGCCGGAAGTAGCCGCCCCTGGCGTTGGCCTCTTCGATAGCCAGGCGGGCGCCCTGAAGCATCTTGATGCCGAGGGGCTCTTCGTGGCTCTTGCCGCCGGTGGCCACCGAGACCGTGGACATGATGGGGCCGATGAAGCCGATCTTGACGCTATCGACGTGCTCCGGTTCCGGGATCGCTCTTCCAGGGCCGGTGTATTCGATCTGGAGCAAGAAGTGCTCCTTGTAGGGACGTATGCCGCCGTAAGGTTCCAGGTCTTCGGGGGTGCGGGCATAATTGTGATCCTGCCGGAGAGGCAGCTTGGGCACTTCATAAGGGCTGAGACAATCGATGGCGCGGAGCACCTCGAGGGTGTCGTCGTCCACGATGGCTCTCAGCTTCGGCGGCATGTCCTTTTCGGGATCGCAGTTCCCAGACTCGCGGCCGGCCGCGGCCGCCAGCGGGGCCAATGAAGCTGCCAGGGCCGCCGCAGTGAGAAGCCGCCACAAGGCGCGGTTTCGGAAGCCGCCGCTCGCCGCTCGTTTCTTCATCACTCACCTCCAGCGCGCTGTTGCGGTTCGCTTTCCGGTTGCTCCCGGAGCCCGGCGTAATAGGCGTCGCCGATGCCCCAGGCCAGTCCTTTCGATGTGCCGACCCAGACGTCGTTGCCGTCCAGATCGGCGCAGAGCACGTAGTTGTGCGGAATATTGATGCCGGTGTCGATGGTCTTCAAAACGTCGCGGTCGCGCATGACGACCGCCTTGCCGGTGTGCTTTTCCGGGTCCCGCGTGTAGACGACCCAGGTGTTCGTCTTGAAATCGGTGATGACTCCGAGGCCTTTGTCGGTGCAGTACCAGGCTTCGTTCGCGGAACGCGCTTTGACGAAGTTGATGAAGTCGCTGGGGAGGCCGGAATCCTTATTGAAATAGCCCCGCCAGTTGCGGCCGTCGTAACGGGAGCCGCCGAAGTAGGAGCCGGTCCACAGGATGCCGTCAACGTAGCTGACGCCGGTGGTGATCACGTGGACGACGCCGTCGTCGCGATACAGGTCGATCTCCATTTCGCCGTCCGGATCCAGGTAGTCTTTCCACCGCTCGCGCTTGACGTCGTACTCGAGCACGCCGCTGCCCCAGACGCCGAGGTACACCTTGCCGTCGTTGTACGTGACGGTGTAGTTCCAGATCTCTTCCATGGGGGCGTTCTTCTCGGTGAAGATGGTCCATTCGCCGGTGACGGTGTTGTAGCGGCTGGCGCCGGCGGTGGTCGCCGCCCAGATGTTTTCATGTTCGACCGCCACGCCGTAGACCACGTCATTTACCAGCCCGCTGTTGAGCTGATGCCAATGATCGAAACGTCCCCCGCTGAAGCGGGCGAGGCCTCCGCCGAAGAGTCCCAGCCAGACGTCGCCGGTCTTGGGATCGACGTCGATGGCGGAGACGACCTTCCAGGGCAGGCCGTCCTTCTCGGTCCAGGAACGGATGCGACCGGTACGCTTGTCGAGCATTGCGAGGCCGCCTTCGGTTCCGATCCAGACTCGGGGTCCATCGACTTTGACGGCGAAGATGTGGTCGTTGGGCAAGCCGTCTTTCACCGTGAACTGCTTCCAATGCGTGTAAACGTACGGCAGGGCCTCGGGCCTGGCGGGTGCGGCCAGGAGGCATCCTGCCACTGCGGCCGGCCATACGAGTTTCGCTAACATTGCGGATTTTGCTCCTATAATGTCTTCAAATACTCGATCAGATCATTGAGCTGATCTTTTGTCATGTCGTTTGTCACGCCGTGCTTGTCGTACGGGTTGTAGACCGTCCAGATTTCTTCCAGGGAGTGCGCGATTCCGTTGTGGAGATAGGGCGCCGAATCGTAAATGTTGTTGAGGTGCGGCGTGTCGAAGTCCGACTCGCGGTCGAACTGGAATTGGGTCCCGACGTTGTGGCGCCGCCGGTCGGTGTAGTACGGCGGGTAGTGGCAGGTGATGCAGCGGTTTCCTTCGGGAATGAGGCGGCCGTCGTTGGTGTACTTGCGTTCGAAGATCTCCTTGCCGCGGCGCTGAGCTTCAGTGAGTTCAGCGCCGAGGGGACGGAAACGGTTGGGCGGACGCGGGATCGTCGAGATGTAGTACTCGAGCGCGGAGAGCTCCTTCGGGGTGAACGGCTGGATCCGGGTGAAGAAGACGGCCAGGCGAGGGCCGCACTGGCGGCGCAACGTAGGATTGGTTCCTTCCCACTTGAAAGGCGCCGTGTCGAGGATTCCGCGGAGGGTGCGGTTGTCCACCGGACTGACGCCGATCCCGTCCGGTTCGATGTCATACGTGATGCCGTCGATATGTCCGTCCGGGTGGCAGGTATGGCAGGAGAACTGGCGGCGGAAGGTGATCTTGGCGCTATGAAAGAGGCGCTCGCCCAGGCGGGCTTTGGTAATCACCTTCGGGCCTTCCAGATCCACGCTGCCCACGACCTTGAAAGTTTTCAGATCGATCACCGACAGCGAATCGTCGAGGGAGTTGGCCACGAAGGCCGTCTCGCCATTGGGCAGAATCAGCACGCCCCGGGGACTCCGCCCGACGGCGATATGCTTGATGACGAACTCAGTGGGTTTTCCCAAGTGGTTGGGGAGCACGTGCCGCCGCTCGTAAGGCGAGGAGGACTGGATCAAAGCAATCAGCTTCCGCAGGTCCACGACGGCGACCCGGTCCGAGCCGGAGCTGGTAACCAGCGCGTAGCGCCCGTCGGGGGTGATCGCTACATCGGTGGGATCGGGGAAGCACATGCCCGGCTCGTCGAGCAGCACCTGGTCCACAGTCCCGTCGCGCCAGAAGATCGCCAGGCCATTGGTGATCGTCCAGCCCTGAAGCAGGCGGGTCATAGGCACGAGGTTTTTTGTCCGGTTCAAGGTAGTCAAGGCGAAATCGCCGGAGGGATGCCAGGCGATGCCCAACAGCAGGTTGGCGCCCTCGGCCACGAAGCGGTCCTCGACCACGCCTCGCCCGGTGTCGATGATCGTCACCTCGGCCCGCGACGGCTTGCGGAAGGGGACGAACCGCGACAGGGCATGGCTGACGGCGATCAGGGCGCCGTCCGGGGAAGAGGCGAGTGACCAGGGGCGGCGACTGGCCACGAGGTTCTTCTCGCGCTTCAGAGTCGCGCCGTCCAGGACCGTGATGTCGTCCGAAATCGAGTTCAGGACGTACAGGCGGCGGCCCTTACCGTCCATCAACACGCCGTGCGGCTCGTCTCCCACCGGGACGGTCCGGACGATCTTCCGGGCCGAAGCATCGATGACGGAAACCGTGTCGTCGAAGAGATTCGAAACGAAGGCGCGGGCGCCGTCCGGCGAGAAGGCGACATCTTCCGGCATGCCGCCCACGGGAATCTCGGCGATCTTTTCGCGGCCCGAGGCGTCGACGAGAATCACCGAGTCCGATCCGGAGCAGGTGACCCAGATTTCTTTCGTCCCCGGACGCAGCGCCATGTTCAGCGGCGTCTTGTAACGCGGTTCCTCGGCTACGTCGGGGAGCTTAGAGGGGTGGGAGACAGCGCTAAGGTCGGCTTCGAACGGTTTGCCGTGGGCGTTCTCGTGGCACGGCATGCAGGTGGCTTTGGTCACCTTCTTCAACCCCGCCTTCCGGGCGGCCAGCGGATCCATCATCACGGCTTCCACCGAATAATCGCTGCCGGGCCCGTGGCAGGCTTCGCAACCGATTCCCTCGTCGATCGAGAAGGAGGGTGCAAATGCCTCGGCGCCTTCCTGATAGCCGGTGGAGTGGCACTTCAGGCACTCGGGAGCCCTCTGGGGATCGCCTTGAATGCCCTTTGCCCGAGCCATCTTCATGCCCTGCGCCGTGCCCAACGCGGCCCAAGCGCGGGAGTGGCGGGAAAGGAGCCACTTCGAGTACTGGAAACCCGATTTGCGCCCCCGATGGCACTCGCCGCATTTGGCCGATCCGATGTATTTCGGACCTTCGCGTTTCGGAGCCTCGGCAGGGTACTCCGGCACTCCTCCCATTTCCGGATTCTCCGGCGTCGGGTGAGCGATCTTTTTCAATCCCTCCTTCACATCGAGTACGGGGGAGTTCAGCACCGCGATGTGTGTACCTTTCTCCTGGTGACACCGGTCGCAGGTGTCGGGGCCGGGCATGATCAGGCCGGCCGCCTTCGCCCGTTGCGGGTCGCTCATCACTTCCGGGTCGATGTACTCGCTTCCCGGGCCGTGGCAACTCTCGCACTGTACGCCGTCTTCAACCCGGAAGGTCTCGTCCTTCTCCCAGTCCTCAGCGTTGGCGCCGCTCGAGTGGCAGCCGAGACACGTAAAGGTTTCCTGGGGTTCCTGGCGGATGCCGCTGAGTTTGGCGATCTCCCGCGACTCAGGTTCGGCGAGGGCCGCGTAGGCCTGAGCATGGCGGGAATGGAGCCAGACGCTGTACTGATTGCCCATCCCGGACCCGGAATGGCACTGCCCACAGACGCGGGCGCCGACGTAGACGGGTTTCACCCGTTGGGCGCTCACCCAGGCCGGCGCCGCGACCAGCGCCGCCAGCGCGGCGGTGGCGAGCGCCGCACTCGGTCGTTTCTTCACCGGTGCACCTCCCTGCGAAGCTTCAGCACCTGGTTCGCCCGCACGTTGTGGAAGGTCTCCACGGCGCCGTCGGGCCAGCGGATGGTCACCGTGCGCGCCGCCGGGGCCCGGCCGAGTCCGAAGTGCAGGCGGGAGTCGTGCTGGGAAAGATAGCCTCTCATGGGCACGAGGTCGGCGATCTGTTTCAGGCCCTCGGTCTCGACGCTCACCCGGGCGCCGATGGCCGTGCGCTCACCGGTGGGGAAGACGAGCCGGGCGTCGATCATGAGCCAGTTGTTCCGGTTGCCGCCGTCGTTGCGTAACAGGTTCGGGTAGTCGTTCAGGTTCACGACCAGCAGGTCAATGTCGCCGTCGTTGTCGTAGTCGGCGTAGGCCACGCCTCGGCCGACATATTTCTCCCGGAAGAAGGGTCCGGACAGATCGGAAACGTCCTCGAAGGTTCCGTCGCCCTTGTTGCGGACGAGGGTGTCTTCCTCGACGTATTCGTGGTGGGCGTTGCCGTGGCTGGTGTAAAGGTCGAGCCAGCCGTCATTGTCGTAATCGAACAGCGCCGGCCCCCAGCTCGTGTATTGGCCCATGACGACGGAGAGGCCGACGGTGTCGGTTCGAAAGTCCCATCCGTTCTTGTTGCCCATGAGCAGGGTGCAGTAGCGGAGGTCGGGAACGAAGACGTCGAGCCAGCCATTGCGGTCGATGTCGCCGATCGCGGGACCCATGGAGGCGACGTTCTGGCCGTTCTCGCCCCAAGCGAGGTTCAGTTCCGCGGCGCGGTCATGGAACTTGCCGTCGGGCCCTTGTTCCCAATAGTAGTTTTCCATCGCGTCGTTGGTGACGTAGATCCCCAAGCGGCCGCTGTTGGTGAGATCGGCGGCGGTGACGCTCATCGCGCGCCCGTCGGCTACGTAGACGCCCATCGCGTCGGTCACGTCCGTGAACGTGCCGTCGCCGTTGTTGTGGTAGAGCACGTCGGGTTCGCCGTCGTAGCTCAGCGGGCCCGGATAGCCTCGGGCGGCGTAGAAGTCGCGGAACTTGCCCTCGTCGTAGCGCAGGTAGTTGGCGACGTAGACGTCGAGCCACCCGTCGCCGTCGTAATCGAGCCAGACGGCGTGAAGGCTCCAGCGGGGAAAGTCCAGGCCTGCCTGGTGCGAGACCTCGGTGAACGTCCCGTCGCCGTTGTTGCGGTAGAGCCTGTTCGGGCCGTAGTTCAAGACGTAGAGATCGACGTCGCCGTCGTTGTCGTAGTCGGCCGCCGAGCAGCCGCTCGAGAAAGTCTCATCGCCGGCGCCGGAGGTTTCCGTGACGTCCGTGAAAGTCCCGTCGCCGTTGTTGTGGTAAAGGCGGTTATGGAGCTTGCCGCGGAGGCGGCGGCCCCGGTTGTCGCTCACGCCCCGGGTCCAGGCGCCGTTGACGAGGTAGAGGTCCTGGAACCCGTCGTTGTCGTAATCGAAGAAACACGCTCCGGCGCCGGTGCCCTCGACGATGTTGTCGAGTTCGAAATCGCCGTAGCTGTGTTTGAAATCGATGCCGGCCTCCCGGGTGACCTCGGTGAAGACAGGGAGGTCGTTCGCCACCGCCGGACCGGCGGCCAGCGCCAGCAGCACGCATAAGCAGGTTCTTTTCATTCGGCCCCCAGATCGATCCATTCAAGAATGAGCCGCCGCTCCAGGTCGGTAAGAGACGTTCCGCCTTTCGGGGGCATTCCTTCCACCGTCTGGATCGCCGGCAGGGGATGGTCCCACGGCCGCGAGGTGTTCCGGCCGAACAGATGCCAGACCAAGGGCGACGTCCGGGCGCTGGCCCCAACGTGGGCGCGAACTTCGGCAAGGGACGTCAAGCGGACGGAAGCCGTCTCGCCGTGACAGCCCGCGGTGGCGCACTTGCTACGGAAGATCGGCAGGATGTCCTTCTCGAAGGTCACCCGCCGGCGGCGTTCCGGCGGCAAGGTGAGGCGGACGGAAGGTTTCGTCACCGCATCCACCATGCGGTTCTCCGGCGTCAGCTCTCCATCCTCGTGGCAGCCGATGCAGCCGCGCGGTTCTTTGTTCTTCACCCAGATCCATTGGCAGCTCCGCAGAGCCAGGCCGTGCTCATCGATGAGCTGCAACTGGATCGGAATATTGGCCGGCACACGGACGTTGAACGAGCCGTCTTTCTCGAGCGGGATTTCGCCGAGCACTCGCCGCGCCGGCGGAGGGAAACCGTCGGACTCGCGAGTCCGCGGCATGCCCTCGATGACCCTCAACCGTTTCGCCACCCCCGCCGTCCAGCCGTCCCGTGGCTGCAAATCGGAGATGTTGACGTTCAGGCAGTACAGAATACCGGTCGGGTCTTGTTCGTTGACCACGGAACTGCGGCCGTCGGGGACCGGGCGAGGCGCCAGCAGCCGGGGTTGTATGTCATCGTAATCGGCGGCGTCGAAAACCTCCTCCGCGGCGCTGGCCGCCGGGTCGAACCGGACGATGGCGAAGGTGGAGCCGTCGCCGGCGCGCTTGCGGGCCGCGAGGATCGAGCCGTCCCGGAGCGGGGACGGCGACCGGTAGAGCCATTCGCCCGGCTCGGTTAGCTTCCGGTACGAATGCAACGGACGCCGCGTGGTCACGGCGGCCAGCCAGCCGGCCCGGTCGGGACGGGGCTGGTCAGACTCGACAAAGACCACCAGTCCGTTCGAAGTGACGGCCGGCGCCCACTTCCAGGCTGCGCCCTGGCCGCCGGTGAACGCTGCGTAATCCGTCCCGTCCACATTGACGCCGAACAGCGGAGCGCGGTCTTCGGGGCCGGGTTCCACGCGGTGACTCTGGCGGCTCGAGATCACCATGCGGCCGTCGGGCATCAGGAAAGGGTCGGTGGCGCCGTAAGGGTTGAACGTCAGCCGGCGCAGCGCCGTACCGTCCAGCCGGGTCGAGTAGATCGCTGGTTCACGTCCCGGCTGGAGTCCCACGAAACTGATCTGGCGCCAGGGCTTGTCGGCGGTGATGACGTAAAAGTAGGACTGGTAGACCGGCCGGCGGCAGTCCATTGGTTCGGAGGTCACCTGGCGCAAGCCGGTTCCGTCGGCCTTCATCTCGAAGATCTGCCAGCGATCCTCCGGCCGGCGCCGGCCGGAGAAGAGGATGTAGTCGCCGTCGAAGGATACCTCGGGGTCCCGCGCCGAATAGAAGTCCCGCGTGAGCACGTGAAGGCTTCCGCCTGGGTCGAGACGCACCAGCCGGCATGGCGCTGGCTTCCCGGCGGCGGTAGCGTGGGTTGCGGCCTGGGTGAAGACGATCGGGGCGGGGATCCGCCGCCCGTACGGGAAAGCGGGCCAGGAAAGGCAGAGCAGGAGGAGTGCGGCGAGCGATGGTTTGGTTGCGAGAGGAGTCAGCCTGGGATCATGCCACATACCAGCACCCACTGCCGTTGCTCATGGCCCTGAACTGCGTCCCCCTCTCACGACCGCGAACGGTCATAGTCAAGTATAGCCAACGAATGTGGAGAAGTAAACGGACATCCGGCTGGCAAAGTCTGATGGTTCCCGAGCCGGTGGAGCCGGGCAGGGGGTGGAGTGTGGCGCGCCGCCGAAGAGCGGATCCGGCCAACTGCCGGATGAGGCAGAGCGGTATGTGCTCAACGGATCGGGGAACTGGCCTGTTCCACGGCTTCCTGTGCGGGGCCGCCGCGGCTCGAGCTGAGGAGGCGGTCGGTTCTGTTAAGCGAGCCGAGTGATCAAGAAATAAAGAATGGTGCGCCCGGCGCGATTCGAACACGCGACCTTCTGGTTCGTAGCCAGACGCTCTATCCAGCTGAGCTACGGGCGCACGCTCAAGACCCTTCTATATACGAGCCTATCGGCGGCCCGCCGGGGTTGTCAAGTGGCCCCGCCAGCGCTGCGCGGGCGACGGTGGGGCGGTCAGCGGGTCCGCGTGCAGCCGGGGGTTTTCGAGTCGTGCGGCAACCCGGCTGAAACTTGCGATACCCGCCGGCGCGGCCGATTGCTTGCCACCGGGGTTGCGAACTAAAGTATAATGATTCTGACTCTCAGGTCTCATGGTCTGTTTCAGATTGGGGCCTCGGCGCCGTTGCGTACTTCAGGGGGCACGCCAGGCGGCCGGGCAGCACGCCAGGTACAACGGACCGGCGGAATGCCGCGGTTCCGGGCTGACGTCCCGGCCGAGCGCGCCTGGAGGTAGAGCTAGTGTTGAAAATCAACGAAATCATCAATGAGATTCAGGGTGCGACTGTGAAAAAGCGGGCGATCAGGGCTCCTGAGGTGCTGAACGAGGCTTGCGAATACGGAAGCGCCTTCTCCCGCGGGATGCGTGTCGATCTCAATGGGCTGGTGATCCTGTTCATCTCGGGCACGGCGAGCGTAGACGAACATGGCAACAGCGTCCATGTGGGCGACTTCCGCGCCCAGTGCCGCCGGACCTTTCATAACATCACCAAGCTGTTGGAGTCCGAGGGCGCGACGTGGAAGGACGTGATCCGCACCACTTGCTACCTGCGGGATATCGACCGCGACTACAAGGAGTTCAACGAGGAGCGGAAGCGCTTTTATGACGAGCAGGGGCTCGATCCCTATCCGGCATCTACGGGGATCGAAGCAAAACTCTGCCGGCCGGAGCTGCTTGTCGAGATCGAGGCGATCGCCATGTTCAAGAAAGAACGGCCGGAATCAGACGGGAGCTGACGACTTCGCCGGCGATCCGCACCGCTGAAAGCGAAAGGCCGAGGAGCACCTGGCTCACCCCAGGCGGGCACGCCTCAGCGGCGTGGCTGGGCGTCAGCCGTAACGGCACCACGTAATATCGCAGCCCTCGATGCCGAGAAGGTAACGGTTGCCGGCCCGGCTGCAGTGACGAACGATGCCGCTGCGCCGCCAGCCGGCCGGCCGCACGCTGACCGAAACCAAGGCGCCCTTCGGGACCGGGTCGCGGACCTCGGCGCCGACGCCCTGCCCTGACACGTCCCGCAGGCGCCCGCGGGTCTCCCACAGCCTGCCGCGGTCGTCGCTCCAGGCCAGCGCAATCCGGCCTTCCATGGGTACCCGGCGCGACCGGCGCATATCCCGAGCGGGCCTCATCCTTACGCCTTACCTCCTCGATTCCAGTCTAGACCTGAACTGTTCGCAGGAGAACCCCTTACGGCCCGGTGCGGTACTCAAACCAAAGTACTAATGGGTTCGCTCCGTGGCTGGGCGGCGGCAGGCTTCAGGTGGGCGCCGCCGGGACTTGCTACCCTAAGGGGTAGCCGAGGGAGGGAAATCGGATGAAATCGAGGCGCTGGTTGCTGGCTGGGTGGTTAGCCGTGGCTGCGACCGGCTTGATGGCCGGGGACGTGCTGCCGGAGCCGCTGGTGGTGGTCCTGGTTGGGCCGCCGGCAAGCGGCAAATCGACCCAGGCGGAGTATTTAAAAAGGAAATACGGCCTGCCGGTGATCTCGGTGGAAGAGCTAGTGGCGGCCGACGCCGGCGCCGCGGGCGACAAGCTGCCACGCACGTCCTCCCACTTGGACGAATTGCTGAGGGAACGCTTACAACGAACCGAGATCAGCCGGGGGTTTGTTCTGGACGGCTACCCGGCGACCCGCGCCCAAGCCGACTATCTCGGCCGTCTGGTGCGGGAGTTCGGCTTGCCGAGCCCGATCGTCATCCAGATTCACATCCCTGACAAGGTGGTGCGGGAGCGGTGCGCGAAACGGGGCGGTCCCGAGGACGCTCCAGAGATCGTCAGCCAGCGGCTGGCACGCTACCACGAAGAGATGGACATGCTCCGGGCATATTATCCGAAGGCCGATATCTGGACGATCGACGGCACGCGTGGAGTGAAAGGAGTCTCCGCCACCATCCGTGTGCTGATCGAAGACCGCATGGAGCGCTAAGGCGGAGGGCTCCAGCGTCTCGCCGCTCTTACGTGGGCGGGCGCGCCCGGGTAGCATAATGGACAGAGCCGGGCCATGGAGTTCGCTCAGCAGGTCAAGTCCCAGGTAGACATCGTCAGCGTGGTCCGGGAGTACGTGCCGACGCTGAAAAAGGCGGGCTCGCGGTGGGTCGGACTGTGCCCATTTCACACCGAGAAGACCCCGAGTTTCGGCGTTCATGCGGTGCACCAGTTCTACAAGTGTTTCGGCTGCGGCCAGGGCGGCGACGTCATCAAGTTCGTGATGGAGATCGAGGGCCTCACGTTCTGGGAGGCGGTGAAGCTGCTGGCCGAGCGGCACGGAATCCCGGTGCCGAAACAGCCCGCCTACAGCGATGAGGAAACTCGCTTGCGGGCGGCCGTGTACGAGATGCACGAGCTGGCGCAGCAGATCTTCCGGCAGACGTTGGAGTCGGGCGCCGGCGCGGCGGCGCGGAAGTATATCCTGGCTCGGGGAGTGGCGCCGGAGACGGTCGAAGAGTTCGGCCTCGGCTTCGCCGACCGGTCCGGGCAAACCCTCGTGCAGGCGCTTCAGCGGCGTGGATTCACGCGGGACCAGATGGCCGCTTCGGGGCTGGTGTTGGAGCGCGACGACGGCAGCGGTTGGTTCGACCGTTTCCGCGGGCGTCTGATGTTCCCGATCCACAACGAGAGCGGGAAGGTGATCGCATTCGCCGGCCGGGCGCTGGGCGGGGGCGGGGAGCCGAAGTATTTGAACTCGCCGGAGACGCCGATCTACCGGAAGAGTTACGTACTCTACAACCTGCACCGGGCGAAGCGTGCAGTCCGCCAGGCGGGCCGGGCCATTCTGGTCGAGGGCTACATGGATGTGATCGGCCTCTACCAGGCCGGCGTGGGAGAAGTCGTGGCCAGTTGCGGCACCGCGCTGACGCAACAACAGATCCGGGGGCTGCGCCGGCACGCCGGGAAAGTGGTGGTGAACTTCGATCCCGACGCCGCGGGTTCCGGAGCAGCGGAGCGCTCTATCGAGATGCTGCTTTCCGAGGGGGTGAACGTCCGGGTCTTGGAGCTCGAGGGCGGTCTGGATCCGGATGAATATGTGAAGCAGCGGGGCGCCGAAGCCTACCGGGAGCGGTTGGACGAGGCGCCGGGATGTTTCGAATGGCTGGTGGCGCGGGCGCGGAAGCGCTTCGATTGCTCGACGGCGGAGGGCCGCGTGGAGGGATTCCGGCAGGTGGTGCTGCCGGCGTTGAAACGTCTTCCGGACCGCTTACAGCGGGCGGCCGCGGCCGAGGAAGCGGCGGCGCTGCTGCGAGTGGATGCGGGGCTGGTGCGCCGGGAGTTCCGGAAACTGGGCGTGGCCGCGGACCGTAGCGACACTCCCGCGCAGACGCAGGTGGACGCCAAGGAAAAGATGTTCGTGAACCTCCTGCTGAAGAGCGCCGAGGCCCGGAAGGTCGTGCTGCCGCGGCTGGCGGAGCTGAACGCCGTGCGGGAGTTCCGGACGTGGCCGCTGTTGCGGACGATGTTGATGTTGGAGCAGCAGCAGCCGGGCTGGGGGTATCTGGACATCGAGAACCGGCTCGGCGAAGAGGAGAAGCGCCTACTGGCAAGCCTCGTTTTTGCCGATGCACTAGAAGACGAGGAGTCGGCGCTGGAGCAGGCGGCGGCCTTCCTGCCGAAGCTCGAACGCAAAGATCGCGAGTCGCGGATGGCGGCCTTGCGAGAGCAGATCCGTGATGCGGAGCGCTCCGGCGACTTGGCGGCAGCGAGGCGGCTGACCGAAGAGCTCGAACGGCTCGCCCGGCGCTGAAACAGGGCTGCAACCGCGTGTTGTACAATGGCAAGGACCGCTGGTGAAGGCGGTCTCTTCTGGGGAATCGGTGGCGAGTGACGACAAATCCAGCCGCTTCCAGCAGCTCATCGACGCTGGCCGGGAAAAAGGGTACATCTCTTACGACGAGGTGAACGAGTTTCTCCCGGACGACGTCGTAGACGGGCAGGAGCTCGACGAGCTGCTGGCGGACCTCGACCGCGCCGGCATCGAGGTGATCGATGATGCCGGAAAGGTCCCGGTCAGGCGCGAAGAGGAGCCGGACGAGAGTGCTGAGCTGGACTACTCGGCCGACCTGGCGGGTGACAAGACCAACGATCCCGTCCGCATGTATCTCCGCGAGATGGGCACGGTGCCCTTGCTGACCCGTGAAGGCGAGATCGAGATCGCCAAGCGCATGGAGCGCGGCCGGCAGACCGTGTACAAAGCGCTGTCGCGGTGCCCCCTGGTGATCAAGAAACTGCTCGAACTCAAGAGGGACGTTCAGCAAGGGACGGCGTCGATTCGGGAGATCGTCAACATGGCCGAACCGCTTCCTTCCAACGACGAGGTCGAGAAGCGGAAGAAAGAGTTCCTGAAGACCTTGCAGGAGGTTGAGCGGCTCTTCCGGAAGGCGAACGGCTACCGGCAGAGGCTGCTGGCGGTTTCCCCGGGCTTGAAGCCCAAACAGCACCGGACACTGCGGATGAACCTGGCGCGGACTACGGTGCGGATTTCCAAGCTGGTCCGGAGCCTCGACCTGGACCACGAGTTCCGGACGAAGCTCGTCCGTGAGCTCCGGGAGGCGGTCGAGCAGCTCCGTCTTGTGGAAAGCGAGATCGCCCAGGCCCAACGCAAGCTCGAGGTTCCCGATGGGCTGTCGCGGAACGAGATGCGCGACCTCCGGCGGCAGTTGCGCGAGTTCAGTCAGCGGCTGCAGCAGCTCGAGAACGAGTACGGCGCCACGGCGCCCGAACTGCGCCACACGCTGCGCGTCGTCGAGCGCGGGGAACGCGAGGCGGTGGAGGCGAAGAAGCAGTTGATCGAGGCCAACCTGCGGCTGGTGGTCTCCATCGCCAAGCGGTACACGAACCGCGGGCTCCAGTTCCTGGATTTGATCCAGGAAGGCAACATCGGACTGATGAAAGCGGTGGACAAGTTCGACTACCGCCGCGGTTACAAGTTCTCGACCTACGCTACCTGGTGGGTCCGGCAGGCGATCACCCGGGCGGTAGCGGACCAGGCGCGCACCATCCGGATCCCGGTCCACATGATCGAAACGATCAACAAGCTCGTCAGGACCCAGCGCCAGATGCAGCAGGAGCTGGGGCGCGATCCCACGGTGGAGGAGTTGGCGCGGCGTTTGGAGATGACGCCGGCCAAGGTGCGCAAGGTGCTGCGGGTAGCCCAGGAGCCGATCTCCCTGGAGACGCCGGTGGGCGAAGAGGAGGAATCCCACCTCGGCGATTTCATCGTGGACAAGCAGACGGTGTCGCCGTCGGAGGCGGTGATCAAGATGAACCTGCGGGAGCAGACGGCCGAGGTTCTCAAGACTCTCAGCCCTCGCGAAGAAAAGATCATCAAGATGCGCTTCGGGCTCCAGGACGGCGGAGAACACACTCTGGAAGAGGTGGGACAGCATTTCGCCGTGACCCGGGAACGGATCCGGCAGATCGAGGCGAAAGCGTTGCGGAAGCTGCGCCATCCCAGCCGGAGCCACCGCCTGCGGGTCTTCCTGGAAGGCGGCCGCCGGGACTGAGGCATCCGGCCGCGCGACCCGTTCGGTTCCCTTCGAATCGAGGCGCCGGGCGGATTGCGTCTGTTTGCCGCCGGCGTTTCGCGGGCGGGCGCCCGCGCCGGAAATGGTCCCTTCTGTTTCCCTTCGGCGGCGCAATTGTCAGAGAATGAATCCGATGCTGATACGGCGTATCCGAGATCCATTCCTGCACGCAGCCGCGGCGTTGCTGTTGGCGGCCGCCGGCCTGCCGGCGCAGAAAACCCATCCCCCCAACGTCGTGATCATCCTGGCGGACGATTTGGGCTATGGAGACCCGGCGTTCAACAACCCCGAATCGAAGATTCCCACGCCGGCCATGGACCGCCTCGCCGCCGAAGGCATGCGGTTCACCGACGCGCATGCAGCGGCGGCGCTGTGCGTGCCGAGCCGGTACGGTCTGCTGACCGGGAGGTACCCGCTGCGGAGCCGGCTCCAATGGCGCCGGGAAGCGGTGGTTCGCCCGGAAGAAGCGACCTTGGCGACGATGCTGAAAGCCCGGGGCTACGCCACGGCCATGGTGGGCAAGTGGCATCTGGGTTTCGACGGCGGTGAGGCCTACGACTTCAGCAAGCCGCTGACCGGCGGGCCGTGTGATCGGGGCTTCGATTACTACTTCGGCATCCCGGCGTCACTGGACATCCCGCCTTATTTCTACATCCGGGACCGGCGCCCCGAAGAGGCGCCAACGGAGCGGATCGAGGCGAGCAACACTCCCGGCTGGAGCCCGATCCAGGGCGCCTTCTGGCGGGCGGGTGCGGTGGCGCCGGGTTTCCATCACCGGGACGTCCTGCCCCGCCTGGAGCAAGAGGCGGTTCGGCTGATTGAGCTCTTCGCCCGCCGGCGCGTGCGGAGTCCCTTCTTCCTTTACGTGGCTCTCACCGCGCCGCACACCCCGTGGTTGCCGTTGGAGGATTTCCGGGGCAAGAGCCACGCCGGCTTGTACGGCGACTTCGTGGTTCAAGTGGACCATACGGTCGGACGGATTCTCGAAACGCTCGACCGGGAGCGGTTGGCCTCGGAGACCCTGGTCATCTTCACGAGTGACAACGGGCCGGTCTGGTATCCGGCTGACGTCGAGCGTTTCCACCACAGTGCGGCCGGACCGCTGCGAGGCATGAAGGCCGACTCCTGGGAGGGCGGCCACCGGGAGCCCTTCGTCGTGCGCTGGCCCGGACGGGTGGCGCCGGGAACCGAGAGTAATGAGCTGATCGCTTTCACGGACATCATGGCCACCCTCGCCGAGGTCGTCGGAGTCCAGGCGCCGGAAACGGCGGTGGACAGCCGGAGCTTCCTGCCCGTGCTGCTCGGGCGGCGCCTCGGGGGCCCCATCCATGAGCACCTGATCTTGAAGGAGAACGCCGCCGTGGTGCGGCAAGGGCGATGGAAGCTGATCACGCACCTTGGCTCCGGCGGGTTCAGCAGGCCCCGGAGGATTCAACCTCCCCCGGGCGGCCCTGAGGGACAGCTCTATGACCTCCAGACGGACGTCGGCGAGAGGCACAACCTGTGGCAGGAACGTCCGGAGATCGTCAGCCGTTTGATGGCCATCCGCGCGCGATATCAGCCGCAGTCCCGGCGGGGCCGGTAGGCTCGTGGAACACTCCCTGGGGGCGGAAGCGCCGGCTGCGCGCCGATCCGTTATCCTAGTCGCTTGGGGCGCATACCGGGCAGATACTTTCTCCAGAATCTCGTTGAGCGGCGGGCCCTCATCTATCAGCTTGTGCGCCGCGACTTCGAACAGCGGTACGTCGGTTCCGCGGCCGGGTGGCTGTGGGGTCTGATTCATCCCCTGGTGCTGCTCATTTCCTGGACGTTCGTGTTCCAGATCTGCATCAAGGTGGAGCTGCCGCGGCATGAGGTGACGCAGAACTACGTTGTCTTTCTGCTGTGCGGGTTCTTGCCGTGGCTGCTGTTTCAGGAGACGCTTCAGCGCTCGGCGACGTCACTGGTGGAGAATGCGGCGCTCATCAAAAAGACGATATTCCCAGCGGAGATCTTGCCGGTGACGGTGTACCTCTCCACGTTGATCTCACACCTGCTGACTTTGGCGATCGTGATCATTGCGGTAGCCGTCGCCGTCGGCGTCGTCAGCCCGGGAATCCTGCTGCTGCCTGCTTACATGCTCTTGCTCGGCCTGTTCGCCACCGGCCTGGGGTGGATCGTGGCCGGGTTGAACGTCTACCTGCGCGACACCGCGCAGGTGACGATGGTAGTGCTGACGCTGTGGTTCTGGCTGACGCCGATCTTCATCTCCGAGCAGATGTACCCTCGCCAGGTGCGCTTTTTGCTGGCGTGGAATCCGATGCGCTATCTGGTGCGGGCCTATCGCGAGTGTTTGCTGACGTCACGTTTGCCGGACCTGGGTTCCATCGCTGTACCGGCGGGCTTCGCGGTGGCGGCGTTCGTCGCTGGAGGGCTGTTCTTCCGCCACCTGAAGCGCGGTTTCGCTGACGTACTCTAGATACGTAGAGGCTATAGAAGCATATGCGTTTATCCCGGCGCTATTTTCTCTTCGGCGGCGCGGCGGCGCCCCTGTTCGCCAAGAAGAAGAAAAAGAAGAGACATAAGAAGCAGGAGCAGCGGATTGCGGCGATGAAGCCGCCCCACGTGCTGGTGATCCTGACCGAGGACCTCGGCGCCTGGCTGTGCGGTTGTTACGGCAACCAGGAGATCCGGACGCCGAACATCGATCTGCTCGCCCGCTTGGGGGTGCGGTACACGAACGCCTTTGTCGTGACCCCCGCCGGCTCGGCCAGCCGAGCCACACTCTTGACGGGGCGGACGCCGATGCAGCACGGCATTCACGACTTCTTGACGCCGCATCCGGCCGGCGACCCGCCCCAGGGCCAGGCTGCTCCGCCGCAGTGGTTCGCCGAGGAGAAGATGCTTTCGGACCTGCTGGCGGCGAAAGGTTTCCGGTGTGGTTTCGCCGGCAAGTGGGACATGGGCAATGACGCCGCGCCCGGGCACGGCTTCGAGTTCACTTACACGATGGCCGCGCCCGACATGCCCTATCGGAATCCCACCATGAGCCGCCAAGGGAAGATGGAGAACCGCAACGGTTACCTGCCGGACATCATCACCGAGGCGGCGGTGCAGTTCCTCGATGAACACCGTGGCCCCGACCCGTTCCTGCTGATCGTGAGCTACCCGAATCCCCATGAGCCGTATGAGGGGCATCCGGAGCAGTTCTACGACATGTACAAGGACGTCCGTTTCGAATCGATCGGCTGGCAGCCCCTGGCCGCCAACGCCTTGCGGGGCAAGGAGTACATGAAAGACCCGGTGGCGAGCATGAGGAAGTTCGCCGCGGCGGTCTCGGCCGTCGATGCGCAGGTGAAGACACTGCTCGACCACCTGCGCAAGACCAAGCTGTGGAGTGACACGCTCGTCGTGTTCACCAGCGTGACAGGCCACACGATGGGCCGGCACGGGCTGTGGGGCGCGGGACTCGGTTCGAACCCGCCGAACATGTTCGACGAAGTGATGCGGGCGCCGCTGATCTTTTCGTGGCCCGGCGAGATTCCGGTGGAGTCCACCCGGCCGGAAATGGTCTCCTTCACCGACGTGCTGCCGACGATCGCGCAAGCTTGCCGCACGGCCCCTCCGCCGGATCGCAACCTGCCGGGACGGAGCTTCCTGTACCAGTTCAGCCGGCGGGCGCTGCCGCCGGAGGAAGAGTGGCCGAGGACGGTCTTCGGCTACTATCGGGAAACGCGGATGGCCCGCGACAACCGATTCAAACTGGTCGTGCGCAACGACGGCGAGGGGCCGAACGAATTCTACAACCTGCGCCGGGATCCACGCGAGTTCCAGAACGAGTACGAGAATCTGGAGTACGTGACCGTTCGCGACCGCTTGCGCCGCCGCGTGGACGAGTGGACGGAGCGCTATTCAAAATAGAGATCCGGCGCCGGACCGTCTCCGCTCAGGCGGCTCGGCCTCCGAGAGGAACCATTCGTAAGTTTTCCGGATTCCCTCCCGCAAACTGGTCCTCGGCTTCCAGCCCAGTGCAGTAAGGCGGGAGATATCCAGCAGTTTCCTCGGGGTTCCGTCCGGCATCGACGTGTCGTAGACGATGCGCCCCTGGTATCCGGTGGTCTCGGCGATCAGCTCCGCCAGTTCGGCGATGGAGATGTCTTTGCCCGCGCCGACGTTGACGATCTCTTCGGCGTCATATTCCTCCATGAGGAAGACCGCCGCTTCGGCGAGATCGTCGACGTAGAGGAATTCGCGGCGCGGTCTCCCACTTCCCCAGACGGTGACTTCCGGGCGCCCTTCGGCGGCGGCGTCGTGGAACTTGCGCAGCAACGCGGGCAGGACGTGCGAGGTGGCGAGGTCGAAGTTGTCGCCAGGCCCGTAAAGGTTCGTCGGCATCAGGCTGATGCCGTGGAAGCCGTACTGGCGGCGGTATGCCTGGACCATCATGAGCCCGGCGATCTTGGCGACGGCGTACCACTGGTTGGTCTCTTCGAGCGGGCCGGCAAGCAGGTATTCTTCCTTGATCGGCTGGGGCGATTCCCGCGGGTAGATGCACGAGGAGCCCAGGAACAGAAGTTTCCGGACGCCGTACCGCGAGGCGGCGTCGATGACGTTGGTCTGGATGGCGAGATTGTTGTAAATGAAATCGGCCGGGTAGGTGCGGTTGGCGTGGATCCCACCCACCCGGGCGGCGGCCAGGAACACGTAGTCGGGGCGCCGATCGCGGAAAAAGGCTTCCACGTCGGTCTGCCGGGTCAGGTCCAACTCTTCGCGAGTCCGCAGCAGCAAGTTGGTGAAGCCGTTTTGTCGAAGCTGCCGCACGATCGCCGACCCAACCATGCCCCGGTGGCCGGCAACATAGATTCTTGCCTCTTTTTCCATGTTGGCCTCCAGCGACCTCCTGGTTAGCGGGTGGCCGCGCCGCGGAACGCGATGCGGTGGCCGGCCTCGGCCAGGACGCGTTCGCGCTCGGCGAGCTCCAAGTCGGCCTCGACCATCATGCGCACCAGCTCGCGGAAGCCGACGCGGGGCTTCCAGCCGAGCTTCTCTCGGGCCTTCGACGCGTCGCCGAGAAGGAAATCCACTTCGGTCGGCCGCAAGTAACGCGGATCGTGCTCGACGAAATCTTTCCAGTCGAGGTTGACATGCCCGAACGCCGCTTCGAGGAACTCCCTGACCGAATGCGCCTCGCCGGTGGCCACCACGTAGTCGTCCGGCTCGTCTTGTTGGAGCATCAGCCACATAGCCTCCACGTAGTCCCCGGCGAAGCCCCAGTCGCGCCGGGCGTCGAGGTTCCCGAGGTAGAGCTTCTTCTGGAGCCCGTTGACGATCCGCCCGATGGCCCGGGTGATCTTTCGGGTGACGAAGGTCTCGCCGCGGAGGGGAGACTCGTGATTGAAGAGAATGCCGTTCGAAACGAACAGGCCGTAGGCTTCGCGGTAGTTGACGGCATACCAATGGGCGGCGGTCTTGCTCACCGCGTAGGGGCTTCGGGGGTAGAAGGGCGTTTTCTCGTTCTGCGGCGGCGGCGAGGCGCCGAACATCTCCGAGGAGCCCGCCTGGTAGAAGCGGACTTGGTTGCCCGTGAGGTCGCAGTAGTCCCGGACGGCCTCCAGCAAGCGCAACGTCCCGGTGGCCACGGTATCGGCCGTGTATTCGGGTTGCTCGAAGGAGACCCGGACGTGTGACTGGGCGCCGAGGTTGTAGATCTCTTGGGGACGCGTCTTCTGCAGGATGCGGCGCAAGCCGGTGGCGTCCGTGAGGTCCCCGTAATGGAGCAGGAGGCGCGCGCCGGACTCGTGAGGATCGGTGTAGATCTCGTCGAGCCGGTCGGTGTTGAAAGTTGAGGCGCGGCGCATGATGCCGTGCACGATGTAGCCTTTCTCCAGCAACAGGCGGGTCAGGTACGAACCGTCCTGGCCGGTGATCCCCGTCAGTAGTGCGATTCTCGTTTCGCTCATTCCTCTCGTTCCATGAACCTGGATGCCGGTCTCCTTCCCGGGCCGGTCAGGTCTTGCACGCCGCCACGGCGAGCTTCGGGGTGAGATACCACCGCAAGACGCCCCGCGGCTGCACGCCGAAGCGGTCCATCTCGATCCGCAACAGTGAGCCTTTCTTCAAGTCGATCCGCAGAGACGGCGCGCCCAGCAAGAAAGCGGCCAGATGGCTCAGCAGCGGCTCGTGGCCGCTCAGCAGGATCTGCTCGCCGGGCTTGAAGCCGCGGATTTCGGCCCAGACCTCTTCGGGTTCCGAGCCGGGCCGGAGGGCGTCGCAGCGGATCGGTTTGCCCTCGCAGCCGAGTTCCTCGGCGGCGATCTCGGCGGTTTCCAAAGCCCTGCGGTAAGGGCTTGTAAGGATCTGCACCGGTCCCACGCCGGCGGCTTTCGCCACCCGGAGGACCGCCTTCAGCTTCTTTTTCCCCTCGGGAACCAGGGCGCGGTCGGCGTCGTTCGTCCAGGCTCCACGGGCCTCGGCGATCCCGTGGCGCAAGATGTAGATCTCCATGGCGGCTTCTCCGTGTCCCGCTCCCCGAGTACTCACTTTATTCTGGCATACTGAAGGTCCCCACTCGGATTATGTTTTTCGAGTTACGCCAGGAACAGCTGCGCCGTGCCGCCGTTGCGCTGTCGTTCGGGGCGGCGATCGGCCCGCTGATATCCATCGCCGCCAGCCAGATCCTGCTTGGGCTGGCCGTGGTGGCGCTGCTGGTTTCGCGCCTGGGGCTCAGCCTGCCGCGGGTGAAGCTGCCTCTGGCGCTGTTCATGGCCGCCACCCTCGTGTCGCTGGCATTCGCCGAGGATCCGGCCGCCGGGTGGCCTCAAATCCGGAAGTTCTACGTGTTTCTCATCTTGCCCGTCGTTTATACGGCGCTGGCGCGCCGGGAATATGTCACCCGGCTCGTGTTGGCATGGTCGGCGGCGGCGTCGGCCTCGGCGGTGGTGGCGCTCGGGCAATTCGCCTGGAAATGGCGGGAAGCGCGCGAGATCGGCACGTCCTTCTATGTGTACTACGTAGCGGCGCGCATCACCGGCTTCATGTCGCATTGGCAAACGTTCGGGGGCGAGATGATGCTCGTGTTCCTGCTGCTGGCCTCCTGGGTGCTGTTTGCCCGTCCGAGAGGCCGCCGCTTGCTGCTCGCCTTGGCTGCGGGCGCCATCCTCTCCGCGGCGATCGTGCTGGGATTTACCCGGAACACCTGGCTGGGGGTTTTCGTAGGTGTGGTGTACCTGCTCTGGTTCTGGAACCGGCGCTTGATTCCTGCCATGCCCGTGGCAATCGCCGTCGTCCTGGCCGTCGGCCCGGCGTCCTTGCGGAACCGGGTCGTCTCGCTGGTGCGACCGCACGGCGATGTCGATTCGAACCGACACCGTGTGGTCACCTTCCGGACCGGGTTGCGGATGATCCAGGCCCATCCGCTGCTGGGCCTGGGGCCGGAGCACGTCGGCATGCACTTCAAGGAGTACGTCCCGGAAGACGTGCCGCGGCCGTTGCCCGAGGGCTGGTACGGGCACTTGCACAACATCTACTTGCACTATGCCGCCGAGCGCGGCATTCCGGCGATGCTGTTCCTGGTCTGGTTCCTGGTGCGCGGCTTGCGGGACTTCTGGCGGGCCCGGCGGCGGGCTCCAGAGACCGAGCGCTGGTACCTGCACGGGGCGTGCGCCGGAGTGATTGCGATCATGACCTCCGGGATGTTCGAGCTGAACCTGGGAGATACCGAGGTGCTGACGATCTTTCTGGCAATGGTGGGCGCCGGATACGCGTGGATTCGGGCCGGGGAACGCAGGACTGCGGAGGTGAGTCGTGGCTGAATCACTGGGCGGCCGGCAGGTGATCCTGGTGGGCGGCTCCGGCGGCCTCGGGGCGGCGTCGGTGCGGCTCCTGGCCCAGGAGGGCGCCGAGCTGGTAGTCGCCTACCGCTCCAACGCCGAACGCGCGCAGCAGTTCGCGGAGCTGGGCAGGGTCGTCCAGGCTGACATCACCCGGGCGGCCGACCGGAGCCGTCTTCTGGATGCCGCGCCACGGCTCTATGGGCTGGTGGTGTTCGCTGGGATACCGGCCCGGGCCGGGGGGCCGCAGGAGTTCGAGGAGGCGCTGCGGCGGTCGATCGAGGTGAACTTCCTGGGGCCGCTCCTGCTGGCCCGGGAGGCGGCCGGGCGGATGAAAGAAGCGGGCACGCCGGGTGCGATCGTCCTGTTCTCGACGATGCAGGCGGTTTCGGTCTTCGCCGGATCCACGGCCTACGCCGCGCCAAAGGCCGCGCTGGTGCAGGCGGCGCGTGTCCTGGCCAAAGAATGCCGGGGGCGCGTGAACATCCGGGTGAACGTAATCTGCCCGGGGGTCAACGCCGCGGGGATGGCCGAAGCTTCCATCGCCCGGGGAAAGTACCAGCGGTTCCTCGACGAGGACGTCATCCCGCGGTATGGCCGGCCCGAAGATGTGGCACGGGCGGTGCGGTTCTTCCTGGAGCCGGACAACTACGTCACCGGCCAGGCGCTGGTCCTCGACGGCGGGCTCACGCTCTAGCGGCGGGCGCCACCGGGCGGCCTTCGCTAGACTGGGGATTTGAAACGCTCCTTGTGGCTCTTGGCGCTACTGTCCGCCTTGCCGGCGGCGCGCCCGGCGGATCGGCCCTCTCCTCAACGTCTGGCGGCGCACGTGCGCTTCCTGGCCCACGACCTGCTGGAAGGGCGGGCGCCGGGGACGCGCGGCGGCCGACTGGCTGCGGAATACCTTGCCTCCCAGTTCGCCGTTGCCGGCGCTCTACCGGCCGGGGAGAAGGGAACGTACTTCCAGGAGGTTCCCCTCGTGAGCGTGCGGGTAAGGGCGGGCGCCATCCTGCGCATTCGTGGCGGGAGAGGTGGAGAGCCGATCGACCTTGTCTGGCTCGAGGATTTCGTGGGGATTCCCGGCGCCCGGGAAGCCGGCGAGGTCTCGCTGTCGGCTCCGCTGGTGTTCGTGGGCTCCGGCGGCTTCGGCTCCGAAAGCGCCGCCGATCCCCCGGGGGCCGCCAAGATCCAAGGCAAAGTGGTAGTGGCGTTCGCGGAGCCTCCTCCCGGCCGGCGCGAGAAGGGCAGCCCTGGCGGGAAAAGCTCCGGGCGCCTGTCCTGGAGGCAGAAGCTCGAAGCAGCTCGCCGGGCCGGCGCCGCAGGTACCTTGCTCATCCACTCCGAGGAAGCTTCCGGCTACCCGTGGGAGGCGGTGCGCGCCACGTGGGGCAGGGAGGCCGTGGGTCTCGAAGAGGACGCCCGGACAGGTCTCCGCTTCGCCGGTTGGCTGTCGTGGGAAGCCGGCCAGCGGCTGCTCACGCGAGCGGGACATTCGGCGGAAGCGCTGTGGAAACTGGAGAGCACGCAGAAGCCGCTTCGACTTCCCCTGAAACTTGAGATTCAGATGCATATCCCACTGGTAACACGGCGCCTTCGGTCCGCCAACGCGGTTGCCATGATCCCCGGCAGCGCACCGGAACGCCGGCAGGAGACGGTAGTGTTCCTGGCCCACTGGGACCATCTGGGCACGCGGGCCGAGGGAGAGGATCGGGTCTACAACGGGGCGGTGGACAATGCGACGGGCTGCGCCGCGCTGCTCGAGTTGGCGCGGTTGTGGGCCTCGCTCGAGAAGGAACCCGCCCGGACGGCGCTGTTCCTGGCGGTCACCGCCGGAGAGCCGGTCGAAGCTGGTTCGCGATGGTACGTACGGCATCCTCTCATGCCGCTCGAGAAGACCCGCCTGTTGCTTTCCTTCGATTCGTTGCTGCCAGTGGGGGTGCCGGCCTCGGTGGCGGTTGCCGGGCCGGCCGATGCGGGCGTGTGGGCGCAGATCCGGGATGCCGCCCGCCGGCTCCGGCTCCCGATCGAATCCGGCTCGGGACAAGACAACGGCTTCTGCGCCTCTCCATACTGGTTCGTCCAAGCGGGGGTGGCCGCTTACCGGGTCCGGATGGGGGCCCGGTTGGCCGGACGCCGGGACAGCGCTGGGGCTGCGCTCTGGCGGTCGTATCTCAGCCGGGATTACCACCGGCCCACGGACGAATTTCACGCTGACTGGGACTGCGCCGCCCTGGCGCGGATTGTAGAGTTCGCCTTCCTGGCCGGCCGCATGGCGGCGGATCTACCGTGAAGCGGACGGGCCGGTTTATTGGCCGCCACTGACCAACAGCACCACCGCCTGGGCTTCGACACTGCGGCCCTCGCCCACGGGTCCGGTCTTTTCCGCGGTCTTGAACTTCACCGAGACCCTGCCCCGGTCCAGCCCCATGACGGAGGAGATATTCTCCTGGATCGGCCGCCGGTAGTCTTTCAGTTTCGGGCGCTCGAGAACGACCGTGGCATCCACGTTCACGATCCGGTAGCCGCGGGCTGCGGCCAGCTCGATGGCGTGTTTCAGGAAGACGTCGCTGGCCGAGTTCCGCCATTTCGGGTCCGTATCCGGGAAATGCATCCCGATGTCGCCGAGATTGGCCGCCCCCAGGACAGCGTCGGTGATCGCGTGCAAGAGCACGTCGGCGTCCGAATGCCCCGCCAGACGGAAGGGCGCCGGGATGGGCACGCCGCCGATGATAATGGCCTCGCCGGGTTCCGTGCGATGGACATCCCAACCGAAGCCCACGCGGAACCGCATCATGTCCGCCGTGTTGGGCCCGGCCGGGTTCATGTGCGCGCCCGCTCCTCGGCCAGGAAGAACCGGGCCAGCTCCATGTCGCTGGGCTTGGTGATCTTGATGTTGCGGTCGCTGCCCGGAATCACGATGATCTCGACCTCTTCGAGGCGCTCGACAAGGCTGGATTCGTCGGTGCCGATGAATCCGTCGGCTCTGGCTGTGTCGAAAGCCCGCACCAGCAGGTCGCGCCGGAAGACCTGGGGCGTCTGGGTCAGGATCAGCTTGTCCCGCGGCAAGGTAGCCCGAACCCTGTTCAGATGGACCTGCTTGACCGTGTCCACCGGGACGATGCCCACGATGGCGGCGCCGGTCTCGCCGGCTTGCTCGATCACTTTCCTGAGGATCTCCTGATCGACGAACGGGCGTACCGCGTCGTGTACGGCTACGAGGTCGATGCCGGCGGAGACCGCACCGAGAGCGTTCTGCACCGATTCCTGCCGGGAGTCGCCCCCTTCGACAAGGTGGATCGGCTTGGACGGATGCTCGCGGTCGATCATCTCGCCCACCCAGCGGATGTCTTCGGTCCGCAGAGCCACGATGATCTCATCGACAAGCGGACAGGCGAGGAACTTGCGTACGGTGTGCACCAGAATGGGGGAACCGTCCAGCAGCATGAACTGCTTCCGGCTGGTACCCTCGTGCTCGGGAGACCGCATCCGGGTTCCGAGTCCGGCTGCCGGCAGAATGGCGGCGACTTTCATGATACTCTGAGAAGTCCAATTCTAGCAGTGATTCGCCCGTCGCGGCGCCTCTGGGGGGCCCGGCGATCAATCCAGGGGCCGGCCGAGCAGCAGGCGGGCGAGCTCCGGCAGCGGCACGGCCCCGGTTTCGAGCGCCCGCCGGTGAAACCCCGCCAGGGAAAATCCGGCGCCCGCCTCTTTTTCGTACCGCCGCCGCAACTTCCGCCAGGCCTGCCAGCCGACGAAGTAAGTGGGCAGTTGGCAAGAGGAGAGCTTTGCCCGGACGAGCTTGGCCTCGGCTTCCTGGCGTTCCTGGAACGTTCGGCGGATCATCAGCGACAGCGCCTCTTCGTCCGTCATGCCCTTCGTATGAAGGCGAATGTCGAGGATCACGTTGGCCAGCACCCGCAGGGCCTGTTTGAGGAAGGTCAAGCGGAGTTCGTCAGAGTAGTCGAGATACCCTTCGTCGAGCATCATTTCCGTGGCATACACGGCCCAGCCTTCGATGTACGGCCCGTTGCCCCAAATGGCCCGCAGCAGGCGGCGCGGCTCCGGCGTCACCCGGTCGGCGTACTGGAATTGCACGTAGTGGCCCGGCATGGCTTCGTGGATCGTCAGCAGCTTCAGCCCGTAGAAGTTGTACTCGCGCAGTTTCGACTCGATGCGCTCGGGCGGCCAATCGTCGGGGATCGGCGTGAGCCAGTAGTAGGCCCCCAACTCGGTCTCGAGCGGCGGCGCCGGGTTGAATCCGCCGACGGAATAGATGCCGCGCATGAACTCCGGGGTCTCGATCACCTTCAGGTTCTCGACCCCGAACAGGGGCACCAAGGCGTGCTGGCGCACGAAGCCGGTCGCTTCCTCGAGGTCCCGGCGCGCCTCGTCGAAGTAGGTTTCTGGAGTGGCGTGGCGGGCGGCGATGCGCTCGAGCGCCCGGCGAATCACGGCTTCTCTTCCACCCTCGCCGGACACGTTCCCCCCTCCACCTTCCAGCCTGACGGCGATCCTGTACATTTGGCGGCGGACGCGCTCCAGCTCCTTCTCGGCCGCCGCGAGCACCTCTTCCGGCGTGAGGCCCGTAGCGAGCTGATAGCGGAACTTCTGCGCGTATCTCTCCGCGCCCAGGCGCCACGTGTCCTGTTGCTGGGGCAGCTTGCCTTTCAAGAACAGGTCGAAGTCCCGCAGCGCCGCGAGGGCTTTTTCCGCCGCCGCGGAGTAGTCATCGGAGACGCTCCCGGGGGCCGCTTCCCGGAGCGTCGTGTCCACCAACCGTACGACGCCTTTCAGTTCGTCACGGGCCACCTTGGCCCAGATCGCCGGCGAATCCGTCAGGTTGGTCTTGGCTTGCGCGAGCAGAGCCGGCGCTTTCTCGAGCCGCGCGGCGATGTGCCCGAAGCGTTCCTCGAGCGGTGCGTACCCGCGGCTGTAGCAATCGAACAGGGCTGTGCCGAGGAGCTCGACATATACGGTGGGGTTGTGGCGGTAGCTCTGGATCGTATCGAGTTCGAGCAGCGCCAGAGCGATCTGGCCGGCGAGGATCTGGTAGTCAGCCTGCTGCTGCGGCGTGAGGGCGGCGGGGTCGATCGCCTCGAGGCGCGTCTGCAACGCCCGGTAGAATCGCCGCTGGCGCTCCATGGCCTGCTCGCTCATGTCGTCGAGCAGCTCGTCCAGGCGCACTCCGTGGTGGACGTGATAGCCGGCGCCGGTGGCCGCGACCGGCGACATGGCCAGCGAGGAGAAAACGAAGTCCTCGACCAGGCCGTCGATGGCCGCGGGCTCTTCGGCGGAGCGGCAGGAACTCAGAAGCAGGAGAGCCGCGGCCGCCAGAACGCTCGCCCGGCGGGCCGGGCCCTTGGGGGTGCCGCGGGCGGGGGCACGCCGGTTCCTGCTCATGGCAACAGCTCCAACATCCTTTCCACCTCCTCCGGACTCACGTAGAAATGCGGCGACGTCCGCACCCAGCCTTGGCGCGGCGCGGCAAGGACGCCGTTCTCGCGCAGCTTCTTGACCAGCCCGCGCTCGTCCACGCCGTCTTTGCGGAAGCTGACGATGCCTGAACGGGCCAGCGTGGAATCTCCGCACAGCACTTCATAGCCCTTTTCCCGGACCGCGGCGGCGATCTGCCCGGCGCGCTCGAGGACCGCCGGCGCTACCTGCTCCAGCCCCACTTCGTTCAAGAACGCCATCGCCGCGCGGAGCCCGAAACAGCCGATCGTGTTCAGCGTTCCCGGCTCGAAACGGCCGGCATCCGAGCGCAGCGTCATGTCGCGGCTAGCATAGTCGGCGTAGCCGGCGACGTTCGTCCAGCCGAACTCGACCGGTTCGATCTCGTCCTGCCGATCGCGTTGAACGTAGAGGATCCCGCAGCCCTCCGGGCCGAGGAGCCATTTGTGCCCGTCGGCGGCCAGGGCGTCGATGCGCGCCCGGCGCACGTCCAGCGGAAATGCGCCCAGCCCCTGGATGGCATCGACGAAGAAGAACGTCCCGTGCCGCGCGCAGATCCCGCCCAGAGCCTCGAGGTCCATTCGGCAGCCGCACAAATAGTTGACGAAGCTGACTGCCAACAGGCGGGCTTCGCGGCAGGCCTCGTCGATCTTGTCGAGAGAATCGTGAATCGAGAGCCACTCGACCCGGAGCCCCCGGGCCTCGAGCCGCTTCCACGGATAGTAGTTGGCGGGGAACTCTTCTTTGAAGGCGACGACCTTATCGCCTGGTTTCCAATCGATGCCGGCGGCGATGGTGGCGATGCCCTCGGATGTGTTTTTTACAATTGCAACTTCTCCCGGCTCGGCGTTGAGCATTCGGGCGGCTTCGCGCCGCAGGCCGTCGTAGGCTTCGAGCCACCGGGGGTAGTGAAGGGATCCGTAATCGCGGGCATCGGCTGCCAGCCATTGCATCGCTTCCGCCGCTGGACGCACCAGCGGCGCCACTGCGGCGTGGTTCAAATACACCAAATGCCCGGTTACGGGAAACTGATCCCGGTAACGTTTCCAGAGAGCATCGTCCCGAGAGCCGGTGACCGTTTGGTAACCCACTCCGAAGACTATACGTTAAACCGAGTAGGAGCCGCAGCGGGGCCCGAGTGGGGGGCTGACGGCGTGATCCTTTTCCGAGGGGGAGCGCCGGCGGGGTCCTATAATGAAAGTAGGCAGCGGCCCTGGGAAGGAGCTGGTCATGACTAGGCAACTGAAGCAGGCGGCGGGGACTCTTGCCGTCTTTCTCCTGCTGGCTCCCGTGGGCGCGTATTCGGCGGGCAAGAAGCACCTCCCCCCCAAGAAAGACCCGGACAAGATCGGCGAGCGCAACGTCGGCAAAGGGGTCAATTTCTACTCGATCGAGAAAGAAATCGCCATGGGCAAGCGGTTTGCCCAGGAGATCGAGCGGCAGGCGAAGCTCATCGACGATCCGGTCATCACCGAGTATGTGAACCGCGTCGGGCAAAACCTCGTCCGGAACTCCGATGTGCGGATTCCGGTGACGATCAAAGTGATCGACAGCGAAGAGGTGAACGCCTTCGCTCTTCCCGGCGGCTTCTTCTTCGTCAACAGCGGACTCCTTCTCCGCGCCGATACCGAGGCCGAACTGGCCGGCGTGATGGCGCATGAGATCGCCCATATTGCGGCCCGCCACGGCACCCGCCAGGCGACCCGCGCCCAGATCGCCAACCTTGCCTCCATTCCGTTGATCTTCCTCGGCGGGTGGGCCGGTTACGGCATACGGCAGGCGGCTGGAATTCTCGTGCCCATGGGCTTCCTGAAGTTTTCCCGCAGCTTCGAGAAGGAGGCGGACCTGCTTGGCCTGCAATACATGTACAAAGCGGGTTACGACCCCACGGCGTTCATCGATTTCTTCGAGAAGTTGCAGGCGGCCGAAAAACGCAAGCCCGGCACGATGGCGAAGATCTTCTCTTCCCACCCCCCTACCGGCGCCCGCATCAAGTTTGCGCAAAGGAACATCCAGGAACTGCTGGCCGCCAAACCCCAATACGTCGTTACCACCTCGGAGTTCAACAAGGTGAAAGCGCGGCTGGCGATGCTCCACAACCGCCACGTCGGCGGCGACAAGAAGGAAGCGGGCCGGCCACGGTTGCGCAAGCGCGGCACCGGCAAGGTCGACAGCCAGGGCAACCCGATCCCGGCGGGAGACGATGAGGACGAGCGGCCGACGCTGAAACGCCGGAACTGAGCGCTGCCCGGCCGACCTGACCCCGTTATAGAACCAACGAGGGCGAGCGGACTCTTCCACTCATTCGATGAAGCCGAGGGAGCGCAGCGTCGCTTGCGGCTCATCCCCCTCGAAGACGCGCAACTCGGCGAGCGTACGTCCCTTTTCCAGGGCCACGGCGAAAGGCGGATCCCCGAAACTGTAGACTTCGCGCAGCTTCGCCACGTCGCTGGAAACCCGCGCTTTCAGGCCGGATGCTTCCAGGAACTGCTGAGCCAGGAACTCGCGCTCGACAGGGACGACGATGATCTGCACATCCTTCCACTGATAACGGGCCATGTCTTGTGCGGCGAAAAGGCAATGGGTGCATTCCGGATCGATGAAGTAGATCAGCACGCGCCCTTCGCGGAGGTTGAAGGGACGCCCGTCCACGGTGATCGTCGCCGGAGCAAGTTTGCCCTGCGGCGCGGCCAGGTTGTAAGCGAGGCTCGCTCCGGCGAAGACGGCGATCGCTGCCAGCGCCCAAATCGCGCCCTGCCAGCGCCTGGGCGGCGCGCACCAGACGCCGGCCAGGACGGCGAACAACAGCATCGCCGCGTCGCTTACGAAGAACTCAGGCCCGACGGCGCGTTCGATCCAGGGAAAACAGTTGCACCCCTCACCGAGCAACTGGTCATAGTTGATCCCGATGTAGACCATGAAGGCCACCAGAAGCAATCCGCTCAGCCAGGCGCCCCAGCGGCGGAAGCGCGGCAAAAGGAGCAGGATTCCACTGAAGGTTTCCGCGATACCGAAGCCGACGGCGGCCGGAAGACTGAGGGATGCCGGCACCAGCGCCTGATGCATTCGGGTGGCGGCTTCAAGCGGGCTCGTGAGTTTCCATATGCCGGCCACCAGCATGATGGCGGCCAGCAACACGGCCGAGACCCAGCCGGCCACGGACTTCCAGGCCGGTAACCGAGAGGAACCAGGACGGGAAAGGGGCTGTGCCATACTGTCTTCCATGTTTCTCATTCTATTTCTGTTCGCGGCTGCCATGAGCGCTCAAGAGGCCGACCTCATCGTCACGAACGCACGGATCTATACCGTGGATGCAGCATTGCCCGTGGCCTCCGCCCTGGCGGTGAAGGACGGCCGGTTCCTCGCGGTGGGCAGCGACGTCTCGGAGCATCGCGGCCCTGACACCCGCGTTGTCGACGCCGGCGGGGCGGCTGTCACGCCGGGATTCATCGACTCTCACGCTCACATGGCCGGCCTCGGACGGAGCTTGAGGATCCTCGATCTGCGGCGGGCCGCATCGGTGGAGGACGTGCTCGCCAGGGTCCGCGAAGCCGCCGCACATACCCCGAAGGGCAACTGGATCCAGGGCCGCGGCTGGGACCAGACGCGGTGGCCGGGGCGGCGCTTTCCCGATGCCGATCAGCTTTCTTCCGCAGCGCCGGACCACCCGGTCTACCTCACCCGGATAGACGGGCACGCGGCGTGGGTCAATCGGAAGGCGCTGGAGCTCGCCGGCGTCACGGCGGCCACGCGCGACCCTGAAGGTGGCAAAATCCACCGGGACGCCGCCGGCCGGCCCACCGGCGTACTCATAGACCGGGCCCAATCCCTGGTGGCGCGGTTGATTCCCGAGCCGGCGCCGGAGCAAGTGCGGGAGGACCTGGCGCGCGCGGCGCAACTCTGCGTCCGGCTGGGGCTCACCGGCGTCCATGATGCGGGCGTGAACCGGGTGGAGCTCGGGGCCTACCGGGAACTGGTCGCCGCCGGACGCCTGCCACTGCGCGTCTACGCGATGATCGGCGGCGCCGGCGAGCTCTGGAGGGAATATCTGATGCGCGGGATCGAGATTGGAGACCGCCTCACCGTCCGCAGCATCAAACTCATCGCCGACGGCGCGCTGGGTTCCCGGGGGGCGGCGCTGCTGGAGCCGTATTCGGACGATCCGGGCAACCGGGGGCTGATGATCTTGAAAAGAGAGCAGATCGAACGCATCGCCAGGCAAGCGCTCGTGCATGGATTCCAGGTGAACACGCACGCCATCGGGGACCGGGCGAACCGCGTGGTGCTCCAGGCTTACGGCGCCGTCCTCGGGGGTCCGAATGACAGGCGGTTCCGCGTGGAACACGCCCAGGTGGTGGCCCCCGGCGACTTCGAGCTGTTTCGGCGGTATTCGGTGATCCCCTCCATGCAAGCGACCCACGCCACCAGTGACATGCGGTGGGCTGAAGACCGTCTCGGCGAAGAGCGCGTGCGGGGCGCCTACGCCTGGCGGCGGTTCCTGGAACTCGGCCTGCCCATCGCCAACGGTTCGGACTTCCCCGTCGAGGACCCGAATCCGTTGTGGGGCTTCTACGCCGCTATCACCCGTCAGGATCACTCCGGCTGGCCCCACGGCGGCTGGATGCCGGAACAGAGAATGACCCGCGAGGAAGCGTTGAAGAGCTGGACCCTGGATGGGGCCTACGCGGCGTTCGAAGAGAACCGAAAGGGCTCGGTGACGCCCGGCAAGTTCGCTGACTTCGTGATGTGGTCGCGGGACATCATGGAGATTTCTCCCGAAGAGATTCTCGAAATCAAGGCGGTGATGACAGTGGTGGGCGGCGAAATCGTCCACTCGGAGCAGGGGAGATGATCCGGTTGCTGGCGCTGTTGTTGGCCGCCGCCCCCGTGCAGCGGGTCGTGCTGGTCGATGAAACGGTGAGAGTTCCGCCGCGGTCGGCGAAGGGCGTTACGGCGGTTCTTCAGCAAGAGCGTGCCGTCATCGAAGTCTCCTGCCGCCTGGTGGAGGGCGATGAGGTGCTCGTAGTCGTGCTGCCCCCGCCGGGCGCCGGGGCTCGCCGCGTGGTCTACATGGACCCGTCGAAGCCGCGAGACCATCCGTACCGCTATCTGGCGGCGGCGCCGGGGGAATATCAGATCGTCGTGGACAACAAAGGCGATTCGCCGGCGCAGGCGGTTCTGAAGGTGACGTTGGCGTTCGGCGTGCCCGGAGCGGCCGAACCGCTCACCCTGCCGCCCCGGCGCCGGAGCGTCGTACTGGGCCTCAGCCTGTTGTTCCTGGCGGCTGTCGGATGGGTGTCGGCCCGGCGAATCCTGCCTCTGTTCAGGCGACCGCCGCCTCCCGGGCTGCCGCCACTGTCTTAGCGATGTCCTCGCTGGTGTGCGCCGCCGATACGAAGCCCGCCTCGAACTGGGAAGGCGCCAGGTAGATGCCGCGCTCGAGCATGGCCCGGTGGAAGCGGGCAAAGCGCTCCGTATCGCAAGTCTGGGCGTCGGCGTAGTTCCGGACGGGCCGGCCGGTGAAGAAGAAGGTGAACATGGAGCCCACGCGGTTCACCGTGACCCCGGCCGGGGGATCGGCGGTGAGCTCGCCGGCCAGCCTGTCCAGACGCTCGTAGATCTCGGGATGCCGCCGCAGCTCGCGCAACGCGGCCAGCCCGGCGCTGACGGCCAGGGGATTGCCCGAGAGCGTGCCCGCCTGGTAGACCGGCCCCGACGGCGCCACCCGCCTCATGATTTCCCGCCGCCCGCCGTAGGCGCCGATGGGCAGCCCCGCCCCGATCACTTTGCCGAGAGTCGTCATGTCCGGGGTGACGCCATAGAGCTGCTGCGCGCCGCCGAAAGCCACGCGGAAGCCGGTCATCACCTCGTCGAAGATGAGGACAGCCCCGTGGCGGGTGCACTGGTCTCGGAGACACTCCAGAAAACCGTCCGCCGGAGGCACGCAGCCCATGTTGCCGGCGACGGGCTCGACGATGACGGCCGCGATTTCGCCACCCCGCTGCCGGAAGGTTTGTTCCACGGCCTCAATCGAGTTGTATGCCAGGGTGATCGTCGTTTCGGCGAACCGCGCCGGCACGCCCGCCGTGTCCGGGATGCCGAAGGTCGCCACCCCGGAGCCTGCTTTGACCAACAGCGAATCGACGTGGCCGTGATAGCATCCGGCGAACTTTACCGTCAGATCCCGGCCGGTGTAGCCGCGGGCCACGCGGATGGCGCTCATCGTCGCCTCGGTGCCGGAGTTCACCAGGCGCACCATTTCGATCGATGGAACCGCGTCGCAGATCAGCTCGGCCAGTTCCACTTCCCGCTCGGTCGGGGCGCCGAAGCTCGTCCCGATGGCGAGCACCTCTTCCAGCGCCCGGATCACCGCCGGGTGCCGGTGGCCCAGCAGCAGGGGGCCCCACGAGCCGACGTAGTCGATGTACTCGTTGCCGTCGACGTCCCAGATGCGGGCGCCGTCGCCCCGGGCGATGAACGGCGGAGTCCCGCCGACGCTCCGGAAAGCCCGCACAGGCGAATTTACGCCCCCGGGGATTGTCTGCTGCGCCCGTTCGAAGAGCGCTCTCGAGCGGCTGAGGTCGAGCGTCCTGCTGTCTTTCACGTTGCCTTTCCCTCAGTGGATTACCGGCTGCTTGCCTGGCTGGGCAGCATCCGGCGGAAGAAGAAACTCATCACGATCTCATGCAAGGTGCCGTTCAGACTGTGGACCAGGCGGTTCTTGAGACCGAGGTAGGACTGGGTTCCCGCAAGGAGGTCCTGGACGAGATCCAGGAACCGTGGGCTCTGCCGGGAGAATCCCACCACCCGCGCCGGCACGCTGCCGAACAACAACCGCCCCAGAAACAGGCGCTTGGAGAGGCGGGCGGCGAACTCGAGGTCGCGTCCGAAGTCTTCGAGAACCCAGCGCTGGTAAGCCAGGCCCGCCGCTTCGCCCTGCCGTCCCTCTTCGACCAGCGCCCGGGCGGCAAGCTCCGCCGAACGCACCGCGTAATACAGCCCCTCGCCGGTGATTGGATCCACCAGCCCGGCGGCATCGCCCGCAGCCATCCAGCCCTCACCGGCGATGCGGTTCCGGCGCCACGAGCCGGGTGCGAGAGATGGCAACACATGGGCGTAGAACGGCGCTCCCTCCCATGACAGGCCCCGTTCTTCGAGGAACCGGTGCAGGCGGAGCTTCAAGCGTCTTGCCGCCTCGCCTTTGCCGCAGATGCCTACCGAAAGGTGCCCGCAGCGGGGGAACACCCAAATGTAGCCCTCGAAATGGTCCAGGAATTGAACATCGATGTGGTCCTGTTCGCCCGGCAGATAATACCCCAGGGCATGCATCGTGTCAGCCGCGCTCCACCGGGTGCCGTAAGGACGGAGCGGGTTTCTCGCACCGGTGGCGATGATGCAGTAATGGGCGTGGACCGTGCCCCGGGAAGTCTCCACAGCCCATCCGCCTTCGGTTCGCCTGAGCCCCGTCACGCGCTCCCGTTCGAGCGAGGCGCCTGCCTGCGCGGCGCGCTCGAGAAGCATCGCGTTCAACTCGCGCCGCGAGTAGACGATCAGCGGGCGTTTCAAGTTCATCGAGCATGCGCCCACTCCGGGCGCCGCCAGTCGTAGCCGGGTGACCAGTTTCTTGGGCCTGCTGTTGCTGATCAGGAACGGATAGCGGTGGTAGGCCTTGAAAGTCAGGCCGCCGCCGCAAGGCTTCTCCCAGGCGAGCTTTTCATCGAACAGGAAGGTCGGCAGTCCCGCGCTGGCCAGCCGTTCGGCGGCGTACGCCCCCGCCGGACCACCGCCGAGTACGGCGACACGCATCATTCAGTTTTTCCCTGGCCCTTTGGGTTCCTTACGACCGGCGGATGCCCTGGCGGCATCGCTCCGCCGGAGCTGGGCGGCATGCCCGGCGGCGTCCCCATGCCGCTTCCGTGGGCCCCGCTGCCGCCGGTCTTGCTCTTGACCACCCAGCGCCGGCCCTTCTTCTGGAGCAGATAGCGCATCTGCATGCTCGCCGCCGGATCATCGGAGCCCTTGGCCTGGAACGATACCACCGCATCGGCTTCGTCGCCACGGAACTCCACGGACCTCACCTCGATGTCCATCGAGCCCACGTCCAGCCCTGAATTCGCCGACAAGTGCTCGATAACGCCTTCGCGTACGGCTTCCTTGTTCTGGATGTCCCCGCTACAGCCGGAAAGCCAGACAACGGCAGCGAGCATCGCAACAAGTGGTTTCACACCCCGATTATAAGCCAGGCCTGCGGCGTCATTCGGTTCCCGTCGCCGCGCTCCTCGAGCGGCCGGCCCTCGAGCCGGCGTCACTCGGAACAGCGCTGCGCTACAGTGTACCGGGCCACCGCTCTCTCGTCGATCCGGATGCCCAATCCCGGCCCGTCCGGCACCTGCACTTTTCCCTCCCTGGGTACGATCGGCTCCTCGAGGACTTCCGTCCGCAAGGGATTCGGGTTGGCGTCCCATTCGAGCAGCGGTTCGGTGTAAGGCGCCCGCGGGCTTGCAGTGTACGGCGCCGGCGGGATCGTTGCGAGGAGTTGCAGCCCGGCCGCCAGGGCCACACCGCTTCCCCAGACGTGGGGCAGGCACTGGACGTGGAAGGCGGAGGCGGCGGCGCAGATCCGGGCGAGTTCAGTAAATCCACCGGCCGCAGTCGGATCCGGCTGGGCGATGTCCAGCGCGTGGGCGGCGAACCAGCGGACGAAGCCATAACGGGTGTGTTCGCACTCCCCGCCGGCGATGGCGATGGTCGTGGATGCCCGAACCCGCCGGTAGCCTTCGAGATCTTCCGGGACCACCGGTTCTTCGAACCAATAGATACGAAATCTTTCGAGTTCGCGCGCGACCGTACAAGCGACATGGGTGTTATAAGCATGGTTGGCGTCCGCCAGCAGCAGTATGTCGTCGCCGATAGCCTCGCGGATTGCCGCAATCCGCTCCAGGTCGTCCCGCGGCGGCAACAGTCCGATTTTCGCTTTCACCGCCGAAAAACCTTCTTCGCGGTAACGCGCCGCCTCTTCGCGGAGCTGAGTGAGTCCGGCCGCCAAGTCCGTAGGGTCGGGGCCGCGGTAGTAGAGGCCGGTTGCGTAGGTTTCCACCGTGCGGCGGAACGCCCCGCCGAGCAACTCCCAAATGGGCGCCTCGTGAAACCGGCCGATCAGATCCCACAGTGCGATGTCGAGTCCGCTGATCGCTTCGATGGTGGAGCCTTTCGCTCCGAAGTCGCGCGTGCGGCTGTACATGAGATCCCAATGGACCGCGGGCTGCCGCGCCTCCTCGCCCAGCAGCATCGGGGCGAAGACGTCGTGGATCTGGGATGCCACAGGTTCCGCGGGACCGTACTGGCCGGCCTCGCCCCAGCCGGAGAGTCCGGCATCGGTGTCGATCCGCACCAACAGGCTCTTACGCTCCGGAAAGCTCGCTTGCGACGACCAGAACCGCTCCTCGCCGAGCGGCGCTTTCAGCAGGAATGTTTCTATCCGAGTGATCTTCATGATGCCAGATGGGCCGCCGGCATGTCGTTGCGTGCGCCCCGTGAACCGGCGGCCCGCAACACGGCTCTATGGCGAATTCGCCCCGGTTATGCTTAGGGGCCCCGGCCACGCAGCCCGTCGCTTCGTATGCAATCTCGTTGGGCATTGTATTCCAACAGCGCTGAGACGTGGCACGCCGTCTCCGCTGATTCCATCGGGCCCGGCCTGGGACCGGGCGGCAATTGGCCTCGCGCCGGGCGGCGTGCTAAAACACTACGCAGGGGCGCGTGCGGGAGCCTAAGCGCGGGGCCGGGGTTTCGAGTGGGTGGCGGCTCCAAAACCGAGGAGGGTGTCGGGCCGCGGGTTCAGGCGCCGGCGGGAACCGATGCCGCAGGCGTTCCGGCGGCGAATACTTATGAGCCAGAGACCTACCAGCAAGGCGGATGCACTCGAGGCGGCCCGCGCCGCCATGCTCGTCGAGGCGCGGGCCGTGGAAACCGCCGCCCGGCGTCTGGACGAGAGTTTGCTGCGTGCATCAGAGATCATCCTTTCGCACCCGGGCAAAGTCCTCGTCACCGGGGTGGGGAAATCCGGTCACGTGGCGCGCAAGATCGCCGCCACCCTCGCGAGCACCGGCACGCCGGCGGTCTTTCTCCATCCCGCCGAGGCGGTCCACGGGGACTTGGGCGTCTGCAGCCCCGGCGATCCGGTCGTGCTCGTCTCCAATGCCGGCGCCAGCGACGAACTGCTTCGCTTGTTGCCGGCGCTCAAACAGATGCAGTGCCCGCTGGTCGGCATCGTCGGCAGGCGGCGCTCGCCTCTGGCGGCGGCGGTGGACGTCGTGCTGGACGCCTCCGTCGAGCGGGAAGCCGATCCCGAGGGTCTCGTGCCGACCGCCAGCGCCGCCGCGGCGATGGCGTTAGGCGACGCTCTGGCGGTGGCCTTGATGTGCGCGCGGAAGTTCTCAGCCGAGGACTTCGCCGAGCGGCACCCCGGCGGGCAGATCGGACGGAACCTGCGCCACACGGTGAGCCAGGCGATGCACACCGGAGACGACGTCGCCTGGGTGTCTCCCCGGGCGCCGTTGAAGGAGGTCGTCATCGCCATGACCAGCCGTCCGCTGGGCGCCGCCTGCGTTGTGGATGATGACGGCCGGCTGGCCGGCTTGATCACCGACGGCGACCTGCGGCGCGCTTTGCAGACCTACGACGACATCCGGCCGCTCAGGGCCGCCGACATCATGACGACCCGGCCGGTCACCGTGCCTCCCCGCGCACGCCTCCTGGAAGCGATGCGCCTGATGGAGGACCGCCCATCCCAGATCTCCCTCCTGCCGGTGGTAGACCCCGAATCGGGCAAATGTGCCGGCTTGTTGCGTCTCCATGACATCCTGCTGGGCTGGTTCCGCTGACCGGCATCCGTCCTGCGAACACGGCCTGCTTCCCCGGCCGCCGTGGCGGAAAGATGTGCCTGCCGGCTGAGCCGGGGTGTGCCTCGTTGGTCTCCTCTTTCACTGCGCTGCCGAGGAGGCGCCGAAGGCGGCGGGCTCCGGGGCCGCCGCGGAGATTGGAGCTATCGAAATAACTGATTGATTTACAAGGGAAAAGCGGACTCATGGGGACTCGGCCTCGATTTTTTACTTGACACGAGCGAGCTGATTATATATATCTAGATCGTGAACTCAATATACTTCTACATGTAGAAGTCAACAAGTTCTCCGATGATCTCCGCCACCTGCCAGTACGCGCTCCGGGCCCTGATTCAGTTGGCACGGCTGCCGCAAGGCCAGTCGATGCTGGGCCGGGAGCTGGCCGAGAGGGCGGACATCCCAGCGAACTATCTCTCCAAGGTCTTACTGGCTCTCCGAAACGCCGGATTGTTGTCCACCGCGCGTGGCAGCGGGGGCGGCTACAGCCTCTGCAGGCTGCCGGAGGAAGTCCATCTGATCGACGTTGTGGAGATTTTCGACGCCCCCAGGGCGAGGCCCGCCTGTCTGTTGGGCAAGGAGGAGTGCTCGGACCACGACCCATGCTCGGCCCACCAGGCGTGGCGCGGCGTACGGACCGCCTACATCCGGTTTCTCGAGAACACGACCCTGGCCGACATTGCCGGGCGAGGCCGGGCCGTGCGTGGCGCGGCGGGCGGCGCCGGAGGCGGCCTGCCGCAAGGAGGTGACTTAGGGTGAAACGGCTCACGAACAGATTGAGCTTCTTGAGTTTATGCGGGGCTGTGTGGTTGGTGGTTGGGGCGGCTGCGGCCCAGGATCCGGTGGAGTTCTTCCGGCAGAACTGCACGAGCTGCCACACGATCGGCGGCGGGAGGCTCACGGGTCCGGACCTGAAAAACGTCACGCAGCAGAAGGACCGGGCCTGGCTGGAAAACTTCATACAGAACCCCAGAGCAGTGATCGACAGCGGCGATCCATACGCCCTGAAGCTGTTCGAGGAAGCCAGGCGGGTGTTGATGCCCACACTGCCGGGGATGAACCCGGAGCTGGCCAAGAAGCTGATCGATTTGATCGAGGCCGAATCGAAGCTCGAAGAGAGCCAGTTCAAGGGGCTCCAGATTACCGACCGGCCCTTTACGCCGCGCGAGATCGAGATCGGACGGGAGATCTTCCTCGGGTCGCGGAAGCTGGCCAACGGCGGCCCGGCCTGTTTCTCTTGCCACACGATGAAGGGCCTCGGCGGCCTGGGCGGAGGCCGGCTCGGGCCGGACCTCACGCGGGTCTACGAACGGCTGAAGGGCCGTCAGGGATTGGGAGCGTGGCTGATGGCACCTGCCACCCAGACGATGCGGCCGCTGTTCGGCAAGCATCCGCTGCAGCCTGATGAGATCCTCCCACTGATCGCTTTCCTGGAGGATGCCGCCCACAAAGGCGGCGAGGACACTTCGGTCGCCATTCTGAATTTCTTTTTCCTGGGACTCGGGGGCGCCATCCTGGCGCTCGTCTGCTTCGACGCTGCGTGGCGATGGCGCCTGCGCGGAGTGCGGCAGCCGCTGACCGAGGGCGAGATACCGAGAGGTGCGTGATGAAGACAAACGGCAGCATCACCTGGATCAAAGACCAGTTCGACCCGAAGCTCCGCCGTTGGGAAGAGTTCTACCGCAATCGCTGGCAGCACGACAAGATCGTTCGCAGCACCCATGGAGTGAATTGCACCGGGGGATGCACGTGGCAGATCCACGTCAAGGACGGGATCGTGACCTGGGAGATGCAGGGTCTCGACTACCCGTCGCTGCAGGCGGGCCTCCCTCCTTACGAGCCGCGCGGCTGCCAGCGGGGCATTTCCTATTCGTGGTACCTCTACAGCCCCTTGCGGGTGAAATACCCGTACGCCCGGGGCGCCCTGCTGGATCTGTGGACCAAGGCCCGGGCCGATCATGAGGACCCGGTCGAAGCTTGGAAGTCCCTGGTGGAGAACCCGGAAGCGCGCGGGCGCTGGCAGCGGGCGCGCGGCAAGGGCGGGTTCCGACGGACCGACTGGGACACCGTCCTCGAACTGATGGCCGCGGCCAACATCTACACGATCAAGAAATACGGGCCGGACCGGATCGCCGGCTTCTCGCCCATCCCGGCGATGTCGATGATCAGCTACGCCTCCGGCGCCCGGATGCTGCAGTTGATGGGCGGCGTGGCGCTGTCGTTCTATGACTGGTACTGCGACCTGCCGCCGGCTTCACCGGAGACCTGGGGCGAGCAGACCGATGTCCACGAGTCGGCCGACTGGTACAACGCCAAGCTGCTGGCGGTGATGGGGTCGAACCTGAACATGACCCGCACGCCGGACTGCCACTTCGCCGCCGAGGCCCGCCACAACGGCTCCAAGATGTGGGTCTTCTCGCCGGACTTCAGCCAGGTTTCGAAGTACGCCGACGAGTGGGTGGCCATCAACGCCGGCCAGGACGGGGCCTGGTGGATGGCCGTCAACCACGTGCTGCTGAAGGAGTTCCACCACGAACAGCAGATTCCCTACTTCCTCGACTACGCCAGGAAGTACACTGACGCGCCGTACCTGGTCGAGTTGATCGAGGACGGCGAAGGCTACCGGCCCGGCCGTCTGCTGCGGGCCAACCGCCTGAGCCGTTACGCCGGCGAGGAGAACGGCGAGTGGAAGTTCCTGATGTGGGACGAGGCGGACGACCGGCCGAAGATGCCGATGGGCAGCTCGGGTTTCCGCTGGGGCAAACAGAAAGGCAAGTGGAACCTGACACTCAAGGACGGCGCCGACGGCAGCGAGATCCGCCCGGCGCTCACCTTCCTGGAGCGCAACGACGGCGTCGTGCAGGCGAGATTCGACGACTTCGGCGAAGGCCGCGTCCTCCGGCGGGGCGTTCCCATCCGCCATCTGGAGACGGCTGGCGGCGCCAAGGTCGCGGTCGCCACCGTCTACGACCTGCTGATGGCGCAGTACGGCGTCAACCGCGGCCTTGCGGGCGAGTATCCCGCCGATTACAACGACGAGTCCATGCCCTACACGCCGGCCTGGTCGGAGAAGTACACCGGCATGGGCCGCGACCTGCTGATCCGGTTCGCCCGGGAGTGGGGCAACACGGCCCGGCTCACCGGCGGCAAGTGCACGGTGATCATCGGGGCCGGGATCAACCACTGGTATCACAACAATCTGATCTACCGGGCCGCCATCCAGGCGCTCATGTTGTGCGGCTGCGTGGGGGTGAACGGCGGCGGGCTGGCGCATTACGTCGGGCAGGAGAAGCTGGCTCCGATGGAGCCCTGGGGGGTGGTCGCCTTCGGGCGCGACTGGATCCCGGCGCCGCGCCTGCAGAATGCGCCGAGCTGGCACTACGTCCATACCGACCAGTGGCGTTACGAAAAGTCGTTCACCGACTATCACACCGTGCCCAAGGAGGGCCGCGAAGGCTCGCTGGCCGGCGGACATACGATGGACCTGCAAGTCCGGGCGGTGCGCAGCGGCTGGCTGCCCTTTTACCCGCAGTTCGACCGCAACCCTCTCGATCTGGTGCGGGAGGCCGAGGCCGCCGGCGCCAAGACCGACGAGGAGATCGTCGCCTACGTAGTCGAACGGCTCAAGCAGCGGAAGCTGCGTTTCGCGGTGGAAGATCCGGACGCGCCGGAGAACTGGCCGCGGGTCTGGTACATCTGGCGCGGCAACGCTCTGATGTCCAGCGCCAAGGGCCACGAGTATTTTCTCAAGCACTACCTGGGCACCCACACCAACGCCATTGCCGAAGACCTGGCCGGAGACGCGGTCCACGAGGTCGTCTGGCACGAGCACGCGCCCCGGGGAAAGATGGACCTGGTCGTGGATCTGAACTTCCGCATGGACACCTCGGCGCTCTACTCGGACATCGTGCTGCCGGCGGCCACCTGGTACGAAAAGGCCGACCTCAACTCGACCGACTTGCACAGCTTCATCCATCCGCTTTCGGCCGCGGTGCCGCCCTGCTGGGAGTCGAAGAGCGACTGGCAGATCTTCCAGGCCATCGCCAGGAAGTTCTCTGAGCTGGCGGCCAAGCACTTCCCCGAACCGGTGAAAGACATCATCGCCGCGCCGCTGGCCCACGACACCCCAGCCGAGATCGCCCAGCCCGAGGTGAAGGACTGGCTCGAGGGCGAGGTCGAGCCGATTCCAGGCAAGACGATGCCGGCGCTGAAGATCGTCACCCGCGATTACAAGAACCTTTACAACCGTTTCATTTCGTTCGGGCCCGTGGCGCGGGCCAACGGGTTGGGAGCCCACGGAACCCGGTACGACATCGAGGACGTCTACGACGAGCTGGCCGGGACCGGCCCGGCGGTGGAGTGGGATGGCCGGCGGTACCCCTCGCTCGCCGACGATGAGCACGTGTGCAACTTGATCCTGCAATTGGCTACCGTGACGAACGGCGAGCTGGCCTACCGCTCCTACAAGAACATGGAGGAAAAGGTAGGGCTGCCGCTCGTCCACCTGGTCGAGCGGGACCGGGGCCGGCGCGTCGACTATCAAGGCTTGCAAAGCCGGCCGTACCGTTTCAACAACAGCCCGATGTGGTCCGGCCTGCTCAACGACGGCCGGCCCTATTCGCCGTTCACTTACAACGTCGAGTGCCTGGTGCCCTGGCGCACGCTCACCGGGCGCCAGCACTTCTATCTGGACCACCAGGGCTACCTGGACTTCGGCGAGCACCTGCCGGCCTACAAACCCAAGCCTCTTCCGGCGCAGTACGCCGACCTGCGCTTCACCAAGGAGGCCGGACCCACGAAGATGCTGAACTTCCTGACGCCCCACGGCAAATGGCACATCCATTCGACCTACGGCGACAACCAGCGGATGACGACGCTGTCGCGCGGCGTGGAGCCTTTCTGGATCAATCACTTGGATGCCGAAGAGCTGGGCATCAAGGACAACGATTGGGTGGAGGTGCACAACGACCACGGTGTCGTCGTGACCCGCGCGGCCGTCAGCGCCCGCATTCCCCGGGGCATTTCCATCCAGTACCACTCGCCCGAGCGCACCTATTCCGTACCCAAGTCGCCGCTGCGGGGCCACCGGCGCGCCGGCGGACACAACAGCCTGACGCGGACTCGTTTGAAGCCGACCTTGATGGTGGGTGGCTACGGCCAGTTTACCTACCACTTCAACTACTGGGGGCCGACGGGCGTCAACCGCGACACCCACGTGCTGGTGCGGAAGCTCCCGGAGCTGAAGTGGTGACCGCCGGCTGAAAAAGGAGCAAGAGGATGAACGTTCGCTCACAGATCTCGATGGTGTTTCACCTGGACAAATGCATCGGCTGCCACACTTGCAGCATCGCCTGCAAGAACATCTGGACCGACCGCCGCGGGGCCGAGTACATGTGGTGGAACAATGTGGAAACCAAGCCCGGTTGCGGCTATCCCACCCAGTGGGAGAACCAGGAGAAGTACCGGGGCGGCTGGGAACGCGCGGACGGGAAACTGCGTCTGCGGTCCACCGGCAAGGGGAAGGTGATCTTCAACATTTTCCACCACCCGCACATGCCGAGCATGGACGATTACTACGAGCCGTGGACCTACGACTACCAGCACCTGTTCAACGCCCCGGAGGGGCCGGATCAGCCCACGGCTCGCCCCATCTCGATGGTTACCGGCGAGCCGATCGACATCAAGGCCGGGCCGAACTGGGACGACGACCTGGGGGGCTCGCCGATCTACGCCGAGAACGACCCCAACCTGGAGGGGCTCACCGAAGAGCAGAAGCAGCAGCTCTCGGCCATCGAGAGGCTGGTCTTTTTCTACTTCCCGCGCATCTGCAATCACTGCCTGAATCCGGCCTGCGTCGCTTCGTGCCCCTCCGGGGCGCTTTACAAGCGCGGTGAGGACGGCATCGTCCTGGTGGATCAGAACCGCTGCCGGGCCTGGCGCTCCTGCATCGCCGCCTGCCCTTACAAGAAAGTGTTCTTCAACTGGTTCGCCGGCAAGAGCGAGAAGTGCATTCTGTGCTTCCCCCGCATCGAGACCGGCCAGGCTCCGGCGTGCTTCCACTCCTGCGTCGGGCGGATCCGCTACCTCGGCGTGCTGCTCTATGACGCCGAACGGATCGAAGAGGTGGCTAAGAGCCCGGACGAGGAGCTCGTCGAGGCGCAGCGCTCCATGATCCTCGACCCCTGGGATCCGGAGGTGATCCGGGCCGCCCGCGAGGCCGGCATTCCTGACGCGATGGTCGAAGCGGCTCAGCGGTCGCCGGTCTACAAGTTCGTCAAGCAGTGGAAGCTGGCGCTGCCGCCGCACATCGAATACCGGACGCTGCCCATGCTCTTCTACGTGCCGCCCATGTCGCCGGTGATGGCCTCGCGCGAGCAGAACGAGGCGGTGGAACACGTCTCCGACGACCTCTTCCACGACATCGACGCCGCGCGGGTGCCGATGCGGTTCCTGGCCAACCTGTTCGGCGCCGGGCACGAAGCGAAGGTCCGGTACGCGCTGCGGAAACAGAAGGCGGTCCGCTGGTACCGGCGGGCGCTCACCGTCGGCGACGTGGAGATGGAGACCGCCGAGCGTATGCTGCGCGAAGCGGATTGCTCGCCGGAGGAGGCCGAGCAGATCTACCGCCTTACGTCGCTGTGCACCTTCGCCGAGCGCTTCGTCATCCCGCCGGAGCACCGCGAGCAGGCGATCGAGATGCTCGAGGATCCGGGCGAACACCGGACCACGGCCGGGTTCGGTTTCCTCACCGGTCCGGGGAGGGCGATGTGACGGAACTCGTGGGACCGGCAGAAGCTCTCGGCCGGCTCTTTGAGTACCCGGGGCCGGACTACCGGGAGAAGATCGCCGCCTGCCGCGCGGCGCTGGAGCGATTCCGTCCCGAGGCGGCCGAACGGGTGGCGCAGTTTGAGGAGGCGGTGTCCGGCTTTTCCCTCGAGGAACTCCAGGAACTCTTCACCCGCACCTTCGATCTCAACCCCGTCTGCTCACTGGAGGTGGGTTGGCAGCTCTACGGCGAGGAATATGCCCGCGGCAGTTTCCTGGTGGCGATGCGGCGGCGGCTGCGCGATTGCGGCGTTCCGGAAAAGGGAGAGCTCCCGGACCATTTGATTCACGTGCTGCCGCTTCTCGAGCACATGGAGTCCGGCGAAGCAGCGCTTTTCTGCGCTGAGTTTCTGGGCCCGGCGGTGCGGAAAATGCTGGCCTCCATCGAAGGCAAGGGAAATCCTTACGAAGCGGTCATGCGCTCCGTCCAGGTGCTGGTGGAAGCCTGGCGGAGCGGCTCTCTGGCGGAGGTTGCTCATGGTTAGCACGGCGTCATCGTATCTGGACCCGCTGCTGTTTGCGGTGTTGCCCTATGTCGTCTTCTTTACTTTCTTTCTGGTCACGATTCAGCGCTACCGGATGCGCACTTTCAGCTACTCCAGCCTGTCGTCGCAGTTCCTGGAGAACCGGCGGCACTTCTGGGGGCTGGTGCCGTTTCACTACGGGATCCTGGTGGTGCTCACCGGGCACGTAGTGGCGTTCCTGTTTCCCAGGGAGCTGCTGCTGTTCAACAGCCGCCCCATACGGCTCTATATTCTGGAGGCTTCGGCGTTGATCTTCGGGCTGCTCACGCTGGTGGGGCTGGTGGCGTCGGTCGCGCGGCGCTTCGAGGTCTCGAAGATTCGCAAGGTGACCAGCGTCTCGGACTGGGTCCTGTTCGCGTTGCTGCTGGTCCAGGTCGTCAGCGGCATCTACGTCGCCGTATTCCACCCCTGGGGTTCTTCGTGGTTTGCGGCCTCGGTGACCCCATATCTCTGGTCGCTGGTGAAGATGAATCCGGACTTCACCAGCATCGCGGCGATGCCGCTTTCGGTGAAGCTCCATATCGTCAACGCATACCTGGTGATCGGCTTCATGCCGTTCACGCGGCTGGTGCACGTACTGGTAGTGCCCAATCCCTACTTGTGGCGGCGGCCGCAGGTGGTGCGCTGGTACCGGCGGCCGGGGCCTTCGCCGGCCGGCAAGAGCTGAGGAGACAGAAACCATGGTGAAGTTCAAAGGCAGTCCTGGGGAAGGGTTGTTCGGCGCAACCCTCGGCTTCTTCATCGGGTTTGCGGCGGTGTCGCTGTTCGGTCCGACGGCGGCGCGGTTCCAGGAGGCGATGTCGCTGAGCCCGGTGCTGGTGGGGTTGTTGGTGGCGGTGCCGTCGCTGTCCGGCTCGCTGCTCCGGATTCCGTTCTCGGCGTGGGTGGACACCACCGGGGGACGCAAACCTTTCCTTGTCCTCCTGGTGCTTTCCATTATCGGGATGGCGGGCCTGTTCGGCGTCATCTATTTCCTCTACCCGGACCATCTCAGCCGCAGCCTTTATCCGTTGATCCTGGTCCTCGGGGTCCTGAGCGGCTGCGGCATCGCCACCTTCTCGGTGGGCATCAGCCAGGTCTCCTATTGGTTCCCGCAAGCCAGGCAGGGAACGGCGCTGGGCACTTACGCGGGCGTCGGCAACATTGCGCCGGGGCTCTTCTCGTTCCTGCTGCCGATCGCGCTGGGCGCCTGGGGGCTCGCCGGTTCTTACCTCGCCTGGCTGCTCTTCCTGGTCGTCGGCACGGCGCTCTATGCGATGACGGGCCGCAACGCGTGGTACTTCCAGGCGGCGCACCAGGGTGCAGACCCGGCCGAGGCCCGGAGACTTGCCCAGGAGCGCGGCCAGGAGCTGTTCCCGAAAGGCAACCTTACCGATAGCCTGAAGAACTCCGCCCGTGTCTGGAAGACCTGGGCCCTGGTCGGAATCTACTTCACCACGTTCGGCGGGTTCATCGCCTTGACGGCGTGGATGCCGACTTACTGGACGAAGTTCTTCGCTGTCAGTGCGGTCACTGCCGGCGGGCTGACGGCGCTTTATTCGATCCTGACCTCCGTGATCCGGGTCGCGGGCGGGGCGATCTCCGACCGTTTGGGCGGGGAGAACACGGCGATCCTCGCCCTATCGACGATGTTGGGCGGTGCAGCGATCCTCACTGTTTCGCACCAATACGGCTTCGCCGTCGGCGCCGAGATCCTGCTCGGGCTCGGAATGGGCATCAGCAATGCGGCGGTCTTCAAGCTGGTGCCTCAGGA
>JALSRK010000015.1 GCA_026984795.1 Solibacteraceae bacterium | reverse complement strand
CCGAAACGGCGTCTTGGCTCCCCGGTAGTCGGCCTCAGGAGGATGCCCGAGTCCTCCCACCTCATCACCGGAGCCCATCAGCCCGTCGACCGTCAGCCTGCCGGCTGCTTAAGGGCGGATTACGGCCTGCGCGGCCGGACGCGCCGGAAGAACGTTCCTGAACCTCGCAGGACGATTTGGAACTTCCCGGCCGCGCCTGCACTCTGATAGGGTGCGAAAAGGAACCGGCGCCACTCGGGAGGGAAGCGTACGTCCGGCTGGCGAAAGGGTTTGGCGCGGCCAGGTGTATCCTGACTGCTGAGGGCGGCAGCGGCTCGAGTTAACCGCGCCGAACCTCCCGACGAGCCGGTTTCGGAGAGGATGGCCATGTCACGGTCGCAGTCGGGAGCTGTAATGTTGAACCGGCGCCGGATGCTCCATCTGCTGGGGGGAGCCGTGGCCGCCGCGGGCCAGCAGTCGTGCGACCGGCCCCGAGAGGAAGACTCTGCCCCGAACATCGTTTTTATTCTGGCCGACGACCTCGGCTGGCACCAGCTGGGCTGCTATGGCAACAGTTTTTACGAAACGCCAAACATCGATCGCCTGGCGCGCGAGGGCATCCGGTTTACACAAGCATACGCGGCGGCGCCTGTTTGCTCACCGACTCGGGCGAGCGTGATGACGGGCAAGTACCCAGCCCGGCTTCACCTCACGGATTTCATCCCCGGCAACCCCTATCCGTTTGCGAAGCTGAGGACTCCGGACTGGACGAAGGCTCTCCCTCTCGACGAAGTTACGATCGCCGAGTGGCTGCGTGGCCGCGGCTATGCCACCGGCCACTTCGGCAAGTGGCACCTCAACAAGGACAAAGAGTACCGGCCGGGACGCCCCGGCGATCCCGGCTCTCAAGGGTTCGACACGGTTCTCACCACGCGGAAGCCCTCCCCCGACGATGATCCTTGCGCCGATGCGCACCACGTCGAACTCATCACCCGCCATGCCCTCGAGTTCATCCGGTGGAACCGGAACAAGCCCTTCTTTTGCTACGTAACGCACAACGCGATCCACCGCCCTCAGCTCGAGTGCCCGGATCTGGTGGCGAAATACGAGCGCAAGCCCGGCGCCGATCCTCTCCGGGGAAACAACCCCACGGCCGGCGCCATGGTGGAGACCCTGGACAAGAGCGTCGGGCGGATCCTGGATCAGCTCGACGAGCTTGGGTTGACGAACAACACGCTGGTGGTATTCTTCTCCGACAATGGCCCCCTGTACGGTTTCGATGCCCGGAAACCGCTCTACGGGGGGAAAGGCGATCTCTACGAGGGGGGCATCCGGGTGCCGCTGCTGATGCGCTGGCCGGACGGCGTCTCCGGTGGAGCCGTGTGCCACACGCCGGTGATCAGCAACGACTTCCTCCCCACGTTTGCGGACATTCTCGGCGCCCTCGCTGCTGCCCCGGCCATGGACGGCGAGAGCATGCTGCCGCTGCTCCGCGGCGGGGACGGGCTAGATCGCGAGGCGCTGTATTGGCACTACCCTCACTACCACCGCCTGACTTCGGACGACGGCGTGGTGGATCACCCGGTCAAGCCCCACGGAGCCGTACGCGCCGGCCGCTACAAGTTGATCGAGTGGTTCGAGCAAAGCATCGAAGGGCCGGATACGCCAGGCGCACTGTCTCTGTACGACCTCGACGAAGACCCCGGCGAGAGCAAGAATCTGGTCTCAGCGATGGCGGACAAGGCCAGAGAACTCTACCGGATGTTGCGGGAGTGGCGCAAGTCCGTGGGCGCTCAGGAGATGACCCGGAATCCCGATTACGATCCTGCAAAGGCTCATATCAAGAAACTCGAGACTTGATGCCGCCGGCGGTTTCAGAGCTACCGAAACCCTGCCCGCCAGTGGAGGCTTCGTTTGTTCACCGGGCATTGCCGCCGCCACCGCACAGAATCCGGAGACGACGAGCGGGAGGTTTCCGTGGATCCTAAAGATAGAGCGGAGCAACGGGAAACGGTCGGGTTGATCGGCATCGGCCTGCTCGGCTCGGCGCTGGCCGAACGCTTTCTGGCTGCGGGCTGGGGCGTCACCGGCTATGACGCGGAACCGGCCTGCCGGCAGCGCCTGGCCGCTCTCGGCGGCCGGCCCGTTTCGTCGCCCGAGGAGGTCGCCAGAAGCTGCTCCCGGCTGGTGCTGAGCTTGCCGACCTCCAGCATCGTTGCCGAAGTGCTGGACGGCCTCCGGGCCGCCCTCTCTCCGGGCTTCCTTGTCGCCGACACGACCACTGGCGACCCCGACGAGGTGGAGGCTATCGGAGACAGCCTCGCCTCCGCCGGCGTGCACTACCTGGATGCCACCGTTGGGGGTTCGAGCCGGCAGGTCCGCGCCGGCGACGCTATCGTGCTGGTTGGCGGCGAGGAGGAGGCCTTCGAGCGATGCCGCGACCTGTTCGGCAGCTTTGCGCGGAAGACCTTCTACCTCGGCCCCTGCGGCTCCGGCGCCAGAATGAAGCTCGTCCTGAACCTCGTGCTCGGATTGAACCGGGCGGTGCTGGCCGAAGGGCTTGCCTTCGCCGAAGCGATTGGCCTGGAGCCCGCCAAGGCGCTGGAAGTTCTTAGAGAAGGGCCGGCCTATTCCAGAGTCATGGACACCAAAGGGCGAAAGATGCTAGCCGGCGACTTCGAACCGGAAGCCCGCCTGTCGCAGCACCTCAAGGACGTGCGGCTGATCCTGCAGGCCGGCCGCCGGCGGGGGGCGCGGCTGCCGTTCTCCAAGCTGCACCGCAGGCTCTTGGAGGCCCTGGAGCGCGCTGGTTGCGGCGCCGCCGATAACAGCGCCGTCATCAAGGCGTTCCAACCCAAAGCGGCGGAACAAAAGGAGTCCGGAAAAGATGGCTGAGTATCGAGCGTTTCGCGGAATCGTGCCGGCGATGGTGGTCCCGTTCCGGGACGACTACTCGATCGACGAGGACGAGTTGCAACGGCTGGCCCGCTGGCTCGCCGGCCACCAGGGTATCGGCGGCCTGGTGACCAACGGCCATACGGGCGAGGTCTTTGCCCTCCGGGCCGCCGAGCGCGAACAAGTCACCAGAATCGTCGCCGAAGCGGTCCGGGGCCGGGCGCCGGTGATCTCCGGGATCTGCTGCGAGTCGCCCGAGGAGGCGGCCGAGCACGCCTGCATGGCCAAAGAAGCCGGAGCCTCGGGACTCCTGGTCATGCCCGCCCACCACTGGCTGCGCTTCGGTATGGAGCCCGAGCACGTGATCGAGCACTTCCGGCGGGTGGGCGAAGCCGCGCAGATCAGCCTCGTCGTGCACGTCTATCCAGCCTGGACGAAGGCCAGCTATCCGTCTTCCTTGCTTGCCGAACTCGTGCAGATGCCCTGGGTGACGACCGTCAAGATCGGCACCCGCGAGATCTCCCAGTATGAGCGCGATCTCCATGCCATCCGGCGGGCGAATCCGGACTGCTCGATCCTGACCTGTCACGATGAATACCTGCTGCCCACCATGGTCCAAGGAGTGGACGGGGCCCTGGTGGGGTTCGCCTCGTTCATCCCCGAACTGATTCTCGGTCTGTACCAGGCGGTCCGCGACGGCGACCTGCCCCGAGCCAGGGAGATCTACGAGAGGATCTACCTTCTCAAAGAGGCTGTATACGGCAAGGACGAACCTTCGGGCGCCGCCCATGCCCGATTGAAGACAGCGATGCTGCTGGCCGGACGGATCCACTCGAACCGGATGCGGCCGCCGCTCAGGGCCCCGGAAGGCGCTACGGTCGAGCGGATCCGCCAGGCGCTGCAGACGGCCGGTCTGGTACAGGACGCACAGGAGGCGCGGAAGTGAAACCCTTCCGCCTGGGCCGGAGCCGAGGGGCCCTGGCGGCCGCCGCCGTTGTGTTCGTGTTGATCACCGCCGCCCGTCTCGGCCGCCAGGACGCAGGGACCCACCGGGTCGTGACTATCGGCGCCATGGCTCCCGGCACCTCGTGGTACGTCTTCGCGGCCACACTGGCGCAGCTACTCGAGGACAGGCTGCCTCCGGACTGGGACGCGGAAGTGATCGCCAGGGGCGGGGCCATCAGCAATCCCACCCTGGTGGAACGCGGCAGAGCGACGATCGCCATCTCCCAGGTGGCCACTGCCGTATGGGCCTGGAAAGGACATGCGGCCTTCCGCGGCCGGGAGCACAAGCGCATCCGCGCCCTGGCCGGGGGCCTGAATTCGGTGTGGATCACCGCCGTGGCCACCGAAGCCTATATCACCAGGACGGGCAATGACACCTTGGAAAAGGCGTTGCTGTCGGACCAGCCCCCGAGAATCATCATGAAACCCCCGGGCAGCGTGGTACCGATCGTGGCCGACATGATCTTCGCGCTGCTCGGGACCAGCCGCACCGAACTGGCCGCGAAAGGCGGCTCCATCATCCAGGTGAGCGCGGGCCAGATTCCGGAACTGATTCGTGACGGCCGCGCCGACCTTTACTTCGAGTCGGCTATCCGCGGACACCCGGCGCTGACCGAAGTGGCCACCCTGACTCCCGTTCGCTTCCTGGATCTGCCGGACCAGGTCCTGGAAGCCCTCTCCCGGGACGGACTGAAACCCAGCCTGTTGCCCGTCTGGTTCAAGGGCCAGAGCCGCCCGACCAAAGCGGTGGATTGCGGAACGGTCCTCATCGCCCGCGACGATCTGCCCGACGAGATGGCTTACTTGATCACGCAAACGATCTGCGAGAACACGGAGACCCTGGTGCGCGCTCACAAGGCATGGGCCGACTTCGACCCGGTCCGGGCCGGCCGCCCCGAGTCCACAGGCATCCCCCTGCACCCGGGAGCCGAGCGGTACTACAAGGAGCGGGGATGGCTCTAGACGCGCGCGCGGCGCCCAGGGGCGAGGAACGGTTGGCCCACGCTGCGAAAGAGCGGCTTCCGGGCGAGAGCTGGCGGTGCTGGCTCGCCGTCTGCCTCGGATCCGCCTGGCTGGCCTTCCAGTTGTTCATTGTCTGGCAACCCCAGCCTCCTCTCGTCCAGCGCCCGCTCCACCTGGCCTTCGCCCTCGCGCTGGTCTTCCTGACGATTCCCGCTCCCGGCGCCGGCCGGCCGCCGTGGCTCCGGCGCCTGCTCGACGGCCTTCTGCTCACCCTGGTGGCGGCTACGGCGGCCTACTATTGGTTCTCCACCGGCCGGCTGACGACCCGCATCGAACTCGTGGATCCCGTTCTGCCCGTGGACGTCTTTTTCGGAGCCGCTCTCATGCTGCTGATTCTCGAGGGCGTGCGCCGGGCCGTCGGCTGGTCTCTGCTGGGGCTGCTGCTGTTCGTGCTGTTCTACAGTTGGGCCGGCCCATGGTTTCCCGGGTGGACCCGCTTCCGCGGCTTCGGACTCGACGAGATGGTGGAAATCCTCTCGATGACCACCCACGGCCTTCTCGGCATCACTACTGATACGTCGGTCCGCTTCGTCTTCTACTTCATCGCCTTCGGCGCCATCTACGCGGCCATCGGGGGCGGGCGCCTTTTCATCGATATCGGTCTCGCTGCCAGCGGCCGCCGCGCCGGTGGTCCAGCGAAGGCCGCCGTGATCTCCAGCAGCCTGATGGGTACGATCAGTGGCAGCGCGGTGGCCAACGTGGTCTCGGTTGGCGTCTTCACGATTCCGATGATGCGCCGCGCCGGGTACTCGAAGGAGATGGCGGCCGGAATCGAGGCGATCTCGTCCACCGGCGGGCAACTGATGCCGCCCGTGATGGGGGTGGCCGCCTTCGTCATGGCGGAGCTTCTGCAGATCGAGTACGCCCGGGTGGCCTTCGCCGCCGTCATACCGGCGCTCGCTTTCTACCTCGGCCTGTTCCTGGTGGTCGATCTCACGGCGCGCAAGACGGGCATTGGAACGCCCTCCCCGGGGTCGATGGCGGCTCCGGCTCCGATTCTGCCCCGCATCTATCTGCTCGTCCCGCCCCTGGTCCTGATCGCCCTGCTGGTCGCCGGCTACTCAGCGACGGTTTCCGTCATCGCCGCCATCGCCGCTTGCGTCGTCACCGGCTACCTGCGGCGCGAGACCCGCCTCGGCCTCCGCGACTGGTCCACTGTCGTGACCGACCTCGGACGCCAGGCCAGCCAGGTCGCCGTGCCGATCGCCGCCATCGGCGCCATCATGGCGGTCGCCGTTCAATCCAATCTGGCGCTGAAGTTTTCCACCCGGCTAATCGAGCAAGGCGGCGCCAACATTTACGTCGCGCTGGCGCTGACCATCGTCGGCTGCGTCGTCATGGGCATGGGACTGCCGACCGTAGCGGCCTACATCATCGGGGCTATCCTGTTCGCCCCTCCGCTGATCGCTCTGGGCATTCCGACGCTGGGCGCCCATTTCTTCGTCATGTACTACTGCGTGCTCTCGATGGTGACGCCGCCCGTGGCGCTGGCCTCGTTCGCCGCTGCGGGCCTGGCCGGGGCCCGCACGATGCAGACGGGCTGGGAGGCCTTCCGGCTGAGCCTGGTACTGTTCCTCATCCCGTTCGGCTTCGTATTCGATCCGCGGCTGCTCGGCCGTGGAGAGCCGGCCTGGGTCGCGATTGCCGCCCTGGCGCTATTTGCCGCTACCGCCTCCTGGTCCGTCGCGCTAGTGGGCTATCTCCGCCAACGCCTCACTTACCTCGAACGCCTGTTGTACGGCGCCGTCGCCGGGGCGATCATCTTTTTTCCGTCGGGAACGGTGGGCTGGGGTGCGGCCCTTGCTGCGTTGGGCCTGATGCTTTGCTGGAGCCTGGTGGTCCGCCCACGGGTCCTCCCAGCCTAGGGATCGAGCTGAGCCTCGGGGGCGCCGGGCCCGGCACGGTATCGGCAGCAGCCGGTCACTCGTTGCCGGCGCTGCTGCAGACGGCGTGAATCGCCGGCGGCGACATGAGCCCGTAGTCGAGGGTGTCGTACCGGGCGCCCGGGGGCTGATGCTCGGCGAACCTGCGCCAGTGCCGGGGCCAGGCTTGTCTCCGAGGCTTGGCCGGATTGTGGAACGGCCCGAAGAGGTTCCGCGGCGTCGCCGCCACCCGGATTCCGACCCGGTGGGGGCCCGGCTCTGCGGAAATGCCGGCCGAATACGGCGGCCACCCCACCACCGCCGTCCGCCGGCCGTCCAGCAGGATCTCGGCGGCGCTACCGGCCCACCGGCTCAAAGCGATCCGAAGCCCGCCACAGTCCTCCGGCACGCTAACTTCGCTTTCGTAGAGGACCGACCCCCCGTAGAAGGGATAGCCCTGATCGCGCCATGAGCCGAAGTCCAAAGCCGAGGGCGCTTCCAGCCGGAAGCCCTTCTCCGCCGGCGTCGCCGTGAAATTCCCGAGCAGGTAGATGTTTTCCAGTTCCATACGGACGTCGAAGGGCCGCCCGGTGATCTTCACCACATTTTCGCCCGGCCGCACCCACTGCTCTACGGGCGCACTCCCCAAGCGGGGATCGATCCAGGGCGTGGGCGCCGAAAAATCCACTTCATTGCCGTTCAGTGTGACGCGGTAAAGCTCCGGCGTCTCGATCACCAGCCGCAGACCCTTCGCCGCGGCGGCGCCGGCCACGTGGAAACGGAATACGGCCTCGAACCCCGAGAATCCGGAAAACTGGTTCCGGTCGCGCACACGGTTCCGGAACTGAACCGCGCTGTCCCAGGCCGGCTGCTCGAAGCCATGAGCCCGCCAGATCTTCCAGTTGGCCTCCAAGGTGTGGATCTCCCGGAACGCGTCACCGGCCACCTCGAGGTCGCAATAGTCGAGGACCAGAACGTTGGCGGAATCCGGCCGGATCTGCCAGCGCTCCGCCTTCACCGGCAAGAAACGCGGCGGCTGGCTTTCCGGGGGCGGGGCGGCCGCGTGCGGTCTTACGACGAAAAGCCGCGAGCCGGCCGGCGGCAGCTCCAGGCGAAAGCGCAACCGCCGTCCGGCGACCGGCTCATAGAGCGCCGCCGAGATCTCGCCCGTAACGGTGTCCCACTCCTCGAGAGCGCCTCCTTCGACCACGGCTTCGGCCGTAACCGTTTCTGTGCCCGGATTGGCGAAGAAGAGGACCCGGCTGCCGTCGCTCAAGAACCGCTCGGCGAAGCCGACCCCTGGGGGAGGCGGCGGCTCGATTCGCACCCGGGGTTCCAGCATCCGTCGGATCCGGTCCGGCAGCTCCACGAGAAAAATGGGCCGCCATTGATCCCTGAACTGCTCTTTCAGCCGAGCGATCTCCTCGCTGGGACGCCCATCCACGTAAGCGGCCGGCGGGCCGAGGGCCAGAATTTGTCCGCCCTCCTTCAGGAATCTCCTCAAATGTCGGACCGTCGGCCGCCGGACGTTGATCATGTTCGGCGGCCACACCAGCAGATGGTACTCCGCCCGCCCGATGCGGAACCGCCGGCCGGAGACCCCGCCGAACCACTCGATGAGGTATTCATCACCAACGTCGAAGTCGATCCAGCGATCGGCCAGCGCCTGGATCAGCTCGGCATTGTCCCGGCGCATCTTCTCGAACTCCGGCGTCGGGCCGGCGCGGCGCGCGTGCAGGAATGCGCTGGTCGTCGGGGTCAGCACCAGCACCCGGTGGCGGGCCTCGCCGCTGCTCAGCGCCCACGAGACCCGCGCCACATGGTCTGCGTGCAAGCGGTAGTAGCGCCACCAGGCGGCTGCGTCGCTGAAGCTCTGGGGATGGTCCCGTTTTCGCGCGCCCCGGAAGGTGGCGAAGGAAAGGTGCAGGTTGACGAAGTTCACCCCGTGGACCATGACCCAGTCGCCAAGACGCTTGAAGTCTTCCAGGCCCGCGTCCCATCCCCCGACGCCGTAGGTCTCCGAGAACGTGCGCCGCCCCAACTGGTGGGCGACGCTGGCGGCTTGCTTGATGGTGAACAAGATGTGCGAGTCGATCCCCTGGCCGGGTATGTGGAGCACATCGATGCCCGGCATGTGCTGGTAGGCGTAGAAGGCGGCGTCGCCGGGAGATCTCCAGGGAACCGGCCACTCGTGCTCCAGCCAGTGTCCGGTGAACCGCAGGTTGTTCCGGTCGCACCACTCGAACATCGGGCGCATGAAGTTCTGCTCCCACAGCTCGTGGATCGTCTCCCAATAGTCGAAGCGGACGCGGCGGTAGTCCCCGATGTCCCAGTAGAGCGAGGGCAGGTGATCGGCGAGATCGTAGCCGCGCCGCCGACGGAACTCGGCCAGGGTGTAAGCGCTGAGCGGGAGACCCGAGTCGCCTGCGTTGGCCAGGTTCGGCTCGTCGGTAAAGGCCCATCGGATGGTCTTGCCGAACTCGCTGCCCAGCCGCTTCTTGTAAGCTTCGTACGTGGTGCGCAAGAAAAGCCGCGCCGTTTGGGGATTCGTCAGGTCTACGTACGGGAATCCCGCGGTCCAGGCGCGCCCGCGCCCGTGGCGGAAGCGGAACAGAAGCACCTCGCCGCTGGACGGGATCTCGGCGGGACGGCGGATGCGGGTGGCCGAGCGAATCTTCCCGTCTTCGGCCATTTCCACGGCGAACGCGGCGGCGATGGCCGGGTCCGCGAGGTCCGTGTCTTCGAAATCCTTGTCGAAACCCGGCACGACCGAGGTCACTACCGTGTCCGGGGCCAGAGAGGGAACGTGCCCGCCGGCGAATCCGGACGGATAGCTGTTCTCGTCATAGATGTTGACCAGAAGACCGAGCCGTTTTCCCTCTTCAACCGAGGCCTCCCACAGGCGGAACCATTCCTCGCTCAGGTACTCGGTGATCAGGCCGGGCCGGGGATGAACGAAGACGCCGCCCATGCCCTGTTCGCGAAACTGCGCCAGTTGCTCGCGGAGCCGGGGCCACTCGAGTTCGTCGTTCCATACCCAAAGCGGCATGGGCCGGTACGCCGGCGGGGGATCGGCGAACTTGGCCCGCAACTCGTTGTAGGTTCCGGCAGCAGGATCCGAAGGCGAGGTCCGGGGGTTGAGCAGCAGTTCCCGCTCTGTAGTTGTCTCGGGGAGCGGGGGATCCGCAGAGACGATGGGGTGGCGGCCAATAAGTACAGCGGCCGCGGTCACCGAAAAGACGATGAAGAAACGTTGTTTCCAAGCCGTTCCGGGGTGCGAGAATATCCCCATTTCACCAGGGCATTTTCCGTTTCGTGTACTTCCTTCCGACTTCCGCTGAATCCTGGCGGCGGCCCGCGCCGACCATGACACCTCGGTCAATCTGCTTCTTGACATTATCGGGCAAGACGTTGTCCAGGAAGAAGACGCCGTTGGCCTTGCAGGCGGCCAGGACTCGCTCGCCGGCGTCGTCCGAGCCGTCCGCTAGGGAAACATAGCGGATTTGCTGGTAGCCGGTCCAGCCAACCGGTTCCGTCTGAAGGCCGATGCGGTCGGTCCCGGTTTGCTGGGCGGCCAGGCCGGCGGCTGCAACCGGGGCGAGCAGGAACCCCCAGAGAGTCCGGTGCAGGATGCGCCCGAAGGTGTTGCACCGGTTCAGCATTTGTTGCGGCTCTGTTTCCTTCACGCTCTTTACCGTTCTACGAAGTGCATGGCGTATAGCTTGGCGCCGCACATGCGAAATACCACTCGAACCGGCTTACCCGCCAGCGCCGAGACGTCCTTGCCCCGGTGGAGCCATTCCACTTCCGTTTCGACAAAGTCTCCATTGATGTAGATACAGTCATCCACGGAGAAGCCTTCAATGGGATCGCCGTTCTCATCTAGGAAGCCTACCTGGGCATAGCCAACGGCGTCGGTGTCAATGTTCAAGGTGAGACGGTTGCCCTGGAACAGGATCGGCTTGGTTACCACCAGACCTTCTTTGTCGTACGGGCTGTCGATGGAGACAAACCCGTCGAGCCTCTGCACGAGCCGGTAGACGCCGCGGCCCGCCGGGTCCTGTTTCCAGGGGGAGTGGTATTGCGTTTCGCCGAAATAGTACTGCCAGATCTCATTGCCCCGGCGCACCATGCCGTGGGCGATGTAGGCGGTCACCACCTGGCGGCCGAGGTGCTCCCCGATGCCCACGTAAGCCGGGCGCGGATGGCGCTTCCAGTCCAGTCCGTCGCGGCTGACGGCCAACTGCGTCTCCAGCGGGCCGGAACCCCGGCCTCTGGCCGGGTCCATGAGGATTCTCCGGGTCTCAGGGCCGTCTGCCTCGTAATGGAAGTAGGCCACCGGGAAGGCCAGGTACGTGTCGGGCGCCCACGGGTACTTTTGCGCCTTCGTGATGTAGAAGTCCGTTCCCACGGGATCATCCGGCGTAGGGTCAAACTTGTGAGGGAACTCCATGCCGAAACCGCCGGGCGTCAGGGGGCCGTTGTCCAGGTACCAGGGAAGCGGATCGCGCAGCCGGAATCGCTTCCTCAGCTTAAGGTAGTCCTCCTGGCTCAGAGGAGTGAACGGAGTCGGCTCATAGAGACTCCGATGTTCCGTGACTACCGAGCTTCGTTGGGTGGCCCCGCCCGGGGTTTGGAAAATGCCCGAGCGGTGGTAGCTGACATAGAGCTGTCTCTGGTCGTCATAGAACGTGCAGGACTGAGTGCCGGACCGGAACGGCAAGGTGGCGGTCGGGTTGCGCTTCCAGGTGTAGCCGTCGGGAGAAGTGTAGAGGTAGATTCCGCGGCGGTGGTAATCGCTGAAGTACTTCCAGCGGTCTTCGCCGGAGCCGTTGGGATCGATGAACGGGTTGCCCAGGCCGCCGACCATCTCGGGGATGACGATGTTGGATCGTCCTTCAATCAGCCCGCGGCCGAGATCAGGCGACTGAAAGTGAACGCCGTCGGTGCTGGTCAGGACCTGCAGGAAGTCCTTCGCCACCGCGTTGTAGATTCGGATTACGCCATCCTCGTCTTCCACCACGGTGAGGTGTTTCCTGAACGGACCCTGGATGTGATCGATGACCCTTTCAGCCTTCCTGGGCGGGTTGACCACAAACTTGCAGTCCTTCATTTCAGCGATGAGCGCCCCGTCGATGAAGAGGTGTTTCCGGGTGTGGAGCGGGATGGGAGATCGAGCGCTCGCGCCTTTGGAGAACAGCAGCGGCGGACCCTGCTTCAGCGGTCTTCGGGGGAAACCGGAGGCGAAACTGGCCGGAGGCCTGAAGGCGGTCCGATACACCCTGCCCACGGATATGCGCAGCTCGTCGATGCGGCCCGGCAGGGGTCTCTCCCAGCGCCCGTCGCGGCCGATGGAGAGATACGCCTCGTCTCCGTGAGCGAGGGCCTTCAGGGGGGATCTGGCGGGAAGCGGCTGCTCGATGCCGTCCACGTAGTGGCGAAGTTGCGCTTCAGCGGCGGAGTAGACGAATGCCAGGTGGCGCCATGCCCCCGCCTCGGGATCCAGGGCCCGGGCGTCTGACGGGATCAGAAGCACCGTGCCGCTGGGCTGATTGGTTAAGGTGAAGCTGTCGCCGCCGGCATTCAGAACAAGCCGGGTGACCTTTTCGTTCTCGCCGCGAGGGCCCTCGCCGATCTCGATGACAACTCCGTCTTCTCCTGCTTTGCGCGCCGGCGCGAACCAGAACTCCACGGTCCAGTCAAACGGGCCGAGGTTGAGCCGGGTATCCGTGGGATTGACGAACCCGACCTCCTTCCGCAGGTGGTTCTCCCCGCTGGTCATGAGGGCGCAAAAACGGGCGTTGGCCCAGGTCATGGGCTCGACGGTGCGGCCGGGCGGGATGGGCAGGGGTGTCAAGCCAAAAGCGATTTCACCAGGCGGAAAGACCATTGGAGGCGGCTCGGCAGGCTCAAGCGCGCGGCCGTACTTTCCCGGTGTGATCCGGCCCCCGCGACCGAGGACCAAGGGATAGTCGCTGGGGGAGGAATCCTCCAGGACGCTACTGGGATAGAGCCCGATCGGTTCATCGAAGAGCCAGAGCGCCATGGTTTCAGCAGCGCTGGCGTTTGCCGGGCTGAGCCCAGAGATCGCAATAAGAATCAGGATCGCGAGGGTCGATCTCCACCACATGAATCCCGGGTGTGTGCTGCCTGGCATGAGGGTTGTCATTGTTGGGAATTGCCCCGTCTGGCGCCTCGGCCGGCCTGACCGATCGGCAGAGAGTGCAACGCCCGCTTAATCGATCCGAGGCCTTGGTGCGGCTTCACAGTACCAGAGGAGCTCCGGGGCGGGAAGTTCCGGATTGTTCTCAGACGTCCGGGAATGTTCCGTTCCGGGACGGACCTCTGGCGAGGACCCCCCCGGGGCGGTTCAAGGTGGGGTGCCGTGGGCGGCCTGACGAGGATAGAGGTGAGAATATGGCGACGCGACCGAAGTTCGGCAGCATCTATCGCCGGGGAAGGATCTGGTGGATCAAGTACTATCGGCCCGGCGACCCGAAGCCGATCCGCGAGTCGAGCCGCAGCGACCGCCGTTCCGACGCCGAGCGGCTGTTGAAGTGGCGGCAGGGCGAGGTCGTCACAGGCAGGTTCGCCGGCCTCGCTCTGGAACGCGTGACCGTCTCTCAGCTGCTCGATGAGCTGATTGAAGACTACCAGGTACGGGGGATCCGCAGCCTGCGGCACTGTGTGCTTCGGATCAACAAGCACCTGCGTCCTGCTTTCGGGAAGCTCAAGGCAGCGGCTTTCAGCACGGCCGACGTCAAGAGGTACATCCGAAAGCGCCGCGCCGAAGGCGCCGCCAACGCCACGATCAACCGGAAGTTGGAATTGCTTGGTCGAGCCTTCCGGCTCGCCTCGGAAGCAGAGCCGCCGTTGGTCGCCCGGGTCCCCCGCATCGAGAAGCTCCCGGAGAACAACGTGCGCACGGGACTGTTGCGGCACGAGGAGTACCTGCGATTGCGAGATTTGCTGCCGGCTCACTACCGCCTCTTGCTCGTCGTCGGCTACCACACCGGAGCGCGGCTCGGGGAGCTGCTCTCCATCCGGTGGTCCCAGGTCGATTTTCAGCGCGGCGAGATCCGCATCGAGGCTCAGGACAGCAAGACGGGGCGGGCCAGGGTGCTGCCGGTGTACGGAGAAATGAAACACTGGCTCGAGATGGCATACGCCACCCGGGATCCTCGGTGCCCTTGGCTGTTTCAGGTGAGGGGCCGGCAGATGATCTTCCGCTGGAAGACGTGGAACGAGTACTGCCGCAAGGCCGGCGTCGAAGGTCTGCACTTCCATGACCTCCGCCGCACGGCTTTGACGAACATGGTCCGGGCGGGCGTGCCGGAAAAGCAGGCCATGCTGGTTTCCGGCCACCTGACGCGGCGCACGTTCGAGCGGTACCACATCGTCGGTGACCGCGACGTCCGGGAGGTGGCGGCGAAGATGGAACGGTATCTACCGGGCACAATTTCGGGCACAATCGAGGGGTGGGGTGGAGGTAACGTATTGAAAGACAAGGACTTACTGGCGGAAGCTAGTGGGAGTCGAACCCACCGGCAGTGCGGAGCGCCGCCCACTGGTTTTGAAGACCAGGCCCGGCACCGGCCGGGAATAGCTTCCAAGGCGATTCTAACACCGGCACGGGAGCGGACATCAGATCCCCTTCCCTGGCACGGCGTGACCCCGGTTCCCAATGCCGAGTCGCTGGAGAACTCCAGCGCCGCTTTCGGCCCCGCGACACTCTCCGTCCACACGAAGGCCGGGCAGCTCCGCCGGCGGGTGAATGGGTTACGCGACGTTTTGAACCACCAGAGGCCGGTGAGGGCTCTATGTCCCGGAACGGAATTAAGATTCGCCCCCCACACTCGTTTCTGGCGGAGAAGCGCGAAGGGCCCGTGGTTGATTGGTGAGCTCGGCAGGAGTCGAACCTGCAAGCCACTGGTTAAGAGTCCGTTTTCGCCTTTTTCGGTCGACTGTGGCTGAGTGTGGAAAGATGCACTTGCGTGTTGATAATGCCGTGGTTACGCGAAATGTCAGACACCGCCGGCATCGGGTGAGTCCAGGTGCGTGCGGCCGAGTTGGCACACAATTCGAGGTTGTGAATGCGGCTAGGAAGGAAGCTAGGGTCGTGTCGGAACAGCTTGGCCACGCCGGCGCCGTGTTCACTCTCGACATCGATTCCCACGCCCTACCCAACACGCAGGAAGCCGCCGCAGCGAAGCTGGAGCGGTTGTCGAACTCCCACGTTCCGCTACACGGGGGAGTGGGAGAACTGATGGTTGGCGGAGGGTAAGACGATCCTGTATTCGAGACATCGAACCGGTGGGTGCGGCGGGGTAGCGGCCCAGGGAGGCGGCTGGAGATCGCTCCGTGCGTCCTGCGCGCCTCCCCGTGTGATCCGCCGTGCCGTCCCGAATCAGCGGACCAGCCTGACCGGGCCAAACAGCCCGCTCTTCCGGGGCTTCACTCTGGCCCAAGGTATCCCCGCCGTCGCGGTGATGTTCGTGCGGGTGATCTTCGGCGCGCACTCGCCGCGCGCCTCGCCGATCAGCCGATTGGCCCAGGTGTTGGCTACGCGGATCTCGAGCGTGTTCTCGCCTTCTCGAAGCGCCTGGGACGCCAGGAGCCGGAACGGGGGCGTCCAGGCTACACCGAGCGGCTCCCCGTTCAAAGTCACCCCGGCCACCGCCCACAGATCGCCCAGTTCCAGATATACAGGCCCATCGCCAGCGAGCCAGTCGGCCGAGAGGTGGAATCGCTTCGTGTAGGTGGCGATGCCGGAGAAGCAACGGACGCTGGAAAGCTCGTGTTCGGTCCAGGAGATCAGCTCCGGCAACCTGACCGTGGCCGGCGTCCCCATCCCGGGGGGAAACCGCAATTCCCACGGGCCCGCAAGTTCCATCACAACCGGCGCTTCCTTCTTGGACGAACGTGGCTCGGGGGCGGGTCCGCCGGCCTCCCGGAATACCACGAAAACCGAGCCGTGCGGATCCAGATCGAGGGGAACGGTCAGACCTTCAGCGGAGGACTTGAAAGTGCGCACGGCCGCAATCCGGCCCGTAACCGGATCCCAAAGCTCCGGCCGTTTCCCCCATACCCGGAAAGTGGCCTCCACGTGCTCCGGCCGCCGCTTCTTGTTGCGGACGAAGTAGATTTCGGCTTCCTTCGTGCGGCGATGGATGTAATCGAGTTCTGTATCGCGTCGTTTGCTCCTGAAGGTGAAATCGGGCCCGACGCCGCGGGCCGTGAGAACTTCTCGGAGTGACTTGTCCGTGATGATCTTTCCCTTGCCCCACAGCTCCGCCGCCAGCTTCTGAACTTCTCTGTCGCTCTCCGGATACCCCGTGAGACCGGTCGAGCGGGAGGGCCGCCGGCGTCCGACGACCGTGGCGCCGTCGAGTACAAGCTGCCGGACTTTGCGCAGCACGTGGAGGTCGATATCGTCCCGCTCGGGCAACACCAGGACTTCGTAGCTCATGCCGTCGGGCAGCACGATCTTGCCTTCCCGCACGCTCATCCGTTTCAGAATCACCTCCGCGTTGGTGACGTCATAGTCGTAGCCGGGCCCGAGCGATGGGTCCACGTGTTTCGGCGGGACGAAATTGAAGCCCTGGTCGCCGTAATAGTAGACGACGTCGGCCACGAAGAGGCCCTGCTGGAGGAGGAACGACGCCCGGCCCAGGTATTCGAGGAACGCCCCGGCCATCGGCCACCAGACGAGGTTGGGCCCGAGGTGCGTGCCGGCCCCGTATGCCCAGCCGGGCTTGCCGGCCTCGGGCGGCTGGTGGGACGCCGTGTGCCAGACGAAGTGGTTGGCCCCCTCGCACATGGCGCGATCCGCCGACCATTTCAGACTCTGGGGCGCATCTTCCCAGTGATGCATGCTGGTGAACGCTTCCTGATGGACGCGGCGCTTGCCGTAGATGTGCGCCGCCGCAGCCGTCTCCTTCACCACCCACAGCGAGTCCGCGTGCGGACGATGCGGCCAGAATTCACCTCGGACTGAATCGATGGCTCCGAGCGCCAGCAGCGCGTCGACGGGTACCTGATGAATCGGCGGCCCCGGTCCGCCGGCCTCTGATTCGATGCCCACGCCGGCCTCGTGGGCTACCGCTGTCGCGGTCCGGTAGTAAGCGTCAACCAGCAGCTCGCCGAGCGTCTTGCGGAAGTCGTAGCGGAAACGCTCGGTGATGTCCTCGTCGTCGACAACCGCGCCGTACAGGGCAGGGAGGAAACGAGTGGGATCGTAGCCTCGCCGCCGCTGGAACTGTTCGATGAAGTCGGGCGTCCAGATCCGGCCGCGGACTTCGTAGCTGGCCAGATAGAGGTCATCGAGCGCGCTTGCGTCCAACTCGCCTATCCCCCGCTCGAGCCGACTCATCAGCGTCCCGAGAAAGCGGCGGGTGGCGCCCGCACTCAGGTGATCGGTGGCCAGGCCGTCCGAGTTCGGGCTCGGCACCTTGAGCCGTTCGCCGGTGTTCGTGCACACGAAGCGGAGGATGGCCCACTTGCCGGCGGGGACTTTCCACCGGAGACGTCCAGTGCGATCGACGCGATCGGTCAGGTCGATGAGGCGGCTGCGGTCAGGGATCACCAGCGGGGGCGGCCCGTTGGAAGACCAGCTTCCCCGAGCGCCGCTGGTAACGCCGTCGAACAGGTTGTAGGCGGACCACGCGGCCCGGTCGTTTCCTCCGGTCGAGGAGTAGCGGATCAGTTTCGCGCCGTCGATGGTGCGGTTGGCGCGGTGGGACAGCAGCACGTTCCGGCCTTCGGCGGTGTAGGCTTCGAACTCGGCGAGCTGCACGCGACCCGATTCAGGGTTATGGCCGCTGCGAACAAGCAGGCGAACGTAACGCGCCCTGGCGGGCGGGAAGCGGAACTCCTGCGGCCCGGTGCGGCCTTCGAGCGAGGCGCGGAGAACTTCGCGGAAGGAACCGGGACGCGCGTCGGTGGTAGAAACCTCCACCGAGAACTCCTTGGTGAAGTAGTTGACCCCCTGCTCGCCGCTCAGCGTGTTGTAGAGCACGACGCGCTCGATGGTTGCCGGTTCCTCCAGCTCGAAGACGAACTCGTGGCCGGGCAGCCGCCGCGGCTGGGGCACCGCGAGCACGGCGACTTCGGTGTGAAACACCGGCAGCCCGTCCGGGCCTTTCGGGTTGGAGGGTGGAGTGTCAGGGAACGGCAGCCGCTGATCGAAAGTGCGTGGTCCCTCAACCTCGATCTCGGACCGGTACAGCGCCATGCTCCCGTCGCGAGGCGTGACCCAGCTTCCACCCATGTCCCAACTGCTGGAGACGGAGAGGTCGACCTCCATGCCGAGCCGCTTCGCCGTGCGCAGAATCAACGCGATATTGGCCACCGATTCCGGGCTCATGAACGCCGGGCCCGCCGGCGGCGCGTTCTTGCCCCGTGCGCCCATGTCGAACACGCAAAGCCCTCCGATGCCCGCGTCGTGCAGCCTCTCGATTTCCCGGGGCAGGTAGTCCCGGTTGGCGTAGCCGTTCAGCAGCAGGTAATAGGTGGCCGGCCGGGCCTCGACTGGCGGGTTGCGGAAGCCCTCCTCGAGCGAGACCGGCTCCGCCGGCGGCGCCGCGGCGGCCAAGACCAAGACGGCGAGGCAAACAGCGGCGGCGAGCAAGCAAGCGTGATTCTTCATGGGCCAGCGTTCCCCTGCTGGTTCGTAACGTTGTTCAATATGATCAACCGCACCGGTCCGAGCAAGCCGGAGGGCAGCGGCTGCTTGACCCGTTGCTTTTCGTCCGGCGTTCGAATGCGAATTCCGATATTGTAGCGTCGCTGGATTTCGGAGTAGTCTTTCACTGGCTGGTTCAAGACGTGGTTGATGAGCAGGTTGGTCACCTCCACCCGCAGAGTGTTGTCCCCGGAGCGGAGCTTGCCGGTTACGTCCAGGCGGTACGGCCTTTTCCACACGACTCCGGCGTGCTCGCCATTCGCCCACACTTCGGCGACGTTGCGTACATCGCCGAGATCCAGGACCAGGCGGGGGCCTTTGTTCAGGTAGGCCTCCGGCAGGTGGACCGTGGTCTCGTACCGGCCGGTACCGGAGAAATACTTCGCCGCCGGGTAGATCGTCCAGGAATGCAGCTCATCCATTTCCATAGCGCTGATCCCGGTGCCCGGCCAGCTCAACTTCCACGGTCCGGAGACCGGCAGAGCCTCCGGCTGAGCAGCGGGTCCGGGCCCCGGTTCCGGGGGCGGCGCCGTCGAGGTCCCAAACTCGACGAAGATCGAGCCGTACGGCTCCAGCGTCACGTTGACGGCGGTACGGTCTCCGTCGAAGCGGTACGCCCGCGCGTCCCGGATCTCTCCCGTCATCGGATCCCAAAGCCGCGGCTTCCGGTTTCCTGCGCGGAAGCTCACCTCCAGCCGCTTACTCTGGTCGCCGAGGTTGGCCATGAAATAGAAGTCCTGGTTTCCGGCACGGCGGTGGACGAACCCGACCTCCTGATCGCCGCCTTTGATGATCATGTCCGGCGCGACCGTGTTTAGCGCTCTCAAGTAGTTCGTGGTCTCGTCCCCGGCGAAGATTGCCCGGCCCCGCCCGACCGTTTTCTCCTGGTAGTCCCGGGCGCGGTCGATGCCGCCGTACAACTCGTCCATCAGTTCGCGCAAACGGGCGGCGTTCTGTTCGTGGTCCTTGAGCCCGTAAGCGATCTCAGGCAGGCGCAGGGTGCTGATGACGGTCCCGCCCTGGCGGCAGAACCTGACGATGCGTTCGAGGACTTCGAGGGGCAAGCCCCGGAGACCGGGAAGAACGATGACGCGGAAACTGCTGTGGCCGATGTTGAACCGGCCGTCCTCGATCGTCCCCAAAGTGGAGAGGATCGAGTAGTCGACGCCCTCGAGAGAATAGCCGTTGGTGACCGCGGTTTTCACGACATCGGCTTCGAGTTGTAATTGACGCGGCAACCCCCAGCTGTAATCCTCTATCGTCCTCTCGCGGTCGAGCCGGAAGATGACTTCCTTGGCCAGGTTGAAGTTGCTGGGAGGGAACTCAGCGGCCAGATCGCCTTCCGGCAGGTACAACGCGACATCGGCCACCGGCCTCCCCAAGCTGAGGATGTATCCGGCGCGGTGCACATAGCGGGAGAGCTCGGGAAAGTACTTCCACCAAGGTTGGTTCTCCGTCAGCATGGCGCCGGCATAGTAACCCCAGCCCGGAACGCCCGCTGAAGGAGGGGAATAGGCGTAGCCGTGCGCCACGATCCGGTTGGCGCCGGAAACGAAGTGGAGGTCGCTGCCGCGCTTCAGATCCTCCAGACTCGATGTATAACGGGCCATCCGCAGCCAGGTGTAGGCCTCGACACTGACGACGTTCTGCTCGTAGAAATGTGCGGCGGAGCTCGCCCAGCGCGTCCGATTGAACTCCTTCCAGTCGTAGTCTTCGCCCATCGGGTAGTCAACGCCGGCAAAGCTGGCCAGCGTCACTGGCGGGACCCCGTAGGATTCCGCCTGAAAGCCGAAACCGTGGGACCGGCACCAGTCACCGACCTGGCTCAGGTAGTTGTCGGCCGCTAACTCGGCAATGGTTCGCCAGAAGTCGAAGCGGACGTGCATCGACTCTTCGCCCCGGTTGCGGAACAGCGCCGCCAGGTGCGGCCGGAGGCTGTAGCCGCGGCGCCGCGCGAACTCGTCCAGGAATCCGGGGGTCCAAGAGGTTTCGTAGACCTCGAAACTGGCCGAGTACATCGCGCGGATCTCCCCGGGCGCGACGGCATTGGCCAGCTTGGCGCTGACGTCGTCGAGGTACTTCTTCACCGCTCGTCGGTCCAGGTGGTCGATGGCGTGGCCACCACCACCGGCCGCGGCGAAAACGACGTCGTGCCGCTGGGTTGTCAAGCCCTGAACGAAGACCATCAGTTCCCACTTGCCGGGTGGGACTTCAAACGCAACAGAACCGGACGCTGCCGCCCGGGTGAGGTCGATGGCTACGCGATTGCCGGCACGATCCGCGGGCACGAGTTGGACCGCGATCAGCTCATCGTGAGCCTCCAGCTCCGGCAGGCGAACGGTGACCTGGTCGCCGGCTGCTCCGGTGAAGGGGACGGTCTTCGCGTAGATTCGCCGGGGAGAGAGTTCTTGCGGGATCGTGGGCCCTCCGTAGGGCCAGCCGGTGCCCATCACCAGATCAACCTGGATGGAAAGCTCCCGGGCCTTGTGCACAGCGTGTCGGAACCGCTCGAGGAACTCGGGTGAGAGGTATTCGAGGTTCTTGATTCCCCGCTGGGGGGCATCGACCTCGTAGGGGTAGAGCGGGAAGATCATCACGCGGCCGATGCCGGCGTCGCTGAGCACCTGCAATTCGCGGTCGATCTCGTCGTCGGTCCAGGCGGGGCCGAAGATCCACCAGTAGGTGGCCATGCGGCTCTCGTCCGGGGGATTGCGGAACCGGCTTTCGATCCGGGTGTCCGTCTGTTCGCCGGTTCCGCAACCGAGAATGAGTGCGCCCACGAGGAGCGCAAACAAGAGGGTCGAACTTCGTTCGCCCATGCGCCTCACGTTCTGGGGCCGGTGCTCACTAGAAGATCAGCTTCAGAGCCAGTTGGATTTCCCGGCCGCCGACCCGGGTGCTCCGGATCACTCCATACTGCGGTGTGCCGACGCGCGCACTCGGGTCTCCGAACCCGGGATGGTTGAACGCATTGAAGAACTCCGCCCGGAATTGCAGGGTGATCGGCGTGTCTCTGACCGCAAACACGGTGTTTTTCATGGCGGTCAGATTGAACGTGTTGATGCCCTGGCCGATGAGCACGCCGTTGCCGGAGTTGCCGAACCTTCCGAAAGGATGGTCGACGAAGCAACTCGTGTCAAAGGCCCGGGTGAGGGTCCGCTCGCTCTTCGGCAGGTTGCCGTCACAGACACGGTCCGGGCGGTTCATGTCCTGGCGGCCGACATTGGACGAGACAGAGGACCTCAAGTCAAAAACGATCGGGATGCCTGAATGGGCGACGTAGATGCCCTGAGTCGACCATCCGCTGACGAGCTTGCCGGCCACTCCGGAGACATGGGAAAGCAGCGGCTTGCCTTTGCCGAACGGCAGCTCATAGACCCAACCAACAGTGAAACGGTGCTTCTGGTAGATGTCCAGCGGTCCGTATTCCGCGTCGCGGTCATAGGCATTCTGGGCGCGAGACTGGTCGCCGAAAAGCGCGCCGCCGATGCCTAGCGCCTTCGCCCAAGTGTAGCCGCCGATCAGGGAGAAGCCGTTCGAAAACCTCTTGTTCAGCTTGACATTCAAGGCGTGGTAGTTGGAGTTGTCGAGCGACTTCACCATGCTGACATCGCCGATGTTGGGATTCGGGCGCCGGCTGTTGACGGGCGTCGGGTTGTTGACCGGGTCGGGGTCCAGGCGGGCCTGGTTCACCAGGTCACGACCGATCAGTTTGTGGGCGCTGTTGCCGACGTAGGCGAGCTCCAGCATCCACTGGTCCGCCAGTTCGCGCTGGATACTGAAGTTCCACTGGTAGATGTAAGCCGTCCGGTAGCTGTGATCGAGGGAGAACACTCCTGTGTTGGGCGTCAGCAGCACTTCGCCCGTTTCGGGGTCGCGCACCCGAGCCGGCGGCCACAACTTGCCCGGGAGGTCCGGGATCAGCGGGTCTGAGAACAGTGTCGAGTCCACCGTGTAAGGCGGTGAGAGGTGAAAGGCCGGGAATTCCCGCGAGCGGATCAACCCGTAAAAGACGCCGGCGCCCGCCCGGATTACAGTCCTGGAGTTGACGGAGTAGGCGATGCCGACGCGCGGCGCGAAGTTGTTCCGGTCCGGCTTCTGGAGGCTGTCGATGTCTTTTCCGGGCTCGAGGAAACGGCCGTTGACGTAGTCAAAAAACAGAAGCTGGTTGAACCTTTCTTTGAACGGCGTTTGATACTCGTAGCGCAGGCCGAGGTTCACCGTCAGGTCAGGAAGCAGCTTGATCTCGTCCTGGACGAAGCCGCTGAAAAAGTAGTACTTCAGGCTGACCAGGCCGTTGCTCTCGACAAGCTGCGTGCCGCGGCCGCTCCACGGGAAGCCGAGCACGAGGTCGGCCACGGCGCTGCCGGTGTCGGGCGCCCCAAGCTGCCTGGTGAACCGGTTCTGATAGACGAGGCTGCCGTTGGGTGTTGCGAGGATGCGCAGCGCCGGGCGGTAGTAGCGGCCTTCGAAACCAAACTTGAGATTGTGTTTCCCGCGGATCACGGTCAGATCATCGGCCAGGGTGTAGATGTTCTCTTGGGTACCCCTCGGAGAAAACCGGTTCGCGCCAATCGACGACAGGCCCGAAACCTGATGGAACGGCAGGCCGAAAGATGACGCAGGAGGGTTTATGTTTTGCAAACCGAACTCCTCGGCCGCCAGATTCCGGTCAGCCAGCGGGAAATGGTCGAATAGCTTGTAGTAGGTCCACGCGAGCCGAAACTGGTTGATGATCGTGGGCGAGAACGTGTGGGATTCCTGCACGGTGAAGTTGTGCGTGTCCACGTCGATGAATTTGCCGGTGAGCGGCAAGCCGCTGGGGGTCGCGTTGGTGCTTGTCGCCCAGGAATAGCGGCCGAATAAGAGATCGGAATCCGAGAGTTGCTGGTCAATGCGCGCGTGGAATTGATCGGAGTCGGCGATCCGGGGCGCCGGCACGGAGTAGTTGAACCCTTTGACCCCTTCGAGGTTCGGTAAGGGGTAGTACTTCAAGATAGCCGTGCCCATCTTGCCGAAGCGGTCCTTGGGTATCGTGTTGTTCGGAAACGGCTGCCGGAGGTTGGTCTCGGGGTCCAGCGACATCGGGTCGAAGATCGGATTGGCGCCGGTGAAGTCGCCGTCACGCTCGGCAACGGAGGGGACGCTGTAGAACGGCGTGCGCGTCCGCCGTTCGCGCTGCCCTTCATAATTGGTCATGAAGAACGTGTGGTTCCGGACGATCGGCCCGCTGAAAACGAAGCCGAACTGGTTCCGCTGTAGCGGATCGCGCTCGGGCGAGAAGAAACTGCGAGCGTCCAGCTTGTCGTTCCTGAGAAACTCGAAAAGGGTTCCGTGAAACCGGTTGGTCCCCGAAGCGAGCGAAAGGTTGATCGCCGCGGGAGCGCGTCCGAACTCAGCCGAGAAGGAGTTCTGCTGTATCTTGAACTCCCGAATCGCTTCCACCGACGGGTTGAAAGCAGGCTGACCGGAGTGCTCGACGCGGGTGTCGACGCCGTCGAAATAGAAGGCGATCTGATTCCCGCGCATGCCGTTGACGCTGAGATTGTTGCTCTGAATCGAGCCTGGCATCTCGGATACTCCGGGGACGAGCATGGCGAGGTCGAGAAAGTTGCGCCCGTTCAGTGGCAGGTCTTTGACCTCATGCTCGCTGATCACCTGGCCGATCGCCGCGCTGCGCTGTTCGAGTACAGGCGTACTGGCGACGACCTCAATCCTTGTGGTCGTTTCCCCCACCTCCAGTTCCACGTCGTGCGTGACACGTTGTCCGACCTGTACCTGCAAACTTGTGGCGGTATAGGTCTTGAACCCGTCCGCCTCGACGCGGATCGTGTAGACACCCGGCGGCAGGGCGGGAAACAGATAGCGTCCGGCTTCATCCGTGGTCTCGGTGGTCTGGATGCCGGTGGCCTCGTTTTCGGCCACCACTGTGGCTCCGGGTATGGCCGCTGCGGTCTGGTCGGTGACCTGCCCCCCGATGCTGCCTTGCGAGACCTGTGCGGATCCGCTCACTGCGCCCGCCAGCAACAAACATACGAATATCGGTAGCTGCCACCATGCAGGACCGATAAGGCGAGTTCTCATCTCGTCCCCCTTCGACTTAATTGGTTTGAGCACCAGGACGCGCCAGCCACTTCCCGTGCTCGCGTCGATGTTGCGGTGCCGGGAGCGAAATGTCAAAGGGGATTGTGGCGAGGTCGATGTGTTTCACTGTTCGAAACGCACGGCATCCTCTGCGGGTAGCGCGATTCCCAGGTCTTTCTGTGACTTGCGCGGGCCCTCAGGTCTTTGTCGGGAGACCCTCGCGACGCCGGAGCTCAGCGGAGACGTTTCTCGGAACGAACCGGAACAGCTCTCAGCCGACAAACGACACGAATGGCTCGGCATCCAGCGGATAGTACTTGTCAACGTTCTCGGGAGTGATCAGCCGGTGCTTGGTGAAGACGGCCGGGGGAACAGGCTTGCCGTCGAGGATTCTGCGGGCCAGGGCCATGATCTCGTCACCGTAACGCTCAGGGAAGTACGCAACCGAACCGACAAGACGGGTCCCCGGCCGCCGGAGCTCGGCGCGGGCCTCCGGAGTGGCGTTCTGGCCCATGACTGCGCAGTAATCCAGCCAGCCGGCTTCTTCCAGTGCGCGCAGGGCGCCGAGCGCCATCGGGTCGTTGCCGGCCGCCACCACTGTTCGCTCAGGGCGGAGAAGGCGGAGGCGCCTCCGCATCTGCTCGAATGCCGTCTCGAGCGTGCCCTTACCGTCGACTTCGACGATCGTCGCCTGCTCGGTCTCGGGCAGCACCTCGTGCATGCCCACCCTCATTCCCGTTACCCGCAGCTTCGGCAGGGGCCCGGCGATCTCCTCCTCCAGCAGGAAGACCCGCTCCACCTGTCCGCCCCAGTGCTTCTGAATCCACCGGCCCAGCGCTCGCCCGCCGATCAGGCCGGCCTGGTAGTTGTTCGCCCCGAAAAACGTTGCGCCCGGGTGGGGTATCTCGATCGCGATCACGGGAATGTTCGCCTCCAGGAAGCGAGACGAGATCACCGGCGCCACCCGCTCGTGCGTCTGGAACTCGATCACCAGCTCCACGCCTTCTCGCACCAGAAGATCGGCATTGCTTAGCGCCTTCTTGGGACTGCGATGGTTGATCACCGTCACCAGATCGAATCCGGCCTCGGCCGCAGCCCGCTGCACACTTTCGGTGACGATGCGGGAGAACGGGAGGCGTGACCCCCGCGTGGCGAAGCCGATCCGCGCCTTCGGCGCATTGGGCGTACTGATCCGGGAGCGGTAGTGCTGCTTGCCGACGCGCTCGACAAAGCCGCCCTGCTCGAGCGTCCGCAGCAACCGTAAGACGGTGGCCTTGTTTTCTGAGGTCCGCGCCACCAAGTCCCGCAATCGCAGGAGCTCTCCTTCGTGCCGGAAGGCATTCATTACCCGGCAGGCCCGCAGCACGGAGTGGACGATCTCCGGTTTCTTTGCCGATTCCCCGCCGGATCCGGCGGATGCCCGTTTCGCCTGTCGAACCACGACCCCGGTATTGTAGCAAGAACAGTCGAACGTGGAAAGGAAAACCTTCTTTGACAAGTGCAGGTTAGAACCGACTCCGCGTTTCGGCCTCCGCAACGAAGTCCATGCCCGCGGTTTTCCATTGACGCCAAGCGCCTGAACGGGCGAAAGTAGACACCTGATGCGAGCAGTCCGAATGAGCACCACCCGCCGCCGGTTCCTCGGGAGCGTAGCGGCGCCGCTGGCCGCCCCCGCCCTGCTGCGGTGCGCCCGCAAGCCTCCCAACGTGCTGTGGCTGATGACCGACGAGCAGCGCCCCGACTCGATGGGCGCCTATCGGAGCCCGTGGGCAAAGACTCCCCATCTCGACGAGCTCGCCACCGAAGGCACGACCTTCGAGGAAGCCTACACACCGTCGCCGGTCTGCGTCCCGGCGCGCACTTCGCTGCTCACCGGCCAGTACGGTTCCACCACGGGCGTCCTGCACAACCAGGCGCCGCACATCCGGCAGGATACTTCGTTTCTTACCTGGGCCTTCGAAGGCGCCGGGTACCGCACGGCCTCGTTCGGCAAGAAGCATTATTTCCGCAAAGGCCGGCAGGCGTTCCAGATCGAGGGCGGCCGCACGATTGGCGGGCCGCTCTCCGCCCTCCACTACAACCGCCCCTGCGATCCGGCCGCCTGCGAGATCGTCCAGTACCCCGGCCCGCAGCCGTGGATTCTGGCCGGCCGCTTCCCAGGGCGGATCGAGGAGACCGCGGAGCACCAGAACGTGGATCTGGCCATCAACTGGCTCAGCAGCCGGCCGGCGGCCGATCCGTTCTTCCTGCGGCTCTCCCTCCTGGCTCCCCATACCCCGGTCGTGGTTCCCAAGGAGTACTGCGGGACCGTGGATCCGGACGCGATCCGCATCCCGTATGCCACCGAAGAGGAACTGAGCCGCGTTCCCCTCTACGAGCGCAGAGTCTGGCGGGAGTATCAAGGCGCGTTCCGGCTCAGCCGCGAACAGATCCGGAGAGCCCGCCGCTATTATTACGACCGCGTCGCTTTCCTCGACTCGGAAATCGGCCGGCTGCTCGACTGGATGCGGAAACGCGATCTGCTCGACAACACGATCGTTGTCTTCGTTTCGGATCACGGTACGCTTCTCGGTGACCATGGGTTGCTTCAGAAACAGACGTTTTACCGCCAGGTGGCGACCGTCCCGTTCTTCTTCTGGGCTCCGGGGCGAATCCGGAGCGGCGCCCGCGTACGCACGCCGGTGAATACGATCTCGTTGTTGCCGGCGTTGCTCGAGTGCGCCGGAATCGAGGTCCCGGGCGAGGTCGAGTGCAGCGGGCTCCAAGAGGTGCTGGAGGATGGGGGAGAACCGGCGCCGGAACCGGTGTTCAGCGAAATCAAGTTTGGCTACCGGGGCTACCGCGACGACGACCGGCTGGTGACGATCAGGGACGGGCGGTACAGATTGACGGTGTTTCTCGATCCGGACGCCCCGGAGCGGTTCCGCGAGCGCCCCGAGGGATCCTTGTATGACCTGGAGACCGATCCCGGCGAGACTCGCAACTTGTATGGTGAAAGGGAATACGACGGGGTTGTAGAGCGGTTGCAGAAACGGATTGTCGAATGGGATCAAGAGCGAAAGACCCGATCACGGCACTAACCGATACGCCGCGGGTGCCCCGGCGCAAGCCGCTGCGGGCGAATGTGGGCGTCTTTGGCGTGGGCCACCACGTCTACTGGCCTCAGTTCCCGGGCCTGCTTGACGAATTGCGCACTAAGCTCGATGTGTTTGTCGAGCGTGTGCGGAGCCACGGGGTCGAGGTGACCGATTTCGGCATCGTGGACGACGCCCGTTCGGCGGCCGAACTCCGTCCACGTCTGAGAAAGGCCGATCTGGACCTGCTCTTTTGTGACATGCTCACCTACGCCACCTCGGCCACCTTCGGGATGATCGTGCGGGACCTCGACATCCCCATCGTGCTGGTGGCGCTGCAGCCGAGCCGCGCGCTCGACTACACGCGGGCCTCCACCCGCATGCAGTTGCTGAACGACGATTTCTGCTCGGTGCCGGAATTCACCGGCGTGGCGATCCGCATGGGCAAGAAGCCGCCGCCGGTGATTCTGGGGACGCTCGACGACGATCCGGAAGCCGAAGGCGAAGTGGCCGAATGGTGCGCCATCGCCCGCGTACTGCACGATCTGAAGCGTGCGCGGATCGGGCACTTCGGTCACGTCCTCGAGAACATGCTCGACATGCAAACCGATCATACGGCGCTCACCGCCGCCTTCGGCTGCCACATCGTTCAAACCGAGCCGGACGACCTCATGCGGCACTTCCGGGCGGTGACCGAGGCAGAGATCCGCGCCAAGCGTGAGCAGATCCTCGACCTGTTTGCCACCCCCGACCCGAAGTCGGATCCGATCACCCTCCGGCTCACCGAAGAAGATCTCGAGATGGCCGCGCGCGCCGCCGCCGCCCTGGAAGGCTTCGTTGACGAGTATGACCTCGACGGCCTCGCCTACTACTACGAAGGCGAACCGGAGAGCGAAATGCGCCGCCTCGTCACCAACCTTACGGTAGGTAACTCGTTGCTGACCTCGGCCGGTTTTCCGATGTGCGGCGAGTCCGATCTGAAGACCTGCATCGCCATGCTGATCGAAGACCGCCTCGAAATCGGCGGCAGCTTCGCCGAGTTCCACCCAGTGGATTTCGACGAGGGTTTCGTACTGGTGGGCCACGACGGCCCCCATCACATCAACATCGCCGAAGGCCGGCCCGTCCTCCGCAGTCTCGCCAAGTATCACGGCAAGCCCGGCAACGGCGCCAGCGTCGAGTTCAAGATCCGCGAGGGCCCGATCACCATGCTCAGCATCGGGCTCACCGGCGCGGGCCGCTTCAAATTCGTCATCGCCGAGGGCTGTAGCGTAAAGGGGCCGATACCGCCCACCGGAAACACGAACACCCGCGGTTTCTTCCGGCCGGATGTGCGCACGTTTCTCAAGCGCTGGGTGGCCGAGGGGCCCACCCATCACTTCGCCCTCGGTGTGGGGCGGCACGCCCGGACGATTGAAAAGATCGCCGGCGCGCTCGGAATCGAAGCCGTGATCGTCGCCGAGGAAACAGGCTAGATGCCGCGCATGCCGGGCTTTCGCTGGTTCATCGCGGGACTGCTCTTCTTGGCCGCCGCGCTCAGCTTCTTCGATCGGCAGGTGCTGTCGGTGCTGGCCCCGCGCATTCTGGACGATCTCGGCATCGGCAACGTGGAGTACTCCCAGGCGGTGGCCGCCTTCACGCTCGCCTACAGCGTCATGTTCACCCTTGGCGGGCGGCTCATCGACCGGCTCGGCACCCGCGCCGGGCTCGGCCTCACCGTCGCCGTCTGGACGCTCGCCAGCTTGATCCACGCCGGCGTCCAGAGCGCCTGGCAGTTGACCGCCGCGCGATTTCTGCTGGGAGCCAGCGAGGGCGGCTGCTTCCCCGGCGCGGCCAAAGGGGTGCTTGAGTGGTTCCCCGCGCGGGAGCGCGCCCTGGCGATGGGCATCGCGACGACGGGAGGCTCGGCGATTGGCGCCGTACTCGCCCCGCCGTTGATCGTCTGGATCTCGATGCACTCGGGCTGGCGGGGCGCCTTTGTGGCTACCGGTCTGTTCGGCGGCTTCTGGGTTGCGCTCTGGTTGCTTTTCTTCCAGCAGCCGGCTGACTCTCGTTTCGCTTCACCCCGGGAACGGCGCTACATTCTCGACGGGCACGAGGTTGCTGAGTCCAAAGATCCGCCCTGGCCCTGGCGCGACTTGCTCTCGCGCCGCGAAGTGTGGGGCTTGAGCCTCACCCGGTTCCTGCTCGACCCCGTTTTCTACTTCTACATGTTCTGGATACCGCAGTACCTCAGTCAGGAACGCGGCTCCTCGATTGAGGAAATCGGCCGGTTGGTTTGGATTCCGTTCCTCACTCTTGGTATCTCCTCGCTGATCGGCGGCGCCGTTTCGGACCGGCTCGTGCGGAGAGGTTGGTCGATCAACCGTACCCGCAAGACCGTCATGGCCGCGGCCGCCCTCCTGACACCCGCCTCGATGTTTTGCCTCGTCGCTCCCGACGCCTTCTGGGCCGTGCTCATCATGAGCGTTCTGATGTTTGCTCACGGGTTCTGGATGACCAACTACATGACGCTCATCGGCGATCTGTTCCCCTCCTCCAGCACCGGCACGGTCGTCGGGTTGACTGGCACCGCGGGCGGCATTGGCGGCGCCCTTTCCGGCCTGGTCATCGGTCGCGTCGTCGAAGCCTTTTCCTTCACCCCCGTGTTCTTGGTCTGCGGCGTGCTCTATCCGCTGGGGCTGGGTCTGATTCTGGCGACGGTGCCGGCGGTCGAGAGACTCCAGCGCCACGCTGCTTGACTGCGGTGCCTGCGCGGGCGAGTTCCGCCTCGTCCGGCTGGAGAGGCAGGCGGTGGGTTCTGCAGGTCTAGGACAGTTGAATTGCGAAGCTTGGCCCGTAGCCGACACTCGTGGCTCGGCGCCCACAACAGCACCACTGCTGGGCGAAAGGGTGGGTAAGACTTCCAAACCAGTCAGCGACGCGGCTGGCGGAGCGCTGATAGGGTTGCTTAGGAGCCGGGCCCCAGTCTGAGGGCATGCCGCTCGGGCGGTCCCCTGTCCAAAAGCACGGAAACGGCCTAATGGCACGCCATGGACACGCAATCGCGCTGGCCTGGAGCAGATCCAGGGAGGCAAGAGATTGAAAAGATTGGTGAGCCCGGCAGGAGTCGAACCTGCAACCCACTGATTAAGAGTTAAGAATTCTGACCTCATCGGCGATACCTGCTCGTAACCTGTTGGTCCTTCTATTGCATTGACTTACGTCATCCTGTATACTGGGGCTTACCGGGCGATTTGAGGCGAAAAAGTACCGCCGGAGGTACCGCCCGGGCGACCCACTAATCATGAATCAGAAGGTGATTTCGATCGACAGGCAAGCCCGGGTAGCCCCGGTACCGCCCGGCCGCGGGAAGACCGTCGCGGCGAATCAGAAGGCCGTGGACGCCTTGCCTCTGGGGTCGGGCACGTGGCGGATCGAAGGAGTTCCCGGACTCTACGTGCGCTGCCGGGCGGCGACCAGGAGCTTCTTCGTCCAGCGAAAGGTGGACGGTCGCGTCGTCAAGGAAACCATCGGGCCGGTGGCGCTGAAGCAGGCGAGGCGGCGGGCGATGAAGATCTGGGCGGCGATGAAGCCGAAGCCGCCTCGAGGCGACCAGGCGACGCTGGACGAGGCCTTCGAGGACTACCTCGAGCAGAAGCCGCTGGCCGAGAAGACCAAAGAGATCTACCGCTACGTCTACGACCGTTACCTGAGCCACTGGGGCAGCCGGACGCTGTTCGAGATCGGCCATGACCGCGCCGGCGTGCGGCGCCTTCAGGCCCGCGTCAGCACCGAGCACGGGGCGGCGACGAGCAACCAGGTGGTGCGGCTGCTGAGCGCCGTCTACCGCTGGCAACGGAAGGTGGACCCGGACCTGCCCGAGCCCCCGACGGTGGCGGCGCAGATTCACCGGATCCCGGCCCGGGACTGGGCCTTCTCGCCGGACGAGCTCCGGACGTGGTGGGCAGGGGTGCAGCGGCTTGGGGCCGTCAAGAAGATGTGGTGGATCACGGCGCTGCTCACCGGGGCCAGGAAGCGTAGCGTGGAGAGCCTGCGGTGGGAAGACGTGGACTTCGAGAAGAAGACGCTGCGGTTCTCGGTGGCGAAGGGCGACAGGCCGTATGTGGTACCCATGAGCGACCGGCTGGCGGCGCTGATGAGCGAGTACCGCGACAGCGGCGAGATGCCCCCCAGCGAATGGGTGTTTCCCTCGAGCCAGCGGCCCGGCCGGCACATCGTGGGCGTCAGGGACGACAAGCGGGGGATCCCGGGGCCGCACCACCTGAGGCACACGTTCCGGACGACGTTGGCCGAGCTCGGGGCCTCGCCTGATCAGGCACGGCTGTTGCTCGGGCATTCGTTAGGTTCAGACGTAAGCCGGGGTTACATCACGGCGCCGCTGGTGGTCGAGAGCCTCCGCCCGTGGGCGAACGCGGTGGCGCGGCGCTACGAGGAGATCCTGGGTGAGGAGCTGAGGCTGTGACCTACGAGACCAAACGCTTCCCGCTCGCGCCGGCGGTCTATGCCACCGAGCGCGAGATCCGCTGGGAGGCGCGTCGCCTCTTCCTTCGCGCTGTCGAGACCGCGGCCCCGGAGGTGTTGAAGAGCCTCGCGGAGCTCCGCCCGAGCGAGGACGCCCTGGCCGCCTGGGCGCGGCGGTGGAACCTGACCTTCGAGGGCTCACCGGCCGGCTGGGCGCTGGAAGCGGCGCGGAGGACCATCGAGACCTGGCGGCGCTATCCGGGGCTTCGCGAGCGTGAGCCGCTGGCCTGGGCACCGCTGGCCGTGGGCGGCTGGAAGCTGCTGCCGCCGGAGGCCGCCCGGCTGTGGGATCCGCGGGAGCTGACCGAGCGCCGGCTCACCCGGGGCCAGGCGGCGGAACGGGCCCGGCGGCACGGCCTCGCCCCGGCCGCGACCAGGCGCGAGCTCGACCGCATCGAGCGGCTGCTCGAGGACCGCGGGCTGCGCCCGGCGCCGGAGAAGAGTTTGGGTTTGCACTTCGAGTGGGCTGTCCGCTGGCAATGCCTCGGGCGCTCGGCGTTCGAGATCGCAAGGGACGGCTATCCCTCTGGAGTGACGCGGCGCGTCCGCGAAGTTCTCAACCTGATCGGCCTCGATCCCCGCCCCGCCCGCCGGGGCCGCCGCCGGAAGTAGCCCGCCCACCAAATTCCCCGCCTCTCTAACCTACTGATTCCACGGCAGTTCTCATGTGAAAGTTATGTCCTTTTTTTCCGCCAACTTGTAGGGCAAGATGGGGGCGAGATGAGCAGCAGTTCCAACGCGAATCAGATCAACGAGGTCGCCGTTCGATGGATCACGGCCGCGGAATTGGCGCGGCTGACGGGCCTCAGCGAGCAAACTTTGGCAAACTGGCGGCTCGCCGACCGTCGCGCCGGCTGCCCTGGCGGACGGCCGGGCTATCCCAGGTGGCGGTCCTTTGGTCGAGCGGTCCGCTACGCGACCAAACCCAACGGCGAGCCGGAGGTTGTCGCGTGAGGTTCTCGCAGAGCCGGGCTCGGCAGGGCTTGGCGGGGCGTGGCCGGGCATGGCGAGGCAAGGCAGGGCGGGGCCCGGCGTCTCAACCGGGCCCCGGGGTGCAGGCTTTCGGCTTTCGTAGGAGATCGCGATGCCTATCGGTAGTGTAACGCCATTCGTTCAAACGGCCAAATCCGCCGCCGAGATCGCCGAGACCTTGGGCGGTCGGCGGTGCGGCTCGGGCTGGATCGCGCGCTGTCCCGCCCACGAGGACCGCCGGCCTTCGCTCTCGATCCGCGACAGCGACGACGAGCGGGTTCTGGTTCACTGTCACGCCGGGTGTCCGCAGGAGGCGGTGATCGAAGCTCTTCGGCGCCGGAACCTCTGGCGGGCGCCGCGGGAGTGGCTGCCGCGGGAGGAGTATCTTCGGCGCCTGCGGGCGCGGCGAGAAGCTGAGCGGCGGGCCGCCGAGCTGGCCGAGTGGCGGCGAAGGCGGGTCGAGCTGCTGGTGCGGCTTCGGAACCTGTTCTGGGATCGGGCGCGACTCGCCCGCAGATGGTGGGAGAACGAGGGCTTGGCGCTCGACCTGGAGCACCCCCACGTCGTCAAAGCTGCCCAGGTGATGACCGACTGCGAGCGCTTGGGCGACCGGTTCGCGCGGGCGGTCGAGCAGCTCGAACGACTGCGGCCGTCAGAGCTCGAGCAGCTCCGCCGGCGGTTGGAGCGGCGGGAGGTTGCGGCGTGAGGGGGCGGCTATTGAGCGACGAGCAGTTCCGGCGGCTGGCGGTGGACGAGCTGGCCGCGGCGGAAGCCGGCACCCCTGCCGGCGTCAAAGCAACCGCCTCACGACACCCAAATGGGCCCGATGTTCTGGGCCCGAGGGAATTCCAATCCAAAGGGGTGGATTGCTACCGGTTGACCTTGCCGCAGGCCGGCATTCGGTTCGAGGTGGATCGCCTGCGTCGCGAGAGGCATGAGCTCATCGGCGAGCTGGCCGTCTACTGCGCCCTGCCCGGCGCGAAGACCGTCAACGGCGCCCTCAGCATCGGCAACCTCAACCTCTCATCGACCAGGGCGAGGCAGGAGCGGGCGAAGTTCTTGGCGCAGCGGGCGCGCACCAAGGACATCGACTGGGTTGGTCTCGTCGAGGAGTTCGCGCAGCGGGTTCTCGCCGCCGAACGCGAAGGCGGGGCCGCCGCGGATCTCCGCACCCTGCCGGCGCCTGGGCCGGAGAACAACCTCGAGGTGGAAGGGCTCGTCCTGCCGCGGCGCCACCCGACGATTTTCTTCGGCGACGGCGGCGCAGCGAAGAGCTACCTGGCTCTGTGGCTCGCTGGCCGGCTCGCGGAGCTGGGCGTCTCCGTAGGGCTCTTCGATTGGGAGTTGGCCGCCGAAGACCACCGCGATCGCCTCGAGCGCCTCTTCCCCGAAGGCATGCCGCGGGTGATCTACGCCCGGTGCGAGCGACCGCTCACCTATGAGGCGGACAGGCTGCTGCGGATCGTCCGCGAGCACAAGATCGAATATGCGGTCTTCGACTCGATCGGCTTCGCCTGCGACGGACCACCCGAGGCGGCCGAGGTTGCCGGGGCGTATTTTCGTGCCGTCCGGCGGTTGGGTGTCGGCAGCCTACACGTCGCCCACATTGCCAAGGCTGAGGGCGGCGACAAGAAGCCGTTCGGCTCGGTTTTCTGGCACAACGGCGCCCGGGCGACTTGGTTCGTGAAGTTGGACGACTCCTCGCCTGACGGCAGCGTGCTCACCATCGGGCTCTTCCCGCGCAAGAACAACCTGCGCAAGCTCCAGGAGCCTCTGGGGTTCCAGGTGATATTCGAGGAGTACGAGACGATCTTCCGCCCGGCGGACGTAGCCGACTCACCGGACCTGTCGGCCACCCTCACGGTCCGGCAAAGGATGATCGCGGCGCTGAAGCGGGGCGCTGCGAGCTTCGAGGAACTGGCCGAAGAGATCGACGCATCAGTGGAGACCGTCAAGCGCACTGCTCGGCGGTACAAGAAGCTCTTCGTCGTGCTCGACGGCGGGCGGGTCGGCCTGGCGGAGAGGAGGGCGGAATGAGCCGGACAGTGGGGCGGACACTTCCGGACACTTTCGGGTGTTGTGGCTGTAAGTGTATGAAAACAAAGGCGGACACTTTTGCCGAGAGTGTCCGGGCGGACAGTGTCCGCCTGAGTGTCCGGGAAACCAGGCGTATCGACCGAAACGCGTTGAAAGCACAGTGGGTTAGAAGCCGGACACTTTGTCCGGACAGTCTTCAGACACAATCCCGGCGGACACACCCCCCCCCTTTAGGGGGGGTGTCCGCCGAGTGTCCGGGAGACCGGAGAGACCTGTTCCGACTTCATGGAGCGGAGTATGAACGAATCGAGTCTTGGACCCCTCAGCCGCCCCGAATGGGAGGCGCTGCTCTTCGAGGCCCCGGCCGGAATCCGGAGCCTGGTGTTCAAGCTGGCCGTCTTTCATGGGGCGGTGGAGGCCACCCCAGGCGAGCGCTGCCCCTGCTGCGGCCGCTTGCCGGAAGAACCGGCCCGGCAGCTCACGCTCGAGGAGGTGGAGAGATGAGCGCGGCGGATCCTCTTCACGCCGTTCGGATCGCCTGCGAGTTCAGCGAGCTGGGGCGCTTCGTTGTCTTCCGGCTCGAAGCCTCTGAGGCTGGGCGCCGTGAAGTCCTGGAGCCGATCCGCGTGGACCGCGACCTGTGGCCGGCGTTGCGGCAACGGCTCGAGGCCGGGGGAATCCCCGTCGAGCGAGCGGTCGAGGAGGACGTATGAGACGCGCGGCGTGCGCCACGACCTACCGGCTTCGGGCCACCTGCCAGGGCTGCGGCCGGAAGCTCGAGCGCCACGTGCACTTGCCGCTCAAGGGCGTCTTCTGCGCTGCCTGCTGCCCGGCGTGCCGAGCGGCGAGGACGGCCGAGGGGGGTAGGGCGAAAGTTCAGGGCGGCGTCTTGGGAACCGGACGCCGGGGCAAACGCGAAAAACGAATTCATCCGCATTATGCGGCAGGGGGAACCAATGAGAGCACCTAAGCAGCTTGGGCCGAATGGCCGTCGGCTCTGGCGATGGCTGGACGGCAACTTCGACGGCCTTGAGGATCACCAGCCGCTGGCGCTGGAGTTGTGCATCCTGTCCGACCGCTTGTCGGAGGTCCGGCGGAGCATCGAGCAAAACGGCGTTTGGCTCGATGGCCGGAAGAACCCATTGGTGGACGTCGAGGTCAAGCTCCACACCGCCTTCGCGCGGGCATGGAAGCTGCTGGGCCTGAACGATGACCCGCCGCCCCCGGCGCGGCCGGTGGGGAGGCCTCCCCAATGACCATGAAGCGGCGCCTCTCGCGGCGCGAGCTGCCGCCGGGGTGGTTGTGGATCGCCACGTGTGTTCCGTTGCCTGGCATGCGGATGCCCACGCGCCGGGAATGGGAAAGGATGCGCGAGGCGGTGATTCGGGCGTGGCGCGAGCAGAAGCGCACGCTGCGCCCCTATATCTACTGGGAATACGAACATGGCATCTCTCGACGGCTGGAACCCGAGGAAGAACTCCGGCTCCTGGAAGAGGCGGGCGAGTGCACCGAGGAAGACCGCCGGTTGGCTGAAGAGATCACCGGGAGGCAAGCATGAACGGCATTGACCGGGACGAGCCCATTGACCGTGAGGCCGCCCTTCTCCGCCTTCACGGCCTGCTCGAGCGGAACCTGACTCACGAGCCGCGGGTCCGCGCCCTTCGCTGGCTCATCGGCCGCCTCGAGGGCCGCCACGAGCTGCTGAACGACTTGAGCTTCTTCGAGCTGGGGATCGCCTTGGAGGTCACGAGCTTGCTGTGGGCCGAGGCGGAGCCCGGTCTGAAGGCCCGGCTCTTCAGCCTCGCCGCCGAGCTCGAGGACGCCCTGCTCCGGGCCCGCGACGACGCCCGCCGGCTGCGGCGGATGGTTCGCGCCGCGCGCCCCGTGGGAGCCGGCTGGGGGCCGCCGCCGGAGTGAAACATTTGGCCGGGAGAATGTTCTGGGGTACCATGGAGGCAGGAGCAGCTGCGGGAGGCTGCTGCTCTGGCCCGCCGAGCCCTGTGGGACACAGGCCCTCGCGAGCTGACGGAAACGCGGCCCGATCAAGGCGCGGGAGGCGCCGCCGGCCCACCGCGAACACGCCGTCAGAACCACCAAAAACCACTTTGCGAGGTGAAGTACTGTGACTTACGAAGAACTGGAATCACTCCGGAAGGAGCAGATGGACAACTGGCTTGAGTTGAAGGAGCTCCTGACCGGCCGCCTGTCCGATATCGAACGCCGGCTCGACTCTTTCGAGACCGAGCGGGGTCGGCCCGCTGCGCCCGGTTCCGAGCCGGCGGTGGACGAGGACGGCTTGCCGCTCGCCAGAGGCCTGTTGAGGCCGCGGCAGAAGGTGCTGTCGCTCGTCGAGAACGACTTGCCGGACAACGCCAAGCCTCACGAGTTCTCGCTCGGCCGCTGGCTGAAGGGCGTCGTCACCGGCGACTGGCAGGGCGCGGACCTCGAGCTGGGCACCGTCAAGACCCGGGCCCTCGGCACCTCGGACGACACCGCCGGCGGCTATCTGTTGCCCTCGGTCGTTTCCGCCGAGATCATCGACCTGGCCCGCGCGGCCGCTACCTTCGTTCGGTCCGGCGCGCAGACGATTCCGCTGACCGATTCGAACAAGGCGTTCCCCACCCTGGAAGCCGATCCCACGGCCTACTGGAAGGACGAGAACGACACGATCACCGAATCCGCTCCGACCTTCGGGCGGATCCTCGCGGCGCCGAAGACGGTGACCTGCCTCATCAAGGCCTCGGTCGAGCTCATCGAGGACGCCGGGCCGGTTCTCGACCGGTTCCTCAACGAGGTCCTGAGCCGCGTTCTCGCGAATGAGGTGGACCGGGTGGCGTATTTCGGCCAGAATTCCGGGAATTTGTCGGAGCCGCTCGGAATTTGGAACTGGTCCGGCGTGCAAAGCCAGGCTTCGGGCGGGTCGAATTACATCGACGACACCCTGGACGCCGCCAAGTTGATCTACGACCAGAATTTCGCCGGCGACTACTCCGACTTGTCGCTGGTGACCACGCCGGCGGTGATGACGGCCATCGCGGAGATGAAGTCGACGACCTCGGAGTACCTGCTGCCCGCCCGGGAGTTCGGGGCGATCAAGCGCTTCCAGACGAAGCAGATGCCCGAGAACCTCGGCGCCGGCTCGAACGAGCACGGCATGATCGTCGGCCACTTCCCGTCGGCCGCGCTGCTCGTCAGAACGCCGATCCGCATCGAGGCGACCCGCGCCGGGGCCGGCGCGATGGAGCGACTGCAGATTGTGGTCCGGGCCTATCTTCGGGCGGACATCATCCCCTTCCAGCCGCAGTGGTTCTGCAAGATCACCGGCGTCACGCCTTGAGTTCAGTCCATCGTGGTGCACTCCTTGGGCGCCCCTGGCCGGGGCGCCCTTTCTTTGCCCTTCAGCCTCAGACCACCCGGCTCCGGCCGTCTTCGAAGACCCGGTGCGCCCAGACCCTCGCGTTGACGGCCTCGAGCTCCTGGCGGACCACCCGCGCCCACGGGCCCGCCTCCGGCGCCGGGCGGCCGGTGAGCCTGACGGCCCGGACCTTGCCCCGCCCGGGGCCCACTGGTTCGGCGACGCCGGCCCGGACGAGGGCCTCGGCCGCCGCCGCGGAGAGCACCCGCAGAATCAGGCAGTCGTTGCCGGCGGGGTGGAGGTAAACGCGCTTGCGGAACTTCATCACCCTTCAGGGTAGCGTGTGGTGGGAATCGGCGCCGGAAAGGATGCCCCGGAGTACCGCCCGGGCTGTTTCCTTGCTTTGCCTAAGTCCTTTAGAATCAATGGTGAGCCCGGCAGGAGTCGAACCTGCAACCCACTGATTAAGAGTCAGTTGCTCTGCCAATTGAGCTACGGGCCCAGCGCCGGGAGCGTCGATCCAACTCCCTTTCGAAATCGAGTATAGCATGCAGCCGCCGCCCTTGCAGCTACGCCCCCGCCCTATCGCGCGAGCCCGTCTGAACCGTCGGCTCTCGCCGCTTTGTCCGGCACATCACCCACAACATGGCGTCGCCCGGATGCTGCTCTCGCCGGTCGCATTCTCCCTCTCGGGCCCGCCGACGGCTGCGGATTTCAGGCAATTCCCCACCGCGCGATCGGGTTGCACCGGAGGGCCCGCGCCGGCAGACTCAATCGGATTCTTTCCGTGCCGTCACCAGCGGATGCCCCAGGGTGTCCCCGCTCGGGCGGAAACCATGCCCGTCCACGTCCACATAGATCGGGTTCGTGTACGCGAGCGGATGCATGGCCGACGGCCAGTCGCGGCCCCAGCCCTTCTCCAGGTTCGAGCCCTCCCCCACGGCGACGACGATCAGGTGAGCGTCCTCTTGCAAGCGCACCGTCAGCGTCTCGTCGAACTTCAGCACGCCGTCGCGGAACATCTCCGGGTGGGAGGCGCGGGTGTAGTTGTCCTGGGGCCGCTGGCGGCCGTTCACCAGGATCTGGATGCGGTCGATGTCCATCCAGTCGGGCGTCTGGACCCGAACCTTCAGGTCGATCGAACCCTCCGAGATGACGTGCGATCCGATGGGCAGCCCGTCGGCGGTCGTCACCTCGAGGAACGGCCCGTTGGTGATCATCATGCGGCCCGCCTTGGCGTTGCGGATGATCTCTTTGTAATCGATTTCCGCGGGCTCGTCGGTGGAGCTGGGCACGTAGGTGCGCCAGGCGCCCACGCCGTTGCCGAAGATCCGGTGAGCGTCGCTGACGGCCACGCACCAGACGTGGCGCCCCTGGTTCAGCATCTGCAGCCAGGCGAAGGTGCGGTTCTCGCGCCGCTGAGGTTTGCGTCCGGGGCGGCGGTCCTCGTAGTACGGGTTGGGATTCAGGATTTCCGTGCTCCAGACCTCGGCGGCGTCGATGAGATCCTCGAACCCGCGGAACCCGCCGTCGAAGACGCCGTCCTGGTTCCGGTCGTTGAAGACGAAGCCGACCGTCGGGTGGTTCGCCTGCACCCAGCGGTCCGGGCCGCCGTCGAAGATCGACCGCAACACTACGGCGTTGATCCGCGGGTCGTACTGCCACTTCGGCGCCCCGCCGTCCTGGACGTACGGCGTCATCTTCAACGGGAAAGAGTTGAAGTGCTGCCCGGGCCCGGTCAGTTCGATGCCGACGATGGTCTTCAGGTGGCGCTCGAGGCCGAGCTTCTTGATATGCGGCTCCCAGCTATAGAGCCGGTTGTGCTCGGTGGTGGGGATGAACTCCAGGTGCTCGGCGGCGAAGTTGATGATGCGGTCGTCGGTGTTGCAATAGTTGTCGCCGCTGGGGGTAGAGTGGGCGTGGAAGTCGCAGGCCACCCAGCCCGTGGTGTCCACGCTGCGGCGCAGGGTAGCGGTCACTTCGACCAGCTCTCCCGGCTTCACTTCGATCCGTCTTTCCACCAAATCGTGCTCCGGTCCGCGCGTAATCCGGATCAGATACTTGCCCGGCGGCACCTGCTGGGTGAAGCGGCCGTCATGGGACTGATATTGATGATCGTTGCCGTGGGCCCGGTAGTGGGTCCCGAAGTTGGGCGTCGGCGTGCCGTCGATGCCGAGGAACTGGACCTTGCAGGGCGACGGGCGGCCCTGAGCGTCGTTCACGACAAACTTCACCCGGCTGGCGGGCTCGAGCTCGAAATCCACCCGTGCGGTCTTTCCTCGCCGCACCGCCGCCTTCCGCTCCACCGGCTCCCGGCCGATGTCCTCCAGCCGGAGCGCATACTCTCCGGCAGGCAAGACGAAGCCGAACAAGCCGTCCGAGGCGGGATAGGCCGGCAGCTCGACGCCCTCGGCCTCGACCAGGATCGCCGCGTGCACGGCCGGCTCGCCGCCGGTGGTGACGGCCCTGCCCTCCAGGCGTCCCGACGGCCGTGAGAGCGACGCGACAGCGCCGTAGGCGGCCGCCGGAGAGGCGCCGGGCGCCAGGATCACGTTGTAGGTCCGTTCCTCGCCCGGGGCGAGCGTCACCTTCTCGGGGATGTCTTCGGTGGCCGCCGGGGCCCAGGCGTAGGCCCGCTTGTCGAATGGGTCGATGGCGTCGGCCACCCGGATCCGGCCCACACTCCATTCGTTCGAGAAGCCCTTCCACACCGGACGCGGCGTGATTTCGACCGGCTCGCCGGACTCGTTCCGGTACGTCGAGCTGATCAGGATGTGGCTCCAGCCCCGGTCCAGCCGGTATTCGTGCCGCGTGTAGAGGCCGTCGCCCTTGGCCGCCGTCCGCACCGCCTCGACGCGGGCCGAGCCGTCGCTGCCGTCGTCGACGACCCGCACCCAGGAAAGCATCCCGATCTGGCCGCCGGGCCGGAAAGCGGTGATCTGGTCGTTCGCCGCGCCCTGGAAGTCGAGATCGTACAGGCAGCCGGGCGTGGGGCCGCTGTACTCGGTGGACATGTTGGCCCGCCGCTCCGGCAGGTTGCCGCTGACCAGGGCCACGATACGGCCGTTCGACAAGACGAAGTCGCCGATGATGCCGTCGGCTTCTTTGCCCTTGGGCAGCAAGTCCGTGTTGTGCTTGCCGATCTCGACGGCCGTGACGCCGCCATCCTGCCCCACCAGGGCGGTGAACAGCAGCAACAGAAAGACCGCCGCCGCGCCACCCCGCAGAGCCGCTGCGCGCCAGCTTCGAGCCGGTTTTCGCTCCTGTCGCATAGGGGCATTATGTTACACGCGCGGGCCCGATGGGGAAAGAAGACGCGGGATGCCCGGGGGCGGGCGCGCTGCAGGCGCTCAGAAACCCAGCTCGCGGAGCTTCTCCACGGTTAGCCCGCCGGAAGGGGAGCCCTTGCCCAGAAGCTTGGCGACGTACTTGGCCACGATGTCCGTCTCGAGATTCACGACGGTCCCCGGCCCGTAGTGGCGCATGACCGTGTTCTCGTAAGTGTGGGGGATCACGGTGACCGAGAAGCGCTCGGCCTCCATTTCGGCGATGGTGAGGCTGACGCCGTCGATGGCGATGGAGCCTTTCTCCACCAGGTAGGGATCCAGTTGCGGCGGGAAGCGCACTGTCAGCCACCAATTCCCGTCGCCCAGCTCATCGAGGGCGGCCACTTCTCCGGTAGCGTCCACATGACCCTGGACGATGTGCCCGCCGAGCCGTCCGGAAGGCGAGAGCGGCCGCTCGAGGTTCACCTGGGAGCCCGGCGCCAGCAGGCCGAGGTTGCTCCGGCGCAGCGTCTCCGGAGCGACGTCGGCGCCGAAGGATTCCGGCCGCAACTCGCTGACGGTGAGGCAGACGCCGTTCACCGAGATGCTGGCCCCGGGGGCGGCGTCCTCGAGCACTTTGCGGCAGCGGACCGACAGGCGCGCCCCGGCGCCTCTGGGTTCCAAGCCTTCTACCGTGCCGAGCTCTTCGATGATGCCGGTGAACACCCGTCTCCTCCCGCCCGCCGCTCAACTCTCCCGCACGTACCAGGCCTCGATGGCGAACTCGTCCGGCGGAATCGGCGTGATGGCGACGTTCCGGAACAGGATGGCGTCGCGCCGTCGCAGCCGGCCCTTACCGCCCACCACCGGCAGCGATTTCAGGCCGCCGAGGATCTTCGGCGCGTAGTAGAAGAGGATCTTGTCCACCGCGCCGGCGGCCAGAAACGACCAGTTCACCTTGCTGCCGGCTTCGATCATCAGCGAGAGATACTTCTCCGAGGCCAGCCACTCGAGCACCTGGACGGGATCTGTCCGGCCCTTTGGCCCGTTGCAGACGATCACCCGGACGCCCCGCTCCTCCAGCGCCTTGCGCTTCTCTTCGGAAGCGGCCGACGTGGTCACCACCGTGAGGTCGTTGCGGCAGCTCTGGACCATCTTCGATTCCAAGGGAATCCGCAGGGTCGAGTCCAGCACCAGACGCATCAGGGGCCGGGAGCGCGGCTTGCCGGTGCGGTCCGTGAGCCGGCAGTCGTCGGCGAGCAGCGTCCCGATGCCGGTAAGGATCGCGTCGTGGGCGTGCCGGACCTCTTGCACGTGCGCCCGGGCCCGCTCGCTGGTGATCCAGCCGTAGTTGTCCTCCGGGGCGGCGATCTTGCCGTCGAGAGTTACGGCGGCCTTCAGCGTCACCAAGGGCCGGCCGGTCTTCATGAAGTGGATGAACGCCTCGTTCACCCGCTCGGCCTCTTGCCGGTGCTCGGAGTTTTCCACCACCTCGACGCCGGCGGCCCGTAGCTCCGCGAAGCCTTTGCCGGCCACCGCCGGGTTCGGGTCGGCCATGGCGGCGACCACCTTGCTGACACCCGCTTCGATGATCCGCTTCGTGCACGGCGGCGTCCGTCCCTGGTGGCAGCAGGGCTCCAGATTGATGTAGAGCGTCGCGCCCCGGGCGGCGGCGCCGGCTTCTTCGAGCGCGATCACCTCGGCGTGCTTCTTGCCGGCGTAAGTGTGGAAGCCGCGGCCCACCACGCGCCCGTCTTTTACGAGCACCGCGCCCACCATGGGGTTGGGGCTGGCCAGGGCGACGCCCCGCCGGGCGAGCTCCAAGGCTTCCTTGAGGAAATCCGCCATTACGCTTCAAACAAGGATGACACGAACTTCTCCGCGTCGAAGGGCAGCAGGTCTTCCACCTTCTCGCCGACGCCTACGTAGCGGATGGGCAGCCCGAGCTCCCGGGCGATGGCCACCACCACGCCGCCCTTGGCCGTGCCGTCCAGTTTCGTCAGCACGATGCCGGTGACGCCGCTGGCTTCGGTGAACCTCCGCGCCTGCTCCAGCCCGTTCTGGCCGGTGGTGGCGTCCATCACCAGCAGCACCTCGTGCGGCGCGCCCGGAACCACCCGGCCGGCGATGCGGCGCATCTTCTCGAGTTCCGCCATCAGGTTCGACTTCGTGTGGAGGCGGCCGGCCGTATCGGCGATCACGTAATCGGTCCCCCTGGCCTTGGCGGCCTGCAAAGCGTCAAAGAGCACCGCGCTCGGATCGGCGCCCGGCTTCTGGCGGATCACCTCCGTCCCGGTCCGCTGGCCCCAGACCTCGAGCTGTTCGATGGCCGCGGCCCGGAAGGTGTCGGCGGCGCACAACAGGACGCTATGGCCCGCCTCTTTCAGGTGATGGGTGAGCTTGCCGATGGTAGTCGTCTTGCCTGTCCCGTTCACGCCGACCACGAGGATCACCGCCGGCGGTTGGCTGACTTCGCCGATGGGCTTGTCGATCGTCTTCAGCACCTCGAGGAGATGCTCGCGGATCAGGGCCCGTAACGCCTCCGGGTCCTTCAGCTCGCCCCGGTCGGCGCGATCCCGCACCAGATCGAGGATCTCGGCTGTGGTCTTCACGCCGATGTCGGCGGTGATCAGGGTGTATTCCAGCTCCTCGAGGAGTTCCTCGTCGATCTCTTTCTTGCCGGCGAAGACGTCTTCCAGGCGGCTGGCCAACCCCTCACGGGTTTTCCGGATGCCTTTCTTGAGGCGATCGAAGATTGTGGGTTCCGGCTCGACGGAGCCGAACAAAGTCTGAATCATAGCGTGCTTACTGACTAGTCTGATTGTATCGCCCGCCCTCGGCGCGCCGCCCGCCGACGGCAGTTATAGAGAGCCTGTTGGGTTAAATGACGCTATCCTAGGAGCAAATGCGGTGCCGCAAGGCCGCTGCGGCGGTCGCCTCCATCCTTATGAGCTTCGTCTGTTGGGGGCAGACGCAGCTCGACTCTGAAGGAAAGATCGATCCCGCCCAGATCAAGACCTATAAGGACCGGGCCGAGAAAAGCGAGACACTTCCACCGGCGCTGAAAAAGCGTATCGTTTCCCTGTACGAGCAAGCGCTCGAGGCACTCCAAGCGGCTGAAACCTCGCGGGCTGACGTCCGGCGCTACCAGCGGGAACGCGCCCGGGTGAGCGCGCGCATAGACCTTCTGCGGGCGGAATTGGCGAAGCCGCCCCAAGAGCCGAAGCTTCGGTTGCCGGGGAACCTGAGCGCGGCCGATCTCGAAGCGCGCTTGACGCAACAGCGTTCCCTGCTGGAGGCGAGCCGTTCTAGCCTGCGTGAGATCGAGCGGCTCATCGAGCGGAGGGCTGCGCGGCGCACGGAGATCGCCCGCCGTCTGGGGCAACTGGACCGCGAGATCGAGGACCTGAGCGACGAGTTGCGTACAGTGGGCGCTCTGGAATCCAATCCCGAGCTCGCCCGGGCGCTCCGTCTCAACCTGCGGACCCGGCGGCTGGCTCGGGTGGCTGAAAAGGAGCGGCTGCGGGCGGAACTCGTGCTCCTGGAGGCCCAGTCGGCCGAATTACCCTGGCGGCGGGACCAGGCGCGGCGACGGGCCGAATACCGCACGCAGTTAGTCACCGTGCTGGAAGACGTGGTGCGACAGCGCCAGCAGGAGGAGAACCAGAAGAAACTGGAGCAGATCAAGCAGCTTTGCCGGCAGGTGGTGGGATTGAGTCCCGGCTTCGCCGGCCTGGCGGGTGAGACCGAAAAATACGCGCTGCTGCTGTGGGGCGATACCGGGGTGCTGAGCCGGATCGACCGGACGGAGCGCCGCCTGGCCGATACCCGGCGGCATATCACCGAGCTCGATCGGATTGCCGAACTGACGCGCCGGCGTTTCGAAGCCGCCGGCTCGGGCACCAGTTACTTGCAGTGGTGGCCCAAGATGCCGCCCGATTTCCCGAAACTACCGGAGCTGGAGGAGGACGTTGCCGAACGGAAGCGCCTGATTCCTGAATTGCAGCTTCAGCTCATTCAACTCGAAGAACAGCGTGGCGAGGCAGACCGGATGGCCTTCGAGGCGCTCCGGCGAATTGACACTCTGAATATCGACGAAAAGCACAAGAACGAGTTGCGCCGGGCGGTGGACGAGCTGTTGCGCGCCCGGCGGGACCTGTTGGACGAACTGATCCGCCGCCACACCCAGTATCTGAACCGCCTCCTCGAGCTGGAAGAACTCAGCCAGAACCTGCTGCGCAACGTCCAGGAAACGGAAGCCTTCCTGCGGCAGAATCTGTACTGGTCCCGGACTATCGCGACGGCCTTTCCGCCCAAGTCGCATGACCTCTTCCGGGCCATCGTCTGGCTGTTCGATCCCAGCAGTTGGCGGCAGGTGCTGGTGGCTGTGTGGGCGGCGGCGGCTTCCCGGCCGTGGTTGACAATCGCTTGGATCCTGTTCCTGGCGGCCCTGGTGGTTTTTCGGAAGCGGTTCAAGCGGCGGCTCGAGACGCTGGGGCGTCAGGCGCGCGACATCGATCGGGCCGACTTCCACATGACGCTGGAGGCGATGCTGCACACTGCCCTGCTGGCTGCCCCATTGCCGGCGGCGCTGTTCTTGCTGAGCCGGGCCCTGAACACGGGGGTGGCGGTATCCGAGTTTGTTTTCGCCCTCGGTCAGACGCTCTACTACCTGGCCGGGATCGCCGCGCTGTTCAGCTCGATCCGCAGCCTCGCCCGGCCGAACGGCCTGGCCGAGGCGCATTTCGGCGGTTCCCGGATCTTGGCCCGGAGGCTCTACCGCGGCCTCTTCTGGGCCGAGGCCGTGGTGCTCCCGTTGCTCTATGTGTGCCTGCACCTCGGGTGGGCGGGCTTGCGGATCGACAGTGCGGAGGAAGTGCGCCCGCTCAGTGATTCTCTCGGCCGGTTGGGATTCATTGCGGCGCTGTTGGTTTTGGCCGGAGCGATGTTTGCCGTCTTCCGGCCCCGCTGGACCGGCAGGAGCGAGGTCGATCGGCGGGTGAACCTGGAGTTGCGGAGGGTCTCCTACTGGGCCTATCCGACGGTGATGCTGGTGGCTGTCGTCCCGGCCCTGGCGGCCCTGTTCGGCTATTACCTGACAGGCCTGATGCTGGCTTTTCAGTTCTTCCGGACCATTTCGCTCATCCTCGTGCTACTGGTGTTGGCGAAGCTGTTGGAGCGCTGGTGGGCGATTCGGCTCCGCCGAAGCCGGGATCTGCCGCAAGAGGCCCGGACGGCGACCGAACAGCTTGGGCCGAGGGTCCGCCAACTTTTCCACTTTGTCGTCATCGTCCTGGTCACGGTGGGCCTGTACGGGATCTGGTCCGACGCCCTGCCGGCGCTGCAAGCCCTCAAGCGCGTGCAAGTCTATCCGAGTGTTACCATTCTCAGCCCTATCGACGGGCCCTCCCCGCTGGCGGCTCAGCAGAAGGCCCCACCCGGAGACGGCGGCGGTGATGCGCAACAGAAGCCGTCGCCGGCGCCGCTTGGCAAGACGGCCGCGCCGGTCAAGACCAGCGCCGCTGACAGCAGGGGCGCCGGCGGCGCGACGACGCTGACGCTTTGGAACGTCGGCCAGGCGCTACTGGCGTTTCTCATTACGATTGCCCTGGTGCGGGATGTGCCCGGTCTGGTGGAACTGATACTGTTGCGGCGCCCCGGCGTGGACAGCGGCGCGCGGGTGGCAGCCAGTACGTTGGTGCGCTACGCCATCCTGATCGGCGGCGTCAGCGTCACCTTCGGCCTGCTGGGCCTGTCCTGGTCGAAGATCCAGTGGCTGGCGGCGGCCCTCACCTTCGGTCTTGGCTTCGGCCTCCAGGAGATCGTAGCCAACTTCGTCTCTGGTCTCATCTTGCTGGTGGAGCGGCCCGTTCGGGTGGGCGACGCCGTGACCATCGGCAATCTGCAGGGCCGCGTGAGCCGTATCCAGATCCGCGCCACGACGATCTCACTTTGGGACCGCAGCGAAATGATCGTCCCCAACAAGGAATTCATCACCAACAAGCTGGTCAACTGGACGCTGTCGGATTCCAAGCGCCGCGTGGACGTGCCCGTCCGTGTCGCCTACGGAGTGGACGTGAAGAAGGTGAAGCAGGCGCTGCTCGAGGCGGCGCGCAAGTTCCCCGAGGTACTCGAGGATCCGCCGCCCAAGGCGCTGCTGCTCGAGTTCGGCGAGAGCGCGATGAAGTTCGAACTCCGGTTCTTCGTCGATTTCGGCCACGGGATGGCTACCAAGGACAAAGTGCACGAAGCGATCGAAGAGGTCTTCCGCCGGGAAGGCATCGAGTTCGCCGTGCCGGTGGTGAACGTGCAGGAACAGGCCGCCGGAGCCCGCCCGGCCGCCGGCGCCGCGGCGGAACAACTGCGTTCCCCGTCCCGGGCGGCTGGCGAGCGAACGGTTCCCGGCGCAAAAGAGGGGTAACGAGATCATGGCTGCTACGAATTCCAAACTTGACATTGCCGCGGTGCTCGAGAGGTTGGGCATCGCTTCCGTGAATTCCGGCGCCTGCGGGCGGGACTGGATCGCCGAACCGGGCGGCGGCGAGTTGGCCTCCGTCAATCCGGCCGACGGTTCCGTCATCGCCAAGGTGAAGATGGCTTCGGCGGAGGACTACGACCGCGTGGTCGAGGAAGCCTCGGAGGTCTTTCAGGAGTGGCGGATGTTTCCGGCCCCCAAGCGGGGTTTGATCATCCGCGAGATCAGCGACGACCTGCGGCGCTCCAAGGACGACCTCGGCGCCCTGGTCACCATCGAGATGGGCAAGATCCTGGCCGAGGGCAAGGGCGAGGTACAGGAGATGATCGACATCGGCGACTTCGCCGTCGGCCTCTCCCGCCAGCTCTACGGCTACACCATGCAAAGCGAACGCCCGGCCCACCGCATGTACGAGCAGTGGCACCCGCTGGGCGTGGTCGGGGTAATCTCGGCGTTCAACTTCCCCGTCGCCGTCTGGTCCTGGAACGCCTTCATCGCCGCCGTCTGCGGCGATTGCGTCGTCTGGAAGCCCTCTTCGGAGACGCCGCTGACGGCTATCGCCGTGCAGCGCATCGTCGATCGCGTCCTGGAGCGCCACGGCTGGCGCGGCGTCTTCACTCTGGTAATCGGACGGGGCTCCGTCGTCGGCGAGCGGCTGCTCGCCGACCCGCGCATTCCGTTGGTGAGCGCCACCGGCTCCTGCCGCATGGGCCACCGGGTCGCCGAAGTGGTGGGCAAGCGGCTCGGCCGGACGATCCTCGAGTTGGGCGGCAACAACGGCGTCATCGTCATGGAGGACGCCAACCTGGACCTGGCCCTGCGGGCCATCCTCTTCGGCGCCGTCGGCACCGCCGGCCAGCGCTGCACCACCATCCGGCGGGTCTTCCTGCACCAGCCCATCGCCAAGGAGATGACCGAGCGGCTCGTCGCCGCCTACCGCCAGATCCGCATCGGCGATCCCCTGGACGAAAAGACATTGATGGGCCCGCTGGTGAACCGCGCCGCCGTCGAGGAGATGATGCAGGGCCTGAAGACCATTCAGGAGCAAGGCGGAGAACTGCTCTACGGCGGGTGCGTCCTCAAGGACCGTCCGGGCGGCTGCTGGGTGGAGCCGGCCATCGTCCGCTCCCGGCCCGACATGCCCATCGTGTGCGAAGAGATCTTCGCCCCGATCCTGCACCTGATCGAGTTCGAGACCCTGGATCAGGCCATCGAGTGGCACAACACCGTGCCCCAGGGCCTCTCCTCGGCCATGTTCACCACGAACCTGATCTCCGCCGAAACGTTCCTGAGCGCCCGGGGCTCGGACTGCGGCATCGCCAACATCAACATCGGCACCAGCGGGGCCGAGATCGGCGGCGCCTTCGGCGGCGAGAAGGAGACCGGCGGCGGACGCGAGGCCGGCTCGGACGCCTGGAAGGCTTACATGCGGCGCCAGACCGTCACCATCAACTGGTCGAGCGAACTGCCGCTGGCCCAAGGCATCCGTTTCGAGGTTTGAGAACCGCCGGGTCCGGTTCCGCCGGGCGATAAAATCAGAAGAAACGCTTGCACGCTCAGAGGGGAGGTGCGCCTTGGCCGTCTATACGTCGATCGACATGCTGGAAGACTGCCGGGCGGGCCGGGCTGAGGGCTGGGAGTACCTCGTGAGCCGGTTCCTGCCCGCCCTGGAGTGGATCGCCCGGCGCCATGACGAAGCCGCCGCCGGGCGCGAGGGCTCTTTGAAAGGCTTTCTCGCCGCCTTGCGGGACGATGCCCGCAGTCCTGTGAACCGATTCCGCACGGCCACCGACCGGGAGTTTCTCTACTGCGCCGCCGAATACTGGCTCGATTGGGCCGGCGCCCTGCCGGCAGACGCCGGCGACCGGGGAATCCGGGAGCGCTTCGGCGGCGCGCTGGAGGAATTCACGCGCCTCGAGCGCCAGATCGTGTGGTTCGCTGTCTTGGGGTATGACGAGGACGGGATGCGCGAGCTGCTGCCGGCCGCCGGGGAACGGGTACGGCAGGTGGTCGCCAGAGCCGCGGAACGGCTGGGCGGCGATGCCGCGGTCGTCTCGGACCGCTCCTACGGCGCGGCCCTCGTCGCCGAAGTGCGCTCGTCGCCGCCCGAGGAGCCGGTTCCGTTGCGGCGGCTCTTTCAAGTGCTGGACGGGCGGCTCGACTGGCGTCGCCGCGACGAGATCGAAGACCGCCTCCTCGCCTCCTGGTACGAACTGGACCGCTTCTGCCGCGCCCGGGAAGCCGCCATGGCCCTGCGCAAGGCCCGGCCTCTGCCGCCGGAACAGGTGGCGGAGTACGTGCGGAGCCTGGAACTCGACCGGCGGCCCCCGGGCGGCAGCCGGCACAGCCGGCCCCGGGGCCCTCGTTTCTTGCGCTTGCTGCCTTTCCTGCGTTGACGGGGGACGCCGGCCGGCAGCGGCGCGGGCCGCCGGTAAGCAGACGCTGTTGTAGCCTGGGAACTGGTCCGGCTTCCGAGAATGACGATCGAACTGCGCCACTGGTTCTACCCGGGCAACCTGCTCAGCCTGCTTCGCCTCGCCCTCGCCGCGCCCATCACTTGGCTGGTGGCGCATCCGGAGGCCGGGCTCGACGGGTGGCTGGCGCTGCTCATCGCCGTGGCCGCCGTCTCCGACGCCCTGGACGGGTGGTTGAGCCGCCGCCTCGGCCAGGTCACTGAACTCGGGATGATTCTCGATCCGCTGGCCGACAAGATCGCCATGGCCTCGGGCATCCTGGCCGCCGTCGCCGCCCGGGGCTTCCCGGCGCTCGTCATCCTGCTGCTCGGCTACCGCGACCTGCTGATCGTCGCGCTGGGAGCCATCCTCGCCCGTCGGCAGGGCCGCATCCCCCGGGCGCAGGCGTGGGGCAAGGCGAATACGGCGGTGATCGCTGCGCTGTGTCTGGCTTTTGTCCTGGATCCGGAGCACTGGCTTGTGGGGGCGCTCGTCTGGGCGTCGCTGGCGACGGTCTTGATCTCCGGCGTCTCCTATTACCGTTTCGGCGAGCCGCATCTGTTTCCTCCCGGCCTGGTGCGCTGGGCGGCGCGGATTTCTTTCTTCGCCTCCCCGTCTGTTCTATGGCTTGCACTGAACTGGACGTTCCCCGGTCTGCGGTGGGTGTGAGCGCCGTCTGCGGGGTACGAGCCTGTCTCAGACGGGAAGCCGCGGCCGCCCACAGGCCGTATCGGAGGTCGTCGCGGCCGGCCTGTCGTGCGGAAAAGACAGCAGCGAGCCGATATATTCATGTAATCTTCAAAGAGTAGGGAACGAATGAGCCAGCTCGAGCGCATTTATCAGATCGACCGGATGCTGCGCGGGCGCAGGCCGCCTTCCAGGGACGACATCCTCTCGGCCCTCGAGGTTTCGCCGGCCACTTTCAAGCGCGACTTGGAGTACATGCGCAGCCGCCTCCGCGCCCCCATCGTCTGGGACCGCGAGACCAACACCTACCGATACGACACCAACGGCGATGATTCCAACGCCTATTCGCTGCCCGGCCTCTGGTTCACCGCCGACGAGATCCATTCGCTGCTGCTGATGAACGAGATCCTCGAGCAGCTCCACACGGGCCTGCTCCGGGACCAGTTGCAGCCTTTCGCCAAGCGGCTGCGCGAGATACTCGCCCACAGCCCGCTGAAGCCGGCGGATCTCAGGCAGCGGTTCCGCATTCTGCACGCCGGCATCCGGCCCGTGGTGCCGGAGCACTTCCGCACTGTCAGCCAGGCGACGCTGGCCCGGCGGCGGCTGTGGATCGAATACCACACGCGCTCGCGCGACGCCGCCACGCGGCGGGACACCTCGCCGCAGCGACTCATCTATTACCGCGACAACTGGTATCTGCAGGCCTGGTGCCACCTCCGCAACGACCTGCGGATCTTCGCCCTGGACTCGATGAAGCGCGTGGTCGTCGGCCGGGACCGGGCCAGGGAGGTGCCCGCCGAGCAGCTCGACGCCCAGGTCTGCGAGGCTTATGGGATCTTCGCCGGGCCGCCGCGCCACGTGGCCGTGCTGCGGTTCTCTCCGATAGCCGCCCGCTGGGTGGCGCACGAGAAGTGGCACCCGGATCAGGAGCGCATCCTCCACGAGGACGGCTCGCTCACCTTGAAGGTGCCGTACTCGGAGTCGCGCGAGATCCTGATGGACGTGCTGCGGCACGGCCCCGACGTCGAGGTGATCTCGCCGGAGCCGCTGCGCCGGGAGGTGATCGAGATGCTCAAGCGGGCGGCGGCGCGGTACGAGGAGGCCCCGAAAAAGGCCCCGGTGCGGGTTCCGGTCTCCGCCAAAGGGAAGGCGGCCACCGTCTGAGGCGCGGGCTCACCACGTGAGCCACCCGATCCGGCAAGCTGGTTACAGGGACCAGCGCTGATGAGATTCCTCCACACGGCCGACTGGCAGATCGGCATGAAAGCGGCCCATCTCGGCGAGAAGGCGGGCGCCGTGCGCCGGAAGCGGCTGGAGACCGCCCGGCGCGTCGTCGAGCTGGCCCGGGAGCGCAAAGTGGACTTCATCCTGGTGGCCGGCGACGTCTTCGAGCACAACGGCGTCAGCCGCGTCGCGGTGCGCGAGGTGGCGCGGCTGCTCGGCTCGGCGGGCCGGCCCGTCTACGTGATCCCCGGCAACCACGACCCGCGCGAGCCGGGTTCGGTCTGGGAGGATCCCGCCTGGGTGGGGCAGCCGGACGTTCACCTGCTGCTCACTCCGAAGCCCGTACCGCTGCCGGGCGGCGTGCTGTTTCCATGCCCGGGCTCCCGCGGGGGCTCGCGGCGCGATCCGACGGCTTGGATCGAAGCCGGCGGCGGAACCGGCATCCGCATCGGGATGGCCCACGCCGGCGTCGAAGGAGTGGCCGGTAGCGACGGCGCGGACGTGGTCGGCCGGGACGCCGCGCGCCGCGCCGGGCTCGATTACCTCGCTCTGGGGCACTGGCATTCGACGGCGCTCTACGAGGTGGACGGGGCGGTCCGGATGGCCTATTCCGGCGCCCACGAAGCCACCGCCTTCGGCGAGCGCGACAGCGGCAACGTGCTCCTCGTAGAGATCGAAGCGCCCGGCGCCGCTCCGGCCGTCGAGGCGGTCCGTGTCGGGGCCCTGCGGTGGTTGAGGAAAGACTACAGGATCGCCTCGCGGGGCGAGCTGCGCCGGGCGCTCGAAGACCTCGAAGCCGTTCCCGATCCCGAAACGGCTTTGGTGGAGTGTTCGATCCGCGGCACGCTCTACCCGGACGAGTCCGAGATCCTTCACCGTCTCGAGCAGACCCTCGAGGAGCGCTTCCTGTTGGGGAGGCTGCGTCGCGACGGCCTGGATCTGGAGCCGGACTGGGACGAGTGGCTGGAAAGCCTGCCCGAAGGTTTTCTGCGCGAGGCGGCCCGCCTCGTTCAGCGCGACGCCGCCGACGAGATCATCCGCCGGCAGGCGCTGCTGTTGCTCTACCGCGCTACGCTGGGGGTGGCCGGATGATCCTGCGGCGCGTCTCGGTCCGGGGCTTCCGCTGCTTCCGGGAGCCGATCGAGCTCGTCCTGCCGGATGCGCCGGTGGTCGTGCTCGCCGGGCCGAACGGGGCGGGGAAGTCCACCCTGCTCGAGGCGGTGGTGCGGTGCCTGCTCGACAACCACAATGTCACCGGCGACGCGGTCCAGGCACTGCGGCCGTGGGGAGCGGACCTGGCGCCGGAGATCGAAGTCGAGTTCGAACACGGCGGCCACGCCTGGCGCGCCCGCAAGCGGTTCCTCGACCGGCCGTTCTCGACTCTCGAGCGCCGGGCGGCGGACGGCCGCTGGAGCGCCGTCGCCGAGAACCGGGGCGCCGACGAGCGGCTCCGGGAGCTGCTGGCCGCCGAAGAGATCAAGCGCGGCCTTGCCAAACAGACCCACTCGAGCCTGCTGCGCGTCCTCGTCACGCCCCAGGGCCGGCTGCCGCTGGGATCGCTGAGCGGACCGCTGCTCGAACAGGTCCGCGAGGCGCTGGGCGCGTCGCTGGCGGGGGAAGCCGGCCGCAAGGCCGAGAAGCGGCTCCGGGAAGTCTATGAGCGGTGGTTCACCGACGCCGGCAAGGAGCGGAAAGCTTCTCCGGTGCGGCGGCTCCGCGACGCGGCCGAGAAAGCCCGGGAACGCGCCGCAGATGCCGTGAAGGCGATGAACGAGATCGAAGCGTTCCGCGCCCAGGTCAAGACCGCCGCCCGGGAACTCGAAGCCGCGCAGGCAGCGTTGGCCAAGCTGCGGCCGGAACTGGAGGCGGCCGGGACGGCCGAGGCCGAATGGAAGCGCTTGAAGCAAGAAGAGCGCCTCGCCGAAGCCGAGCAGCGCGCGGCCTCCACCAGCCTGCAGGCGCTCGAAAAGGCGGTGGCCGAGATCGGCAGGCTGCGCAAGGAGCTGGCCGAGCGGCGGCAGAAGAAGGTAGAGGCGGAGAAGGGCACACAAGAAGCCGAGGTGGCGGAAGCGGCGGCCCGCAAGAAGCTCGAAGAGGCCGAGGCGGACTATCGCGCCGCCAGGAGCCGCGAAGAGGAGTTGCGGCAGCTCGAGCGCCGGCTCGAGGCGGGCCGTGAATGGCAAGCGATCGCCCGGGAGCAGGAGAGCTTACGCGGCCTGTTGGCCCGCGTGGGGGAGATCGGCGGCGAGATCGAGAAGCTGCGCGGGCGGATCGCGGCGTTGCAAGCGCCGGAGAGGACCACGTTGGACCGTGTGCGGAAGCTGGCCGCTGAGATCGCGCGGCTCGACGGCCGGATCGACGCCGCGCTGGTCCATGCCGAGTTCGTTCCCGAGATCGCGGCCGGCGTCACCGTGCTCGAGGGCGAGCCCCGCGCCACGCGTCGCCTGGAGCCGGGCGAGGTCTTCGAGGTGGCCGGTGAAGGGAAGGTGGAAATCGAGATCGCCGGCGTGGGGCGCTTCCGGGCGCGCGGACCGGCGGGCGACCTCACTGCGTTGCGCGCACAACGCAGCGAGGCCGCCGAGCGGCTGGCCGGGTTGACGGCGCCGTTCGGCGCGAGCGATCCCGGCGTGCTCGAACAGCGGCTCCGCGAACGGGAGCGGCTCGAGGCGGAGATCGAGAAGCTGGAGACCGAGCGCATCACGCGGCTGGGCGAGCGGTCCGAGGACGGCGTCGAGAGAAGGCTCGAGGAGCTGGCCGCGCGCCGCGCCGAGCTTGCTGCCGAGTATCCGGAATGGAAGAGCGCAGCGCCGGATCTCGAGGCGGCCGAAGCGGAAGTCGAGGCGCTGCGGAAGACCGTCGGCCGGGAGTTGGAAGAAGCCGAGCGCCGCCGCCGCGAACGCCAGGAGCTGGCGGTCCGGAAGCAGGTGGAGCACGCCGAGAGGCGCAGCGAGCTCGAGAAGCTGGAGAACGAGATCGAGGAGAAGCAGAAACGGCTGGCCGAGCTTGAAAGCGACGGGCTGAGCGAAGACCAACGCAGCGAGGAATTGCGCAAACGCAAGCTGCGCTGGGAGGATCTCACCCGCAAGCTCGAGGAGACGAAACGGAAGCTCGGCGAATTGCCGGCCGGCATCGAGGAGCGGGCGGCTGAGCTGCGCGAGCGCGCGGCGGAACTGGAACGAACGGTCCGCGAGAAAGAACGCGCCCGGATGAACGCCGAGGCGGACCTGGGAGCGGCGCTGCGCCGGGCCCCGTATGAGGTCTACGCCGAGGCCGAGGAGGAGAGGAACGCTGTCGAGCGCGAACTCGCCGCCGCCGAGCGGGAAGCCGAGGCCGTGCGCTTAGCGTGGCAATGCCTGGCGCAGGCCAAGCAGGCGGCGCTGGGCGATCTCGCCGGGCCGGTGGCCGAGGAAGCCGCGGGGCTGCTGGAACGCATCGCCGGGAGGCGCCTCGCCGATTTCGAACTGGGCGGCGATTTCGCCGTCGCCGGCCTGCGCCCGCCGGAAGGCCCGCCGAAGGTTCCGGTGGAGGAGTTCTCCGGTGGCGAGCAGGAGCAGATCCACCTGGCGGTGCGGCTGGCGCTGGCGCGCATCCTCACCGGGCGGGAGCGTCACCTGGTGGTGCTCGACGACGTGCTGCTCAACACCGACGATGAGCGGCTGGGGCGGATCTTCGAGTTGATCGAGGAGTGGAGCGGCCGGGTGCAGTTGCTGATCCTGACGTGCCATCCGGAGCGCTACCGCACGCTGGGTGCAGCGCGGTTCCTGGAACTGGCCGGGAATCGTATCCACGAAGTGGAGGCGGCGGACCGGGCCGCCGGGTGAGCCGCCCTGGGGGTCACTTCTCGAGCGGTTTGACGCTCACTTCCTTGAAGTAGACCGTCGAGCGGGCGTCGTGGTTCTGCAGGCCGATGTAGCCGTAGTCCGGCCGGGGACCTCGGACCGGCTCGTACCAGCGCTTCCTTGGGGGTACCGGCTTGGACGGATCGAACTCCATGACCTTCACGCCGTTCAAGTAGGAGCGCGTGATCGGCCCGTCCAGTTCTATCTCCAGCACGTTCCATTCGCCGGCGGGCTTCTGTGGGCGGGCGATCACTTTGGCCAGCGAATAGATGGAGCCGGTGGCGTGCCAATCATCGCCACTGGCCTCGATCTGCACTTCGTAGCCGTTGTGAACTGCGTACCAGGGGTCGGGCGGCTCCTCGGGCAGCCGGATGAAGACGCCGGAGTTGCTGTGGTCCGAGGCCGTTTTGAAGACCACGCGGATCCGGCAATTGCCGAACTTCTCTCGAGTGTAATAGAGAAGACCCATCCCGCCCTCGGTCTTCATCACACCGTTCTCGACGACGAAACGGCCGGGTCCGACCATCTTCCAGCCGTCGAGGTTCTTCCCGTTGAACAACTGCTTCCACTCGCCGGCGTTGAGCATCGTCGCGGCGATCAACAGGCTCAGGATCAGCTTCATGCGAGACGGCCTCCGTTCCCGTTCACCGCCATTGTACCTGTCCGGCGGCCTGTGCCACCATGAGGGCAGGTGTTCGGCGATTGGTGGAGGCGCATCCGCCGTGGCGTGGCCGGCGGTGTGCGGCAGCGGGTCACTCGGCGCGGCCTGGTCTTCACGGCGGCCGCGGTCCTGGTCGGCATCGGGGCGTTCGTTTCGGCCAACAACCTGCTGTTCCTGCTCTTTGCGGTGATGCTGGCGGCGCTACTCGTCTCCGGGCTCGTCAGCCGCCTCACCCTGGCCGAGCTCCAGGTGGACTTCTCGCTGCCGGAGCATATCGCCGCGCGGCAGAAGGCGGCGGCCCGAGTCCAGATCCGCAATCAGAAACGGCTGACGGCCTTCTCGGTTCGCCTGAGCGGCGTGCAGCCCAGCCCGATCCCGGCGGACCTCTACTTTCCGGTCTTGCCTCCGCGCAGCGTCGTCCAGGTCACTGTGGAGGCGGAGTTCCCGAGGCGCGGACGTTATCGGGAGAACGCTTTTGAGTTCTCCACCCGCTTTCCGTTCGGCTTCACCGAGCGGCGGATCCGCGTGACGCTGGAGCGGGACATCCTCGTCTATCCGTGTCTGGAGCCGCAGCCGGGCTTTCCGGAGCTGCTCCACGCTGTGAACGGTGAAATAGAGGCCCGCCTGCGCGGCAGAGGGAGCGACTTTTACCGCATCCGTCCGTACGAGCCTTTGGAAAGCGCGCGGCACGTGGACTGGAAAGCGACGGCGCACACCGGGGAGCTGCAGGTCCGAGAGTTTGCGCAGGACCAGGACCCGCTGGCCGTCCTGGTGCTCGATCTTCCGTCCGGTCTCACCCGCCCGGCGTGGTTCGAGCGGGTGGTGGAGTGCTGCTCCTACCTGGTCTGGCACACCGCTCAGCGGGACGCGCGGGTTCGTTTCCGGACCCAGTATTACGATCTCTCGATACCGGCTGAGGGTGATGTCTACCACGTCTTACGGTATCTTGCCGTCGTTTCTCCGGCCGCCGGTCCGGAGGTGCCGGAGCCGCCGGAAGAACCCGCGTGTTCGGTGGTCTTTACCGCCCGAGCACACGCTTTCGAGGAGGCGGGTTGGGAGCTGGCCTTCTTCGTCACGCCCGAGACCTTTCCAGCCGCTGCTGCGGAGTCGATGGCGGCCGCCGAGCCTTAGCATACGGACACGCCGGACCGGATCGGGCGGTTGCCCGGCGAATCACCCGCCCGGGAGGGTCGGCGACGGGCAGGACCGGGATTCACGGTACGAGCCAGGCGAGGGGAATGCGGGCGAAGACGATGCGACCGTAGTGGTCGGTCTCGTAAAGACAGCCGATCGCGCCGTCGGGCAGCCGCGTCAAGCAGGAGTAGGCGAAAGAGCCGCCGTTGGGAACCAGGATCCGGGAGACGGGCCACGTTTCGCCTTCGTCATAGCTAAGGCGGATGGTGCCCAAGGTCCGGGCGGACTGGCTGGCCGGCGAGCTGAACAGGATGCGGCTTGGCTCGCCGTCTAGGGGATCGCTGTAGCGGAAGATGCTGCCCATGCACTCGGGTTCGGGGAGTTGCGGATCGTCTTTCAGGGGAGACCACGTCTCGCCGCCGTCGTCGCTGACAGCCGTCTTGCGGAGTTTCGCCCCGCGGTAGCTGCGGGAGTTCAGCAGGATCGAGCCGTCGATGCGCTCGACCACCTGGACCTCGTTTCCCCAGCCGGCCTGCCCCGGCAGGTCTTGGTCGTGCGGGACGGGATGGCCGCAGCGCCACGTCCGGCCGCCGTCGTCGGAGAAGGCGGCGTAGACGTGGAAGATGCGGTCTTTCGGTTCGCGCCCCTCGCCCGGGTAGACGGTCTCGTTGAAGGGCATCACGATCCGCCCCTTATGCGGGCCGCGGCGCAGCACGATGCCGATGCCGGGCCCGCCGGCCAGCGCCGAGGCGTCGGGGCGTTTCACCTGGCGGGTGACGTCGCGCGGCTCGGACCAGGTCCGGCCCTCGTCGTCGCTCCAGATGAGGTAGGAACGCTGCACGTCCGGGCCTTCGTAGCCGGGGGAAGCCGGGCGGATGGAATCACCCATTCTCACCGAGTGTACGTGTTCCGGGAAGACCTGATACATGAGCAAAACGCGGCCTGCAGGCAGCACCACGGCCTGTGGGTTGTTGAGGCAGTTGCGTCCGTCTTCGGCGATCACCTGAAGCTCGCCCCAGGTGCGCCCACCGTCGGTGCTGCGCTTGAGGATGATGTCGTTCTCGGCGTGGTCGCTGGGTTTCATGCGGCCTTCGGCAAAGGCCAGGACGGCGCCGGATTTCGTCACTACGACCGACGGGATCCGAATGCTCGGATAACCCTCCGGGCCGGAGCGGAAGACTGTAACGTGCTCGACGGCGGGCTTCGGGACGCGATTCGCGCAGGTGAGGCAGACAGCGGCGAACAGAAGCAGCGATACAGGTCTCATGGCCGGCCTCTCTGGTCAGAGCCTAACCCATCCTGCCGCGCCGAGGCGCCGCCGTCAAGCTGTTCCGAGCGCCGAGATGCGGTATAAATCAAGACAGCGGTGCGCAGAGAAGCCGAGTTCTTCGACGGCGACGAATTGACGCTGGTTTACATCGCCAAGCGCCTGAACGAGGCCCTGAGGCTCGAGGACCTGCTGACCGAGCGGGCGATCGACTACTACGTCGAGCCGGATACGTACAGCGGAGGAGTGATTTTCCGCCGCACCCGGGTGGGAGCGTTCTTCTACGTGCGCGCCGCCGATCTCGACCGGACCCGCGCGGCGATGCAAAGCGGTGGCTACAGGTCCTTCCTGCCGGAGGGCGAAGGCGGCAAAACCGGGAGAAGCTCGTAAGCGGCGTCACTCCACCGGAGTCCCGTAGGGGATCACTGTCTTGATGCGCTGGACCGCGTCCACGCGGGTGATCACCCACTTGCCGCCGGTTCGAGTCAGGTACATGTACTGAACCTCGTTGCGGTCCTGGTAGACGTACTCGACGCGGGCTTTCACTTCGTTGGGCGCGATCTTCTCCGGCTCGGTGATGGCGATGCCTTTGACCGGCGCGTTACTCTCCCGCAAGTAGCGGGCGAAGCCGTCCTCGCCCTGCTCCTTGACGGCCTGCTCCAAAGTGGCGCGGATCTGGCCGGCGTAGTGCCTGAGGTAAGCCTGGACGTCGCCTTCCCGAGCGGCGTCCAACATCGCATAGATGGCGTCCTGGGGCGTCTGGTCGCGGTTGGTGCGCGGTGAGGGCTTCCAGCCGGACTGGCGGATGGCGATGATCGCCACGATCAGGGCGATCACCGCGATGGTCACTGCCTGGGCGGTTCGTTGCTCAGCCATGTCTCACTGCTTCGGGGGAGGTTTGGCGGGCGGGGCCCCTTTCCGAATGATCGTCAGGTCGAGGTTGCCGCTCTTGTCGACAACCAGCTTGCGGATACGGGGCAGGATCTTCTCCATCGTCTCGAGGTACAGCCGGCGGCCGGTGATCTGCCGGGCGCGCTGGTATTCCCGGGCGACCTGGGAGAAGCGGGAGGCGTCGCCGAGGGCCTCATTGATCTTGCGGCGGCGGTAGGCTTCGGCCTCGGCGAGCAGCCGCTGAGCCTCGCCCCGGGCCCGGGGAATGACGTCGTTGGCGTAACCGTGAGCCTCATTGACGATGCGGGCGGCGTCGGCCCGGGCCCCGGCGACATCGCGGAAGGCGTCGGCCGCCTCCGGCGGCGGTTGGGCACTCTCGATGTTGACGCTGGCCAGCAGCACCCCGATGCCGTAAGCGTCGATGATCTTCTGCGCCGCGGCGCGGACCTCTTCCTGGATGGCCGCTTTCTCGGTGGTCAGGACGGCGTCGACGCCACGGTTCGCCACCCGGTGGGCCAGCTCGGCTTCCACCGCGGCCCCGACGGCCTTCGATACGTTTTCCGCGCGGAACAGATACTGGGCCGGCTCGCCCACCGAGTACTGGACGACGACCCGCATGTGGATCAGGTTCTGATCGCCGGTCAAGAATTGGGAGATGCGGGGATCGGTGCGGCCCAGGATGCCGTCGGAGATATCGCCGCCGATGATGAGGCGCTGCAACTGCTGAACCTTGAGCTTCGTCACCCGCTCAAGGGGCCACGGCCAGGCGATGTGGATGCCGGGCATCACCCGCGGCTCCACCACCTTGCCGAACCGGGTGACCACCGCTTGCTGGTCAGCGGGGACGATGTAGACGCCGCTCAGCAGCCACAACAGAAGCAGAGCTCCGGCAATTCGCCTCGGGTGGCGCCGCCAAATGGGAGGACGGCGCTCGTGAGGGTGGGGATGCTCATGGGCATGAGGGTGCTCATGCTCCGGATGGGTTCCCGGTTTGGCGACGCCGGTCAGGCTCACCGTGCTGCCCTCTCTCCTTCCATCATGACTTTCAGCAGCTCGGAGTCCGAGCTCAGGATGGCTGTGGTCTTGTCGTCGCCGAAGATCTTCTTGTAGGCTTCGAGGGTACGCAACAGCTTATAGAAAGCCGGGTTCCGCGAGTAAGCGTTGCTGTAAATGCGCGTCGCCTCGGCGTCGCCCTGGCCTTTGATCTCTTCGGCCTGCTTGTAGGCCGCCGAGAGGATCTCCTGCTTCTGACGGTCGGCGTCGGCGCGGATCTTGAGGGCCTGCTCCTCGCCCTCGGCCCGGTACCGGCGGGCGATGCGTTCCCGTTCGGCTCTCATACGCGCATAGACGCTCTGCTTGTTCTGCTCGGGCAGGTTGAGGCGCTTGATGCGGACGTCGGCGACGCGGATGCCGTAACGTTCCAGCGCCCGGGCGTCGGTGAGCTGCGTCACCTCGTCGAGCATGTCCTGAGTGCGCACGGCCTGGGGCGACGGCGCGATCAACGCGTCCATGTCGTGCGTGCCGACGGCGGCGGCGAGCGAGGACCAAATGATGTCGTGCAGGCGCATCTCCGCAGCCACCGGATCGCCGACGGTCTGGACGAAGGTCTTCGGATCGGCGATCTGCCAGGCGACGTAGCACTCGATGACGAGGTTCTTCTTGTCGCGGGTCAGAAACTCGCTCGGACGCGGGTTGTAGATGCGGAGGCGGCGGTCAAAGTAGGTGGCGCTGCGGAAGAACCATTTCACGTGGAGGCCCGGCTCGGTCACGGTGTAGACGGGCTTGCCGAACTGGGTGACGAGGACGAATTCGGTTTCCCGGACGGAAAAGAAGGTGCGCGCCAGCAGCAGCGCCAGGAGGGCCGCGAGGGCGGCCGGTACGTATTTCTTATAACGCTCCATCGTTCATCCTCTCAATGGCTCGAGCGCTTCATGGCTGCTTCGCCGGGGCCGCGCCGGGAACCGGAGGGGGCGGAGATTCTTCCAGGGGCGGGTATTCGGTCTCCGGCCGGTACGGCTGTTCGGGCACGGCCGGGAACAATCCCAGGCCGTCATCGACGAGTGTCAGGTGGCGGCGGCCGCGCGTGGAGTCCACGATCATCTTGCGGCGTCCCGCCAGGATCTGTTCCATCGTTTCCAGGTAGAGTCTGGTCTGGTTGACCTGCGGGGCTCGCCGGAAGGCCTGTTCCCAGGCGATGAAGCGCGACGCCTCGCCGGCGGCGCGGTTCTTACGGTCCACGGAGTATCCCCGGGCGGTGACGACGTCAGCGGCCGCCGTGCCCCGGGCCAGGGCCACCTGTTCGTTATGGTAGCCTTCGGCTTCGTTGATCATGCGGTTCTTTTCCTCGAACGCGCCGGCGACATCGCGGAAGGCGTCCACCACCTCGAGTGAGGGATGCACGTCGAGAAGCCGGACCTGGAGGATTTGAACTCCGGCACGGTATTTGTCGAGGCGTCTCTGAAGCTCCTCAGCGGTGCGCCGCTCGATCTCGTTGCGGGCCACCGTCAAGACGCCGTCCAGCACTGTGGTTCGGACGGCGCTGCGCAGCACGCTCTCGGCGGCGACGCGGACGGTGGTTTCGCCGTCGAGAAGCTGGAAGAGGTAGTCGTCGGGGCGGTTCAGGCGGTAGTGGATCACCGCGTTCATTTCGAGCATGTTCATGTCCCCACTCAACATGAGGGACTCTTCCGGCTTCTTCTGGAAACGCCCCGAGCGGTGCTGCACGTTCCACTCATAGGCAGCGGGCTCGGTTTCGGGAAGCTCGCTCCCGCTACGGAAACCGATTTCAATCACCCGCACCCGCCGCGCCTGGATCCGGGTCAGCCGGTCCACAGGCCACATCCACTTGAAGTGCAGGCCGGGCTGTTTGTACGGGAGGATCTTACGGCCGAACCGTTCGATCACACCCACCTCGTCGGGGCCGAGTACATAGAAACCGCTGAGCAGGTAGAGTGCGGCGGCGCCGGCGAGGGCCGGCTTCGCATAGCGGCGGCGGTTGACGATGAGGTAATGGAAGGCCTCTTTCGGATCGAAGGCGGCTGCGGCAGCTTTGAGTTTCCGCCAGGCGGCGGCGGCAGGAGTGTGCTCGATCTGGTGGCCGAGCCGGTGCAGCAAACCGCCGTGATGCCGGCCGCGGGCCGGTTCCACCCGCAGCAACCGCAGCGAGTTGAGGATCACGAGCAGAGAGGCCACCTGGTGGAAGACAGCGGCGCCGAGGGGGCCGACGATGCCGGTCGAGGCGATTCCCACGGCGACCACGTTCACTACGCCGGCGAAAAGGATGATGTTCAGCCAGGCGGTGGACACGGCCTTGCGGGCGACCTCGAACAGCTTGGGCAAGCGGTCCAGCGGCCGCGGCATGTAAACGACGTCGGCCGCTTCGGCAGTGATATCGCTGGCTCCGGAGACGGCGATGCCGACGTGAGCGGTGGCCAGCGCCGGGGCGTCGTTGACGCCGTCGCCGACCATAGCGACCTTACGGCCCTGGGAGAGGTACTGGCGGAGTTTTTCGACCTTTTCTTCGGGCAGCAGTTCGGCCTCGACGTTCGGGATGCCGATCTCGCGGGCGATGGCCTCGGCGGCCCGGCGGCGGTCGCCGGTGAGCATGACGAGGTGGGTGATGTCCAGGTGTTCGAGTCCGTGGACGGCTTCCTTGATGCCCTCGCGGACCCGGTCGCGAAGAAGAATGGCGCCGGCGAGGCGGCCGTCCTCGGCGACGAGGACAGGCGTGGCGCCGAGCTGATCGGCCTCGGCCAGGAGAGCGTCGCTGAGCTGAACGCCGCTCTGCTCGAGCAAGGCGGTGTTGCCCGCCCTGAGCATCCGGCCTTCGAAACGGCATTCCACCCCCCGCCCGGGGACGATGTGCGCCGATTCCGGCTGAGGGAGCTCCAGTCCCCGGCGCCGGGCCTCTTCGACGATCACCCGGGCGAGCATATGATCCGAACCGCTCTCGGCGATGGCGGCGAGGCGCAACACATCGTCTTCACCGCCGCCGAGGGCGAGGATCTTGAGGATCTCGAAACGGCCTTCGGTGACGGTGCCGGTCTTGTCGAAGACGATGGTGTCGGCCTGGGAAGCGAGTTGCAGAGCGCTGCCGCCGCGCACCAGGATGCCCCGCCGGGCCAGCCCGCCGATCGCGGCCACCATCGCCGTAGGGGTCGCCAGGATCAAGGCGCACGGGCAGGCGATGATCAGCACGGCCACGGTGCGCATCCAGTCGCCGGTGAAATAGAACGTGAGCGAGGCGGTGGCGAAGAGGGCGGGCACGAAGTAGCGGGCATACCGGTCCGCCAGACGCTCCACGGGCGCCTTGCGTTTTCGGGCTTCTTCGACGAGCCGGATCACCCGGGCCAGCGTTGTTTCCTCGCCGGCCCGCGTCACGCGGATCCGGAGCAGGCCGTGGCCGTTCAGGGTGCCGGAGAAGACCTCGTCGCCCGGGCCCTTGTCGGCGGGGAGGCTCTCGCCGGTGATCGTGGCCTCGTCGATGGCCGAGCTTCCGTGGTCGATGACGCCGTCGGCGGGGATACGTTCGCCGGCGCGGACGAGAATCAGGTCGCCGGGCAGCAGGGCCGCGGCATCCACCTCGACCTCTTCGCCGTCGCGGAGCAGGCGCGCTTTCCGCGGCATCTGTTCGACAAACCGGGTGATGGCGGTCGAGGTCCGTTTGGCTGCGTACCCTTCGAGCCCTTCGCCGACGAGCATAATGAACATGGCTTCGGCAGCGGCCAGGTATTGGCCGACGGCGAGGGCGGCGACGACGGCCGCGGCGATGGCAAGGTCGGCGGTGATGCGGCGCTCGAGCAGACCGGCGATGGCGTTGTAAAAGGTCCGGTAGCCGGCGATGACGGCGAGGATGGCGGCGGTATCGACGCCAAAGACGGTCTTCCACAGGCCCAGCAGGTTCAGCAGCAAGAGCGCGCCGACGACGGCGGTGAGTCCGAAGTAGCGCAGCTTCTCGGTCCGGTCGTCGGGCAACTCAGCCGAGAACTCCAGGTGATGCTGGTGCATGAACGTTACCTATTATGACAGCGGGCGCCGCGGGGTGGGCCGGCCCGCCCGCCCGGCCGCCGGCCGGCAGCCGGACCGCTTCAGGGCCGCTTTTTTCCGGGAGTACAATGGCGGGGATATGGTGCGTGCCTCGTTCCTGTGCCTGAGCCTGACGGCGGCGCTGGCGGCGCAGCCGGTCCGTCTTCATCCGGAGAATCCTCATTATTATGAGTTCCGCGGGAAACCCTTCCTGGCCGTAACGTCGGCGGAGCACTATGGCGCCCTCATCAATCGCCGGTTCGATTACCGCAAGTACTTCGACACCTTGGCCCGTGATGGGATGCGGCTCACCCGTTTCTTCACCGGGCTGTACCGGGAGGTTCCCGGCTCGTTCGGGATCACACACAACACGCTGGCTCCGGCGCCCGAGCAGTTTCTCACGCCCTATGCGCGGTCTTCTACGCCGGGGGCCCTGGACGGGCTGAACAAGTGGGACTTGGACCGATGGAACCCGGAATACTGGCGGCGGTTGAAGGATCTGGTCGGCTATGCGGCGGAGAAGGGGATCATCACCCAGGTGACCCTTTTCTGCAGCTACTACCGCGACGAGATGTGGGAGGCGAGCCCATTGCACCCCAAGAACAACATCAACCGGACGCCGGACGTGCCGCGGCAGGAGGTGCTCTCGCTGAAGCACCCGCCGCTTTACCATCGCCTCGATGAGTTCGTCAACAAGATCGTCACGGAGCTCAACGGCTTCGACAACGTGACGTGGGAGATCTGCAACGAACCGTGGGCGGGCGATGTGAGCCTCGACTGGCAGCTGCACGTGGCCCAGGTGATCCGCGACACGGAAGACCGGCTGGGGCGGCGGCACCTGATCGCGCGCAACGTGGCGAATCACTGGAAGCTGGTGACCGGCCCATCGACCAACGTCGATCTGCTGCACTTCCACTACGCGCGGCCCCCGGTGGTGGTGGCGATGAACTACGGGCTGGGCAAGCTGATCGGCTACGACGAGACGGGATTCGACGGCACCCTCGACTCGCCGTACCGGGTGCAGGCGTGGGACTTCGTCCTGGCGGGCGGCGGCCATTTCAACCATCTGGACTACTCCTTTACGGTAGGTCACGAGGACGGCGCCTACCGGTTCCCGAAGACACAACCCGGGGGTGGGGGCCCGGAGTTGCGGCGGTCGTTCAAAGCGTTGATCGACTTCATGGAGCGGTTCGACTTCGTTCACATGAAGCCGGCGGATGAATTGATCGCCGCTTTGGTGGGCCTGCGGGGCTCGATCCGGGTGTTGGCGGACGGCAGGGACTGGAACTGGATCTCGGCGGCCCCCTGGGCCGGGCTGGAAGCCTCGGCGCGGCTGCTGGCGGGCAACGGAGAATACGCGCTCTACCTCCACCACGGGACCCCCCTCGGCGCGTACCGGCCCTACTACGGAGTGAGCACGGCGCCGCAGCGGACGCGCGTTGCCTTGAACGTGCCGGCAGGCCGGTATCAAGTGACGTGGTGGCGTCCGCGCACCGGGGAGAAGGAGGAGGCGCCGGCGGTCGAGCACGAGGGTGGCCTGCTCTGGCTGGTGACCCCCCAGTATCGGGAAGACATCGCGTTGGAGCTGCGGCGGAGCCAACGAGAGTGAAGAGGGCGAGCAACGGCCCGGGCCGGCGGTGGCCGCACTGCCGTTCTGGATTTGGTGGAGGGCAGGGCGTCCAAAAACGGCGAAGAAACAGCAAAGATCAATATTCGCTATTCCGTTGATTTCACAGGGCTTAGGTTGAAATTGGGTTCGTTTCGCACTCTTGCGCCCAGGACGTCCATCGATCGGCGCAGAGCATCGGGCGACGGGCCGGGCCGAGCCGCGGGCGGCGGCGGGAAGCAGGATTCGGGGATGCGGGCCGGCTGCGGGGCGACGGTGAAGCCAAAAGACAGGCGAAGCGCCGGGTACGGATCGGATCTGCGTCGCAACTGACATCGGCAAGACCTTCGGGCGCGCTCCGCCGGCGGGTCCAAGGTAGCAGGCGGTAGGGCGCGGGCCAAGAGGCGGAATCGGGCAAGCGGCTGGGGCGAAAAGGGGAAAGTTCCTCGGCGGCGGGAGTGACCGGGGAAACGGGATGTCCCGATTCGATGCCTAAAGGCGGCCGGGAGAGACCGAATGGGTGGAGAGCGAGCCGACCCGGGGGTTCCCCGGCCGGGCAACGGGCATAAACTGAAGGTATGGGGTGGGTTGCGGCAGCCGCGGCCTTCTTCCTTCTCCAGCAGGCAGCCGCTCCGGCAGGAAACCCGGCGCGCGAGGGGTTGAAGGCGCTCGAGGAGGAACGTTACGAGGAGGCGGCCCAGGCTTTCGAAAAGGCCATCGAAGCCCATCCCGAGGACTACGGTTCGCTGTTCAACCTGGCCTTCGCCTATACGATGCTCGGGCGGAAACAGGAGGCCATTGCGGGATACGAGAAGGTTCTGGCCCTCAAGCCCGGGCTTTACCAGGCTGAGCTGAACCTGGGCATCCTGCTGGTCGGTGAGAAGAAAGCGGAGCGTGCCATCCCATACCTGCAGGCCGCCGCCCAGCAGAAGCCGTCGGCGTTCCGGCCGAACTACTACCTGGCTGAAGCCTTGTACATGAACGGAGACGATGCGGGGGCGGAGCGATATTACCGGAAGGCGGCCGAGATCGATCCAACCGCGCCGGATGTCCAGATCGGGCTTGGCCGGGCCGTCTTCAACCAGGGCCGGTATGAAGAAGCCGAAACTTACTACCGTAAAGCGGCCGAGCTGGATGCCCGGTACAAGACCTATTTGCTGGAACTGGGGACACGGTACGAGGAAAAGGACAAAGCCGAGGCGGCGATCCGCATCTACCGGCTGTTCCTGGACAAGCCCGTCGTCCAGGAGCGCCTCGGCCACCTCTTGCTTCGGCTGGGCCGGGCCGAGGAGGCCCTGCCGCACCTCGTGCAGGCGGTCAGCCTGTCGCCGACTCAGGCGAACCGTTTCGCGCTGGCGATGGCTTACATCAAGACCCGGCAGCCGGACAAGGCGCTTCCGCTGCTCGACGAGGTGCTGGCTGAAGATCCGAAGAACTACGACATACTCATGATTCGGGGCCGCCTGCTACGGGACCAGCGGCGGTTCGGGCCCGCGGCACAGGACTTTCTCCGGGCGGTGGAGGCGCGGCCGGATTCCCAGGAAGCGTGGAAGGAGCTGGCGGGGATGCTGATCCTGCTGGAGGACTACCCTCGGGCGCTGGCGGCGCTGGACCGCGTTGAGGCCTTGGGGAAAGCGCCGGCCTCGATCCACTTCTTCCGGGGGATGATCTGGGACAAGGCGCACCAATACGAGAAGGCGCTGGCTTCCTATCAGAAATTCCTGGCGCTGAGCAACAATGAATTTCCAGACGAAGAGTTCAAGGCGCGCCAACGGATCAAGGTGATCCAAAGGGAGTTGAGACGATGAGAATCAGCCGGCGGACCTTCGCCATCCTATTGCTCCCGGGCGGGCTCTCGTGGGCCGATCTGCAGAGTGTGAAAGCGGAGAAGAATCTCTACCGGCGAGCGCGGAAAGCGATGGAGAACGCCAACGCGGCGCTGGACGCGGCCCGGGAGGCGTATCTGGCGGGTGACTTGGAGCAGACGAACACCCGGCTTCAGGAAGTGGAAGACTCGGTGCGGCTGGCTTATGATTCGCTGCAGGCCACCGGGCGGAAACCGCGGAAGATCGCCAAGCACTACAAACGGGCCGAGATCGGCGCCCGGCAGTTGATCCGGCGCCTGAACGGATTCCGGGATTCGATGAGTTACGTCGACCGCGACAAGATCGACAAGGTGATCGACAACGTCGAGCAGTTACAAGACATGCTTTTGAACGCCGTGATGGGAGGTGGCCGATGAGAGGGGCGGGTTTCCTGATTGCGACACTGCTGTTGGCGGGGCCGCTGTGTGCGGACCGCGACTTTCTGACGACGGATGAGGCCGACCAGGTGCGGCTGACGCAGGAGCCGAACGCCCGGCTCAAGCTGTACGCGGATTTCGCGCGCCAGCGGATCGACCTGATCGACCACCTGCTGTCGAAAAACGAGCCCGGCCGGTCGCTTCTGCTGCACCAGGCCATCTCAGACTACACGAAGATCATCGAGACCATCGACATCGTGGCCGACGACGCCATCGCCCGGGGCGTGGACATCACCGAGGGGCTGCAAGCGGTGACAGGGGCCGAACAGGAGTTCTTGAAACGCCTCCAGAAAGTGCAGGCCGCCAAGCCGAAGGACATCGCCCACTACCGCTTCGTGCTGGAGACCGCACTGGAGACGACGGCCGATTCGATCGACGTCAATCTCGAGGACCTCGGTGAGCGCAAGATACAGGTCAAGGAGCGCGAGGAGAAGGAGCGCCGCGAGCTAGAGGAGATGATGACTCCAGAGATGCGGCAGCAGCGGAAGGAAGACACGGCGGATCTGGAGAAGGAGCAGAAAGAGCACGAGAAGAAGAAGCCGACGCTTTTCAAGAAGGGCGAAAAGAAGCCGGACAAGCCGTAAGGCAGGGTCCGGCGCGCCCGGCCAGCCGGCTAGAGTTGCCAGCCCCGCCGGTATGGCGGCTGAATCAGGCTCGCGGCATCGACATTCGTCGCCTTCATCCCGGCGGAGTCCCAGCGGATCATGCCCCCGGCCCGATGAGCGACGTTACCGAGGAGGATGGTCTCGGTGACCTTGGCTTCGAACTCGAAGTTCGCGCCGGTGGGCTTGGAGCGGTCACGGATGGCGTCGAGCCACTCGCGCTCGTTGCCGGGCGAGCGGGGCAAGGTTTTCGGGGGCGGGGAGAAGCGTTTCATTCTCTTTTCCGGCACGAGGCGGGGCTTCAGGCCATTGAAGGCACACAGGAGCGTTCCTTCGTCCCCGAGGAACATCAAGCCTTCGCTGGCCAGTTTCCGGTTCGGCTCCATCTGCGCGGGCCGCGGGGGTTTCAGGCGGCCGTCGTACCAGCTCAGCAGCACGGGCGGCAGCGGGCCGCGCGCGGGGAAGCGGAAGTGGATCACGCCGGCGGCGGGGTAGGTCTCCTCGTAGAGGTAGGTGGAGCTGGCTTCGACGCTTTCGGGCGCGTCGAGCTTGAGGGCCCGGAAGATGGTGTCGAAGCTATAGCAGCCCATGTCGCCGATGGCGCCGGTCCCGAAGTCATACCAGCCGCGCCAGACAAACGGCAGATAGATAGGGTGGTAGGGGCGCTCGGGCGAAGGTCCTACCCAGAGGTTCCAATCGAGGCCTTCCGGTACCGGCGGCTTTTCGGCGGGCCGCACGAGGGCCTGAGGCCAGACGGGCCGGGTGGACCAGTTGACGACCTTCCGCACCTTACCGATAACGCCGGCCCCGATCCATTCCCGGACGAGGCGGGAGTCCTCGGTGGCCTGGTTGCCGACGGCCACCTGGGTGACGACGCCGGTCTGCCGGGCCACTTCGGCCATCTTGCGGGCCTCGGCTACCGAGTGGGTCATAGGCTTCTGGCAGAAGACGTGCTTGCCCTTGCGCATGGCGGCGATGGAGACATGGGCGTGCCAGTGATCGGGCGTGCAAACGACGACGGCGTCGCAATCTTGCTTCTCGAGCAGCTCGCGGAAGTCGGTGTAGGCATTGCACCCGTTCCAGTTGCCGCTTCCCGCGCCTCTGCCGTAATAGGCATTGACGATCTGCTGGCAGGGTTCCCAGCCGGCGACGCCGCCCTGCATGGTAGAGATCGGGGTGAGCCGGATCGGCCGGTTGGTGCTGAGCCAGTCGACCCAGGCGGGGGCGGAGCCGCCGAGGAGTTTCCTGACGCGGTCGCGGAATTCGTGTTTGCCCCACTGGGGGTAGTCGTTGCTGCGGCGATTCACGTCGCAGACGGCGACGCCTTGGACGTCGGGCTGCTCAAGGAAATCGAGCATCACGCGCAGTCCCTGGCTGCCGACGCCGATGAAAGAGATGGTGATCTTGTCGCTGGGGGGCACATATCCCGCGCCGCCGAGCACGCGCCGCGGAACGATGCTCAGGCCGCCGGCGCCGGCCATGAGATTCCGCCTGGTGATTTCGGCCATGGTGCGTCTCCTCGAGATGGCTCAGGTGCGCCTTATGAGTTATCAGGATTTGCGGCGTTTGGCAAGCGGGACGCCACCGGCCGGGAGCCGACAGCAACGCGGTGGATGGCATTGACCAGTTTCCGGTAGGGGACCGAGGAGAGAGACTCGAAGCGGATCCACTCGCCGTCGCACGAACCGGAGTAGTACCAGGAGGCGAGGATGGCCAGATGTTCCTGGCGCTCGACGGTGGTGACGGCGGGAGCCTCGAGCGTTTCGACGATCTCCCGGAGACGCTTGTCCATGGAGACCGGCTGGTCCGCGGCGGCGGTGAGAGGGAAGCGGTGCGGAGGCAACCAGGCGCCGCGGACGAGGAACCACAGATCCACCGTGTCGGCGGCGGGGGAAGGGGTGACGGCGGTTCCGTGGAGCTGATCGATGTCAGCGGCGAGTTCGTCGCGGAGCCGAAGCACCTGGCGGATGCGTTCGTAGCGCTGATGGAGCCGGGCGGCTTCCTCGAACTCGAGCCGGTCGCTCGCCTGGTCGCGGGCGGCGGCGGCGCGTTTGAGCAGAGCCTGGCCGCTGGTGGCGAGGAACTCCTGAACGCGATGGACCTCACTACGGTACTCTTCGACGCCGACGATCTGCTGGCAGGGACGCAGGCACCGGTTCATCTCACCATAGATGCAGCCGGGGTGGTCCGGAGAGGGTTTCAGATCCTCTTCGCAACGGCGGATCTGGAAGAGGTCGAGGAACTCGCTCTCGAAGCGTTCGGCCGCGGCGCGGGTACGAAACGGACCGAAGAATTGAGCAGTGCGGGAGCTCAGGCGCCGGGTGACCTGAGTGCGCGGGAAACGGTTCGAGAGGATCAGCTTGACGTAGGCGGGGAGGCGGAGCTTCACCAAGCTGCGGTAGGTCTCCGGGTAATGGCGGCGGGCCAGTTGCCAAGCGTAGATCCAGAGAGCGAGGCGGGAGCCGGCGGGCCAGAAATGGACTTCGCGGGCGATGGCACGGAGGTTCAGCAGCCGGGAGGGCTGCGCGGCGGGCCGCAGCAGGCGCTTGAGACGGCGTCTCAGGGCCATCGTGCGGCCGATGTAGGGATCGCCTTCGCGGGGCAGGACCATGAACACCGCGGGACCCGGCGGAACGGCCTCGATAGCAGGGCCGATCTCTTGTTCGCATTTCCAGGTGACGACGATGGGCTCGGGCAGCATCATGGAGAGGCCGGCACGGATCCGGCGCGGCATTTGCATACCAGCGGGTCCGCGGGCGATTGCCGTCGTTTTCGACCGCCGGGGCCGGCGGTCCGGTTCGCAGATCCGGGTCTCGGGGCGCCCGCGCCAGCCCACGTACACCGATTCTATCCGGTTCGGGAGCGCAGGCACACGAGCGGCCGGCGTTTTCCAGTAGGATTGACCGGTAGGGTACAATCTTTTGTCGGCGTGAATTCAGAGGGCATTGATTCGCCGTCGCGGAGGAAATCCAGTGTATGACTAAGCGCGCCCAGGGGGAAAAGAAGGCGGCGTCGAAAGCCACTGCGCAGAAGGCGGGCGGGAAGACGGCCCGCGGCCGCAAGACCACTACGAAAGCTTCCGCCGGCGCCTTGACCCGGGAGAAACAGGCGGCCATCTACGACCGGGCTATGCGAGCGTTCAATTCCGGTGATTTCGCCGCGGCCCGGAAGTTGCTCGAGCAGGCAGCGAAAGGGCCGTCGCCGGAGATCGCTCATGCGGCGCGGATGCATCGCTCGGCGTGTGAGCGGCGGCTCTCACGGGAGACCGTCAGTGTGAATTCGCCCGAAGAACGCTACACGTACGCGATCGCTCTCATGAACCAGCGCCGGCTCCCGGAGGCCCGGGAACAGCTCGAGCGAGCGCTGGCGGCGGGCCCGGACCAAGACCACGTACACTACGCTCTGGCTCTTTGTTATGGGCTGGAAGGCGATCTGGCGAGCGCGGCCCGGCACTTGAGAGAAGCCATCAAGCTGGATCCCCGGAACCGGACGGTTGCCCGGAACGACCCGGACTTTGCGCCCTTCGCCTCGGCCCCGGAGATCGAGAACCTTCTCCACCCGGAGAGAATCAGCCCTGACTGAAAAGGCCAACGCATTGCGTGCGGATCCGCTCCGGATCGTCGCGATCGGCGGCGGCACGGGTTTGTCTACCCTGCTGAGGGGGCTGAAGAAGCACGCATATTCGCCGTGGCACGAGACCGGGGAGCGGCGTGCCCCACCGGTTGACATCACGGCCGTAGTGACGGTGACCGACGACGGGGGAAGTTCCGGGCGCCTGCGTCGGGAATTCGACGTGCTCCCGCCGGGCGACATCCGGAACTGCTTGGTGGCGCTTTCCGAAGACGAAGCGCTGCTTTCCCGGTTGTTTCAATACCGGTTCCGCACCGGACGCGGGCTGAGGGGGCACAGCTTCGGCAACCTCTTCCTGACGGCGTTGGCCGACGTGACCGGCGATTTTCCGCGGGCGGTCCAGTTCTCCTCGGAGGTGCTGGCGATCGCCGGGCGGATCTTCCCTTCGACGAACGCCAATGTATCGCTGGAGGCCCGGCTGGCCGACGGCTCGATCGTCAGCGGCGAGACGAGGATCAGCCGGAGCAAGACTCCCATCGACCGGGTGGGGCTGCGGCCGCCGGGCTGCCGGCCGCTGGCGGAGACGCTGAAAGCGATCGAAGAGGCGGACCTGGTCTGCCTGGGGCCGGGCTCGCTCTACACGAGCGTGATTCCCAACGTGCTGGTGGGGGGGATGTCGCGGGCGATCGCCGAGTCGCCGGCCTTGAAGGCCTATTTCGTGAACTTGATGTGGCAGCCGGGCGAGACGATGCACTACACGGCTTATGATCACCTTCGGGCCATCCACAAGCACGCCCGGCGGCGGCTGATCGACTGCGTGGTGCTGAACACCGCGCCGATTCCGGCGGCGCTGCTCGAGCGCTACGCGGCGGAGAAGGTGGAGCCGGTGGCGGCCGACCGCGAACGGTTGGAGAAGGCGGGCGTCGAGGTGGTCGAGGCGCCGCTGGTGGCCAAGGGCGAGAAGGTCCGGCACGATCCGGACCAGGCGGCGGAGGTCGCTGTCGAACTGGCGCGGCGCGGCCGGAGGCGCAGGCGGTCCCGGCGCCGCGCACGCTGACAGGCGGAGAGCAGAGATGGCGAAGAACCCCACAGACGCGTCGGTTGCGATCATCGTTCTGGCGGCGGGTCTCGGCACCCGAATGAAGTCGAAGAAGGCGAAGGTGCTGCACCGGGCCGGCGGGCGCACGCTCATCGAGCACGTGGTGCGGATGTGCCGCCGGGTAGCGCCGCCCGAGAACGTGGTGGTGGTGGTGGGCCACCAGGCCGAGCAGGTTCAGGAAGCCGTCCGGGGATACGGTGTCCGGTTCGCCGTTCAAAAAGAGCAGCTCGGCACCGGCCACGCGGTGATGGCGGCCCGAGAAGCTGTGGAAGGGCGGGCGGACTACGTGGCCGTGCTCTATGGAGACGGGCCGCTGCTCGAGGAGGCGACGCTGCGGGCGCTCATCGAGAAGGAGCAGGGCTCGACGGCGGCGGCGGCGATCATCACCACGGTGCTCGACGATCCCACCGGCTATGGGCGGGTGATCACGGACTCGGAAGGACGTATTCAGGCCGTCGTAGAACAGAAGGCGGCGACGCCGGAGCAGCTCGCCATCAAGGTGGTGAACAGCGGCATCTACTGCTTCCGGGCCGAGCTCCTCTGGAAGCACATCACCGAGCTGACGACGGACAATCCGGCGGGCGAGTACTACCTGACCGACATGGTGGAGGTGCTGCGCCGGGCCGGCCACGACGTCGAGACGATGATGGTGGAGGACTCGAGCCAGTTGCTCGGCATCAACACGCGGGTGGAGCTGGCCGTAGTGGACCGGATTCTCCGGGAGAGGAAGCTGAGGGAGGTGATGCTGGCGGGCGTGACGGTAGAGAAGCCCGAAACGGTAACGATCGACCCGGACGTGGAGATCGGCCGGGATACCATCGTCGGGCCTTTCACCCAGATCCTGGGGCGCACGAAGATCGGGGAGGATTGCGTGATCGGGGCCGGCGCGGTGATCAGCGACTCGGAGCTGGCCGACGGAGTGGAGGTGGGCCCGTTGACGGTGATCCAGGACTCCAAGGTCGGCCCCGGAGCGCGCATCGGACCCTATGCGCGGCTGCGGTTCGGCAACCGGATCGAGGCCGGGGCGGCGGTGGGCAACTTCGTCGAGCTGAAGAACGCCGAGCTGGGCGAAGGGGCCAAGGCGCTCCACCTGGCCTACCTGGGAGACGCGGCGATCGGGCCGGGGGTGAACGTGGGCGCGGGTACGATCACCTGCAACTACGACGGGCTGAAGAAACACCGCACCGAGGTCGAAGCCGGGGCGTTCATCGGCAGCAACAGCACGCTGGTGGCCCCGGTGAAGATCGGCGAAGGAGCTTATGTAGGGGCGGGCAGCGTGATTACCCGCGACGTGCCGGCGGACTCGCTGGCCCTGGGCCGCTCCCGGCAAGTGGTGAAGGAAGGCTGGGCCCGCGAGCGGCGGAAAAAGAAGGGCGGCGACGGCTGAGACCCGCCGGCCACACACCGGATAGACTGGATTCGTGACGCTATGGTGAGGATTGCCGCACCTCTGCTACTGCTGCTGGCCCTCGTGCCGCGGCCGGCGGCGTCCGCGCAGGAGGCTCCCAAAGAGCAGCTTGCCCGGCCGGTGACCGGCGCCACGTTTCCCGAAGACAAGACGGTGAAGCTGGCGCTGGCGGCCTCGCCCCATCTGGCGACGGCGACGGGGCAGGTAAAAGTGCGACGGCGCCGGGGCGTTACTTCGCTCGAGGTGGAGCTTCAGAACATGCAGCCGGCGATGCTCTTCGGCGGCGACATCAACACCTACGTAGTCTGGTTGGTGACGCCCGAGGGCTTCGCCGACAATGCGGGGGAGGTTGTCATCTCCGGCTCCAAGGGGAGGCTCCAGACGGCTACGCCGCTGGCGTCTTTCGGCGTGCTGGTGACCGCCGAACCGCACTTCCTGGTGGAGAAGCCGAGCCGGCTGGTGGTTCTGTCGAGCACCGACGCGGGCCTGGCGGAGCAGAAAGGCGTGGGAACCGTACCTTTCACCTGGTCGGATTTCGCAGCCGACTACAAGGTGGAGAAGGAGAACTTATCAGGCCTACCGGAGTCAAAGGGGGAGATTCGAACGGACCGGCACCAGGCGATCATCGCCGTGCGCTTCGCCGAGGAGGCGGGCGCGCAGGAATGGGCGCCTGAGGTTCTGGCAAAGGCGCGGGCGGCGCTGAGCAGCACTTTGAAGATGTTCGCCCAAGGGGTGAAGGAAAAGGATCTCACGCCGGTGGCGCACCGGGCCATCCGCCTGGCGGTGCGGGCCAAGAAGCTGGCCGAAGAGCGGCGGCAGGCGGCGATGCTGGCTGATGAGCGGAAGACGAACCGGGAAACGATCGAGCGGCTACAGAAGGAGCTGGCGGCGGCGCGGGCGCGGGCAGCGATGCTCGAGCAGGAAAACCAGTCGGTAGGGCGGCGCCTCGAGCAGACGGAAGTGAAGTTGAAGCAGGTGGAAAAGGAGCTGCTCGAGGCGAACCAGGAGGCGGACCAGCTGGCGCGGCAACTCTCCCAAGCGAAGCAGACAGCCGCTCAGGCCGAAGAGAAGGCCGCCGGCTTCTTCGTGCGGATTCAGAACGCGCTGGCGCAGTTGGCCGACATCAAAGAAACCGAGCGCGGCCTCACCGTATTCCTGCCTGACGTGCTGTTCGCCTCGGGCAGCTCGCGGCTGCAGCCGGCGGCCAAGGAGATCCTCAGCCGCATCGCCGGAGTGCTACTGGTCGCTCCGGAATACCACCTCTCGATCGAGGGCCACACGGATTCCACCGGCCGGGCCTCGTTCAATCAGCGGCTCTCCGAACGCCGGGCCGAGGCGGTGAAGCGGTACCTGGAGGAGTGCGGCATCTCGCCGTCGATGATGACCGCGCGGGGCTTCGGCGAGACCCGGCCGATCGCCTCGAACCGGACGGCGGCCGGGCGCAAACGCAACCGCCGGGTGGAGCTGATCATCGAGGGGCTGATCCGCTGACGGTTGAAGCCGGCGCGCCGGACCGGGCTAGCGGACCGGACGGAGCTCGATGCGGCGGATGAGGATCTCGGCGCCTTCGGACTGGATCTGAATCTTGCCGGCCGAGGGCTCGGCGTCGAAGCCCTTGTTGACGACTACGCCGTTGACGATGGCCGTGATCGCGCCGCCGTCACAGACGACTTCGGAGACGTTCCACTCGCCGGCTGGACGCTCGACGCCCTGGCGCCCGTGAAAGCCCAGCACGTCCTTCCATTCGGGATCCCGGCCGAACCAGTTGAAGCGCCCGCGGTCCCGGCGGACGCGGCGGCCGCCTTCCTGCCAGTAGAGCTGGCCGTGGGGACCTTCGCGGACTTCGACCGTAAGCGACGGCCGGCCCTCGCCGGCGACGAGAATGAAGTCGCCGGTTCCGCCTTCGATGATCTGATACTCGATCGATTCGAGCCACTTGTTCGAGGCCGCTCCGTCAGGCCCGACGCCGTGGACCAGGATGCCGCTGTCGCGGGCGCGATCTTCGCGGGGCGGGTAGGTCGTGCCGCCCCACTTCCATTCGACGACGAGGCGGTAGTCGCGGTAGGCCTTCTTCGTCGTGATGCCGCCCCACTCCTCGCCGCTGATGCGCAGCAGGCCGTCGCGGATGGTGAAGACGCCCTTGGGGTCTTCGTACTTGCTGTGCTCCAGGTAAGCGTAGAAGGCCTCCAGGCTGGTCCCGTCGAAGAGCACGATGGTCTTCTCGGGGCGGATGGGGGCCTCGGACTGGGCGAGGGCCAGCGTAGCCAGCGCCAGGCAGCAAAAGATTCCCGATGCGCGGCGGGTAAGGGCGTGGATCGCTTTCATGGGGGTGTTCGTGTTCGAAACCGCGTTGCGGGCCGCCGGGCGACAAGGGAAGCGATGGGAGGGCGCCGGGCGGGCGTCGAACCCGGTCCACTTCGATTGTAGCGTTCCCGGCCGGCGGCGGGAGGACGAGGCGGCAAGGGGCCACACGCCGCCGAAGAAGCGGCGGCGCCGTCACCGGGTCGAGCCGGTACGCACCGGGACGATCTTGAACGCGACGTCGGCGCCGATGTAGTCCGCGTGGCCGCGGGTGGTTTTCCGCTCGGGGATCGAGACGGTGAGCTTGCCGCCGGCGGCCTGGAGGCGCTGCGGCTCGAGGTACTCGCCCCGCCAGGTGCGGTAGAGACGGACCTCGTATTCGCCGCCGGCGAGGCCGGTGACGGTGAAAGACTCGCCCCCGACGCCGGAGGCGGGGTTCACCACCCAGCCGAAAACCATCTCCGGGCTGCCCATGGCCCAGGCGTCGCCGGCGCCGGCGTCGATTTCGGCGGGCGCCCACTCGAGGTTGGCGAAGTCGATGTCTTCGACGAACTTAGCGAAGTAGCGCAAGTGGCCGGCGACGACGCCGTCGTGGATGCCGGTGAGGATCTGCCGCCGGCGGCGGGCAGTGGCCGGGAGAGGTCCGGGCGGAGGGCTCCGGTGGGCGGCGGGGTGCTGATAGGCCCACCACAGAGGCGTCATGCTGAGGCCGTTCGCCAGGCTCACCCAGAGGGCGTTGTGGAAGAGGGCGAGGTAGCCGGGCATGCCGGGCTCGTAATAGGTGTGGTCCCAGCCCGTCTCGCCGACCATAGCCGGTTTCCGGAAGCCCTCCCAGAGGTTCCGGACCTGGGTGGCGTAGTTCAGATAGCTGAACTTGAGGGGGTTCTCGCTGACCAGGTTCGGTTTGCCGCCCGGCGGCATGGGATGGCCCTGGGCTTCGTAGATCTCCCGGTTGGCGATGTCGAAGATCTGGTAGCCGGCCGGCCACCACCACTTGATGCCGCCGCTCTGTGACCCCGTAGTGGGGCGGCGGTAGGGGTCGTGTCTACGGAAATACTCGTGGGTCTTCTCGCACCAGGCCTCGGCGAGTTTCGGATCGCCGTGGACCCAGCCGTCGGTTCCGTTGATCTCATCGACGAGGAACCAGAGGAACAGGGCCCGGCTGTAGCCCCAGCGGGCGACGATGTAGCGGTAAAGCTTCTCCTGATACTTCCACGCCTCTTCGCTGGCGAAGAACTCGGGTGCGGCGGCGACGAGGCGGTGGGGATTGTGCTGGTAGCGCACGTTCGGGCCGCCCCAGACGGTTTCGGAAAGGTAGGAGTGGAACCAGACGTTCAGGCTGATGTGGATGTCGCGGGCCTCGCACCATTCGAAGATCTCGTCGAGGCGGGCGGCGAGGCGCTGGTCGTAGCGGCCGAGGCCGGTACCCATCGTCTCCAGCGGGACCAGAAACAGGCTGATGAAGTTCACGCCTAGGCTCTTCAGCTCGTCGAGGCCGGCTTCGGTGATCGCTCCCAGGTTGGCGGTGGCGGAAGCGTCGTTGTACCACAATCCGACGCCGTACCACGACGTGCCGTCGCTGTAGCGCAGGTAACGGCGGTTGGGCGCGATCTCCAAGAAGCCGTGGTGTTCCGATGCCACGGCCTCGAACTCGCCTTCTACCGCTTCGGCGAAGCCTTCGGCGTCCCGGGCCTTGACGGCGTAGCGCCATCTCCCCGTTTCGGTGGGCGCGAAGCGGACCATCCACTCGTGAACGTAGTCGGAGGGGTTGTAGAAGCCGTGGATCTGCCATTGTTTGCCCGATGGGGCGGTGAACTCGGCCCAGACGCCGACTTCGTCCGGGTCGTAGGGATTCGTGAAGTTCGCCCGCAGGCCGACGCGGAGCTCGAACTTCTCATAGCGGCCGACCTTTTCGCTGGCGGCCCTCACCGAGGTGATCTCGGGAGGCGCGGCGGCGGCCGGGATGGCGAGGGCGCCGGCGACGAGGGCAACGGCGAGGCGGGTCATGTGAATCGCTCCTTTCCCCGGGCCCAGCGCGATGGCGGGCCCGGAAGCGGGGGCAGGAAGCAGACATCTTATCGCGCCGGCGCGGCGTCCGGCCGGTGCCGGCCCTGCCGGCGAAAAGCGCTACCTGCCCGCGCCGGGACGGCGGCCTGGAGAGGGGCTGCGCCCGGGCGGCCCGATCCACTCGATCGCTCCCACCGAAGGCGGGCGGTTTCCCGGCAGCCGCTGGCCGAGAAAGTCGCGGCCGCCGTTGTCCGGGACGGGAACGCCGGCGGCGATGCAAGGCGAACCGCGCTGAAGGCGGTAGCCGAGGGGCGCCCGGAACCCCGCCGGGAAGAGGCCGGGGTTGACGAAGAGCGGGTCCTCGAGCATGGCGCGGGCATCGGGCGGGCGGAGACGATGCTCGCCGTAGTAGACGTTGTTCTCGAAGACCGTGCGGACGGCCCGGCCGAGGTCGTAGGCGGTCCACTCCTCGGTGAAGAAGATGTTGTTCGTGAAGCGGGTGTCCACCGGCCACGGCCCGCCCCAATTGCCCATCTTGACGAGGGTCCGGTCGACTTCCCCGGACGGCTTGCGCATCAGGTAAACGACGTTGTTGTAGATGTGCGTGTTCTCGACCGGGCCGCTGATGTGGAAGACGGGGGAGAAGCCGGCGTGCTTGCCGGTCGCGCGCAGGCCGTCGTTGACGCTGATGTTGTAGCGGACGATCGTGCCGACGTTGCCGGCGTTGTCAGGGCCCTGGAAATCGCCTTTGGTGCAGACGAGCAGGAAGCCCCCTTCGTTGTCGTGGCTGTAGTTGTACTGGATGAGGGTGTTGCGGCAGTTCCAGTCGGCGTCGAACCCTTGGCCGTCCCAGGGAGCCTTGTGGCCGCTGACCTCGTTGTACTGGATCACCGTATTGTCGCAGCTCCACGGCCAGATGCCGGCGGCGGCTTCGCCTTCGGGAAGCAGGCGCGTGCCGTTGCGCATGACGTTGTACTCGACCAGGGCCCCGTCGCAGCCGATGGGAACGATGCCGTCGCCCGGGATCTCCTCGAGCAGGTTGTTGCGGATGACCACGTTCAGGCTGGGGTACCACTTGCTGCGCTTCCAGTAGGCGCTTACGCCGACGATGCCGTTGCGCTCGCAGCGGCGGAGACGGCAGTTCTCGATGAGCAGGCCGTCGAAGCGGGACCATTTCGAATCGCCTTCGTTGCGCCAGCGGATCCCGTATCCGCCGCCTTGCTGTTTGACGAGGCTGCCGTTGACGTCGTGGATCTCCAGCCCCTTCAGAACGATGTGATGGGCGGCGCCGAAGTTCTCGATGTGCACGTAGACGCCGGCGCGGCCGGCCTGGCGCTGTTCGCCGCGGTTGGTGATTTCCAGGTTGTTCACCTCCCAGTACTCGACGTTGTAGAGATACACGGCGGCCGGAACCTTGCCTTCCCCGTCGATCCGCGGTTTCGGCCCTTCCCCGTAAGCGTCGATGACGATGGGAGCGCCTTCGGCGCCGCTGCCGTGCGGCCGGAGCTGGCCCTGGAAGACGGCGCGGGCTTTGAACAGCAGGCGGTCGCCGGGTTTGAAGAGATGCTCGTTGACGCGCAACAAGGTCTTCCAGGGCCGGGCCGGCGACAGACCGTCGTTGGCATCGTCGCCCGCGCGGCTGTCCACGTAATAGTCCGCCGCCGCCACGGGCAGAGCGACGGCAGCCGCCAGGACGATGGTCAAGAATCGGCGCATGCTGCCGTTGTAGCACGGATCGAAAGGCGGTCCATCTGCGAGGCTGCAACGGGGGCGGATCTGTCGCTGTAGCCCGGGGCCTCCGCCTTCACGCCGCGGCCAGGCCGCGGAGGTTCCAGCCGCAAATCACGCTGGCCATGAACTTGTCGCCCGCGGGGCCGGGCCAGTGGGTCTCGAGGCTGAGGTAGCCCTTGTAGCCGTCGCGCAGCAGGGCCCGGATCTGGCCGTGCCAGTCCACGGCGCGGGTGCCCAGAGGTCCCCAGACGGGCTTGTTGCCCTCCATGTGGCAGTCCTTGGCGTGGACGTGCGCGATGCGGTCCTTGGGGAGTTTTTCGTAGCCCTCCGGGTAGGGATTCTCGCCGGCCACGAGGGCATTGGCGGGATCCCAGACGATCTTCAAGTTCGGACGATCGACGGCGGCCATGATACGGGCGGTCTCGGCGCCGGTGGCGACGTTGCAGGCGTGCTCGTTCTCCAGGCCGATGATCAGGTTCTCGGCCTTGGCCTTGTCGGCCAGCTCGGTGAGGGCCTTGACGATGCCGTCGTGGCACTTCTCCGGCTCCACGGTGCGCCAGAACGAGAAGACGCGGATGATACGCGCGCCGGTGCGCCTGGCGATGGCGAAGGCCCGGTCGGCCAGCCGCGGCTGGTCTTCGTAAGTGTGGACGGCGCCGAAGACGTCCTGCTGGAAGCGCGGATCGATCTCCGGCCCGCCCGGCAACACGCACTTGAGCAGAGGGGAGGCGATGGAGACGATCTCCATGCCCCGGGTGCGGCAGGCCTCGATGGCGCGGTCCAGCTCGACGTCCGTGAGATCGAGGATGTTCTTGCCGCCGATCATGCGCAGCTCGGCGCCGGTCATCCCGGTGGCCTGCATGGCGTCGAGCGCCGCGTTGAGATCCATCGAGTACTCGTCGGTGATCGCAGCAATCGGCAGTTTCGGCGTCATGGCTCCTTAACAGTGTAACCGCCGCGCCAGTCCGACAGAGACGCCGGGTCCAGGGACAGCCCTACCGCGCTGGGAACGGTAAGAACTGTGAATCCGAGATGAGAGAGCCGGCGGGACAGATCAGGCGGCCTTGCTCTTGCTGCGCTTCGACGCCGCGCCGCCGGACTGTTTCTCCAGTTCGAGCTCACGGCCGCAATGGATGCAGCGGCCGCGCCATTCCGGCGTCAGGAGGAAGCAGTAGGAACACGGCACTTCTTTGATGGGTTTGTTTCTGGTGGTCATGGTTTCTTCTCCGCCGATACCATTCGAGCGGCCGTTACCGCCGTGGGCCATTGCCCTTCGGCGCCTGCCCCGTAACGGCCGCCCGCTGGCAACTCTATGCTGCGCCCTGACAAGCTGCACAGGGCACGGTGCCCGTGCCGGCGCAAGCGTCACACTCGTCGTCGAAAGCTCTGTCCATCGGCCCTTGCAAGAAGAGGCGTCCGGTCCCCTGGCACGTAGAACAGTCGAGCCAGCCGAGACCCGCGCAGCAATCACAATCGCTTTCACGGGCGGCGCCTGGCGGGCGCCGCAGCTGCAGGGGCCCCCCGGGACGGATCCCCCGTCTTGGATCGGGCGGACCATGTTGCTTCGACAGGGTGCAGTTCATTGGTTTCCTGCCTTGTTCTTATTCAAATATAAGGGCTTGGCATAACTTTGTAAAATAGAAAATATTAGCTCCACCTATAGATTTATTCGATGGTACAAAGTTCTCTCCGCGACGGTCGGGGCAGCGCGATGCATGTGGCAAGTTCACTAGACTGAAGGAATGCGGCGCGTATTGAGGTTGTCAGCTATCTGCGGGCTCGTCTGGCTGACGGCAGCCGGCCGAGGGGCCCCAGTCCCGGCGGTGAGCGACGAACAGGTGCGGGAGGTTCACCGGTCAGCGCTACTGATCGATCTGCACAATGACGTGACCAGCGAGACCGTCAAGGGGCTAAACATCGGGTTGAGGCGCTCCAAAGGACACACGGACTTGCCGCGACTCCGCGAGGGCGGGGTGGGGGCGGTATTCTTTGCGGCTTATGTCTCAAAGCGGTACGTGCCGATGGGCCGGTCGGCTCACCGGCTCTTGGAGATGATCGACACGATCCGCCACGACATCGTCGAGAAGCACCCGGACGACTTCGTCCTCGCCCTGACCGCCGACGACATCGAACGGGCGCACCGGGAAGGCAAGATCGCGGCGCTGATCGGCATCGAAGGCGGCCACGCCATCGAGGACAGTTTGCGCATCCTGCGGGACAGCTACGCGCTGGGCGTCCGCTACATGACACTGACCCACTCGAACACGAACAACTGGGCGGACTCCTCGGGTGATATCAACGATCCCAAAGTTCGCCACCACGGCGGTTTGACGAAGTTCGGCCGCGAGGTAGTCCGGGAGATGAACCGGCTGGGAATGATGGTCGACATTTCCCATGTCTCCGACGAGACCTTCTGGGACGTGCTGGAGGTAAGCCGGGCGCCGGTGATCGCGTCGCACTCGTCTTGCCGGGCGATCTCGAACATCGCGCGGAACATGAGCGACGAAATGATCCGGGCGCTGGCGGAGAAAGGCGGCGTGATCCACATCAACTTCGGCTGCGAGTTTCTCTCGCAGGCATCGGCCGACGCTTCGCCGTACTTCAACCCGAAGGCCCGGGGGACCGATCCGCGGAAGGTGCCGCCGGCCACGCTGGACGACGTAGTGGCCCACATCGACCACGTGGTGAAGCTCGTGGGCGTGGACGCAGTGGGCATCGGCAGCGACTTCGACGGGGTGAGCTGCACGCCGGTGGGGCTGGAGGACGTCTCCAAGTTTCCGAACCTGACGCGGGCGCTGCTCGAGAAGGGCTACAGCGCCGAGGACATCCGCAAGATCTACGGCGGCAACACGCTCCGGGTGATGCGGGCGGTGGAGCAGGCGGCCGGGCGGTAGAATAGTGAATACCGGAAGGAGGGGGCGAAGGAGCCGCGATGTCCAATAACTCTGTCCCGAAGAGACGCCGGGTGAACCGGCGCGAGTTCGTACGCACCGCCCTCGGCGCGGGAGCGGCGGTGGCCGGCTTCCCGTTCATTTCCTGCAGCGGCAGGGCCCACGAAGTCGAGAAGAAGGTCATCGTCCTGGGCATGGACGGGCTGGATCCGAAGATGGTCCAGGCGATGATCGATCTGGGGCGGGGGCCGAACTTCAAGAAGCTGGCGGAGATGGGGACGTTCACCCGTCTGGGGACGACGATGCCGGCATTGAGCCCGGTGGCCTGGAGCAGTTTCATCACCGGCCTGTCGCCCGGCGGGCACGGGATTGCGGACTTCATCGTGCGCGACCCGGAGACTTACATGCCGTTCTTTTCGATCTGGGAAGCGGAAAAGTCCGACCGCGTGCTGTCGTTAGGGGACTACCAGTTGCCGTTGGGCGGCGGGAAGGTGGTAAACCGCCGGTACGGGAAGCCTTTCTGGGCGTGGCTCACCGAACAGGGCATCCCGGCGTCGGTGATCAAGATCCCGACCAATTTCCCGGTGGAAGAAACCGCCACGCGGGCGATCAGCGGCATGGGCACGCCGGACGTGATCGACTCGTTCGGCATGTTCAGCTACTACACTACCGATCCGGACGAGCGTTACGAGGAACTGAGCGGCGGCAACGTGATCCACGTCGAGGAGCGGGAGCATCGTGTGGACGCCTTGCTCTACGGGCCGGTGAACTCGCTGCGGAAGCCGAAGGACGATTCCGAGGACCCGTTCGTCAACCAGACCCGCATTCCGTTCACGGTTCACATCGACCCGTCCGCCGATGTCGTCCGCATCGACATCCAGGGGGAGCGCCTGGTATTGAACCAGGGCGAATACAGTCCGTGGGTGCGGCTCCGCTTCGAGATGCTGCCGCTGGTGAGCAGCGTTGCCGGGATCGCGCGGTTCTACGTCAAGCAGGTGCACCCGCACTTGCAGCTTTACGTGACCCCAATCAACATCGATCCGGCGGACCAGGCGATGCCGGTGACGCACCCCAAGGAGCTGGGGGCGGAGATCGCCGACGAGATCGGCCCGTTCTGGACCAAGGGGCTGCCGGCGGATACGAAGGCTTTCGACTACCGGGTGATCGACGACGAGGGTTACGTCAAGCAGGCCGAGCTGATCCTGAAGGAGCGCCTGGCGCTGTTCGACTACGAGTGGTCGCGGTTCCGCGGGGGGCTGTTCTACTTCTATATTTCCAGCACCGACCAGGACGCCCACATGCTCTGGCGGAACATGGACGAGACCCACCCGATGCACAAGGCGAGCGACGTTCGCTTCGCCGGCTACCTGCGCGGTCTCTACGAAGAGATGGACCGGCTGGTAGGCAAGGTGCTGCCGGCGGTGGACGACAACACGCTGCTGTTGATCTGTTCGGACCACGGATTTGCCCAGTTCGGCCGCCAGTTCCACCTGAACACGTGGCTGCGCCGGGAGGGCTACCTGGCGGTGGCGCCGGAGGCCGAGAAGAAGGAGAAGACCTCGATCCTCGACATCGACTGGTCGAAGACGGCGGCTTACGGTATCGGCTTCAACGGGCTGTACATCAACCAGGAGGGCAGGGAAAGCCAGGGGTTCATCGGGCCCGGCAAGCGGCTGGAGCTGGCCAAGCGGCTGAAGCGGGAGCTGGAGGCGATTGTGGATCCGGAGACCGGCCAGCGGCCGGTGGCGAAGGTCTATACCCGGGAAGAGGTCTATACCGGGGATTTCACCTTCGAGATGCCCGATCTGCTGGTGGGCTACACGCCGGGCTACCGGGCGGCCGCCTCGTCGGTGCTCGGGGAAACGGGCAATGTGATCCTGGACGTGAATCCCTACGCCTGGAGCGGCGACCACTCTATGGCGCGGGACTTGGTTCCCGGCTCGCTGTTGGCGAGCAGGCGCCTGAAGGCAGCGAACGCTACGATTCTTGATCTGCCGGTAACCATCCTGGATTATTTCGGGCTGCCAAAACCCCCGGAGATGTTGGGGACGTCGCTGCTGTAAGGCAAGGGGCGGCCGGGCGGCTCAACTCTTGACAGGCTCTTTCGGCCGGCGTCCGAGGACCTCGTTCAGCGAGCCTTGGCGGTAGCCCTCGAGGTCGATGGTGACGTAGTGGAATCCGAGGGGCTTGAAGATGGCGGTAAGCTTGCGAGCCATCTCCAGGCTCAGAGCCTTCTCCAGCTCGCCCGGGGCGAACTCCAGGCGCACCAACTCGCCGTGATAGCGGACGCGGAACTGGCGAAAGCCGAGCTGTTTGACAGCTTCCTCGCCGGCCTCGATCTTCTTGATCTTCTCGGGAGTCACCGACGTGCCGTAGGGGATGCGGGAACTGAGGCAGGCGGCCGCCGGGCGGTCCCAAAAGGGCAAGCCCGCCTCACGGGCGAGGGCGCGGATCTCCAGCTTCGTCAAGCCGGCCTCCACCAGGGGGGCCTTCACCCGGTGCTTGCGGGCGGCTTCCTGGCCGGGGCGGTAGTCGCCCAAGTCATCGACGTTCACCCCGTACACGACGTGAGGGATGCCTTTTTCCTTCTGGACTTGTTCCAGACGCAAGAAAAGTTCGTCCTTACAGTAGAAGCAGCGGTCGGGATCGTTCTTGACGTAATCCGGGTTGTCGAACTCGCGGGTCCGGATGAACTCGTGGCGGAAACCCAGCTTGCGGGCGTATTCGGCGGCATCCCGCTTGTGGGATTCGGGGATGGACGGCGAGTCCGCGGTGACGGCCAGGGCCTTGTCTCCGAGGACCTGGTGGGCGGCCCAGGCAAGATAAGCCGAGTCCGTGCCGCCGGAGTAAGCGACGATCACGCTGCCCAGCTCGCGCAGGATCGAGAACAGTTTCTCCTGCTTGGCCTTGATCTTCGCGAAATCCAGCTTCGGCGGGGGGCCCAGCGCCACCAAAGAACTCATGCTTCGATTGTAGCCCAGTCCGGAAGCCCGAAATCTCAAGGTTCGGCTACCGGCCTCGCTGCTATCGGGCTGGACCTGGCTTCCCGGCGCAACCGCCTGACCGGGGGGAGCGACGCGCAGCCGTTGGGCGGTGTCGCAATGGCCGGGAGGATCGGGGGAAATGGTACGCCCGGCAGGATTCGAACCTGCGACCTCTTGCTCCGGAGGCAAGCGCTCTATCCGGGCTGAGCTACGGGCGCCCGATTCATCCCTATTGTACGACGGGGCCGCGGCGGGAGGAAAGCGGCACTACTTCTCGGCGAGAAGCTTCTCGATCATCTGCCGAATGTTCTGCTCCTGGTTGCGGAAGAATTCGTCGGCGCCTCCATATTGGGCACGGATGACGCCTTTCCTGTCGATGAAGACCAATTGCGGCATCCACATGGTGAGCATGATCGGATGCTCGAGGAAGTCCACGGCCGCGTCCCGGCTCACATAGCCGACTGGATAGTCCAGGTTCAGCTCGGCACGGAAAGGCTCGACCAGTTTTTCTGCACCCTCGTTGATGGCCACCCCCAGGACCTGGAAGCCCTTCGGACCGTACTCAGCATACATGTCGCGCAGCACGCCCGAGGTGCGCTTACAATGCGGGCAGGTGGTGAGGAGAAATTCCAGGGCAACCACCTTGCCCTTGAACCGGCTGAGCTTCATCACTTGCCCGTTGGCCAGCTTAAAGGTGAGTTCCGGGGCCGGGCGGGGAACCCGGATAGCGAACAATGGCAAAACGGCCAACAGCGCCACCGTGCCGATTGCGACTAGACTCCGTTGCCTCAACGAATGGCCTCCTGGTCGCCGTGCCAGCCGACGCCACACCTGCCCTCCCCCGCATTCCGCTTCGGCGGGTCATGCCGCCGGCACTCGAGCAGGGCGGTGCGCCGCGCCGCCAGCCTGGCTAAGCTGATCTCTTTACTATTAGAGTACCCTAGCGCGGCCGCTCTGTGGTTGCAGAGAGCGCCAAATGACGACGACGCGCCGCGGCGCCGCTCGGTTTCGGCCACTTCCGGATCACGTCGCCACTTCGCAGTCCTTCAACAGCATAAACTGCGGTCCCAAGAAGCCGCACGACAAAGCGGCCGTCATCGCCCTCACCGGCGTACTCGGAGGGGCTTTCGGCGGTGAGCGAGAGGCGGTCCCATTTGCCTGCGAGAACCCGGCGGTAGAACTGGAAGAAGCGGCTCGCCGCTTCTCTGGTGGCCCATACTGACCCGTGGAGGAGCACTACGTGCCCTCCGTCCTTCTTTTCCCAAAGCCGGTACCTGCCCGCCCGCCACTGTGGCGCGAGGCTCCGCGACAGGTGTTCGCTGCCGTACTGTTCCAGCAAGACCCCGAAGTCGAATTCCCCTAATGTGCCTTCGGCCGATTTCTGGAAGCCGCCGGAGATGCGGGGCAGCCGGGGCGGCGGTAGTTCGTCGGGGTGGAAGTACTTTTCCGGGTGCAACACCTGGCGCGTGGAACGAGGCGGGCGCCGAAAGACCTGGGTGAAGCTCTTACGCCCCAGCTTCTCGAAGACGGCTTGCTGGAACTCGAGGCCGCTGGTGTAAGGAAACAGGAGGGATTGCCGGACATAGAGGGGCGCTTTGTCGAGCACCGGGAACTGGCCCGTCGGCGCACCCGCGAGGCGGGACATCATATCTACGAGTTCGCGGGAGTCTGCCAGAGACTCGCCCATCCGCCGGGCCATAAACTCGGTCATCAGCCACGTGGCCTGGCCTTCCATCACGGCCATCCTGGCGAGGGCGGCGTCGTCGTTCTTCGATGCTTTGCCGATAAATCTCTCCAGGTGAAAGTGCTGGTCGGCGAGCGCGTGGGCCAGCTCATGGACCAGCACGGAGCGCTGCATCGGGCCATCGGAGGAGTCAAGAAGAAACAGCTTTTTCTGCCGGAAGTCATAGAAGGCGGCGGCTTGCTCTTCGTAGAGGGCGAGCGTTGTCTCTTCCAGGTGGAAATCTTTCGGGACGAAGCCGAGCTTCTCGAGCAAAAGCTCTTCGATGCGGATCTGCTCAGCATCGATTTCTTCGCGGATACGCTTTTTCAGGAACTGCTTGAGCTCGGCCGGAGCGATGACGGCGTAGTCCACGCGGCGGCGCATTTCGAGGCCGGTGATCTCGCTGAGTTGAGCCAGGATCGAGTCGATCTGCCGGAAGACCGAGTTGTCGGCGGTGGTGTCCTGGCCGTGGGCCAAGCCGGACGCCAACAGCAGGAGGGCGGCCACGAGGAGACGCCGAAACAGTCTCATTGAGCCATGCTCCGTTGTTTCACCGCTTCGTGCAAGCCGGCCATGAACGGACGGAACGCCAGGGCCGCCACGGCACAGATCAGACCACCCCAGAAGACCGTCCAGCGCGGGCCTATGTGCTCGGCGACCGCGCCGCCGGCCAAGTGGCCGAGAGGCAACACGCCGACGACGGTCATGGAATACAGCGCCATGACGCGGCCACGGTAGGCGTCGGGGATGAGCGTCTGAATCAGCGTATTCGCGGAGGCATTCTGCCGCATGTGGTTGAATCCGATAAGCCCGAAGATGAGCAGCGAGGACCAGAAGGCGGGCGACCAGGCGAATAGTACCAGACAGGCCCCGGTGGCGAGGGCGCTGGAGAAGACGACGCCCGGCAGTCCGCGGGCGGCCGTGCGCCGCGCCAGACCAAGCGTGCCGGCGACTGCCCCCAGTCCGGCGGCGGCGGTGAGCACCCCGAGCCCCTCCGACCCGCGGCCGAAAATGGCGTCGGCGAAGAAGGGAGCCAATGCCACCGCGGGCGCCCGGGTGACGTTCATCGCGGCGTTGATCGCCAGCAGGGCCAGTACGGGCTGGTGCGAAGCGACGTAGCGGAAGCCTTCGCGCAAGTGCCGCCACGGCGTGTCACGGCTCTCGGGTTCGAGCGGCGGCAGGCGGAGCAGGAACAGGGAGCCGAGCACAGCCAGGAAGGTGGCGGCGTTGATCGAAAAGCAGACCCCTTCGCCGGCGACGGCAATGACGAGACCGCCGATGGCCGGACCCGCCACCCGGGCGGTGTTGAACACCACTGAGTTGAGAGCGATGGCGTTCAGCAGATCTTGGCCGCCCACCATGTGGATGTAAAGCGACTGGCGGGCCGGGATATCGAAAGCGTTGATCACTCCCCAGACGCCAGCCAGCAGGAACACATGGGTAGCGGTGATCCGCCCGGTGAGGGTGAGGGTGGCGAGGAGAACGGCCTGAACCAGGAAAGCCGCCTGGGTGAGTAGGACGATGCGGTAGCGCGAGCGCCGGTCCGCGGTGAGCCCGGCCAAGGGTCCGAGCAGAAGCACCGGACCGTGGGCGCAGAAGCCGAGCAAGCCAACCATCAACTCCGAACCCGTCAGCCGATAAACGAGCCAGCTCTGACCCACGTTCTGCATCCACGTGCCGATGAGCGAGACGGCCTGGCCGGAGACGAAAATGCGGAAGTTGCGATGCCGGAGAGCACGGAACGTGAGTTTCCAGCCGGAAGGGCCTGGCTGCGGCGGCCGGCCTTCGCATGCCTTCGGTCCGGGAAGGCCGGTTTCGGAACGGGTCTCGGCCGGCCGCGGGGCGGCGGATGGGTCTGCGCCTTTCAAACATACAGGATAAACGCTCCGGGAGGCCGGCCTGGGCGCTGATCACCGAGGGGTGGGAAACCGCCCGCTCCAGCGGGCCCCACAGCGGCGGCGGAGATGCTCAGTGGCCCGGCGGGGTTCGTTTCGGCTGCGGATCGCCTCCTCCGAGGCGGGTGCTGAGGCGCTATGTTGGAGGCGAGGGAGGCGCCCGAGGCGAGCCGGAGCGGCATGGTAGCATCGAGGTCATGAGCTGTACTTTCGCCCGCCGGCCGCGAGCCGGCCACGTATTGCTTGGATGCGCCTTAATGGCGTTCTCTGGTTCCGCTTGCGCGCAGACCGGGGCGCCCGAGGAGGCGCTAAGGAGGGAGATCGAGGAACTGAAGAATCAGCAGGCGGAGACCCAGCGGAAGCTGGACGAGCTCATCGAGACGCTGCAGCCGGTGCTCGAGCGTCTGCCGAAGCCGTTCCGGCCACAGCGCACGAGCTTCAAAGGTTCCCCGGTGAAAGGTGAGCCGACGGCGAAGGTGACGATCATCGAGTTCAGCGATCTCCAGTGCCCGTTCTGCCTCCGCTATTACAAGAACACCTTTCCACGGATCGTGAAGGAGTTCGTCGAAACGGGCAAGGTCCGCTACGTGGCGAGAGAGTTTCCCCTGGCGTCGATCCACAAAGACGCGCAGCGGGCGGCGCAGGCGGCGTTGTGCGCCGGGGAGCAGGGCAAATACTGGGAACTGCGGGACAAGATTTTCCGCAACCGGAGCCGCTTGGGGGCGGCGGACCTGGAAGAGTACGCGCGTTCCGTGGGCGTGCAGGTGGAGTCGTGGAAGGCGTGCCTTTCGAGCGGCCGGTACGAGAAGAAGGTGGCGGTGGATTTGCGCGACGGTTCGCGCCTGGGGATCAACGGGACACCGTCATTCGCCATCGGCCTGACGGATCCGAACGATCCGGACAGTATCACTGTCGGGGAGCTGATCCAGGGGGCGTATCCTTACGAGGAATTCGCCAGGCGGATCGAGAGGCTGCTCGACTAAGGGCGGACCTTCGGCACGGCTGGGAGCCCGGGACTATTCCTCGAGCACGGGCAGGAGATCCGGCCGGGAGGCGTCCCCGGCGGCGCCGTCGAGATCCAGGTATTGCGGGTCGAGCAGGCGTTCCAGCTGCAGGTTCCCCATTGCGGACAACAGATTCTGCTTGACGTTGGGGTACTCGTTCTCCAGACGAGCGAAGAGATCGCGGATCGCGCGGCGGACGGTGCCGGTTTTCTGGTTACAGCCGCAGGGGACAAGGGGGGCGCCGACGGCCTCGGCATAGGCCTGGGTCAGGTCTTCCGTAACATAGACGAGGGGGCGGATCAGGCGAAACTGGCCGTCGCGGGAGTGCGTCACGGCCGGCAGGGCGCTGAGCTTTCCCGTGAAGAGGGCATTGCGAAGGAACGCTTCGCAAAAATCGTCGGCCGTGTGGCCGAAGGCGATGACGTTCGCACCGAGGCCGCTAACGACCTCGTAGACGGCGCGGCGGCGGTAGCGGCTGCAGAGGTCGCAGCCATGTTCAGGCTGTTCGCGGATGAGGTGGAAGGAGGGGATGTCATGGAAATAAGCCCACTCGACACCCCTGCGCTGCAGGTATGCACGCAGCGGTTCGATGGGGCGCAAGAACTTACCCTGCTCGATGGTGAAGGCGCAGATGCTGAAGTCGATTGGGGCGCGCTTTTCGAGCAGCAGGAGGACTTCCAGAAGGGTAAGGGAATCCTTGCCTCCGGAGAGGGCGACAGCGACCCGGTCACCCGGACGGATCATGCGGAATCGGCCGATGGCCCGGCCTACCTTTTTGGTGAGAACCTTTTCCAGCCCCAACATATCCATTATATTGAAAGGTCAAAACACGACATCTATGCCGGTCAGCCCTTCCCGCCGCGTGGCGTTCGATGTGTTGCGCAAGGTTGCCAGAGGCGGCAACGCCTCTGATCTGCTCCGGATCCACTCGGCGAACCTCAGCTCACGCGACGCCGGTCTCGCTTCGGAACTCGTGTTCGGCGTCCTCCGCTACCAGGCGCAGCTCGATTTTCTAATCCAGTACTATTCCGGCCGAGACACTGGCGGGCTGGATCTGGAGGTGTTGATCGCCTTGCGGCTGGGCATGTACCAGATGCGGCACTTGGAGCGGATTCCGCGCCATGCGGCGGTCGCTGAGAGCGTCGATCTCGTCAAGCGGGCCCACAAGCGGTCGGCCGCCGGGTTCGTCAACGCCGTGCTGCGCAAAGTGGACGACGTGGCGGTGATGTGGCCTTCGTGGGAGATTGCGCTGTCGTGTCCGGCGTGGCTGCTGGAGAACTGGAAACGGATGTTCGGCCGGGAAGGAGCGGCACGGGTCGCGCGGGCGTTTCTAAGAAAGCCGGAAACGTACGTGTGGGTGCCGGCGTCGCGGCGCGGCGAGCTGCGGAAATACGATGTCGAGGCCACCGAGGTGCCCGGCTGTTACCGGGTGATCTCGGGCAACGCCGACGGACTGCAGCGCCAGGACATCGGCTCCCAGACGATCGTCCCACTGCTCGAGCTGGAGCCCGGGCAGCAGCTGCTGGATCTGTGCGCGGCGCCGGGCAACAAGACTGCCCAGGCGGTGGAGCGCGGCGCGCGGGCGATCGCCGTGGACAGCAGCTTCGACCGTCTGGCGGCGATGAATGTCCCCGGTGCGGAACGGGTGGCGGCGGACGGCAGCCGGCCGCTGCCGTTGTGCACGGAGTTCGAGCGCATCCTGGTGGACGCACCGTGTTCGGGGACGGGGACCCTGGGGCGGAACCCAGAGATCAAGTGGCGTTTGCAGCCGTCGGATCTGGAGCGGCATCACGCCCGGCAGGTGGCGCTGCTCGAGAATGCGCTGGACCGGCTGGCGCCCGGCGGCCAGCTCGTCTATTCCACCTGCTCGCTGGAATACGAGGAGAACGAACAGGTGGTCGAGGAGGCGCTGTCGCGCCGGCCTCCGGAGTTCGTCCTGGCCGACCAGGAGCGTCGCATACCGGGAGTGGATCCTGGCGACGGATTCTACGCGGCGGTGATCGTGCGGCTCAGAGCGAGCTATCCCCAGGAGCGCATCCATGACGCCGAGGATTGAGGCGGGCAGGTGGTAGCATTTGTAAAGGCCGTCTGGTCGGCCGTGGAGGCGGCGGACCGGGCAAGCGTCCTGAAGAAGGGCGCACGCCGTGGCACTGGGGTTTGGGCTCATGGTAGAGATCGTTCCCTCGATTCTGTCGGCTGATTTCGCCCGCCTCGCTGAAGAAATCGCCGGGGTGGAGAAAGCGGGGGTGCGGATGCTGCACCTGGACGTGATGGACGGGCGTTTCGTGCCCAACATCACGATTGGGCCGCCGGTGGTGGCGTGTATCCGGAAGGCGACCCGGCTGAAGCTGGATGTCCACCTGATGATCGTCGAGCCCGAGCGCTATATCGACGCCTTCGTCGAGGCCGGCGCGGACCTGGTGTCGGTGCACCAAGAGACGTGCCCGCACCTGGAGCGGACGCTGCGGCAGATCCAGGGCCGGGGCGCCAAAGCGGGGGTGGTGCTGAACCCAGCCACGCCGCTGTGTCTGCTGGAGCACGTCCTGGAGGCGGCCGACTACGTCTTGCTGATGAGCGTGAACCCGGGTTTCGGCGGCCAGAAGTTCATCCCTCAGGTGCTAGGCAAGATCCGGGCGCTCCACGAAAAGAGGCATGAGCTCGGTTTAGACCTGCCAATCGAAGTGGACGGTGGAGTGAACCAGGACAACCTGGCCGAGATCGTCCGGGCCGGAGCGAACTGGATCGTCGCTGGATCGAGTGTCTTCCACAGCCGGGACGCGGCGGCGACAGTGGCGCAGATGCGGCGGATCGCGACGGCGGCGACGGCGGTCCGAGTCTGATGCTCGCGGCGCCGGCGGGAGGCCGCAGACGGTATCCTGTGTAGAGGGGAACTATGAGACTGCGGACACTTCTCATTCTCGCCCTCGTAGCCATCGGGGTCACCGGATGTTTCCGGCGAAAGAAGTATGAGAATCCGATCGACCGGGACACGGCCCAACCGGACAAGGTGCTGTTCGACAAGGCCATCGCCGACCTGGAGAAGGGCCGCTTCCGGGTGGCGAGGCTCACTTTGCAAACGCTGATCAACACCTACGATACGAGCGAGTACCTGGCGAAGGCGAAGTTGGCGATCGCCGACAGCTGGTTCCGTGAAGGCGGCGCGCACGGGCTGGCGCAAGCCGAGGCCGAGTACAAGGATTTCATCCTCTTCTACCCGACGCTCGAAGAAGCCGCCGAAGCGCAGTCACGGGTTTGCATGATCCACTACCGGCAGATGGAAAAACCCGACCGCGACATCGAGCACGCGATCCGGGCCGACGACGAGTGCCGCCAGCTCCTGGTTCAGTTCCCTAACAGCAAGTTCGCTCCGGAGATGGAGCAGCGGCTCCGCGAGATCCAGGAGGTTCTGGCCGAGCACGAGTACCGCGTCGGAGACTTTTACTACAAGAAGGGGAGCTATCCGGCCTCCGCCAACCGGCTGGACACGCTGACGCAACACTATCCGCTGTACAGCCGGGCCGATCAGGCGTTATGGAAGCTTGGTGACGCGTATGCGAAGATGGGTCCGCGTTTCCGCTCCAGGAGCGTGGATGCCTACCAGCGGATCGTGAGGGAGTATCCACTGAGTCCGCTGGCGGACGAGGCGCGCCGGAAGCTGGAAGAGATGGAAGCTGAGATCCCCGAGCCGGACCCCGTGGCCGTAGCGCGCATGGAATACGAGTTGGAGAACGCGGTGAAGCCCGGCCGGTTCGCCGCGTTCTGGGGCATTTTCAAGAAGAATCCTTCGATGACCATCAAGCGGGCGGCGAAGTCCGGTACGCCGGCGGCCGGGCCCCTGATGCCGACGGTTCCGGCCAGCGTACCTGGTGCGGCCGGAACCGCCGCGGCGACGAGCGCCGACGTGACGATTTCGACCGTGGGTGATTCGTCGGCTCTGGATACGAAGCCGGACGCGCGCCGCGTTCCGCCGTCGAAGCAACAGAAGCCGCCTCAAAAACAGTGATCAGCAGAGGTCTGCCGACGGTGGGGCCCGCCTGACGTCGAGCGAGGGCGTACGGGGAAGAGGAGAACATGGTTGGCGGACTGGAGCGGCTGTTCCTCGACTATTCCGTGAAGAAACTGGAGCAGCTTGCCGGGCGGATCGACGACTGTCTGGACCGCCTGAGCGACGAGCAGATCTGGCGCCGCGGCTCGGAGAACGAGAACGCGGTGGGCAACTTGGTGTTGCACCTGTGCGGCAACCTTGGGCAGTGGCTCCGCCACGGGGTGGCCGGCCGTCCGGACGTGCGCCGGCGTTCCGAAGAGTTCGCCGAACGCGGACCGCTCCCGGCCCGGGAGCTGCGGCGGATGCTCCGCGAGGCGATGGACGCGGCGACCGGGATCATCGGGGGGCTCGATGCCCAGCGGCTCGTCGAGGGCATCGTGGTGCAAGGCTACAAGGTCTCCGTCCTCGAGGCTGTCTACCATGTGGTGGAACACTTCGCCCAGCACACCGGGCAGATTATTTACGCCACCAAGCAGATGACTGGGGAGGACCTGGGCTACTACGCCCATCTGGAGGGCCGGCGTAGCGGAGGATCTCCCGTTCCGTGACCCCGGCCGCGGATGCAGACAAGACCCGCGGGAGGGCGGCTCTCTCTTCGCTCAGCTTGCCGGCGGCGAGGCGACGCCGGCGGGCCCGCCGGGGCGAGCCCGCCTGATTCGCCAGGCCCGGCTAGAACATCGTCGTGTTGATGAAATTGACTGTGACAGTGTCGGTGGCCTGGTTGCCGGTGTCGTCGATGACGGTGAGTTCGAAAACATAGATGCCCGCCTGTCCGCCGAGGGTCACCTCGGGCGTCGGGGAATTCGGGTTGACGATGCTCGCCGTACCCTGAATCACCCGCCATTGGTAGGTAAGCGGGCGGCCCTCGGGATCACTGGAGGCAGTGCCGTCGAGGTGAATGATCCGCGACGTGGTCTCGAAGTCCGCTCCCGCGTTCGCCACCGGCGGCTCGCTTGTAGGCTTCTCCGGCGGTGGGGCGATGGTGATCGTCACCGAGGCGGAGTCTTGCGAGAAGCGGTTCCGCGCCACGATGGTGAAGGTGGTCTCTTCAGTGATCCGCAACGGGATGGAGCCGCTCGCCGGCCGCTTGCCCAGGCCGCTGATGACCACCTCGTCGGCGTTCTCGGTGGCCCAGGACAGGGTGACGAGACCGCCGGCCTGAGGGACCGGATTCGGGCTGGCGGAGAAGTTCACCACCTTGGCTGGCTTCACCACCTTCACGACTACGTTTGCCTGGACTTCGCCGAAGCGGTTTTTGGCCCGCAGCGTGTAAGCAGTGGTGTCGGTGGGAGTGACGTTCACCGAACCGGCGTTCGGGTTGACCGAACCAACACCGTTGTCGATGGTCACCTCGTCAGCGTTCTCGACCTGCCAGAACAGCGCGGCGGCGTCGCCTTGCAGGATCTCGACCGGGTTGGCTGTGAAGCGCAAGATGCGTGGCACCTCGCCCCGGGTCACCTGGACGACGAGCGGGCAACTGACCGTGCCGTTGGCGTTGACCGCCGTGAGCGTGTAAGTCGTATTCTCCATCGGCGAAACGGTCTGCGAGCCGGCCACGGGAACCGTGCCGAAGCCGGAGAGCGAAACCTGGTCGGCGTTCTCGGCCTGCCAGTTGATAACGGCCGATTCGCCTTGGGTGATGTTCTGCGGCGTGACGTCGCAGCGGATGAAGGCGGGGATCGGCGTTTCGACGACGACGATGACGGTCTGGGTGACCTCGCTCACAGCGTTGCGGGCGGTCAGCGTGTAGATGGTGGTCTCCTGCGGGGTGACCGTGACGGTGCCGCTCTGCGAGTTCACTGAACCGACGCCGTTGTCGATGGCGACCTCGTCGGCGTTTTCAACCTGCCAGTTGAGCTTGGCGCTCCCGCCGCGGTTGATCTGGTTCGGCGTGGCCGTAAACTGCAAGATCCGCACGCGCGGCGCCTCCTTAGTGGTGACCGAGACGGAGTCCGACGCCGAGGCGCCCAGCTCGTCGGTGACCGTCAGCCGGAAGGCGTAGACCTGGCCCTCTTCGGCGACGAAAGTCGCCACGGCGGTGTCGGCGCCGTTGATCGTTACCGGCGGTCCGGAGATCTGGGTCCACTGGAAGGTGATCGGGTCGCCATCGGGATCGCTCGAGGCGGAGCCGTCGAGGCGGATCTGTCCGGCGGCGACGCCGATCAGGTCGGCGCCGGCATCGGCGATGGGCGCCGCGTTGCCGTTGCGGATCCGTTCGGTGACGACCTCCCAGCGCACCCGCGGGATGTCGGCCGGGACTGGGTGGCCCACATCCGCGTAGTGCTTGGGCGACAGGAAGTTGCCGTAGCGGATGCCGACGGCCCAGCGGCCATAGGTGTCGCGGGCGAGCAGCGTCTCATTGACACCGCCTTCGACCGTAAATGCCCAGTGCTCCTTGAACGGCAGCACGATACGGGCGGTGCCGCCGGCCTTGTTTCCAACCTGGCGGCCCTTTAGGAAGCCGAGGTTGCCCTCGATCCAGCTCGTACCCCACAAGCCCACGGCGCCGCTTGCACCGATCTGATCCACGGTGCGTAGGAAGGTGTTCTCGATGACATTGCCGGTGGCGCCGATGGACCGGGTCTGGATGAGGGCCTTGTCGAGGAAGCCCTTCGAACCGAAGAGGCCGATGCGGCCGCGGCCGAAGATGTAGTCCGCTGTAAGCGAAGCCTGCCCGAGCGTGCCGCCGCGGTCGTAGTCACTAAGCGTCACGTGCTTGAAGCTGCCGAACACGCCGAGCTGCAGCGCTTCATAGCGGCCGACGAGACCGATATCGAACTGACCCTCCTTGCGGCCCTTCCAGCCGAGGAACTCACCCTCGGCCTGGACGGCCAGCCGCTCCCAGAACGGGCGGAAATAGCGGCCCTTGCCGGTCCAGGTAACGTCGCCGCGATCGTCGGTGCCGACGTTCAGGCCGAGGATCGAGAAGTGCTCGAACTTCGGTGCGCGCGCCTTGCGGGCGGCTTCCTCGGCGACCTTGGCCAGCTGCTCTTTGCTCGGAGCGGGGGGGCGCGGGATTTCGGCGACCTCTTTCTGGAGGGCGCCGTGTTTGGCCTTCAAGGCGTCGATCTCGCTCTGCAGGCGCGCATTCTGCTGCTTCAGGTCGTTGAGCGCGGCGAGGATCTCATCCAGCTTGTCGAGCTTCTTGAGGATGGTATTGCAGCATTCTTCCTGTTTCTTGAGAAGTTTCTCCAGCGCCCCGATGGCCTCGCCGACGCCGCCGGCGCTCACCACGCGCCCCTGAGCGTCGGTGACGGTGATCTCCACACGGCGGTTCATGAAGCGGGCCTCGTCGGTGCGCGCGGGCACCTTCGGAGAGGACTCGCCGCGGGTCTCCACGGTGATCTGCCCGGGGCGGGCGCCGTACTTTTCGAGGAACCGCTTTACGGCGTTGGCGCGGCGGAGACCGAGTTTCTCGTTGTACCGGTCCGGGCCGATGTAGTCGGCGTGGCCCACCAGCTTCACTCTGTAGTCGGGATGCTTGTTGAGCAGCTCCGCCAGCCGCAGCATGCTGGGGAAGCCGTCGGTGAGGATGTCGGAATCGAACTCGAAATTGATCTCCTCCCAGTCATCTTTCGACGCCGGGGTGTTCAATCCCTGGGCCAGCGCCAAACCCGCCAAGGCAAGGCACAAAGCGAGTAACTTTCCGCTTCTGGGCAGCATTGCTATTGATCCTCCTTCGTTGACGCAGCCGCGCTCGCGCAGACCGCCGCGAGCTGCAAGGCAGGTAGAGATCATGATACTACACGCGGGGCAAAACACGGAATAACGTGCGCCTGTTCAGTGGGTTGCGGCCGTTCAGGACCAGTGGGTGCGGATCTGGACGGCAGCCGGCGGGCTGCCGGGGCGAGACCTGCCGCCGGGCCGAGTCAGCCGGTATCTCCGGCGGCGGGCTTCTCTCCGTTCAAGAAGATCTCCTCGATGGGGAGCGAGAAGATCCGGGCCAGACGAAAGGCCAGTTTGAGGCTGGGATCGTACTTGCCCGTCTCGATGGCGTTGATAGTCTGCCGGGAAACGCCCGCCCGGGAGGCGAGCTCCTGCTGAGACCAGTGGCGCTCGGCGCGCAGCACACGCAGTTTGTTCTTCATGAATAGCGTCTCGCAGCCGTCCAAACGCCCACGCCCCACATCGCGATCATCACCGGCAAGGGCGCCATCGAGCCGAGCTCCGGGGCGCCGAGGCGCTCGAGCAGCGGGTAGGTGATCGCGAAGACGATGCCCGCGGCGAACCCCAGGGCGATGCCTTCGTACTGGATCCTGCGGTGCAGTTCGTCGGCCGCGCGCAGGAACCGTCCATAGGTATATACCGCCATGCAACCGGCCACCACAGGTACCGCGGCGACCGCGTAGGCGGCCGCGCCGAGGAACTGGCTGTGCCGTTTCAGCAGCACGAGAACCACGGTATGGAGGACCGCCCAGGCGATCATCCACGCGTTCAGGTTCCGCATCAGCCGGCGTTCTTCACCGGTCATCTCGTACTGGCATCCCCATGCCCACCAGGGTTTCTTGCGCTGTTCCATTGTTGCCTCCACAGTCACCTCCATATGACAAGGTTACTTTACATCAAGTAAAGTAACCTTGTCAAGTGAGCGCCTCGATTTCCCGGGCGGGGGCGCGGGGTAGGTGGTCCGGGTGGGGTGTGGTTCCGGCGGGAGACGGAGTGCGGCCCCCCCGCTGTGCGAAGATAGATACCTGTGGGCGGGTGCGAAACCCCTTGGATGCAATGAGGATCTGCTATTTTCACGCCTTTTCCGGCATCAGCGGCGACATGACGGTGGGGGCGCTGGCCGATGCCGGGGCTGACCAGGGCGCCCTGGTGGAGGCGCTGCGGTCGCTGGGCACGGGGGCCGAGTTTCGCTTCGAGCGGGTGAAGCGGGCCGGGATCGCGGCGACGAAATTCCACGTCGAGGGCGTGGAAACGCGCCGGGCGCGGCACTTGCCGGAGATCGTCGAGATGATCGAGCGTTCGGCGATGCCGCCCCGGGCCAAGCGGAATGCGGTGGCGGTGTTCCGAAGGCTGGGGGAGGCCGAGGCGGCGGTGCACGGGATCCCGATCGAGCAGGTCCACTTCCACGAAGTAGGTGCGGCCGACTCCATCGCCGACATTGCGGGGGCCTGTACGGCGTTGGATCTGCTGAAGGTCGGCGCGCTGTACTGTTCGCCGGTGAACACCGGCAGCGGCACGGTGGAAACCGAGCACGGCGTGCTGCCGGTGCCGGCCCCGGCGACGGCGGCCCTGTTGGAAGGGCGTCCGATCTACGCTTCCGGACCGGTGCGGGAGCTGACGACGCCGACCGGCGCGGCGTTGGCGGTGACGCTCGCCGAAGAGTTCGGCCCCCCGCCGTCGATGAAGATCGAGAGGACCGGCTACGGGGCCGGGGGAGCGGATTTTCCGGGGCAGGCAAACGTGCTGGCGGCGCTCGTGGGCGAGACGACGGAGGCGGCCGAGGCGACCACGGTGACGGTGATCGAGGCCAATATCGACGACGCCACCCCGGAAGTGCTCGGCTACGCATTCGAGCGGCTGATGGACGCCGGGGCGCTGGACGTGGGCTTCTCGCCTTTGATGATGAAGAAAAACCGTCCCGGAGTGCTGGTGCGGGTGATCGGACGGCCGGAGCAGCGCGAGGAGCTCGCCGGGATCCTCACGGCGGAAACGACCACCTTGGGGGTGCGGCTCTGGAGCGCCGAGCGGCGGGTCCAGGCGCGGCGGACGGTGGAAGTGGAGACGGCCCACGGAAAGGTTAGGATCAAGGTTTCGGAAACCGGTTTTGCGCCGGAGTACGACGATTGCCGCGAGATCGCTGAACGCACGGGCACGCCCCTGAAGTTGGTGCTCGCCGAAGCAAGCCGGGCGTACCTGAACCAGCGCGGAGGAACGCAGAGAGTCGAGGATTGACGCGATGAAGTACTACCTCACGACGCCGATCTACTACGTCAACGCGGCCCCTCACATCGGCCACGCCTATACGACGTTCGCCGCGGACCTGATCCGGCGGTTCAAACGGATGCAGGGCTACACGGCGGTGCTCACCTCGGGCACCGACGAGCACGGGCAGAAGGTGGAGAAGGCGGCCCGCGCCCAGGGCAAGTCGCCCAAGGAGTTCACCGATCTGATCTCGGCCGAATTCCAGCGCACGTGGGAGAAGCTCGGCATCATGCCGGACCGGTTCCGCCGCACGACCGACCCCCGGCACCACCGCATGGTGCAGGAGCTCTTCCGGCGCTGCAAGGCGAACGGCTACGTCTACAAGGGCTCCTACACGGGGCAGTATTGCACCTCCTGCGAACTTTACGTGACTGAGAACGAGCCGGGCGCGCCGTGTCCGGACTGCGGCCGGCCCACCGAGACGGTGACCGAGGAGAACTACTTCTTCAAGCTCTCCGAGTTCCAGGACCGGCTGCTCGAGCTTTACGAACGAAACCCGGACTTCATCCGGCCCGAGACGCGGCGCAACGAGGTGATTGCCTTCGTTCGCCAGGGCTTGAACGATCTCTCGATCACCCGGACGTCGCTCAAATGGGGCATCCCGGTACCGGGCGAGGAGAAGCACGTCTTCTATGTCTGGTTCGACGCGCTGATGACTTACATGAGTGCGGTGGAGGGCGAGAAGGTGGACGGCGAGGATCTCTGGCCGGCGGACCTGCACCTGATCGGCAAGGAGATCGTCCGCTTCCATGCCATCTACTGGCCGGCGTTCCTGATGGCGGCCGACTGGCCGGTGCCGAAGCAGATCTTCGCCCACGGCTGGCTGCTCTTCCAGGAAGACAAGATGTCGAAGTCGAAGGGCAACATCGTCCGGGCGACGCCGATCCAGGAGGTCACCGGCGTGGACGCCCTGCGGTATTTCCTGATGCGGGAGATCGTCTTCGGCCAGGACGGCAACTTCAGCTACGAGGCTCTGGTGAACCGCTACAACTCGGACCTGGCCAACGGCCTGGGCAACCTGGCCAGCCGGACCCTGAGCATGATCGAGCAGTACCGCGGCGGGGCCGTGCCCGACGGCCGGGCCGAGGCCGATGCGAGAATTGCCGCCCAGGCGGGCCGGACGCTGGAGGCTTACGTCACCCGCTTCGACCGGTTCGAGTTTTCGCGGGGCCTCGAGCTCCTTTGGGGCCTGCTGGGCGCGGTGGACAAATATCTGGTGGAGCAGGCTCCGTGGAAGCTGATCAAGAGCGGAGCGCCGGAGGATCAGAGGCGGCTGGATGGGACGCTCTATACGGCGGCGGAGGTGCTGCGGCTGGCGGCGGCGCTGCTGGCGCCGGTGATTCCGGAATCGGCGGCGAACATCTGGAACCAGCTGGGCATGCCGGAGCCGCTGGAGTCGGTGCGCTTCGAGCGGCTGGCCTGGGGGCAGCTCGAGCCCGGCCAGAAGGTGCACAGGGGAGAGCCGGTCTTCCCGCGCATCAAGGTGGACGAGGCGACGGCGAAGATGCGGGAGCTGGAGATCCAGGAGACGGCCCGGCAGAACGCGCTGCTGGGCAAGAAGCCGGAAACCGAAGCGGCCGAGACGATCTCGATCGACGACTTCTCCAAGGTCGAGCTCCGGGTGGCCGAAGTCGTCAACGCCGAGCCGGTGAAGGGGGCCGACAAGCTGCTCAAGCTCACCGTGGATGCGGGCGAAGGCAGGCCCCGGACGCTGGTGGCCGGCATCGCCGAGGCGTACAAGCCGGAGGAGCTGATCGGCAAGAAGGTGGTCATCGTGGCCAACCTGCAGCCGCGGAAGCTGCGGGGGATCGTTTCGGAAGGAATGGTGGTGGCGGCCACACCGGAGGATGGCAAGCCGGTGCTGGTGAGCCCGATGGCGGACGTGCCGGTGGGGACGCGGCTCACATGAGGCTCGTCGATTCCCACTGCCATCTCGACGACGAGCAGTTCGACGCCGACCGGGAGGAGGTGATCGAACGGGCCCGGGAGGCGGGCGTCGAACAGATGCTGGCCATCGGGACCGGCAAGGGGCCGCCGGATCTGGAGGCCGGCATCCGGCTGGCGGACGCCTACGAGTTCATTGGGGCCACCGTAGGGGTCCATCCACACGATGCAGCGAAAGCGGATCAGGGGACGATGGCGGCGCTGCGGGAGCTGCTGCGGCATGAGAAGGTGGCCGCCGTGGGCGAGGTCGGTCTCGACTACCACTATGACTTCTCGCCGCGGGAGGTCCAGCGCCGGGTCTTCGTCGAACAGCTCGAGATCGCGGCCGAGGCGCGGCTGCCGGTGATCATCCACACGCGGGAAGCCTGGGAAGACACCATGGAACTGCTGGAGCGGCACTGGGCGCCGTCGGGACTGCCCGGAATCCTGCACTGCTTCTCCGAAGGGCCGGAAGAGGCTCGGCGCGTTCTGGACCTCGGCTTCTTTGTGAGCTTTGCGGGCGTGGTGACGTTTCCGAAGGCCGTGCGGGTGCAAGAGGCGGCGCGGATGGTCCCTTCGGATCGGCTGCTCATCGAGACGGACTGCCCGTACTTGGCTCCTGTGCCCAAGCGGGGCAAGAGAAACGAGCCGGCGTACGTCGCCTACACGGCGGCCAAAATGGCGGAACTGCGGGGGCGGCCGGTGGAAGAGGTGGCCGAAGCGGCGGCGGAGAACTTCCGGAGGCTTTGTTTGCTCCCAGAGAGGACCACCCGCTAAACTGGAACCATTCCTATGGGATTCAGCCACATCGGCCAGGCTCTCGCGGCAAAGGAAATCCTGGATCTCGTCCACGAAGACCTTCAGAGGGTTGAGAAGGAGATTGCCCGGGAGTCCACCGCCGGTGTCGATGCGGTGACGAACATCGGGCGGTACCTGCAGAACAGCGGCGGGAAACGGCTGCGTCCGATGCTGTTGCTCTTGACGAGCAAGCTCGTCGGTGATACGAACGAGACGGCGATCCGGCTGGCCGCGGTGGTCGAGATGATCCACACCGCGACGCTGGTGCACGACGACGTGATCGATGTGGCCGACACGCGGCGGGGCAAGCCCTCGGCGAACGTGATCTGGGGCAACCACACCTGCGTTCTCGCCGGCGACTGGCTCTACATGCAGGCTTTCCAGGTGGCCCTCCGATTGCGGAACTTCCAGGTGCTCGACGTGCTGATCGGGCTCACGCAGTTGATGGTGGAAGGGGAACTGCTGCAACTGGAAAGCATCGGCGAGATCGACGTCACCGAGGCCGATTACATGGAGCTGGTGCACCGGAAGACAGCCAGCCTGTTTTCGGCCTGCGCCCGGCTGGGCAGTCTGGCGGCGGGAGGAACCGAGGCCGTCGAGGCCCGGATGGCCGATTACGCCTGGAACCTGGGCATGGCCTTCCAACTCGTGGACGACGTGCTGGACTTCACCTCGCGGGAAGCGGTGCTCGGCAAGCCGGTAGGAAACGATCTGCGCGAAGGCAAGGTGACGTTGCCGCTGATCTACGCGCTCGAAGAGGCGAGCCGCGAAGAGCGCCGCCTGGTGGAGCGGGTGTTGAGCGAGGGGAGTTACGAAAACGTTTCCCTGCGGCAGATCCTCGACATCCTCCACAGCCACGGTGGCATCGAGCGGGCGCGGCGGCGGGCTCAGGTCTTTACGGAAAAGGCGCGGGAGATTATCACGTCGTTTCCGGAGTCACCTGCCCAGCGTGCGCTGGCGGCGGTGACGGAGCTGGTCACCGAACGGGACCACTGAGCCGCTGAAGGCCGGCCCCGAAACTTCCCCTCCCTTGTTAGTCTGGTGATGCTGTGTGGACTCGCCGGGATGCGCTGAGGACCGCTTTGTTCGGAGTCGCGGGGGTACGGGTGCGCGCCGCCCCCTGGACGCCGGCGTGGGACCGGGCGGTGCTGGCGGCGGCGCTGGCAAAGCTCGACGAACGCTACGACCCGGCTGAACGACTGCTTCGCACGGCGGTCCGGGCAGGGCGAGGCGGGGCTCGGAGAGTGGCCGAGGCCGTGCGGCATCCCGTGGCGGGGTCGGTGCGCTACGCGCTCTACCTGCTCGAGTCAGGGGAGCCACAGCGGCAGAGACGGGCGGCCGAAATTCTCGACCGCCTGCTCGGCTTGCAAGACACGGAGCCCAAGAGCCCGACCTATGGCTTGTGGGCTCCGGTTCTCGAGCAGCGGCCGGGGCGGCGGGCGCCGCAGGACCGGGGAAGAGGCATTCGGGCCGCAGCTACGCTGGCGGAAATCGGGCTCCGGCACGGGAGAGCTTTCCCCGGCGGGTTGCGCGGCCGGGTGGATCGGGCGGTTGAGCTAGCGGCCACGGAACTGGCGTGGCGGGGGTTGCGCGGCGGCTCGATGGGTGCGGAGGCGGCAGGGAGCTTTCTGGCGTTGGCTGCCGGGGAGATGTTCGAGGACCGCAAACTCGTCGAGCACGGCGCTGGAGAACTGTTGCGTCTGGCAAGCCGCATCGACCAGACCGGCAGTTTCGAGGACTACGGCAGCCCGCAGCGGATGCGTAGGATCATTGGGGACCTGACGCGGATCCGGATGCACGTGAAGGACGAGACTTCCCGCGCGATGGCGAGGAAGATTCACGACCGGGCGTGGCTGCATCTGGCCCGGCGGTGGCACCCGCCTACGAGGCAGGTGGCCGGGCCTATCAGCCATTGCCGGCGGGCGGACATCGGAGCGCCACTGTGGCTGCAGAAGGCGCTGGGAGGGGTGGTCGAGTTCGCGTCGCTGGAGGAGATCCGGGCGGGCCGGGTGGAACCCGACGGCGAGGCGGCGCTGCTCGACTGGCGCTGTCCGGCGGAGTTGAGAAGGCAGTTTCTGGAGCTGGCTGAGCCGGCGTTACGCCGGGAGACGTTCCGGCCGGCAATGCCGCCCGCGCCGCCGGTGCAAGGGACGACGCTGCTCGAACGGGAGTTCTGTCTGGGATCGGTAAACCTCGGGGGCTTCGGGAGGTTTGAGCGGCCGTTGCTGGCTTTCTGGGGCGGTCCGGAACGCCCGGCCCGGTATGTGAGGCTGCGGGTGATGGCGGACGGGCGCGATCTCGGCGCGGCTGTGTTCACCTCGGTCCAGGAGCGGAATTGCGTGCTGGGTTTCGTCAATTTCGGCACCGGGGCTGCGGAGCAGTTGCGTTGCCGGCGGATCCGCGTGCGGCTGGATCTTGCTGGAGTGGAGACGCCGGTGCGGATGCTCGTGGGGGGTAAGAAGGCCGAAGTTCCGGTGAGCGGCCTGCACCCCGGCACGAGGCTGGCGATGGATCTCGGCGGGATCTACTTGTGGGTGCGGTTCCCCCGGGCGGTCTTCGGGGACGGCGACCCCCGGTTGTCAGTCGAGTGGGAAGACGGGCTGCTGGCGGTTTCGCTCGATCTGCTCCGGAGCGGGACCCCCAAGACGGTGCGATGGGCGGATCTCAGGGAAGCCTGGGCGGCGCTGAACCTCGTCGTCGAAGAGGCGCAGGCGGCGCTCTATGACTTCAACCTGAAGTGTTCGCTGGGCCGTTGCCGATTTGAGCCCCGGCAGGAGACGATGCGCGCCGTCTGGCGCTCGCCCGCCGGGCGGCTCTGGATGGACGGCGGACGTGCTCCAGCTCCGGCGTCGCAGCAGTACGGGCGTTACCGGGCCGGCATCCGGTCGGGCCCGGTCGAATACGTGCGCCTGAGCGAGGAGCCGCTCGCCGGCGGCGTGAAGGCCACCCCCTGAACTGAGGCGCGCTCCCCGCCGATGGAAGTCTAAATGGGAGATTTGCGCCGCTGGCTGCCTGGGAAGGGTTTCTTCGCTGTACTGCTGGTGGGCGCCGCCCTGGCCCCGTCGATTCGTCTCGCTTGGGAGTGGCGGCGCATGCCGCACCTGGGCATCTACCACGACGACAGTCTGTACTTCGTGACGGCGAAGTCCTGGGCGGAGGGCAAGGGCCACCGGATCGAGAGCTTTCCGGGCGAGCCGGCGCAGACGAAGTATCCGCCCGGGCTGCCGCTGCTTTTGAGTCTGGTTTGGCGGATCAATCCCCGGTTTCCGGAGAACCTACCGCTCTTGATGCTGCTCGTATGGACGGCGCTGCCGCTATTCCTCGCCGGGGCGGCTTTTTACTTCCGAGACCTGGGGTTCGGAGTGTGGAAGACGGCGTTGCTTTGCGCCTGGCTGGCGGTGACCCCGGTGGTGATCGGTTTCAGCACCATGGCGATGACGGAACTATGGTTCGGGGCGCAACTGGCGGTGATCGTGGCGCTCACCGAACAGCTAGGGAGGCCGGGGTCGCGGTGGTGGTGGGCCTTGGGCACGGGGGGGCTCGTGGCGGCGGCGGCGCTGACGCGCTCGGCAGGGGTATTCCTGCTGGCGTCCGTCCCCATTGGGCTGGTCTGGCGGCGCCGCTTCAAAGAAACGGCCTTGTTTCTTGCCGCGGCGGCGCCGCCGCTGGCGGCTTGGAACCTGTGGAAACTGATGCACCCGCCGCCCTCGGGCGACCTCGTGACGCTCTACTACACGAGTTATTCGGCGTATCAATTGGCGACGGTGGGGTTATGGAATCCGGCGCTGACGGCGCCGTACAACCTGAACACGCTGTTCACGGGCCTGGGCAAGCTGTTCGTGTTCTTCGATGAGAACTCACTTGGCGTGGTGACGGTGGGGCGGGTGCTGGCGGTCGGCGCCATCGTGGGGGCGGTGCGGCTGGTGCGGCGCACCGGGAAGCCGCAATTCGCTCTGTTCGCCCTGGTGTACGGGGCGGTGATGATGATCTGGCACTTCCCACCGGACGTGCGGTTCATCACGCCGCTGGCGCCGCTGCTGTTTGCAGGGTTTGCGGAAGAAGCCGGCCGGCTGCGGCGCCAGCTCGCCGTGGCGTGGCACGGTCCGGGGAGGTCGAACCGGGCCGCCGCGGCAGGGGTGGCCGCGCTCCTGCTGGCGGGAGGAGCATGGTGGGCGCGCCAGACGTGGTACGGCGCCACCTCGTTTCTCCCGGCGGCGTTTCAGGAGCGCCAGCGCGCGCTGGAGGGCAGCCTGCCGGCCTATGATTGGGTGCGGAAGAACACGGCGCCGGCAACCAGGTTCTTTGCCTACGACGACGCAGTGTTCTACCTCTATACGGGCAGGCACGCGTGCAGCCTGGCGATCCCCCCGAACCTTGTCTACCACAACGACGAAGAAGGGGTGGTCCGCTTCGTCGAATCCATGCCCAAATACGCGCGGCGCTTCGGGATCCAATACGTCCTGCTGACGGCGACAGACTTCCGGCTGAGTCCCACCGGGGCGGCCCGGCGGGGTGCGCGGGCGCTGGCCCGGGATACAGAGCGGCTACAGCTCGTTTTCGCCGCTGAGAGCAGCCGCATCTACCGGCTCACGGCGGACGTGGGCGGGCCGGCGAAGGGCGTCGAGACCACCGAGTTACCCAGCGAAACGGAGGGCCGGCTGGAGGTGGTGCGTTCCAGGGGTGAACAGCCCGCCGGGGCCGGAGATGGTGGAAAGCGGCGCCGGGCCGGCGGCCAGGGATGAAAGCCGTGGCCGCAGACGCTGGCAAGGAGCTGCTGACGGGAGCATCGATGGGAAGCTGGGGTTCGGCACTGCGCGGGAAGCGGCTGTGGGCCGTCCTGCTGGTGGGCGCTGCGCTGGTTCCCTCGGCAAGGTTGGCGTGGGAGTGGCGGCGGATGCCGCATCTGGGCATCTACCATGACGATAGCCTCTATTTCGTTACCGGAAGGGCCTGGGCGGAAGGGAAAGGACACACGCTCGAGAGTTTTCCCGGTGAGCCTGCGCAGACGAAATACCCGCCGGTGTGGCCGCTGGTGTTGAGCGCCGTCTGGAGGTTGAATCCCCGGTTCCCGGACAACCTGCCGCTGCTGATGCTGGTCGTCTGGATGGGCCTGCCGCTGTTTCTGGCCGCCGCCGCGGCATACTTTCGCGACCTCGGGTTCAAATGGGGAAAAACGGCGCTGATCTGTGCGTGGCTGGCGGTGAATCCGGTCTTCGTGGCGCTGGGGACCATCGCCATGGCCGAGCTATGGTTCGGGGCGCTGCTCGTGGCTGCGGTGGTGAGCGCCGAGCGGTTGACCCGGGAGGACGTCCACTGGGGTTGGGCCGTCGCGGCGGGGATTCTGGCGGCGCTGGCGGCGCTGACGCGGTCGGCCGGCGTACTCTTGCTCCTGACGGCGCCGGCGGGTCTCATGTGGCGGCGGCGGTTCCGGCGTGCGGCGCTGTTTCTTGCAATAGCGGCGCCGCCGCTGGCGGTCTGGAATTGGTGGAAGGCCGTGCACTACCCGCCCGGCGACGATCTGATCACGTTGTATTACACGAACTACGCGGCCTACCGGCTCGCTATCATCGGGTGGGGCGATCCCAGGCTACTCATCCTCCCCAATCTGAACAGCCTGCTGACGGCCGTGGGCAAGCTCTTCGTGTTTTTCGATGTGAATTCACTGGGAGTGGTAACGATTGGCCGCGTGCTGGCGGTGGGTGCGGTGGTGGGGCTGGTCCGGCTGGTGCGGCGTACAGGCAAGGTGCAGTTCGCACTGTTCGCTTTCGTTTACGGCGCCGTGATGCTGGTGTGGCATTTCCCGCCGAACGTCCGCTTCGTCGTTCCGGTGGCCCCGCTGCTGGCGGCAGGCGTGTTGGAGGAGGGCGGGCGCTTCGTGCGGCAACTCGGTTCGGCTTGGACGAGCGGCCGATTGCAGAACCGAATCGCCGCGGCGGCAATCGCGGCGCTGCTTCTCGGGGGCGCCGGGTGGGCGGGGCGCCAGACGTGGTACGGCGTAACGGAGTTCTTGCCGGCATCCTACGAAGAGCAGGAGGGAGCGCTCCGGGCGAAGCTCGACGCCTATAGCTGGATCCGCCGCAACACGCCCCCGAGGGTGCGATTCTTCGCCAACGACGACGCCGTATTCTATCTCTACACCGGACGGGAGGCTTGCAGCCTGGCCATCCCGCCGGATTTCGTCTACCGGTCCGACGAGGCGCGCGTCGTCCGTTTTCTGGAATCGCTGCCGGAATTCGCCGAGCGGCTGGGGATTCGGTATGCGATGTTCACGCCGACCGACTCATGGGTGCGCCCGATCCCGGCGGCCCGCGAGGCGGTGGCCAGGCTGATCCGGGAGGGGCGCCGCTTGCGCCCCGTCTATGCGGCGAAGGGCGTGGGGATCTACGAAGTTTCCACGGCGCCGGAGAGTACCGGCGTGCGAACCGTGTCCGGGTCGGCTCAGAACTCTTCTACGACACGGAAACCGATGAAAGCCGGATCAGGCTTCCCGGCGGCTTTGGGGTCCGCCGGGCGGTCGGCGCTGCCGCCCAGCGCCTTGCCGGAGCCGTCTTCAGCCGTGACCCATTCGGCGACGTTGCCGCCGGGGTCGTAGAGGGGGTCGTGGCCCCGGCCCGGGAAGCTGCCAACGGGCCGAAGCAGCACGTCCGGTCCGAGGCGCTTCACCAGAGGCGCCAGGCGCTGGGCATCGTCGGTGTTCACCGGGTAGCCGGCCCACGCATCCAGCGTGTTCTCCTTCGCCGAGGTGTTCAGGAGTTTGCGGAACTCCTTCTCGGTGGGCAAGCGGAACTTGCGGCCGGCCTTCTTCGAGAGCCATTCGCAGTAAGCCTTGGCGTCGTCGAAGCTGACCCCATTGGCCGGGTATCGGCTGGTGCCTTCCGGGTAGGTGTAGTCGGGCTTGAAGGCGGCGAACTGGGCGCGAGTGACTTCGAAACGCCCGACCTTGATCTTGCCGCGATCCACGGTTTCAGGGATGTCGCCCGCCGAGACAAGTTTCAACGCTGCAGCCAGAGGTGACTGAGGCTCCAGGGATTCATTCTTCTCTTCAGGGGCTCCGAACAGGTATTTGTCGAACCACGCCAGTTCCTCGATGAGTTTGCGGCGCTGGTGGCCGTACTTGCGCAGACCGTGGGCCTCGCCGGGGAAGAGGATGAACTTGACGTCCGTTTTCCCGAGCCGCTGCAAAGCGCGGTAGTGCTGCCAGCCCTGTTCGGTCGGCACTTGGCGGTCTTTCGTGCCGAAAAAGATGATGGTCGGTGTGGTGACGCGGTCCATGCGGAACAGCGGCGACTTCTTCAGGTAGAACTCTGGGTCGGCCAGAGGCGTGGTGCCGAGGTAGTAGTCATCGAAGGAATGCCCGAACTGGCAGTTGGCCCAATCACTGATCCAGTTCACATCTCCAGCGCCCGCGCTGGCGGCTTTATACCGGGTGGTGCGGGTAGTGATCTCGATGGTAATGATAGAGCCGTTCGACCAGCCCATGACGCCGAGCTTGTCCGGGTCCGCGAGGCCCCGTTGGATGACGGCGTCCACGCCGCGGTCACAGTCGATCCATTCCAATTCGTTGTAGTTGCCGCCGCTGATAGACTCGCCCCAGGCGAGCCCGTAGCCGGAACTGCCGTGGTAGTTGGGCCGGAGCACGAAGGCCCCACGCTGCGCCAAAAGCTGGACGGGGGTGCTGAGACGGTCCGAAAAGCGGTCTTGGTCGGAGCCAAAGGGGCCGCCGTGAATCAGGAGGATCAGCGGGTATCGTTTCCCCGGTTTATAGTGGTGCGGATAGTGAAGGAGGCCTTCGACCTCCTCGTCGCGGGCGCCCCGCCAATGCACTACTTCGGTCTTCGCGAACGCCTTACCGTCGAGGTAAGAGTTCAGATTGGTGAATTTCTCGGCATCCACGATCGCGGCGCCGGCCAGGCTGGCGCCGTACCACTGGCCGGGCTTGGAGGCCGTCGAGTAGTCGTACACAATGCGTTTGCCGTCCAGCGAAACCTCGAGTCCAAAGAGGTTCGCTACGTGCTCGCCCTGGAGCCACTGGCGGGACCAGGAATCGCCGCGGCGGGTGTATACGGCGGCCTTGTTCCGCACCCCGTCGGCGAGCAGGGCCACGACGCCATTCGGCGTTACGGCATAGTCGGAGGCGAGCCCGCGGTCCCAGTCGAGGTTCACCAGGGTGTGCTGTTTCGAGCCGAGGTCGTAGTAGTAGAGTCTGGCTTCGTAAGCCCAGATGTACTTCGGATGGGTGGTATAGGGGGCGACGAAATAAAAGCCGCTGTCGTCGGGAGTGAAGCGGATCTGGCGGGGAAGGATCTTGCCGTCGGGAAACAATTGGACAGCGACGCCGTTCTCGAGGTCACGGAGCCAAGTGGCGGGCCGGATCTCCTGATCATACTCGTAGCGGAGGCTGCGCTCGTGGATGGTGACCGCCCAGCGGCCGTTCCAGGAGACGAAGGTGTCGGTGATGCGGTCGTGGTTCTCCGTCAAGCGTTCCGGCCGGCGAGTCTTCAGCGGGAAGCGGTACAGGCGCACCGGCGGCGCGTGTTGCTCGTCGTCTACGATGTTGGAGTTGTCCTTGACCTTCTTCTTTTCGAGTTCGTAAAGGGAGGGATCCTCAGTGGCTGTCAACAGGAGGGTGTCGTTGTCGAGCCAATGGACCTCCTTGACGCCTTTCTTGAAGCTGGTGACCTTGTAGGGCTCTCCGCCGCGGAGATCGATGATCCAGACCTGGTCTTTAGCGTCTCCATCGGGGTTGCCGTTCCCGGAGTCTTTCTCGCCGCGCGAACTCAAAAAGGCGATGCGGGTTCCGTCGGGGGAGAACTCCGGGGCCTTGGCGCTTTCGGTTCCTCGGGTGAGCTGAACGGTGTAGCCCTCGGCGAAGCTGTGCAGATACAGGTGGGAGACGGAAGAGCCTTTCTTCTTGTCCATCTTCGTTTGGCGCCACACCACCTTGCCGCCGTCACGGGAGAGCGCGACGCCGGAAGCCCGCTCCAGCATCAAGATGTCATCAACTGTCCAGCGAGCAGCGATGAGAGGCAAAGAGGCCGTGAGGAAAACAAGCAACGAAAAGCGGCGCATCAGGTGACTCCTGTGAGCGAAATACGAAGTTTACATTATTGCGCGAGCGGGAACCGCAACGGCGCGCCCGCCCGGCAACAGGTGAGGGCGCCCAGGCGACGCGCGGTTCAGTGGACCCTCTTGCGCTCACCGCGGGCGGCCGCTAATGAGCGTGACGAAGAAGCCGTGGAGCTTATGAACCCACCCGGCCTGTTGCAGAAACATGTATGGACAGTAGCCGGGGATGACCCGGATGCCGTAAGCTTCGCAATAGTCGATCGCCTGCTGGCTCACCGCTCCGCGGCCGGAGGCTTTGTACATCCAGACGATGCTGACGCCCGCCTCGCGACAGTCCCGGACAATTTGTTCGGTGACCTCGGGCCGGGTAAGCAAGAGCGCTATGCTCGGCGGTGGATCAAGCTGCTGAATTCGGGCGGCGCAGGCGACTCCGTCGATCTCGGCTGCTTCCGGGTTCACCGGGATGGGCTCGTAGCCGAAATTCCGAAGATCCCGGAACAGGCGGCGGCTGAAGTCTCGTGGGGCCCGGGAGACTCCGACTACGGCCAACCTCTTGTGGGCGAGGAACTCGTTGATAAGATCCCTTTCATCCATGACGGGTCCTGGTGTTCCGGCGCCCTGTGGTACGCCAGGGGCGACCGGCGGCTCCGGAGGTCATGAACGGCTGCGCCGGGAGCGGTTCTCGAGCAGGCGGGCCGCCGCTTCTCGCGAGAGCGGGCGGCCGAACAGGTGGCCTTGAACGCTGTCGCAGCCGGTCTGGTTCAGCATCTGCCATTGTTTGAGCTTTTCCACACCCTCGGCGACCACGGTCAAACCGAGCTTGTGCGCCAGTGTGACGATGGCCTCAATCGTGGGGCGAGCCGCGGCCTCGCTGGCGTCGTCGCTGAGGAACGAGCGATCGATCTTGAGGGTGTCCACGGGCAGCCGGGTCAAATAACTCAGCGAGGAGTAGCCGGTCCCGAAATCATCGATGGCGACCCGCACGCCAACTTCCCGCAGCCGCCGCAAGATCTGCGCGGCATGTTTCGGGTCGCCCATGGCGATCCGCTCAGTGACCTCGAGTTCCAACACATAAGGCTCGAGGCGGTGGCGCTGGAGGGCCCCGATCACGGACTCTACAAAGCCCGGGTGAGTGAACTGGAGCGCGGAAACATTCACCGCGATCTTGCGCAAGTCGTGTCCCGCGCGGCGCCACTCCGCAGCCACGCGGCAGGCCTCATCGAGGACCCAGGATCCAAGGGGCACGATCAGGCCGCTGCGCTCGACCGCCGAAATGAACTCCCCAGCGGGGATCGGGCCCAGAGCCGGATGATGCCATGCCAGCAGCGCTTCGAAGCCGAGGAGTTCCCCGTCGATCTGGATTTGCGGCTGGAACCGAAGACAGAACTGCTTCTGTTCGAAGGCCCGGCGGAGGTGGCCGACAAGAAGAAACTCGTCCGGCGGCAGGCGGCCGGGCGCCTGGTTCTCAGGGAAGACGTGCTCAGGCGCTGGAGCTCTGGCGGCGTGAAGATCGGCCTCAGCCGCGCGAAGCAGGGCTGTGGCGGTATTTCCGTCTTGGGGGAAGACAGCAGCGCCGCAGTGCACCATGCCGGAGGCCTCCACACCACTGGTTCGGATCGCCTCAGTGAGAGCAGACTCGACACAACGGGCCAGGACGAGCAGGTCAGAGCGCCGGCCGAGCCATGGCAGAAGCACAAGCCAGCGGTTGGGCCCGAGGCGCAGGAATTCATAGCCGTGCTTGGCCCTGGGGTCCCTCGCGAACTGCTCCTCGACGTTGCGGATGCAGCGCTCGAGGGTTGCGGTATGTATCTCGAGTCCCGCCGCCTGGTTGGACTCGACGAGGATCACCGAGCAAGCCCGTTTCTGGAGCCGCACTGTCTGGATCAAGCTCTGCAGTCGAGCAAGGGCCCCTTGCGCTTGAGCCGGAGCGCCCGGCGGCTCGAGCAGTCGCTCGGCCAGGCGGGCGCCGATGAGCGATGCAAGGAATTCCGCGAAGCGGCGGGCCCGCGGAGTGACCGTGATGTTGCCGTCGGCTGCGCTGAAACTCACGAACCCCCATGGACGGCCCGCTGCAGTCACCGGGACGACGATAGCTGCGGCCGGCGGAGAGCCGCCTCGGCCGTCAGCCGCCGGCGCTTCGCACAAACCGAGCAAGCGCACGGGCGGTGCAGCCCCCGTCTCCAACGCCCCCGGTGGATGGACCGCGCGAACGCGCCCGGTGGAACCGCCGGCGCTTTCGACGAGAATGGCCAGAGGCAAGCGTAAGGTTTCGCAACCAGTTTGAAGGCACTGCTGGGCGAATGCTTCAAAGGTGGGAAACCGGGCCTGCGTGAGTTCGTGCAACCGGGACCAGTAGCCGGAGAGTTCCTCCAGCTCGGCTTCCAGCCGCGTAAGGCGTTCTTCGGCTTCCCGGCGCGCGGCCTGTTCGCTCTTGCGGGGGGTGATATCGCGGGCGAAACCGATGAGGCCGGCGGGAAGCCCGTGACGAAACAGCAAATGCACGGCGACTTCCATCTCGACGGTGCGGCCTTCGCGGCTGCAAAATTGCAGCTCGTAGGTCTGGGAACCGCCGCCACCGCCGAACTGCTCCAACAAGATCTGGCCGGCGCGGTCTCGCTGCTCGGGGGGTACGAGGTCAGAGAGACTCATCTGGAGCAGTTCCTCGCGGGTATAGCCGAGGAGCTGTTCGGCGACGGAATTGATCGCCGTGAACCTACCTGAGAGGTCCTGAGTGAACACAATGTCGCTGGTGTTCTCGAACAGCGGCCTGAGGCTGTGCTGGAATCCCGCAGAACTCATTGGTCCCGGCAGGATGGTAGTGGCGGCGCCGGCGATGAAATCCAGGCACGCTTCCACGAGACCGGCTACATCCTCGAACGCCCGGGCGCCGGCGGGGTCGCGCGGGTAACCGGGCTGGAGGAAGACGTAAAGACCGCCCCGGAGCTCACCGTCACTGCCCCAAAGGGGAAAAACGGCACACCCGGTAAAACGGCCGCGCCCGGGGGCGCCGCAGCGACGAGCGACCGCACCGAGATCGCCGATGAAGCGTTGGGGCTCCGGCGGGATCTCCGCAATGAGGCGGGCGAGGGCCTCCGGGGGCCGGCCGCGCCGTCCGACAAGGTGCAGGCCTTCCGGCGTCAGCAAGGCCAGACACGGCGTCGCGCCGTCGAGCGACCGGGCGGCGAGGCGCAGGATACGGCGCAAAGGAGATTCGGGAATGGCGGGTCCGCGGACAGCCGACGGTGGCCAGGCGGCGCGAGCGCCGAGATCGGACTTGGAAAGTCCCATGGGACGAATCGTTTACACCGTTAACGGATCGTAAACCTTACGTGCAATTCTAACATCTCCGCAGGAGTTGTCCAGCTACGGCAACATTATTTTGCAGTCTGTTCCCGCGGTTACCGTGCCGGGAAACAGGTGGGGCCCCGAATGCCGGCTGCCGCACGGCGCCTCATAGGAATGCGGATTTCAGGAAAGCAAGACCTTCTTCCGCGATCGCTTCCGGCTTGTCAGCCAGGTCGCGCCAGATGCACGCCGCAGCGGCGATCTCGGGAATGTTGGAGCCGAAGCTCTCGATGACGATCCAGCCGTCATAGGCGACAGCCCGCAACGCTTGCGAAACGGCCCGCCAGGGGATGTGTCCGGAGCCCGGGGCGCCACGATCGTTCTCGCAGGCGTGAACGTGGCTCAGGAAGGGGCCTAATTCCCGGATGGCTCCGGCGAGGTCCCTCTCCTCGATGTTGGCGTGGAAGGTATCGAACAGGACGCCGATGCGGGGATGGCCGACGTCTTCGCAGAGGCGCCGGGCGTCGGCGGCGGTGTTCAGGAAATAGGTTTCGAAACGGTTCAGCGGCTCGATGGCGAGAGTTACGCCGCAAGCATCGAGCGCGCCGCCTAGCGATTGCAGTCCCTCGACCGCCCGTTTCCACTCGTCTGCAGTGCGCCGGCGCCCGACCAGCAGGCCGACGGGTGCGCAAAACGGCCCGGCGAAGACGCGGGTGCCCAATTCGGCCGCAGTCTCGATGCCTCTTTTCAGGAAGTCCCGGGCTTTGTCCCGAAGACGCGCATTGTCGCTTACCAGGCTGGTGCGTTCGGTAAGGGCGGAACAGAAAGTGCACTCGAGCCCCTCGTCGGCCAAGGCGCGTCGAATGCGCCCGGCGGGGAAGCGGTCAAACGAGAAGCGAGCGATCTCGACGCCGTCAAAACCCATCCGCTTTACTTTGCCGAGCAGGGATAGGTGGACGGCGTCGAAGCCCGCCGTCCAGATGAGCGAATTGACTCCGAACTTCATTGGATGAACGGAACGGCGTCAGGATTGCCCGGGCCGAAATGCTTCAGCATGACCAGCGGTTCCGTGTTGCTGCGGTTGACGATCTTGACGCCGGCGCGCGCGGCCTCGGCGGTGACGAACAGCTCGTCCTTGGTCATTTCGCCGAACCGGATGAGCGTAGGCGTTTCGACTTCGTGGACGCCGATCGTACCGTAGCCTTGGGTCAGGATCAGGCCGTAGGCCGCGGCATCCGTGATGACAGCTTCGCGGCCGGGGAGGACGGTCAGCTCTTTGGCCGAGTAGTACGGTGTGGAGTAGACGATCCACTGTTCGGAGTAGCCTTCTTCGGCCATTTCGGCGGGGTCTTTCACCGGGGTCGGCTCGAAGAGCCGGTGCTTGGCGAACTCCGGGTCCAGGTTGGCGTCCCAGTCCAGCATGTCGAGGATGTAGTCGAGGTCGTGGTGGTGCTCCTCGGGGACGTCCTTGACCAGCAGGTCCCACGGCACCGGGCGGCCCTCCACCATGGACTGGTACATGGCGAAGACGTCGGAGTTCACCTGAGGCTCGTAGGTGACCAGCGAGCCGGGCGCGTGTAAGATGCCGGCATCGATCTGCCAGCCGGTGCCGGGCTTCAACTTGTAAGCGCGGGAGTGGTAGAGGATGCCGTTGTCGCCCTCGTTCCAGCGCTCCAGGCACCGGCGGACGTCGTCCCGCGTAGTACCGGGGTTCAGCCCCATAAAGGTGTACGGGAAGTTGTTCTCGTGGAAGTTATACTGCGGCGGGAAGTAGTAGGCTTCCGGCTTGCCTTTGGCTCCGACCCGCCGGGCGAACTCGTCGGTCTGGTGCAGGTGGTGCGGAATGGGGCCGAGATTGTCGAAGAACTTGCACAGCAGGTTCCAGCCGCCTTCGCGCTCCATCACGTCGGCGCCGAGGAACAGGTCGCCGAGTTCGTCGATGGCCTCTTTCAGCAACACGCGCGGGCCGCCGGCGTCGATGTAGCTGAGGCCCTCGTCCTCGGGCGTGCCGGGTCCGTTGTCGGCGTTGGTGGTGGAGGAAAACCAGCGCTCGTCGATGCCGCCGCGGTGGGCGCCGAGAGCGTAGAGGTCGCGGGGATCGAGCTTCAGCCGGCCGCCGGGCATCAGGAAGGACCGCGGCACCCAGCAAGGGGCCAGGCGGAGGATGCCTTCACCTGTTTTCAAGGCCTCGCGCACGATTTCGACGTTCGACATGCTGCCACTATACTGCAGCGAACGCTGGAGCGACTACCGGTTTCTGCACGGCGCGGCGTGGGCGGCTCTCCGGCGGACGAGCGCCGCAGGAGCGCCCGCCTTCGCCAGCAGCGGTCAGGCGATCACTTCGCCGATCGACTTGGCCTGCAGGAACTGCAGCAGGTAGTCCGGCCCGCCGGCCTTCGAATCCGTGCCCGACATGTTGAAGCCGCCGAAGGGATGGGAAGCGACCATGGCGCCGGTCGATTTCCGGTTGAAGTAAAGGTTGCCGACGTGGAACTCGTCCTTGGCGCGCTCGATCTTGTCGCGGTTCTTGGTGTAGACCGAGCCGGTGAGGCCGTACTCGGAGTCGTTGGCCAGCTCGAGGGCATGGCCGAAGTCGCGGGCCTTGGTCACGGCCAACACCGGACCGAAGATCTCCTCCTGGAAGATGCGGGCGCCGCGGTCCACATCGGCGAAGATCGTCGGCTCGATGAAATAGCCGCCGGTCTCGTGCTCGATGGCCTTGCCGCCGGTGACGAGCCGTCCCTCCCCCTTGCCGATCTCGATGTAGTCGAGGATCTTCTTGCGGGCCGAGGCGTTGATGACCGGTCCCATGTAGTTTTCCGGATCCTCGGCCGGGCCGACGCGGATGGCTTCGGTCTTGGCCTTGAGTTTCTCGAGGAACTCATCGTAAAGCGACTGGTCGACGATGGCCCGGGAGCAGGCCGAACACTTCTGCCCCTGGAAACCGAAGGCCGAGACCAGGACGCCCTGGACGGCGGCGTCGAGATCGCATTCCGAATCGACGATGATGGCGTCCTTACCGCCCATCTCAGCGATCACGCGCTTGATCCAGATCTGGCCGGGCTGCGTCTTGGCGGCCAGCTCGACGATGCGCAGGCCGACCTCCTTGGAGCCCGTGAAAGAGATGAAGCGCGTCTTCGGGTGCTCGACCAGCAGGTCGCCGATCTCGCCGCCGGAGCCAGGGATGAAATTGACGGCTCGCGGCGGAAAGCCGGCTTCGAGCAGCACCTCCACGAACTTGGCCGCGTTCACCGGAGTGTCGCTGGCGGGTTTCAGGACGACGGTGTTGCCGGCCACCAGCGCCGAGGTCGTGGTACCGCCCATGATCGCCAACGGGAAGTTCCACGGAGGAATGACCACGCCGACGCCGAGGGGAGTGTAGCGGAGCTCGTCGCGCTCGCCGGGAAACTGGGGCACGGCGGGAGGCGCGTCATAACGGAGCGCCTCCCGGGCGTAATACTCGCAGAAGTCGATCGCTTCGCAGACATCGGCGTCGGCCTCGGGCCAGGTCTTTCCCGCCTCGAAGACCTGCCAGGCGATGAACTCGAATTTGCGCTTCCGGACGATGTCGCCGGCCTTGAGCAGCATCGCCGCGCGTTGGGCAGCGGGAACCTTGCGCCATTCGGCAAAGTAGGCGTGAGCGTCCTCGACGGCCTTGGCGGCCAGCTCCGGCGTCGCCTTCTGCAGCACGCCGATGACTTGACTCGGATTCGAGGGATTTCTCGACTCGAAGGTTCGGCCGGACTTCGTCCACTCGCCAGCGACCAGCAGGCTGTATTCCCGCCCGAACTCGCCACGGACCTTCGCCAGCGCGTCGGCCATCGCCCGGCGGACTTCCGCCTTCGAAAAATCCTGCCATGGCTCGTTTTTGAATTCCGGTAATGATTTCAGATTTACAACTTGCGCCACTTCAGCCATTTTCCTTTGTCCCCTGTACGAGTTTCTTGCCGCGGTCGAAGAGTTCGGCGGCTTCGTCAGCTATCTGCTTGCCCTTGTCATAGAGCTCGCGGCCCCGTTCGAGGATCTCCGAGCCCGACTCCGCCAGCGCTTCGCGGCCTTTCTCCGCGGTGCGCGAGATGCGCTGGCGGGTTTCGGCTCCGCGCTGCGGGGCATAAAGCAAGGCGATGGCGACGCCGATGGCCGCCCCGGCGACGAACCATAGGAATCCGGATGTCTTCTGTTCCGACATGCGTCCAACCTCTCGCCGTCCATTGTAGCCGAGCACCGGGGCGGCGGGCGTTGGGGAACATTGGGAAACTCGGGCGGGGAGGTCGGAGGCGAGCGAAACGGCGACCGCGGCGGTCCGCTTCAACGGTTCCGGGCGGCTGCCGGTTAAGAGGCTCCGCGAACAGGGAGGCTGACCTCCCTTTTGTCATTTGACAGCCTATTCTTGACTGTTTTATCGTGGGGGTCTTACCTGTCTCGGTCGATGGCTGACGACAAGCAAACTGAGCGCCCCGAAGGGGTACCCGCGTCCGGGGAGGGCGCCGCATCGGGCGGCGGCTCCCAGACAAAGCCTCCTGAGTCGCCGGGCGGAGCCCGGCAGAATCGTCCCGAGGCGGAAGCCAAGCCCAGCGCTGCGGCTGGCCGAGAAAAGGGCGCCGGGGAGAAAGCCGCAAAGCCCCCTGCCAAGCCGGCGGCGAGACCGGCGGCTGGGAAGCCCGCGGCCGGGGCAGGGAAGCCTCCCCCGAGGAAGCCCCCGCCGAAAAAACCGGCGGTGATGGAAACCGAGCCTTGGGAAGATGAGCTCACGCGGGCGCTGAAGAGTCAGTTCGGCGACCAGATCAGCGAGTTCTCTATCTACCGGGAGCAGAAGTTCCTCGTCGCCCACCCTGACGCCGTGGTTCCGATCCTCGAGCATCTGAAGCTCGAAGCCGGTTTCGACTACCTGGTGGATGTAACGGCGGTGGATTATCCGAAGAAGGAAGAGCGCTTCGAGGTAGTCTACATCTTGTATAGCTTCGAGCGGCGCCAGCGCATCCGGATCAAGACGCGCATCAGGGACGGCCAGGAGCTCCAAAGCGCCGTGAGCGTCTACCCGGGGGCGAACTGGCTCGAGCGGGAGGTTTATGACATGTTCGGTATCCGCTTCTCCGGCCGTCCCGACCTGCGGCGGATTCTGCTGCCGGACGAGTGGGAAGGCCATCCCCTGCGGAAGGATTCCAGCATCTTGAAGATGGATCAGAAGTGGGTGCAGGAAAACCTCGGGATCGACAGCGGGCAGTGAGGCCTATGCCGGAAGCTACGTTTCTCGACGCCAACGAGCTGGTCCTGAACATGGGGCCGCAGCACCCTTCGACGCATGGCGTACTGCGAGTGGTGCTGAAATTGGACGGCGAGAAGATCCTGGGGGCCGAGTGCGTCATCGGCTACCTGCACCGCGGCGTCGAGAAGATCGGCGAGAACCGCACCTACCAGATGTTTGCGCCGTACGTGGATCGCATGGACTACGTGGCGGCGGTTTCGAACGCCCTGGGCTACTGCCTGGCGGTGGAGAAGCTGCTGGGAGTCGAAGCGCCGCCCCGGGCCCAGGCGGTGCGGGTAATCCTCACCGAGTTGAACCGGATCGCCAGCCACCTGCTGTGGCTGGGCACCCATGCTCTGGACATCGGCGCCATCACCCCGCTGTTCTACGTGATGCGGGAGCGCGAGGACATCCTGAATATTTACGAGAAATACTGCGGCGCCCGCCTCACCACCCACGCTTTCCGGATCGGCGGTTTGCAATACGAGGTCTACGAGGGCATGGAGCGGGACGTCAAGGCGTTCTGCAAGAAGTTCCTGCCCCGGGTGGACGAGTACGAAGAGCTGCTGACCGAGAACCGGATCTGGAAGGACCGGCTGATCAACGTGGGCATCCTCAACGCCGAGGACTGCAAGGCTTACGGCGTCACCGGACCCTTGCTGCGGGCGGCGGGAGTGAAATGGGACATTCGCAAAGCGCATCCCTACAGCGGCTACGAGAAGTACGATTTCGAGATTCCGACGCGTGAGAACGGCGATACGTACGACCGCTACATCGTGCGGATCCAGGAGATGCGCCAGAGCGTGCGCATCATCGAGCAGGCGGTGGAAGGCATCCCCGAGGGGCCCATCATGGCCAAAGTCGGCAAGGTGATCAAGCCGCCGGTGGGCGAAGCCTACGTTTCGATTGAGGCTCCGAAAGGGGAGCTGGGCTACTTCATCGTCAGCGACGGTTCGACCCAGCCTTACCGGTTGCGGGTGCGGCCGCCTTCGTTTGTGAACTTGCAGGCGCTGGACAAGATGAGCCGCGGTTCCCTGGTCGCCGACATCGTGGCGATTATCGGTACGATTGATATTGTGCTGGGCGAAGTTGACCGTTAGGTACAGATTCCTCCGGCACAGGGAGCAGCTATGAAGAGCTTGCTGAGGAAGATCTTCCTGGTCGATCTCATCGAGGGTCTCTGGGTGACCTTCCGGTCCCAGCATCCGAAGAACATCGTCACCGAGCAGTACCCGGCCGAGCGGCCCAGAATCGCCGAACGGTATCGGGGAGCGCCGCGGCTGAACGTCCATCCCGAAACGAAGGAGACGTTGTGCATCGCCTGCAACTTGTGCGCGCTGGCATGCCCGGAACACCTCATCGTGGTGACGAGCGAACGCAACGAGCAGACGCGCCGGAAGGAGCTGACGACGTTCACGTACGACATTTCTCGCTGCATGTTTTGCGGCCTGTGTGAGGACGCGTGTCCCACGGACGCCCTGGAACTCAGCCAGGACTTCGAGCTGGCGGCGTTCACGCGGGAGGGCGCCATTTGGGACCGGCAGATGCTGGAAGAGGGCCCGGTGCCGACGCGGTACAGGTACTGACGGGCGCGTTCCGATGGCACCTTTTCCGCGTCGCTTCGGGGCCGCCGGCGGACGGCCGCCGGATGTGGAGTCATGGTGAGCGCGATCTTGTTCTATCTGTTTGCCCTGATGATTCTGGGCGGGGCCGTATTGATGGTCACGCGGCGCAACGCCGTTCACGCTGCCCTGTGGCTGGTGGTGACCTTGCTCGGAGTAGCGGGCGTCTTCCTGCTGCGTAGCGCCGAGTTCCTGTTCGTGGTGCAGATCATGCTCTACATCGGCGGTGTGGTGCTGCTGATCCTGTTCGTGATCATGCTGGTGAACCTGGACGCCGAGGCCCGCCAGCCGCGCTTCCACCGCCAGTGGCTGCTGGCCCTGGCCTGCGCCGTGGTGGTGGGGGCGGAGATCGTTTACGTGCTTCTGAGCGGCCTGGAAGCGTTCCGGCTGGCCCCGGCGGTCACCGCGGTGCAAACCGGCGGCAGCACGGAGCGGCTGGCCGACGTGCTGTTTTCCGAATACCTGCTGCCGTTCGAGATCGCCTCGATCCTGTTGCTGGTAGCCATCGTCGGCAGCGTAGTGATGGCGAAGAAGAGGATCTGAATGCTTTACCCAATTACGACAATCCACTACGTGATCCTGAGCGCGGCGCTGCTGCTCATCGGCACGGTCGGCTTTCTGACGCGGCGCAACATCGTGATCATTCTGATGTCGATCGAGCTGATCCTCAACGCGGTGAACATCAACCTGGTGGCCTTCTCCGAGCGGTTCCAGGCCATGGAGGGCCAGATCTTCGCCATCTTCGTGATCGCCGTCGCCGTAGCGGAGGCGGCGGTGGGTCTGGGCATCCTGATCGCCCTGTTCCGCAACCGGGAGACTGTGGCTTCCGACGAGATCGACCTGCTCAAGTGGTGAGGAGAAGCGGATGAACTTCCTCGATGCGATCTGGCTGATTCCGCTGTTCCCGCTGTTCGGAGCCGTCCTGATGTTCCTGATCGGGCGGCGGCTCGATCCCCAGCCGGAGCGCTCCCCGGAGGCGCTGGAGCCGGAGCTGGCCGAGGCGATGGGCGAGGATGCGGGGCAGGAGCATGGCCATCATCCACGTTTCGCTCCCACGCGGCGGCTCATCAGTTGGATCTGCCCGGGAACGGTTCTGGTTTCACTGCTGTTCTCTATTGGGGCGGTGGTGCAGTTGGCGGGTCTGGCAGAGAAGGCGCACCAGGTGATCCTGTACACGTGGCTGGCGGGCCTTCCGTTCCACATGGGCGACGGCGCCGTGGGCCGGTTCGCCGCCGATCTCGGGTTCCTGCTCGACCCCCTAAGCGGCGTGATGATCCTCGTAGTCACGTTCGTGGGCTTCTTCATCCACGTCTATTCGATCGGCTACATGGGCCACGAGACGGGCTACTACCGCTTCTTCGGATACCTCAACCTGTTCGTCTTTTTCATGCTCACGCTGGTGCTGGCCAACAACTACGCGCTGCTGTTCGTGGGCTGGGAAGGCGTCGGGCTGTGTAGCTACTTGCTCATCGGCTTTTACTTCCACCGCAAATCGGCCAGCGATGCGGGTATCAAGGCGTTCGTGGTGAACCGGATCGGGGACGCGGCGTTCATCCTCGGCATCTTCATGATCTTCGCCTTGACCGGCACAGTGCGGTTCCTGGATGTAAACCAGGCGCTGCATGGGCTTTCGGCGGAGACGGCGGGCTTCGGCGTTCTGAGCTTGACGGCGCTGTTGCTGTTCGTCGGCGCCACGGGCAAATCGGCCCAGATCCCGCTTTACGTGTGGTTGCCGGACGCGATGGAGGGACCCACTCCGGTCTCGGCGCTCATCCACGCGGCGACGATGGTCACCGCCGGCGTCTACATGGTGGCCCGTTCGAACGCCCTCTATTCGCTGGCGCCGGAGACGATGGCGGTGGTGGCCACGATCGGGGCGCTCACGGCGATCTTTGCGGCCTCGATCGCTTTCGCGCAGAACGACATCAAGCGAGTGCTGGCTTATTCGACGGTGAGCCAGCTCGGGTATATGTTTCTGGCCGCGGGCGTGGGGGCGTACTGGGTAGCGATTTTCCACCTGTTCACGCACGCCTTCTTCAAGGCTTTGCTCTTCCTTGGTTCCGGCTCGGTGATCCACGCCATGGGCGGCGAGCAAGATATGAGGAAGATGGGCGGGCTGAAGGACAAGATCCCGACAACCTTCTGGACCATGGCGGTGGCTTCGCTGGCCATCGCGGGCATTCCGGGGTTCGCCGGGTTCTTTTCCAAAGACGAGATTCTCTGGCAGGCGTGGAGTTCCCCCTATGGTTCGAAAGCGTTGTGGGCTGTGGGGACGGTGACGGCGCTGATGACGGCCTTCTACATGTGGCGGCTGATGTACATGACCTTCTGGGGCGAGTGCCGGGCCGACGAACACACCAAGGCCCACATCCATGAATCGCCGCCGGTGATGACCGTGCCGCTGACGGTGCTGGCGGCGGGTTCGGTGCTGGCAGGCTGGCTGGGGGTGCCCAAGGCGTGGGCGTTCTTGCCGGGGAGCTTCCATGCCTTCGAGCACTGGCTGGAGCCGGTCTGGGTGGCGGCGGCTCACGAGGCCGGGCAGGGGGCCCATGAGGCGGCGCTCGAGTGGGCGCTGATGGGACTCTCGGTCTTGCTGGCGGTGGCCGGCATCCTGATCGCGCGCTACCTCTATGTCCAGCGGCCTGAACTACCGGACCGGATCGCCGAGGCAAGCGGCCCGCTGTACCCGGCATTGCTGAACAAGTGGTACGTGGACGAGATCTACAACTTCCTGTTCGTCGATGGGCTGGCGAAGGGCGGCGGCCGGGTGTTGGGACGCTTCGACCAGGCGATCGTCGATGGCGGCGTCAACGGGGCCGGGTGGATGACCCGTTTCGCCTCGGCCGTCTCGGGCTGGTGGGACACCTGGATCGTGGACGGAACCGTACGGCTGATCGCCTTTGCGGTGAAGATGATCTCCTACCCGGTGCGCTTCCTGCAGACGGGCTTCGTGCAGCAGTATGCGGCGGTGATCCTGGCCGGGATGGCCGTGGCCCTGGGCTACTACCTGATCAAGTGAGTGAGCGATGAGCGAACACCTGCTGAGCATTGTCCTGTTCACGCCGCTGGCCGGCATGTTCGTGCTGCTGCTGCTGCCGTCCAGCAACAGGAAGCTCATCCGGGTCTGGGCCAACATCGCCGCGTTCGCCGGGTTCCTCGTATCGCTGCCGCTGGTGTTTCGCTTCGACCGCTCGGCTGAAGGCTTCCAGATGGTCGAGAAGGCGCCGTGGATCCCGGCCCTCGGCGCGCATTACTACCTGGGCATCGACGGCATCAGCCTGCTGCTGGTTATGCTCACCACGGTCACCGGCTTCATTGCCATCCTGTCCTCCTGGAGCGCGATCGACCGCTACGAGAAGCAGTACTACGCCATGTTCCTGCTCCAGCAGACGGGAATGATCGGGGTGTTCCTGTCGCTGGACTTCCTGCTCTTCTACGTCTTCTGGGAGATCGTGCTGGTGCCGATGTACTTCATCATCGGCGTCTGGGGCGGTCCGCGGAAGCTCTACGCGGCGATCAAGTTCTTCCTCTACACGCTGGCCGGCAGCGTCCTGATGCTGCTGGGCATTCTCACCCTCTACTTCCAGCACCACGCCCAGTACGGCGTCTACACCTTCGAGATCGACGCCCTGATGCAGACGGCCATGCCGCTCCACCTGGAGCGCTGGGTCTTCTGGGCCTTCTTCATCGGCTTCGCCATCAAAGTGCCGATGTTCCCGTTCCATACGTGGTTGCCGGACGCCCACACGGAGGCGCCGACGGCGGGCTCGGTGATCCTGGCCGCGGTGCTGCTGAAGATGGGGACCTACGGATTCCTGCGCTTCTCGCTGCCGCTGCTGCCGAAGGCGGCCATCGACCCCTGGATCGTCCACGTGATGGTGGGTCTCTCAATCGTCGCCATCATCTACGGGGCGCTGGTGTGCCTGATGCAGGACGACTGGAAGAAGCTGGTGGCCTACTCTTCGGTGAGCCACCTGGGATTCTGCACTCTGGGGATCTTTTCGTTGACCCCTAACGGGCTGGCGGGCAGCGTGATCCAGCAGATCAACCACGGCATCTCGACGGGCATGCTGTTCTTGATCGTCGGCGTCGTCTACGAGCGCCGTCACACGCGGCTGATCCGCGAATACGGCGGCCTGGCGCACGTGATGCCGAACTACGCCTTCGTCTTCGCCTTCGCCATGCTGAGTTCGGCGGGGCTGCCGCTGCTCAACGGCTTCATCGGCGAGTTTACGATCCTGCAGGGCGCCTTCGAGGCGAACCGCGTCTGGGCGGCGTTCGCCGTCACCGGCATCATTCTCGGGGCCAGCTACCTGCTGTGGCTCTACCAGCGGACGATGCTCGGCCGCATCAACAACCCGAAGAACCTGAAGCTGCCGGACTTGAACCTGCGCGAATGGGCCGTCTTCGCGCCGCTGCTCGTCTGGGCGCTGTGGATCGGCGTCTATCCCAAGCCGTACTTCGAGATCCTGGAGAAGCCGGTGGCGCAGCTCGTCGAGCGTGTCCGGCCCGGCTATTTCGAAGCCCAGGCGGCGAAGGCCCCGCTCGAGGCGGCGCAGGCGATGGAGTCCCGAATGGAGGCCGGCATTCGATGAGCCAGTACTACACGAGCACCGACCACTTCGTCCTGATCCCGGCGCTGATGCTGGCGCTGTTCGGCTGCGCCGTGCTGCTGTTTGACTTCTTGATCTTCCCGCATCCGAAACAGCGCAAGTGGCTGATCGTGTTCCTGATCATCGGCGAGATCTTTACCGGGGCCGGCCTGTGGCGGCAGCAGAGCTTCCTTTCGAGTTACGGGCTCAACGAACTGACGGCCTTCAATGGCACGCTCACCATCGACGGCTTCGCTCTCTTCTTCAACTGGCTGTTCGTCCTGCTCTCGGTATTGGTGGCCATCGTCTCTTACCGGTACCTGGAGATCGAGAACGAACACCACGGCGAATATTACGGCCTGATCCTGCTGGCCCAGTGCGGCATGTTCTTCATGGCCACGGGTACGGATTTGATCACGCTGTTCCTGGGCCTGGAGCTGACGGCGCTCAGCTTCTACGTGATGGTCGGCTTCCTGCGGACGCAGAAGCGCTCGAACGAGGCGGCGATGAAGTACTTGCTGCTGGGGGCGTTTTCGAGCGGCCTGCTGGTCTATGGCTTCTCGCTGTTCTACGGCCTTTCGGGCTCCACGAAGATCGTCGATGTGGCCGACGCGCTGGCCGCCCGGGAGCCGGGCGATCCGCTGGTGGTTCTGGCCATGGCGGCGGTGGCGGTGGGGGTGCTGTTCAAGGTCTCGGCGGCGCCGTTCCACATGTGGGCGCCGGACGCCTATGAAGGCGCGCCGACCACCATCACCGCCTTCCTCGCTACGGGCTCGAAAGCAGCGTCGTTCGCCTTCCTGATGCGGATCTTCCTCGGGCCGCTGGAGAGCGCCCGGCCCACCTGGGAACCGCTGCTGATCGGAGCCGCCGTGCTCAGCCTCTTCATCGGCAACATCGCCGCGGTGACGCAGACCAACGTCAAGCGGCTGCTGGCTTACAGCTCGATCTCCCACGCCGGTTACATTCTGCTCGGGCTGATCGCCGGCAACGAGACCGGCCTGATCGGCGTGGCCGTCTATGTCGCCGTTTACGCGTTCATGACGCTGGGAGCCTTCCTGGTGCTGGTGGCGTTGCGCCGCCGGGACCTGATTGGGGAAGACATCGAGGATCTGGCCGGGTTGATGGAATCGAGCCCCGGCTACGCCGTGCTGATGCTGATCTTCATGCTGTCGCTGGCGGGCATCCCCCCGACGGCGGGCTTCATCGGCAAATACTACATCTTGCTGGCGCTGATCCAGACCGGCCACTACACCCTGGCCGTGATCGCCGCCGTCTTCGTCGCCGTCGCCATCTACTATTACTTCCGCATCGTGCGGGCGATGTTCGTTTCGGAACGGAAAGAGACGGCCCCGCTGGCATCGACCTTTGGCATCAAAGTGGCCCTGGCGGTTTCCGGAGTCCTCACTCTGGGTATCGGGATCTACCCGGATCCGTTCCTGAGGATGGCCGGGTTCTCGCTGATTCGGTAGGAAGCTATGGAGAGCGTACTGGAACATCCGCTGTTTGCGCCGCTGGTGATCACGCTGGTGATCATCGCCGTCTTTCCGCTGCTGGCCGGCTACATCGTGCTGGTGGAGCGGAAGGTGCTGGCCGATCTCCAGGTGCGCCTCGGCCCGATGCGCGTGGGGCCGCACGGGCTGCTGCAGCCGATCGCCGACGCGGTGAAGCTGCTGCAGAAGGAAGACATCATCCCCGGGGCGGCCGACCGCGGGCTCTTCTGGGTGGCTCCGGTGATTTCGACCGTGACCGCCCTGGCTTCCTTCGCCGTCCTGCCGTTCAGCGAGACGATCCGGGTGATCGACGTCAACGTGGGCCTGCTGGTGATCACCGCCATGAGCGCCGTGGGCGTGCTGGGGATCATCATCGGCGGCTGGTCGTCGAACAGCCACTACCCTCTGCTCGGCGCGCTCCGCAGCACCGCCCAGCTCGTCAGCTACGAGGTCGCCATGGGGCTCGGGCTGGTGGCCGGCGTGATGTCGGCGGGCACGTTGAGCATGGTGGAGATCGTCCGGCAGCAGCAGGAGCGGGGCGTGTGGTTCGCCTTCGACAACTACGGGCTGATGTTCGTCCCGTTCATGATCTTCCTGATCGCCTCGGTCGCCGAGACGAACCGGGCGCCGTTCGACCTGCCGGAGGCGGAATCCGAGCTCGTGGCAGGCTTCATGACCGAGTACTCGGGCTTCCGCTGGGCGCTGTTCTTCCTGGCCGAGTACGCCAGCATCTTCGTGATCGCCGGCGCCGGCGTCACGCTGTTCTGGGGCGGCTGGCTGCGGCCGTTCCCGAACGTCGGGTTCCTGGAGGTCCCGTTGAATTACGGCGTGCCGGTGGCGCTGTTCGTCGGCTCCGGGCTGTGGTCGTTCAAGCTGACGGCCCGGCTGCGCCCGAAGAGCTATTGGCGCGCGGCAGTAATGGCGGCGGTTGCGATCACGCTTGTCGCCGTCGGTCTCGTCTTCCTGATCCCGGCGGCGAACACAGCCCTGGCGCCGCTGTTCTGGTTCTTCTTCAAAGTGAGCCTGGTCGTCTACCTGTTCATCTGGGTGCGGGGCACCTTTCCCCGGTTCCGTTACGACCAGCTCATGGGCATCGGCTGGAAGTATCTGATTCCGCTGGGGATGGTCTTCGTGCTCGTGAATGCGGTAGCCGGAATGGCGCGCATGTGAATCCCCGCACCGGGCCGCCTGGGGACGGCTCTACGGTGCCCCGTTCAGGCGCGCCGGCTACGCTCCGGCCGCCTGCCGCCGGAACAGATTCCGAATGTCGCCCGCCCGCAGAATCATCAAACCGGTGCTCACCACCAGCAGAGCCAGAGCCACGCCGAATGGGACGCTCCAGAGCGTGACGTACGTCCCGAGTTCCAGCGCCGTGATCACGGCAACGCCGCAGGCGACGATCTTCCACCGGCGCGTCCTGCCGGCTTCGGCCTCAGCCCGGAGCACGTAGAGCGCCAGCAGCGCGAACGGGACCATGTGCCAGAGCGCCGTCGCGATCAAGCCCGCCGCCGGGATGCCGGCGTACAACGTGACCGCTCGAGTGAGAGCCTCGCCCGGTGGCAGCAGGCTGATGGCCCACTGGTAGAGAAAGAAGCCAAGCGGCGGCACGAGCAGCGCCAGGAGCGGCAGCAGGGCAATCACGGCGCGTTCCACCGTCACTGGATTCCGTTGAGACGTCATCGCCGTGCCCTCGAATAGCAGGCGCCCGGTCCGGGTAGCCGGACCGCTTTTTCTCTCTACCGTCAGAATACCTTGCCGGGGCCGGCTGTCAAGACGATGGTTCGGAGAATCTACGGGAAATCGCGAGAAAAGATAGGGAAACAGGACGCTTCGCAGTGCGCAAGAACTCGGTACTTTCTGGAGTGATATGAGGCGAAGGGAGCCGCCGCCAGGGCGGCTCCCGGCCAGACGGCTCCCTATGCGTAGGCCTTCGCGGCCGCCGCGATGTCCGGCTCTGCCCGGGCCAGATCTTCCGGCGTCATGACCGGACGAATGTCGATCTCCGCTTCGAACTCGAGGAACCAAGGCTCGGCGAGCTTCGGGATCTCTGCAGCGTCTTGCAGATCGACGATCAGATATGCGGTGCGCAAGCCGCTTTCGGTGGTGAAATACGCTGCTTCGGGCTTCAGCGCGGCCAGGATGGCCTTGATTCTTTCGCCGAGCTGGCCGCGCCGGGCGGCGTCATTGGCCGGACCGGTGGGCATCTTCACTGTCATCAAGGACTTCATGGATGTTGCCCCTCCAAAGGCAAAAGTCGCCCCATGGTAGCAGTCCGCCGGACCCCAGATCGTCCGGAAATGTAAATTTTGCGGCCAATCGCGGGGGAGAAGAGAGCTGTGCGCCCGCGCCGGGGCGGGCATCTGGCGTTTCCTACGCCAGGTGCTCGCCGAGGGCTTCGAGGAAGGCGTCGGGCGTGATCTTCTCGCCCGAGTTCATGCGCTCGAGCAGCGAGCGGATGACCTTCTTCGCTTCTTCCTTGCTGTGATTGCGGAGATAGCCGTCCACGAAGTGCTCGCCGGCAAGGGCGCGGTTGATGGCCGTCTCCTTGTTGTAGTCCTGAAGCTCGGTGTAGTAGACCACCTCGTACGCCCCGCTGTAAGCGGTGTCGTGGTAGACCTCGAACATCGTCTTTTCGGATTCCAGCCCAGCCATTATTCATGAAGGTAACACAGGGCTGCCGTGCGGCCCAGAAGCGAACCGGCTCGCAGAGGCTCCTCAGGTAGATGGTTTCTCGTAGATGAGTTTGCCGCCCAGATAGGTCCGGAGCACCTGGGTTTGGGGAATGTCGTCAACCGGGCAGGTAAGGAGGTCGCGATCGACGACGATCAGATCGGCGAGCTTGCCCGGTTCGATGGAGCCTTTCTCCTTCTCCTGGAACAGCAGGTAGGCATTGTTGATGGTGTAGAGACGGATCGCTTCTTCACGGGTGATGCACTGCTCCGGGTGGAACGGCTTGTCCATCCAGCGAGGCCGGCGCACCAGCGTGGTCCACATGCCGAGGAACGGGTTGTACTGGTTGATGGAGCGGAAGCTGCCGATCTTCTGCATGTGGTCCGATCCGCCGCCGACGATCACGCCCTCGTCGAACAACGTCCGGTATGGCTGGAAGTACTTGGTCCGCTCCTCGCCGAACTGCTTCATCAGGGTGGCCCCGTCGAGCTGCAGCCAGTTGGGCTGCATATTGGCCACCACGCCCAGCCGAGCCATCTTCTTGATGGCTTCGAGCGTCTGGAAGTTGGCGTGGGTCAGGCACGGGCGGCCTTCTTTGGTGGAGACGCCGGCTTCGTTCACGCGCTCGGCCGTGTTCACGAACACCTCGACAGCCCCGTCGCCCACCGAGTGGGCGGTGAGCTGAAGGCCGTTCTCCAGGGCGATCTTCATGATCTGGTAAAGCTTGTCCGGCTGGATGTAGAGCATCCCGCGGTAGTTCGGATCGGTGATCGAGTAGATCTTGCTCACCCCCCACGGCTCCTTCATATACGCGCTGCCGGTGAGCATGCCGCCGTCCAGGTAGACCTTGGCGCCGCGGAGCCAGAGCATGTTGTCGTACTGGTGCAGGGGACTGGCGGCGAAGCTCTTGATGCGCTTCTCGATCTCCTCGATCGGGGCCTGGGCGTTGACATGGCCGTAGGCGAAGATCCGGACCGTCAGCTCGCCGCTGTCGCGCAGCTTCCGGAACAGCTCCAGCTCGTCGTCCTCGGTATCGCCGTCGCCGATGGAGGTGATGCCGACGGAATTGTAGTCGGCGAAGAGCATCTTGACGCGCTCCAGGCGGTCGGCTTCAGTGGGTTTCCTGGCCGTCGATTCGTACTTGATGAAGCGCCCGCACTGCCGGAGGATGCCCGTGGGCTCGCCGGTCTTTGGATCCCGCTCCACCCGGCACGGCTTGCCGTCGGTGACGCGGAAGTTTTTGTCGATGCCGCTGAGCTTCAGGGCCAGGGAGTTGAGCGATGCGTCTGGGCCCGTACGGAAGACGACCGGGTTGTTCGGCGCGGCACGATCCAGCTCTTGGCGCGTGGGATAGCGCTGTTCTTTGAGGCGTGTGATGAAGACTTGCGAGACCAGGATCCACTTGCCGGGGCCGAGGGCCTTAGCGCGCGCCTTGACGTAGTCGAGCACGTCCTGGATCGTCTCCATAGTGGGAACTTCGTGGTCGAACTCGAACATGGCCGAGGCGACGGCGTGGACGTGAGAGTCGATCAGACCCGGAAGCACCATCTTGCCGGCGAGATCTACCCTCTCGGTCTCCGGCCCGGCGTACTTCTCGATCGTCTCGTTCGTACCCACGGCCAGGATGCGGTCGCCCTTCACCGCCACTGCCTGGGCGATCGAGAAGTCCTTATCCACGGTGACGACCTTGCCGTTGGTCAGGATCAGATCGGCCTTCTCGGGCGCCGCGCACGAAACGCTCAGGAGAACGGCGCTCGCGAATACGAGTGCAAACGAAATCTTCATCCACATCACCTCCCGTGGCGAGAGCATATAACGTAGTCGTCTGTCGATGCAAACGTTTCATGCAGACCAGCCCGCGGTCTGCGTGGGCAGACGAGCTTTCGCCGCCAGCGTGGTCCAGCACAGAGGCAGGGCAGGGAGTGGCGCCCGATGATTGGCGGCGGGTGTGGAGCCGATGGCCCACTCCTGGCAGCCCGGCGCAAGAGGCGAACGAAGCAGGAGGCTCAGCTCGGGAGGGTGGTTGCGGACGGAGCGCGGGTATGTCCCATTTCCCAGGAGAAGACCAGGCCGGATTTGGGTATGTGGCCGGGCCGGTCCTTGGCGGCGTGCGCCGAATATCGCCGGGGAGCTGCGGAGCCGGTCAGCCGCGGAGGTTCACGCGAGGGGCGTGCCGATGGCGATTGGTTGAAACGGCCGCCGCGGCGCGCTGTCCGCTGAGCAAGCGAGTCAGTTCCGCCCGTTGTTTGGCCCGGAGCAGCAGGAGGCGTTCCCGGAGAGCCTGGCCGCGCTCGATCTCGCGGCGGACCCGTTCGGCGAGGGCGGGGGCGGGCGGACCGTCCCACTCATGTAGCAGCCCGGCCAGTCTTTGGACGGCAGCCGAGCGCTGTTTCATGAGGGGAAGCAGGCGGGCGGGGTCGCCCATGGCGTCGTCCTCGACCCGGCGCGTGGCAGCTTCGAGTTCCTCGATGGCCGCTCTCAGGCGCGTGTGAAGACTAGTTCGTCTTGTCGTTTCTTCCATAGACGGCGAGGTCGAGACCTTTCAGGCTGGCCTCGAGCAGCGTTTGTTGCGACTCCAGTTGGGCGAGCAGCACGTCGGCCTGCTGGAGCCGCTCGGTCAGGCTTTGCTGCATGAAGTCGATACGCTCGGTGAGCTGGGAGATCTGTTCCGAGAGCCGCTCATCGGTCTTGTCGTACTGGTCCTGTTGGGTACGGATGAGCCCGTTCACCGGATCGGAGATAGCCTCGAAATTGTCACTGAGGGCGCCGAAGCCGGTGGTCGGGGCGCCGAGGAAGTCCAGGGCGGCGTTGAAGCTCGACTCCGGCAGGCTGTAGAACTTCGTCGAGTTGAACGACATGACGCCCTGGTCGTCGAACTCGATGCCGAGGTCGGCGAGACGCTTGATGGAGCCGGCGGCCTCAAAAGAGGCGAGCTCCCTCATCCGCTGCTGGATCTCACGGACGATGAAATCGCCGCTGAGCAGGCCGGCGGTTTCGCCGATCTGGAGATTTACCCTCGAGCGGAGGTCGTTGTAGGCGCTCACCAGGTCGGCCAGAGCGTTGCCCACTTCGGTGCGGCTCGAGGAAAGCGAGAGGACCACGCTCTCGCCGGGGTCGGTGGTCTGGTGGATGGTAAAGGTGAGACCCGGGATGACGTCGGTCAGGGTGTTCTCGGGGCTGGTGACGGTCAGTCCGTTGAGTTTGAAGACGGCGTCGGAGCCCTGATTGGAACTGGTGAGGATGTTCGAGCCGGCGTCGCCGGCCGTCTCGCGCAGCTGAAGGGTGGTGGCCCCGGTGTTCTGGGCGGTGATGGACAGGTAGTAGGGTGTTGAACCGGCGCCGGTGTTCAGGATGGTGGCCGAGACGCCGGCGTCCAGGCCGTTGATGGCGTCGCGCAACCCGATGAGATTGTTCTGGCCGCCGGCCGTGAGGTCGATGGTGTACGTCTGCGATCCAACCACCAGCTCCATCACGCCGTCGGTAGAGACGGGCGTCGAGTCGTCGGTGGCGTAGCCGCTGGCGGTGGTTTCCGAAGCCGCCGTGGCTACCGAAGTGATGTCGGTGATGGTATAGGTGCCGGGCGAGGTCGCCCCATTCAGCGTGACGGTGACGCGGCTGGTGTTGCTGCTGGTGGCGCTGAGGGCCCGCGTTTCGCCGAGGCGGCCCAGCCTGTCCACCACCGAGGCCAGATCGGCCACCGAGAGCCGCAGGTCCGTCAGGAGCTGCTTCTTGGTGAGGAGATCGGCCTGCTCGTTTTGCAACTCCTGCAGCGGGATTTGGGCGATGGCCACAGCCCGGTTGATGATGGTCTGGAAGTCGTCGGAGAACTGGCTGATGCCGGTAAAGACGAGCGGCGTGATGCTACCCATGGAGACGTCTCCTGGAAGGCGCTCCAGCGCCCTTTCGTCTGCCTTATCGGTCCACCGGGAGACTTTGTTGGGGAAATCTTCGACCGCCAGGATTTGTCTGAAGATGTAGCCCACCGGGCGTGAAGCCGGCGCAGCCCGCGCGTTTGCCGCCTTCTGCACCGGGACGATATACTTGCCGCCGTCCCCGGCCACGGCCGGGGGCTGAGGAGCGTCATGAAACACTGCTTGCCGTTTTGGTTGTCTGTTGTCTTGCTGGCTCCGCTTGCGGCTGCGGAACCGCCGCTCCCGATCGACCAGCCGCAGCCCTACCGGGCCGCCCGGGCCTCGAGTTACCGTACCGACGGCGGCAATCGCGACTGGGTGAGCATCGAGGGCGGCTCGCGCCGGGTGCTGGCCGAGCTCGAGGGCGCCGGCCGGATCGTCCACATGTGGTTCACCATCGCCTCGGCTGAGCCGCGCTACCTGGAGACGACCCGCTTGAAAATCTCTTGGGACGGCGCCGCCGAGCCAGCCGTCGATGTGCCGTTCGGACTGTTTCACACCCTCGGGCACGGGCTCGTCCGCCAGGTGCGCAGCGCCTTCATCACCGTGCGGGCGCGGCCGGAGCTGAACTTCAACCTCGCCAACCCGAACGTGGGCGGCTTCAACACCTACTTCCCGATGCCGTACGCCAGAGGGGCGCGGGTGGTGATCGAGAACGGATCCGATGAGCCGCTGCGGCTCTACTACCAGATCGACTACCAGGTCTGGGACCGGCCGCCCAGCCCGCTGCGGTTCCACGCCGAGTTACGGGAATCGCCGCCGGAGCCGTTCCCTGGCCGCCGCGCCTGCGCTTTCGACCAGAAGAACCCGGATGGCAGAGACAATCACCTGATCTGTGAGGTGCAAGGCCGCGGGCACTTCATCGGCGTCGTCTTGAGCGTGGACGCCGCCGGAGGCGGCTGGTGGGAAGGCGACGAGATGATCTGGATCGACGGCGAAGCCCGTCCCTCGATCCACGGCACGGGCACCGAGGACTATTTCGGCGGCGCCTGGGGTTTCCGCGGCGAGTACACCATGCCCTACCACGGGTTGACGGTGCTGGAGAAAGTCCCGGCGAGACTCGCCTGGCAGGCCGGCAAGTTCACCATGTACCGGTTCCACGAGCGCGATCCGATCCCGTTCACCCGTTCGTTCAAGATGTCGATTGAGCGCGGCCACAACAACTGCCGCCGCGACAGCCGCTACCGCAGCGTCGCCTACTGGTATCAACAGTAGCCGCGCTGGAACGCCAGGCGGTCACGCCAGAGGCTCGGTGGTGACCACTTTGGCCTCCGCCGAATCGCCGGCGAAGGCGGTGAGCACCAATCGCGTGTTGGGCGGCACGCCGATCAGTTCCGGCAGGGCGATCGTGCCGTCGGGCTGAGTACGCGCGCCGCGAACGGGTGTTCCGTCGGCCCTCGCGATCAGCACGTCGGCCTGGGGGACCAGTTTGATCCCGGGCAGGCGGGACGCCGGCGTCCGGCCGGTGGACGAGGCCCGGCGATCAATGGTTCCGCCTCCCCGCGGCTCGGCTCCGGGCGGATCGACGATGTTCCGGATGCGGAGCTGAATCACCGGATCGGCCGGCCGCGGATCGAACGTCATTTCGAGAAAGTTCCAATGCTTGGGCCCCTGGCGCGGCTTCAGGTCCGGGGAACCGTAGCGTTGATGGTACAGGGCGTGGACGGTGACCTCGCGGCCGTCACAGTCCCGCATCCGCGGCCCGAAACCTTTGATCACCCCGCGCGAACCCGACCGGCCGATCGGCCCGAACGAGCACTCGATGACGCGGTTGGCCACGTTTTCCACCATCGAAGCGAGGTGGATATCCCCGTACACGCTGATGACTCCCTGGCGGCTGCCGAGCAGTTCGATGACGCGGTTGCAGCCCTCCGTAACCCAGCCGGCGTAGTCCGCCGCCACCCGGTCCCGTTGTGCGAAGCGGTATCCGGTTTCCGGGTCGATTTCCCGCCCCGTGAAGATGGTGTGCATGCAGTTGATGCCCACCAGCAGGATCAGCGGCGAAGGCTCGTTGCGGATCGTCTGCTGCAGGAAGGCGAACTGCTCCTCGCCGAGCAGCGTGCGGGTCGGATCCTGCCGCCGGAGGAGATTGCGAGGCCAGCCCCAATCCTCCCAGATGTCGGTGTCCTGGGAGGTTCTCCAGCGGCGCGCATCCAGGACGAGGATGGTGAAGTCGCCGTCGGGCATTCGCCAGCGGCGCCACAGCTTCGGATTGTCCGTGCCGGATGGGTTCTCGACCGCCTGCGTCAGGTGGATCACGAGCCGGTAGTTGCGGCGCATGTAATCGATGTCCTGGCCTAACCCGGTGAAGTTACGAACGATGTACTGCTCCGGACCTTTGATGTCGTCCATGCCGAAGTCGTGGTCGCCGGGATTGATCAGGTTCCAGTGCCGCATGAACTGCCAGCGCGTGGTCGGCCCGGCGATGGTTGTGGTGATGATCCGGTAGGCGTCATCGGTGGAAGGCGGTGGAAAGAGCAACTCCAGGTACCAGACGTCGTCTTCCCAGGCGACGATCTGGAAGTCGTACTCCTCGAAATACTTGTAAGCCCCGGGCGTCGGCTGGTCATGGACCCAGTTCTCCTCGAAATTGGCCGCGTTGGGCAGGTTCGGGCCACCGCCGTGAATGGCGTGGCCGCCGAGTCCGCAGACGCGGTACGGGGCCCGCAGGCGAGGCAGGCGCCCCACGTAGTCGCCACTCTCCGGGGCCGGCTCGACGATGCCCGTACCCGGCATCCGGGCGGCTTCGTTCTCCACCCGGGGATCACCGGTGACGTCCCGGCCGTCCTTCCAGACCGTGTAGTAATAGGTTCTCTCGGCCGGATTTCCGGGCAGCGTGGCTTCGATGATCGCGGTGTTGCGCCGGAAGTCGTTGTTGACGATGGGGGCGGCGCCGGCTACCGGAACGGACCGCCAGCCACCTGCCGGATTCGGTGAGTCAGCAATGCGAATCTCGGCTGTTTCGCCGTCGTTGCGGAAGAGCGCCACGAAGCGGCATTTCCATTTGCCGTCCTGCTCTCTCAACGTGTGGCCCAAGGCGTAACAGACATGGCACTCGTTCAGGACGACGTTGGCCCGGCGATTGGCGCCCGGCCGGATCTCGACCCGGTTCACCTCGAAATCGAGCAGTCCGCGAGCCACCAAGCCGAAGAAGCCTTCGGTGTGCCGCCGGCGGTCCACGTTCTCACGCGTGACCGTTACTGCCGTCGCACCGCTCCGCAACGTGGCCGTCACGCGGGCCGGTCCGTCTTCGCGGCCGCTGACCTCGACTTCGATCGTCACGCGATCGCCGGCCCGGAGCCGGGGCGCCTCCGCCGGTTCGAGACCCTCGGGGCACGCCAGGCCGCGCCGGGCGTGGTCGTAGATACCGAAGCGGCCGTCGTCGCTCCATACGGCCATCCAGGCGGCGTTGCCGGTACGAGAGGGACGGTTCCGGCTCTCGTAGAGCGTGCGGCCGCCGAAGCAGATTCCCATCACGGCATAACCCGGGTGGTGTTGTGCATGCCGGGGCGGGGAAGGGTGCGGGGCCGGCTCGCGCACGGTGAGTTCGGCCCGGAGCGTGTAGTTCCCTTTGAGTTTCCAGTCGCGGCGCCAGATCATGCCGAACGGGAGCGAAGGGTCCACTTCCGTCGGCATCGGTTGGCGGCGGTTGCTCTCCCAGTGGAAGGGGAAGTAGTCCACCGGGTTCCGATCCCCCACGTTGTGGAGCTTGCGCCGCAACGCCCGCGATTCGATCTTCCAGTAGCCCGGGTTGATCGTCTCCCAGCCGTCGCCGTGGTAGAGGGAATCGGGCCGGTCGAAGTCATCGACGACGACCCAGCCCCCGCTCTGCGCGTCGAGCGCGCTCGCCGCCGCAGCCAGAGCCGCCGGCAGGCGCAGGAAACCTCTCCGGTCGAGTTTCGAGTCTTTCACGGGTCGCCTCCTTTCACTTGGTCCTGGCGGACTTCCGCCACATCTTCTCGTTCTGCTCCCGGGTGATGTCCCAGGGCTGCGGCGGCAGAGGATCGTAGCGGGGCCGCGCGTCGCGCTTGGGAAAAGAGGCTACGACGGCCGCCAGCCGCCGCTTCGCTGCCAGGTGTTCCGGCCGCCGGCTGTCGATCAGGTTGTGCTCCTCGCCGGGATCGGCCTTGAGATCGTAGAGCTTCGCGATGCGGCCGTCGAACACGTAAACCTTGTATCGCTTATCGCGGACGACGCGGTCGTTGTAGTCCTTTACCGGCCGTACCCCGTTCTCGTCGAGGCGCGCCGGGCCGAATCCCATGGCCATGATCCAGTCACGGGGCCCGTCGCGGTCCTTGCCCCGGATCACCGGGGCGATCGACTTTCCATCGATCGTGAGGCCGGCGGGCAGGTCGGCGCCGGCCAGTTCGACAAAGGTCGGCAGCATGTCGCTGAAGTCCGTCAGCGCATCCGTGACGACGCCTTCCGGCACGATGCCCGGACCGTTCACGATGAACGGCTCCCAGATGCCGCTTTCGAGGAGCGTCGCCTTGCCACCCCGCACGGCCCGCCCATGTATGTGGCCGGTGATGGAGCGCGCGGTACCGTTGTCGGTGGTAAAGAAGATGATCGTGCGGCCGCGGATGCCCAGCTCATCCAGACGCTTCACCACGCGCCCCACCAGGTAGTCCGTGTAGCGCACCATCGCTTTGTGCTTGTCGAGCTTCGTCTCGACGTCGGGTTCGTGGGGCGTGTGGACTAGTGGGACGTGCGTGAGCGCCATCGGGTAGTAGACGAGCATCGGCTCCTCGCGGTGCCGGGTGAGGAAGTCGAGGACGAAGTCGTTGTAGACGTCGGGGCCGAACTTGCCTTTGTAGGTCCGGCTGCGGGCGGTGTTGGTGAAGATGTAAGGATCCCAGTAGCGCTCGCCGCTGGGCGGGTTGCCGGTTTCGTAGCCGGTCCAGACGCACCACTCGTCGAAACCGTGTTCACGTAGCGCCTCAGGTTGCACCCGGAAGTCATTGATTTGCCACTTTCCGGCGATCGCTGTCTTGTAGCCGGCCTGCTTGAGCAGGCGGGCGAAAGTGATGTTGTGGTTGGGATCGAAGTGGCAACCGGCGCCCCAGCGGGGCACGTCCCAGTGGTTGACCCAGCCGTGCCGGAACGGGTATTGGCCGGTGAGCAGCGTCACGCGCGTGGGTGTACATTGGGGCATCGAGTAGGCGCCTTGGAAGCGCATGCCGGTGGCGGCCAGGCGGTCGATGTTCGGCGTACGGATGTCCTCGGCCCCGTAGGCGCTGATCCATTCCTGGCCGAGGTCGTCAACGAGGATGAATATGATGTTGGGCCGCTCGGGCGGCGCCGCAGGGGTCGCCGGGGATGCCAGCAGCGTCACCAGGAGGAAAAGAGCGACTCGCGCGACGGCGGCTGGCGGATCGATCGAGACACGGACGGACTTGCTTGAACACATCTTAGTGCCGGTTTCGCTTTCTCATCGGTTTCTGAGACGTCCCGAATGGGCCTTCACCCCCGCAAACGTATCACAGAGTTGTGTCGGCGGACAGTCTCGAACGACACCGCCGGCCGGGCGGCTCCGGGAAGCCGCCGGCGTCGAGGGCGGGCGCAGGCGGGGGAGTGAGCGGAACAGGTGAAGTGATTGGCAGGGAGCCCATGCGGCAGCCGAGTGGCCGAGACAGAAACAGTGCACAGGCACAAAAGGAGCCCCGGCCCGCCTGCAGCCGGGGCTCAGTGACAGGGGCGGGAGATGCTTCGATTACCAGTGGAGCCGGCCTTCGAGCTGGATCACCCGCTGGCCTCCCCCGGACACGCGTAGTTTGCCGAAGTCCGGACTGCTTACGTTCCGGGTCACCCAGGAACGGCCGTGGCGGTTGAAGGGGTTCACGGTTGCGAAGCCGAACTCGAACTCCAGCGTTTCGTAAAGGCGGAAGCTCTTGGTCATCCGGAATCGCTCGCTCGAGGCATGGGGCCCGCGGACGTTCGGCAAGTATCTGGGCGCCGTGCCCACGCGCAGGGGCACTCCGTTCTCGGTGCGAGGGCTCTCGGCGAAGCCGGCGGGGTTGAGGTAGGGCGTCCCCACGAAGAAGTCGAGGTTGTCGGGCGCGCCGCCGAGGGTTTGCGGGGCGCCGGTGACGTCGGGGCGGATGCGGCCGAAGCCCCGCGGCGTCCGCAGTCCGCTTTGGCTGACGTTGACCACCGAACCGGAGCGGTATTCGTGGATGGCGCTCATCGTCCACCCTCCGATGATGTGGTTGAGCCAATTGCCCGTATCCCACCGCTTGCCTTGGCCGAACGGGAGCTCGTAAAGCCAAGTCAAACGGAGTACGTGTGGAATGTTGTACGCGGTGACGGACCGCTCCAGACTCCGATTGAAGACGTCTTGCAAACCGCCCCCGCCGCGGGCACGGTCGGTATAACCGAGGGCTTTCGACCATGTGTAGGCGAACAGAAAGCCGAGACCGTTCGTGAAATGGCGGGTGGCGGTGGCCTGGAAAGAGTGGTAGTTCGAGCTGACGGTGTAAGGGTACGCTTCCTGCAGTCCAGTATATTGCGGGAATGGACGGAGCGCTTGGGCTACCGACTGCGAATCGGGGAAACCGCCGTACGGCTTGAACTCGGGGTAATTGCGCACCTGTTCACGCAGAATGTCGCCCATGGTGAGCATGGACGCCGGCAGCGCGTTCAAGTCGCCGAAGCCGCCGGCCCAGAGGCGGGTACCCTTGTTGCCGATGTAGGCCAGTTCCACGACGGTCTCACCCGGAAGCTGATACTGGACGGTCAGGTTCCAGTTCTGCGTGTAGGGCAGCCGGTTCGAGTCGGGCGCGGTGGTGCTCTTGCCGGTGAAGAGTTGCTGGCCCGGGTCCGTGTTGGGGAGTTCGCCCTCGAAAGGCGGGTACGGATCGTCGAGCCAGTGCGCGGGATCGTCGGCGAACCCGGTAGGTGAAGTGCCCGAGTTGATCGGTATGCTGGCGCTAAAGCCCGTGGTGAAGGCCCCGAAGCCCCAAGAGTTTCGGATTTGCGGCATGTTGGTGATACCATAACCGCCGCGCACCACCATCTTGTCGCTGACACGGTAGGCGAAGCCGACCCGGGGGCCGAACTGGCGCCAGTTGGTGTTTTGGAAGCGATCCCGGAAGACGATGGCCCCGGGGCGTCCTTCGGCGGCCGGGTTGGGTACGTTGATGTCCACCATCGACATCCGGTTGGTGACTTCGTAAAAGGCTTCGATGATCTCCCATCGCAGGCCGAGGTTCAGCGTGAGTCTCGGAGTGACCTTCCAGTCGTCCATGACGTAGAAGCCGTGGGAGGGATGGCGAAAGCCTGAGTACAGCACGGTGATGCCCCGACTGGCGCTGTGCACCGCACCGAGCAGAAAGCTGGCGAAAGCGTGTCCGGTCTCGTCGCTGAAGCCCGGCTGGTGGGTCTCGATGGGACGGAATTGGAAGACGCCCGAGCCGTTCTTGTCCCGGGTGTTGTAGAAATACTTCCGGTACTCGTAGCCGAAGCGGAATGTGTGGGCGCCTTTGATCACGGTCAGATCGTCTTGAAGGAACCAGCTCCCGTTGAAACTCTCGCCCGCTGTGTTCGAGCCGATGCGTATCAGGGTGCCGCCTTGCCACTCGTTTCCGCCGAACCGCATGCTCGGGAAATGCGTCGGCGCCACACCCTTCAAACCGATCTTTTCCGGCCAGCCTTGGTCGACGAACACCGACTCATTACTGTTCCGGAAGCGGTTGTACCCGGCCGCGACCCGGTTCAGCACCGTCGGCGCCAGCGTCGAGTTCAGCGACAAACGCGCCAGGCGCGAGGGGGTGTATTGGTTCTGGAAGACTCCGGTCGGTCTTCCGGGCACCGGCAGGTATCGGCCTGAGACCGAATTGTTGCGAATCCGGTATTCATGGTTGTAGAAGCCGGAGATGCGGTGCCTGTCTGAAATGTTGTGGTCGCCCTTGATCCCGATCGTGTACAGCTTGAAGAAGGGGCAGCAGGTACCGATGGTGGCCTTGTTGCGAACCATCGCGTCGATGTCCGGATCCTCGATGCCAACCTGGTTGACGATGTTGTCGGCCACGGCGCTCCAGCGGCCTTTTGGGATCACGTTTCCCGGGAACGGGTCGCGAATGACTGAGCCGTCCGGCGCCAGCCTCGTCGTGGTGGGGTCGTAGATCTGGCCGAAGACGACGGGGCGCCCCAGGGCGTCCGTGCCGACCACGGTGCCCGACAGGGGGTTGCCCGTGAAGGCCGGGTCGAACAGCCGCGAGAAGTCTCCTTGCTTGAAGTCCGGGGTCGGGAGAGTCGTATTCAGTCCGGCGATGTTGAAGTTCGATCGGGTAGTGCGTTCGAAGCTGGTGAAGAAAAAGGTCCGGTTCCGGCCGTTGTATACCTTCGGGATGAAGACGGGGCCGCCGACCGAGTAGCCGTAGTTGTGCTGGCGTTTGGGGGACTTCTTGCTGATGCCACGCGAGCTGTTGGCGTAGGTGTTGGCGTCGAAGGCCTCGTTCTGGCCGTAATAGAACATGGACCCATGCAGGTTGTTCGTGCCCGATTTGATGCTGAAGTTGGCCACCGCCGTCTGGCCGCCGTTGTACTGGGCGCCCATGGCGCCGGTGTGGAGCTTGAACTCGCCGATCGACTCGGCCGAGGGGCTCATCTCGTTGTTGTTGCCCCCGGCAAGGTCCATGCGGCCCAGCGGGATGCCTTCGATCAGGATCTCGTGCGAGTACTGCTGGCCACCGTTGATCGAGCCCTGGAAGGTGCCGCCCGTGGTGCCGGGTAGGCTGCGGAAGATGAAGTCCTGGATCTGCCGCTGGCCGTCGGCCACCATGATGGGCCAGTTCTGGTATTCCTCCGAGCTGATGTAACGCCCGATCTCAGCGGTGCCGGCCTCGAGCAGGGGAGGGGCGGCGCTGACGGTGACTTCCTCGGTGACCGCTCCCAGTTCGAGCGTGACATTTACCGTCATCACCTGACCCACTCGAAGGATGACGTTCTCGCGGTTGGCAACGCGGAAGCCGGGTGCGGTGACTCGGATGTTGTAGGTACCTGCCGGCAGGTACGGCAGAGTGTAGACGCCCGCAGATGTAGACGTTGTTCGGGACTCGACGCCGGTTTCGACGTTGGTAGCCGTCACCGACGCACCCGGCACAACCGCCCCCGTGGCATCCAGAATCGTACCGTTGAGCGTGCCCACGGACCCTTGCCCCCAGGTGAGTCCCGCGAATGACACCAGACATGAAAGCACAAATACGAAACGACGTTGCATGAACGTTCTCCTGTCGTGATCTCCGGATCCAGGCAACAGCATGAAACAGCCCCGCCGCTTCCGGCCCGCGCTCCTAAGAGAGACCTCCACGGCTGCTGAATTGCCTGTTGCAGCTCCCTGGACCCGCTTGCCGCACGGCCCGAGCCTGCGGTCTTCAGCTGTCTATGGTGGGGGTAGTTGAAGTCGGCAGCAAGTGGAAATCGCCTGGAATGATTATTGGGGGGCAAATTATTGAAATAGACAAGGTTACCCACTGACATTGACACTGCCCCGGCCGGACCGTAAAGTGATGGGCATGGCGGTTCAGGCGTCCGAGAAGCACACCCCCGCAAGCCGGCTGCCACCGGGGAGCGAGGTGGTCCGGTTCGGCGTGTTCGAGGTTCACACCGGTTCGGGGGAACTGCGGAAGCGTGGACTGAAGGTCAAGCTGTCCCGGCAGGCGTTCCAGGTGCTCGTGGCTCTACTCGAGGCGGGCGGCGAGCCGGTGAGCCGTGAAGAGTTGCGCCGCCGCTTGTGGCCCGAGGACACCCATGTTGCGTTCGAGACGAACCTGAACAGCATTGTCCACTCGTTGCGGGAGGCGCTGGGGGATTCCGCAAGGACACCCCGGTTCATCGAAACGGTGCCCCGCCAGGGATACCGTTTCATTTTTCCTATAGACGAGCGTCGAGAGGCGACGGAGCATCCTCACGACGAGCCGTACCGGCGCTGGCTTCCGGTCGCGCTCACACTGGCGTTGCTTGGCCTTGGTCTGAGCGGGTGGATATGGGTCTGGAGGGGCCCGCCCGCCGGCCGGCAACGGGCCGAGCTCCCGCAGTTGGTCCCGTTGACTTCATTACCGGGCACTGAGGGACATCCGACTTTCTCGCCGGACGGCACACGGGTTGCTTTTCATTGGAACGGTCTCGGCGGCGAGAATTTCGACATTTATCTTCAGACGATTGGGGAAGAAGCAGTCACGCCGTTGACCGAGAACCTGGCAGACGACCGGTTTCCGGCATGGTCTCCTGACGGCACACATATCGCCTTCGTCCGCAAGTTGCCTGGCTATCGTTCTGCGTTGATGCTCGTTCCGGCCCGTGGCGGCCCGGAGCAGTTAGTGGCTACGCTACCTACGGCCAGGACGACCTTGAGCTGGTCGCCTGATGGGCGCTGGATCGCTTACTCGGTCGCCATGCCCGATTACGCGCGGCGCTCGACAGGTGAATCGGGGATCTTTGCGATTGCGCTCGATACCGGCCGTACGGTGCGAGTCACGAGGCCGGATCCTCTCCTGCTCGGAGATCACTCTCCGGCGGTTTCTCCTGACGGAAGTAAGATCGCCTTCGTTCGGACCACAAGCCTGGGGGTCGGTCGTTTGTACGCCGTCCGCGTGGACAGAGAGCTTAAGCCTCAGGGAAAGCCGTGGAAGCTGGTTGATGACGAAGAAGGGGTTCAAAGCCCGGCGTGGAGCCCCGATGGCCGGTCGGTCGTTTTTGTTTCTTCCCGAAAAGGTTATGCGAGCTTGTGGAAAGTGGGCGTCGACGAAGGGCGGGGTTCTCGCCCGGAACCGGTCGGGGGCTACCTTTCGTACGAGCCGGCGATTTCACCGAGAGGCGACCGGCTTGTCTTTGCCAGCCACCGCGAAATGGAGAACTTATGGGCCCTGCCGCTGTCGCGACCGGGTGTGCCGGTCGGTCCCCCCACCAGGCTCACTGACTCTACCCGGTTTGACCGGAAACCCGTGTTCTCACCGGACAGCCGTAAGATCCTGTTTGCGTCGAATCGTTCCGGGCGAACGGCATTGTGGATCTGCAACCGCGGGGGAAAAGGTCTGACACGGATCGATCTGCCGGAGAGTCTCCGTGGGGGCACCCCTCACTGGTCGCCCGATGGGGACTACATTGCGTTCGACTCCCGGGTGGAGGGCCGCGGTGAGGTTTTTGTCGTGGGAGCTGACGGTGCGCAGTTGCGAAGGCTGACTTACAACGCGGCTGACGATATCGTTCCCAGTTGGTCTCGCGACGGGCGGTGGGTCTACTTCGCCTCCAACCGCTCCGGGAAGTTCCAAGTCTGGAAGGTTTCCCGGTACGGCGGCGAACCCGTCCGTTTGACTCACGGCGGTGGGTTTCACGCTGAAGAAGCACCTGACAGCCGGTGGATTTACTACGCCAAGGGTGTGGTGTTCACCGAGATCTGGCGGATCCCGCCGGCCGGAGGTGAAGAAGAGTTCGTTGTGGGGCCCTTAGCCGACTGGGCGAACTTCGCTGTCAGCGCTGACGGCATTTACTTCACGCCCGGGTCAGACGGCACGCGCAACGAGATCCGCTTTTTCGATTTCCGCAGCGGCAAGGTTCGCGTGGTGACGCGAGTAGACCGGCCGTTGAACCAGGGGCTGACCATTTCACCGGATGGGCGTGTCCTCGTTTATTCGAAGCCCGAGCCTCCGGAGAGCGATCTGATGATCATGGAAACGTCTTTTTGAGGATTTTCCCGCCCGGTTCCGCGCTCCAGACCATCCTCCCGCGGTTTCACGCTGGTTCGGAGTTCGGCGTCTCGGAAGCCGGTTCGGGATGTATAATCTTCTAAGGCCGAAGCACAGGGAGGGGATTTCAGACCATCGGCCGCATCCCTGGGAAGCCCCTGCCTGAATCCGTCATTGAGACTGGGAAATCGTCAATGAAAACAGAGATCTCCGTAACGATCAACGGGGAAGCCCACACCCACGAGGTGGAACCCCGCTTGCTCCTGATCCACTACCTCCGCGATGTCGTTGGGCTGAAAGGACCTCACATCGGTTGCGAAACCTCGATCTGCGGCGCCTGTACGGTGGCCGTGAACGGCAAGGCGGTGAAGGCGTGCACGATGTTCGCCGTACAGGCCGACGGCGCTGAGATCCTCACCGTCGAGGGCCTCGCCGAGAACGGCAAACTGCACCCGCTTCAGGAAGCCTTCTGGAACGAGCACGCGCTGCAGTGCGGCTTCTGTACTCCGGGAATGCTGATGACCGCCAAGGAGTTGCTGCAGCGGAATCCGAACCCGACCGAAGAAGAGATCCGTCACGGGCTCGAAGGCAATCTCTGCCGGTGCACGGGCTATCAGCACATCGTCAGCGCGGTGAAGGCTGCGGCGGCGAGGATGGGGGGCTGAAACGATGGCGACGACAGTTACGAAGACAGAGCCGATCGTGGGCAAGGGCGTCCGGCGCAAAGAAGATCCGCGCCTGATCACCGGCACGGCTACCTACGTGGATGACATCGAAATGCCCGGCATGCGCTACGCGGCGATTCTGCGGAGCCCGCACGCCGCGGCGAAGATCCTGCGGATCGAGACGTCTGCAGCCGCCGCTCATCCGGGCGTGGTGGCCGTCTTCACCGGGGACGACACGCGGGACGTCGGGCCGGTACCGTGCGCCGCGTCGCTGCCGGGACTGCGGGCGCCGGAGCACAAGGTGCTGGCCACGGACCGCGTCTACTACGTCGGCCACCCGGTGGCGGTGGTGGTGGCGGCGGACCGCTACGTTGCTCAGGACGCGCTGGATCTGATCGAAGTCGAATACGAGCCGCAACCGGCCGTGGCCGACCCGGAGAAGGCGCTCGAGCCCGGCGCCCCGGCGGTCCATCCCGAGTGGCCGGACAACAGGGCGTTCACCTACCAGCACGAAGGCGGAGACGCGGCCAAGGCGTTCGCCGAGGCCGACGTGGTGGTGAAGCAGCGCATCGTCAGCCAGCGCCTGATCCCCACGGCCATGGAGACCCGCGGCGTGGTGGCGGCCTGGGACGCCGGGATGCGGACGCTGACGCTGCACTCCTCCACGCAGATTCCGCATCTGATGCGGTCGCTCGTGGCGGCGATGGTCGGCATGCCCGAGAACCGGCTGCGCGTGGTCACGCCCGAGGTCGGCGGCGGCTTCGGCAGCAAGCTGAACGTCTACGCCGAGGAGGCGCTCCTGGCCTGGATCAGCATGCGGATCGGCAAGCCGGTGAAGTGGATCGAGTCCCGCCGGGAGAACTATCAGGCCACCATCCACGGGCGCGGCCACGTGGACTACTACGAGCTGGCCGCCCGCAAGGACGGCACGATCCTGGGCCTGAAAGCGAAGATCATCCAGGACTGCGGCGCCTATCACCAACTGCTGACGCCGGCGATCCCCACCCTGTCTTTGCTCATGGCTCCGGGCATCTACCGGTTCCGGAATGTGAGCGCCGAGATCATCGGCGTCTTCACCAACTGCGTCCCCACTGACGCGTACCGGGGCGCGGGCCGGCCGGAGGCCACCCACTGCATCGAGCGGATGGTGGACCTGTTGGCGGCCGAGTTGAAGATGGACCCGGCTGAGATCCGTCTGAAGAACTTCCCGGGGCCCGACGAGTTCCCGTTCGAAACCGGCACGGGACTGAGCTACGACAGCGGCGACTACGCAGCTCCATTGAAGAAAGCCATGGAGATCGCCGGCTACGAGGGCCTTCGCGAGGAGCAGCGCCGGGCGCGGAACGAAGGCCGGTTCCTCGGCATCGGCATCTCCACCTACGGTGAGATCTGCGCCTTGGGGCCGTCGTCGGCGCTGCCGGCGGGCGGCTGGGAGAGCGCCACCGTGCGGGTCGAGCCTTCCGGAAAGGTGACGGTGGCCACCGGTACCTCGCCTCACGGGCAAGGCGAGGAGACATCGTTCGCGCAGATCGTCGCCGACGAGCTGGGCGTGGATCTCGACGACGTCGAGGTGATCCACGGCGATACGGGCATCGTCCAGTACGGCATCGGCACCTTCGGCAGCCGGACACTGGCCGTAGGTGGCACGGCGATCCATTACGCTTGCCAGGATCTCAAGACCAAGATCAAGCAGTGGGGCGCCATGCTGCTCGAATCCGACGACGTCCGTTTCGAGGGCGGCGCCTGCGTCTGCAACAAGACGGGTAAGAGCGTCCCGCTGGCCGAGATCGCGGCGGCGGCCTACCGGGCGTTGAAGCTGCCGCCCGGCGCCGAGCCGGGCCTGGTGGCCACGCGCTTCTGGGAGCCGTCGAACTTCACCTTCCCCTTCGGCGCGCATATCGCCGTGACCGAGGTCGATCCCGAGACGGGCCAGGTGGAGATCAAACGCTACGTGGCGGTGGACGACTGCGGCCGAATCATCAACCCCCTGCTGGTCGCCGGCCAGATCCACGGGGGCGTGGCGCAGGGCCTCGGCCAGGCGCTCTACGAAGAAGCGGTCTACGACGAGAACGGTCAGCTCGTCACCGGCGAGCTGATGGACTACGCCGTGCCGAAGGCGACAATGGTTCCTCACATCGAAAGCAGCCATACGGAAACGCCTTCGCCGGTGAATCCGCTCGGCGTCAAGGGCGTCGGCGAGGCCGGGACCATCGGCTGTTCGCCGGCGGTGGTGAATTCCGTGGTGGACGCCCTGTCACCGCTCGGAGTGAAGCACATCGACATGCCGCTCACTCCGGAAAAGCTGTGGCGGCTGATTGCGAAAGGAGGGCAGGCATGATTCCGCAGAACTTCGACTACGCAGCGCCCTCGACGATCGAAGAAGCGCTGGAGCTGCTGGCGGATCCCGAAGCCAAGGCGCTGGCCGGCGGCATGAGCCTCATCCCCCTGATGAAGCTGCGGCTGGCCGCGCCGGGCCGTTTGGTGGACCTGCGCCGCATCGCGGGGCTCAGGGAGATCCGCCAAGATGACGGAGCCCTCCGCATCGGCGCCCTGGTGACGCATTCCGAGATCGAGTCTTCGCCGCTCGTCCGCTCCCGCTGTCCACTGCTTGCCGAGACGGCTTCCCACATCGGCGACCTGCAGGTGCGCAACGCGGGCACCATCGGCGGCAGCATCGCCCACAACGACCCGGCGGCCGACTACCCCGCGGCGCTGTTCGCCCTGGAGGCCAAGGTGAAGGTCGCGGGGAAGGGAACCGAGCGCACCCTCCCGCTGGAGGAGCTGGTGGTGGACGCGATGGTCACGGCGCTGGAGCCGGGCGAGCTGATCACCGAGGTGATCGTTCCCGTGGAAGCCGCTTCTACCGGGACCAGTTACCAGAAGATGCGCCAGCCGGCCTCCGGGTTCGCCATCGTCGGCGTGGCGGCGCGCCTCGAGAAGTCCAACGGCAGGATCGGCTCGGTGCGCGTCGGGGTGACGGGCCTCGGCCCATCCGGCTTCCGGGCGCGCCGGGTCGAGGAGCTTCTCGATGGGACCGCCGGCTCGGACGGCGAGATTCGCGAAGCCGCCGCGGTGGTGGCCGAAGGCGTCGAGGCCAACGCCGACCTGCACGCCTCGGCCGATTACCGGCGCCATCTGGCGCAAGTCTTCACCGTACGGGCCATCCGGGCCGCGCTGGCGAGGGCCTCTTGAGAATCACCGGATCGGCCAGGATCGCGGCGGCGGCTCCCGAACAGATCTTCCGGCTCCTCTTGGATCCGGCGGTGCTCAGCAAGTGTCTGCCGGGCTGCGAAGGCCTGGAGCGGACCGGCGAGGACGAGTACCGCATGCGGATGAAGGCCGTCATCGGGGCGGTTTCCGGAGCCTTCGACGGGACGGTTCGTTTGAGCGACCAGAAAGCGCCGCAGAGCTTCCGCATGGCGGTGGAAGGCTCCGGCCGGATCGGTTTCGTCAAAGGAGAAGGCCTGCTGAAGCTGGCGGGCCAGGATGGCGGTACCGAGATCGCCTATGACGGTGAGGTGCAGGTGGGCGGGATGATTGCCTCGGTGGGGCAGCGCCTGCTCGACGCCACCGCCCGGATGATCATCCGCCGCTTCTTCACCCGGCTGAGCGAAGAGGCAGGACAGTGAGCGCGATCCGTGCCGCCACCGCGCGGCCTTTACCACGGGCAAAGCGCCGGCGTTCTGCTTTCGAGCGGCGGAGCCGATCGGCCGGCCCCTGACGCCCCGGGGGACCCGGCCCCAGCCCATCGGGCTGTGTAAAGGGCAGTTCGAACTCCCGCGTCCGTTTTTCGAGCCACTGCCGGAAGATCTCGTCAAGGGGTTCGAGGGGCGGCCGGGCTGAAGACCGCCTTGAGGACCCGTGGGTTTCTTTGAACTACCCTCAATGCGCCGGAACCCAGGGAGCCGGCGGGATCCCTGTTCACGGATCCGGACAACGACGCAGCGCTCAGTTCGGTCTCGTGCTGGGAGATTGCGGTGAAGTACTCGCTCGGCCACCTGCCGCTGCCGTCACCTCCTGAGCGGTTTGTGCCCCAGCAGCGGCACACTCACGTGCTCGTGGATCGGCTGGCGCTCGTTGTTGTCCTCGGGGCTTTGCCGGCGCAACCGGGCGGTGAGACGCTGGGCGCTCTCGTCGGCCTTGAAGCGCAGGAAGAGCTTCTGATGGCGGGCGGCGGCCTCGCGGTCGCCCAATCCGCGGTAGGCAAGCATCAGGGTGTAGTGCGCCTGGAGGTCTTCCGGATCAATGGCCAGCACTTGGCGTAGAGCCTCGACCGCCCCGCGATGATCGCGCATCAGGAACTTGATGCGGCCGATCTGGTTCAGTACAACGCGGTCGCGGGGGAACCAGCGCCGGACCTGCTCCAGTGAGGCCAGGGCGGCGTCGTAGTCGCCCTCGGCCTTCTCGGCCATCGCCTTGAAGAACCAGACCCGGCCCAACTCAGGCCCCAGTTCGAGAGCCTTCGCCAGGTAAGGCTTGGCGGCGTCTACCTCGCCTTCCTGAATGAGCGCCCGGGCCACGTTGAGCCAGCCGTCGGGGTGGGAGGGATCGGCTTCGACGGCTTTCTTGAAGGCGTACTCGGCACCTTTCAAATCGCCCTGAAGCAGCATGCCGATGCCCCAGTCGTTCCAGCGCTCCCAATCCCCCTTCTTGACCACTTGCCGCCATTCGGTCTCGGCGCCCGGCGGCGCAAGCTGGAGCTCGACCTGGTCTTCGGCCAGGACGGTCACCGGCAGCTCGGGGATCCGATCCTTGATGGCCCCGCTCACGTTGGGCGGGATGTTCGCCGGGTCGAAGGACCAAGGCCGCAGGTCGAAGGCCCGGGTGAGCAGCGGTCCTGAGCGGCCCGGCGCATGAGCGGCGGCGCCGTTGGCTTCTACCGGCTCCATGGGCTTTCCGGCGTAAGCCCAGCGCGTGTAGTAGCGGGTGAACTTGCGATGGTTCAGCCGGGCGGTGAGGCGGATGGGGCCATCAGCGTCCTCGGGGATCTTCATGCGATAGTGGACCACGTCGGCGGCCCCTGGGGGGATCAGACGGACGTAGAGCACGCTCCGGGCCTGCCAGGCATTGCGCTTGTTGATGGGGTTGCCGGCGCCGTCTAACAGGAAGCTGCGGTAGAAATGGGCGCCGGGATCGATCTCGCCGTCGGGGCCCAGGCGGCCGCTCCAGAAGACGGGCCGTCCGGCGGCGTCTTCGGCCTTTAGCTCCAGCCAGACGTCGAAGGCGTCCACCGTGCCGGTGGGGAAGAAGTGGCCGATGCGGCGCGTGCGGACCACCACGTCGATGCGAACCGTCTCGCCTGGCCGGAACAGTGTGTCCGCGCGGTCCAACGGCGCCGCCACCTCGCCGACTTCCCGGATGATCACGCGGCGGCGCTGTTGGGCTTCCTCGCCCACGGCGAACGTGGTCATCGCTTCTTGGCCCTCGCCGGTTCGGCGCAGCATCCGCACGCCGCCATCGCTCACCGACGACGCGGCAAAGATATCCACGGTGATGAATCCCGACTCCAGGAACGCCTGGACGGTCTGCTGCTGCCGTTTCTGGCGGTTCACGTGAGGCAGCGCCGTGTTAGCCGCTGGAAACCGGTGGGAGTGCACCAGGCCGCCGCGAGCGGCCGGATCTTGCCCCGGCACCAAGGGCATGTGGCAGGCGGCGCAAACGAGAGGTCTTTCCGGGTAGTAGAAGCTCCGGGCCCCCTGGCGGCTGACGCCGCTCGCCTGCCAGTTGTCGTAGGTATTGAAGCCGCGCAGCCAGCGGTAGTCGTTCACCGGCTTGTCCAGGTGCACCTTGTGGCAGGCGGAGCAAAACTCGCTGCTTTGCATGAACGGCTTGAGGAACGTCCGGCGGTGCGGCTCGGGCTCCACCCTGGTCAGGAACGCGACCAGCCGCCGCATCAGCGGGTTCCGACTGGCGGCGAGCCGGTCGATGGCTGGGTATTCGATGGTGAAATCCCCGTTGCCCATGGTGCTGTTGACGTGAACGATGGAGTGGCACGAGACACAGCCGAGCCCCACGTGAGCCTCAGGGGTGTCGATCTGCTGCTCAATCGGCGTGTCCCACTTGCCGCTGAACAGCAGTGCGTGGTCGTGGCAGCCGGCGCACCACCGCGAGGAGCGCGTCTCCCCGGTGACCTCCTGCATGTGTTCGACCGCCTTGCGGTAAAACTGGTTGTTGAACGACGCGAAGTGGTGGGCGCTCTCGTACCACTGCTCATAGATGTCCCGGTGGCACTCGGCGCACTGCTCGGAGTTCCTGAAGTAGGAGGCGGGGATCAGGCCGCCGTCTTTTGTGCGGGCCGAAGACGGCCAGAAAGGCGATTCCGGCCCGGCGCCCTCTTCCTCCATAGAGAGCGGCGTTTGGGAAGGGTTATGGACCCGGCCGTTCTCGTCAGCGGCGTGAAACAGGCCCAGACCCAATGGCAGCAGGACACCGGCGGCGAGAGCACCGCGCAGCGGCAGCCGCAGGCGGGCCGATCCGGCGGTGAGCCGCTCCGCCGCCCAAAAGACGCCGGCCACGGTCGAACCGATGTGGGTCCACAGCAGCCAGGCGTTGGCCAGCGTGTTCCCGACGGCGACCAGTGCCAGAGCCGACACAGCGCCCAGCCCGAGCAGAATCACGGGTCCCAGCCCGAGCCGCCTCCGGAGAGCGCCGTCCCGGCGCAGCAACAGCCCGCCCGCAATCGCCAGAGCCAACCCCAAGAGAAGATGCGCCAGCACGTTGCCCATGTAGAAGACCGTGGGCGACGCATCACTGGCCAGGTAGACGCTGTTGGCGAGTAGAAGGAAGACCCCGGCTTTCACCCAGCGCTTCATCGGCCCCTCCGCTTTCTCTTATTATGCCCCGGCGGACGGCTCGGTTCACTCCGCTGCTTCGGCGCCTCTGGGGGCCGGTGGCGCGGCGACGAGCGGACGGATCAGCCGCAGCGCCGGCCGCGTCACGTACTTCTCGAGGTATTCCCGATGCCGCGGGGTTTCCGGGTACCGCTCGCCACTCGGGTACGGATACCGGCTCATGCCGTGGAAGGGCAAGGGGCCTACGCGCGTCGAGGTGATCGTATTTGGATCCTGGTCCTTTTCCCAGCCGTCCACGCTCAGGACGAAAGTCCGTTCCCAGCCCGTCGGCAGCGGCGGGAGTTGGGCGGCGTCGAACTCGAGTTGAATTTCGTCGCCCGAGCCCATGATTACGAATCGGTCATCCACGGAACGCAGCAACTCGGTCACTTCGCCATAGCGGGTGTACAGCCCGGGCGTCTGGTTCCAGGGCGCCGTAGGGGTAGGGTTGTCATAGAAGAAGCGCTGGGGCTGGAGACCGGCGGGATCGGTCTGGATGCGGGCAAAGCCCCGGAAGTGGGAGCTGGCGAACCGGGGGCGAAGTTCGGTGAGGCGGGCTTGCGGGTGGTGCGCTCCCGTCGCGAGGAACGCCTCGTCCCAGTAAATCCGCATGTTGGTAACGATGCGGACCTCGCGGCTGGCCGAGAGGAACTTGCCCGTCAGATCCACCACGATCGTCTTCGGCAGCCCGGCGGGAAGTCCCATGTCCTGCAGGACGGTGACCCAATCTCCGGAGGCGTCACGCACCTGGAGCGACGGGGCCTTCAAGCCTCCCTTGTCTTCCTGGGAGAAGCCCAGATAGTTGCTGCCTTCCGCCCAGTCGGTCCAGCCGCTAAGCACCAGCACGGCGTCATTCGAAGGGGCCGCCGGGCCGAAGTCGAGCGTGAGCGTATGCATCGCCGCTGTGCCGCCGCGGGCCTTGCGCCGGAACCCATCGACGTAGCGGTGATCCAAGCGGCGGACACGGTCGAGAACGTGGCGGCCGGCGTCGTCCCGGGCCGAAACCGGGTAGATCCGCCGCCGCACGCCGTAAAGTTTGAACTCCGGCGGCGGCACGGTGAATTTCTCGTTGGTATAGATCTGGGTCGAAGCGGGGTGGTCTACAGCCAGCAGCTTGATCTCGTCGATGTAGGCCACTTCGGCCAGCTCTTGCGTGAGCCGTACTTCATACTTGCCGTCGCGAGGCGCCAGCGCCCCCTCCGGAAGCTGGACATATTCATCATGATCGGCAGGGAAGAACTCGCCATTGCCGATCTGGACACCCAGTGGTCCCACACCGAGCACATCGGTGATGAACCGGAACTTCTCGCCGTCCCAGGTCCAGATCATCGGGCAGGAGCCGCTGAGGCGCTCTTCTTCCATGTAGTTGACCGAGACGTTGGTCTTTTGCCGCATGGCGTTCTGGATCAAGCCGTTGGACCAGCTGATGCGGACCGTATCGATCTCCTGCGCCGGCCCTACCCCGAAGACTTCCGTTACACCCCGGTAGAGCTGCTTTTGGTAACGAAGGCCTGCCTTCACCTCGATCTCGGCCATGGGCGCCAGCTTCGGAGCTTTACGGCCGGTGAGGGAGACGCGGAGCCAGCGGTTCTGCGTCTCGGTGCGGTTCAGCAGAAGGAGGGCGCGGCCGTCTTCGCCCACGAGCATCAGATCGGCCCGTCCATCGCCGTCGAAATCGGCCGCTGCGCCGCCGAGCGATGAAGCCAGGCTGCCCACTGTCTTGCCCGTTGCGAAACGGCCCTTGCCGAGGTTCCGGTAGACGAGGCCGCCCGCCACCAGATCGGCCACGCCGCGGTTCTCCAGATCGGCGAAGACAGGCGCTCCTTTCGCCTGGATATTGGCAGCCTCGAACTTGCCTTTCCGGTTCCACAACAGGCCGGTCCGGTCTCGGGCGACAAAGGCCAGGTCGAACCAACTGTCATTGTTCGCATCGACGACGGTGAGGCTGCGCGCCCCTGCCGGAAGGGTTCGGAGCGGCCGCCTCTCGAACCGCCCCGCAAGCCTGTCTTTGTAAAGCGTGCCGGGGCGATCCTGATAGGAGACGACGAGGTCGAACATCTTGGTATCCGGAACGATCCGGACAGCCACGCCGTCAACAACGTTGCCCTGGGCGAACGGGAAATCCCCCGTGTGGTCGGCGAAGCCGCTCGGACCTTCGTTGCGCATCAGCACGGTCTTGGAGCCCAGCAGAAACAGATCGAGGTCGTTGTCGTGGTCGTAATCGAGCCAGACGGCCTTCCGAAACACTCCGGAAGGCAAGCGGACCGATGTGCGTTCGAAAGCGCCGCCCTTGTTGTGCAGCAGCAGGGCTCCCGAAGTAGTGGTGACGGCGAGATCGGCCAGTCCGTCGTTGTCGTAGTCGGCCGGGGCGACCGAGGTGATGCCTTTCAGGCCTTCCAGCCCCGAGTTCTTCACCGGCTCTTCACTGGCCACGTACAGGCGGGCCTCCTTTTCCGACCAGACGACGGCATGCGGTTTGTCGCCCTGGGCGGCGTGGAGGACCGCGACGCCCGCCCGGCCGGTGGCGAATTGGCCGCCCAGAGCCACGGTCTCGAATTTCAGCGTCGCCGGCGCGCTTGCCTCGGCCGCCGGCTCGACGATGTCATAGACCTCCGAGTAGAAGCTCCAGTTCATGTCCTCAGCCACTACAGCGCCTTTCTGGGCTGCTTTGAGCTTCTTGAAGATCTCCAGCTCCCGGCGTGCCTTTTCACGCTCGCCCGAGGTCCGGTAAGCGTTGAACAACTGAAAATGGGGTGCCGCGAGGCTGGGATTCAGTTTCGCGGCAAGCTGGAAGCTCTCGATCGCCTCCTTGATCCGGCCGGCGCGCTTGTAGAGAACCCCGAGGTTGTAGCGTGTGACCGCTTCGTCGGGTACGAGCTTGGCCATGTGCTCCAGCTGTTCGGCGGCTTTGTCGAATTCTCCGAGCTTCTTGTATTCGATGCCCAGGTTGAACCAGGTGTGGGGAATGGAAGGATCCTTCTGCTGAACCTTCTCGAGCTCAGCGATGCCTTCCTCGGTGCGGCCGGCCCGGATGAGTGCGAGACCGTAGTTCAGCCGATCGATCAGTGAGTCCGGATTCAGGTCGAGAGCTTTCTTGAACTCAGCCACCGCCTCTTTCTTGGCCGTGGGGTTCTCGTAGTAGGCCTTGGCCAGGTTCCGGATGCGCCGCAGCTTCTCCTTGAGCACGGCGTCGGAGTCGGCTCCCGCATGCACGGCCACGCCGATGGCGGCAGCCACGAATATACCGGTCCACAAGCGTGCAAGTTTCATGGGAGTAAACCCCATTGTACTTCGCCCGGCCCAAAGCTTCGCTCTCCGGGAAAGCCGCTAGCCGGCTGCCTCGGAGGATGAGGCGGAAGGCGCGGCCGGGGCTGCGCCGATCAGCGCAATCACGATATCGCCGGACTTCGGACGCGGCCGCCCATCGGCTGCCGAAACCGTCAAGCGCCGCCGGCCGTCCTCTTCGCGAACGACAAACAGTAGCAGCGCTTCCGGGCCATACTTGTTCCGCCAGGCCTTCCAGTCGAACTGGGCGGTGAGCTTGCTCCGTTTGAGCTTGGCCCCGGAAGCGAACCGCTGGGCCAGGTAGTCGTAGGTGACTTCATCCCCGAAAAGGATCCGCCCGCTCAAGTGCAGGGGAGAAACCTGCTTGCGCGCCGCCTCGGAACCCGCGTAGGGCTTCAGTTGGTAAACCTCTTTGCGCCCGAAGATCCCGGCGAAGTGCAGCGCCGCCAGAGTGTTGGCTTCCTCGTTCGAGGTCAGCGCCAGCAGGCGCCCGATGCCGTAGAGGTCGATCTCCTCGAGCACGTGTTCGGACAGGATGCCGCCGTAGTGGACCGGCAAACCGGCCATGCGGGCCCGGGTGACGTTGTACCAGTTGCTGTCGGCCATCACCACCCGGAAGCCTTCTTTCTGCAGCGCCAGCGCCATCTCCCTGGCCCAGGAGTGCGCGCCCACGAACAGCGCCCCCTGAGGCGAGCCTTCGGCCAGGCCGAGGCGGCGGGCGACAGGAAAGGCGGTGAGCCCGTAGAGAGTGACGGTGCCGATGATGACCAGGAAGGTGATGGGCACCAGCCGGGCGGCTTCCTCTACGCCGGCGGCCGCGAGCCGGTCAGCGAAGATGGAGCTGACCGCCGCGGCCACGATACCCCGCGGCGCCATCCAGGCCAGGAACTCCCGCTCTGCACCGGTCAATCTGCTGCCCACAGCGGAGATCCACACCGCCGCCGGCCGCACGAGAAACACCAGTACGGCCAGGAACGCCCACGCCCGCCAGTCCACCTGGTGCAAGTCTTCGGCGGAGAGCCGGGCTGCCAGAACGATGAAGAGCACAGAGATCACCAGCACGCGCAGGTTCTCCTTGAACTCGACCAGGTGCCGCACGGCCACGCGCCGCTGGTTCGCCAGCACCAGGCCCATCACGGTAGTGGCGAGAAATCCGGATTCCGGCTGGAAGTGGTCAGAAGCCGTGTAGGCTACGACCACCATACACAGCGAGAAGGCGTTCTGGAGTTCGTCGGGGATCAGGTAATAGCGGATCAGGACCAGCAGCACGATGGCCGCGGCGATGCCCGTTCCCAGCCCCACCAGGGTCGCATCGAGAAGCTGGATTCCGGCTTCCTCCGCCTGGGTGGCCAGGCTTCCCGCCCGAATGGCTTCATACACGAGGACCGCCAGCAGCGCCCCGACGGGGTCATTGAGGATCCCCTCCCACCGGATCACCGCCGCGACCTGACCCTTCGGCCGCACATGATGCAGAAGCGGGATCACCACCGTCGGCCCGGTGACTACCAGGATCGCTCCGAACAACACCGCCAGTTCTCCGCTGAAGCCCAGAATCAGCCACGCGGCCCCGGCGGCCAAGGCCCACGTAACGGCTGCTCCCACGGTGATGAGCCGGAAGATGACGTTGCCCGTTTCGCGCAGCTCGCGGAAGTCCAGGCTCAGGCCGCCTTCGAAGAGAATGACGCCGACCGACAGCGACACGAACGGGGTGAGCACCGGTCCGAACAGCTCGTCCGGATTCAAGAAGCCGGCGACCGGCCCGGCGAGGATGCCGGCCAGCAGCAGGAGCAAGATCGACGGCAGGTGCAAGCGCCAGGCGACCCACCGGGCGAGGATGCCGATCACCAGAATGGCGGCCAGGCCGATCAGGTAGTGTTCGTCCATTTGCCTAGTATCGACGGGGCGGATCGAGGCGGCTGGCCGTTCCAACGGGTGCTGGTCCCGCAGTCCGCGCCGGCAGCCGGTCTCTAGGCCGACCGCCACATCTCTTCCCAGGTCACCTCGCGCTGGTATTCGTAGGCCATGCGCCCGAGGATGGACGTCGCCGTGGCCTCGACGGCGACGCTGGTCATGTTGTAGGGCTCGCCGGCGAGGATCTTGTCGAAGAAGTGCTCGACCGCATCGATGGTGATCTCGCGCTTCGACTCGACCTTCTCGATGAGGCTACGGTCCTCGAGGCTGTCTGCGTTGGTGAATCGCCAGCCTTCCTTGGGGCCGTGCAGCTTGTAATAAGTGCGCGCCGTCTCGATCATCCCCTTCGAGCCGAAGATCTGCTCCTTGACGTCCCGGAAGCCGGCCGCGTGCTTGATCGAAATGAGCCAGCCCTCTTTCCCTTCGGGGTAGGTGTAGATGATGTCGTGGTGGTCGGTGGTCCAGTCGCCGTAGACCACCGGATAGCGCAACCCGCCGCGGCCCACGGCGCTCTTCGGGCGGGCCTTCAGGAACCAGTTCAGCATGTCTACGCCGTGGCAGTCCTGCTCGACGATCGGCCCGCCGGAAAGCTCCGTCCAGCGTCCCCAATAGCGGATCCGCCGCTGTTCCGGCGGGTATCTGGGGTTGAATCGCGCCGGCGGCACCCCGCCCAGGATCCAGAACGACAGCGCCAGTTTGACGTCGCCGATCGTGCCACCCTCCACCATCGCTTTGGCCCGCAGGTACTCGGGGCTGAAGCGCTGCTGGAAGCCCCACTGCACCACGCGGTCCGGGGCGATCTTGCGCGCCGCCCGGGCGATCCGTTTCAGCCCCGCCACGTCCGGCGCCGCCGGCTTCTCGCAGTAGATGTGCTTCTTCGCTTCGACGGCCGCCTCGAAATGCTCCGGGTGCAGGAAGACGGGCGTGGTGATCAGCACGGCGTCCACGTCTTCCTGCTCGAGCAACTGCATGTAGTTGGTGTAGACGCGGGCCTTGGCGGCGCCGGGGACGTGGGTCTTGGCCAGATCGATGCGGTCGGGAAAGATGTCGCAGATCGCCACCAGCCGGGTCCGGCCGTCACGGGCCATGTGGCCGCCGACGTACCGGCCGCGGCCCCCGGTGCCGATGATGCCGAAACCCACCGCCGAGTTCGCCTGCGTGCCAAACGCCGTGCCGGGCTTGATTACCGTCAAGGCGGCCGCCCCTTTCAGTGCATTTCTCCGCGAGACTCTCATGTGGATCCTCCTCGTGTGTTTCGCACAGGACCACGCTGACTCACTTGCCGGCAAACAGCGGCGCGGCGGCGATCAACGCCAGCCCGCCCACCATCAGCGCGATCATCAATCCGACCAAACGGTTAACTGCGGGCGGAGCGCCCTCGAATTCCTTCCAATACAACAGCCCCCACAAGGTACTGACCAGCACCGCGCCCTGGCCGATGGCATAACTGATGGCCGGTCCCACCTGGACCTGCTTCGGTGCGCTGGCGGCGGCGAAGTTGGCGATCGCGCCTACCGCCCAAATGACGCCGCCGGCGACCCCAAGCAGATGCTGCCGGGCCGTGCCTGTGAAATACTCCCGGAGGCCGATCGGCCTCCCGGTGACCGGCACGTTCATGAAGACCAGATTGTAGACGGGCGTAGTGACAAATACCCCTACCGCGAAGACGAACCCTGCAGCATAGCACCGCAAACCGAGTTCGCCCTGCTTGGAGATCTCCACGAGGGGGTAGAAGGATCCCATCAGCACGCCGCAGGCGAGGCTCAGCCCGATACCTTTGAAGCCGGTCCGCCTCGGCGGGCGCCTTCCTTTCGTCTGCGCCCGTTGGGCCCGCAGGGCGTCGCGGTGCTCGGCGTAGGTTCGGTAGGCGATCGAAGCCGCGACGATCCCCCCGACCAGCAAGGCTGATCCCCCGAACAACATCAGCGGATTGCCCTGCGGGTTCAAGACGTAGTTCCAGATCACGCCGATCACCAGAGCCAGGCCGATGCCGATCGGAAACGCCACCGCCATGCCGGCGATCGAAATGGCCGCCACAAGCAGCATGTTGGCCAGGTTGAAGACACCGCCGGCAAGCAGTCCAAAGGCGAGCGCACGTTTGCGTACGATCAACAGGTTGTCCTGGAACGTGAGGTCCGTTCCCATTTGGCCGAAGGTCAACGCCAGGATCGTCGCCGCCAGCAGCACGCCGAAGGCGTAGTCGAAATAATAGAGTTCGAACCGCCACTTGCCGGTCATCTTCGCCGTATTGGCCCATGACCCCCAGCAGATCATTGTCAGGATCGTCAGCAGCAGAGCCGTCGTGTACGTCGTGGGTAAAACCATCCCTCAGGTACTCGCTTTCCTCCGTCCGGGTCGGGATTCCGCCGGGCCCGCAGGCCGGCGCAGCAGCAAACGTTGCAAGTGCGCTGCCGTCCCCAACCTTCGGCCGCCGGGAATCTGTTTTATAATACTGCCGTTCCGCGAACAGAGGAGGCGCTCGATGAAAAAGCTAATCTCGCTCGCCCTGTTCCTGGCGGTGGCTCTCTGGCTCCCCGGCCAGGACATCGAGATCGATACGACGACTCCGGAGGGGCAGTTGCTGCAGCAGATTGGGGTCACCGACAACCCGCAAGAGAAGGCGATGATGCTTGAGCAGTTCCTCAAGCAGTATCCGAACCACGAGGGCGTCAAGTGGGTGTTGACCCAGTTGCCCCCCGTGTATCTGAAGCTCAAGCAGCCGCAAAAGTCGCTCGAGTGGTGCGAGAAGCTCTTGGAAAAGGTCCCCACCGACGCGGCTTCCGCACACAGTTGCCTGAAGACGGCCGAGGGACTCAAGGATCCGGACCTTGTCCGAAAATGGGCGGTAACGACTTTCAAGGCCGCCAAGGCAGCCGTGGAGGCTCCGAAGCCGAAGTTCGAGTACGAAGATGACGAGGAGGAGTGGAAGCAAAGCATCGAGTTCGCCAAGCAGGTCGGCCAATACGCCGAGTGGTCGCTCTACAACGCCGCCTTGCAGACGCAGGATCCGGATCAGAAGATCAAGCTTTATGAGGCGCTCAAGGAGATCGACCCCGAGAGCAAGCACCTGCCTTCACTCACCGTCCAGGTCTTTCTCGCCTACCAGCAGGCCGGCAACCTCGAGCAAGCGGTGGCTCTGGCGCAGCAGGCCGAGAAAGAGGGCCAGGTCAACGAGGACATGCTGCTCGTGGTCGCCGACTACTACCTGAACAAGAAGAAGGACACGGCCAAGACCCTCGAGTACGCCACCAAACTCGTCAATTACCTCGAGAACGCGCAACCGCCCGAAGGTGTTCCTGCTGATGCCTGGGAGAAGAAAAAGAAGGCTTCGCTCGGCCTGGGTTACTGGATGATGGGGGTCTCTTATAGCACGCAGAAGAAGTACGCTACTGCCGATAAGACGTTGCGGAAAGCGCTGCCTTACATCAGGGGCAACGCGCAACTGCTCGCGGGGGCCTACTTCCACCTCGGGCTCGCTAACTACCAGATGGGCTCGAAGAGCGGCAACGCGAAGATGCTCATTGCGGCCCGGGACTTCTTCAAGAAGTGCGCCGCCATCAACAGCCCGTTTCGGGCCCAAGCCCGCAAGAACCTGGCGGCCATCGAATCCCAATACCGGTTCCGTTGATACGCCTGCTGAAACATGAATATTCTTGTTCCGAACCTTGGTTCCACTTCGCTCAAGTACCAGCTCCTCGAGATGCCCGCCGAAAAGGCGTTGGCGCAGGGACGCCTGGAGCGCGTCACCGATTACCGGGCGGCCATCCGTTCGATTGACACGGGCGGAGCCCCGGTGGACGCCGTGGCGTTCAAAGCCGTACTGGGCGGTCCGCGCTACCGCGGCACCTTCCGCATCGACGATGGCGTGCTGGCGGCTCTGGAAGAGTACCTGCCCGCCGCCCCGGCGCACAACGCCATCTACCTGGCTGGGATCCGGGCGTTTCAGGAAGCCCTGCCGGACGCCGTCCTCGTGGCGGCGTTCGAAACCGAGTTCCACGCCACGATGCCGGAGTACGCGGCGCGCTACGGCGTACCCGTTGAATGGCGCGAGAGCTACGGCGTCCGGCGGTACGGCTTCCACGGCGCCTCGCACGAATACGTTAGCCGGCGCGTCCCGGAAATCCTCGGCCGGGATCGTGCTTCGCTCCGGATCATCTCCTGCCATTTGGGCGGCAGCTCGTCGATGTGCGCCATCGACGGCGGGCGCTCGGTAGACACGACCATGGGGTTCTCGCCGCAGTCCGGCCTCGAAAACGCCACCCGCCACGGCGATCTCGACGTCTTCGCCGTCCTCTATATGATGGAGCGCTGCGGTTGGGACACCGCCGAGGTCCGCCGGCAGCTCGCGCGCGAGGGGGGGTTGGCGGGACTGAGCGGCATCCCCGGCGGCGACGTACGCGATATCGAAACGGCCGCCCGGGAAGGGAACCGCGATGCAGCTCTCGCCCTTGAAGTCTTCGCCTACGAGATCAAGAAGACCATCGGCGCCTATACGGCGGCCATGGGAGGAGTGGACGCGATCGCCTTCACCGGCGGCATCGGCGAGAATGCTGCCGGCCTGCGCGCCGCCGTCTGCGCCGGGCTGGGCTTCCTGAAAGTCTCGCTCGATGCTGAGCGCAACGAGAAGGGCGCGGGCGACCGTGTGATCTCCGCTCCGGATTCGGCCGTGGACGTGGTGGTGCTCAGAACCAACGAAGAACTGATCGTCGCCCGCCGCGCCTATCGCTGCCTGACCGGCTGATCCTTTTGAGCAGGCGGCCAGGGAACCAACATGTCCTCCTTACGCTTGATCAGCGAGGCGGTGTCGTAGTCGGCCAGCTCGAAGTCGTGGCCGTGGGTGATGGCGTCGGTGGGGCAGGCCTCGACGCAGTAGCCGCAGAAGATGCAGCGGTTGTAGTCGATGTTGTAGACCTCGGCGTAACGTTCGCCGCCGCTGATGCGCTTTTCCTCGGTGTTCTCGGCCGCTTCGATGTAGATACAGTTCGCGGGACATGCGGCCGCGCACAGGAAGCAGGCGACGCATTTCTCCATCCCCTCTTCGTCGCGCTGCAGCACATGGCCGCCGCGGAACCGCTCCTGGAAACGGACCGGCGAATCCGGGTAGTCCTCAGTGACGGTGGGAGACAGCAGCTCCCGGAACGTCACCCCGAGGCCTTTCGCGATGGCCGCTGCCGCGTCGAGAACACCGGCGCTCTTCGCCATTTCGAACCGTCCTTGTATAGATTCTAACCCGCACCGCTACCCGAGTGCTTTCCGTGAGCCCGCCCCGGGACTCAATTCTTCGATCCTCAACCAGGGCGGAAGACCGGGATGTCTTCGCCGGCACGGAAGGGCGCCGCCTGGACGCGTTCTCCCAGCGCTTCGAGGGCGGCCTTCTCAAAGCCCTCCATAGTCAGTGAAATCGTCCCGTCCGGCTCGATCAGGAACAACGACGGCACCGCCCGGATCCGGTAAGCGTTGCTCGCCGGGTAGCCCTCGTCGAAGCGGTCCAGCAGGACCGGAAACGTCAGCCCGTACTCCTCGATGAAGCGCTGCGTCGTCGCCTCGTTGTCCTGCGACACGGCGAAGAAACGCACGCCCCTGCCTTCCCGGTGCAACCGCTCGAGGAACGGGAATGTGAACTGGCACACCGGGCAGGAGCTCTTGAAGAAGGCCACCGCCACTGGGCCTTCAGCGAGCAACTCACGCAGAGTGAACCGGCCGCCGCCGGCCGACTGCAAGCTGAAATCCGGAGCTTTCGTTCCGCTGGCAAGCATCACTATCGCAGTCTAGCAAGCCCCTCAGCTCAGAAGTTTCCTGAGCTGCTGGGCGGCGATCAGCAACGGGTCCCAGACGCGCGCGTAAGGCGGCGCGTAGGCCAGGTCGAGCGTCTGGAACTGCTCGACGCCGAGGCCGCCTTCGAGAGCCGTGGCGATGACGTTCGTCCGGTGGGCCACGCCGCGCTCGCCCATCACCAGGCCGCCGAGGAGCCGCCCGGTCCGCCGGTCGGCTGTCAACTCGACGGTGATCTTGACGCCCCAGAAATACTCCGGGCGTTCCAGGGCTTCGATACGCGCGGAAACCGCCTCGAAGCCTTCGGCGCGGGCATCCTCGCCGCTGAGGCCCGTCATCCCGACGCCCAAGCCGCACACCCGCACAATGGAGGTGCCGAGAACCCCCGGGAAGCGCTCTCGCCGGCCGGCGGCGTTGGCCCCGGCGACCCGGCCCATCTTGTTGGCGGTGGTGCCGAGGGGGATGTACGCGGGCCGTCCGGTGATCTTGTGGAGCGCTTCGGCGCAATCACCCGCCGCGTAGACGCCGCCGAGGTTCGTCTCCAGACGCTCGTCTACCCGGATGGCGCCCGTCCGCCCGATCTCGACGCCCGCTTCGGCGGCCAGCTCCACGTTCGGGCGAAAGCCGGCGGCCAGCAGGACGAGATCCGGCTCGCGGCCGTCCACCTCCAGTTCCCCAAGACTGCGGACCGGCCGGTTCGCGTGCAGCTCCACGCCGAACCGCTCGAGCCGGCGTGCCAGCGCCCCCCGCAGCGTTCCGTTCCCTGAGCCGAGCAAGCGGTCGTCGGCGGAGAACACGGCCACCCGCTGCCCGCGCGCTCGGAGCACTTCGGCCATCTCCAGGCCGATGTATCCGGCCCCGACGACGGCGGCTCGCCTTGGCCGCCGCTTCTCGAGAAACGTGCGCAACCGCTCGGCGTCGGTGAAGGTCTGCAGGGGGAACACATAAGGCTCGTCAGTCCCTTGGATCCCGGAGCGCACTGCCCTTGCTCCGGTGGCGATGATGAGCTTGTCGTAGCCGATCCGCTCGCCGCCGGCCAGTGCCACCTCCCGCGAGGCGTGCCGGATGGCCGCCACTTCCGCGCCGGTGCGTACGTCGATGCGGCGCTTCGTGCGGAATTCCTCGATCGAGGCGACTTGCAGTTCCTCCAGCCTCCGCACGCGGCCCTCGATGTAGTAAGGGAGGCCGCACGCAGCGTAAGAGATGACCGGACCCTTTTCCAGAACGACGATCTCCAGCCAGCGATCCAGCCGCCGGGCGCGCGCGGCGGCGCTCAGTCCTGCTGCGTTTCCACCGATCACCACCAGCCGCATCCGCGCCGCCTACTCCTGGGAGTGCTTCTTGACGAAGCTCAGTATGTCGAATCGCTTGATCTTGCGCCCCGGGAAGAAGCTGTTGACGGCGTCCTGCTCGTCGTCGAAAAGCTCGAAGACGGTCGTGAGCTTCGTCAGAATCAGCAACTGGATCTCCCGGCGGTTCAGGTTCAGCAACTTCAGGGCCCCGCCGGCCCGCTGGACCCGGGTGAAGCAAACCACCAGGGAGCCGAGTCCCGTCGAGTCGATGTAATCCACCCCGGCCATGTTGAGGACGAGCTTCGTATGTCCGGCTTCGAGCTGTTCGTGGATTGCCTCCCGGAGCCGCTCCACCTCTTTGCCGGCCGTCAACCGGCCTTTCAGGTCGAGGATTCTGACCCCTTCCTTTTCGCGAACAGCGATCTCGAGGCTCATGAAAACCAGCCTTTTATTGTAGTGCTCTCCAAGGCCGACCCGCTTCGAGCGGCGGGATTCAAGGAAACGGTCTCGCCGCCGATAAGAGAAATGAAAACAATGAGTCGCGCGCACTCGGCATCGCTGAAACAGGGACAGGAAGCTGGGGAAGCGCCGGACTTGAAGCGGATTCTGCTCGCCCACCGGGACTGGCTGGAGGGGGTCGAGAATGGCGTTCGGGCCGAACTCAAAGGGATCACGCTGACAGGAACGTCTCTGCGGAGGGCTGACCTCACCCGGGCCCTGCTCCACTTCATCACCTGGCTTAAGGCCGACCTGACAGGAATCGAGTTCGGCGGTGCGGAACTGGAACAGGTGGACTTTCGCCGTTGCTTGCTCTCCGGAGCCGGCTTCATGGAAGCCGAACTCGCCCGGGTCCGTTTCGACAATGCATCCCTGCGCGATGCCAATTTTACCGAGGCTGTGTTGAAAGAGTGCTCCTTGCGGGCCGCCGAGATGGAGGAAGTCCGCTTTACGGAAGCCCGGTTCGAGGAATGCGATCTCTCGACGGCCAGCGCGCCGCACGCGGCGTTCCACCAAGCGCGATTCTTCGACTGTGCCTTCTCACAGGCCAACCTCGAAGGCGCCCAGTTCTATCACGCCAAGCTCAATTATTGCCGATTCATCGGGGCCACGGCCGCGGGCGCCAACTTCGGGTCTGCCCGCCTGCAAGCCTGCGACTTCAGCCGGGCCGCGCTCAGCGGGGCGAAGTTCCAGTCCGCCGAACTGAACCACACCGTTTTCCATCGGGCCGACCTGCGCGGCTGCGATTTCCGCGGCGTAAGCCTGAACGGGGCCGACATGTGCCGTGCCGACTTCAGAGATGCCCGGTTTCACGACGCCAGGATGAACGCCACCGACCTTCGCGGCGCTAATCTCGAAGGGGCGCTCGGTCTGACTGTCCAGTCACTCGCTCGAGCCCGGACCGATCCGTCGACGATCCTGCCCAATGGCAGCCGCGGCCCCTATCTGCGCTATTCCGGCGCCGAACGGCCCCGTCGCGCTTGAAACTGGTTGCCGTCCCAGATCTCGCCACGCCCGCCGGGCTAGCGTTGAGGGTATTCGCGTTTGACGTTAGGAGGGAGGTTTAACTTTAAGTCGGAGTCCTTGAGCTTCGGATTCAACCGGACTTCAGTGTATGTGATCGTAGTCGTGTCGCCGCTTGGGGCATAGAACTTCTGCCGCACCGGGTAGGCCCCCTTCTTGGCCAGCCACAGTTCCACTTTGACAATCTTCTCCCGCGTCTTCTTCGATTTCGGCGTCAGTTCGAGCTTCCAGGCCGGAACGCCCTCGACCGCTCCTGCGCCCGCCAGCCGGATCTGATAGTCCTTCGCCAGTTCCTTGCCCGAACTACCGAATCCCAGTAACAGGAACGCTTCCACCAGCGCCTTGTGTTTGCCGAGGTCGTAGACCTGAACCGTCTGGATCTTAGGGTAGTAAATCTCCGCCTGGTTACCTGCGAAAGCGACCGAGCGCTGATCCGGGTCGGTGAACTCGACCCGCATTCTCACCCGGTTCCGGCGCTGGCCGCTGCGCGCCAACCACATGATCCCGTGCTCGATCGTCGTGTCGTCGATCACCGCCGTGTAGCTTGCCTTCGTAATCCGGGCGGTTACCGAGGAGATGCGGCGCGAGGCCGCGTCCATCTCGGCGAGAACTCGCTGAAGGTCGCCCGCCGCCGCGGGTAGCGACAACGCCAACACCATAAGCGAGATCGTGAACGTCTGGCGCATCCAGAGCCGCCTTTGGAACATGGCTACGGGGCCGGCTGGGCGAACGCCATAAAGCCTTTTATTTGCTTCTCGGCGTCGAAGATCGGTTCCACCCGCGTCACGGTAAACCGGCGCGTGCGGGCCCTTTGCCGGATCAACTCTTCGACCCGAGCTCGGATCTGGGTTTCCGGAATCCCCTCCAGCAGATCCGCCTCCAGCCAGAAGACTGCGCCGGCGCCCTCGCCCTGCACCATGACTACTTGCTTCGGCTGGGGCTGGTCATGGAAGATCCCCCGGGGTGTCAGGAAGATGAAGGCCAGAATGAGCGCGACCATTATGTCGTATTGCAGGCTCCCCCGCGGATAGTCCCATAGAATCCAACGTCTTACCGAGGGGAAAAACCCGGTGCCCATCGTCCTTCAGTGTAACACGCGGCTTCGGGCCCACAGCTTCGTAGCCGCCGCGTGAGCGGCTTCAGAATTCCATTCCTTCGAGCGCCTGGTTCAGCTCCTTCTCGAGTTCCGCTTTCCGCTGCCGTGCCGCCGCCGCCTGATCGCGGAGCCCGGCGATCCGCGTTTCCAGGCGCGCCAGCTCGGCGGCGTATTTCTGCACCTGTTCCTGCTGGCCGCTCACCCGGCTCAGACTCTGAATGTTCTTGCGGATCCGGTCCTCGTCCTGCGCCGTCTCCTGAATTGCTCTCTCGATCCGCTGGATCTCGGCGTCGGCTTCGGCGATCTGCCGCTTCAGATCGAGAATCGTGCGCAGATGCCGCCGCGCCGTTTCGCTCAGGCGTGTATTTTCGACATAGCTCAACAGGACATCTGGCGTGAGGTTCGTCACCGCCGTCGTCGATCTCAAGACCCGCTCCTCGATCACCGTCAGCTCGGTGGAATCGCGCGGTCCCACCTGCGCCTGGAACCGGTACGCCGTCGCCGTCTTTTCGGCCGCCTCCGGCGAGACCAGCTCGTAGCCGGCCCGCGCCGGATGCTCGACGATGACGGTCTTCGGTTTCGCCTCGACGTTCTTGATCGAGTAGGTCTTACGCTCGCGCACCGCCGAGCGCGTCTCGAGCACCCCCCGGCGCAGATGCACCTCGCGCACTACCGCGCGGTCGGAACGGAACCGCGTCGTGATCCGCGTCCCCAGATCCACGCCGTAGCTGATCAGACGTTTGTCGCCCTCCTTCAGCGTCTCCAGCAGCGCCTCGCCGGCATAGACGCCGCCGTCGAAGACCGTCACCGGACCGCCGTCCAGCGTCTTGCCGGTCGTGTTCGTCAGTTCCGCTGCGTACCTGGGGTGGACGTCGTCTTCCGGCGAATAGATCACCAGCTTGCGCGCCGCCACCGTCTCCTGCAGGAACGGCAGCATGGCCGATTGCCCGGCCGGGATGGTCACCGGCCGCTCGAAGCGGTACTCGAACAGCTCGCCCGCTTCGCGTCCGGCGGCCGCCCCGGTGATCGTGCTGGGCGCCGGGGGCGGGGCAGCCATGGCTTCAGCCGCGAAACCGGGCGCCGCCTTCATCGCCCGGACCGCCGGGGCTCCCTTGCGCCGCGCCTGGACCATCTCCGCCACCGCCCCCTCGTGGACCACCGGAGCCGCCGCCCGCTCCTCCGGCAGCTCCGCCACCGGCCGCTTCGCGTACTTCGGCTCGTACAGCCGGCTGATGAACGAGATCGGCCTTCCGGAAACGAGGGAAAGCCGCACGCCGCGCCAGTCCTCGCCCGTCGTGTTGTCCACGATGGCCCAGCCCTCGAGCCATGGCTTGCCGTCAGCCGGGAAGATGAGCCGGTAGCTGGACTTCCACACCGGTGTGGGAATCATGTAACGTAGCCGCACCCGGCCCGGGTTTCGGCCGGCGGTGTCGATGTACAGGTTCCGCTTGTCCTGAGACCGCGAGCCGGCCACTGTCGCCAGGTATTCTTCAAGCTCTTTCTGAAGACCGGCGTCGGCAAAGCGCAGTTCGGAGACGGTCGCCAGATCATAAGCGACGATGGCGCCCGTATCCCCGAGCAGGGTCAACTGCTGACGTTCCGGCTGTTCCTTGCCGCCGGCGATACGGGCGCCGACGATGACGCCCGTAACCCGATTGCCACCGACGGTCATCACCAGCCGTTCCCCTTTGAGCTGATCCAGCAGTCGACTCAACGGTTCTTCGCGGCCCAGGCGAATCCGGAAACGCCCGAGCCTTTTCTCGAGCGGTTCGGCGGCGTCGTAGCGTACGGCGGCCACCGCCCCTTGCTCTGTCTGCACCGTGAGGGACTTCAGCACATCGTTCATTTCTTCCCGGTGGAACTCCAGCCGCGCCGATTCACCAGGTTGCAGCGCGCCCTCGCGCTCGAAGTACCCGACGCCGTGCTTGTAAAGCACCACCGTCGTCACCGGCAGTTCCGCCGCCAGTGCCGCTGAGGCTAGAAAAACCACCCATCCGCGCCACATCACTCGTTTCCTCCTGCACCGAGACGCCATACCTCCTCCTTGCACTGCGCTGCTTCCCGGCCCGCCGCTTCCTATTCGCCCATTACCTTGATCACCGCACGCTTGCGGCGCTGTCCGTCGAACTCCGCGTAGTAGACCTGCTGCCATGGACCGAGATCCAATCGGCCGCCCGTGATCGGCAGGATCACCTGGTTGTGCACCAGCAAGCTCTTCAAGTGCGCGTCGCCATTGGTCTCCCCCGTCCGGTGATGTCGGTAGTCGTCGCGGTACGGCGCCAGTTTCTCGAGCCACTCGTCGATGTCGGCCAGCAGCCCGTCCTCGGCGTCGTTCACCCAGACGCCGGCCGTGATGTGCATGGCCGAGACGAGCACCATGCCTTCCTGGACGCCGCTCTTGCGCACGGCCTCTTCGACCTTGTCGGTGATGTTGATGTACTCGCGGTGCTTCTTGGTGTGGAACCACAAGTACTCGGTGTGGAACTTCATACCTCTAGTTTGGCAACCCGGCGGCAAAACCCCAAGGGGTTGCAGATCCAAAAGTACCGGCTCGCTCCCGGGGGAGGTGGGGTTTCGAGCTTTGGCGAGGGCCCCGCGCGAGCTCCCGTCAAATCCGCGGCCGCTGCTTCGCCTCGCGCACCCGCTCGGCCAGCAGCTTCTTGAGCCGCGCCACCGTCTCCCGCATGTGAGGGGCCAGCGCCAGATTGACGAACTCTTCCGGGTCCTCCTGGTGGTCGTAGAGCTCCACGCCGATCCGCCCGTCGGCCCACTCCGTGTAACGGTACCTCTCGGTGCGGATCGTGTAGCCGATTGTCGGCGGCCAGTGCACCGGCCGGTGAACCCGGTCCCGGCTGTCGAGCGTCGTCAGCGCCGCCTCGCGCCCCGGCGCCGAGACGTCCTCGAGCTGCCGCCGCAGGCTCCGCCCGGCGAGGTAGGACGGCGCCCGCAGCCCGCACAGGTCGGCCACCGTGGGGTAGATGTCGATCATCTCGGTCACCGCGCCCGTGGCCTTGCCCGCCGTGCCGGCGAACCCCGGCGCGGCGATGATCAGCGGCACCCGGCAGGAGTTCTCGAACAGCGTCGTCTTCTGCCAGAGCTTGTGCTCGCCCATGTGATAGCCGTGGTCGGAGACGAAGACGACGACGGTGTTCTCCCACAGGTCCTCCTCGTCCATCACGTCCAGGATCCGTCCCAACTGAGCGTCCATGAAGGTGATCGAGGCGTAGTAGGCCTGGATCGCCTGGCGCTTCGTCAGATCGTCCAGTTCGAGCTGGTACGGCCGGTCCACCCAGGCCGGCAAAGGGATGTCCACCAGGTCGTCCAGCGGTTCGGCCGGCGTGCGGATCAACTCCAGCGGGTACCGGCGGAAGTACTTCTTCGGCGCCACGTAAGGCGTGTGCGGCCGGTAGAAGCCCATGGCGATGAAGAACGGCTTGTCCTTGGGGCGCGACTTGAGCATCTCGATGCAGGCGGTCGCCCCGATGCCGTCGGTCTGCTCGACGTCGGTTCCGTCGGCCGCCAGCCAGCTCAGGGTCCCGCCCAGACTGTGCCGCAGGCGGTCTATGGAGAAGATCAGATCCTCTTCGTCCTTGTCCCGCCCCCGCGGGTTCACCACCCGGTCCCACGAGACCGGGTCGTCCATACCATCCGTTCCGATCTGCCGGGGCACGCCATAGTGGTAGATCTTGCCGATGCGCGCGGTGAAATAGCCGTTGTTGCGGAACAGTTGCGGCAGCGTGACTACGTCCGGCACGGTGTCGCGGAAGAAGACCCGGTTGTTGCGCACGCCGGTCTGGTCCGGATACAGGCCCGTGAGCATCGACGCCCGCGAGGGGTTGCACAGCGGGTACTGGCAGTAGGCCCGGGTGAACCGTACCCCGCGCGCCGCCAGCCGGTCGAGGTTCGGCGTCCGGACGATCCGGTGCCCGTAGCAGCTGACGTCGGTGTTCAGATCGTCCGACATCACCAGCAGCACGTTGAGCTTCCCGGTCTGAGCGGCCGCGGCGGCCGGCCAGACGAGCGAGAGAACCGTGATGAGGAGGAGACCGCGGCGCATCATAGCGCCTGACAAGATACCACCGTCGGCGGGATGCAGGGGACGCGCGGCGGCCTCAGTACTCCTTGCCGGTGTACATCTGCGCCACCCATTCGCCGTAGCCGTTGTAGGGCAGCGTCGGCCGGACCTCCATGTTGGGGATCACCTTTTCGGTCGCCTGGCTCCACCGGGGGTGGGGTTTCGTGGGATCGACGTTGGCGTAGAAACCGTACTCCCGCGGCTGGACGTCATTCCAGAAGGTCCGTGGCCGCTTGGCCGTGAACTCGATCTTCACAATCGACTTGATGCTCTTGAAGCCGTACTTCCACGGCACGATCAGCCGGATCGGCGCGCCGTTCTGCACCGGCAACGGCTTGCCGTAGACGCCGGTCACCAGCAGCGTCAGCTCGTTGGCCGCCTCGTCCAACCGCAGCCCTTCGTAGTAGGGCCAGGGATACCACGGCGCCTTGCGCATGCCCGGCATCTCGGCCGGCCGGTTGGCGGTGACGAACCGCACGTACTTCGCTTTCGGCTTCGGATCGGCGATCTCGATCAACCGGCGCATCGGAAAGCCGGTCCACGGCACCGCCATCGACCACGCCTCGACGCACCGGAACCGGTAGAGCCGCTCCTCGAGCTCGACTTTCTTCAGCAGATCGTCCAGGTCCAGCTTGCCCGGGTGGTTCACCTGGCCCCGGATCTCGATCGTCCAGGGATGCGTGCGGAACCGGCCGGTAAGGTCTTTCACCGCCTTCTTGTCGGTGGGATGGAACTCGTAGTAGTTGTTGAACCCCGTGGCCGCCCACTCAGGCGTGATGGGGCGGTCGAGCGTGAACTTTTCATTGCGCCGGGCCGGATAGAGCTTGTTTGCGCTCTCCGCCGCCTCGAGCAGGCCGCCCAGCCCCAGAAAGCCCGCCGCCCGCAGAATCTCCCGCCGGTTCCAGAAGGCCTCTTCCGGCGTCGCCTCGCTTTCGGGGATCTCCCAGCCCCGCCGCCGTTTGATCAGCATCGCGCCTCCTTCTACGATCTTCGGATGCGCGAGCTGGCGGCCATGGTGCACGGAACTCTTGTAACATCCCGGGCGCAGGGCCTTGTCCGTGCCACCGCCGCCCCTCGTATAGCCGCTCGACGGACAAATCGGGCCCGACGCGGTACGTCGCTCCGGCCTCGGTTTCGAGACGCTTCTGCTTGCCTGCATAACGTACCGTCAGGGGCTTGCCCAGCCGGGACGTCACCCGGGCCTCCAGAAGTTTGCCCTCGCGCCACTCGATCGCCACTTCGAAGCCGCCCCGCGCCCGCAGGCCCTTCACCCGGCCGGCCTTCCACACCGACGGCAGCGCCGGCAGCAGATGCAGGAAGCCGGCCCGTCCGCTCTGCACTTCGCTTTCGCCCAGCGGAGTCCCGTACGGATCGTGGCTTTGCAGCAGCATCTCGATGATCCCGGCCGTCGCCCCGAAGTTCCCGTCGATCTGGAACGGCGGGTGGGCGTCGAACAGGTTCGGGTACAGGCCTCCGCGGCGCCCTCCGGGCCGCCGGCGTTCGCTCGGGGGCGGAACCGGCTGGAGCAGATTCCGCAGAAGCTTGTAGGCGTGGTCGCCGTCGAGCAGCCGCGCCCAGAGATTGATCTTCCAGCCCATCGACCACCCGGTGGCCCCGTCGCCGCGGAACTCGAGCGACTTCTGCGCCGCCCGGAACAGCTCCGGCGTCCCGTAGGGCGTGATCTCCACCCCGGGATGCAGCCCGAACAGGTGCGAAACGTGGCGGTGCTTGTTGTTCGGATCGTCGATGTCTTCGAGCCACTCCTGCAACTGGCCCAGCCGGCCGATCTGGTTCGGCGCGATCCGTCTCCGCATCTCGATCAATCGCTCCCGGAACTCGGCGTCCACCCCCAGCGCCTCGCTGGCCGCAATCGTGTTGCCGAAAAGATTGCGGATGATCTGGTGGTCCATCGTCGGCCCCATCACCAGCCCGCCGTTTTCCGGCGAGTTGCTCGGGCCGGAGATCAGCCAGCCGCGCTTGGGATCCTCCACCAGATAGTCGGCAAAGAACTCCGCCGCGCTCTTCATCAACGGGTAGGCCGTCTCCCGCAGAAAGGCCTCGTCCCCGCCGTAGAGGTAGTGCTGCCAGAGATGCTGGCACAGCCACGCTCCTCCCGTGGGCCAGATGCCGTGGTTCGACCGGTTGATCGGCGCCGTGCCCCGCCACAGGTCGAAGTTGTGGTGCAGCACCCAGCCGCGGGCCCCGTAGTGGACCTTCGCCGTCCGCGCGCCGGAGACGGCCACCTCTTTGAGCGCCTCGAACAGCGCCCGGTGGCACTCGGGCAGCGCTCCGGGTTCGGCCGGCCAGTAGTTCATCTCGGTGTTGATGTTGACGGTGTACTTGCTGCCCCAGGGCGGGTCGTTCGATTCGTTCCACAGGCCCTGGAGGTTCGCCGGCTGGCCGCCGTCGCGGCTCGAGGCGATCAGCAGATAGCGCCCGTACTGGAACAGCAGCGACACCAGCCCCACATCGCCGGTGCGCGCGAACTCCCGGAGGCGGACATCCGTCGGACCATCCGGCGCCGCCGGCCCCTCCAGCTCGAATTCGACCCGGCGATACAGCCGCCGGTGGTCTTCCAAGTGGCGCGCCAGCAAGTCGCTGTAGGTCCGGTTCCGGGCCGCGTCCAGCGCCTCGTCGTTCCTGGCCGTGGGATTCCCCGAGACGTCGCGGAAGTTGACGAAGTTGGTCGCGCCGGCCAACAGCAGCGTCGCCTCGCTCGCCGAACGGACCGTGACGCCGTCGTCGCGCACTTCGGCGAACCCATCGGTAACCAACGCCAGCCGGGCCTCGTAGCGGATCGCGCCGCCGGGGATCTGCCCCGAAAGGACCAGTTCGCCGCCGCGCTTGTAGACTTTGTCTCCCTCGTGGGCTCCCGTCAAGGAGGCCTTGAAGTGCAGCGCCTCCGGCCGGTCGGCCGTGATCCTGACGGCGATCACCTGGTCCGGAAAGCTGGCGAAGACCTCGCGCCGGTATGCGACCCCGCCGGCGCGGAAGCTGACCGACGCCACCGCCCGGTCGAGATCCAGCTCGCGCCGATAGTCCGTCACCGCGGCCGGATCCACCCCGGGGAACTCGATCCACAAGTCGCCGAAGGCCTGATAAGGCATCTGGCGCAGGGGTATGCTCATGAACGTTTCCATGGCCAGCGCCTCGGCCTCGGCCTGCTTGCCGGCCCAGAGCAGTTCGCGGAGTTTCGCCAGGTAGCGCACCGCGCCGGGGTGAGAGTAGTCGTGCGGCTCGCCCCGCCAGACCGTGTCTTCGTTGAACTGGATCCGCTCCCGCTTCACGCGCCCGAAAACCATGGCTCCGAGGCGGCCGTTGCCGATGGGCAAAGCTTCCGTCCATTGGCGGGCCTCGGAAGCGTACCAGAGCACGTGATCGGGGCTTGCCGCGGCGGTCGGGACGCCGAGCGCCACGATGAGCGGCCAGGAAAACCTCACCATAGGCGTTGTCGCTAAAGGTACAACAATCCGGCGCCCCGAGGCTCAGGCGCCCCGCGGATAGCAGCCTAGCACCCGCTGAAAATCACTCAGCTCGGCGAGGTGCTTCAAAGCGTTGGCCACGCGCTCCTCGTTCACCCGGCCGTAGAGATCCAGGTAGAACAAGTACTCCCAGGGCTTGCCCCGGAGCGGCCGGGACTCGATCTTGGCCAGGTTGATGTCGCGGAGGGCGAAAGCGCTCAGCGCTCGGAACAGAGCCCCAGGCACGTTACGGGTGGAAAAGACCAGCGAGGTCTTGTACGCCTGCTTGCTGGTCTTGGGCAGTCGCGGAACGTCGTTCTTTCGGCGCAGCAGGAAGAAACGCGTGAAATTGCGGTGGTCGTCTTCGATGGCCCGCCGTAGGATCTTGCCACCGTAGATCTCCGCGGCGATGGCCGAGGCGATGGCTGCCGCGTCTGGTGGGCGGGACTCGGCAAGCATCTTGACGCTGCCCGCCGTGTCGTAGTACGGCACCTTTTCCAGGTGTGGGTACCTGGCGAAGAAACGCCGGCACTGGCTCAGCGCCACCGGGTGGGAATAGACGCGCCGGACGTCTTTCCAGAGGACGCCGGGCATGGCGATCAAGTTGTGGACGATCCGCACATTCGTTTCCCCCGTGATCGGCAGCTCATATTTCAGCAGGTGGTCGTAGTTCTCGAGCACCGAGCCATGCAAGGTGTTCTCGATCGGTACCACGGCCGCGTCGACTTGCGCCCGGTCCAGGGCCTGAAAAACGTCTTCGAACTGAGGACAGGGGACCACCGCCACCTTTGTCCCGAGGAGCTGGTGGACAGCCACCTGGCTGAACGCGCCTTTCTCGCCTTGGAAGGCAACTTTTGTGGTCGCCATACGGCCTAGCTTAGCTCTTCGCCGGCGCCGCCGGCTCCGGCGTCCGGACTCGGGGCCCAGCGCTTCGCTTCGGGGTCGGGCAACCCAAGCAGGTCGAGAACCCGGTCCACGGAATGGTCCACGAGGTCCATGATGGTCTGCGGCTGATGATAGAACCCCGGGATCGGGGGTACTAGTATCGCGCCCATCTCCGCCAACCGGACCATCGTACGCAGGTGGCCCAGGTGCAGCGGCGTCTCCCGCACCATCAGGATCAGTTTGCGCCGCTCCTTCAGGGTCACGTCGGCAGCCCGGGTCAGCAGGTTGGAGGTCACGCCGTGGGCAATGGCCGACATACTGTGGACGGAACAGGGGGCAACTACCATGGCATCAACAGGATAGGAGCCGCTGGCCAGTCGGCAGCCGACGTCCTCCAACGGATACCAGTAGTGGGCCAAGGCCCGGAAATCAGCCGCCCGCTTCCTCATTTCGAGGTACGCGGTGCGCTCGCCCAACCGGGTAAGGATCAGGTGGATCTCTACCTCCGGCCTCCTGCGGAGCTTTTCGAGCAGGCGCCAACCATATATCGAACCGCTCGCTCCGGATACCCCGACGACAATTTTCAAAATTCACCCCTTCGCAAGAAGCTTGTTCCGAAATCAGAACAAAATCGGAGGACGGAACTTGCCCGCGCCCCCGGCGCCGAGTATAATTCACTGGCAGGGGGTGCCTCGCCCCGGCAAGGACCACCTCTGCCTCCGGCTCCCGGCCGCCGGGAGCTAATCATACCATGGAGGACGCCGGTCGAAAACTCAAACAAGCCCGGGAGCGGCTGAACCTCCGCTATCGCGACGTCGAACAGGCCAGTCTCCGGATCGCCGAACGTCACAAGAACGACGAGTTCGCCATCGCCCTCAGCCGGCTGGCCGACATCGAGAACAAGGGGACCGTTCCCAACATCTACCGGCTGTACTCTCTCTGCGCCATCTACCGCCTCGATATCGTCGAAGTCCTACAGTGGTACGCGGTGGATCTCACTCAGTTGCCGGCCGACGCGGCCAGCATCCAGCTCGAGACCACCCACCTGATCGGATTCCAGCCCTCGGAGCACGGCGTCATCCAGGTGCCGCTTTCGCTGGACCCGGGCCTCGACATGCGCAAAACGACTTACCTCAGCCGCATGATCCAGCGCTGGGGCACTCTCCCTCTCATGCTCCTCAACGGGCTGGATTTGCGCAACCACCGCTACGCCTTCATCGGCACCGAAGACTGGACGATGTATCCACTGTTGCTGCCGGGTTCCCTGGTTCTGATCGACGAGACCAAGCGGAAGATCCAGCGCAGCGGCTGGAGCAGCGAACTCGAGCGGCCGATCTACTTTCTCGAACACCGGGGCGGCTACCTGTGTGGCTGGTGCAGTCTCGACGAGGACCAGCTCGTGGTGCTCCCGCATCCGGCCTCCCATCAGGTTCCACAGGTGTTCGCCTTTCCCGCGGAGATCGACGTCATCGGGCAGGTGACCGGGGTAGCTATGCGTCTGGATCAGGCGCGGAGGCGCCGTACTCGTTCTTCAGCAGCGTGAGCAGCGTCTCCAGGTCCGCGAGGTACAGCTCCCGCTCCGCCCGCCTCACCGTGCTCGGCACCAGGTTCCGGTACGGCGCCAAGCGCAGCCATGCCTCGACGATCGTCTTCTTGTCCACCGATAAGGCCGACAGATAGAGGTCGAGGTCCGCTTTCTGTTCTTCGAGCGTAAAACAGAGCCACTCGGCGAACGCCTGCCGATGGCTCAGCCTTAGCGTCTGTTCGGCGATCTCCCGGCCGAAGATCTGCGCGAAGCCATGGTGTTCGTAGGAGTCGGTATTGCCGTTGCGCAGCGAAGCCAGATAGACCAGTCGGCCGAACACGGAAGGGATCTGGGACAGGGTGTGCCGCCAAAGGTCGGCGGCTGCGCTGCGATCGAGGTTTTCTTTGGGAACCGTCCGTTTCACTCGCCGCTGCCTCCATTTACGACGGCCTCGGATCGACCTCGGCTGCGTTTCGCGTCGCAATTCATATTACACCATCTTTCCTTCTCTGGTGAGTGCTTGTTCTGATTTCCGAAAAGTTCCCGCCGCTCTATGGTTTCGCGACTCCTATTACTACTAGCCTGATCCTGTCGCACCCACGACAAAGACATCACACCGCTTCGAGGAGAACTGACGAGATGAAAAAAGTGATTCTCTTTCTCTTGCTTGCGTTTCACGCAGTGACCACGACCAGCCTCATCGCGGCTTCGGTCGCTCCGTGGCCGGAATGCCTCCCCTGTCCGCCTCCGGACACTAAAGGCGGTGGCGGTGGCGGTGGCGGCTGGGTCTCACCTCTGGCCCTGTTCTGAACCGCTGGCGTTTCCCGCCCCCAAGGGGCTTGTCAGAGGCGGTGGCCGCCGACGATAATATGGGGCAGCCCAACCCGGGCCGGAGAGCCGAGTGGCCGCCGTCCTGAGCATCGACATGATGAACCGCTGGCTGTGGATTACAGCCTCCCTGAGCCTTGTCGTCTTGCTCTTGCGACTTTGGCACACCGGTTTGTGGCGGCGATACCGGTGTTTTACTTTTGTTGTTCTCGCCGAGGTTCTGCAGGCCCTCGTCTTATCCCTGATCAAGCCCCGGACGAACGCCTACGGTTGGGTATACCTCGTTTCTGTCCCCCTCCTCGCTATCTGCTATGTCCTGGCTGTTCTCGAGGTGTATGCACTCGTCCTGGAGCGGTATTCCGGGCTCGGGAAACTCGGACGCTGGGCGATCTCCTTCGCCTTGGCGGTGTCCCTGATCGCCGCTGCGGTCACCGTCTACCCAGACGTTTCCGGCTCACTGGACCCCTATCCCGTCCTCCTCTACATGAGGGTCTTTCAGCGGATCCTATACTCCGCTCTCCTTTTCTTCTTGCTCGTCATCACCGGGTTTCTGCTCTGGTTCCCTGTGCCCCTGCCTCGAAACACCGTTCTGCATACAATTGTCTTCGGTTTGTTTTTCGCCAGCCAGGCCCTTTTGCTGTTGTTCCGCAACGTCGGGGGAGCCGGCCTGACCCGGGTGCTGAGCGTCGCCCACATGGGCGTCTACGTGTTTTGCGTGGCGGCTTGGTGCATTTTTCTCTCCCCGAGGGGGGAGCGCACGACTTACATCCTCGGCCAGCGCTGGAGCCGGGAGACGCAGGATCGCCTTGTAGCTCAACTGGATACGATCAACACTGCGCTGCTGCGCGCGGCCAAGAAATAGGCTCCTAATTCCGCTGAATCGGCGGTTTTCCGTCACCGTCTCATTGCAAATTTCCCGCATATCGGTTATGCTTCTCAAGAGAGCAGACCCAGGAGGTAGCTTCAAGCATGAATGTGGTCGTGGGTGCGGGCGCTACCGCCGCCCTGTTGCTCTTGGCGGTTGTTGCGCTCATCTGGAAAGTTCTCTCCTCGACGCAGGTCCGCGGGGTTGACCCGGCCTGGTTGAAGGAATTCTCGGTGTCGGCCTATCGTCCGATGGAGAGATTGCTTAACGAAGAGGACATCGCGTTCTTGAAATCGCAGCCTGGGTTCCGTCCCGGCATGGACCGGCAGCTGCGTGCCAGCCGCTGCCGCGCGTTCCGGCTGTACCTCCGGAATCTGGCCCGGGACTTCAACCGGCTGCACTACGCTCTGCGCCTGATGGTGGTGCAGGCTCCGCAGGGAGCTCCGGATATCGGTGGCGTCCTGCTGCGGCAGAAGATCACCTTCTTTTCGGCCTGGCTGATGGCCAGGGCCCGGCTGGAGCTCTACGCGCTTGGCGTGGGCAAGGTAGAGGTCGGCGGCCTGCTCGCGATCCTCGAAGACGCCCGGATGACCGTGTCTTCGGTCTTGCGTCCGGCGGCCCCAGTCCGGCTGACGGCTGGGACCTGACAACTCATCTCCGGCGCCCGCTCAGGGCTGGTCAGCGAGGATCCGGTATGTCGTTGGGCGACCAATCGTAGGGGAAGTATCGGATCCTCCATTTTCCTGTCTTGAGGATCTCCCCTGCCAGACGGTAACGGGCGACGAACCCGAGAACCGCCTCTCGTGTCCCGCCGAAGTCCTTCGCATACCAGTCGAAGAGCCTCGAGAGAGTCACCGTGCGCGAATCCCGGTCGATCCTCACGTTCCGGTCCTCGTTCAGAAAGCGCCGGGTCTCAGCCTCGAGGAGCACTTGCAGGTTCGCGGCCGTGTACGGCGTCCGCGACAGGTGCGGACAACTGGCTGACGCGCACACCAAAGCGAAATGGATCCGGGGTTCCCGGAACTGCTGGCGGATGATCCGGTTCTCGATCGCCGCCAGGCTCAGCTTGGCGCCCCCCACGAGAAACTTCCTCCGGTAGAAGAACAGGGCGCGGCCGATGAGCCCCTTCAGCCGCATCCGTTTTTCCGGGTATTCCCTGGCGAAGGCCCATAGCACGAGTGCGTTGTAAGTATTGATCCAATAGGCCAGGCGCGCCTCGCGGCTCGGGAAGCGGTCCGGCGCCGAAATCGGGCTCACGCGGGCGATCTGGCCGACGAACCGGTCGAGTGCTTCGATGTGCGCCCGCAAATCCGCGTAGTCCACCTGGCCATCAGCTCTGACATACCGGCTGAGCACGGCGGCGTAAAGCGAAGTGTCCGGCGGAGCCGCAACTCTTCCCTCTGCGCCGGCCGCAGAAAAGGGCAGCACTGCCCACACGAGAAATCGGTGTACGCCCATTGCGCTCCTAGAGGCGCTTGAGCCATTCCCGAGCTTCGGCAAGCTTCGGAAAACGGCGCTCCGCCTCTTTGAACTCTTTCGTGTGGATTGCGCGGCTGGTTCCGTTCCGCCGCACAGGATGGATGATGTGGAGCATTTCGTGATACAGGACGTATTCGATCACGAACTCGGGCACCGCGGCCCCATCGAGAGCGGAGCTTATGACGATCGTCTGGTGGGCTGCATCGTAATGCCCCAGCCGCCGCCGGGAGGCTTTGCGGCTCCACCCGAGACGCGGCTGGGGAACCGATCCACCGAAGTAGCGGTCGTTGAGCCGGTCAAACAGCGCCTCCAGGTCGTAATAGCGGCCCGACGCCGATCCCAACCGTTTGCGGCCCCGTTCGGCGCGGATCTGGTGCAGGCGCCGCTGGACCTCCTCCCGGTTCAGGTAATCCCGGTACCGCCGCCGGCACTCTACCGGCACGGGTTCACGCAGCAGTTTGGCGAGCAGGATGAAGACGAGCGACTCCAGTACCGGGCGGGGCGCGGCGGCGAAGAGATCGGAGATCCGGACGCGGACTTGGCCGTCGCGGCGGCGGATGAAATGGTTGGCCCCGGCGAAGCGGCCGAACTCAACACGGAAGACCGGCGTCGGCTCCCCGGGCCGAAGCCGGGCGTAGAGATCGCGGCAGATCGCCTCCACTTCGGCGCTTCCCTTGGGAGCGTCGGCTTGCATTTCGTCCAAATTTAACATATCAAGGAAGTTTACGGTTTCGTTCCACACCCGAACTCATCAGGAGGTTATTTGCGCAGAGCCAAGATCAGCGCCGTGGGTTGCTACGTGCCGCCGGCGGTGCTTACCAACGAAGATCTCGAGAATATGGTGCAAACCAGCGACCAGTGGATCGTCGAACGCACCGGCATCCGCGTCCGCCACATCGCCGACAAGGACGTCGCCACTTCCGACATGGCTTACGAGGCGGCCCGCCAGGCGCTCGAGAACCGGGGCCTGGCGCCGTCGGACATCGATGTGGTCATCGTTTGCACCGTCACCCCCGACATGCTGTTTCCTTCCACGGCCTGCCTGGTGCAGAACCGGTTGGGCATACCGGGCGCGTGGGGTTTCGACCTCGTGGCGGCCTGCTCCGGATTTCTCTATGGGTTGACGACGGCCGCAAATCTGGTGGGGTCCGGCTCCTACGGCCGGGTCCTGGTCATCGGCGCCGATACGATGTCCCGCATCGTGGATTACGAGGACCGGGCCACCTGTGTCCTGTTCGGGGATGCCGCCGGGGCGATGGTCATTGAGCCTGCGGGCGACGGGGAAACCGGTTTCATGGACGCCTACAATCTGATTGACGGCTCCGGTGGGGATTTCCTGAAGATGCCCGCCGGCGGCAGCCGCCTGCCCGCCAGCGACGAGACCGTGCGCCGCCGCCTGCACTATGTCCATCAGGACGGCCAACAGGTCTTCAAGTACGCTGTCCGCACGATGTATGACACCTGCCGAACGTTGCTCGAGAAGAACGGCCTGAGCGCCGCCGACGTCGCGGCATTCATCCCTCACCAGGCCAACAAGCGGATCATCACTGCCACGGCCGACCGGCTCGGCATCCCGCCTGAGCGGACTATCATCAACATCGACCGTTACGGCAACACGACCGCGGCCACGATCCCGCTGGCCACTCGCGACGCCGTCTCGGCGGGCAAGTTGAAAAAAGGGGATATCGTCCTGTTCGCGGCCGTCGGCGCCGGTTACACGGCCGCGGTCAACCTCTGGCGGTGGGAGATCTGAGGCCGCGGGTCTCTCACCGGGTTGGCGTCTCGGTGGGTGGGACTTCCCGGCAGAACTCCAGCCACTGTTCGGCCGTCTGCGGCGTGGGCGAAGCGAGCGACAGGTCCATTCCAGGCGCCACCACGTTGCAGGCTTCCCGGTATCGTTCGTCGGCGCCGCTGACGTCTCCACGGCGGCTTCGGGCATCGCCGTCGGCGAACAACGCCGCCGCCAGTAATGCCGGTTGTCCGATGCTTCGCGCCGTCTCCACCGCACTGGCTGCCAGGGCGGCCGCCTTTTCGGCCTGATCCTGGCGGAGGGCCGCCCAGGCGGCGCCGGTGGAACACTGCGCTTTCAGTGGGTCGAGTGCGCTGTCCGCAGCCCCGGCTTCGGCGGCCTGTCGCAAATAACGGAGACAGTCGGCGAACGAATCGGCCGCCGCTCTTACATCCCCGCCGGCGGCCAGTTGCTTGGCCATGAAGTCTCTCGCCCGGGCCAATTCCGGGTAGGTTGACGCCCGCCACCGGCGCTCGACGGCCGCCTGACGCCAGATCACGCCCGCCAAGGCGGCCGCGAGCAACACCGCCACCGCTATCGCTCCGCTCGCCACCGGGTTCTTCCGCACCGTACGCCAGAAGCGCGACAGCCGGCCATGCTCGCCGACCGAGACCGGCATCTGAAGCCGCCAGCGCTCCAGATCGGCCGCCAGCTCTTGAGCTGTCGCATACCGCTCGGAGGGATCGCGGGCCATCGCCTTCAATACCACCTTGTCCAGATCCGAATCGATGCGCCGCTTCAGTTCCGGGTCGCCGCCGGGCGAGCGGCTCGGCGGCGGAGGTGTTTTCCGGTTGGCTTCCATGAAAAGTTTGTAAGGCGTACTGCGGAACTCCTCCCACGGGTGCCGGCCGGTGAGGACCTCATACAGGATGATTCCAAGGGAGTACACGTCGCTCGGCGGCGAGACAGGTTTGCCGGCGATTTGTTCCGGGCTGGCGTAGGCCGGTGTCAGGAAGCGGAAGCTGCTGGTGGTCTGGCGGGCATGTTCGGAGTCCGGCTCGAGGAGCTTGGCAATCCCGAAGTCCACCAGCTTCACCACTTCCTCCCGGGTGACGAGGATATTCTCCGGTTTCAAGTCCCGATGCAGCACCCGGTGCCGGTGGGCGTAGCCTACCGCCTTCGAGACGGTCTCCATGAGCTGCACCCGTGCGGAAAGGTCCAGCTTCCTTTGGCGGCAGTACGAGGTGATCGGATCCCCCTCGATGTATTCGAGGACGATGTAGGGGCGCCCATCCGGAGTGGAGCCCCCGTCCAGGATCATGGCGATGTTCGGGTGGTGGAGGGAGGCGAGAAACTGCTTCTCCGCCCGGAAGCGGCGTACGAACCGGTCCGAGCGAAGCCCGCTGCGGATCAGCTTGATCGCTACCACCTGGGCATAATCCGAGTCGGTCCGGACGCCGAGGTACACCACGCCCATCCCGCCCCGGGCCAGCTCCCGCACGATCTGGAACCGCCCGACTCTCAGTCCGAGGTCGGAACTCACCTCGTTGTCCGACGCACGCTCGGAGGCGTAGGTCGCGGCGGCTTCCGCAACCACGCGGTCCAGCCCTTCCTGGGAAACTGTTTCGTACCGGAGCAAGGACTGCACTTCTGCCTGCAGCGTCGCGTCACCCGCGCAGGCTTTTTCGAGGTAGGCGGCTCGGTCCGCCTCGGGCAGATCCAAGGCGCCGGCGAAGACTTCCTCGACCCGCCGCCACCAATCCCGGTCCTCAACGGTCTCCGCCACGGTCCTCCCGCTCTCCTTTCAGCTCCCGGTACAACCACGCTTGGGCGAACCGGATCTCCCGTCCCACGGTGGCTGTTGAGATACCGAGAACCTCCGCGATCTCGGCCGTCGTCAGCCCTCCGAAGTAGCGGAGCTCGATTACCTTCGCCTTGCGGGCGTCGATCTTCTCCAGCGCTCGCAAGGCATCGTCCAGGGCGATGATCTCAGGCGGAGCGGCCGCCGCCACATCCTTGCCCGCCTCCAGTGAGATCTTGATCCCGCCTCCCCGTTTCGCCGCCCGGCGGCGCCGCCAATGGTCGATCAGGATTTGGCGCATCGCCCGTGCTGCCAGGGCCAGGAAATGGGCTCGATCCTTGGAGGTCAGCCGCGTCTGGTCGGTCAGGCGAATGAACGCCTCATGGACCAGATCAGTGGGCTGAAGCGTGAGGTTCTGCGGCTCGTGCCGCACCACCCGCGCCGCCACACGGCGTAACTCGTCGTAGAGGATCGGGGTCAGCTCCGCCAGGGCGTTCTTGTCACCCTGGCTCCATTTCACCAACAGGCCCGTAATGTCCGTGGGTCCGGCCATGCCGGCTCTCCTCCCCAGTGAAAACCGCCTGCGGGGGTCAGGGGCCGCAATGCCCCCCGCAGCCGATTGTAACAACCGGAGCCGGACCCACGGTGCAGGCCGGCCGGCGAGGACAACCCGACGCGCGCCTCCGGTCCAGGGCCGAAACCGGATCGAGAATGCTTGGCGCACCCTTGGGTTGCCTGTTTCGCCGGCCGCCTGCAGACCGCTGCCGTTACGCCCGGCGCCGTGGCGCCTCCCCTCGCCACGCCTCCCGGCGTTGTTCCCGCCGGATCGCCGTCCGGCTGGGAACTTGGGCTGGCGATTCGCCCAATCGGCAATCGGTCTTCCCGCCCCACCCATGCCGGCCCGAGAGCGAGAGGCCGCGAGACCTCCTCCGCAGCCGGCCTCCCTCCGGCCACCTCACGGCTCTCGTCGTTCCCGGGCTCCCGCACGGGTGGAACACCTTCCTTCTCTGCTATGCCTTCCGCTTCGGAACCGGCCGCCGGGGTTTGTCGTCCCGGCAGCGGCTCTTCCTTTTCCACCCTGTACTGCGCAGAACGGCGGTGGAATCGATCAACAGACGAAGACTATTTTTACTGGTCTCTGACGGGCGGCCGGGCTCACCACTCCCGGGCTGTCGGTTTCGCAGGAAAGCCCGCGGCGCGAGGCGGATTTACGCCGTGTGCTAGGCTGGAAGCTTGATGACAGACAAGAAGTTACAGGTCATTCCCTTGGGCGGTCTCGGGGAATTCGGGATGAATTGCCTGGCGCTCCGTTACGGCGATGACATCATCGTCATCGACGCCGGGATGATGTTCCCGGAGGAAGATCTGCTCGGCGTGGATATCGTCACGCCGGACTTCGCGTATCTCGAAGAAAACAAACAACACGTTCGCGCGCTCCTCCTCACACACGGGCATGAGGACCACATCGGGGCGACCCCGTTTCTACTCTCGGAAGTCAGCGCGCCCGTTTATGGCACCCCATTTACGCTCGCTCTCGTGGAGCGCCGGCTCAAGGAGCACGAACTCGAGGATGTCAACGTCTCCCTGAACCCGGTCAAGCCAGGCGAAATCATCGAGATCGGCCCGTTCAAGGTCGAATTCATACACGTCACGCACTCCATCGTCAGCGCCGTGGCCTTGGCCATCACCACCCCGCTCGGCGTGCTGATCCACACCGGCGACTTCAAGGTCGATCCTACTCCGACCGACAACCTCCTCTTTGACCTTCACACTTTCGCCGAGTACGGCAAACGGGGCGTCCTGCTTCTGCTTTCGGATTCCACCAACGTAGACCGTCCCGGCTATACCCAGAGCGAACGCGCCGTCCGCCCGCGCTTCGAGGACATCTTCACCCGGGCGCAGGGCAAGATCGTGATCACTTGCTTCAGCTCCTCGGTCCATCGGCTTCAACAGATTCTCGATCTGGCCGCCGAATCCGGGCGCAAGGTGGCCTTTGTCGGTCGCAGCATGCTCTCGGTCACGGAGATCGCCCATTCTCAGGGTTTGCTTGAAATTCGAGATGGCATCCTTTTGAGAACGCAAGATATCATGGCGATCCCTCCGGAGAAGGTAGTGGTCGTCGCCTCGGGGACGCAAGGCGAGCCGATGTCCGCCATGGCCCGTATCGCAGTGGACGACCACAAGAATGTCTACCTGGAGAAGGGTGATACGGTGGTGTTGAGCTCCCGGATCATACCGGGCAACGAGAAGGCGATCTACCGGATGATCAACCACATTTCGCGTCGCGGCGCCGACGTCATCTACGGCAACATGGACCCGCCGGTGCATGTTTCCGGGCACGCCAGCTCCGGGGAACTGAAGCTGGTGCTGAACCTTGTGCGGCCCCGCTACTTCGTGCCCATCCACGGCGAGTACCGGCAGTTGTCCAAACACGCGGCGCTGGCCGGGCAGATGGCCCACCTCGGCATCGAAGAGACCTTCATCCTCGAGACCGGGCAGGTGCTGGAAATCGATCATCGGGGCGCCCGGCGGGGCGACGATGTGCCGGTTGGACGGCTGTGCATCGATTCGGGGACAGTGGATGAAGTCGTCGAAGACTTGGTCATCCGGGATCGCCGCCATCTCTCCGAGGACGGCTTCATCGTCCCCATTGTCGCCATCAACCGGCTCACCGGGAAGAGCGAAGGCGCGCCGGAGATCGTCAGCCGGGGGTTCGTTTCCGAAGACGGCTCAGACTTGCTCCGCCGCGCCGCCCGCGTCGTGGCCGAGACGATCGAGCGAGCCTCACCCGAGGAACGCAGCGACGCCGGGGTGATCCAGGAGAAGATCCGCCGGGATCTGAAACGCTTCATCAACAAGGAGGCTTCGCGGCGCCCCTTGATCTTGCCGGTCATCCTGGAGGTGTAGCTCTGGGCATCCCCGCTGAGTACCTCGAAGATGCTTCTGGCTTTCGGGGGCGGGCGGAGCGCCTCTTCAAACCGGAGTCCCCAGAAGGCGTAGCCCGCATTGTGCGCTCGGCTGCGGATTCGGCCACGCCGGTTACGATCTACGGCGCTGGGACCGGTCTTGTCGGCGGTGCGGTCGCCCAGGAAGGCTGGATCGTTTCGACAGAGCGCCTGAAGATGCTCGAAGTGCATCACAGCACCGTTCGGGCGGGCGCCGGAATCACGCTCCGGGAGTTGCAAGCGGCGGCGCGGGCGGCTGGGATGTTCTACCCTCCGGATCCGACCGAGCAATCCGCCTCGCTCGGGGGCGCCATCGCCACCAACGCCAGCGGCTCCCGCAGCTTCCGTTACGGACCCACACGGCGCTGGGTGCGGGCGCTCACCGTGGTTCTCGCCTCGGGCGAGATCCGGCGCTGGCGGCGCGGCCAGCGCCTCGATTTCCCGGTGCCGGCGATCCCCATCCCGGCCACCACAAAGAATACCGCCGGCTATCACCTCGAAGACGGCATGGACTGGGTGGATCTCTTCATCGGCAGCGAAGGGACCCTCGGGGTGGTGGTCGAGGCCGAGTTGGCGCTCCTGCCCTTACCGCGGGCACTGATCACCGGGGTCGTCTTCTTACCGGGGGACGAAGCTGTCGTGCGAGCGGTGGAGGAATGGCGCCTGATCGACGGTCTCCGGATGCTCGAGTACCTCGACGGCCGGTCGCTGGAGCTGCTGCGCCCGGACTATCCGGAAATTCCGCCGAAGCCGGGCGGCGCGCTGCTCGTCGAGCAGGAACCCGTTGTAGAGGCAGATGCGGCTCTGGATGAATGGCTCGATCGCCTCGAGGCGGCCGGCGCCGATCTCGATCGATCCTGGTTCGCCGCCGGGGAGGGGGACCGCGAGCGCTTCCGGCAGTTCCGTCACGCCTTGCCGGAAACAGTGAATCGTCTCCTCCGCCGGCGGGGCCTGATGAAGCTGGGCTCGGATTACGCTGTCCCGCTCGGGTGCAACGGTGAGATGCTGGCCTACTACCGCCGGCGGGCCGACGAAGAATTTCCCGGCGCTTACGTGATCTTTGGCCACATCGGCGACGCGCACCTGCACGTGAACCTGCTGCCTTCCTGCCCGGAGGAATTCGGCCGGGGCCGGGAACTCATGCTCGAGTTCGCCCGCCGCGCCGTGGCGCTGGGCGGTACGGTGAGCGCCGAGCATGGTTTGGGCAAGCGAAAAGCCGAGCTGCTCGAGATCCAATACAGTCACGACGAGATCGAAGCGATGCGGACGGTCAAGAGACGGCTCGATCCCGAATGGATTCTCGGGCGCGGCAACATGTTTGCAACTGCGTCCGCGCTTCCGCTATAGTCGAATCAGTTCTCGCCGGGCGGCTCTGAAACTGCCCGGTGACTCGCAACTTCTAAGGAGGGATTATGAAAAAGGCGATTCTCGTCCTCTCTCTGGCCGCTTTTGCGGCCTTAGGGGCCGAATGGACAGGCCACATTTCGGATTCGAAGTGCGGCGCCATGCACTCGGATCATTCCGAGAAATCGATCAACTGCGTCAAGGGATGCGTGAAGGCCGGCCAGAAACCGGTTTTTGTCACTAAGGACGGCAAGGTGCTCCAGATCTCCAACCCGGACAAGGTGATGAAGGTATTAGGCCACCAGGTGAAAGTCACCGGGAAACTGGAGGGCGATACGCTGACGATCGACAGCGTCGAGAACCTGGCGCCCACCGATTAAGCCACCAACAGAGCTCGCTCGTGCGAAGGGGGCCCGAGCCGGCGCGGCTGGGCCCCCAGTGGTTCACTGGAGCTTTCCCCGGCCCGCCACGGTCCATTCTTCGACCACCTGGCCGTCACGCACTCCGTAGACCTTCTCGTGGAGGTTCACCGCTACGCAAATATGGTTAGGGATGATGCGCACCCGGTCTCCCACGTGAAAGCGCGCGGCGGCATCCTCGAGGTCGACGTAGCCGTGTTCCTCGTTCATCTTGACGAACCGCGCCTCCGGCGCTTCGATCAAGCGGCCGAAGTAGGGATCTGCCCCAGTGGCGAGGCCATCGGAGAAGAAGGTCTTCGAGCCGCCGTCTACGATCATCCGGTTCCCTCGCGCGGTGGAGACTACGGTGACGAGAATCGACGCGGCGCAGTCCCTCCATGTGGCGCACCCGCATGCCACACAGTTGCGGTCGTTGAAGATGTAGGTCCCCGGACGGATCTCGTTCATCGCCGGGATTCGGTGGGACTGGTACAGGGTCGGCGTGGAGCCTCCGCTCACGACCTCCACCGGCAAGCCGGCGCTCCGGAAGTCGGCCACGGCTCGCTCCACCGTTTCGGCTAGTTGCTCGATCTGCTCGAAGCCCTTTTCGTCCAGTTTCTTGATATGGCCGGCGTAAAAAGCGATCCCTTTCAACTCCAGGCCGGGCAGGGCGGCAATCAGACGCCCCAGCGCGGGCAACTCTCCGGGCGCGACGCCGACACGCCCCAATCCGACGTCCATTTCCGCCAGCGTCTGAACCCGCAGCCCGGCTTCCGCCGCCGCTTCTGATATCGATCGCGCCGCTGTCTCGTTGTCGAGTGAAACGGTGACCGGCACGCGTCTGGCTACTTCTATGAGACGCTCCACCTTGCGCCTGCCGACCACCGGATACGCCACCAGTATGTCGGGCGGCTCGGCGGCGAGCATTACCTCGGCTTCCGTCGTCTTGGCGACGGTCACGCCCACCGCTCCCAGCTTGATCTGCCGGCGCGCCAACTCCGGGATCTTGTGCGTCTTGGTGTGCGGCCGGAGGCGCAGATTGTGTTCGGCCGCGTAACGGGCTGCACGTTGGAGGTTGCGCTCCATGATGTCCAGGTCGATCAGGAGCGCGGGAGTGTCGAGTTCTGAGATGTGCATGAGCTAATGGGATCTATGGAACCGAAGATCGATCTTACCGCCCTCGCCGACGTAGTGCAGCCAAACCTGTTTCGGCTTGTGCTTGCCTTCCAGGGGATAGTAGAGATAGCCGGTGACGGGCTCGGTGATCTTCTTCTCAGGCAGGATCTTCTCGCGGAGGACCCGCAACAGGGGATTCGTAACCTCTTCCGGATCCTCGTGGACCTCGGTCGCCGACGCCTTCTCGACCGCGGCCGTGTTCCCGATCCCTCCGCCCTGGCCCGGCAGGCGGCCCGGCATCCCTCCGCCGGCGCCGCCCCACACCGGCCCGCGGTCCTCTTGGGCGACGGCCGCGCCTTCGTAAGAGTAGATCAGCGTCAGTACCGAATTCCCCGCGATCTGTCCGGGATCGTACGGCTCGGACTTCTGGCCGTCCTTGTCCGAGCGGATGATGAAGTCGTCCCTCCAGATCTCCACCGGCTTCTGTTTGGGTGTGATGGTGACCTCGATGACGACGATACCCTTTTCGATATCGTGACCGAGAAGCTGCTTGACCTGTTCGTGGTCTTTGTACAGCTTCGCATCGATGCGGAACAGCGAGTTCTCACCGCTCGCTGCCGCAGGCCCTTTGGTAGCGGCGGCCGCGGCGCAAACGAACAAGGCCGCGCAGGCGAGAGCCGGGAATCTCATGACGGAGCCTCCGCTTTCATTGTAGCCGCCGCACGCGTGCTGCCGGAGTAAAAAGAGATCCTCGGGGCAGGGCCGTGGGCCCCCCGCGCGGAGCAGTCGCAGCCGTTATTGGACGAGCAGGTCGCTTTCGCGCTTCTTGTTCGTCCACTCCTCGGTCCAATCGTCGCCGGAGCCGAAGGCGCCGCAGTAGCGGGCCGTCTGGTCGAAGAACCCGTCGGCCGGCGGCAGTTCCCAGCGCGAGCCGGTGAGCGGGGAGCCGGGAGCAGGACGTAGGTCCCAGTCGCTCAACACGGTGGACCGGAACATCGGATCGGCCACCACGATGTTCTTGCCCGTTCCCCGGACGCCGGTAGCGAAGTCCCGGGCGATGCCTTCTTTGAACTGGCCGTTGATGGTGTTGTCCGCACCGCCCTTGTTGCCCCAAGCGAGCAGGCCGTTGGCGGTGAGCTCCCCGTTCGCGACATTCTGCTCGGTGACCGCGTCCCGGATGTCCAAAGTGTCGTCGAAGAAGTTCGTCAGGACGATGTTGCTGAAGTTGCCTTTCAAGCCGCGGCGCCACCGGGCTCCGTCGCAGGACCGGCGGCAAACCTCGGGCCCGTTGCCGACAAACGTCGCGTTGAACAGCACCGGCGCGCTGAACGGCTCGGCTGAGTTGTTCTCCTCGAGGTTGTCACCCTCGATGCCGTGGTCGCCGGGATTGTCATCGTAGAAGACGGTGACGAAGTGCTGCACCTTGCCCCGGTATCCCCGCTGGATGTCGAAGCCGTCGTCGCCGCCGGCGGTGGCCACGAGGTACTTGGCGTTCATCGTGCCGCCGAACCACTCGAACGAGTCGTCGAAGCCGTAATGGGATTGTAGATGGTGCGCAATAGTTCCGGCGCCGCAAGCGCCGAAAGTGAATGAGTTGAGTTCATTGTCTTGCGAGAGTTCCGCGCCGGCGAACTCCACTCGGACATAGGTGAGTTCCCCGCAGGAATCCGCGTCGTTTGTGCCGCCCATGACGCTGTCCTCTCCAGGAGGAAGTCCTTCTACCGTGTCCTCGACTCCGGAATTCAGGCTGGCCGAACCCGTGAGAACGAGGCCGCCCCAGTCGCCGGGCTGGCGGCTCCCGACCGGCAAGGCGCTGGTCATGATGATCGGCCGGTTACGCGTTCCCCGGGCGACGAGACGAGAGTCGCGCCGGATCACCAGCGCCGAAGCAGGCTGGCTGCCGGGCCGGCCTTTGATCACCGTGCCCGATTCGATCGTCAGTGTGGCATGGCGGACGATGATCGTGCCCTGAAGAAGATAGGATTTCGTACGCACCCAGGTGGTGTCCTGCTCGATCGGCGCTGTCACGTCGACGATCTCGTCCACCACGCTGATTTTCTGGTACAGACGTTTGAGCACGCTGTTGCCGGTGTAATCGCGGAACTCCACCACGAGCGTGTACATGCCGAGATCGTTCGGCACGGACCAGGCTGGAAACAGCCCGCCGGGGCCGATCAGCGGCGCTCTCTCCGCCTCTGGGACCCGGGTGATCAGGAAGCCGTCCTCCATCGTGTTGCCGAAGACGTCCGTGGGTTCGCCGGCGTTGTTCGGCAGGTAAAGCTTCTCGCCGGTCTGGTTGTTCTGGAAGTACGCAGTCAGGGTCACCGGATAGAGGCCGGCGAGGGGCCGCACCGTCCACCAGGCTTTCAACTGCTGGCCGGGCTGGTAGACGTAGTCGTCGGTCCAGACCCAGGCCCGCGCCGGGGTCTCACCGCCGAAGTAGGCCGCCGCCCGGGCGGCTTCCGACGCGCTGAGGAAATCGAACCTCGGCGTCCGGCTTGCCCCGCGTACCCCGGCAGCCGTGAGCGCCGCCGCGAGCAAGGTTGGTATCAGATGGTTCTTCATTGTCACTCTCCTCGTTGGTGAAATCGTTCTGTTCTCGGGTAAGGGCACGGCAGGCCGTCTGCGGGGCGCTTAGTGGATGAGATCGAAGGTCATCCCCACCTGGTAGGTGCGCCCCGGCCGGTAGAGTCGCCGTACCTGCCCGCCCTGGGTCCAGAGGTATTCGGCGTTCGTCAGGTTTTCCGCCGTGAACTGTATTCTCCAGCCGCCGTCCTCCCGCAGCAGGAACTCGTAGACGAGCGACAGGCCGGTCCGGCCCTCTTCGTACGTGTCATCGAGGCCGAACGAGCCCACCTCGGAAATGCGCCGCGAGAAATAGTTCCCGTAGACCCGTGCGCTGCTGCGCCACCGCGGCCTCGTCCACTCCAGGGCCGCGTTCACCAGGTAACGGGACTGGCCAATCAGCGGCCGCCGCCGGTTCGTCACCGAGGTCTTGGTCTCCTCGCCGATCCGGATGGCTGAGTCAACGAGCGCGAGATTGCCGGTGAAGAAGAATTCGTCCAGCCCGCTATAGAGGAACCGCAGGCTCCGGCGGAACTCGACTTCCAGCCCTAGATTCCGGGCTCCGGCAGCGTTCACCCAGGTCCGCCGCTGATTGGCTCCAGGTTCGAGCACCAGCTCGATGGGATCGGCGAAGTCTTTGTAGAAGAACCCGGCTGCCAGCAGTTGGCTTTTCCCAAGGAACCATTCCCAGCGGGCGTCGAAATTCTGGATCGAGGTGCGCCTCAAATCCGGGTTGCCGGCCGTCGAGAAGCCGCCGACGATCTCGGTGAAGTCGAAAGGCGTCAGCTCACGGAAATCAGGCCGCGCCACGGTGCTCCCCCAGCCGAAGCGAAGCACCTGATTCGGGGTCAGAGAGCAGGCCAAGTTCACCGCCGGCAGCGGGTCGCGGTTCCACAGCGTCGAGACCACGGGACGCGCGGCGGCGTTGAGGGGATCGAGGGTCGTCACGTTTTCCTCTGCGTCCTCGATCCGCATCCCGGCGTTGATCCTCCAGCGCTGCCCCAGCGCCAGTTCGACGCTGGCGAAACCGGCGTAGATCGTCATGTCCCCTTGGTACGCGTCGGTCCCGCGGGTAATCTCGCGGAACTGAATCCTGTCGGGTCGGATGTTCTCTGTGGCGAAGAGCTCGTTACTCGGCAGCGACAGGTCCACCCGGCTCCTGGGTCCCGGAGTGAACCGGAACCGGCGGCTGTCGAAGGTGCGTCGCCGGAACGTACCTCGAAAGCCGAGATCGAGACTTCCCGACACGGACCCCTGGTAAAAGGGCAGCTTCCAGGTGGCCGACGGCTCCAGGACCCGCTCGTCCAGGTTGCCGAAAAAGCGTGTGCCGGAGTCCGGGTCGGCGAGAAAGTCGATATCGCCGTTCGGCCTGACGATCCGCCTCACCTCGCGCAGGTCGGGCTCGTTGCGCCTCGCCTGCGACATCCCGAAATGCCACCTCAGCAGGCTGTTCCAGGGGCCGCCCGCGTGCGTACCTTCGACCTGCGTCGCCGCCAGCCGCCGTTCGATCCAGCGCAACCGCTCATCGGTGACTGGTTCGTCGGTGTTCCCGTCGAAGCCGGAAAAGCGGCGCGCCTCTTTTTCCCCATCATTCGTCAGCGTGTTGTGGACCGAAATGCTGTGATTGGGAGAGAACTTGTAGGAGACGTTCAGCAGCCCACTGACGTGGGCGGCCTCCCTATCGGCGCGGAAATCGTCGTAGTTCACGAAGAGCTGCTGCCGTCCGGGGCCGGCGAGGCGGTACGCCCGGAAGATCTCCGGATAGGCTTGCAGCCCATTGGCGAAGGTGACCGAGCCGATCAGGCCGAGTTTGCCAAACGTCCCGCCCGCCAGCAGGTCGTAGGACTGTTGTGGTCGAGCCGAGGCTACCGGGGTGGCTTCCCAGTTCACCGGGAGAAGCCGTCCGAACCCGGCCAACTCCTTGTCGGTGAAAGCCCCGCGAAACAGCCGCGCGTCGGCGGGGATGCCGGAGGGCAAGCTCCGCGTGCCGTCATCGAGACCGAAGAAATCGAGACTTCCGCCGGGGTAAGTATGGAAGGGCTTACCCGTCGTTCGGGTGTTGAACCCGGCGCTAACCCCCACTTCCAGGACGCTCGAGGCCGGGAAGCGGACGGTTTCCAGTTGGACCATTCCTCCCGAGAACTCCCCCGGCAGGTCCGCGGTGTAGGTCTTGACGATTTTTACGTTGTCGATGAGCCGTGACTGGAATAGATCCAGTGGCACGACGCGTTTCTCCGGTTCCGTGGTAGCAATCGAAGTGTCGTTCAGCATCGTGGCGCTGTAACGTTCGCCCAGTCCCCGGACGAAAACGTGGCCATTGCCCAACACCGAAACGCCGGTCACGTGCGCCACCGCTCCGGCGGCGTCCGAAACCGGCATCTTCATGATTTCTTCGGCGCTGATGCCATCGAGCACCGCAGACGCCACACGCCGGTCGGCGAGCAGACTGTCGGCGGTCGTCCTGGCGGGCTCGGCTTCGGCGGTCACTTCCACCGTCGTCACCGCGTCGTCGGCGACGATCACCGTTGAGGCGTCCGTGACGCCGCCTGGGCTGACGGCGACGTCTTCGATCGTTGCCGGCAGATAGCCGAGCGCCGTTACGGTGAGCGTATAGACCCCCGGTGGCAGGGCGACCTCGAACTGACCTTTGTCATCGGCGACCGCCTTCGTTTCCGGCAACCCTTCTACGGCCACCGTGGCGCCCGGAACGGGCTCGCCGCTCTGCGCATCATAGATGGCCCCGGCAATCAGGCCCGTTCGGGGCGCCGGCGCTTCTTGCTGCGCCAGGGCCGGGGAGAGCAACGCCGCCAAGGCGATCAGCGCCGCCCAAATCAGGTGAAGCGTGGGGTTCTTGATCATCGGCATCCTTTCTCCAGCTCCGCAGCGCCCGCCGGCGTGCTCTTGCGCGTTGTCAGGTTCGCAGGAGGCCGGCGCCCCGGAGCAGTGGTTGTCGTCACTCATTCGGCCACCCAGATGGAGACCAGGTTCGTCTTTACGCCCCGCACCTCGGCGAGAACGGGCACCTGCCCTTTGATGAACGCCTCGTCGGGAACGAACACGTTCAACTGCCACGCGTTGACGAGGTTGGGGGCGAGACCGCTGAACTGTACGCGGGCCTCGACAACGGAGACCCAGACCCTCGGCGTCGTGGCTGTCGGGATCAGCCGGTCCGGCGGGGCTGCGGCGCCGCCGGAGGGCAGCTCGCGGAAATCGGCGCCCACGCCGAAGATCTGAATCACCTCGCCGCGGCGGGCGGGGTTCTCACGCGAGTTGACCGTGCCGTTCTGGTTCAGCACGGCCCCCGGTTTCGTGGGATCGGCCGGGTTGATGGAAATCAACGCCGGGCTGATCGGCCAGAGTGTGAGCGATCCTTCGTAGGTCGTGTTGCCCGCGACCGCGATCCGGAAGGGAACGCGTCCGCTCGCCGGGACGTTGGCGGGCAGGACGAAGTTGATCTGGGTCCGGCCCACGAAGTTCATCGGCGCCGCGACGCCGTTCACGAAGACCTGGACGCCGCCGAGGATCGTCGGCAGCGGCACGGAGTCCGCAAACGTGTCCAACACGCCCACCGACTCGAAATCGCCGAAGGCGGTGGCCCAGCAGCCGGGCGAGACCGGAAAGCCCTCCTCGAAGCTGGCCGCGTTGACCACGGCGACGCTTTTCTGCGCCGCCGCCGGAGTCGCCCAGACGGCGGTGGTGATCAGTACCAAGATGCATTGGAGTGGGATCTGCTTCCTCTTGCGCATAAGTTCTCTCGTTCGGTATGGCCGGCGCCTTGTCCCCGGCGCCGCCGCCGACTCAGGCGCCGGCCAACCTTCTCACCAGCCAGCTTGGGGCGCCAACGGTTCGATCCGGTGAACGGAATGTGAAAGTTCGGTGAAGTTCGTTGGCGGAGGGCAGGGAGGATGACAACGCGAGGAGGGTTGAAACACGCGGCGGGCGGAACCCGTGCGATTCGAGAAGCGTTCCAAAAAGCGGCCCGGCGATCCAGGAGGGACGGACGCCTCAGCTTTCAGGCGGCGCCGCCGAGTTGTTGGCGGCAGCCGGCGGCTGTTCTCGAAAACTGTAGCCGAAACCTCGGACCGAACGGATGTACTGGGGGTGGGCCGGGTCCGGCTCAATCTTCTGCCGCAGCCGCAGGATATAGACGTCCACCGTGCGCTCGGTGACCGTGCGACGCGGGCCCCACACGGTGTTCAGGAGATGTTCCCTGCTGAACACGATCCCCGGCCGTTCCATCAGGTGCTCCAGCAAGCGGAATTCGGTGGCTGTCACTCGGACCTCTCTGCCATTCACTCGCACACTACACGCCCCGCGGTCCAACTCCAGGTCGCCCGAGCGCAGGATCCGCGGCGGCGCCCGCCGGCTCCGGAACTGGGTCTTGATCCGGGCGATCAGCTCTCTTACGAAGAAGGGCTTGACGATGTAGTCGTTGGCGCCGATTTCCAGTCCCACGATGCGGTCCGCCTCGGAAACGCGGGCGGTGAGGAAAATCACCGGCAGGTGCGCCAGGTCCGGATGGCTGCGGATCGCTTTGCAGATGTCCAGGCCGTCGGAATCCGGAAGCATGATGTCGAGCAGCACCAGATCGGGCCGTTCGTGCAACAGCAGGTCCAAGGCTCCTTTGCCGGTATGGGCTCCTACGAAGGCGAAGCCCTCCTTTTCCAGGTTGTACTTGAGCAGCGCGAACAGGTCTGTGTCGTCTTCGATCAGCGCGATCTTCTTTTTCATCCCGTGGCTACTCCCCTTGTATAGTCTCGCGGGGCTGTTTTCAAAACCGTTTCATCAGCATGAATCTCGAGTTAACCGGTGGCGCCCGCGGGCGTCGCCGGAGGGCACTGTGAAAGCGAAGGTGGCCCCGTTTCCGTACGTGCTCTCCACCCGCACCGTTCCGCCCATGGCCTTGACCACATGTTTGACGATCGCCAACCCCAGCCCCGTGCCTCCCAATTCCCGCGACCGGGCCTTGTCCACCCGATAGAAACGCTCGAACAGCCGCGGCAGATGCTCCGCAGGAATCCCGGGACCGGAGTCCCTCACAGCGATCTCGATGTGGCCCGCGCCTGTGTTCTTTGTCTTCGGCGCCGCCGTGACCTGCACCCATCCGCCTTCAGGCGTGAACTTGATGGCGTTGTCCAGCAAGTTGCTGAGGGCCTGGTGGAAACCCTCGGCGTCGCAGTAGACCACCGCCTCATCGCCGGCAGGGTGTGTCTCCAACGTGATACGCTTGCGGTCGGCCAGGGGTTTGAGCATCTCCACACACCGGTTTACCAGTTGATCGACGGGCCATCGCGCCGGCTCCAGCGTTTGGAGTTTCTGTTCGATCCGCGAGAGGGTGAGCAGATCGTTCGCCAGGTTGGTCAGCCGCTCGGCGTTAGCCCGGATGATGTTGAGAAACCGGACGTTGTGCTCAGAGTCGTTGATGGCCCCGTTGAGCAGCGTCTCCGTGTAACCTTGAATCGACGCCAGCGGCGTCCGGAGCTCGTGGGAGACGTTGATCACGAAATCTCTCCGTATCCGTTCCATCCGTTCCAGCTCGGCTTGCTCCCGCGTAAGCTGGTTGAAAGAGTGCTCCAGCTTAGCGGCCGTCTCGTCCAGCTTCGAAGCCAACAGAGCTAGCGCGTCCCGGCCGTGCCAGTTCAAGCGTTGGCGGAAGCCGCCGTCGGCAAGCTGGCCGGCGAATTCAATGATGCGCCCGAGACGGGAGGAGAACCGCCGGGCCAGGAACGCCGCCACGAGCATCGCCGGGACGAAGGCGTAGAGCATCGACAGCAACGTCTCTTTGCGCATGGCCGCGATCTCGGTTTCCAGGTCGGCGAGAGGCACCGCGACCCGCAGCGCGCCGGCGGGGATCGGTATCGCGACGTAGTAGAACATGATGCCCATCGTCGGGCTCACCCGCCGGCTGCTGCCGGTCTCGCCCCGCAAAGCCGCCGCCACCTCCGGGCGCCCGGCGTGGTTCTCCATCCGTTGGGGATCGGCGTCCGAATCGGCGAGCACCGAGCCGTCGCGGGAGATCACTGTGATGCGCGCCCCGGCCTTGCGGCCGAGATCCTGGAACCTCTGGTGAGACAGCTCCGAGAAGCCGGTCGGGGAGAGTTCGGCCAACAGCCTGGCCTTCTCGATCAAGTCCCGCTGCCTCTGCGCCATGTAGCTGGCTTCCGTGCGCCGGGTCACTAGCGCTTCCAGGGCGGCGAGAGTAATCACCAGGACGCACAGCGCGGCCGCCAGAAATTTCGCCAGGATGCGCGCGGTCAACTTGCTCTCCGGAAGGTCTTCAGTCGTGCAACTCTACATTGTACGGGCCGCTTCGGCCGGCCCGTCAGCGGCCTGCACGAAAACCGCCCTTCACTCTGCAGGGGACGGCCGGTAAAGGCCTTTGGCCAGGATATACTCGCGCACCGCCGGGGGCAGTTCCGGGGGCGACTCGCCCGCCGCCAGACGGGCGCGGATCTCCGAGGAGGAAACCGGAAGCGCCAGCGTGTCCAGACGGTGAACCCGGGCCCCGGGCGGCTCCTCGTAGTCGTGCCCCGGCCTCGTGGCTACAATGAATTGCACTTCACGCAGCAGGTCCTCCCACCGGTGCCAGGTCGTGATCTCGTTGAAGGCGTCCGCTCCAATGATGAAATACAGCTCGTCGTCCTGCCCGAGGGAGCCCTTCACCGCCCGGACCGTGTCGAGGGTGTAGGAAGGGATACGGTTTTCTTCAAGGCGCGAAGCCACCAGACGCGGATCGCCCTGGCAGGCCAGCTCCACCATTCGCAGGCGGTCTTCATATGGCGCCGCTGCGGCGCCGTGCTTGTGCGGGGGAGCAGCGGCTGGAACCAGAAGCACCTGATCGAGCCCGTACTGGTCGGCGGCCTCTTTGGCGACTGTGATGTGGCCGGAATGGACTGGGTCGAACGTGCCTCCAAAGAGCCCGATCTTCCTGGCTGGGGGCATCCTGAAGCCTCAAAACGTAATGCCGAACAGGAAATCGGCCTGGTTTCGGTTGTATTGGATCACTGTCGGCCCGCGTCCGCTCTCGCCCGATCCCCACCGGGTGAAGCGCAGCTCCGGGGAGAGGCGAAGACGCCCGATCTTGATCTGGAGCCCGCCGCCCAGGACAAGGCCCCAGCCGCTATCCTTCAGATTCGTGGCCAGTGCGGGCAAGTCGCCGAAACTGCGGTATGCGCCCCCTGCCGTTACAAAGAGCCGAAGGCCCGCCCCCGGAAACCGGAACTTGGCCAGCAACGGGATGTCCCAGTTGCCCACCGTCTCTTTCGAGGCCGACGGTTCTCCGCTGCCCGCCGCCTGCGTAACCTTCATCTCGGTCCGCCGATAGAGCAAGTCGGCCTCTAGACCGAGACCGAACGGCAAGAACAACTCGGCCGTCGGCCCGATGGTGAAGCGCGCCGTAGACGGATTGAAGCGAAACGATTCCCGTTTGACGGATTCGAAGGCGTCGCTCAACGGCGCCCCCGCCCGGACCCCTATCGCGAACCAATCCCCGGCTAGGACCGGCGCCGCCAGGGCCGCCAATAGCAAAACGCACTTGCGCATAGAACAATTCAAAGGGAAATTGTACCGCACGGCCCGCCGCTGCCGCCCGTTAGAATGAGAGCGATGCCCGATCGCCTCTACCTTTCCTACTGGCTCCGGGGCTTCACCGAGCACAACATGTTGCGCCACTTCGAGAACGCTCTGCGGCACTTCCCGTTCTCCCGCATGCGCCCGCAGGCTCTGCTGGCCGTCCGGGCGGTCGATCTGGCCGAGGCGCCCCTGCTCGAGCGCGAGTACGCCGGCGAAATCGATCCCCGGGCGATCATCGAGGCCTGCCGCTGGCACAGCAAGCCCGACCACGCTTTCGAGCTGGCAACCTTTTGGGACCTGTGGACGCTGGCCGACGAGGAATGGAAACTCCGTCCGGCGCCGATCGGGATCTGGTGCTATGGCCCCTTGTTTCCCAGCGAATACGGCGAACAGCTCCGTTTCGAGTTCGGCCTCGAGACGCTGTTCTTGCCCGGCCCCGAGTTGAGCCGCCCACTGGCGCCGTTCCGCCACAACATTCGCAGCTTGCTGCACCTCGTCCACGACATGGACGACGCGCTGCCGGTTGACAAGCGCCTGCTGTGGTCCGAGTCCGGCGGCAACTTCGCCGAGCGGCTCCAGGAGGCCCTCTCGCGGATGGAAGCCCGGCAAGCCGGGGGCTAGCCCAGCAGGCTCAGGAGAGCCTCGCGTAACTGTTGAGGCAGGAACGGCTTTTGCAAGAAGCAGGTGCGCGGCTGGGAGGCTTCCCGGGGAGGTTCCGGAAAGCCGCTGCAGAGCACCGCGGCCAGCTCGGGCCTCCGGGAGCGCAAGCCGGCCAGCAGTTCGGTGCCCGCCATGTCCGGCAACGTCAGGTCGATCACGGCGGCCTGGTAGGCTGTCGGGTCCTCATCGAATGCCGACAGCGCCTCGCACCCCCTCACGAAAGCCGCGATCCGGAAGCCGGACTGGTTCAGGAAGCGCTCCAGCAGGCGGAGGAGGATCTCCTCGTCTTCCACCACGAGAACACGTGCCGCCATTTTCAATGCCTGCGGGACTAGAACAGCGAAACTGGGATTTCACCGGGGCTGAATACCAGGCCCACGAATGCACGCAGCCGGTTGCGGTTGTAGTTGGAATTCCGCAAGTCCTGAGTTCGGTAATCGACGCCGGCCGTGAAGTGCAGCGACCGCGCCAACCGAACGCTCATCGCCGCCCCGGCTCCGTAGTTGTCATACCTCACGTCGCGCCCCATCGTGGCGTTGGCCCGGTAGTAATTCGCCCGCAGCCCAAAATTCACCCGGGAGGTCGCCGTGTAGCTGTACCTCACGCCGACATTCGTCGTCTCTGACGTGGCCATGAAAGAGTTGCCGGGCCGGACTCCCTGATAGACGAAAAACGACAAACTGCCTCGACGGAAGGCGCGGCTCAACGTGGCGCGGATCGATGGCCCCGTCCTCTTGTCCGTCACCGGCTGGAGCGTCGTCGGACGACCGATGATGGCCGCGATCACCGGGTCGAGCGGAACGGTGGTGACCCGCTCCGACCGTACATAGTACGCCCCTGCGCCGAGGACGATCTGCCAATGGGGAGAGAACTTGTGATCGAGCGCCAGTTGTATGTCGTGAATCCAGCTCTGGCCGACATTGGCGCTGAAATAGAATTGGGAGTACTGGTACGCCGGACCGATCGTCGTGTTTGCACTGAGACGGTATCGGAGCGCTGCGCCCCCTGAAAACCCGGAGGAGTCGAGCAGAGCCTTGGAGTGCCGCTGTGCCGTGTAGCCGCCGCCGCGCACAGTGAAGAACCACCGTTGGGTGAGGAAATGGCTTACGCCCGCCCGGGCGGAAAGCCGCGTCGTTCGGGTGTCGAACGGTTCCACGGCCGATCCGTCCAGGTCTTCCGTCGGATCGGGCGCCACCGGCTGGTACAGGCCGCCGTAGCTGTAACTGTAACTGGATGCGTTGATCCCGAGTTCGAACGCCGTGCGCACCGAAGTCTGCCGGGCGTAGTCGAGGCCGAGACGGACGTCGGCTCCGTTGTAGCTCCGTAGGTCGGTTCTCGAGTATGCCCGGTAGGCGCCCAGAAGGTCGACCGCGAGCGTGTCATGCCGGCCGTGCCGTGCCCCGTACACGCCCACTGTGCCGACTACGCCCGGGCCGCTTCCGGTAATCAGGTTGCCCACTTCATCGGTCGCCGGGGCGAACAGGTCTGTGAAATAGCTCGCCTGAACACCCGCATGAAAACGGAACGTGATCGGCTGGCCCAGGTATTTCCCTAATGGCGCTCCGGCGCGGCTCAGCACTGCCGGCCCCGTGTAACCGCCTACGTTTTGCCCCCATACCGCCGTGACGGATCCCAGGGCGAGTACAAGCCATACCCGTCTTGACAAAGCTACTCCTCGCTGCGTAGTTCCTGCCTCTTGCGGCAGCTCCAGGCGCCCGCCTTTCCGCCCGGCGGCTGTCATCCCAGGCCGCGCTGCAAAAACTGAGTCTGACGCCTTGCTCTGGTGATGTCAAGTGCAGAGTTTACCCCCCATGATCGGCTACCCTTATATCGAGCGAGGTTCCCATGCCTGATAATCGGCACCGCGGCCGCTGGCAGGAGTCGCCCTGGTTCGCGTGGTGGTATTTCGCTATCTCCGCCGGGTTTTTCCTGCTGGCCATCTATTATTGCCTGCGCGGGGGCCGGCCGCTGCTCATCGCTTTGCGCTGCGTCATCGCCGTTGCGTTCGCCGCCCTGGGCTACCTGCAGCGGCAGGCGGGCCGGGCCGACAAACGCCGCCGCAGGCCGTGATATCCTCTTTATTCCGATGAGCTTCGACGCTTTGCTCTCGTCCGACTGGGTCCAGACGCTCCGCCACAACACGTGGGAGAGTCCTATCGTCCACGTCTTCATCGTCGTCCTCGTCACTGGCACGATCAATCTCATCGTGCGCCGCATCCTGCGCCGCGTGCGCGAGAACATCATCGCCCGTACGGAGAACCCTTGGGACGACGCTTTCTTCGACGCGCTGCCCGGGCCGGTCACCGTGGCCATCTGGTCCACCGGCCTCTTCGTCGCCGCCCATGTCATCGACGGCCAGATTCTTTCTCACCCCCGCGTCACGGACTTCTTTGTCATTGTTCTGATCGCTGACGCCGCCTGGTTCTTCGTCCGCTGGATCCGGCGCACCGAAGAGGAGCTGATCAAACTCAATCAGGCGAAGAAAAAGCCCGACGAGCGTCTCGATCCCACCACCGTCCACGCCGTGGGCAAGCTCCTCCGGCTCACCGTAAACATCACCGCCGTGCTCGTCGCCCTCTCCTACCTGGAGATCGACATCACCGCCGTGCTCACCTTCGGCGGTATCGGCGGCGTAGCCGTGGGTTTCGCCGCCAAAGATCTGCTGGCCAACTTCTTCGGCGGCTTGACAATCTATCTCGACCAGCCCTTCAAAGTGGGAGATTGGATCCGCTCCCCGGACCGCGAGATCGAAGGCACCGTCGAGTACATCGGCTGGCGGCACACCCGGATCCGGACTTTCGACAAGCGCCCGCTCTACGTGCCGAACGCCGTCTTCACTACCATCGTGATCGAGAACCCGCAGCGCATGCTCAATCGCCGCATCTACGAGACTATCGGCGTCCGCTACGACGATATCCGTAAGATGGATGCCATCACCCGCGACGTCGAGCAAATGTTGCGCAACCACCCGGAGATCGACACGAACCAGATTCTCATGGTCTACTTCAACGAGTTCGCCGCATCTTCTTGCAACTTCTTCGTTTACACCTTCACCAAGACCACCGATTGGGCCTACTTCCACCAGGTGAAGCACGAGATCCTGCTCAAGATCGCCGACATCATTGACTCCCACGGCGCCGAGATCGCTTTTCCGACCCAAACCCTCCACGTGGCCTCGCTGCCCGAGCCGCTGCCCGCCGCCCGAACTGAATCCGGCCGCCTCGCCGAAGCCGGGGCCGATCCCGGCGACTGAGAGCCGCCGCCCGCCCCTCAGCGGAACACGATCAGGTCGTGGACGACGATATCGCGGCCCTTCTTTTCTTCCTTGGACCCCTCGTAGGGTTCGCCCCGCACCACCAGCCGCACCGTGTGCGGGCCCGGCTCCAGGCCGAAGCGATGGTAGAGGCTCTCGCCGCCGCGTTCGCCGTCCTCCATATAGGCGTCGATGGTCACCGGCTCCTCGTCGTCGAGATACACGTCCGCCTTGCCTCCGGAAGTCAGATACGAGCCAGTGAGAATGAAACCCGTGCCTTGGAACCGGATCGAGGTCTCGGCCCCTTTTTGCCAGGCACGCTTCATCCCCTCGCGCTTGCGGCCGCCTCCGGCCGTATGGGTCACCCACCGGCCTTTCCAGTTCCATCGCTCGTCGCTGCTCGGGATCCGCTCGACGGGCGTCCCGTAGTCGTCCCAAACCTCGAGCGGGGCTGGTTCCGGCTGCTCGACCGGCACCACCAGCGTATCGCCCAGGAACTTGCCGCCCCGCTGCTGGGCCAGTTCGATGGCCCGCTGCACCGTGGCCTCCGTGATCGTCCGCAGGCTGTGGTTCGTGTAGCTGAACTTCTCGTCCTCGATCTCCGGGATCCCCGCCTTGAACTTCTCCGGGATGCGCTCGTAGCCGTACACGACGCCCAGCACGCCGCCGGCGCTGGCCGGGTTGCAGTCGGAGTCCTGTCCGGCTCGTGTGACCACCCGCAGCGTCTTCTCGAAATCCCCTCCGCCGTATAGCAGACCGAGAGCGACGTAGGCGCCGTTCAGCTTGGCGTCGATGTTGAAGGGGGCCAGCGCACCGTGGGGGCAGGGGTCGTCGCGGTCCCATTTGTCTTCGATCAGCCGCCAGACGGCTGTCCAGTCGTCCGGGTGCTGGCGGGACCACTCGAGCGTATCGCTGATGATCCGAGCGTAAGGACTCTCCGGCGGCAGGCACGCCAGGCCCGCCTCCACCAGCTTCCGCGGATCGCTTTCGAAGAACGCCGCCGCGTACATCCCGCAGACGAACATCCCTCCGTGAATGCCGTCGCCGTAGTTCATCACCCGGCCGGCCCGCAGGCAGAAGTCGTTCGTCGCCCGGGGCATGCCGGGGGCCATCAGCCCGATGAAGTCGGCTTCGATCTGGAAGTCGATGTCGTTGGCGTGGGCGTTGTAGCGTGGATGGCCCGTCTCCGTCGCTGGAATCCCGTGCCGCAGATTCCGCCTCCCCACCAGGTTGGCGTGCCAGAGCCGGTAGCGGCTGTTCTTGAACATTTCCCCGAAGTCCTCCGTAGTGGCGCGGAGCCCCTTCTTCTCCAAGACTTCGGCGAAGGTCATGTCCACGTAGATGTCGTCCTGCCGGAGGGAGTTCTGCACCCGCTCCGGCGTCCACTCCGGCAGCTCCTCCTCGGGGATGATCTCGCCCTTCCAGCCGAACTCGGTCGGCGCTCCGTAGCTGACGCCGATCATCTGGCCGGCCCAGCCGCCTTTGACCTTGTCCTGGAGCTGGGACAGCGGCAACTCGCGCATCTCAGGCCCGCTCGGGGTTTCGCGCCGGGCGCAGGATGCAAATAGAAGACCGCAGACGGCGGCCACGCTGAACGCTCTCATCCACATGAGGGCGAAACTATCAGACCGCGAGTGGGGGTGTCAAAGTCCCGGACGGCCTGCCTCAAGCCACCGGCGAGCTTCCCTGAGTCTCCTCGCCGGCTCTCGGCGCCGCCGTTTCACCGCCTGCCTTCGGTTCGCCGGCCGCCTCTGGAGCCGGCTTCGCCTGCGGGGCTGGGCCAGCGGCCTCGGCCGGCCCCCAGTCTTTCGGCATCACGATCCAGCAAATCACGTAAGCGATGAAACCGACGCCGGTGAACAGCGCCGCGCCGAGCCAGATGATCCGCATCAGCGTCACGTCCACGTCCAGGTAGTCGGCGAAGCCGGCGCAGACGCCCGCAATACTCTTCTTGTGCATCGGGCGCACCAGGCGCTTGCCCGCGGCGCTCTGGAAAGTGGGGCGCGGCGCGCGCCCTTTCACGGGCTTTCCACAGTTGGGACAGTAGTTGTGGTTCTCTTCGAGTTCGTGACCGCAGGCGGTGCAGTACATGACCGGTGCTCCTCTCTCACCAATGCTACGCTGGAAAGGCCTGTTTCGTTCCCGGAGATGGGCCCTGGCGGCGGTCAGTCGCGTTCGAATTTCAATTGGTCGCCCGGCTTGGTGTTCGTGTCGCGGGCCACGCCGGCGGGCAGCTCGAGCACCGAGTGGGCCCTCAGGCACGCCGAGATCCGCCACGGCGGTACCGCATGGCGCACCTTTACCACCTGCTTGCGCTTGTTCAGGTAGACCAGATCGATGGGAAACTTCATCCAGAAGGTGTGAACGGCTTCGCAGGGCACGATCCACAGCCCTTCGCCCCGGGGGAAATCCTGGCGCTTCAGCAAGCCCCGCCGTCGCGTGGCGCTCGTGTTGGCCACCGTCGCTTCCTCGGCCAGCACTGTCTTCTTCGTGAGGTTTCTGACGCGCATCTTCCTCAGCGTCCCTGCGGCGGCTCTCCTTCTTTCGGACGTGCCGGCGAGCCGCTTTAGGTTTCCGTCGGCTTCTTTCGATTCTATGCGTGCTGCAGCGCCGGCCTTGGTATAAGATACGTGTCGGGCACCAGCCCTGAACTGCACCAAGGGAGGCGCTCATGAGCCGTCGCATCACCCGGCGCGAGTTTGCCAGGACAGGGTTCGCCGCAGGCGTGGGAATCATCAGGGCCCGCGCCGTTGGAGCTCGCGGCTACGACACCAGCAAGATCCTCAACTACAACGAGAACATGGAGTACCGGCCGCTCGGCAAGACCGGGCTGCTGGTTTCGGCCGTCTGCCTGGGCGGGCACTGGAAACGGCTGGCCACCGTCCTCGGGTCCGGCTTCTCCGGCGAGGGCTACAACAAGGTCGACTTCGACAACGTCAACGACCCCGCCTTCATCAAGAACCGCACCGAAGTCGTCAGCCGCGCCATCGAGGTCGGCATCAACTACGTGGACGCCTGCGCCGGGCCGGAGATCCTGGCCTACGCCAAGGCCCTGAAGGGCCGCCGCGACAAGATGTACTTCGGTTACTCCTGGCACGTGCGCGAGTCGCGGTTCAAGGAGTACCAGACCGCGCCCGCGCTGCTCAAAGGTCTCGACGAGGGCATGAAGGAGGCCGGCCTCGACTACATCGACCTCTGGCGCATCTCCCTGCCGATGACCCGCGTCCAGTCCCTTAGCGAACTGAAGCGCGTCGAAGAGGGCGCCACCGAGGCCCTCTATCGCGCCAAGAAGGCCGGCAAGATCCGCATCGGCGGCGTTTCCAGCCACAACCGCACCTGGCTCGCCCAGCTCATCAGACAGTACCCTGAGCAGATCGAGGTCGTGCTGTTCCCCTATACCGCCGCCACCAAGCGCTTGCCGGTGGACAGCATCTTCGACGTCGTCCAGAAGTACAAAGTCGGCGTCTTCGCCATCAAGCCGTTCGCCGACAACTCCCTGTTCGTCGGCGACAGTTCCCTCGATAGCCCGTACCGCGACCAGGACGACCGGCGGGCGCGCCTCGCCATCCGCTACATCCTCAGCAACCCGGCGATCACGGCGCCCATCCCCGGCATGATCAACCGCCACCAGGTGGACAACGCCGCCCTCGCTGTGCGGGAACGGCGTGAGCTGGACCTGAAGGAAAAAGCCGAACTCGAAGCCTTCGGCAAGCGCATGTGGGCGAACTTGAGGCCGCAATACCGCTGGCTGCGGGACTGGGAGTACGTCTGAGGTCCAACCTGCCTGACCCCCACTTCCGGGCGCAACCTCCATTTCCCTCGCGACCTTGGCACGCTCACTCTCATCCAATTCGAGAAAGACTTTCACTGGAGGGACATACATGCGCTATTCCGCACCTGTATTGCTGACCTGCGTCACCGCGTACCTCGCTGCGGGCGTCTGGGCAGCCGAGCCGAAGCGGGCTGAAGCCGTCATCCACGCTTGCCGTGAGGGCGAAAAGATCACCGGCAAGGCCACGCTGGTCGAGGAGGTCAGCGACGAGGGGATCAAGAAAGTAACCGTCCGTATGGAAGTTCAGGGTCTCAAAGACGGCAAGCACGCGGTTCACATCCACGAGAAGGGCACTTGCACTCCCTGTGGGGCCGCCGCCGGGCATTTTGACCCGGGTCCGAACTCCAACTCCAACCCGGATGGCAATCATCCGTTCCACATGGGCGATCTGATTAACATCGATGTCCATAACGGACGCGGCGTTCTCGAAACTGTGACCACACGCGTCACCCTGTCGCCCGGCCCGCTCAGCCTTTTCGACGCCGACGGCAGCGCGTTCATCATCCACGACAACCCGGACACCTACTGCCCCGAGGGGCCCACGAAAGGCTGCGCCGGAGGTTCCCGGGCCGCCTGCGGGATCATCAAGCCGGTCAACTGAGATCACCTCAGCACGCGTCCGGCGAGGGCGCCGTCCGGACCCGTGGACGGGCGGCGCCACCCGGGATAGACTGGCGGGCATGAAACGCTTCTTGCTCGCTCTCTGCCTCGTTCCCTCTGTGGCCCTTGCCCAGAGGACCGTGCGGGAAGTCACCAAACCCGCCCCTTCGGGCGAGGACCAGAAACCCAACAGCGACGCCGTGCCGGAAGTCTATGCGATCCCGGCCCGTATCGATAAGGTGTTGGTCCTTCGCTTCAAATACAAGGCCGATCTACTCGCCGGTCTGAAGAGGATGGTCGAGCGGCACGGCATCCGGAATGCTGTGATCCTCGCCGGCATCGGCTCAGTGCGTAACTACCACGTCCATGCTGTCAGCAATCGGGATTTCCCATCGAAGAACGTCTACGTGAAGGATCCCAGCCACCCGGCCGACATCCTCAGCGTGAACGGCTACATTATCGACGGCCGCGTCCACGCCCATATCACCCTGGCCGACGGCGACAAGGCCTTCGGCGGGCACCTCGAGCCGGGGACCAACGCTTTCACCTTCGCCATCATCACATTAGGCGTGTTCGGCGACGAGGTGCGGCTCGACCGGGTGGACGATAAGACCTACCGGTAGTTTCGTACCGGTACTCTATCGGATCTGCCGCCGCCGGCCGGGGCGCAGCCGATGTAGACTAAAAGGTAGGAGGGGAGGCAAAAGATCCACCCTTAGTGCGGGCGGGGTACCGGTCCCTCCTTGGACGCAGTCGCGTGGCCGCGGACGCCCACCAAGCGGTCACGAGCCAAGACATGCCGGTCCTCCGCCTGCGCCAGTTCTTCCGTCTCGCGGTCCCCCGCCACCCCTCGAAACTTTAGCGTTTCTCACGCTCCCCGGCCGGCGAGAGGCGGCCGACAAAAAAAGAAGGGCCACCCCAGAACACAGCCCCGGTGTGGCCCTCTCATCGTCGGCGAGGGAAGAACAGATGCTTCGTTGAGCGTCCGCGCGACTCGGCCTTCGGCGCGGTCTCGAATCCAGGCGGAAACGTCGCCCGCGGCCCTTCTTACAGTCCAGCCGCCAGCGGTGGCACGTTCGCCTGGTAAACGGTGACCTCCACCCGGCGGTTCATCTTCCGCCCCTCTCGCGTCGTGTTGTCCGCCGCCGGGTTCTCACTGCCCAAGCCCGCCGTGAAGATCCGGTGCAGCGGGATGTTGTGCCGGGTGATCAGGTATCGCACTACCGCCTGGGCCCGTTTCTCGCTCAGCCGCAAGTTGTAGTCCGGGTTGCCCGTCTTGTCGGTGAAGCCTCTGACTTCGATCACGAACGGCGTTTCCCCGGTCAACCGTGACGCTGCCGCGTCCAGCTTGGTTCTTGCTTCGTCGCTCAGCTTGCTGCTCTCGAAGGCGAACAGGACGGTTTCGCGAGCCACGACCTCGTAGTCGTCCAACGCCTCCAAACGGTTCGCGAGGGTATCCACGCCCCGGATAGCCCGGTCAGCGGCCGACTGCGCCCGGTCGGCTGCGCTTTGGGCCTTCTCGGCCTCGCCTTGAGCTATCTCCGCCGCTTGGGAGGCCTCACCCGCCTTTTGATCGGCGGTCATCGCATGTTCGTCAGCCAGGGACACTTCCCTCTCCAGCCCTTCGATATCCTGGCCGTGCTGTTCGGAAGCCGTTTCAAGGGTATCGACGCGCTTGGACAACGGATTGATCTTGTTCAGCACAAACTTCTTGGTCGCGCAGCCGGAAAACGCCACCGTGGCGACGATCGCCACGACTCCCACCGCCAGGCTGGCCCGATCCAATCTGAATGCCATCTGCATGCTCTCCTTTCGCGCATTCATCAAGAGCAAGTTCGGGGCCAATCGACAAGTACTGTGTCTTCATAGTGTTAGCGTAGTTATTCACCGTGTAATTCTGACATGCCATGTAGAAGCGACCGTCCCGGCCGGCTCCCGGCGCTCTCGCTGGCCCAGCGCCCGGCCCTGCCTTGCTAAGATCGTGGACAGAGTGGGGAAGTTCCTGATCCACAATTTCGGTTGCCGCGCAACCCAGGCAGACGGAGCCGCTATCGAGACGCTGCTCGAGCGCCGGGGCATGGCTGAGGTACACGAGGCGGCCGAGGCCGACGTGGTGATCCTGAACACTTGCACCGTCACCTCGTCGGCCGATCACGATCTCCGCCAGGCTGTCCGCCGCATCCACCGCGAGAATCCCGGCGCCAGAATCCTGGTTACCGGCTGTTACGCCCAAAGGGCGCCCGAGGAAATCGCCGCGTTACCCGGCGTCGCCTGGGTGGTGGGCAACTCCCACAAGACCCAGATCCCGCAGATCCTCTCCGGCGAGGCGTCCGGAACCCCTTACCACGGCCAGATCTTCGTCGGCGACATTTTCGCCGAACGCGACTTTCTCGCCGCCCCGGTCGAAGAGGCTTCCGGCGACCGCACCCGCCCGAACCTCAAGATCCAGGACGGCTGCAGCAACCGCTGCTCGTTTTGCATTATCCCCTTCGTTCGCGGCCGTAGCCGCAGCATGCCCGCCGCCGAGGTGGTCCGGCAGGTTCGGGAACTGGCGCAGCACTACCGCGAGATCGTTCTGAGCGGTATCAATCTAGGCCGGTGGGGCAGGGAACCGGGGATCGGCATGCGGTTGGCGGACCTGTTACGCCTTCTGTTGGAAGAGACCGACGTCGAGCGCCTGCGGCTCAGCTCAGTCGAACCCATGGACTGGTCGGACGACCTGCTGGGACTCGTGGCCGAGTCACCCCGGATCGCCAAGCATGTGCATGCCCCGTTGCAGACCGGTTCGGACCGCATCCTCCGGCTCATGCGCCGCCGCTACCGCGCGCGGCATTACGCCGACCGTGTTCTGAGAGCCCGCCGGATGATGCCGGACGCTGCCATCGGCGCCGACGTGATGGTCGGCTTTCCTGGCGAGACCGACGAAGACTTCGAAGAGAACCGCCGCTTCATCGAGAACCTTCCCTTCACCTATTTGCACGTCTTTACTTACTCGGAGCGCCCGGGCACCGCGGCGGCGGAGATGCCGCACCAGGTGCCGAAGCGCGTTCGCAAGGGACGGAACCGGATCCTCCGCGAATTGGCGGCAGCCAAGAACCTCGAGTTCCGGCGGCGGTTTCTCGGACGGCGCCTCTCGGTCGTCACCCTCGGTGAGGAGCGCCGCGCCCTCAGCGACAACTACATTCCGGTGGAACTGGCCCGGCCCCGCGAGCCGAACCAGATCATCGAGGTCGAGGTTGGCTCCCTCACCCCCGCCGGCCTGCGCGAACAGGATCCGCTGACCGTGCTCACCTAGGGCAGAGCAGGCCCGCCCCGATCGCGCTCACCGGATCGATCTCCCGCCGTCCACCGGCAGCACCACACCGGTCAGAAACGACGCCTCGTCGCTCGCCAGGAACAGGATCGCCGCCGCGACTTCTTCGGTGGTCGCGAAGCGGCCCAGCGGGTGCTTGTCGAGCAGCATCCGCCGCAGCGCCTCCGGATCTTCGGCCTTACGGAACGCCAGATCTACCATTCCCGTGTGCTCCACCGTCGCCGGGCAGACGCAGTTGACGCGGATTCCCTCCGCCGCATGGTCGAGCGCCATGGCGTGCGTCAGCGACACCACGCCGCCCTTCGAGGCGCAATAGGCCGCGTGGAAGTGATTGCCCCGGATGCCGTTGATCGAAGAGACGTTGACGATGGAGCCGCCGCCACGGTGCCGCATCTGCCGCACGGCGTATTTCGAGCACAGGAACACGCCCTTCAGGTTGACGTCGATGGTGCGCTGGAAGTCTTCTTCGCTCGTGTCGGCCACCGTCCCGTGAATCACGATGCCCGCGTTGTTCACCAGGATGTCCAGGCCGCCGAAGCGCTCCACTGCGGCTGCGGCGAGCCGCTCGGCGTCGGCCTCCAGGGTCACATCGATCCGGATCGGCTCGGCGGTCCCCGCCAGGCCCTGCGCCTCCCGAGCCACGGTTTCGGCGCGTCCCGAGTCGATGTCCGCGGCCAATACTCTGGCTCCCTCCCGGGCGAAGCGCAGGACCGTAGCCCGGCCGATCCCGCTTCCGGCTCCGGTAACGGCGGCAACTTTGTCTTCGAGCCTCACGGGCCCCATTATTTCAAGCGCCGCCGCCGGATGGGAAGTTGGAGCGGCGACTCTGGCGGCGCCGGGGCGCGGTAGGCTGATAATAGGAACCCAGGCGCGGAGACCCCGGATGAGCAAGCGCAGACGCAAGAAGCGGACACCGCCCCCCGAACCCTCCCGGTCCTCGCCGGCCCCGAAATGGCTGGTCGCCGGCGCCGCTGTTCTCTTGGCCGGAGGGACGGCCGCCTGGTTCGCCGCCCACCGGTCGCCTGCCGAGGAGACGCCTGTCACGCCGGAGCCGGCGGCCCCGGCGTCGCCCGCTCCCAGCGCTTCGGTTCCGCCCGCCCCGATCTCCCCTACGCCCCTGCCGTCGCCAGCTCAGAAACCTCCGGCAAAGGTCGCCCAGGCCCAAGAGCGCTTCCAGAAAGCCGTCCAGCTCGCCCGGACAGGACGCTATCAGGAAGCGATACGCGCTTTCGAAGAAGTGGCCCGCCTGGATCCCTCTTCGCCGGAAACCTTGGCCAACATCGGCAAGGCTTACCTGGAACTCGACCGGCCGGACGAGGCGATCCGCTACTACCGGGGCGCCCTGCAACTCCGCCCGCGGTCAGCCGGCTACCACGACATGCTCGGCGTCGCCTACGGTATGAAAGGCGACTACGAAGCCGCCCTCCGCGAGTTCGAGCAGGCCATGCTGCTCAACCCCAGCGACGCCTCCGTATACAACAACGCCGGCATGGCTTACGAGAGGCAGGAGAACACGGGCCGCGCTATCGAAATGTACCGCAAGGCGATCGAGCTCGACCCGCGCCTCACCCGCGCCTACGGCAACCTTGCCCGGCTCTACATCCAGATGGGGCTTTACACCGAAGTCCGTCCATTGATGGACCAGCTCCGCGCGGCCAATCCGAACGACCCCGCTGCTGCCCGCATGCTCGCCCAGCTCGATTCTCTGCTCGAGAGCGGCGGCGAAACGGCAACCGGACAAGGAACGGGTCTGCCCGTCGCGCCGCCTGCGCCGGGGCCCGAAGACCGATAGGCGGCCTTCCCGCTGTGCCCGCCGGCGCCCACCCGCGGCGTATCTTGACAACGGCAGGAGTGCGAGTGTATATCCATCATGAACCCGGTGTCCGGACGCGCCGGCGCGCTTGCGAACTGGGAACGCCGCCGGTTCTCCGGCCGGGAATGCTCAGGTGGAGGCGTAAGCTGGCTCCTCCATTCCCGATCTCGGTAACACGTCCAGTTGAACAGCCGGGATAGGAAGGGCCATTCCCACCGATTGAGCGCCGCCGCCTGGCGGCGGTCATCGACAAACGATTCTGGGAGGAGATTCATGACAACACCACTCAGTCGCGCGTGCGGCATCTATTGCCTGTTTCTCGTTGTTGCGCCGCTGTGGGCGCAGGGCGGCGACAAAGCCGGCAGCCAGGACCACCCGCTGATCGGCCGGTTCAAGGGCTCCACGATTATCGGCTACGACCAGCGTGACTACAACGAATTCACCATCGCCCTGGGCCCGCAGACCAGGGACAAGAACGACAAGGTCGTTCTGAAAAAGAGCAAGCGCCTGGAAGGGAAGATCACCCGCATCCTCTATTTGACCCCGCCGCGCAGTTCTACGCTGCAGGTCTACCGGACTTACGAGAGGGCGCTCAAAAAGGCCGGCTTCGAAGTGCTGTTTTCCTGTTTCTCACCGGCCTGCGGGAGTCTCTTCAACTTTACCCCCACACTCGCCAATGAGCTGTACGAGTACACGTTGAGCGGGCACTTCAAGGACGAACGCTACCTCTCCGCCAGGCTCCCTCGCTCGGAAGGAGACGTCTACGTCTCGCTCTTCGTTTTCGAGCACACATCCCCCCATACGAAGTTCGAGGGCCGCGTTCTGGTGCAGCTCGACGTCATCGAGAGCGAGGCTGAAGATACCGGCGAGATCGTCAACGCCGAAACCATGGCCCGGGACATCGCGGCCAAAGGCAGCGTGGCGCTCTACGGGCTCTATTTCGATACCGGCAAGGCCGAGATCAAGCCTGAGTCGGAATCTACACTGAGCGAAATCGCCAAGCTCCTCGAGCAGGATCCGGGGTTGAAGCTCTACGTCGTCGGCCACACCGACAACGTCGGCGATCTGGACTACAACATGGACCTGTCACGGCGGCGAGCCGAGGCCGTCGTGCATGCCTTGGTGAAAAACTACGGCATCGACGCGGGCAGGCTGGCCCCCATGGGGGTCGGTCTGCTCGCTCCCATCGCCAGTAACGACACCGAAGAGGGGCGGGCGAAGAACCGCCGGGTGGAACTAGTGAAGCAGTGACCGAGCCGCCCGCCGGGCCTTACCCGCCGAGCTTCTTCTCCGCCTTGGCGATGTCTTTCTCGTCGTAGTAGTCCAGCTTGTGCAAGGGCACAACGACGCTCGACAACAGGTTCAGAACGTGGCCGGCAATCCGTTGGTAGAAGCGGGTCCCCAGTGTGAGGATCACCGCCTCGCCCGCCGTGTGGTCGCTCTGGGCGATCCGCTGGATCAACTGTTCGCACCGTTCCACCGTGTCCCGCCCGCAGTGGATCAACTCGACAGCCCGTTCCCGGTCGGCAGCCTGCACGACCTCCACCGCACTCCGGTAGTCGGCTTCCACCCCAGCGCGGATCTCCTTGAGCTCGTCGAACAGTGCCCCCTCGGGGAACGTGCCGCAGGGCAGGTCGGCGAGCGTGGCCAACTCCTTCGCGTAATCGCCGATGCGCTCGACGTCCTTCACCAGGCTCATCAGCAACAGGCAGTACGGCAGGTCCGGGGTCTTGCCGTCGATGGACAAGTGGAAGATCACCTGCTTGCGGATCCGGCGTTCCAGTTTGTTCACCCGAACGTCCTTCTTCTGCAAGGCCGTCCGCTCTTCGGGTGAGATGGAGTGTTTGAAGAAAGCTTCTCCCGCCTTTTCGACGAGTTCGCGGCTGATGGTGAGCATTTCCGAAAAATTGCTCGCCATCTTCTGCAGCGGTGACTCGGCCCGGAAGATCGATAGTAGTTCTTGAAGCATGGTGACCTCCTGAGTCTTCCGGCTGCGCCTAGTGGTTCAGCGCGGCCAGGACCATCGGCAACAGATAGAATAGTCCACCAACATAAGCCAGCGCCAACACCCGGTTGCGGCCCGCCACCTCGGCCAGCAGGCGGGCTGCTGCCAGCGGCAGGCGCCGAATCTGGGGCGCCGGATAGATCAGTACGGTGCCGCTCAGATTGAACAGCAAATGCACCAGTGCGATCGCCACCCCCGCGGTCGCGTTCTCGCCGGTGACCGCCAGCGACGCCAGCAGCGCCGTGACCGTGGTCCCGATGTTGGCGCCGATGGTTACCGGAAACGCCTGGGCGAGGGTGATGATTCCCGCGCCGCCCAGCGGCACGAGCAGTGAGGTCGTGATCGAACTCGACTGGATGATCGCCGTCACCACCAGCCCGATCAGCATCGCGAACACCGGATTCCTGTCCAGCGCCCGCGAGACGGCTGCTTCCACTTTCTCCCGCAGCAAGGTGCGCATCAGCCGCACCAGCGTCAGTAGCGATGCGTAGATCAGCACGCCGCAGATGGTGATCGTCAGGATCGCTTGGACGTGGGTCGAATCACTGATGAAGGCAGCGAAAGCATGCAGCGGTTTCGCTCCGGCCTTGATCGCCGCCTTGATAGGGCTGTGATAATGGACGCCCTCTACCGAACCCGCCAGTTCCGAAGCGATCCACGTGGCGGACTTCTGCAGGTACCCCGTTCCCAGTTCGAGCGGCAGCAGTATCAAGACAGAGAAGAAGTTGAAGAAATCATGGCATGTCGCCACCGCGAAGGCCCGCCGGAATTCGTCGGGCCGTCCCATGTGAGCCAGGGAGACGATCGTGTTCGTCACCGTCGTCCCGATGTTCGCCCCCATGACCATCGGCACTGCGTTGGCAATCGGCAGCGGGTTCTCCGGCGCCGCGACCATCGCCACGATCAGCGAGGTCGTCACCGAAGAGCTCTGGACGATGGTGGTCGTCAGCAAGCCGATGATCAAGCCCAGAAACGGATTGGTCGTCGCTCGGAAAAACCCTTCCAGCAGCCCGCCGCCCAATGACTTGAAGCCGCCCCCGAGGCCATGCACCGCCACCAGGAACACGTAGAGCGCCAGAAAGGCAAGAACGGCTCCGAACCAGGGTGAGGCGGTGATCTGTTTCTGCAATGCGCGGGGCGTCGCCAGGGGTTGCATGGGGTTTATGCACCGTATTGTATCCGCCTGCGTGTGTCAGCCGCGTTACAGATCCGTTACAGGTTCGTTCTGATTTGCGGGGTCTGACGAGCCCCGCCGGCGCATGTCTGCGCTCGAGTTGCGTAACATTAAAGTGGTAGGCCACATTGTGAGGAGCGATGAGCGCATGAAACGGTTTCTGTTGCTATTGATGTCAGTCTCGGTCGCCGCACTTCTGTGGGCCGGCTACGCGCTTCAGCCCGCCGGCCCACCACCTGGCGAGCTTTCGCCCGGCATAGTGGCGATTCTCGCCCCCCAGGGCTATAAGGTTGTCGATGACCAAGGCCAGGTCTACGCGGAACTCTGGTTCCGCAAAGACTCCCCCGAGGGCCCTCCCACCGGCGAAGTTGACGTCACTTGGGACACGGTGCCCCACGGCACGCTGATCGGTGTCATCCGCTACCCGAATGGCGGCGAAGACCGCCGCGGCCAGAAGATCCGGCCCGGCGTCTACACGCTGCGCTTCAGTTACTATCCGGTTGACGGTGCGCATCAAGGCGTGGAGCCCAGCCGGGACTTCCTGGTGCTTTCTCCAGCTTCCATCGACAAGGACGCCAACGCCACGCCCAGCTTCGACCAACTGATGGACATGAGCCGAAAAGCCTCCGGCACGCGCCACCCGGCGGTCATCCCCGTTTGGAAGGCCGAGCCGGGCGATTGGCAGCAAGGGCTGGCCCAGACGGGAGAAGACTGGGTGCTCAGCGTGAAGGTGGGCGAGACGCCGATCTCCGTCATCGTAAAGGGCGTCAACTTGGGGGCCTGAGCTGGCCGGCAGGGGGCCGGGTCAGGGGACCGCCAGGGCTTCCCGCATCTGGTCCACGGCGGCGATGAGACAAGCCACCGGATCTTTCGTCGGCTCGAACTCCATTGCAATATAGCCCCGGAAGCCGGTCTTCTGGATCGCCTGGTAGATGTTCGTGTAATTGAGCTCCCCGGTGCCCGGCTCGTGGCGCCCCGGCACGTCCGCCACGTGATAGATACGTGTAAAATCGGCCGCCTCGCGGATCGTGTCGATGATGTCCCCGGTCTGGACCTGCTCATGATAGATGTCGAAGACGAGCCCCACGTGAGGATGAGCGACCTCGCGCATCAGCTTGACGCCGTCCTTCACCGTTGTCAAGAAATAACCCGGCGTCTCGACTTTGTCGTTGAGGGGCTCCACTACAGCTTTCAGATCTGCTTTCGCCGCCAGGTCGCCGCAGCGCTTGCACCCCTCTACCAGGCTCTTCCATTGCTCCTTGCGGGGGACTCCTTCAACCCGCCGTCCGGTGAGCAGCAGGATCACCGGGCACTCGAGCCGCCTGGCCCGCTCGATGTTGCGCTTCACCTCGGCCAACATCGCCTCCCGGCGCTCCGGATTCACCATCGAGAACTCGTCCATCCGCTGATACGGGATGGCCGTGATGGAATCGATCCCCAGGCGGAACGACTGCGCCGTGCGGCGGAACGCGTCCAACTCCGCCCGGTCCCAGTCCAGATGCTCGCCGCCCAGCTCGACGGACTGGATGCCGGCCCGCGCCGCCTGCTCCAGCTTCTCCTCCAGCGAACCAGGCAGCGTCCACAGCATCACGGAAGACCGGATCGCAGCCTGTTTCGGATCGGACTGCGTACGGCCTGCCCGCCAGGCGAGCAGCGGTGTTGCTACTTTCAGGAAGTTTCTCCGCTTCATCTCCCGCGAGCATAACCGCCGCCTGAGCAACCGTCAAGCGTTCTTCGCCGGCGGCGTGTTATGCTGAAGTCGCGGTTACCGTCCCGGTCACTGTTGCTCGAACCCTCCGCGGCGGACAGGATGTACGCAACTGCAACCCTCGTGCGGCAAAGGGTTACCACTTTATCCGGCCGGCGGCGGTTGAGCCCGCGATGGAACGAGCAATGCACGACAGGCGCTATGAGACGGCCAGCGGGATCGCCGTGATCCGGCAGGTGACCCCAATCCCGTATGAGCGGGGCCTCGCCCACTTGCTCAGCCAGATGGACGAGTATCGGGGAATCTACCTCTCCTCGGGCTACGAGTATCCCGGCCGTTACTCGCGGTGGGACATCGCCTCGATTCGCCCGCCGCTGGAGATTGTCGCCTTCGAGCGCCGGGTAGACTTCCGGCCGCTGAACGCGCGCGGCGAGGTTTTGAACCGGATCTTCTTCGAGATCCTGAAAGATCATCCGCACTGGGAGAGCTGCGAGCTCACGAACGGCGCCATCGCGGGAGTGCTGAAGCCTCTGCCCGCCCTGTTTCCGGAAGAGGAACGCAGTAAACAGCCGTCGGCCTTCTCCGTGATCCGGGCCCTGATCAACGAGTTCCGCCCCGGCAATGATCCTCACCTCGCGCTCGTCGGCGCCTTCGGCTTCGACCTTCTTTACCGCTTCGACCCCATCGAGCAGAAAAAGCCCCGCCACCGGCCGAAAGACCTCCACTTGTTCCTCTGCGACGACATCTACTTCATGGACCGCAAGAAGGAGGTCATCCACCGCTACGAGTACGACTTCGAGTGGGGCAGGCACTCCACACTGGGGCTCGCCCGTTCCGGCGAGAAGGTCCCGGAGACGCCCCGGCTGCCCCCGGGCAAGGTGGTCTCCGACCACACGCCGGAAGAGTATATGGCCAAGGTGGAAACCGTCCGTGAGGGCATGCGCCGCGGCGACTTCTATGAGGTCGTCCTGCGCCAGACCTTCAGCACCCCCTTCTCGGAGAGTCCCTCGGAGCTGTTCCGGAGGATTCAGGTGGCCAGTCCCAGCCCCTACGAGTTCTTCCTGCAATTCGGCGACGAACAGTTGGTCGGCGCCTCGCCGGAGATGTTCGTCCGCGTCGAAGGCCGCCGCGTGGAGACCTCGCCGATTTCCGGTACCGCCAAGCGCACCGGCGATCCACTCCGCGACGCCGAGAGCATCCGCGACCTGCTCGCCTCGCCGAAAGAAGAGTCCGAGCTTACCATGTGCACCGACGTGGACCGCAACGACAAGTCCCGCGTCTGCGTGCCCGGCTCGGTCAAGGTCATCGGCCGGCGCCTGATCGAAGCTTACGCCGGCGTGTTCCACACGGTAGACCATGTGGAGGGGATTCTGGCCGAGGGTTTCGACTCTCTCGACGCTTTCCTGACCCACATGTGGTCGGTGACCATGATCGGAGCCCCGAAGAAGGCCGCGGCCCAGGCGATCGAAGACCTCGAAAAGACCCCTCGCGGCTGGTACGGCGGCGCTATCGGCATGATCTCGCTCAACGGCGACATGAACACCGGCATCCTGATCCGCACTGTTCACCTGCGCAACGGGAAGGCCGAATACGGGGTCGGCGCCACGCTGCTGTACGACTCGATTCCCGAGCAAGAGGAGCGCGAAACGCGAATGAAGGCCACCGGATTCTTCCGCGCCATCCGGGAGGAGCCCGAACCCCAGACGCCTCGCGTCGAAATCCGGGAGCGCCCCGGCGAGGGTGCCAAGCTGCTGTTGGTCGACAACGAGGATTGCTTCATCCACACCCTATCGAACTACGTTCGTCAGACCGGCGCCACGGTGGTCACCTACCGCTGGGGCTTCCCCATGGAGCTGTTGGAAAAGGAAGCGCCCGACATCGTCTTCATCTCGCCGGGACCTGGCCGTCCCGCCGACTTCGGCGTCCCGGATCTCGTGCGGGAAACCGCCGCCCGCGGCATTCCCGTATTCGGCGTCTGTCTCGGCCTGCAAGGGGCCGTCGAAGCCTTCGGCGGCGAGCTCGGCGTGCTCGACTACCCGATGCACGGCAAGCCGTCGATTGTGCATCACCAAGGCGCCGGCGTCTTCGCCGGCCTCCCGGAGCGCTTCAAAGTAGGCCGCTATCACTCGCTCTACGCCGTCCGCGAGAAGCTGCCTTCCTGCCTGGAAATCACTGCCGAGTCCGACGACGGGGTGATCATGGGCGTCCGCCACAAGGAGCTGCCCGTTGAGGCCGTACAGTTTCACCCCGAATCGATCCTGACGCTCGAGGACGACTGCGGGCTGAAGCTGATGGAAAACGTCGTGCGGATCTACGGGCGCCGCGGGGAGGTAGAGCGCGGAGGGGCGCCTCCCGTCCAGCGGCCGGTCCGCCGCTGAATTTTGGCCTTGCATTCGCCCGGAGTTTGTCTTACACTGTTTCTCTTGATGCGGTACCCCTATCCCAGCTTCGCCTTTCGATTTTGGCCTTATGGCTGAGTCGCGGGTGGAGTTGGTATAGGCCGGACGCAAAGAGATTTCCAGACCAGCCCCACTCGCGGCGAGTGGGGCTTTTTCTTTTGGGGAACACCCCCATGGCGAGGTAGTCATGATCATTTCGATGAGACGACACTCCACCAGGGAGGAGATCGAAGCCGTGTGCCGCCGCATCCGGGAGTTCGGTTACAAAATCCACACCATCGAAGGGGAGGAGCGCGTGGTGATCGGCGCTGTCGGCATCGGCGATGTCACGCCGTGTCTGGAGGCCCTCGAAGCAATGGACCAGGTCGAGAAGGCGGTGGCGATTTCCGCCCCGTACAAGTTCGTGAGTCGGGAGTTCCGAAAGGAGAATACCGTGATCAGGGTGAACGGCGCGGAGTTCGGGGGGAGTGACTTTACTATCATCGCCGGGCCCTGCTCGGTCGAGTCCGAAGACCAGATCATGCGGGCTGCCGAAGGGGTCGCCAAAGCCGGCGCCAGGCTGCTGCGCGGCGGCGCTTACAAGCCTCGGACTTCTCCCTACGACTTTCAGGGTCTCCAGGAGCACGGGCTGAAGCTGCTGCGTAAGGCCAAGGAGGCTACCGGCCTGGCTATCGTCACCGAGGTGATGAGCGATCGTAACGTCCCGGTCGTAGCCGAGTATGCCGACGTCCTGCAGATCGGCGCCCGCAACATGCAGAACTTCGCTTTGCTCAAAGCCCTCGGCGGCGTCGGGAAGCCCATCCTGCTCAAGCGGGGGATGAGTTCGACGATCAAGGAACTCCTCATGTCGGCCGAGTACATCGTCGCCCACGGGAATTCGCAAGTGATCCTGTGTGAGCGCGGCATCCGCACTTTCGAGACCGAAACGAGGAACACCTGCGACATCACCGCAGTGGCGGTACTCAAGGAGAAGACCCACTTGCCCGTGCTGCTCGACCCGAGTCATGCGACCGGCCGGCGCAGCCTGGTCCCGCCGCTCGCCAAAGCCGGCGTGGCGATCGGCGCCGACGGCCTCATGATCGAAGTCCACCCGAACCCGGAGGCAGCCTGGAGTGACGGCAAGCAGTCACTCTACATCGAGCAGTTCCAGCAGCTCATGGAGGAGCTGAAGCCGTACATCGAACTGTGGCGGGAGCATCGCCCGCAACCGGCGGCGGCAGCGCACTAGACTGCGACCCTGGTAACGTTGAGTGATGGCGTTCCGTGTGCGCCCTTTACTGCTGGCAGCTCTCGTGGGCGCCGCCTGCGTGGTGCTGGCTCTCAGCTTGTGGCGTTGGACGACTGCCCACGAGGAAACCGTTGTTCGGTGGCTCGATCGGCTGCCCGACCAAGACCGGCTGCTCGTCTACGTCGATGTCGCTGCACTGCGCGCCAGCGGACTACTGGGCGTCCTGGCGGGAAGTCCGGCCGACGAGGAACCCGATTATCGGGCCTTCGTGCGCGAAACCGGGTTCGACTATCGCGACGACCTCGATGAGCTGCTCGCGGTCTGGAGTTCTACGGAGACCGCTTTCTTCGCCCGGGGACGCTTCGACTGGAAGCGGATCTACCGCTACACCGAGCAGCGTGCCGGCCAGTGCCTCAACGCCTATTGCCGCTTGCATGGAAGCACGCCGGAACGATGGATTTCTTTCTTCCCGTTGACGACGCGGGTTCTGGTGCTTGTTTCAGGCGCGAACCCATACGCCGGATACGAGTACCAGTGGCCGAAGCGGGAACTGAACCCAGAGAATGTGCCCGCCGAACCCGTGTGGGTCATGATGCCCGGCTGGATGCTCCGTGACCGTGACTGGCTCCCCGCCGGCACGAAAGCCTTCGCCCGCCCCCTGGCCAACGCCGAACGCCTGGTTCTCGCCATGGATGCCGTCCCTACGGGATTCGAAGCCCGCTTGCGGGTCCAATGCCGGTCACCCCGCGAGGCCGAGACGTTGGCCGGCCGTCTGCAGGCGGCCACCCGCCTGCTTCGCCGCCTGTTGAGCAAGGAGCGGAAACAGCCCAACCCGCGCGACCTCAGCGGTGTGCTCACCAAGGGCGAGTTTCAGAGCGTCGGCGACCGCGTGGAAGGGCGCTGGCCCATCCCCATCGAACTGATCGAGTCACTTGCTTCCGGCGGCTGAGCCGGGGGCCACGCGGCCCTTCCGGATCAGTGGCCACAGCAGCGAGGCGACGGTGGCGGCCAGAAAGAACATCACGATAGGGCGATCCAGTACCGCCCCCCAATCGCCCCGGCTCAGAATCAACGCCCGCCGCAGATTCGCCTCCATGATGGGACCCAGGATCAGCCCCAGCACCAGCGGTCCCAACGGAACGGCGAACCGCCGGCACAGCAGCCCGAGCAGGCCGGCGGCGAACATCACCCACACGTCGGCGACGCTGTTATTCAAGGCGTAGGAGCCGACGATCCCCATCAGCACGATGCCCGCCCACAGCCACGGCCGTGGAATCCGCAAGGCCCGGGCCAGCGGCCGGGCGGCCACGAGTCCGAGAACCGCGATCCCCACCGCCGCCAGCGCCATGGTGACCACGATCGTGTAGACCAGCCCCGCGTGGTCCCGGAACAGTAGCGGCCCCGGCTGGATCCCGTGGATCAGCAGCGCGCCGATCAGCACCGCCGACGGGGCGTCGCCGGGAATCCCCAGCGTCAACATCGTCGTCATCGCCCCGCCGATGGCCGCGTTGCACGCCCCGGTCGCCGCCGCCAGGCCCTCCACCGAGCCCTTCGTGAACTCCTGCCCCCGGCGGGAGAGCCGCCGCGCCTGCTCCCAGGCGATCACCGAGGCGATGTCGCCCCCCGCCGCCGGAATCGCCCCTACCAGGGTGCCGACGCCCGACCCGAGCACGCCCGGCCGGAGCATCCGCTTCCACTCGCTCCACCGGGGCAGGATCCGGCCCAACGCCGGGGGTAAGGCCGCCCGCGGACCGCCCCCCTCGGTCATCTGCCCCAGCACCTCGCCCAGGCCGAACAGCCCGATCATGAACGGAATGAACGAGACGCCGTCGAGAAGCTCGGAAACCCCCAGGGTGTAGCGCGGCCACGCCGTCATCGGGTCCAGCCCCACCGTCGAGAGCGCCAGGCCGAACATCCCGGCCAGCATCCCTTTCAATACATTCCCGCTCGAGACCCCCGCCATCAGGCTGATGCCGAACAGCGCCAGCCCGAAGTACTCGGCCGGGCCGAACCTCAGGCCGAAGGCCGCGATGGGAAAGGCCGCCAGCGCCAGAAACGCGAAGCTGATCCACTGCCCCATCAGCGCCGTCGCCGCGTTGATGCCCAGCGCCAGGCCCGCCCGGCCCGCTTTCGCCATCGGATAGCCGTCCCAGGTGGCGGCGATCGAGGCCGGCGTGCCGGGTATGTTCAGCAGGATCGCCGGAATGCCCCCGGCCGGAATCGCCCCGCAGTAGATGCCGAGCAACATCGCCAGGCCTTTCTCGGCCGAGACCCAGAAGGTCAGCGGCGTCAGCACCGCCACGCCCATGGTCGCCGTCAGGCCCGGCAAGGCGCCGAACACTGCCCCGAGCAGGACGCCGGTCGCCAGGAACAGCAGCACGTCCCACTGCAGGACTGCTTGCAAACCCGCGGCGAAGCTCTCCATCGCCTACTCCAGCGACACCCGCAAACCGAATTGAAAGGCGGCCACGACGGCGGCCGTCAGCACTGCCGACACCGCCGCGGCCGACCGCCATCGCTCCTGCGCCAGGCGCAGAAAGGCCAGCAAGAACACGAACGTCCGGAGCGGGAAGGGCACGACGCCCCACAGCAGCAGGTAGCCCGCGAGCAAGGCCACGGCCACGGCCAACCGGCCCTTGTCATGGAGCGGCGCTGCAGCCGTCCCGCCGGCCGGCGTTCTCCGGGCCTGCCACAACAGAGCGCCCGACAACAGGCACACGACGGCGCCGATCGTCACCGGGAAGAACCCCGGGCCGGGCAGACCCGCCATCCCGGGAGGAAACCCCATCCCGGTCACCACCAGAACCAAGCCCAGCGCCAGGAAGGCCGCGCCTACGCCCAGATCGCCTCGCCTGCTCATGCGCCCCCTTTCAACAGTTCCGGAATCACCCGGGCGAAGAACTGCGCTTGTTCCAACGCAAACTTCCGGAATTCCTCCGGCGGCAGAAACACCGGTTCCATGCCCCGCTGCTCGCACACCTTCTGGAAGGCCGGCGTCTCGAAGGCGCGCCGGATGGCGGCGACGAGCTTGTCCCGGCGGTCGGCCGGCAGCCCCCGAGGAGCGTAGAAGCCGCTCCAGGCGCTGGCTCCCGGCTCGTAGCCGAACTCGGTGATCGCCGGGATATCCGGAAAGATCCTCGAGCGCCGCGCGTCGAGCACGGCCAGGACGCGCAGTCCGCCGGCCGCCACGTGCGGGGCCACTTCGCCGGCCCCGGCCACCGCAGCGTCCAGGTGCCGCCCTAGCAGCGCCGTCAGCGAAGCCGATGATCCCCCAAACGGACAATGGATCAGCCGGATGCCCGTGGTCCGCTCGAGCAGCAGCGCGTTGATGTGCCAGATCGAGCCCGTCCCCGAGTTTCCCACCACGTAGAAGCCGGGCCGCTGCCGCGCCGCCTTCAGGAAAGCCCCCAGATCCTGCCATGGGGCGTCGGCGTGCACCGCCAGCACCGGCTGCGTCTTCGACACCAGGCACAGCAGGTCCATGTCTTCCGGGCCCACCTGCGCGAAGCCCAGCGCCCGCACCATGGCGATCTCCACCGGCCCGTGGCCGATCGTATAGCCGTCCGGCGGACGCCGCGTCACGTAGGAGAAGGCGAGCGCTCCGGCGGCCCCGGGCTTGTTCTCGCAAACGACCGGCACGCCCAGCACGGGTTCCATGCCTGCCGCGATCACCCGCGAAACCGTGTCAGAGAGCCCGCCGGGCGCGGCCTGGACGATCAGCTTGATCTCCCGCGACGGGTACGGGCCCTCGGAGCGATGACAGCCGCCCAGGGCCAGGACTGCAGCCAGCGCGAGGATGAGGCGGAGCGGGCGCATCGAAATTACTCAGGCTATCAGAACCGCTGCGCGGGGCAGGGAAGCGCCGTCTAGCCGAGGCGCCAGCCGCCATCCACGGCGAGCACTTCGCCGGTAATGTTGCGAGCCTCGCCGCTCAGCAGGAACAAGGCGGCGCGCGCCACGTCCTCGGGCTCGAGGATGCCCCCGGCCAGCGCCTGCTTGCGGGCGATGAACTCCATGATCCCGGCGTCGGCCTGGGCGCGGCGGCTCATCGGGGTGCGCACCAGCGCCGGGACCACTGCGTTCACCCGGATCTTCCAGCGCGCGTAGTAGGAAGCGGCGGCGACGGTGAGCGCCTCGATGGCCCCTTTGGCGGCGGCATAGGCGTGGGTGGCGAAGCGTTCCGGCTCGGGGTGGAAGGCGGTCACCGAGCCGGTGTTGACGATCGCCCCGCGGCGGCCCTCGGCGTCGGGCTCCTGGCGGAGCATCTGTTTCAGTACCTCGCGGGTGAGCAGGAACGTCGTGGTCAGGTTCATCGCCAGGGTGGCGTGCCAGCCGTCCTCCGTACACTCGTGCCACGGGCCGTCGCTGAACCGCCGTCCGCTGCCGCCCGCCACGTTGAACAGGCCGTCGATGCGCCCGAAAGCGGCCACGCATTCTTCGACCGCCCGGCCGGCCGTCTCCGGCCGGGTCAGATCCCCGGCGAGCGTCCGTACGGCCACGCCCGCGGCGGCAAGCTCGTCCCGGATCGCGGCGCACTCGTCCTCGCCTAGAGCTACCAGGAACAGCCGCGCTCCCTCCGCGCCCGCCTGGCGCGCTGCCGCGGCGGCGATGCCGGTCGCCCCGGAAATCAGCAGCGTCTTG
>JALSRK010000014.1 GCA_026984795.1 Solibacteraceae bacterium | reverse complement strand
GCCGGGACGATGTCCTCGCCGATGGGGGCGCCTTTGGGGAAGTGCAGGTCGTAAGAGTGATCGGCGGTGAAGATGAGCAGCGTCGGCGTGCCGCGGAGGCGGGCGGCGGCTCCCGGCGCGCTGCTGCACTCCCCGCAGGTTCACTTGACGAGGAGATCCACAGTGGTGGTGCCCGGCTGGCGGACCTTGAAGTAGACCTTCTCCCAGTCCTTGTGCGCCGGGTGGTCTGCGTAGACCTTCAGCGCCGCTTCGTCTTTCATCTCCATGCAGACGCCGTGGCGGCGCACGACCATGTTGACTTTGGCCTCGACGTCTTTCTCGCCGCCGCGGAGCCTCTTGGCCGTGGCCCGGTCCGCGGTGATGAGCCGCATGGGCCGGCGCAGGTCCCCGTACCAGACGTCGAGCAGGCCGGGGATCTTGGACGGCAGTTCGCTGGTGGCCTTGTAGAAGGCCTGCCAGTCCGCGCTCGTGGCGCCTTCCTGAGGGGTGAAGTAGAAACAGTGCATCAGCTTCCCGTCAGCGGCGGCGGCGAAGCCAGACGCGGCCAGCAGGCATAGAGAAACGATCCAAATCCGCATCGGGAATCCCTCCTGTCGTCGTGGTTCCGGTTTAGTTCCATTGTGCCGCGACTTCGGCGGCGAAGTCTTCGAACCGGCGCATCGGGTGGCCGGTGATCTTCTCGGAGCGGGCGAGCTCGTCAGGGGTGGCCTTCAGGCCGTGCCTCTGGAAATGCTCGTACATGATCCCCAGGTCGTGGACGAGATGCGGCGGCAGCATCAGCTCGGCCTGTTTCTCCCAGTTGTCCAGATCGTCGCCCACGTACTGGATCTCGCGCCTGAGCGCCTCACTCCAGACGCGGGCGCAGTCCTCGCCGGTGAGCACGTCCGGGCCGACGATCGGGTAGCCGGCGCCGGCGAAGCTGTCTTCGGTGAGAGCCCGGACGGCGGCGTCGGCGATGTCGCGGGCGTCCACGCGGCTGAGCCCCACCCCGCCCAACGGCTGCGGGTAGACGCCGAAGAGCCGGATGGGGTCTTCCAGTCGGAGGTCGTTCTGAAAAAAGTTGTTCGCCTCGAGGAACGTGTACTCGAGGCCGGAGGCGCGGATCGCCTCGACGATAGGGATCTTAGAGCCGAAGTGGGGAATGTGACGGCCCTCTTCCAGGCGGTGCACGGTGAGGTAGACGATGCGCCGGACGCCGGCCGCTTTCGCCGCCTCGACGCCATTGAGCCCTTGTTCGGTTTCGTCCTGGGCGAGAGGGGTGAGCAGGAAGACGGCGTCCACTCCGGCCATGGCGCGCGCCGTGCTGTTCTTGTCGGCCAGGCTGCCCTCGGTGATCTCGACCTTGCTGTTGTGCCGGGTGAGTTTGTGCGGCGACCGCGTCAGGGCGCGCACGGCGTGCCTGGTGCGGATCAGGTTGGCCAGGACGCGGCTGCCGACGGCGCCGGTGGCGCCGGTGACCAGAATCTTGAGCGATTTCATCTTCCCTCCCGTTCCCTTCAGTGTACGGCATCGCCGGCGGCGGACCACCGGTCGCGCGCGGCGCTCACCCGCGGGACTCTCCGGACCCGGGGGAGGAATCTCCGCCGGGCGACGGGTGCTCGAGCTTCCAGCGGATCTGCTTCAACATGCCGAGCCAGATCTCGGCGTCCCGGGCGCTGAGGCTCAGGCGGCGGACGAGACGGCGGACCTTCTCTTCGGTGGAGGACCCGATGCGGGGCTTCACGTAGCCGGAGAGGCTCAGCACCTCGAAGAGCAGAGCGGTGAGGCGCTCGAGATCCCCAGCCGAGGCAGGGCGGGCGGCGACCGGCGAGGCGGCGGCGGCCGCCTCACTGCGCATCAGCTCATAGAGGCAGACGGCGACGGCCTGGCCGAGGTTCATCGAGCCGTGCTCGCGGCGGGTGGGGATCCGCAGCAGCCAGTGGCAGTGACTGAGATCCTCGTTGGTGAGCCCATACTTCTCGCTGCCGAAAACGAGAGCCGCCGGAGCCGCCGCCGCGTGGGCGCGGATCAGCGGAGCGGCTTGTTCGAGACGCCGCAGCGGGTGGTGCAGCTCGCGGGAGCCGACCGAGCTGGCGCCCACGACGAGGCTGCAATCGGCGACAGCTTCGGCGAGGCTGGAGAAGAGCTCGGCGCGCTCCAGCACGTGGCCGGCGCGCACGGCGGAGCGGGCCTCGCGGAAGGCTACGTCATAGGCGTTGACGAGGCGCAGGCGGGAGAAGCCGAAGTTGCTCATGGCGCGGGCGACGGCCCCGATGTTCAAGGGATTGCGGGGCGAGACGAGGACGATGCGGAGCTCGTCCAGCGGGAACGTGTCGGCCTCCACCGGAGCCACCGGCGTCTTCATCGCCCCTCAAGATAACAAACACCCGGCACGGGGCCGGGCGTTCGGGAAAACGGCGGAAGCGCGCCGGTCACCGAAGTTCTTCGATGACGGCTTCCAGCGCCTCTTTCGGCGGGCGGACCTTGGCCTCCGGCAATGTGGCCAGCGGCTCGTCCACCAGATGCAGCAGGTCGGTGAGCGTGGGGGCGTGCTCGTTGACGTAGAGCACGCCGGTGACGACCTCGCCCTTGCCGGCGGCTTCGTGCAGCGTGCGGATGGCCTCGAGCTTGTTGGTCGGGTCGTAATCGCCGTCGAGCTTGCGCAGCACGAGCTTGGAGCCGTCGTGCATCTCGACCTCGCGCACCGAGCCCTCCTCCATCTCGATCTCGATCTCCTCGAAAGCGGGCACGAAGCCGACCTCGTGGAGGGGCTCGTCATGCTGCTTGACGTAAGCGTAACTCTTGGTAGAACCCTCGTGGTCGTTGAAGGTGGTGCAGGGCGAAATGACGTCGATGACGGCCAGGCCGCGGTGGGCGATGGCGGCCTCGAGAACGGCCTTCAACTGGTTCTTGTCCCCGGAGAAGGAACGGGCGACGAAGGTGGCGCCGGTCTCGATAGCCACCAGGCAGCAGTCGATGGGCGGCAGGTCGTTCACCGTGCCGTTCTTGAGTTTGGAGCCGATGTCGGCGGTGGCGGAGAACTGCCCCTTGGTAAGGCCGTAGACGCCGTTGTTCTCGATGATATAGACGAGCGGCACGTTCCGGCGGAGCATGTGCATGTACTGGCCGAGGCCGATGGAGGCGGTGTCGCCGTCGCCGGAAGTCACGAGGCCGATGAGCTTGTGGTTGGCCAGGATGGCCCCGGTGGCCAGCGCCGGGGCGCGGCCGTGGACGCCGTTGAAGCCATGGGAAAGCCCGAGGAAGTAGGCCGGCGCCTTCGACGAGCAGCCGATGCCGGAGAACTTGGCGACGTCCCACGGCGCGATGCCGAGCTCGAAGAAGGCCTCGATGATGCGCTGGGAGATGGAGTTATGGCCGCAGCCAGCGCACAGGGTCGTCTTGGCGCCCTTGTAGTCGACTACCGCGAGGCCGATGCGGTTCGTTTTGGGGGCCCGAGGCGGGCGCGTAGTGGTACTCATAATCCCTCCTGAGCGACGATCGCTTCGGTGACGGTGAGGGCATCGAGGGGGAGCCCTCCGTAGTAGCAGACGCTGCGGAGCTTGGCGGCCCGCTCAGGGTTCAGCGCCATCTTCATCAGCAGCCGCATCTGTCCGTCGCGGTTCTGTTCGACGACGTAGATGCGGGCGTGGCGGTCGATGAAGTCGAGGACTTCCTGGGTGAAGGGGTAGGCCCGGAGGCGCAGGTGGCTGGTCTCGAGTCCGTACTCCTGTTTCAACTGGTCGCGGCTCTCTTCGGTGGCGTAGACGGAGGTGCCGTAACAGATGAGCCCGATGGAGGCGTCCTCGTTGTACTCGACGACGGGGGCGGGGACGTCGCGCTTCATGTTCTCGAACTTGCGGGCGAGACGGTCCATGATGCCCATGTAATCGGAGGGCCGTTCGCTGTACTTGGCTTCTTCGTCGTGGCCGCTGCCGCGGGTGAAATAGGCCGCCTTGGGGTGAGGCGTGCCGGGCAGGGTGCGGTAGCAGACGCCGTCGCCGTCCACGTCGCGGTAGCGGGCGAAGCCGCCCAGACGGTCCAGGTCCTCAGCGGTGAGCACCTTGCCGCGGCGGATCGGCTTGTCGGGGTACTCGAAGGGATCCGACATCCAGTAGTTCATGCCGAGGTCGAGATCGGAGATCACGAAGACGGGGGTCTGATAGCGTTCGGCGAGGTCGAAGGCCTCGCTCATCATGGAGAAGCACTCTTCGGGGCGGGAGGGGAAGAGCATGGGGTGCTGGGTGTCGCCGTGGGAGAGGGCGGAAGTAAAGAGGATATCGCCCTGCTGCGTGCGGGTGGGCAGGCCGGTGGAAGGGCCCACGCGCTCGACATTGACGATGACGGCGGGCACTTCGGTGAAATAGGCCAGCCCGACGAATTCCGACATCAAAGAGATGCCGGGGCCGGAGGTGGCGGTCATGGCGCGGGCGCCGGCCCAGCCGGCCCCGACGACCATGCCGATGGCGGCGAGCTCGTCCTCGGCCTGCAAGATGGCGCAAGTGCTCTTGCCGGTTTCGGGATCCGTCCGAAGCCGCTTGGCGTAACCCATCATCGCTTCCACGAGAGAGGTGGAAGGGGTGATGGGATACCAGGTGACGACGGTGGCGCCGGCGAAGATGGCCCCGAGGGCGGTGGCGGCGTTCCCTTCGATCATGATCTTGCCCTGGGTGCGGTCCATACGCTCGATGCGCAGGGGATCGGTCTTCTCGAGGTTGTCGGCGGCGTATTGCGCGCCGGCCTGGACGGCCCCCCAGTTCAGTTCGGCGGCTTTTTTCTTGCGGGGTCCGAACTGCTTGAAGAGGGCCTTGTGGATTTCCTCGAGGTCAATCCCTAGCAGGTGGGCGAGCACGCCCACGTAGATCATGTTGCGCACCAGCTTGCGGAGCCGCACCTCCGGGCATACCGGGGCGACGAGCTTATCGAAAGGCACGGCGTAGGCGTGCACGTCGCGGCGGATTTCCGGCAATTTCAGAGCGGCGTCGTAGAGCAGCGTGGCCCCCGGGTGGAGGCTCTGGATATCCTCCTGGGCGGATTCGGGGTTCATGGCCACCAGCAGGTCCACCTCACGCTTCCGGCCGATATAGCCCTGTTTGGAGGCGCGGATCGTGAACCAGGTGGGCAAGCCCTGAATGTTGGAGGGGAAGAGATTCTTCCCGGAGACCGGCACGCCCATCTGGAAGATGGAGCGCATGAGGACCAGGTTCGCGGTCTGGCTGCCCGAGCCATTTACGGTAGCCACCTGGATGCTGAAGTCGTTGATGATCTCTTTGGGTAATCGGTCTTCACCCGCAGCAAGCGGGCTGAGTTCGGTAACGGACATGAAATCAGTTCCCTATGGTGGAGAGATGCAACAAAGAGCCCCTCGGTACCAATTATATGGGAAGCGCCGCATCGCTGTCAGGGAGGGGCTGTAAAGTCTCCGGTTCTGGGTTCAGAGGCGTTGTTAAGATAGTTGGAGGAGGCTGCCGGAGCAAACCCTCGCAGGAAGGCGGAGAGCACGCGAGGCGGGGCTTCGCAACCATCCGGAGAGCGAAACCGGGATCCCCCGAAAGGGCTATGGTGAGTGAGGGCCTCCTGGATAGAGAGTCTCCCATTGATGTCACAGCAAGCCATCGTCGAGAAGCCGACCGTAGCGGAATTCGCCGACCGGGTGAGGGAACAACTGATCCCGATCGTGAGCCGGTTTTCTTATTTCGCGGCCGGAGTCTCGCTGGCGGAGGACGACATCAAGGAATACCTGGAAGAGCCCGTGATGGCGTTGCCGCCGCGGCTGCGGGATGCCCTGCCTGAGGTCGCCGTGCTTCTAGTGCCGTATCTGAAGCGGGAAACCCGGCGGGAAGGCGGCACGGCGGTTTCCGAAGAGATCGTTTGTTTCGACGAGCCTGACCGGGACCAGATCCTCGACGCCGCCGTGACGACGCCGAATCGGGTCTACCTCGCGTTCGGAGTGAAAGGGCAGGATGTAGCCGAGTACCATTACCGGCTCTTCCACCGGCTGGCGGAGTTAGGCGTCTCCCGGCTGGGCAGCGAGTTGACCGAGCCGTTCTCCAACATCGTCCGGGAGGAGCTGAGCGCCGGCGTGCATGGTGAAGTGGACGAGGAGAGCTGGGAGCTGAAACGGGCTTTGCGGCGGCGCCAGAAACGGTATCACCGCCGGACGAAAGGATTCACCCAATACGCCCGGCAGGCGCTGACGGACACTCTGAGCCTCTACCTGCACGGCATCTGCTGCGACATCGACATCGAGACCGGGCCCCGGCAACTGCCGAGCCGGCACTTGCGGCGGCGGCTGGAGCTGCTGCAGGCGATCTGCCCCCCGCCGGGGGGCTACGCGGTGTTTCCGGAGGACCTGAAGGCGATCGAGGAAGCGGGTCCGCCGCCCGACGCGCCGGTGGTTTGAGAGCGGCGCGCCTCACCGGCCGGCGGGGCGTTTCTTGTCGGAGGGCTGAGGGGTGGCGGTGGCCTCCATCTCTTCGAGCCAGCGGCGGGCGGTTTCCGTCATCTCCCGGGCCCGCTCCGGGTAACGGGCGGCGAGGTTGTTCGTCTCACCCAGATCCTCGCCCAGATGGAACAGCGCAGGCTGCTTGGCGTCGCGTTCGCCGACAACGAGCTTCCACGGGCCGTCGCGCATGGCCAGGGCGCGGCCGGTGGACCAGAAGAGCGGGCCGCGGTCGATCGCGCGCCCGTGGAGCAGCAGCGGGACGAGGCTGACGCCGTCCAGGGGCCGTTCCTTGGGGGCGGCAACGCCGGCCAGTTCGAGCATCGTGGGCATCAGGTCGAAGCCGGCGGCGAGCTGGTCCGTCACCTGGCCAGGGCGGATCTTGCCCGGCCACCAGGCGATGGCCGGGACGCGGTGGCCCCCTTCCCACACAGTTCCCTTATGGCCGCGCAGGGGCCGGTTGCTGCCGCGGGGCGTGGCCCCGTTGTCGGAGAAGAAGAAGACGAGGGTGCGCCGTTCGAGACCCAAGCGCCGCAGCAGCGCCAGAATGCGGCCGGTGCTGGCGTCCATCTCCTCGACCATGACGCGGTAGCGGCGGCGGATCTCCGCCTCGTTCAGTTCTTGGCGGACGGACGGCTCGCCAGGGCGGCGGAAGCCCCGGGGATCGTCATCGGGGGTCTGGTAGGGGTAGTGGGGCGCTTCATGGGCGACATAGAGGCAGAAGGGCTCGCCGGCGTGGCGCTCGATGAACTCCAGCGCGTGGCGGGTGATCAAATGGGTGGAGTAGCCCTCTTCGAGGACGTTCTTCTCGTTGCGCCACCAGTCGTGGGTGCCGGCCTGGTCCACGTGGGAGAAGTAGTCCACGTTGCCGCTGACGTAGCCGCGGAAGAGCTGGAAGCCGTGGCGCACGGGGTTGTAGCGGGGCAGATATCCGAGATGCCACTTGCCGAAGATGGCGGTGGCGTAGCCGTGTTCGGAAAGCAGCTCGGCGAAGGTGACCTCGACGGGCTGGAGGCCGTCTTCGTGCTCCGGGCGGCGGGGGTCGGCGTAGACGACGCCCGGGATGCCGGCCCGCTGCTGGTAACGCCCGGTAACGAGGGCGGCGCGGGTGGGGCTGCAAACGGCGCCGTTGGAGTGGAAATCCGTGAAGCGCAAGCCCTCGGCGGCCAGGCGGTCGAGGTGGGGGACTTCGATCCAGCCGCCATAAGTGCTCAAGTCGCCGTAGCCGAGATCGTCGGCAAGGATGATGACGAAGTTCGGGCGTTCGGTGGCGGCTCCCGGCCGGGCGGCCGCCGGCGAGAGGAGCAACGAGAGGCAGAGAAGCAACAGAGGGAGGCGCCGCATAGCGCCTCGATTCTATCGCGCCGGTTCCCCGGACGGAGCGTCGAGGGCGTCGAGAATCCGCCGGGCGACCTCCTTGCCACGCTCGCCGACTTCTCCGACGGGACCGACGCAGCTCGGGCAGCCGGCCTCGCAGACGCAGGCCTCGATCAACTCACGGGCGCCTTTCAGTAAGCGCGGGGTGAGCTTGAAGAGCGGCGGGCTGAGGCCGACGCCGCCGGGGTAGTTGTCGTAGAGGAACAGGTCCGGCTCGTAGGAGGCCAGTCCGCCGGAGATGTCCTCGGTGATAGCCACGCCGAGGTCGCGGGGATCGCACATCAGTAGCAGGGCGGCGACGGCGCGCAACACGTTGCCGAGGCCCGTGAGGCCGGCCTGCTTCTCGGTGGGGGAGAGGTCGGGCAAGCGAGCCAGGAACTCAGCCGGGAAGTGGAGCCAGAAGGCGGTGGTCTGCATCTCCTGCTCAGGCAGGGAGAGGTTGCCGGCGCCGACGTTCTCCAACGTGTAGAACTTGATCTTCTTGAAGCCGACCACCTGGGTGTTGACGCGCACCTCGCCGTGGGCGGCCACGGCCCCGTTCAAGGGGCGGTCCTCGAAGCGGTCGATCTCCTTGACCTGGGTGTAGTCGATGGCGTCGGTGAAGTAGTCGCACTCGACCCGGCGCACGTAGGCCTTGCGGTTCTCGTAGTCCATCTCCTCGACCTGGTACTGGCGGGCCTCGTGCAGGTAGATGGCCTTCTCGTGGAGAGTGGTGAGGGCGGCGGGGAAGGAGACCTCGCCGATGACGCGGGGCTCTCCGGTCGTGTCGATGACCACGAAGTTGTCGCTGGTGACGGCGCGGAGGCTGACGGCGTCGGCGGGGTAGCTGTCCGAGGTCCAGTGCCAGGCCCCGGCCGAGTGGTGCAGCAGGCCCAGCTCTTCGAGGAAACGGCACAGCTCGGCGGTGTCGTGGGGGCCGAACTTCTCGCCGTCGCGGATGGGCAGCTCGAAGGCGGCGCACTTCAGGTGGCTGAGGAGCAGCTCGAGGTTGTCGGGATTGATGTAGGCATGCTCGGGCGACTGGCCGAAGAAGTAGTCCGGGTGCTCGATGATGTACTGGTCCAAGGGGGCGCTGGAGGCGACGAGGACGGCGACGGAAGCCGACTGGCGGCGTCCGGCGCGGCCGGCGCGCTGCCAGGTGGAGGCGATGGCCCCGGGGTAGCCGGCCATGATGACGACGTCGAGGGAGCCGATGTCGATGCCGAGCTCGAGGGCGTTGGTGGCGACGACGGCCCGGATCTTGCCTTCCCGGAGGCCGCGCTCGATCTCGCGGCGCTCCTTGGGCAGGTAGCCGCCGCGGTAGCCGCGGACAGCGTCCGGCCCCAGCCGCAGCTTCGCCGCCGCGTCTTTCAAATAGGTGACGAGAACCTCGGTGGCCAGGCGGTTGTTGGCGAAGACGAGCGTCTGCTGGCCGCGGTCCAGGAACTCGATAGCCAGCCGCCGGGCTTCGTGGAGATAGCTGCGGCGGATGCCGAGCTGGCGGTTGACCACCGGCGGATTGTAAAAGACGAAGTACTTCTCGCCGCTGGGGGCGCCGTTGTCGTCCACCAGCTCGAACGGTTTGCCGGTGAGGGCTTCGGCCAGTTCGCGGGGGTTGGCGATGGTGGCCGAGGAGCAGATGAACTGGGGCTCGGAGCCGTAGAACTCGCAGATGCGCTCGAGCCGCCGCAGCACGTTGGCGAAGTGGGAGCCGTAAACGCCGCGGTAGTAGTGCAGCTCGTCGATGACGAGGTAGCGGAGCCGCTCGAAGCACCTGGCCCAACGGGTGTGGTGCGGCAGGATGCCGGTGTGGAGCATGTCCGGGTTGGTGAGCACCACGTTGGCGCGCTCGCGGATGGCGCGGCGGGCGTCCTGGGGGGTGTCGCCGTCGTAGGTGAAGGCGCGGATGTCCGAGCCGAGGGCCTCGACGGCGGCGTGGAACTCGTGGAGCTGGTCCATGGCCAGCGCCTTGGTGGGAAACAGGTAGATGGCGCGGGCGTCGGGCTCGGCCAGCAGGCGGTTCAGGACGGGGAGGTTGTAGCAGAGCGTCTTGCCGCTGGCGGTCGGGGTGACGACGACCACGTTCTTGCCTGCCCGAACCAGATCGAAGGCTTGGGCCTGATGGGTGTAGAGCCGGCTGATGCCGCGCTTTTCGAGGGCGGCGCGCAGGCGGGGATCGACGGCGTCGGGAACCGGGCGCAGGTCCGCCTCGCGGGCCGGCTGGCGGCGGATCTCGCGGATGGGGGAGTCCGGGTCGGCGCGCCACCTCTCCAGACGCGCCACCGCAGCGGCGAGATCCTCCCGCCGGGTGAGGGCGGTTTCCAGAGTGCCGTTGCCGAAATCGAAAGAGAGGTTGTCCACGGCCCGCTTCTTCGCCTTTTCTTTGCCTAATGTAGCTGATTCTCACCGCGACTGCAAGCCCGGGCGCCCCCGCGGGCTCAGACTCACCCGGCGCGGACGATGCGGGCGAACAGGTCGCCGAAGATGCCGTCGCGGTCCACGTGGGTGGCGACGCGCACCGGATGGCGGCCCTGGGTGAGGCCCCAATGCAGGTCATCGGTGAGCACCGGAGCCGAGACGACCTTCGAGCCGATCCATTTCGGGTTGATCAGCCAGGCGACGGCGGAGATGTCCCAGATGACCTTCGACCAAGGCTTGGAGAAGTCCCGGCGGTTCTCGCGCGCGTGTTCGACGAAGATGTCGAAAAGGTAGTCGCCGATCTTCGACTTGCCCTTGATCCACTTCTCCAGCTCCGGCACGGTGGTGCGCAGCATCTCGCTGATGTTGGTGGTGGGCACGACCATGAGCCGCACGCCGGACTCGTAGAGGGTCTGCGAGGCGGGGGGATCCTGCTGGAGGTTGAACTCGTGGGCGGTGGGGAACTCGTAAGGCCGCCCGCCGAGCCAGACGACGGTGATCTTGTCTTTGATCTTGGGCTCGAGCAACAGGGCCGAGGCGACGTTGGTGGGTGCGCCGGTGGCGACGACGTAGAGCATCTCGTTGGCCGCCAGGGCCTTCTCGATGGTGTTACGGGCGGCGGGGCTTTCGACTGGCCCGCCGGCGTCCTTCATGAACTTGCCCGAGCCTTTCAGGACCTCGACGGCGCCCTTCTTGCCCAGGCGGTCGAGCACGCGGAGGATCTCCTCGTAGCTCTTTTCCATTCCGTCGCCGGCGCTGGTGGAGCGGCGGTTCAGGAACGGCGCCGCGTGGATGGCCTGAACCTCGAGCGCCTCGGGCGCGAGCATGGCGTAGGTGACGGCGAACTGGTCGTCGATCTCGTTGAAGGTGTCGGTGTCGAGGATGATCGGGACTTTGCCCGACGGCAGGGGGATGTCCGAGTGCGCGGCGGCGGCCATGGCTCCCAAGATACCGAGGAAGCCGCGCCGCGAGGTAGCGGGGGTTCTCATAGCAGGAATCAGGCTATCAGAATCGTTGCGAAAACGGGGCGGGCAGTTTCAAGGAAACGCCCGGCGGACGATCTCCATCACCTGCGCCTTGTAGCGCCGGGCGGAGGCGGAATCGTGGTTGCGGCCGGCGCGGATGACGATGTACTTCTGCAGCTCGTAGAGCAGGTAGAAGACCTGGCGGAGGCGGGCTTCGGGCGAGAGGTCGCGCGGGCGCCCGTAGCCCTCCCAGAAGGCGGGGACGCTGACGCCGCAATAGTCCAGGACGGCGAACTCGATCTCCGGATCGCCCCAGAGGGCGCGGTCCCAATCGACGATGCCGGTGACAACGCCGGAGCCGTCCACGAGGATGTTCTGGCCCCAGATGTCCATGTGCAGGAGGCTGGCCGGGACGGGGCGGTCGAAGAGGCGGATGGAGGCGTCCAGCAGGCGACGCAAGTGGGCGCTTTCCTCGTCGCCGTAATAGCCGACGGCGACGATGTCGTCGATGAGCTTGTTCCACATGACATGGAAGGCGTCCGCCCAGGTGGGCTGCGGCTCCATGGGACGGTGCTCGCCGAGGTAGCCGTAGCGGTCAGCGTGCAGGGCGTGCACTTCGGCAAGATGGCGGCCGACCTGGCGGAAGACATGGTCCGTGTCCACGTCCCAGGCTTCGGTAAGCGGGCGGCCGGGGAGCCGCTCCATGAGGATGTAGTCGCGGGGGATCACCGAGTGGGAGTCGTCGAAGGCGACGACCCGGGCGACGGGCACGGAGGTCTTCTTCCGGAGGAGAGCGTGGAGGCCGGGCTCCTGGCGCATCATCTCCCGCTCGTAGAAGCAGAAGACGGCGTCCGGGGGCGGGGCGATGCGCAAGACGTAATCGCCGCCGGCCTCGACGAAGTAGGAGGTGTTGAACTTGCCGGTCGGGATACGCCGGAAGCGGAAGCCCCGGGGCGGCCTGGCGAGATAGGGGCGGACGAGCTGTTCGAGGAGGGTTTCAGGGATGCTCATCGGCGGTCTCCATGGGCCGGGCTAACGGTAGGTGAGCAGGTCCCGGCGGCCGTCCAGATGCGGATAACGGTTGAATGCGCTCAGGCGCAACGAGCCGCGGGTTACGAAGAACTCGGTGAAGGAAGCGTTCCGGGGGCTGAAGGCCAGCTCGAGCGTCTTCCGGGCCGGGATGTCCAGGGCGAGGGAGGCGGCGACCGCGGTGGGCCCGCCCGAGGTGAAGACGACGGCGCGTCCGCCGGGCTGGACGGCGCGCAGCGCCTCTTCGACCGCCCTTTGCACCCGCGCATAGAACTCCGTCCAGCTCTCCACCTCGGGCGAAGAGACCTCCCCATCGACCCAGCGGAGGGCGACTTCGTAGAAGAGCCGGTCGAGAATGCGCTTGCGCTCTTGTTTGTCTCGGGCGTTCCGGAAAGCGGCGAACATTTCCCGGATATGGGTGTGGCGTTCGACGAGCGGCGGCCCGAGCCGGCGCATGATCTCCTCGCCGGGAAACTCGTCGAACTCTTGGAGGATGCGGACTTCAGGCCAGCCGAGGCCGTGTTCAGCGGCCGCGGCGGCGGCGATCTCGGCCGTCCGGCGGTGGCGTTCGGCGGGCCCCGAGTAGACGGCGTCGAACCGGACCCCGAGCCGGCCCCAATGCGCGCCGAGAAGCCGGGCCTGGCGCTCGCCGAGGGGCGAGAGCCGGTCGTAGCTATCGCCTTCTAGATAAGAGGCCTGGCCGTGGCGGACGAGGACGAGGGTGGTGACGGGGGGATCCAGCGCCCAGCTCATCGGGGTGAATCCTTCAGTTTACCCCCGGCGGGGCGGCAGGGGCGGGCTGGTCCGGCGCCTTCCTCGCGATAGTCTTTGACTTCCCCGCGGCTCGCTTGTCGGCCTCAGGAGACCCGGGCGTGAATCATGGGCGCCGGCCGGTGTTTCCGGGCGCTATACTGTGTGCTGAATGCTGTTGATCACCGGCCCGCCAGGGTCGGGCAAGACGCAGGAGGTTCTCGCTCCCCTTCGTGAATCGCTCCGCCGGGGCTCTGCCGAGATTTGCCTGCTCACGCCCACGGCGACGATGGCCGATCACATCCGGCACGAGCTGGCGCGCGAGGGGCTGCCGGTGCGGCCGCGATCCGTGCTCACGCTGCACCGGTTCGTCGAAGATCGCGCCGCAGGGTTCCCCCAGGCGCCGCGTCCGGTAGTGCGGCACGTCATCCGGCGGGCGCTGGAGGAAGATCCGCCGGAGGCCATCGAGCCGGTAGCCGGACTGCCCGGGCTGGTGGGTGCGCTCGAGGAACTGATCGGCGAATTGTCGCTGGCGGGCCTGGCCGGGCACGAGTTCGCCCGAATTGCGCCGGCGCTAACGACGGTTGCGCCCTATGCCGGGGCGGTGGCGGAGATCTACGGCCGCCTCCAGCAGGAGTTGTTGGAGAGGAACCTGGCGCTGCGCGCGGAGCGCATCCGCTCGGCTGCCGTCCGGATCGGCGAGGAGGGTTTCGAGGGTGTGCGGACCGTCCTGGTGGACGGCTTCTTCACTTTCCATCGCGTGGAGCTCGAGCTGCTCCAGGCGATCGCCGATCATGCCGAACTCCGGGTGACGCTCCCGGACTGGGATGGGGCGCAAGCGGCGCGGGAGACGTTGCTCGGGATGGGGCTCGAGGAGCGCCGGCTGCCGGAGGCGCGGCGGCATCCGAAACCGGAGATCGTGCGCGCCGGGACGATGGAAGACGAGATCGGAGAGATCGCCCGCCGGATTCTCGAGGAGGCCCGCCGGGGGCGGCCGTTCCGGGAAATGGGCGTCGTCGTTCGCAGCCGCTCTTCCTATGTGCCGGCGCTCAGGGGGACGCTGGAACGCTTCGGCATCCCGGCGCGCTTCTACTTCGGCCGGCCCCTGGTCTCGCAGCCAGCCGTGGAGCGGGTGTTGCTCCTCGTAGACGCAGCGCTGAGCGGCTGGGATTTCGAGAAGGCCCTGGCCGCCCTGCGGATGGGTCGGGCGAGCGCGGCCCTGGACCGGTTCGAGTTCGCTGTCCGCAGCCGGATTCCGGACGCCGGCCTGGACGCGTTGCGGGAGCTGGACCGGGAGGGGCGCTTCTACCGCGCGTGGGAGCGGCTGGCCGAGCTCGAGGGCTGGCGCAGCGAGCCCGCTCCGCCGGAGACCTGGGTGAAACGCCTGAGCGAACTTCCGTCAGTCTTCCCCCCGCCGCGATACGAGGACCACACCGCCTACGAAACCGTCGAGCTCCGGCGCATGGAGGCCGAAGCGTTGCGGCACTATCGCACGGCGCTCGAGGAGGCGGCCGGGGTCCTCTCCGCCGGGCGAGAGGTGGCGTTGGAGGAGTTCTGGCGCGAAGCGCGGGACGCGGTGGAGCAGACCGTGGTGCATACGCGCGACCGCCGCCGCAACGTGGTCCACGTGATGGACGTCTACGAGGCGCGGCAGTGGGAGCTGCCGGTGGTCTTCCTGTGCGGGCTCATCGAGGGCGAGTTCCCCCGGCGCCACGCGGCGAACCCGCTCCTGCCCGACGAAGCCCGCCGCCGGCTGCGCCGCAGCGGCTACTATCTGGCGGCGGCCAGTGACCGGGAGCGCGAAGAACGGTTCCTCTTCAGCCTGACCTGCGCGCGGGCGTCGGAGAAACTGGCGCTCAGCTATCATGCGGCCAACGCCAAGGGCGACCCGGTGACGCCCTCCTCGCTGCTCGAGGAATACCGCCGGGACCTGGGCCGCGACGCCGCCGGCGATGCGCGGGCGCGCCCGGTACGCCCTGAGCCGAGGCGGCTGCGCCCGGCGGTGCGGGAAGCCGTGATCCGGGCCCCGGAGCTGATCGAGCAGCTGGTTCCGGACGATGCGGCGCTGGCGCCCACGGCCATCGAGACCTATCTTGAATGTCCGTTCCGGTTCTTCAGCCAGCAGGTGCTCAGGCTCGAGGAGCCGCCGCCGGAGGCGCGGCGCCGTCTGGACGGCCGCGTCCAAGGCGACATCGTTCACGAAGTGCTCGCCGGCCTGGCGGCAGGCAAGGAACTCCATCCCCTGTTTGCGAAGGTCTTCGACGAGACGCGCCGTGAAGTCCGGGCCCCCGAGGGCTATCGCACCGAACGCATCCGGCGCGAGCTGCTTGAAAACCTCCAGCGGTGGTTGGAGAAGCAGGCGTTGCCGCCGGCGGTCGAGCAGATGGCCGAGAAGAAGTTCGAGCTGGCCATCGAGAGGGGGCTGAAGGTCAATGGCCGGCTCGATCTGCTTCACATTGGCGAGAGCGGCGAGGCTCTGGTCGTCGACTACAAATACGCGAGTGGCGACCGCGTAAGGAAATACCGCAAGGAGACCGAGGACGAGACCGGCTTTCGGGTCCAAGCGGGCCTTTACCTACTGGCGGCGCGCAACGAGTTGGGGCGTAGGCCTGCGGGCATGCTCTTCTACGGGTTGAAGGGCGAGCCGGTGTTCGCCGGCTGGTACGCGGGAAGCCGGCCGGAGCTGCAGCGCCACCACGTGATTTGCGAGCCCGAGGATATCCAAGCGCTGATCGAGACGGCGGTGGAGCGCGCGCGGCGGACGGCCGCGGCGCTGCGCTCCGGCACGATCGCCCCACCGAAGGAGGAAGTGGACGCCTGCCGCTATTGCAGCTTCCTTCCCGTCTGCCGGCGTGAAGAAGCGGCCGAGGAGGCCGGGGGCGCGGGCCGGTGAGCGCGGTTCCCAGACTCGACGAAGATCAGCGCCGGGCCGTCACCCGGGAGCGGCAGGACGTCTGCGTGGTGGCCGGTCCAGGGTCGGGCAAGACCCGCGTGCTGACGGAGCGCTACGCCTGGCTCGTCACCGAGAAAGGGATCGAGCCGGAGCGCATCCTGGCCATCACCTTCACCGAGAAGGCGGCGGCGGAGATCAAGAGCCGGCTGCTGGAGCGGCTCGGAACAGATCCCGACCGGCGGCGGCGTCTGGAGCGGGCGTACGTGTCGACGATCCATGGCTTCTGCTCCCGCCTGTTGCGGGAGCATGCGGTGGCCGCCGGCGTAGACGTCGGCTTCCAGGTAATCGAGGAGGCCGAAACCGACGTGCTGCTCGCCGAGGCGGCCGAAGAGGTTCTCGACCGCTTTTTCGCCGGACGGCCGGACGAGGCGCAGCGGTTGATGGACGCCATCAAGGTCTCCAGCGGCGGAGCCGGCTATGTCCCCGATCTGGCGCGGGCGCTTACCGACGTCTACCAGGCCCTGCGGGCCGCCGGCTGGGCTTTCTCCTCTCCGCTTCCGGCGCCCCCCGAAGGGTCCGGCCTGGCGGAGCTGATCGCGCGGTGCCGCGAGGCGGTGGAGGAAAGCGCCGCCTGGCACACGGCGAAACAGCGGGAGGAGCGGGAAGCGCTGCGGCAGTGGATCGAGAAAGCCGAGGCGCTGATCGGCGCACCGGTGAGCGTGGCGCACTTCGAGGCGGTCCACTCGTTCCATCCCAATCTCCAGCGAGTCCCGAAGCTCTTGAGGGGTATCCTTGCGCCGTGCCGGGAACAACTGAAGCCGCAGGCGCTCTCGGCGCTGGCGACCGAATACTACGCCGGCCTGCGCGGGGTGCTCGCCGCTCTGGTGAGGTCGCTCGACGAGACCTACAGCGGCCTGAAGCGCGGCGCCGGCAGGCTGGACTTCACCGATCTGGAGCAGAAGACCAGGGCGCTGCTCCAGGCCGACGCCGGCCTACGCCGCCGGGTGCAGGAGCAGTTCGATCACATCCTGATGGACGAGCTGCAGGATACGAACCCGCTGCAATGGGAGATTCTGGAGCTGATCCGCAGGCCGGGCCGGTTCTTCGCGGTGGGCGACATCAACCAGTCGATCTACGGCTTCCGCTACGCCGAGCCGGAGCTGTTCCGCAGCTACCGCCGGAAGCTCGAAGAGGCCGGCCTCGCGGTGGACGAGATCCCCTCGAACTACCGGACGAGGAAAGAGGTGCTGCGAGCCATCGGCTGGCTGGCCGAGGGGCGCCCGGGGCTGGAGGCCGGGCGCTGGCGCGCGGCGCGGGACGAACCGGCGGAGGGTCCGCCCGTGGAAGTGGCGATTGCATACCACGATGACCGGGACGAGGCGGACCGGATGGAGGCGCTCTGGATCGCCAACCGCATCCGCGAGCTGGCCGCCGCCGGACGGGACTACGGCGAGATCGCGGTACTGGCGCGGAAGTCGACCGAGATCGACCGGATCGCCGGGGCGTTGCGCGCCGCGGGCATTCCTTACGTGGTACGCGGGGGCAAGCGATTCTTCGCTTGCCGCGAGGTGCGCGACGTGCTGGCCCTGGTGCGGGCGATCGCCAACACCGGCGACGAGGTAAGCCTGGCGGCGCTGCTGCGGTCGCCGCTGGCCGGGCTGAGCATGGATACGATCTACCGGGCCAGGCTGGCTGGGGGCCGCCTTTGGGGCGGCTTATACGCCATGGCCGAGGAGGCGCCCGCGGAACTCGATGCCGAAGAAGCCGAACGGCTGCGGTGGGTCGTCGGGAGGCTGCAAGAGCTGCGGGCGATCCGCGACGAGGTTTCCACCGACCGGCTGGCGGCGCGAGTGCTCGACGAGACCGATTACCTGGGCGGGCTGGATGCCCAGGGCCGGGCCAACGTAGAGAAGTTGCTGCGGATGCTCCGGGAGCAGTGGGAGGCCGGCCCGCCGTCGATCGCCGCGGTGGTGGAAGCTCTCGGCATGAAGGAAACCGGCCGCGGCGAGGCGGAAGCGGTGACGGCGGCGAGCGAGGCCGCCGTGAGTTTGATGACGATCCACGCCGCCAAGGGGCTCGAGTTCCCGGTGGTCTTCGTCTCCGCATTGCACGCCAAGCCCAGAAACACGCCGTTGCCGATCAGCTACTCGAGAGAGTGGATGATCGGAGCGCACTGGCTCGATCCCCACTCGCGAAAAGGCGTAGGAGATCTGGTTTATGAAGCCGTCCGGCGGGATCTCGCCCGCCGGGCCGAGGGCGAAGAGTGGCGGCTGCTCTACGTGGCGATGACACGGGCCGAGGATCGCCTGATCCTCTCTTGGGCGCAGACCGGGGAGAAGACCGCCGGCTGGGCCGAGGCGCTCCGCCAGCAGCTCGACATCGACGTCTCCGGAACTACCGAGACCGTGACGCCCGTCTCGGGAGGGGCCGGCCGGGCCCGCGTCACCGTCGTTCGGGAGGCGGCGGTTCTCGACCGACCCCCGGAAGTCCCCGCAGGCCAGCCGGAAGCGCCAACCGTGCGGCGGCCGAAGCTCACCGACCAGTACGATACGGAGATCCCGGTCACCCACGTGGTGGAGTTCGCCGTGTGCCCCCGGCGGTACTACCTGCAGCGCTATCTGGGAATCGACCCCGGAACGGGCCCCTGCCGCAGCGAGCAGGTAGAGCGCGAGGCGACGCTGGAGACCGAGGCGGACGCCACCGAGGTCGGCGTCCAGGTGCATCAGATCCTGGCCGGAAGCCCGCCGGCCGATCCGGCTCCCGAGGCGGTGGAGCTGGCCCAGGCGTTCGGGAGGTGGGAGCTGGCGAAGCAGATGGAGCATGCCCGCCGCCTGGAGCGCGAGTTCGATTTCCTGGTGCGCTTCGAGCCGGCGCTGCTGCGCGGCCAGATCGACGCCTGGTTGGAAACCGAGCAAGGCGTGGCGCTGCTCGACTACAAAACGGACCGGTTCGATCCGGACCGGGAGCCCGAACGCGCCCGGCCCTACGAGTTGCAGCTCCGCTTGTACGCGCTGGCGCTGGAGGTTCTACTCGGCGAGCCGCCGGCCCGTGCCTATCTCTGTTTCCTCAGGACCGGGAAGGTGAAAGAGGTCTCGCTGTCACCGGACAAACTCGACGATGCCGCCCGGCAAGTGACCAGATTGATCGAATCCCAGGAATCGCTCGACTTTCCACTCTCGAAAGGGGAACCCTGCTATCGCTGTCCGTTCTACCGCGGCGCCTGCCCGGCGGGACGCAGCTGAGGGCTACTGTTTCCGCTCCTGCTCGTCCTTGTCCCCGGCTTTGTCGTTGGCCTGCGCTCGAGCGCGGCGTTCCATGAGCCGGGAGTGGATCCGCTCCATGAGGCGGCGGTGGACATCCTCGGGGATGTCCTGCGACTGGATACCCTTGAAGACCTGCAAGGTCTTTTTCGTGGTGTCGAACACCACCCAGCAGTTGGGACACTCCTCGATGTGCTCCTCGACTTCCCGGCGGAGAGCGGCGTCCTCGGTCTCGTCCAGGTACTCGTTCAGCGCCAGCAAGAAATCTTTACAAGTAAGCAAAGACATCGTCCCCTTTGCGTTTGAAGAATCGCGTCAACTTCTCGCGAAGTTGCAGGCGCGCCCGCAGCAGACGGCTCTTCACCGCAGGAACGGACAGCCCCAAGAGCTGCGCCGTCTCCTCCGTAGAGAGCTCCTCGATATCGCGCAACACGAACACCGTCCGTAAAGCGGGCTTCAGACTGCTGATCGCCTGATCGAGAATCGCCCTGATCTCGGTCTGTGAATGGCGCTGTTCCGGGTTGTCCTCCCAGACGGCCACCTCGCGGACGACGATCTCCTCACCTGTATCCACCCCTTCGTCCATAGAGACCGTCCGGTCGGACTTGCGCTTCCGTAGCTTCATCAGCGACTCGTTCACCGCGATCCGCACGAGCCATGTGTAGAATCGCGAGTTCCCCTGGAAACCACCCAGATGCGAATACGCCTTCAAGAACGTCTCTTGGAGGACATCTTCGGCGTCCTCCTGATTACTTGTGATGTTGCGGGCGAGACGGAAGATCTTTTTTTCATACTTCACGACGAGCTTGTCGAAGGCCTCGATGTCTCCCTGCTGGACCCGGGAGACGAGTTCGGCGTCGCCGTCCGAACCCACCCGCTGCTGTGGCTGGGACATTTCCTCCTCGTATTCTCCTACCGATCATTCTGACACGGGCGTGAGAGCCGCAGTCCGGCGGCCGGGCTCGGGCGGCCCCGCGGCTCATAACCGTATCCTCGTTTCGGAACGTCCGCTCGATCCCTTGGTGAGTCTGCCGGTGATCTTGCCCGGCGAACTCCACCGGCTCGCCGGCATCCAATGAACGCCCGGATCTGCTCCAGACTCGTCTTTCCCGGTTCCTTCCCGGTGGCCGTCAATCCCCAGCAGCTCGACCTTTCCCCCTCGGGCTCATGTTGCGTGAGACAAGACTCCGCAGCATTTTCCAATCCGAGAATGATCATGAAACCGAGGAGTGATTCCAACACAGGATGATCATGAAATCCTGGGCTGGGAAGGCGGGGCAGAGGTGGTGG
>JALSRK010000013.1 GCA_026984795.1 Solibacteraceae bacterium | reverse complement strand
GCGGCAGATGATGGCCGAGGGCCTCACCACCTGGGCCGAGCGCCCGTTCCGCACCCGCTCGGACTGCCACGGTTGGGGGGCGAGCCCCAACATCGAACTCTTCCGCACGGTGCTCGGAGTGGATTCGGCGGCCCCGGGGTTCAGGCGGGTGCGCATCGAGCCCCACCTGGGGAAGCTGCAACGCGTCTCCGGCGTCGTGCCGCACCCGCGGGGCGAAGTCCGGGTGGAACTGAGCCGGGACGAGGACGGGGCGCTCACTGGACAGATCGATCTGCCCGCCGGCATTTCCGGTGAGATCGTCTGGCGGGGTGTGCGGCGGACCCTTCGGCCGGGCCGAAACCGGCTGAGGCCGGAGCTTTGGGCAGCCCGCCCTCTAAGGGATGAACTTGCTCACTGTGTGGAACTTCACCTTACGGGCTTCGGCGGTCTCGAGCGGTGAGTAATAGTACCAGAGCGCCGCTTCCACATCGACCTTGACGTTGCGCGGAATGGGGAAGCGGAAGGTTTCGGTGCGCGTTTCCGAGGGAGCAAGGCGAGTATCGGAAAGCACTCTCGCCCCCCGGAGGAAAACGATGTGCTCCCGGCGGATCTCGTTCCCTTGGCGATCGGCGACCACCCGGCGATAGCGGATGGTTTCGAAGCGGGTTTCCCCTTCGTAAGGGTTCACCTTCAATTCGACGATCAGTTGGCGAAGCGGAGAGCCGGTGGGAACAAAATGAGCGCCGGTCCTGTTCGCGATGCGCAGCTTCACAATGAGTTGGTCGTCTTCGCGCTCGACGTCCAGCCACGCTCGAACGGCTTTGTTGAGTTGGGCGAGCGAATGAGCGCCGGGCATCTCATGGAGATTGATCTCGGTGGCCTTCACTCGTTTGACCCGCGGGTCCACGACCTTGCCGCGCACCTGGTACATGTGGCAGTTCTGACATTGCCGGCCGGATTTCGCCGCGCTGCTCTCCAGCCACTCGCCGTAGGTGGTGAGCACGTCGAGGCCGAGTTTGTTCCGGTACTGGTGGCATGGCGCGCAGATCTCCGAATTGCGATGGACCTCACTGTAGGTGGTCCGGTGCGCCGTGGAAACAGCGTCCCGAGAAGGCCCGCTCTTGGTATCGGTGTAGTTGACGACGGCGACGAAGTTCGCACCTTGCTTGCGCACCGCATTCACCGAGTGGCAGTAATCACAACTGACGCCCTCCCAGCTCACTTTCTGTCTCAGCTCGAGGTCGCCGAGTTTCAGGCTCATCGGGGAGTGGCAGGCGAAGCAAATCCGCCGCACGGAGGGGCCCACGTCGGACTCGGCCATCTTCAAAGCGTCCTGGAACAGGCGGCTGGTCATCGCCCGGGCGTGTGCGGACCGTTTCCAGCCCTCGTGAATCGCCCGGTGGCAGTCGCCACAGAGCTCGGCGCTCGCGGGGCGGGGGAGTTCCCATCCAGGGGCCGCCACACCAGCAGCCAGCAACAGGCAGACAGCCTTCAGCGCCATGTGGCACCTCTCAGTCTCTGAGTTCCCGCGAGCGGCGCCGTCGAGCAGCGCCGCCCTCAGCCGGTTTCCATCCCGCCGTCCGCCCTCCGCGGACGGGTGAACCAGCCCCTCCGGCCGGAACTTCAGCCGAACGCTCACACCAGTCTTCCAGCAAGCCGTGTTCCACGATGGACCGCACTTTTGGGCCGCTGACGGTGGAATTCACTGTCCGCCGTGCGCCGGCAGGCCCAAGTGAGCGGACCAGGACGCGAAATCTCGCGGAACCCACGCGAGAAACCGCGTTTCGCAGCGTTTCTCTTGCGCCGGGTTTCCCACTTCCCGGAGAGGGGGCCGGGGTTCCGAGGGCAACCGCTCCACCTGGAGGGAAGCTCACGAGAGCCCCAGCTTCTCCATGCGGCTGCGGAGGGTGGAAGGCGGCGTTTTGAGCAGTTCGGCGGCCTTGGTCTTGTTGCCTCCCGTGCGCGCCAAGGCGGCGCGGATAACCCGGCGGGTGAGTTCGTCGATGATCTCGTCGAGGGACTTTTTGCCGATCTCGGAAAACCGTTCCGTGTCTGGGGGGCAGAGGATCTCTTCCGGCAGGTCCGTGCAGTCGATCATGTCCCGGCGGGCGGTGAGCGAAAGCCGTTCCATCAAGTGCTCGAGCTCCCGGACATTGCCGGGCCACGGATAAGAGATGAGGGCTTCGAGCGCCGCCGGGGTAAGCCGCAGGTTGCGGGAGCCGGCGTGCTTCTTGAGGAAGTGCTGCGCCAGCAACGGGATGTCCTCGGTGCGGTCGCGCAGAGGAGGCAGGTGGATCGGGACGACGTTGAGGCGGTAGAAGAGATCTTCGCGGAAACGGCCCTCGGCGGCCCGTTTGCGGAGATCGACTTTCGTCGAGGCGATCACCCTCACATCGAGCGGGATCGGCGTCGTGCTGCCTACGCGCTCCATCGTGCGCTCCTGCAACACCCGGAGGAGCTTGACCTGGATGTCCATCGGGATGTCGTCGACGTCGTCGAGGTAGATCGTGCCCCCCTGGGCTTTCTCGAAACGGCCCACCTTGTCGCGGATGGCCCCCGTGAAGGCTCCCTTCTCATGTCCGAACAGCTCGCTCTCGAGGATCTCCTTGGACAGCGCCGCGCAGCTTACCCGCACCAAGGGCTTGCCTTTTCTGGGGCTGGCGTGATGGATCGCCTCAGCGACCAGCTCCTTGCCCGTACCCGTCTCGCCGACGATGAGCACCGTGCTGTTAGTGGAGGCCACGACAGCGATCTGTTCGAACACCCGGATCATCGCCGGGCTGGTACCCAAGAGCCGGTGAAACCGGGTCCGTTCTTCCAGTCTGGCGGAGAGCCGCCGGTTGTCCTCGATCGTGGCCCGGAATCGCAGGGCCCGTTCCAGAGTCAGCAACAACTCGTCCGTATCGAACGGCTTGAGGAGGTAATCGTACGCTCCCTGTTTGACGGCTTCGACGGCGGTGTGGACGGTCCCGTAGGCGGTGATGACGATCACCAGCACGTCGGGATCGGCCTGGCGGGCGTGCCGGAGGAAGCTCATCCCGTCCATGTCGGGCATCTTCCAGTCGGTGATGATGGCGCCGACGCCGCCCTCGGTTCGCAGATACTCGAGGGCCGGCGGAGCGGCGGGGAAATCCAGGACGTCGTAGCCCGCTTCGCGCAGGTCGTCGGCCAACGACATTCGCAGCGTATCTTCGTCGTCTACCAGCAGGACCTTCATGGCTGTCATTACGCTGGAGCCGGGAGGGCCGCAGGTTTGGCCGCCGGCAAGACCACCCGGAACGATGCGCCGGCCCCTTGGCGGCTCTCGACCAGGATCGTTCCCCCGTGGGCCCGTACGATATCCTGGGCAATCGACAGGCCAAGACCGGTGCCCTGACCCGGCGATTTGGTTGAAAAGAAAGGCTCGAAGAGCCGGGGCAGATCCTCTCGGGGGATCCCGATACCATTGTCCCGCACCTCGATCTCCACGCGGTTGTTCCGGCGGGCGGCGTGGATCACGAGTTCCGGCTCGAAGGCCGGATCCTTGGCGCTCTTCACCCGAAGCGAATCGCAGGCGTTGCTCACCAGGTTCTGCAGCACATGCTCGAGCTGCTCGCCATCGGCGTGAATCGTGGCTGCGCCGGGTTCGATCTCGATCTGGGGTTCCACGTCGGCCTCCGAGAGTTTATGTCCGGCCAGGAGAAGCACCCTTTCGACGAGCGGCGCCAGGGGGATTTCCTTGACTTCCGGCCGGCGGGGCCGGGACAGGTCCAACAGGCCTTTCACGACGCGGTGCATCCGCTCAGCCGATTCCTCCATGGCGGCGAGATAGCGCAATAACTGCTGCCGGTTGTGGGGCTCGCGGCGGATCCGCCGCACGCAATTGCGCAGCCCGGCCAAGGGATTGTTCAGCTCGTGAGCCATGCCGGCGGCGATAGTGCCGATGGTGCTGAGTTTTTCCGCCGCCACGAGCTGCTGGTGGGTCTCGGTGAGCTGGCGGTAAGCCCCCCGGAGGCGCCGCACCATCTCCTGGAACTCCCGCGCCAGCCGGTCCACTTCCGTTTCGAAGCCGAGGGGGTTCCAGGAGGGTTCCGGCATCTGGAGAGACTCTTCGTCGCCCTCGCCCAGCCGGCTCAGATTGACGCTCCGCACGGCGGCGGCCAGCGCCTCGAGGGGCCGGGTCACCGCCCGGATGAAAAAGTACGATCCGATGATCCCGATCACGATGAAAGCGGCCACCATCCACGCCACGGCCCGCTCTACGTCGCGCACCCCGGCGAAGATCAGGTTTTCGGCGAGACCGACATGGACGAAGCCGGCGTAGCCGCCCGCCACCGGGGCGACGACGTCCCGGATGGGCGGCCACTGTCCGCTGGTGTCGAGGATCCGCCTCATCATGTAAGGTCTGCCTTTGGGCAGCGGGTTCGCGTGCAGCAGTTCTTTCGGAAAACCTTTTTCGAAGGTGTGGGCTACGAGTTCCCCTTCCGGCCCGACCAGGAAGATATAGAGGATTTCGTCGTCCAGCGAGGCGGTCTCCCGCGCCAGGCGGTCCAGCCGCAGGCGGTCTTCGACGAGCATGGCGTCCACCGCCTGAACGGCCAAGGCGCGGGCGATCTGCGCTCCGCGCTTCTCCAGCTCCGCGGCCAGCGTCCTGCCCGTTTCGTACCGGACCCAGTAGTAGTTGATCGAGCCGAACAGCAGGACCACGGCGAGCGTCGTCAGCAGGACCACCCAGCCGAGCTTGACTTGGACTCGCATCCGCTTCCCCGACACTCCGAAAGTAACGCGGCTTGGCCGGCGGGTGCAGCCGCCTGTCTACGCGCCCAGGCCGGCGCTCAAGGGTTCCACGGACCGACCCGGCGGATCATCTCCTTCACCGGCTCGTACCGCTCCGGCGCACTTTCGCGGAACCGGTCGATCCGCAACCCCGCCAGGATCCGCCGCCCCTCGGGATTCCGGTGCATCTCCAGCAAGGCGTTTGCCAGACCCAGCTTCAGACTTGGGTCGAGGCCGCTGCGAACCACCACCGGCGGGTTGGCCATCCAGGCTGAGCGGTCGATGATGCGCAGGCGCGCCGCCTGCGCCGGGTCCCGCTCGGCCACGAGGTCGAAGACGAGGCTGGAAACCGAAGCGGCGTCCACGAGCCCCTGGACCACGGCTTTGATGCTCCGGTCGTGGCCGTAAGTATAGATGGCCCGGGAGAAGAACTCGTCCGGGTTCGATCCCAGCCGCGCGAGCTTCCACACCGGGTAAAGCCACCCGGAGGCCGACAGCGGGTCAGTGAAGGCGAACGAGCGGCCGCGCAGGCCGGTGAACGACTGCACCGGCGAGTCCCTCCTGACGATGATGTAGGCGCGGAATGAGAGCCGGCCCCGGATTTCCGGAACCGCCACCAGGGAAAGGCGGCCGGGGCTGTTTACCCTCGCGTACCCCCCGGCGCCGAGAAACGCGGCGTCCAACCTCCCGCGCACCAGCAGTTCGTTGATTTCCTGGTAAGTCTTGCGCTGCCAGGAATCGATCTGGAGGTCCAGCTGGTTCTCGAGGTAACCCAGAAGGTCACGGTAGCGTTCGAAAGTCGCCACCGGCGACATCAGGCCGGCGATTCCGAAGCGGAGCCGGCCCCGGTGCGGGGGCGACGGCATCTCGTCGGCCGGCGCCGTACGGGACAGATCGATACGGACGGTGGGGGTGTTGAAGCCGCTGTTTCCGCACCCCGGTAGCAGTGCGGCCAGCAGGGCGCACAGAACCCACCGGCGCCGTCCTCCGGAGGAGGCCGCGTCCGGGGACGACGCCCTCAACCCTCGGCCGCCTTCCTCGAGGCGTTGCGTTGTTCGCGGGAGCGGATTGCCAGCCACAAACCAATAATCGTAATCGCAATCGCCACCAGAGAGAAGACGAGGCCCAGGCGGCGCCGGTCGCGCTCCTTCAAAGCATCCAGTCCGGCCTGGTAGACGGCGGCTGTGATCTTCAGCCCCTCGTCAATGTCCCGGCGGACGGCATCGGCGTCGAACGAGTGGACGGTCACCCGCGCCTTGAGCAGCTTTTCCCGCCCCTGGGCCCATTGAACGTCGGCCTCGGAAACCTCTATCCCGGCCGTCCGGGCTTCGTCCAGCACCGCCCGAGAGCGGTCCAGTTCTTCGGCGAGCTTCGTCAGCATCCCCTGGATTTCGGCCGCGGTCTTGCCGGGCGGGCTGTCCGCCTCGTGGCACTTGCCGCAAACGCCGTCCTCGACGGAAAGCATGGCGTCGGTCGGGTGTTCGATACGGTGATTGCCGTGGCAAACCACACACCCGCTGAGGCCCAGGTCGGTGAAGGCCTGGTAGTGCGGGCTCTTGTCGAAGAACTGTTCCTGTAAGGCGTGGCAAAGGCCGCAGACCGCCGCCACTGAGCTCACCTGGGGCGGAGTGGCGCCGTGGTTGCCGTGACAAGAAGCGCAGCTCGGAGCGGAGAGGTCGCCCCGTTCGGCCAGCGCCTTCCAGTGCACGCTGGCCTTGTAGTCCTCCGGCTGGGTCGCCCAGAGGTTGTAGTTGGCCATCAACTTCTCGTCGGCGTGGCAGCGGGCGCAAGTAACGACGATGCGGAGCGGATAGACGGGCGAGAGCGGGTCTTTCACCTCCCGGATGTCGTGCACGCTGTGGCAGTCCACGCAGGTCGCGACGTTCTCGTCGCCCGCAGCCAGGCGTTTGCCGTGAATGCTCGTCCGGTATTGGGCGAGCTGGTCGACCCGCTGTTGCGGATCATAGCGGTGCATGAGGTCCGGATCGCTGTGGCACCGGGCGCAGAGGTTCGGGATCTGGGTCCGGCGGATCGCGCCCCGGAACCCCTTGGCCCGGCTCATTGCCTTTTCGGGGTCCATTGCGGTGGGATCTCCGCCGTGGCAGTCGGCGCAGCCGAAGCCCCTGGCCCGATGGACGTCGTTGGGCCACGCTTTGGCCGGCGCTTGGAGATCGCCTTCGAGCGATTCGTGGCACTCCACACAGGTGTCCTGCGCCCACGCGGCGGCGGCCGCCAGCAACAGCAACGTGATTGTGCGTCTCATCGCCAATACCCCAACGCCGAAAAGACGGCCAGGTAGCTCACCAGCAGGACCCCGGCTCCGGTGACGAGCCGCGTTCTGATGGTCCCGTCCCGGCGGGAGGCCCAGAACGGCAAGCACGCCCACGCCGCCGCCAGCAGGCCGAAACAGATCACGCCGAGCACCTCACCTTCCAGGAACCACACGTGGCTGGGGATCAACTTCAGCGTATAGAACGGCGCCAGAAAATACCATTCCGGACGAATGCCGGCGGGGGCCGGGGCGAAGGGATCGGCTTTTTGGCCGAGCTCCCAAGGAAACAGGGCGGCGAGCACACCGAGGATCGCGAGTGTGATGTACCAGGCCATCAGCTCCCGGAGGACGAAGTCCGGCACGAAGGGAATGCGCGGAACTTCTTGCCCCTTCCTCTGGTATTCCTCTTCCACTTTCGGAGGAACGCTGATGTTCCACTTCTGCACCAGCGCCAGATGCAGCAGCAGGACCAGGGTCGTGATGCCGGGAAGGACCGCGACGTGGAACCCGAAGAACCGGGTCAGGGTACCGCCGCTTATGTCCGATCCGCCTCTCAAGAATCGGGCCAAGGGCGGTCCGATGAGAGGAACGACGGCCGCAATGTCCGTACCGACTCTCGTGGCGAAATAGGAGATTGTGTTCCAGGGGAGCAGATAGCCGCTGAAGCCGAACCCGAGCGCCAAGCCCAGCAGCACGATGCCCGTCAGCCACGTCAGCTCCCGCGGGGCCCGGTAGGCGTGCAGGAACACCACGCTGAACATGTGGATGAAGGCGGTCAGAATCATCAGGTTCGCGGCCCAGCTATGGATCGACCGGATCAGCCAGCCGAAGTCCACCTGCGTCATGATGAACTGCACGCTTTCGTAGGCTTCGTTCGGCGACGGGCGGTAATAGAGCAGGAGCAGGATCCCGGTGGTCACCTGGATGCCGAACAGGAAAAGCGTGATCCCGCCGAAGTAGTACCACATCGTGGCCGAATGCCGGGGCACGCTCTTGTGAGCGAGAAATTCCTTGACCGTCTCCAGCCCCAGCCGGTCCTCGAGCCACCACCGGATTTTTGCAATTACTGCCGGCGCCATCGCTTCCTCGACCTTAAGCCCTTTTCGACACGATGACTTCGCCGTCCCGCAAATGGACGTCGAACGGCTCCAGTGGGCGCGGCGGCGGTCCGGAAATCACCCGGCCGTTGAGGTCGTACACGCCGTTGTGGCACGCACACCAGATCCTTTGCCGCTCCGGTTGGTACTGCACGATGCACGCCAGATGCGTGCAGGTTGCGGAAAAGGCCCGCCAGTCGTCCGACGCCAGCCGGATGAGCAGCACGGGCTTGCTGCCGAAGCGGACAACCTTGCCGGAGTTGACCGGAAATTGGTTCACGGCGCCGACCTCGGCTTCACTGACCGCCGCTTGGGCCACCTCGGGCGGCCGGATATAGCGCAGGACCGGGTAAAGGAACGAGGCGAGGGATCCAATCAGGCCGCCGCCCAGCAGCCAGTAAACAATTCCCCTGCGGCTTGACTCCATTGCGGCCACACTCCTTGCCTTGCCACTGGATGTGCACCTCTGATTTAGCAACCCCGTTGCCAAAACCGCGAGAGGCCGCCGGTCCCACGCCGCGGCGCCGCCGGAGAAACGCTGGGCTGGCGCCGGGCGGACGCCCCCCATGGCCGGCCCGGGGGCTCCGTGGGCGCTTCCCCCCGCGATTCCGCACACAGCGTCTCTCAACCCCAGGCGGGGTCTGGAATCGCCGGCCGGCAAGGGAGAAACACGCGCCGGATGCGCGAGCTTTCGCGGGGCGCTCGCGACGGTTCGCTGAACGCGACGCCGAACCTGGTTATCCGTTCCGGTCTGCCGGCGCGACCGAATCCGCCCGCCCGGACGCCGCCTTGAGGGCGCCGCCACTCGGGGCCGCCCCGGGCGCGGACGCCTTGACAACGTCTTAAGTCCTTTAATAACCTGGATTTTCAGAGAGTAGACCTGCTGGGTGGAATACAGCCCTTTGCTGGTCGCATCGAGGAGGGTCTCTTGATCAAAGCCGACATCGTCAACGAAGTCGTCAACCGGACCGGAATTCCAAAGACCAAGGCCGAAATGGCCGTGGAAACGGTGTTCGAGACCATGAAGCGGGCGCTCAGCAACGGCGAGCGCATCGAGCTTCGCGGCTTTGGCATCTTCAACGTCCGCCCGCGGAAAACCGGCATCGGGCGCAATCCCCGCACCGGCGCTGAAGTCGCCATCCCGCCGGGCAAGGCCGTACGTTTCAAGCCCGGTAAAGAGCTGCAGCAGCTCCGCTGAGCCGAGTAGGGTCCTGTGCCCGGCCAGGGTATCCACCCGGCGGACTTCACCCTGGGTCCCATCGACGGAACGGGGCGACGGGTTTCGGCCTTCCCGATCTGGCTGCCCCGCCGCCCGCCGCGTCTATGGCTCCATGTGCTCCTGTTCGCTTTGACGTTGCTCACGACCACCGCGGTCGGAGCCGGTCTCGCCTACAACTTCCACCACAATTTGCCCGCGTTCGGCGGGGAGGATCTGTTTGTCATCGGTGAAATCGTGGCCCACCCGAGCCGCCTGCTCGACGGGCTGCCGTTCTCTCTGGTCCTGATGGCGATCCTGCTCGCCCACGAGATGGGTCACTACCTGGCGTGCCTCTACTACCGGGTGGACGCCTCGTTGCCGTATTTCATTCCCGCCCCGACGCTGATCGGCACGCTGGGGGCCTTCATCCGCATCCGCTCGCCTATCTATACCCGCCGGGCGCTCTTCGACATCGGCATCGCCGGCCCGCTGGCGGGCTTCGCGCTGGTGCTGCCCGCCTTCGCCATCGGGCTGGCCTGGTCGAAGGTGATCCCCGGCATCGCCGAACGGGGCGAGCTCGTCTTCGGCGTACCGGCCATAGAAGCCTTGCTGCGGGCGTTGATCTTCCCCGGCGTCCCCGCCGAAGACGTCTATCTGCATCCGGTGGCCCGGGCGGCCTGGGTGGGGGTGCTGGCCACAGCGCTCAACCTGCTGCCCATCGGGCAGCTCGACGGGGGCCACATCTTGTACTCGGTGGCCGGCCGCTATCACCGGCTGCTTTCGCGCCTCTTCGTTCTGGCCTTGATCCCAATGGGGCTTCTTTATTCGAACAGTTGGCTGCTGTGGGCGTTGATTCTGTTCTTCCTCGGCCTGCGCCACCCGTCGATCTACGACCCGAATCCGCTCTCTCGGCGGCGGCGGCGCCTGGCCGTACTGGCGCTGGTGATCTTTCTGCTATCCTTCTCCGTGAGTCCGGTCCGGTTGGCCGACGGACTGTGATGAAGATCTCGGCGACGATCATCACCTTCAACGAACAGAAGAGCATCGCCCGGGCCATCGAGAGCCTGCGCTGCTGCGACGAGGTCGTCGTTGTCGATTCGGGCTCGACGGACCGCACCGCCGAGATCGCCCACCGCCTCGGCGCCCGCGTCATCGAGCATCCCTGGGAAGGCTTCGCCAAACAGAAGAACGTCGCCGCCGAGGCCGCTTCGCACGACTGGATCCTCTCGATCGACGCCGACGAATCCTTGAGCGAAGCCCTCGAGGCCGAGATCTGGCAGATCAAAAAGCGGGGACCCGAGTTCGATGCCTACACCGTGCCCCGGCTGGCCCAGTACCTCGGGCGCTGGATCCTGCACTCGGGCTGGTACCCGGACCGCAAGGTGCGTCTCTACGACCGCCGCAAGGCCCGCTGGGTGGGCAGCTACGTCCACGAGAGCGTCCAGGTGGACGGGCGCATCGGGCATCTGGAAGCCAACCTGCTGCACTATACCTGCGACTCGCTCTCCCAGCACCTGGAGACGATGAACCGCTACACGACCTTGGCGGCCGAGCAGTTGGTCGCCGAGAAGGTCCGCATCGGCTGGCGGCATCTGCTCGTCGATCCGCCCTGGACCTTCTTCCGCACCTATTTCCTCAAGCTCGGCTTCCTGGACGGCGTCGAGGGCCTGGCCATCGCCTATATGGCGGCGGTCTACAACTTCGTCAAGTACGCCAAGGCGAAGTTCATGAGTCCGGAGGAGTAGCCGTGCGCGTCCTCCACGTGGACACGGGCCGCCAGATGCGCGGCGGACAGTTCCAGGCGCTGTTCCTCATCGAGGAACTGAGGCGGCGGGGTTGGGAGTGCGTGCTGGCGGCGCCGGCAGGCTCGCCGCTGGCGCGGCGTGCGGCGGAGGCGGGCGTCGAGGTGCGGCCTTTGAGCCTCCAACGGCTCCGGCGCTGGGGCCGGGAGTTCGACATCGTCCACGCTCACACCGGCCGGGCCCACACGTTGGCGGCGCTGACCTCTGCCAACCCCCTGGTCGTCTCCCGTCGGGTGGCCTTCGCCGTGCGGTCGGGGCCTCTGTCGAGATGGAAGTACCGGCGCGCGGCCTGCTACATCGCCATCTCCCGGCATGTCGCAGAGAAGCTCGAAGCCGCCGGCGTGCCGCAGGAGAAGATCCGCGTGGTCTACGACGGCGTTCCCCTGCTCGAGCCCTCTTGGGGAAGCGAGCTGTTGGCTGTCGATTCGGGCGACCCCCGCAAGGGCAAAGCCCTGGCCGAGGAAGCTGCGCGCCTGGCCGGCGTCCCGGTGCGGTTCGTTTCGGACCTGGCCCGGGAGATCCGCCGCGCCGCCTGTTTCCTCTATCTGTCCGAAAGCGAGGGGCTCGGCTCCGGGGCGCTGATGGCCATGTCGGCCGGTGTGCCGGTCGTCGCCAGCCGGGTGGGCGGCCTGCCGGAGATCGTCGAGGACGGCGTGACCGGGCTGCTCGTCGAGAACCGCGCGCCGGAGGTCGCGGCGGCGATTCATCTGCTGATGGGGGACGCGGAACGCCGCGAGCGCATGGGCGCTGAGGCCCGGCGCCGCGTCGAGGAGCGGTTCACCGTTGAGAAGATGGCCGACGGCACGGCCGCCGTCTATGAGGAGCTGGCGCGATGACGAGACGGCACACGGACCCCGCCCTCGTCCGGGCGGCCGATCCGCCCCGGCCGGCGCAGGCCGCCGCGGCTATACCTGGGCGGCCGTCCGGACGATAGGCAAGAAAAGGAGAGGACGGAACGGGATGATCGAAGCTGTAGTGGCGGGCCTGGCAGGGCTGCTCATCGGTAGTTTTCTGAACGTGTGCATCTACCGGCTGCCGCGGGACCTCTCGGTCGTCGCCCCGCGCTCCCACTGCCCGAAGTGCGAGGAGCCGATCGCCTGGTACGACAACATCCCCGTGGTGAGTTACCTCGCGCTCCGCGCCCGCTGCCGGAAGTGCGGCTGGAGGATCCCGGTCCGCTACCCGCTGGTGGAGCTGGCCACCGGGGCGCTGTTCTTCCTGGCCGTCTATCTGAACGGCCTCTCGCCGGTGGCGGTGAAGCAGTGCGTCTTTGCGGCGCTGATGGTGGAGCTGGCGGTCTCGGACCTGGAGACGATGATCCTGCCCGACGAGTTCACCCTGGGCGGGGCCTTGCTGGGGCTGGCCTTCGCCTTCTGGGCGCCGATCGAACCGGGCATCGTGACGCTGCTGTTGGGCGGCCGGCTGGGGCCGGTGGGAGCCTCGGTGGCGGAGTCGCTTGTCGGCGCCGTCTTCTCCGCCGGAGCTTTGAGTTTCGTCGCGTGGCTTTACGAAAAAGCCCGGGGGCGTGAAGGATTGGGACTGGGCGACGTCAAACTCATTGGTTTGATGGGCGCCTTTCTCGGCCTGCACAACACGTTGTTCGCGTTGATTCTGGGATCGGTCGCCGGCTCGATCATCGGCCTCGGCTGGGCGCTGGTCCGGAGAAAGAGCATCGCCACCACCGAAATGCCCTACGGCACGTTCTTGTGCGCCGGCGCCCTGGTCGTGGCCTTCGTGCGGCCTTACGCCGGCTGACCGGCCCCATCCAGGCGCCGAGAGCGGCCGAGGCGTGGCCGTCAACCATAAAAGGCCGCGGCGGCGGCCGAACTGGTGCACCAAAGGCGCTCGAAGACCTTGGCCTCGTCGCCGGCGGGCGCAACTTGCCGCGGCAGGGCCGGCAGGTTCGCAAGCAGAGTGGGCACTGGTTTTCTCCTCACTCGCATCTTACCGGCGGTATAGGGAGCGGCCACGCGCCCGGCCTTTTTCGCCCCTCGTAACTTGTTGATCCCGTGGGGCGAACAAAAACCCGGACGGCTTGTGACTGCGGTTTGTACGCCACCCGGTCTCATGGCCCCGCTGGTCAGGGATTCCGCCCCATACGGCGGCGTTTGGCTTGCATTCGCGCGGCGTTTGTGCTCTGCTGTGTTGCGTATTCGGGAATGCCGCAGCGCCTCGACATGGCCGATTTCGACCGCCTGTGGCGAAAGCTTCAGAGCCTGGGGCTGAATGCTTACGAGGCGCGGGCCTATCTCGTCCTGGTCGGACACCCGCGTTTCAAAGCGCTGGAGCTGGCCACCCGGGCGCACGTGCCGCGCCAGAAGATCTACGAGGTGCTCGACAGCCTGGTGGAGAAAGGCTTTGCCCAGGTGACCCAGGAGAAGACGAAGATCTTCTCGGCCGTCGAACCCGGCCTGGCCATCCCCAGCTACCTGGCCCGCCGGCGCCAGGTGATGGAGCGGGCGTGGCGGGACCAGTCGCGTCTGGCGGACGCCATCGTAGACGATCTCAGCGCGGCCTATTCCCGCGGGCAGGAAGGCCGGGGCACGCTGGATTTCCTGCGGATCATTACCGACCCGGGCCAGGCGGCCATCCAGTTCCGGGAGATGCTGGCCGAGGTCCAGGGTGAGTACCTGGAGTTTTCACGGCCGCCATACGCCGCCCAGCCTTTCGAGACGGACCTGATCCGGGCCGCGGCGGAGCGGGGCGTCCGCTGCTCGATCCTCGTGGAGCCGGCTTTCCTCGAGGTCTTGGAAAGCGAAGGGCACTCGGTATGCCAGGAGCCGGCGGTCGAGGTGCGCGTCACCGAGAGGCTGCCGATGAAGCTGGCGGTTTTCGACGGGGTCCGGGGCATGATCGCTTTGCTCGACCCGGTGGTGACGAAACCGGCCTGGACGAGCGTGCTCTTCGATCATCCGGGAATGGGACAGGCGATGAAAGGGCTCTTCGAGGACTATTGGGAGCGTGCCGGCGACTGTGTCGTGGAAGGGTCCCGCCTGGTGATCCGTCCGCGGCGGGCGGAAGGCTCTTGAGGGCGGTTACTCTCCCCGAGGCTTTTTCGCGCTCCGGCTGCCGGCTTTCTGCGAGCAGACCCGCACTTCCCGAATGGCGTAGATGCGCCGTCCCTGGCTCTCGAAGTAGGTGCGCGTCAGCAGCTCCCCGAGAAGGCCGGTCGAAAACATCATCAGGCCACCGAGGAGCAGGACGACCCCGGCCATCATCAGGGGTTCGTGCCGCGGGATGATGCTGTGTCCCAGCATCTTGTAAGCCACCAGGTAAGCCAGCACAGCGCCGCCGGCTCCGGTGCCCAGCAAGCCGAAGCGCCCGAAGAAATGCATCGGACGCGTCAGATAACTGAGCAGGAACTTCAAGGTGAGGATGTCGAAGAGGACGTTGAAGGTCCGCTCGATACCGTAGTGGGAGCGTCCGCTCGGGCGGTTGATGTTCCGGATCGGCACTTCCGCCACCCGGGCCCCGTAGAAACTCACCAGCGCCGGGATGAAGCGGTGCAGTTCTCCGTAGAGATTCACGTCCTCGAGGATTTCGGCCCGGTAAGCCTTGAAAGTCGTGCCGAAATCGTGGAGCGGGACTCCGGAGATCTTGGCGATCAGCCAGTTGGCGATCCTAGAGGGCAGCCGCCGGGTGATGGCGTTGTCCACCCGGCGCTTGCGCCAGCCGCTGGCCAGATCGTAGCCTTCGTCGATCTTCTCGACCAGCTTGGGGAGGTCTTCGGGATCGTGCTGCAGGTCCCCATCCATGGAGACGATGATGTCGCCCCGGGCGTGATCGAAGCCTGCCGCCAGCGCCGCCGTCTGGCCGAAGTTGCGCCGCAGGCGGACGACCTTCATCTGCGGATCCGTCTCGACGAGGTTGGCCAGCAACTGGAAGCTGCGGTCCGTCGAAGCGTCATCTACGAAGATGATCTCGTAATCGCGCCCCATGGACTGCAGCACGGCCGTCAGGCGGTCATAGAGCGGCAATATGGCCGGCTCTTCGTTGTGGATGGGGATAACGACCGAAACCATGGTCCTGTTTTCAGTCTAACACCCGGGCTTTATGGCTCCTCCCGCTGAGGGTGCAGGAGCCGGTGTCTGCGGCTGGCCGTTTTCCCGGACTTTCGGCGCCCCCGATGGGTTCCCCAGGCTGAAACGCGCTCACTTGCCGCCCAGTCTGAGAGTCAGCCCGATGGCGATGGTCCGGCCATAACCCGGCGTGGCGTGGATGCGCGACCGCGGCGGCTGCCCCGGCAGGCGGGATTCGAAATAGTTCTGCGTCTCCCAGTAGGCCCGGTCGAAGATGTTGTCCAGTGCGAGGTTCAGCTCCAGGTTTTGACGAAGCGGACGCGCCAGGGCCAGATCGAAGACCGTGTGGCCGGCGGCGAGTATCGTCGGATCGACTCCGTCCAGGCGGTAGTGGTTGATCACTCGCATCCGCAACGAGCCGGTCCAGCCTCTCCAGCGATTGAGCGTCAAGCCGGCGTTGGCGACGAAGTGCGGAGCCCGGTCCACGTAGACCCGGGGTTCGGTGTCCTTGTAATAGATATTGAAGACTTTGGTGATGCCGCCGCCGAAACTCAGATAAGGCGTCAAACCAGCCGAGAGGCGGAACTCGGCTCCGTAAGAACGGCTCGGATCGGTGAACTCGATAGTGCCGTCGTCGGGAACGTAGATCATCTGGTTCGAGGAGTCGATCAGGAACATCGCCGCCTTCCAGGAGAGCCGCCGGCCGGCCTGATGCGAGGCGCCGAACTGGTAAAAGTCGATCGTCGTCACCAGGGGACCGTCGGGATGCTGCACGGCGCTGCGCGCATCGATCGAAGCGATGCCCCGGCCGTAGTTGAAGAACAGCTTCACAGGGACCCGCCGCGACGGCGTCAGCGAGGCGAAGGCTTTCGGCTGCAATGGGGAGACGGATTCGACGCCGGAGAACTGCGGGCGGACCAGGTCGGCGATCGCGTATCGGAAACTGTCCACTCGCAGGCCGCCGCCCACCTGTAGGCGCCGGTTCCACAGCTCGAGCGCCTCTTGGGCGTAGAAGCCCCCGTTGGTGACGCGGGCGTGGGCGGCGGTGATCAGCGCGATCGGATTGCGGTCGATGCGCTGGCGCAGATCGACGAGGTTCTGGCTGCTGAGAAAGTTGGCGCCCGCAGTCAGCAGGCCGGCGCCGCCGGCGAACAGCTGCGGGCGAAGGTATTGGGCGTTGGCCCCTTCGGTAAGCCGGGAATCGTGCTGCTGGATGGCGTCGCCGTTGACGGGATCGTTGAGGTAGAAGGTGAAGTTCGAGTAGAGGTCGAACAGGCTGCGCTCGACGAACCCATCGAGCTTCAATACGGCCCCGGCGCCCATCTCACGCCGGTAATAGGCTCCGCCGCGCCCCATCTGGACGCGGCCGCCGTCGCCCGGGCTCAACGAGCCCCAGCGGCTGAGCCGTCCGGCGGCCACTTCGTCCAAGGGCAACTGGCCCGAAGAGTTGTACCGGTTCAGGCCGCCGTTCCACTTCAAGCCGAATCGGGAAGCCCCGCCAAGCCGCCAAGTGTAGTTGCCCGTCACGTTGTCGCGCCGGTAGTGCAGCGGCTTCTCGAAAGGGCCGTTGGTGTAAGAGCCTTCGTAGGCGAAGAGGGCGTCCCGGCCGGGCCACGACGGGCTCCAGGCGGCGAAGCCCCGGAGGGCATCGTAGTTGCCTGACTGGAACCGGACGGTCATCCGGTCCGGCATGGTCTCCCGCTGCAGGATCTGCACCACGCCGAGTCCACTGAAGTCTCCGTACTCGGCGCTGAACGGGCCGTCGATGAGGACCACCTCCTCGACCAGCTCCGGGCTGAGCGTTTTCAACGAGCCGAGGTAGCCCTGCCCGTGCCCCTGTGTGCCGTGGTTCATCGGGACGTCGTCCACCATGATGCGCAGCCCGCCCCCGATGCCGCCGTGGTCCAGGTTGAAGCCGAAGCGCCGGATCTCGAGGGACTTGCCGCCGCCTTCATGCTGGCCGGCGTCGATGCCGGCGTTGAGAAGCTGCAACACCTGGTCGTCGCGGGTGAACAGCGTCTCCCGGAAGACCGCGGCGTTGCGCGGCTCCACCCGCGGACCCAGCGGCGACGCCGTGATCACCACGCGCTCGTGGATCACCGGCAGCTCCGGGGTCTGCGCTCCCGCTTTGTCGTGCTCCGGGGACTGGTCTTTCGTCTCCCCTCGTTCCGAAGCTCGTTCCTGGCCGGCGAGGAACGCGGGAGCCGTAGCAAGGACGACAGCGAGCGTAATACGTAGCACGAAGATGACAATCGTATCACCGGCATCTACCAATGGCAAGAACGTTCGGGGATCGGGCATAATCGGTGTCGTGGCGCGCCCGCGGGACGGCTCCGGCGTGCCGGCGCCCCGCGAATCCCACTCGAGGAGAACGGTCATCATGAGAGCTTTCGGTTCCGCAGTCACTACGGCGCTCGTGTTCGCTCTGCTGGGCTCGTGCGCCGGGAGACCTACGCCTGAAGAAGCACGCCGGTTCGTGGAACAGGCCGAAGCGCGGCTGAAGGAGCTGGCGTACGAGGCCGAGCTGGCCTCCTGGGTGCAGGCCACCTACATCACCCACGACACGGAAATCCTGGCCGCCAAGGCCCAGGCGAAGATGCGGGCGGCGGTGGCCGAGCTGGCCAAGGAGGCCGTCCGGTTCGATGGCCTGGAGCTGCCCGAAGACGTCGCCCGGCGCTTGAAGCTGCTGAAGCTTTCTCTTTCGCTGGCGGCGCCGTCGGATCCCAAGGAGGCCGAAGAGCTGGCTCAGATCGCCACCCGGATGGAGAGCGCCTACGGCAAGGGCAAGTACTGCCCGGAAGGCGGCCGGTGCATGGACCTCGAGGAGATCACGCGCATCATGGCCGAGAGCCGCAGCGAACGGCGTCTCCGGGATGTCTGGATCGGCTGGCGCACCATCGCCCGGCCGATGCGGAAGGACTACGTGCGCTTTGTCGAGCTGGCCAACAAGGGCGCCCGCGAACTCGGCTTCGCCGACACCGGAGAGATGTGGCGATCGAAGTACGACATGCCGCCGGACGCCTTCGCCGCCGAGCTCGACCGGCTTTGGGAGCAGGTGCGCCCGCTGTACCTTGCGTTGCACGCTTATGTTCGGCGGAAGTTGCGGGAGAAGTACGGGCCGGAGATCGTTCCCGCCCGCGGCCCGATCCCTGCCCACCTGCTGGGGAACGTCTGGGCGCAGGAATGGGCCAACATCTATCCGCTGGTGGCCCCGCGCAACGCCGACCCGGGCTACGACCTCACCTCCATCCTGAAACGCCGGCACGTGACTCCCCGGCAGATGGTGCGCTACGGCGAGCGGTTCTTTGTCTCCCTTGGGTTCGACCCCTTGCCGGAAACCTTCTGGGAGCGGTCACTGTTCACCAAGCCGCGGGACCGGGAGGTCGTCTGCCACGCCAGCGCCTGGGACATCGACGCCGAGCAAGACCTGCGGATCAAGATGTGCATCGACATTACCGCCGAGGACTTTACCACCATCCATCACGAACTCGGCCACAACTTCTATCAGCGGGCTTACAGCAAGCAGCCGTTCCTGTTCCGCGACAGCGCCAATGACGGCTTCCACGAGGCGGTCGGCGATACCATCGCCCTCTCGGTGACGCCCGAGTACCTGGTAAAGATCGGCCTGCTGGACCGCGCTCCCGACGCGTCCAAGGATATCGGACTGCTCCTCAGGCGGGCGCTCGACAAAGTCGCTTTCCTGCCGTTCGGGCTGCTGATCGACCAGTGGCGCTGGAAGGTTTTCTCCGGCGAGATTCCGCCGGAGCGTTACAACCAGGCGTGGTGGGAGCTGCGGCGGAAATACCAGGGCGTGGCTCCGCCGGTGGAGCGCACCGAGGAGGATTTCGACCCCGGGGCCAAGTACCACGTGCCGGCCAACGTTCCCTACACGCGTTACTTCCTGGCGGACATCTTGCAGTTCCAGTTCCACCGGGCCTTGGCCAGGGCCGCCGGCTGCAAGGGGCCGCTGCACCGTTGCTCGATCTTCAACAACAAGGAGGCGGGCAAGCGGCTGATCGCCATGCTGGAGATGGGACAGAGCCGTCCCTGGCCGGAGGCGCTGGAGGCGCTGACCGGATCGCGGGAGATGGACGCGACTGCCATCCTCGATTACTTCGCGCCGCTCAAGGAGTGGCTCGACAAACAGAACGAAGGACAGCCGGTGGGCTGGTGAGCGCCCCTCAGCCGGGCCGGGCGAAGGAGGCCCCTGCGAAGCTCGAGGCGGCCAGCGCGGCGGCGAGGCGCTGCTCCTCTTCACGGCTCAACTGCCGGCGGGGACGGAAACAGGGCCCGCAGTCGATGCCGGACCACCCCAACATCTTCTTGATGGCCGGCAGCATGGGGAACTCGAGCGTCAAATGAATCAGTTCGTTGATGCGGGCCTGCACGGCGCGCGCCGCCGGCCAATCGCCGCCGGCCGCCTTTTCGTAAAGTTCCACGAACAGTTCCGGCACGAGATTGTAAAAGCTGCCGATGCCGCCGTCGGCGCCCATGAGCAGACCGGCGACGAGCACTTCGTCGTGCCCGTTGAAAACCACCGCGCCCGTCTGTTTGACCAGCGAGAGTGTGTAGAGGTCGAAACCGGTGAACTTGATGCCGGCGATGTTGGGGATCTCGAGCAGCTCTTCGAGGGCGTTCAACGACGAGATGGCCTGCGAAAACGCCGGATAATAGTAGACGAACACCGGAGCGGTCGCGGCGGCCGCCAGGTCGGAATAGTACTGTTTGACTTCCCGGAAGCCGTATTCCCCCACCGGCGGCAGGCTGCTCACGGCGGCCACCCCCAGCCGGGATGCATGTCTCGCCAAACGGATCGCGTCCGCAGTGCGCCAGGCGCCCACGTGGGCGATTACAATCTTGCCGGGAGGCGAGCTCCGCACCGCCGCCTCGATTAACTTCTCGCGGTCCTCGAGCGGCTGCGCCAGCCCCTCGCCGGTATTTCCACTGACGTAGATCCCGTCCGCCCCGCCCTCATAGAGGCGTTCGAGGAGCGCCTCGAAGGCGGCGGACTGGAAACGCTCTTCTTCGTCGATCGGCGTGACGGCCGCCGGCAAGATTCCACCGAAATTCAACTCCCGCCTCCCAGGCGGCGCCCCCCGGGCGGCCGGCGTTTGGAGCAGCCGGCCCGGGGCGCGGCCCAGACTCATGGTAGAACACTGTCCGGACGTCCTGCGGGGCTCGGGCGCCGGGCAGTGGTTTCCGATGCCGCCGGATGTGCGAACATGTTCCCCATGACGGAGCTGTCGGCTGATTTCAGCGAGGCCCTCGTCTTCGCCGCCCGCCTGCACCGCAGCCAGCGGCGCAAGGGACCGGGAGGCGCGCCCTACCTGGCGCATCTGCTGGCCGTCGCCGCCACCGTGCTCGAGTTCGGCGGCACCGAGGAGGAAGCGATCGCGGCGCTCCTGCACGACGCGGTGGAGGACCAAGGCGGCGCGGCAACGCGCGAGCTGATCGCCAGGATGTTCGGCGAGGGCGTAGCGACAATCGTGGACGCCTGCACGGACACCGACATCGAACCGAAGCCGCCGTGGAAAAGGCGCAAGGACGCGTTTATCGCCACGCTGCCCGAGGTTTCTTCCTCGGCGCTGCTCGTCATCCTCGCCGACAAGCTGCACAACATCCGTTCCACGATCCGGGACCTGGGTTCTGCCGGCGAGGAGGTCTGGAAACGGTTCCGGGGCGGCCGGGAAGGCACATTGTGGTACTACCGGGCGGTGGCCGATGCACTCCCTCCCCGGGACGGGCGGACGCGCGCCCTGGCGGTGGAGTTCCGGGAAGCCGTTGAGCGGCTGGAGCGGCTCGCACAGCAGTCGCCCTCTGAGTGAGGGGCTCGCGGCCGGCGCCGACGCGCCCCGGGCGGCGGGACCCGAGGGGAACATCCGGGCCGGCCTCCGCTGCCCTGGCCCCATCCGCTTCCCGGCAGCGGCCGGCACAGGGTTCCGTCAGGAGGCCGGCAGCGAGGGGGAAGCGCCTGGCTGTTCCGGTTCGGCCGCAGCCTCTTCCGGCTGCGGTTCCTTGAAGATCACCGTGGCTCGCTTGATGTAGTCGAGGCGCGGGAATTCCCGGTCAAGATAGGCGTTGCCTTCGGTTTCGATGCGCGTAGGGTCCGGCCCGGTTCCCCGCGGCGCGACTTCTCCGTAGGAGCTCCAGAACCGCTCGACCACGTCCATTCCCTCGATCACCCTGCCGAAGGGCGCAAAGCCCTCCTTGTCCAGCGCCTCGTTGTCGCGCAGGTTGATGAAAACCTGGGTGGTGCGGCTGTTCGGGCCCAGCTTCGCAAACGAGACGGTACCGCGTTTGTTGCTTTGCTTCACCGGATCGTCGCGGATCTGCATCCGGCCGTAAAGCGCCTGGATCTTCGGATCGCCGTTGATGCCCCACTGGACGATGTAGCGGCGGATGACGCGGTGGAAGCGCACCCCATCGTAGAACTTGCTCGTCACCAGGTCATAGAAGTGGTCCGCTCCCCGGGGAGCCCAATCGCGGTGGACTTCGACGACGAACTCGCCCTTGGACGTCTCGAAGCGAACCTGGTAGCGCTGGGGCGGCTTCTCGGGCTTCGCGGGAGCCTTGGGCTGCTCCTGGGGAGCGGGAGCGCAAGCCCAGGCCAGCGCGAGCAAAACGAAGAGGACGGCGGGAGGAAACCTGTCACTTCGCATCTCGCCAATTATCTCCGATCCCGACCTCGACGACCAAAGGAACGTCGAGGCGGTAGACGTTTTCCATCTTCTCCTTCACCAGCGCCGCCGTCTGCTCGATCTCGCCGGGAGGCCCTTCGAGCACGAGTTCATCGTGGACCTGGAGCAGCAGGCGCGAGGCGAGGCCGCGGGTCCGGAGCTCATGGTCGATAGCGATCATCGCCAGCTTGATGAGATCGGCGGCGGTTCCTTGCAGCGGCGTATTCACGGCGGTCCTTTCGGCGAAGCCGCGGGCGTTGGCGTTACGGGAGTTGATGTCGGGGATGGGGCGGCGGCGGCCGAACAGGGTGCGGGTCTCGCCGGCCTCGCGCACTTTGGCGATGGTCTCTTCGATGAACCGTTTGACACCCTGGTAGCGCTCGAAGTAGGCGGTGATATAGCGCTCGGCATCCTCGCGGGGAATGCCCAACTGGTTGGCGAGGCCGAAAGCGCTGAGCCCGTAGACGATGCCGAAATTGACCGCTTTGGCGGCGCGGCGCAGCTCGGGCGTCACGGCGTCTTTGGCGACGCCGAAGACCTCGGCGGCCGTCCGGGTGTGGATGTCCTCGCCCCGGCGGAAGGCCTCGACCAGCACCGGGTCCTTGGACATGTGGGCGAGCAGGCGCAGCTCGATCTGGGAGTAGTCGGCGACCAGCAGCTTCCAGCCCGGTTCGGGCACGAAGGCGGCGCGGATCTCCCGGCCGAGTACGGTGCGGATGGGGATGTTCTGCAGGTTGGGGTTCGAAGACGAGAGCCGGCCCGTGGCAGCCCCGACGGGGTTGAACGTGGTGTGGAGCCGGCCGGTTTCGGGCGAGATGAGCGCCGGCAGGGCGTCCACGTAAGTGCCTTTGAGCTTCACCAGCTGGCGATATTCGAGCACCAGGGCGGCGATGGGATGTTCGAGCGCCAGGCCTTCGAGCACATCGGCGGCGGTGGAGTATCCCTTGCGCTTGCCCGAACGCGGCGGCGCGGGCAGTTTCAGCTCCTCGAAGAGCACCCTGGCGAGCTGCTGGGGCGAGTTGATGTTGAAGGCGTGGCCGGCGTGGCGGTGGATCTCGGCAGTGAGCTTCTCGATCTCCGCTTCCATGCGCCGGGAAAGATCGTCCAAGGCCTTGGGATCGACGCGGATGCCGGTCTCCTCCATCCGCAGCAGGACGCCCACCAGGGGCAGGTCGATCGTTTCGTAAAGATCCCGGAACCCGGCACGGTCCACTTCCTCGCCCAGCCTCCGGGCAAGCTCCAGGCTCCAGGCGGCCAACGCTTCCACCCGGCTGTCGGCCCGGCGGCCCAGACGCCGCTGTAGAACGGCTTCGGGGGTGGACGAAGCGGGGTCGGCGGTCAGGAGGAAGTTGTAGAGGATCGGATCGTCGCTGAAGCCGGCGGGCTCGAGCCCAAAACGGCGCAGGCGCAGGCAGAGCGACTTGATGTCGAGGGCCGCTTTCTTGCGGTCCGGGTCTTCGAGGATCGAGCGGACCCGGGGCAACAGATCCGCGCCCAGGGATCGCCCTTCCCCGGGCCGCGCGGCCAGGCCGAGCAGGGTCTGCTTCAGCTCGCCTTCCCCGGTCTCCGAAAGGGCGACGCCCAGGCGGGCGCCCGGCGCCAGGCGCCCGAGCCAGTCTTCGAGAGCCTCGGGGGTCTTGAATTCGCGGAAGTCTTCTTCGGGCGCGGCCTCGGTCTCGCCGGCGCCCAGGTCTTTGAGCAGACTGTAGAACTCCAGTTCACGGTACAGCTCGGCCAGGGCTTTCTTGTCCGGTTCGCGGGCGGCCAGATCTTCCAACTCCCAGGAGATGGGCACGGCGGTCTCGATCGTCGCCAGGTTCTTGCTCATCAGGATCTGGTCACGGTTCTGCTCGAGGCTCTCGCGGTAGGTCTTGCGCTTGATTTCGGCGGCGTGATCCAGCAGCCGCTCGACGGAGCCGTATTGCTCGACGAGCGCCCGGGCCCCCTTGTCGCCGATGCCGGGAGCGCCGGGGATGTTGTCGATCGCATCGCCTTTCAGGGCCAGGAAGTCGGGGATCTGCTCGGGCTCGACGCCCATGTATTCTCGGACCTTTTCCCGGTCGTAGAGCAGATCGTCCTTGCGCGGATCGAGCATTTTGACGCCGCCGTCAACTAGTTGCAGCATGTCTTTGTCGCTCGAGACGATGACCACCCGGATTCCCTTGGCGGCGCTCTGCCGGGCGATCGTGCCGATCACGTCGTCGGCCTCGTAGCCAGGAAATTCGAGCACCGGGATGCGCATAGCCGCCAGCAGGCGGCGGACGTAGGGGATCTGCTCGGCCAGGTCCGGGGGCATCTCGGGCCGATTGGCTTTGTAGTCGGTGAACTGCTGCTCCCGCAGCGTGGGCCCCTCGCTCTCGAAGACCGCGGCGATGTAGTCCGGCCGATGCTCCTGCAAGAGCTTCCGCAGCATGTTGTGGAAGATGTAGACTGCCTCGGTCGCCAGGCCCGTGCTGGTCCGCATGGGGGGCGCGCCGGAGCGGGCGCGGGCGTGGTAGGCCCGGAAAATGAAGCCGAAGGCATCGATCAGAAACAGGGTGGGGGCCTGCATGCACCTCATCATAACCCCGCCGGAAGCGCCCCCCACAGCGCTGGATTTGCAAGATCACCACACCCGGCGTGCGATTCTGTTGCAAAAAAGACACACCGTGGAAAGAGCATCTCGTTTAAAATGTGATGGTTGCGAGTGGAGGAGCAGCGCATCGAGGCGACCCACTCGCTCGGAAAGGCGGCATCGGCCGAATGCTTGTAGAACGAACGATCGGAAAGCCCGTGGCGGTCCAGGGGATTGGGTTGCACAGTGGCGCTCCCGTATCGATTCGGATCTGTCCAGCCCCGGCAGGCACGGGAGTAGTCTTCCGCCGGACCGACCTGGGGGGATTCCCGGTGGCCGCCAGGTGGAGCAACGTGGCACGGGTGAGTTACGCCACGAGCTTGATGCACCAGGGGGTGCTGATCTCGACGACCGAGCATCTGCTGAGCGTTTTCTACAGTATGGGCGTTGACAATGTGATCGTGGAGATCGACAACCTCGAAGTGCCCATCCTGGACGGCAGCGGACGGCCGTTCCTCGAGATGTTGCAAGAGGCGGGCATCCGGCGCCAGCGGCGGAAACGCCGGTACTTGCGGATCCGGAAGCCGGTGCGGGTCGAGGGCGGCGACAAACGGATCGAGATTCTCCCGGCCGGTGAGTTCCGGGTGACCTGCCACGTGTTTTTCGATCACCCCATGGTAGGTCACCAGCGGCTCGATCTGACCCTGTCGCCGGATGCCTACGCCCGGGAGATCGCGCCGGCGCGGACCTTCGGCTTCGCCCACGAACTGGATCGGATGCGCGATATGGGCCTGATTCGCGGGGCGAGCCTCGAAAACGCGGTGGGATTCGACCGCGACGGGGTGATGAACCCCGAAGGCCTGCGGTTCCCGGACGAGCCTTGCCGGCACAAGGTGCTGGATCTGATCGGGGATCTGGCCCTGCTGGGGCGGCCCGTACTCGGACATGTGATCGCCGAGCGGGCCGGGCATGCGATGCATGTGGCGCTGGTGGCCAGGATCATGGCCGACGCCTCGCTCTATGAGGTAGTCACGTGGGACCAGCTGCGGCCGGCGGAGGTCCAGGCCGCGGTCGTTTGACCGCCGGCGCGGCCCCCGCGCCGGGCGAAGTCCCCAGGGGCGTCTGGGAATTGACGGAGCCGGGCGGCAGGGGTAGTCTGAGAGTTGGAAGGGCCATGGTCCGGTATGTGCCATCGAGAATGTACCTGCCGGCGGGGGTGGCGGCGCTGGCGCTGGGGACCGCCTCGTTGTGGTTCGCCGCCCGGTGGGCGCCGTCCTATGTAGCCGTCGTGCTGTTCCTGGTGACGGGCGCCCTCCTGTTGTATCTGGCGTTCCGGCCGCCGGTGGAGATCAGTGCCGAGGCGCTCACTATCGGGCGGCGGCGCATCGCCTGGAAGGCGATCCGCAGAGTGGACCGGACCGGATGGATCTCGCCCTTGGTTGTGCGCCTGGCCCTCGAGGGAGAAGAATCACCTTTGTTCCTCGTCTACCCGGGAGAGCCGCGCTCGGCCGGCCATCTGCTGCAGTCGCTGCGGCAGCATGCGCGGTGGGCGCTGATCGATGGCATCCCACACTGGCAGTTCTGGGGAGAGGATCCGCCGGAAGAGCGCCGGGCCCTCGAATCGCCCAAGTACCGGATTCTGCGCCCCGAAGATGAAGAAGAAGTGGAACGGCTCTACCGGCGGCTCAAGACTGTGGGGCACCTGGATTCTTCCGGCGACGAGAGCTGAGGTTTGCCGCGCGGATCGAGCCACCGACCGTCGTTCGCCACCGGGGCGGCAACGGCGGAACTTCCCCCTGCTCCATACCGCACCGTCATACGGCTGCTTGCCCCCTACCTGACTCCTTACCGCCGGCGGATCGCTCTGGGCGTCGGCGCGCTGGTGATGCGCAACCTGTTCGGAGCCGCCATCCCGCTGGCCATCGGCTACGGGGTGGATGCCCTCAGCGCCCAGTTCACCTTGGCGCGGGCCGCCCGCCTCGCAGGCCTGCTGGTGGCGCTGACCGCGGCGAAGGGCGTCTTCCAGTACGCCATGCGGGTGGTGCTGATCACCATTTCCCGAGACGTGGAGTACGACCTCCGCAACGACATCTTCGCTCACATCCTGCGTTTCGAACCGTCCTTCTTCAGCCGCTACCGGACCGGCGACATCATGGCCCGGGCCACCAACGATCTCAACGCGGTACGGATGATGCTCGGTCCCGGCGTCATGTATTCGGCCGACACCGGGCTGACCGCCCTGCTGGCGATCTCGATCATGGCCGGCGTGGACTGGAAGCTGACGCTGGTGGCGCTGCTGCCGGCCCCCCTGGTGAGCTTGCTCGTCGCGCGCCTGGGCAAGCTCATCCATGACCGGTTCCGGCGCATCCAGGGGCTGTTTTCCGATATCAGCAGCCGCGTCCAGGAGAACCTCACCGGCATCCGGGTCTTGAAGGCCTACGTCCAGGAGGAAGCCGAGCAGCGGGCCTTCGAGGAGCTCAACAAGAGTTACGTGGCCGAGGCGCTGCGGCTGGCGCGCATTTCCGGCTTCTTCCTGCCGGCCTTGCACAGCCTGACGGGCCTGTCGTTTCTGCTGGTGCTCTGGTATGGAGGCCACCGGCTGCTCGACGGGCAGATCACGCTGGGCTCGTTCCTGATGTTCAACGTTTACCTGGGAATGCTGATCTGGCCTATGGTGGCGATGGGCTGGGTGGTGAACCTTGTGGAGCGGGGGCGAGCTTCCCTCGGGCGCATCCAGGAGCTGCTGGCTCAGCGGCCGAAGATCGCCGACCCGCCGGCGCCCGCCGTCCTCCCCTCCCCGCTTCGGGGCGGGATCCGGATGGAGGGCGTGGAGCTGGTCCTCGACGGCGCGAAGGTGTTGGACGGCATCGACCTGGAAATCCCGGCCGGCGCTACTGTGGCCATCGTCGGGCACACGGGCAGCGGCAAGACGAGCCTGGCGCAGCTCATCCCGCGTTTCTACGATCCCACCGGCGGGCGGCTGCTGCTGGACGGCATCGACCTGCGCGAACTCCGGCTCGCCGAACTGCGGCGGATCATCGGCTTTGTCCCCCAGGAGACGTTCCTGTTCAGCGCCACCCTGGCCGAGAACATCGCCTTCGGCGTACCCGACGCGACCGAGGAACAGATCCGTTGGGCGGCCGAACTGGCGGGGCTGGCCGACGACGTGGCCCGATTTCCCGACGGCTATCAGACTGTGGTGGGCGAACGGGGCATCACGCTTTCCGGCGGCCAGAAACAGCGCACCGCCATCGCCCGGGCCATCCTCCGGAACCCGCGGATCCTCATCCTCGACGACGCCCTCTCGAGCGTGGACACGGCGACCGAGGAGCGGATCCTCGAATCGCTGTCGGGGCTGATGGCCGAGCGCACGACCGTGCTCATCTCCCACCGCGTTTCCACCGTGCGCCGGGCAGACCGGATCTACGTCATCGGCCAGGGACGGGTGATCGAGGAGGGCGCCCATGAGTCGCTCATCGCCGCCGGCCGCTGGTACGCGGAACTGCACGAAAAGCAGCTCCTCGAAGAAGAGCTGGCATCGAACTGAAGCGACGCCCGCAGCGGTGGTCGGTTTCATCCCGGCGGCCCGGGTTGCAACCAGCGGCGTTCGGTGAAACAATCCGGGGTGCGAGGTGAGATGAGGACCGGCCGGCGCAGGTTTCTGCAGTCTGTCATGGCGGCGCCCCTGGCCGCAGCGGCGGAGGCGGGCCACTCTATGCCGCGGATCGCGATCGGCAAGCACTCGGTCTCGCGGCTGATCGCCGGCGGCAACCCGATGCGTGGGTTTTCGCACTCCTCCCTCAAGCTCTCCCGGCACATGATGGAGTACTACACCGCTGCGCGAATCGCCGAGTTCCTGTTGCATTGTGAGAAGTACGGCATCAACACGTTCCAGTCGTCATACTCGGACACCGTGCGCGACGGGATCTTGGGCGCGAGGGAGAAAGGCTCCCGGATCCAGTTCATCTGCCTGGCGTCGCCGCGCCACGCCCCGCTCGAAAAGATTCTTCCCCTGGAGCCGATCGCCATCTGCCATCACGGCGCCGTCACCGACCCGGCTTTCCGCAAGGGCGAAGCCGGCAGAGTGCACGACTACGTCAAGCGCGTCCACGACGCCGGAGTGCTCGCCGGCGTCTCGACGCACAACCCCGACAACCTGGCTCGTATGGAAGATGCCGGCTGGGAAACCGACCTCTACATGACGTGCTTCTATTACATGACCCGTCCGAAGCAGGAGTTGTGGAAACTCCTGGGAGGGGAACGGGTGCTTGGCGAGGTGTTCGTAGCCTCGGACCGGGACCGGATGACCACCCGCATCCGGCAGGTCCGGAAGCCGTGTCTGGCTTTCAAGATTCTGGCGGCCGGGCGGCTGTCGGAGCGGAAGGAATCGCTCGAAAAGGCCTTCCGCTACGCCTACGCGAGCATCAAGAAGACCGACGCCTGCATCGTCGGTATGTACAACTATTTCTCCGACGAGGTGGCTGAGGACGCTGGCCTGGCCCGGAAGTACGCCGCCGGACCCCAGGGCACATAGGCGCAAGGCCGGCGGCGGGACGTTGGAACGGTAACGGGCGCCGGGGGTGAGGCGCCGGCGGGGGTAACGATGGAACCGGCCCCGCCGTTTGGGCTTACCCATCCAGCGGGCGGATAATGGAACGTACAGGATGTTTCGCGCCATCAAGGAGCAGATCGAGACGGTCTTCCGCGAAGACCCGGCGGCCCGCAGCGTGCTGGAGATCGTGCTTTGCTATCCGGGCTTCCATGCCATCCTCTGGCACCGACTCGCTCACTGGTTCTATCGGCGCAGGATGCTGCTGATCGCCCGGATCATCTCCCAGATCAACCGCGCGATTACTGGAATAGAGATTCACCCGGGGGCGAAGATCGGCCGGCGGTTCTTCATCGACCACGGTATGGGGGTGGTGATCGGCGAGACGACGGAAATCGGCGACGACGTGCTGCTCTATCAGGGAGTGACGATTGGGGGCACCGGCAAGGAGAAAGGGAAGCGGCACCCGACGATCGGCAACCACGTAGTGGTCGGCAGCGGCGCCAAGGTGCTGGGGAACATTACCATCGGCGACTATGTCAAGATCGGCGCCGGTAGCGTGGTGATCAAGTCCGTTCCGGACCATTCGACAGTGGTGGGGGTTCCCGGGCGGATTGTCCGGCAGCGCGGCGAGAGGTTCCTCGAGTCTGAACAAGAGGTGCTGGAACACGGCAAGTTGCCAGATCCGGTGATGCAGGCATTCGAAGAAGTGAACAAGCGCATCGCCGGGCTGGAAGCCGAGGTGCGGGCGCTGCGCGAGACAAAGACGGCCGAGCGCGCCCAATAGCGAAGGCTGGCTGATCATGCAGAGACCGGCGGCCGGAGGCGCCGGCGCCGGTCCCGGGAATTCTTATCGGGGGCTGGAATCTCAGCCTATTTCCTCACGTGGCATTTCTTGCAGTTTCCCTTCGTTTCGAAGGCCTTGCCGCCCGGATGATGGCAGGCGCCGCAAGACTTCTGGGCTTTCTCGGCCGGCTTGTGCATGCCTTGCTTGAAGTTGATGGGCTTGCGGGATTGCGGGAAGAGCTTGTCGTGACAGGTTTCGCACTTGCCGCCCGCGCGATCCACGTGGGCCTTGTGGTTGAAGGTCACGTTGCCCATTTTCGTTTCGAAGACGATCTTGTCCGGCGCTTTGGCGGCGATCGCACTCAACGCCACGAACACGGTCAGTGTGAGCAAGAAAGCAACGACTGGTCTCATGCGTTTCACTCCTCGGTTCCTTGATCGATCGGTCCGAGCGGCAGGCGCCGCCGGGAGGGTTGCAGGTTCTTTTCTTCTTCATGGTACACGACGGCCGCGCCGGGGTTTGCGGTTCCCTCGATCCTGGCGAAGCGGGAGGCCCTCAACGGATCAGCGCCCGGTGTAAAGGTCGATGACCCGCTCGATGGCCCGGCGGCAGACGGCGCAGAAACCGACGTCGTCGCGGGTGAACATCAGGCAATCCACCTGCGGCCGGTAGAAGCCCCGGGGCGAGTAGTTCGCACCCTCGAAAGCCCCGACCTTCCCCGCGTATTTCGCCTGTGAGAGGAGCTTCGTGGTCCACTCGCGTTCCTCGCGGAAGAGCTGTTCCAGTTCCTGTTCGGAGGCGCCGCCGGCGCGCAACCGCCTCCGCTTGGCCTGGGTCTGCTGCTGGCGGCGCTCGAATTCGGCCTTGGGCCAGGGCGTAGGCAGCGGGATGCCCGGGGCCAGCAGGTCCGCCCATTTGTCTGCCTTGGGGTCGCGGGTCACGTTCGGCTCCCAGGGCTCGGGCGCGTCGGGATCCAGCTCGTAGGCGACGTCGCTCGTGTAGTACTCGTCGGCCAGGCCGGCGAAGTGGTGGGCGAACTCGTGAACGATCAAGTAGGGCGTGAAAGCGTTGTGAGCCGCTGCCGTGGCGTAGAGATTGTAGATGCCGCCGCCGCCGTACTTGCGCTCGTTGACGAGGATGAGCAGGAAGTCGTAGGGGGCCGCGGCGGCGATATCGCGCAGGTGCTTGTCATCGAAAACGAGCACGTACCGCTCGCTGCCGAGGGCATCGTAGGTGGCGTGGAGGGGCGAGGTCCGCTCGATGCCGTTCGAAGGGCGCGACACACCGCTTCGGGCCGCTGGGGTGTCGAGGATCCAGACGTTGAAGTCTTGCCGCCGTTCGCGGAACGGGGAGACCGAAAACAGAGCTTCGACCGCGCGGGAGGCGTCGGCGCGCCACGTTTTCATCTCGGCCGCAGTGTAGCCGTCGCCCAGGACGAGCAGGTCCACTTTGCCCGCGGGGTCGCCGTTTTTCATCAGCGGTTCGGCTTTCAGGCCGCCCGGAACGGCGACACGGCGCGCCTGCTCGGGGCGCACGACGGTGCTCCACACGGGCTGGAAGCGGTTGCGGCGGTCGCGCTTCTCGATGACAACTCTCACCGGCGCCCGCGGCATGGGGAACCGGACGCTTTCGTGGAACTCCCGCGTGCGCTTCTTAGCCTCGGCCGTGGTTTCCCACTCCCCGTAGATGCTCGAGAAGCCGCCGGCATAGTGCAGGCGGCCGTCGCGCACGTAGCGGACAACAAAACGGTACTTGCCGAGATTCAAGCCTGCGGTGCCGGGACGTTGGGGTCCCGCCCACTCGCCCTCCCGCCAGAGTCCGTCGAGGGAGAATTCTTCGTGGCGGGCATCGCCACGGTGCCGATAATCCACGCGGAGCGTGTTCGGAGCGGAGCCCAGGGCGCGCCCGGCGATCCATTCCGCGAGGGCGCGTTTTTCCTCGTCGCTGAGACGTTCCGCCGGCTGTTTCATTGTGCCGGTCAGCATGGCGCCGAGGATCTCCTCAGGTGGGAGGAGGCGCAATTCGTTGATCGTGGGCGTCTGGCCGGCGCGGTCGGGATCGTGACACTTGCCGCAGTGGCGAGCGTAGAGTCCGGCGGCGTCCCGCTGGGCGGCGGTCAAGCCGCCCGCCAGCCACAGAGACACCGCCAGGAAAGCAAGGCGCATAAACCCAGGATACTGCGGGCGTTGAGCGATGCTGGAGGCCGCCGTCTACGGCAACGGCGCATAGATCCGGTGGTTGAGGTAGGTCACTTTGATCGGCAGGTTGTCCCGGATGTCCACCCGGAAAAGCACCTGCCAGTCCGACGGGAAGCCACCTCCCGGAGTGTCGGCCTTGAGTTTCTCGTAGATGGGCCGGAACCGCTCCGGGTCGGCAAACAGTTGGGCCATGGCGCCGGTGGCGGCGCTCGATGGCCCGGCCAGCACGAGGACACGGGAACCGGCCGGGGTCTTCCAGGCCCAGATGAGGCCGTGATCCAGCACCGGGTTGCCGGACGAGTCCCACTTCTCGCGGTAGATACTGGGTTCTCCCCGGCGAGGATTCCGGTTCTCGATTCCCATCTTGACGATCGTGTAGTCGTGCCGGGGAATGTTGGCGTCGGCCCACTCGTTGATATGGGGGGACCCGAGGATGATCAAGTTCCGCCGCAGCGCTGAGTCCCAGCTCAGGAAACGGGCTTGTGTCACCACAAGTTGCCGGCCAAGGGTGCGCAGCAGCCCACCGAGGTAGAAGCATCCGGTGGCGTCACCCAGGCCTGTATAGTCGTTTGTTTTGATCTGCAGCAGGCGATAAGGCATGGCCTTATCGGCACGGTTGATAGCGGACTCGAACTGTCTTGCGAGCTTTGGCGGTATCCGGATCGCCGCCCCGGCGCCGATTTCTTTGCCTTCTTTCGATGGTGAGCCGGCGTAGAGCAGCACCACCGGGTTGCCCAGCACGAGCACTGTCTCCCGGGCGTCGGCGCCGATTCCTGGACCGAGCACGTCGTCGTAGATCGAATACCCTTTAGGAGCGAGCGGCGGCTCCCGGGGAGCCAGCCGGCCCGTCAGGAAACCGGCGGCCGCCGCGAGCACAGCGACGACAGCCACGCGGCGGCCCTTCCTGAAGATCGGGATCGAGGGACCGCCCGCCCCCGGAGCCTCCGGCGCTCCGCCCGCCTGCCTTGGTTCCCTGGCGGTGGGCAGCGGGCGCGGTTCGAACCGCGCCACATAGTGGCCTTTCGGGATAGTGACCAATACAGGTTCCGAGCGCCCTTCTCCGGAGAAATATTCGGCAAGCTTCAAGCGAAGATGCCGCATTTGTGCCCGTACGATATTGTCGTGTCCGGGGTCGAAGTCCGGGCCGCGGCCAAGCACAAGAGACCCGATTTCCTGCTCGCTGATCGTAACCGGAGACTCGGCCAGGCTCCGGGCGGCGACGTAGACCAAGATGTCCCGCAGTTGCGGCGCCCTGTGGAACGCGTCGCTCGCGAGAATCCGTTCCACCAACTTCCACCGCTCATCGGATGTCGGGACCTCCCGAATTCCCCAGCGGTCCAGCAAGGCTTGCATGGCGCCCACCGTTCACGTGAATACTATGGAAACGCGGGCAGTATAACACCGGTCCGAAACCGGCACAAGGTCGTTGGTGCTCTCTCGATTAGCTCCCCCGCACACTTCAGGTTCCACGCGTCGTCGCTGTCTGTGAGAGCGCGTTCACTGTTTAGTCACCTTCCTGCCACTTGACCCCTCCCGACAAGCGAATTAGCGTACTGGCGCGGGGATGTGCGCCGTTATTCCGCCTGCACAGCTGAAAGCGGCTCGGGGTACATCCGCCCGCGGACCGGAGGTCGAAGGGAGTTTGTAATGAAGAGAATACTCGCCATTTCTGGAACTATCTTGCTTGTTCTGGTGTTCTCCTGCTCACTAGCCACGGCTCAGGAATATCGGGGCAGGATCCAGGGCACGGTGACCGACGCCAGCAACGCAGCGATCCCAGGGGCCACTGTCACACTGCTGAACGTGAATACAGGCGTGAGCGCGACTCGTCAGACCAGCGAGACGGGGGCCTACCTGTTCGATATGGTGCTGCCGGGGACATACACGGTCACCGTCGAGGCCCCCGGATTCCGGAAGTTCGTCCAGGAGGACATCAACCTGGTTTCCCGCGGCGACGTCACCGTAGACGCCGTGATGGAAGTGGGCGACGTCCAGCAAGAGATCACTGTCACTGCGGAGGCTACGACCGTCCAGTTCAACACGGGCAAGCTGGAAACGACGGTTGACAGCGTGATCACTGCCAGGCTGCCCCAGGTCTACCGGAATCCCTTGCTGCTCTCCCAGGTAGATCCCGCCGTGAGGCTGAACGACCGGGCCCGCGAACAAGAGCCCTACTTCACTTGGTCTGGGAACCGGCAGGAGATCGGCGGGGGCAGCAACTTCTCGAATGACCTACAAATCGATGGCAGCCCCATCGTCATGGGTTACAAGACCAGCTACATGCCGGCGCCGGATTCGGTCCAGGAGGTCACCGTCCAGCAGAATGCCGTGGATGCCGAATACGGGCACAGTTCCGGATCGGCCATCAGTTTGACGATGAAGTCCGGGACCAACGAATGGCACGGGGTCGCTTTCTATCAGGGCCAGTATCCCTGGGCGAACGCGGTGGAGAACCGCGTCCGTCACACGATCAACAAAGAGCGCAACCACATCTTCGGCGGCACGCTGGGCAACGCGATCCTGAAAAACAAGCTGTTCAGTTTCTTTGCTTACGAGCAGCACAAGAGGACCCAGGCGAATGACCTGTTCAGCACGCTGCCCACCGATCTCGAGAGAAAAGGCGACTTCTCCCAATCGCTGAACAACATCGGCGGCTTGCGCACCGTCTACGACCCCTTTTCCACTTGGACCTCCCCGGATGGCTCGATCGTCAAGCGGGACCCCTTCCCCGGCAACCGCATCCCGCTCTCCCGGCAGAGCCGCGTCGCCAGGGATTACATGGACCGGCTGTGGAAGCCCAACCGGACCGGAGACGGCCCCTATCACATCAACAACTACTACGCGCCGTTGCCGATCACGTTCGACTATCACAACCTCTCGGAACGCGTAGACTACAACGTGACGGAGAAACTGCGGGTTTACGGCCGTTTCAGCAAACTGTGGACGCCGGTGACGACCTCCAATCCGACCGGCTCCGATGTATTCGTATCGGACCGCGGCAGCCAGCGCAACGCCATGTCGGTTTCCGGTGATGTCGTCTATGTGCTCAGTCCCTCGACGGTGTTGGACTTGAACGGGAGTTATCAGAACTTCATCGACGATGCGCGGCCCGGATCAACGAGTACGCTCGAGGAATGGTCCAGGCTTTGGCCGGGCTCGGACTGGTACAAGCCGCTATACTCGGACCCAATGATCCCCGTGCTGATTCCCCGCATGACAGTGCGCAACGGCGGGGCCATTACGCATATGGGCCCGGGTGGAGGCTTCTGGCAGCAGCATCCGAACGGCGATTCGTTCGCCGCCAAGCTGGCCCAGCAGCGCGGCAAGCACTACATCAAGGTCGGCTTCGATACCCGTGGCACCCGGACCACGAGCCTACTGATCATGCAGTATCCAGGCTTCGGCTTCCAGGAAGACGCCACGGCGGATACTTACGTCAGCCCTGACACCCGGCTGTCCGGCGATGGCTACGCTACGTTCCTGCTGGGGGCCATCCAGCCGACGGCGCGGCCGCCGACGGCCTGGAACGGCGGCACGACATCGATGACGGTTTCCATCGTTCCACGTGGGCAGAACCGCTCCTTCAGCAGCTTCATCAACGACGATTGGAAGGTCAGCCGGAACCTGACGATCAACCTCGGCCTGCGGTACGAGTATGAGCAGGCCTACCGCGACCCCAAGAACCGCCTGACGCGGCCCCTCGACCTGAACGACCCCATCCCGGAAATGAACGACCCTGCCACGGCTCCGGTGATGCCGGAAGAATTGCGGCAGTTCTATGACGGGCCGACGATCTTCAACGGGGCGTTCCATTTCGCCGACAGCGAGCACCGGGGCCAGTGGGACCAGTCCCCCTGGGGTGGATTCTCACCGCGCGTCGGCGCCGCTTACCGGATCAACGACAAGACGTCGCTGCGCGCAGGCTGGGGGCTCTACGTCACGCCGTGGACCGCCACCGGCCAGAACAACATCTTCGACAACACGTACTATCACGGCTATAAGGCCGTTTCCGGAGCGCCGCCGGCGGTGCAGGGAGTCCCTCAGATGGTTCTGGACGATCCATTCCCACCGACGAATCCGCTCACCCCGCTCACGGAGAAAAAACTCGGCCGGTACACGAACCTGGGTGACAGCATCAACTTCGTCGTTCCCGGCAACCGGCCGCGCGGGCGGAGCAACCGCTTCAACCTGTCCCTGCAACGAGAACTGCCGCTCGCGATGGTGCTCGACGTCACGTACTACCTGAATTTCTCCAGTCAGGTTTCGGTGCGCCCCGACGTGAACCAGACCGATCCCCGGCCGGCGCTGGAATTCGGCAGCGCCGTCAACCAGAAGGTGCCCAACCCCTTCTACAACTACTTGACGCCGGACAAGTTCCCGGGGCCTTTGCGTTATCAGAAAGAAGTGAGCCTACAGTCGCTGATGAGGCCTTACCCCCAGTACCTCAGCTTGAGGGAAAACGACGCCATCAAGGGCGGCGACATGAAATATCACTCCCTGCAGATCCGGCTGGTGAAGCGGTACCGCAGCGGTTACTCGTTCATGTTCGGGTACAACTTCAATGTGCAGCGCGAGCAGGTCTTCTACGACAACGTCGATTCGTTTCTGCAGAACTGGACCTGGCAGGACAGCAACCGCGAGCACCACCGGGTCTCTTTCGCCGGCACCGTGGACTTGCCGTTCGGCCGGGGCCGCCGGTACCTGAGCAACGCCCATCCGGTGGTGGACGGAATCCTCGGCGGCTGGGTGCTGTCGAGCCTGATCACATGGAGATCCGGCGAGTTCCTGCGCTTCGGCGGCATGATTGTGAAGGGGAATCCCGTGATCGACAATCCACGGCCGGAGCGTTGGTTCGACACGTCTGTTTTCGACAAACTGCCGCCGTACACTCGGCGTTCGAACCCCTGGCAGTTCGACGGACTTACCGGACCCGGCTTCTTCGTGATGGACATGTCCATCGTGAAGGACTTCAACATCACCGAGAAGGTCCGGTTCCAATTGCGGATGGACGCTTTCAACGCCCCGAATACGATGACCTGGGAGAATCCTTACACGAACATCTACAGCAGCAAGTTCGGAACCACTGACAACATCAGGCGGAATTCCTTCGGCCGCCGGCTGCAGCTGGGCGGCAGGATCGAATTCTGACCACTTGTCACACTCGGCCCCTGCGCCTGCCCTCGCCTGTCCGAGGCGAGGGCAGGCCTTTTGCGTTACGATCGTGTTGCTCCCATGCGCGCAGTGCTTGGCGCAACCTGCGTTCTGCTCACCCTTGCGGCGCTTGCCGCACCTCAGCACTCCCTTCTGCGTCAGGCCGCCGAGCTTGACCAGAAAGGCAGATGCAAGGAGGCCGAGGCGCTCTACCAAAGTGCGCTCGCCGCTGGCGCGCCGTCGCCGGCGCTGCTGAACAACACCGGAAACCACTATCTGCTCTGCGGGCAGCCGGAAAAGGCGCGTTCCTTTTTCGAACGCCTCCTGAGTCTCAGGCCGGACCACCAGAACGCCCGCTTGCAGCTCGCCCGGCTGGCGGTCGAACAGCGAAGAGGGGCCGAAGCCTTGCGGCACCTGGCCCGTGTCACCGACTCCGGTCCCGCGGCGCTCCTTCTCCGGGCCGAAGCCTTGCACTGGGCCGGGAAGACCAAGGCGGCGGCGGAGATTCTGGACACTCTCGAGAAGAGCGCCGGTCGGGATCCGAAGCTGCTGTTCACTCTCGGGCTGACGTGTGCTCGGATCGGGCTGTATGAACGGGCTGAGCAGGCGTTCCAGTCGGTGCTGGTCTCGTATCCCGGAGACTTCGATGTCTTGTTCAACTTAGGCCGTGCCGCGGCCCGCGCCGGCCATTACCAACGCGCCCGCAGCGCCCTTGAAGCGGCTGTCAAACTCCACCCGGGCGAGGCGGACGCGCTCCTTGAACTTGGACTCGTCAACTCGGAACTGCGCGATTACAGCCGGGCGGTGTTCTGGCTCGCCAAGGCCCGCAAAGCAGCTCCCCGGCGGGCCGACATCTTGCGATCCCTCGCGAGGGCCGCCGAGGGGGCCGGTTATTACGGTGACGCCGCGCTCGCGTTGGACGAATACCTCAAGCTGCGCCCCGACGACGACACCGCCCGGCGTGACCGCGGCCGGGTGTGCGCCCGGACGGAGTCACGCCGGGAGGAGGGCTTCCGGGAGCTCGCCTGGTACCTCGAGCGACACCCGGACGACGCCCGGGCGCACTACGACCTGGCGCATCTCATCTGGCGGGCGGAACCGGAAAAGGCTCTCGACGAGCTGGCCAAGGCGATCAGCCTGGACGAGAAGTTCGGCGGAGCGTACGTTTCCCGGGCGTGGCTGCTCAGGCGAGTGGGCCGTCCCGCCGAGGCGCTGGCCCTTTTGGAAAGGGCCGCCGCTCTTCAGCCCGAAGGCGCGCCGGCGCTCGATCTGTTGGGCTTGGTCTACATGGACCTGAGCCGCCCCGCCGATGCCGAGAAGGCCTTCCGGCGGGCTCTCGCCGTGGGTCCGGAAGATCCAAAGATCCTGCTGCACCTGGGCCGGGCGCTGATGGCGCTCGATCGTCGGCAGGAAGCGGCGGAGTACCTAGGGAAGTTTCAGCAGGTGCGGCCGTCCCAGGGACGTGACTTCAGCAAGGAACCGGTGATGATCGAGTTGGCTAGCCTGCCCCCCGCCGAACGGAGAAGGCAGCAGATCGAGCGGTTCGGCAGGCTGGCAAAGCTCCGTCCCGACCAGCCGGACTTGCAACTACGCTTCGCTCAACTACTACTCGCCGACGGACGCACCGGGGACGCAATCCGCGAATTCGAGACGTTGCTGAGGCGGAACGCCCCCGCGGAGGTGCGCGAGGGCGCCGGTAGGTCGCTGCTGCGGGCCGGTCACTACGACCTCGCGCGGCGGTTCCTCGAGCTTGCGGTCGCCCGGCGGCCCAGGGCCCGGTTGGAGCTGGCCATCGCAACGTTTTACACCAGCGGGCCGGAGCGCGCCCTCCAAGTGCTGGACCAGACGGCCAAAGCCCGGCGGAAGGGAGATTATTTTCTTCTCAAAGCCGAACTCTTGGATGCGTGCGGTCGCCGGGCCGAAGCTGAGAGCGCGTCGGAGCAAGGCTTGCGGTTCGCTGTCACCCGCCCATCGCTGGCTCGCCGGGCGGCTATCTTCCTGGTCCAGCACAACCGCTACACCGATGCTCTGGAGCTGCTGGGCCGAACCACCGAAGCGGCGCCCGGCGATACCGATCTGCTCCTCGCCAAAGCGGTTGTCCGCGCTCTCGCCGGCCAAAGCGTAGAGGCCGAAACCGAACTGCGGCAAATCGAAACCCGCCGGCCCGAAGTGGCCCGCACGTACCTCGTTTACGGCTTGTTCTTGGCTAGTCAGGGCCGTCTTGAGGAAGCTCGCCGGAAACTCGAAACCGCGGCCGCTCTTTCCCCTGAATCGCCGGTGGCAAAGTGCACCCTCGCTCACCTGGGAGGGGCCGGCCCCGACAGGCCGCCATGCTCCTGCCCGACGACTCTCTCCGAGGCGCTGTTGCCCGAGTGCAGGTGATCTTCCAGACTGGCGCCGCATCGTCGCGGTATTCCCGCTGCCGGACGATGGCGCTCGAAGCGGGCTCAGCTCGCCGGCTCGAGTGTCAGCCGGTGAGCGGTATGGTCCTCTACCGCCGCGCGGGAGAACAGCAGCGGCGCGTAACGGCCCTCGGCCCAGGGCGCGAGCAGGTCGGAATAGTGTGGGCTCGCGGGCTGGCCCGACTGGCCCGGCGTCGAGGTGAAGACCGAGCGGTCCCAATCGGCCAGATCGAGCACGTGGCGGTAGGAGGCCCCGTGCGTCTGGCGGAAGCCTGGACCACGGGTGGCGTTCACCGTGAAGCCGTCCCCGCCGCGCTCGACCGGAGCCAGATCGAAGACCGCGCGCCGGGGATCCGTGTTCGCCAGCGGGTGGCGGAAAACAGCGTGGTGCAGCGCGCCCCAGCGCCACTCGGCCGGATCCGGCCCCAACAGCCGGACCGTCTCTTGCCAGGCCTCTTCCAGGGAATCGCGCAGGATCCCGTCGCGATCCGGCGACTCGGAGAGCAGCTTGATGAGGACGGGCATGGCGAGGTTCTCGAGGATCAGCTCGGGATCGAAGCCCGGCGCCTCGGCGGCTACCAGGTGATCGGCCAGCAGCGGCTGCCAGACCTCGTAGAGCGCCGCGGCGGCCGAGCCCTTGCCTACGACGCAGTCCCACTCGCCCAGCATCTGCTTGGCTTGCCGGAAGACGGCGCTGCCGGCTACCGGGGCGGTCTCGACCAGCCGCACCAGGCGCCGCGCGGGCAGCGAAAGTTCGTCGTGCTGGAGCCGCTCGAAGTCACCTACGGTGAACTTTCCGCCTCGGGAGAGCACTTCCCGTATCCGCGCGAAGCGGTACCCGGGCGCCCAGTCGAAGCCGAGGTCGTAAGGATAGTCCGGCGGCCGGATGTTGTGGTTGGCAGTGGCGATAAAGCCTTCGGGCGGGTTGAACCGCCGGGGCAGCTCGTCCACGTCGCGGAAACCGCGCCACTCGTACTGAGCGGTAAACCCCGGCACGGGGAACAGGCCGCGCCAGTTCTTCCGGATGGGCAGCAGCCCCGCCGGAATCCAGCCGATGTTGCCCTCCACGTCGGCATAGACGATGTTCTCGGCCGGCGCCTTCCAGCTCCGCATCGCCTCGACGAACTCTTCCCAATTCCCCACCCGGTCCAGCGCCAGGCTGCCCAGGTACCCCGCCGTCCCGGGCTCCTGACCCGCCCAGCGCAAAGCCACCACGCGGGGCCGCTCGGGATCCTCCCAGATCACCGGGCCGTGGCGGGTGAACTTCAATTCCACCTCGACCGGCTCGTCGCGCCCCTTCACCCGGACCTTCTCGCGCTCCACCTTCATCTTCAGCCACTCGCCGCCGTAACGGTAGCGCCGCGGGGTCTCCGGATCGACGCGCTCGACGAAGAGGTCCGCCAGGTCGTACTGCACGATGGTGAAGGCCCAGCCGATGCGCTCGTTGTGGCCGATGGCCACACCCGGAAGCGCCGGCTCTCCCGCCCCGATCACGTTCCAGCCGGGTCCGATCAGGTGCACCATGTAACGCAGCGACGGAAGCGTGAGGGCGCGGTGCGGATCGCCGGCGAGCAGCGGCTTGCCGGTGGCCGACAGCGCGGGCGAGACGACCCAGTTGTTGCTGCCGTCGGCGCCCGGCAGCCGGGGAATGGCGGAAACGCGCAGGTAGTTCTCAATGACGCGGCCGTCCAGCCCATCCAGCTCCAGCTCGGAATCCGGGGCGAAGCTGACAGGCGGATCGGCGGGGAAGAACTTCCGGGTCATCGCCAGCCCGAGCTTCGCTGTCATCTCTGTCCGGGCGATCTCCTGGCGGACGTTGCGCACCATCATGAGGCCGGCCACCCGCAGCAGGCAGTCCTCGGGCTTCCACTTCTTGGGCCGGAAGCCGAGCAGCTCGAACTCGATGGGCAGATTGTCACCGCGGTGGCGGATATAGGCGTTGATTCCTTCGGTGAACGCCGCGGCGATCTTTCTGGCGTCCGGCGAGTAGCTCCGCCACTCGGCCTCCATGTCGCCGCGGTAGCGCACCAGCCGGGCCAGCCGGTCGCGCTCGAGGTATTCCTCGCCGAAGACCTCAGCTAGTTCGCCGGCGCCGGTGCGCCTCCAGATCTCCATCTGATAGAGCCGGTCCTGGGCGGCGACGAAACCCTGGGCGAAGAAGAGATCGTGGACGGTTTCCGCGTAGATGTGGGCCACTCCCCATTCGTCGCGCAGCACTTCGACGGGACGCTCGAGGCCTTCGAGGGCGATCGCGCCGTCGAGCTGCGCCAGGCGGGCCTCGGCGGCGTTGCGAAGATCGGCTTCGGTCTCCAGGCGAAGGGGCGCCGGGGCGCAAGCGCACCAGGCGAGGACAACGGCGGCGAGAAGGACGGCCGGAGCGCGCGTTGCGCGCGTCGGCGCGAGTAGAAGTCTCATGGTTCGCGATCCTCGGGCGTATTCTACCGGTCCGGCTCAGGGAAGTACAGAAGCGATCGCGTGGTTCGCCAGGTGCGGCCCGGCGGGAGAGCTACGCCCGATGGGCCTTCTCCGGCGTCAGCAGCCGGGCGCGTGAAGGGCCGCTGACGGCCCGGGCGATCCGCTCGGCGATGGTGGTGAGCATCCGGGCCGGAGCGCTCAAAGGCCGGTGCAACGCCAGCGGAGCGCCGACGCGCTGGGCCCCAGCGGCGAGATCCGGGGCCGGCGGAACGACGCCGAACAGGTCGCAGCGGAGCTCGGAGGCCACCGCCCGGGGCGAAGAGACGTCGGTGAGCAGAACGCGGTTCACCAACACCAGCCCCGCCGGCGGGACCTGGTGGTTCCGCAGCCAGCCCACCGCGGCATGGGCGGCGGCGACGCCGGCGCGGTCCCGCTCACCGACGAGAACCAGGGCATCGCAGCCGCCGAGCGCCGCTTCGGTCTCATGCAGACCGATGCCCGGCAGGTCGAGGAGAGTGTAGGCGCAGCGTTGAGCCAGCCGGTCGATCAAGTCGCGGAGATCGTCGGCGCCGGGATCAAGAAACTCGCTGGGTTGCTGGGGGGAGAAGAGCACGTCGAAGCCGTAGGGGGCCCGGTAGAGGCACTTGTCGAACATTTCTTCGGTGGCCGTCGCCGGGTCGAACCGCAAGAGCGTCGCCAGCGTGTGGGTTGGGCTCTCGCCGAGCATCGCCGAAAAGCTGCCCCGGCGGCCCGTCAGCTCCACTGCGGCAATCGAGCGTCCGGTGGTTCTCGCCAGCAGCGCCGCGACGTTCAACGCCACCGTGGATGTCCCCACACCCCCCTTGGCCCCGACGAGGCCGATCACCTTGCCCCGGTTCACCTCGTGCGCGCGCTCCCGTTCCCGGAGCCTGCTCCGGTGGCGCTCCACGGCGTATCGTACCGCCCGGACCACCTGGCCGGCCGTCAGATCGCTCTTGACGAGATAGTCCTGGGCCCCGTGCTGAATGGCCCGCAGGCCCAACTGCTCGTCCTCGAGGCCGGTGAGCACGACGATGGGCGTCTGCGGGGCCGCCGCCTTCATCCGGGAGAAGGTCTGGAACCCTTCGCTGTCGGGAAGGTTGAGATCGAGGACGATCACCCGGCGGGGGTCTGACCGGGCGCACTCGACGGCTTCTTCGAGGGTCTGCCGCCACTCGATCTCGAAGGCGTCCCCCGCCTCCTCGCCGAGCGTCTCCTGGAGCAGACGCGCGTCGCCGGGGTTGTCTTCCACCAGGAGCACACGCAGCGGCTCGCCCGTCATCCTGCTGTGCATATCGGCCCTTGAAGGGCGGGGTTTAGCCGCCAGCCGAGGGAAAACGGTGGACCAATCGCCGGAGCGGCACCGGTCCGGAGAGCGGCCTCACTGTTTGCCGGGAATGGCCCGCAGCAGCGCCGTGACCTCCTCGCCCAGTTGCGCGGTGGGAATCGACTCGTCGATCAGCATGATGGGGATGCTGTCCTTGACCGCGTAGAGTCTCTCGTTGTCCACCGTGACGAGCGCCTCTTCGAGCGGCTCCTTCACCGGCGCGCCGCTTTCATACGTCACGCCGCCGGCCTGGATCCGTTCGTTGATCTTCGCCAGAGCGGCGGCATCCACCACCTTGAGCGGAGCCATCGTCTTCGGGCAACAGAGTATTTCGAGCAGATCGTCCTTCACCGGCATCGTCCTAACCCTCGTCTTAGCGTGGGATTTGGGCCGAAAGACCCAGCGTACACCGCCCGGCGCGGGGCCGCAATCGCTGTCTTCCGGCCCACCGAAGACCGCTCACACGTAAGCGATCACGTCGATCTCGACGAGCGACTTGCCCGGGATCCCGCCGGCCGGCGCCACCGTGGTCCTCACCGGCGGCTGCTTGCCGAAGCGGCCCCGGTAGACCTCGTTCATGGCGTCGTAGTCCTTGATGTCGTTCAGGAAGACACTGACCTTGAGGACTTTGTCCATCGAGGAGCCCGCCATCTTCAAACGCTTCTCGATCTCGTCGAGGACGTGGTTGGTGTGGGCCTTGATGTCGCCGGGAAAGTGGGCCCCGATGCCGGAGAGGAACACCAGCCGGCCGAAAGTGACCACCGGCGAGAACAGCGGTGTCTTTTCGGGGTTTTCCGGCAGTCCGTGAACTTTTTTCTCTTCCTTGCCGGCCGCTTGGGCGGCGCCCACGCCGGCCAGCGCGGCGGCGGCCGTCTTCAGCATCGTTCTGCGGTCGTTTGCCATACCTTCACCTCCCGTGGAGTCGAGTCTACCATCTTTGGTTTCGCCCGCGCCCGGGATCGCTGCGGGGGGCGGCCCGGGCGGCACTCCCCGGCAGGAAGGCCCGGCCTCCGGCAGCAGAAGGATCTCGACCCACTTGTGGTCCAGGCGCGAGCCGAGGCGATATCCGAGCGTTGCCGCGCCGGCAGCGACGCCCAGAACGAACGCCCACTGAGCCCCGTCGCTCGAACCCGCCAGGAGCACCTCCCAGGAGATGAGGCCGGCGGCGCCGGCGGCCCCCGCCAGCCCGAGCAACGGCGTCAAGATCGCCCGCCCCAGAACGCTTCGCTTCTTGCGCACGGAGATCGATTTCACCTGGCTCCGCGGAATCTCCCGGCGGCCCTTCGGAGCCGCCGTCCGAGCCGAAGTCTTCTTCACGGCGATCTCGAGCGCCTCCCGGTGAACCGCAATTACACGGCCCCGGATGCGCGTCCCGCCGGCGAGCGTCAGTTTCACCGACCGCCCTTCGACCAGCGGTCCCAGGCCGCTCCAGCACACTTGAACCGGCGTTTTTCCGACGAACGCCGCACTATGCGGCAGCGCGAGAGCCAGGAGTGCGCCCGCAAGGGCCGTAGCGGCCCATGATCTCTCATCTCGTTGCCGCATCGATCCGGGTATTTTTCGCTCTTGAATTCTTTGTTAAGACGCATGGTGCGCCCGGTCAAGCTCGGAATACCCGGACCACGGGTGCGCCCGCATTGCCGAAGGCCCCGCCGGGAGCGGCCGGACGGCCGGAAAGCAGCGAGAGGGGCCGCACAGGGATGTCCACGTGGAATCCCCCGGCGGGCAACCCCGCTTGACTCCGGCCGCCGGAAGCGTCAAGATCAAAACCGCAAAGGAGGTCATCGTTACCATGTTGAACCGGCGAGGATTTCTCGGAGCGTTGGGCGCCGCGCCCTTGGCCGGCGTTGGCGTGACGGGCTGCGGCCGGCGCACCGGGCGCGATTATTTCCGTGAACTGGGGGTCCGGCCGTTCCTCAACGCGGCCGGCACTTATACTGCTCTGACGGCGTCGCTGATGCCCCCCGAGGTGATGGACGCCATCCTCTACGCGTCACGCCAGTACGTGGTGTTGGATGAGCTTCACGACGCCGTCGGCAAGCGGATTGCGGAGCTGCTCGGCTGCGAGGCGGCGATGGTCACCGCCGGGGCGGCTTCGGCGCTGACCCTCGGCACCGCCGCCTGCTTGACCGGCACCGATCCGGAGAAGATCAGGCGCCTGCCCGACACCACGGGCATGAAGAACGAGGTGATCATTCAGAAGTCGCACCGCTTCGGCTACGATCACGCGATTCGCGACTGCGGCATCAAGCTGATCGAGGTGGAGACCCGCGAGGAGATCGAGAACGCGATCAACGACCAGACGGCGATGATGTTCTTCCTGAACACGGCCGACCCTAGAGGAAAGGTCCACCGCGAAGAATTCGTGGAAATCGGCAAGAAATACGGAGTTCCCACCTTCACCGACGCCGCCGCCGACGTACCGCCGCGCGCGAACCTGACGGCCTACACGCGCATGGGCTTCGACCTGGTGACCTTCTCGGGCGGCAAGGGCATCCGCGGACCGCAGAGCGCCGGCCTGCTGCTCGGGCGCAAGGATCTGATCGCCGCGGCGCGATTGAACACGTCTCCTCACGGCGATACGATCGGCCGGGGAATGAAGGTCAACAAGGAAGAGATGCTCGGCATGATGGTGGCGCTGGAAATCTACCTGGCTCAGGACGACGCGGAGGAGCGGCGGGAGCTGGATCGCCGGGCGCGACTGATCGTCGATGCCGTTTCTTCGGTTCCGACGGTGAAGACAGAGATCGTGGTACCCGAGATCGCCAACCACGTGCCCCACGTGCACATTTGGTGGGACGAACGCCAGGTGGGCAAGACGGTGCCGCAAGTGGTGAAGGAACTCGAAGACGGCGAGCCGTCCATCCGGGTGACCCCGGGCTCGAAAGACCACCTGATCGTCAACCCGTGGATGCTCATGCCGGGCGAGGCGGAGATCGTCGCCCGCCGCGTGGGCGAGGCGCTGGGAGCGGCATAGGCCCGGCGTTGCGGCGGCCGCGCAGGCGGCGCGTCAGGGCCCACCGGCGGTGCGCTTGCGCTGCGGCGGCCGGCGCGGCTTGTAAGGGAAGGACCGCCAGTCCAGGCCGGCGCGCCCGTTGAGGTCCCAGACCACTTTACCGGCTCGGATCGTCATCTCCACCCCCAGCCGCTTCTTGCCCGTGTTGCGGGCGCCGGCGGCGTCGAGGAAGCCGAAGCGGCCCTCCTCCAGGCGCAGCACGGTGATGTCGGCCACCGCGCCCGGGCTCAAGTGGCCCAGCTCTTGCCGGTGGATGGTTCGGGCCGCCGCCCAGGTGGTCATCTCGATGACGCGGGCGAGCGGCACGCCCAGGTTCAGGACCTTCGACATCACGTTCGGCAGGTCCTTCATGCCGGCGTTCATGCTGCCGGTGTGCAGGTCCGTCGAGATCGTGTCCGGCGGGAATCCCTGTTCGAAGGCCGGCACGGCCACCTTCCAGTAGAAGCTGCCCCCGCCGTGGCCGAGGTCGAAGAGCACCCCGCGGCGGCGGCCGGCGAACATCGCCGGATTCAGTTTGCCATTGGGCAGCAGCTCGAGGCGGTGGCCGGAGTAGCAGTGCGTGTAGATGTCGCCGGGCCGCAGCTTCTCGGTGAGCAGCGTGGCCAGGGTACGGTGCGGGCCGATGTAGCCGAAATCGACCATCACCGGCAAGCCCGCCAGCTTGCCCGCCTGCACGGCGCGGTCGATGTCGAGCCAGTCGTCCTCGCTGTAGTGGGCGGCCTTGAATCCGACGATGATGTCCCGGTGGCGGCGGGCCATGGCGGCGGCGGCTTCGGCGTCCATGTCGTTCGGGTCGTTCTCGCCCTTCGGAGCCATGCCCACGCCGCAGATATTCAGAAACGCCAGCACCCGGGTCTTGGCGCGCTCGATCACCCGCTGGCGGAAGTCCGGAAAGTTGCGCCACCCGGAGGTGCCGGCGTCCACCATCGTGGTCACGCCGGTGCGGAACGAGAAGCCGTCGGGATAGACGCTGTTGTCGCCGGTGAGGGCCCTCAATCCCGTGCCGGCATAGACATGCACGTGGATGTCGATGAGGCCGGGCGTGACGATCAGGCCGTCGAGGTTCACCGCCTTCTTCGCCTCTGAGGCTGGGATCTCTTCGGCCACCAGGGCGACCTTGCCGCCGGCGACGGCGATGTCGCGGCGGGCGTCGATGCCGTTGCGCGGGTCGATCAGGCGGCCTCCCTTCAGCACCAGGTCGTATTTCGCCCGGGCGGCCTGCGCCTCCTGCCAGCGCCACCAGGCCAGCCCGGCGCGGTCCACCCGGAAGCGCACCAGCCGCCGGTGCTCCACCTCGGTGACGTAGCAGGTGCGGCCGTCCGGGCCGCCGAAAGCCAGGTTGCTCGGCCGCGCCCCCAGCACGCCGATCTCGCGGATCACCTCGCCTCTGGGCGTGATCTTCACTACTGTGCCCTTGCCGTAACGGGTGATGTAGAGGTTGCCGTCGAGGTCGCAGCGCATGCCGTCCATGCCGTGGTCCGGGAAGCGGATGACGAGGCGCTTGTTCGACAGCGAACCGTCTTTCTCGATGGTGAAGGCCCAGACGTTGCGCTGCGCAGACTCGTTGACATAGAGCGTGCTCCCGTCGGGCGAGACCTCGATCCCGTTGGTCGTCCCCATGCCCTCGGCGACGCGGGTGCAGGCGCCGTCGCGGCCGATGCGCCAGACCTGGCCGGTGCCGGCCTTCCAGTCCGGGTCGCTGGCGTAGAGCGCGCCGTCAGGGGTGACGGCCAGATCGTTGGGCTGGTTCATGCGGTCGTCGTGGGCGAAGACCTCAATACGGCGGGTGCGCGGATCGATGCGCAGGATGTTGTGGTTCGTGTAGTCGGCGACGTACATCATGCCGTCGGGGCCGAAGCGGATGCCGTTGGCGAGGCTGCCGCCGGTAAGCTCGACGAAGACCGACGCCCGGCCGTCCGGCGTCACCACGCCGATCGTCGGCTGGCGGGCGAAGCTCACCGCGTAGACGTTGCCTTCGGCGTCGCAAGCGGGCCCTTCGATGTGCCCGGTGAAGGAGCCCTCGGCGGTAAACGGCTCGGCTACGAAGAGCTTCTCCTCGCCCTGAGCGTTCACCAGCGGGGCCAGCAGCATCGCGGCGATTGCTGTTCGCGTCCATTGCCGGCTCATGGAAACCTCCCTTCCGTCTTTGTCCGTTCGGGCCCGATTATATCGGACGTGCCGGCCGCTCCTCTCTCATGCTTTCACCAAAGAACCGAGCTGGCGGGCCGGGTATAATCGAAGCAATTCATCGCGTACGGAGGTGGTATATGAAGCTGGGCCGCCGGGATCTGCTTCGCGCCGCCATGGCGCCGGCGCTACTTCGCAGGGTCACAACAAATGCGCGGGCCGATGCGGGCGCCGGCAAACTGGGCATCCCCGGACCGTACCCTGGCCGCGTGGTCGCCGTCGAGCATCCAGGCTCGATCATCGAGGGTAAGTATCAGCGGGAACCGGTCCGCGAGATGATGCGCCGCGGCATGATGGAGCTTACCGGAGCGCCGAGCTGGCAGGAAGCCTGGCGCGTCTTCTTCGAACGCGGCGACGTGGTCGGGATCAAGGTGAATCCGGTGGGGCAGCCCTACATCATTTCCGCCCCGGAGGTCTTTCAAGAGATCGTCGCCGGGCTTGAGGCCGCCGGCATTCCGCGCCGGGACATCGTGGCCTTCGACCGCTACCGCAAGCAGTTCCTCGGTGGGGGATTCGACCGCTGGTTGCCCGAGGGCGTCCGCTGGACCTGGGCCACCGACGAGGTGGGGGAGTTCCAGCTCGACATGGACCGCTACGATCCGGATGAGTACGTCGAAATGGCGCTGATCCCCAAGGGCGGCGACCCGTCGAACCCGCACCACCGGCGCTCCTATCTGGCGAAGTTCCTCACCCAGGAGGTCAACAAGGTCGTCACTCTCGGGGTGCTCAAGCACCATCAGTCCGCCGGCTTCACCATCGCGCTGAAGAATCTCTCTCACGGGCTGGTGAACAACGTCGCCCGCAGCCATGTCTCCAGTTCGAACAACGCCTGCGGCTACTTCATTCCGGCGGTGGTCGATCACCGGATCTTCCGCGAGAAAGTCGTCCTGCACGTCATCGACGGCATCCTCGGGGCTTATCACGGCGGCCCGGGAAGCAAGACCGGGAAGTATCTCTGGGAGCACAAGACGCTCTACTTCGCCACTGATCCGGTGGCGGTGGACCGCGTCGGCTGGACGGCGCTCGACCGCAAGCGCGAAGAGATGGGGATGTTGCCCATCGCCCTGGCTCCGAACGACGAAGACAGCCTCTTCGTGCGGATGCAGCCGGAGTTCGTCGAAATAGCCGGCCTGCTGGGGCTCGGCGAAAGCGACGAGAGCAAGATCGACTTCCGCCGCGTCCGGCTCTCGTGAGCCTCAACTGGAACGCTCGAATCAGAGGCGCACGGCGTGCTTGGCCACGTATCCTTCGACGGGGGACTCTTTGGGGCCGATGTAGTGGAACGCCTCGGCGTATTCCAGACCGTATCTGCGCCCGAGCTCCCGGTTCGCCTCCAGCAAGAATAGCCGCACATACTCGCGGTTGGCCGTCTCGTCGTCGCCGCCCAACTCAGGCAACCGCAGGCCCTTCGCGGCCAGGCGCCGGCGCAGGCGAGCCCCATTGTCCCCGCCGGGCCCTTGGGCCTTGTTGGCGACGATGCAGTCGATCTTCGTCCCGACAGTCTTCGAGATGTCCACGACACGGTTCACCAGTTGAGGCCCCCGGGCGAAATAGTAGCGCTCCCGGACGCTCTTGGGTTTCAATCCGGCAGCGAAGTGCTCCGGATAGTCCTTGTTCATCCCGGCCATCCAGCAGGCCGACTCGATGGCCCGGGCCATGACGTAGTGGTCCGGGTTCTCCTCGTAGTGCCCCCAGGGGTCGTAGCAGACCACGGTGTCCGCCTGGAGCAGGCGGAACAAGAAGATCAAGCGCGACCGCAGCTCGACGACCGAGATGTCGTCAAGCCGGTGGTTGTTGTAGTTCAGGTTGAAGACCCTCTTCAAGCCGAGCACGCGGGCCACGGCGTCGTTGTCCTTTTCATTGGCCAGCACCGTCTCGCCGATGGTGCCCGGACCGGCCATGTCGTCGTTCGTCACCCGGATCAAGTGCCCGGTGTAGCCTTCCTGTACCAGTTTGGCGACCGTCCCGGAAGCAAACAGGGAAATGTCGTCGGCATGGGGTTGGATCGCCACGAGCACTTTGCCCTTATGGGGCCGGCCCTGCTGTGGGCGCTCGATGACGACTTCCGTCTCATTGGCTTGCGGGTGACCCGCAGCCCCAGGAGCGCCCGCTGCCTCCGGGGTGAGCGCCGCGGCGCCGGCGGCCGGCGCCCGGTGAAGAAACTGACGGCGGTTCATCGCAGACCTCCTTGACTCGATTCTGAAATCCGAACGTGAAGCTACTTTATCGCAGGCGTCGAGACGGCGGACCGGGGGCCGGCGCTCCGGGGAGAGTATCTGAAACAGGGGTCACTCGGACAGCTTGGGATGGATCAGAGGATAACCCTTGGCCTGGTACTCTCTCATGCCGACGGCGTAGACGTGCTGGTAGCCGTGCTCTTTGAGGATCTTCGCCGCCCGTCCGGAGCGGGCTCCCATGGAGCAGGCGACGATGATCGTCTTGTCCTTGGGGAGCTCCGAATACCGGCGCTCGAACTCCTCGATCGGGATGTGGATGAAGCCTTTGACAGTGCCGTCGTATTGGATCTCGAGGGAGGAGCGGACATCGACAAAGACGACGTTCGGATCGTTCTCGAGCATCTGCCGCAGCTGGTCGGCGGTGAGGGTCTCAACCGACGGCGTGACGACGTGGGTGATCGTTTCTGAAGAGCAAGCGGAGAGGGTAAGTGTCAGAAAACACAGGCTGGAAACAAGGGCACGCATCCCTACCAGTATAAGCCGGCATACCAGCAGGGAGTAAGTTGAAAAAGTCTTAAAGATTTCCAGACACAATCCGATGGAAGGGGGAGCTTAGGGGAAGAAACGGTGAAAGCCGGCCCCGAAGCGGCTGGGAATCGGATACGACCATGGCGCTCAGGGTTCTGTTCATCACGTCGGCGGAAAGCGCTCCAGCGGCTCAGCGTGCGGCGGCCGGGCTGCACGCTGCAGCGGTGGAGACGGCGGATGGAATGCTGGCTGGTTTGGAACACTTGAAGGTCTCGGTCTATGACGTTGTAGTCGCCTGGTTTCCGCTCCCGAACTGGGAGGCCGCCGAGGTGCTGGAAGAGATCCAAAGGGTGAACGCGCTGGCGCCGGTGATCATCGCCGACCAGGGGGCGACGGTGATGGATGCGGTGCGCTTGGCACGGCTCGGGGCCTTCCAGGTAGTCAATGCCGCCGCGCCGGCGGAAGCGCTGCGGGAAGCGCTCGAAAGCGCCGCCGTCCACCACCGTAACTTGCGAGCGGCCAGGCTCGGCAACGAACGGGTGGCCGAGCCGTGGCGGCGGTTCCTGATCGGCGAGAGCCGCCCGATGCAGGACGTCTTGGAGGTCGTGCGGCTGATCGGCGCCCGACGCAGTACCGTCCTGATCACCGGCGAGACCGGCACGGGCAAAGAGATGGTGGCCCGGGCGATCCACATGGCCAGCCCCCGGGCGAACCGGCCCATGGTGGCGGTAAACTGCAGCGCTCTGCCGGAGAACCTGCTCGAAGCCGAGCTGTTCGGCCACGTACGGGGAGCGTTCACCGGCGCGGTCGCGAACCGCATCGGGAGATTCGAGCAGGCCGACCGCGGCACCCTCTTCCTCGACGAGATCGGAGAGATGCCGCTCGAGCTGCAGGCCAAGCTGCTGCGGGTGCTCCAGGAGCGCGAGTTTCAGCGGTTGGGCAGTTCGGAAACGATCCGGGTGGACGTGCGGGTGATCGCGGCCACCAATTGCGACCTGGTCCGGCGTGTTCGCGAAGGCAAGTTCCGGGAGGACCTCTACTACCGTCTGAACGTCGTCCCGCTGCCGTTGCCCCCATTGCGTGAGCGGCGGGGCGACGTTCCGCTGCTGGTGAACCACTTCATCGAGAAGGTCTGCGAGGCCGAGGCCTTGCCGCCGCGGCGGATCTCTCCGGAAGCCCTCGAGCGGCTGGAGCGCTACGACTGGCCGGGTAACGTCCGCCAGCTCGAGAACGCCGTCGAGATGGCCATCGCGCTGAGCGGCGACCGGACGATGCTCTACCCGAGCGACTTCCGGTTGCCCGCCGCCCGCCGGCCGGCGCCCCCGCCCGGAGAGGTTCCGGTGATCGCCCTGCCCGACCAGGGCCTGGATTTCGAAGAGACCGTGGGCCGCATCGAACGCGCCTTGCTCGAACAGGCCATGCGGAAAACGGGGGGCAACAAGAAGAGGGCCGCCGAAATGCTTGGACTGAAACGTACCACGTTCGCCGCCAAGCTCAAGAGCCTGGAAGCGAACGATGCCTGGCAGGATCGGGCAGCGGCCGTCTGCGCCGGCGCCTGAAAGACGGAGCCCGCCTCCGTTGCGATCACCGGCGCCCGGCCGGACGAGCGATGGCGGCCCCCCGCGCGGCGATCGCCAGGTTCTTCGCGGCCGGCAAGAGCGCGTCGCCGACCTGGGCTACTCTGTGAAGAGACGAGCCCCATGAGCGAAAGTTTGCGGCGTCACAAGCAATGCGCATCCGCCCGCGGGCCGGTTCCGGTGGCCATCGTCACAGTCAGCGACACGCGGACGCCGGAGACCGACGTTAACCGGGCCTATCTGGAGGAGCGGATTCGGGGTCGTGGACATGAAGTCGCGGCCTACCGGCTGATCCGGGACGAACCAGCCGAGGTGGAACGGGTGCTGGACGAGCTGGCCCACGGCGAGGCGCGGGTGATCCTGTTCAATGGCGGTACCGGCATCTCCCGCCGCGACACTACCTATGACGTCCTGGCCCGCAAGCTGGAAAAAACGCTGCCTGGTTTCGGCGAGCTCTTCCGCATGCTCAGCTACCAGGAGATCGGCCCGGCGGCGATGCTCTCGCGGGCGACCGCAGGCGTCTACCAGGGTTGCGTGGTCTTTTCGACGCCCGGCTCCCCGGCGGCCGTCCGGCTCGCTTGGGAAAAGCTGATGGCTCCCGAACTGGAGCATCTGGCTTGGGATGTATCCCGGTGAAGCCGCACTCTGGCGCGCCTCAGGCCGCCGCGGGTTCCGGGATCGCTGACACGCCGAAGCGCCGCAGCAACGCCTCCACCTGTTCCGGAGTGAGCCGCGAGGCATCGTAGTCCACGGTGATCTCCTCGAGGTTCTCCGACGGCCGCACGCGGTGAATCCCGTAGACCGAATGCAGCCGCGCGAGCCGCTCCAGCCCGGCTTCGTCCAGGGGCTTGAGCAGACGGAAACGGATTTCGGTGCTGGCCATGGCTGGGTTGCCTCTTCGTGATCCATTCTACCGGGTGTGGGGACGCGGCAGAGCGCGGACAATAAGAAGGCCGCCGGACCGGAGCCGGGCGGCCGTTGATATCCGAAGCGCTGTCCGTCGCGGCTGCCGGGGGAGGGCAGCCGGCGCGGATCTGCGGTTACCAGATCAGCTTCAAGCCGAACTGCAGGTTGCGGGGCGTGCCGGCGCTCGTGATTCGCCCGAAGTTGCTCGTCCCGACGACATTGCCGGCCTGGCCGAAGCGCGGCGTATTGGTGAAGTGGAACGCCTCGAAGCGGAACTGCAGCCGCAAGCGCTCATACAACTGGAAGTTCTTCAGCGCCGAGAAATCCCAGTTGAAGAAGCCGCGCTGGCGCATGATGTTCCGGCCGGCATTGCCGATCTTGTACTGCTCGTTCGGCTCGAATGCGGTCACGTTGAAGTCCTGCTCAATCGTCCGGTCCCACTGATACGGGTCGCCGAGCACGTTGGGCCGGTTGACGATGCCGTGGGTCCCGGTATTGGCCGGGTTGCCCTGCACGATGACGTTGTACGGCCGGCCGTTGGCCATGGTCACGATCGAGCCGATCGACCAGCCGCCGAAGATGGCGTTCGTCACACCCCCCCAGTTCGAACCGACCGCCCGGCCCCGGCCGAACGGCAGGTCGAAGATCGTGCTGACGACGAACCGGTGCGGCACGTCCTGGTTGTCCACGCTCCGCTCGAGGTTCAGGTAGCGGACGTCCTGGAAACCGCAGCCGGACGTATTGCCCATGGCCGCCGCGCCGCAGACGTCGCCGATGGTCTTCGAGAAGGTATAGGAAAGCAACACCGTGAAGCCCCGTGAGAAGCGTTTCTCGAGCCGGGTGACCAAGGCGTGGTAGATGGAGTTGCCGTTGTGGTGGTATCCGACCACCTGGCCCAGCGGCGAGGTGACGATTCCGGTCCCCGGGATCTCGGCGCTCTTGTAAGGCCGTTTGGCGTTGATGTCGCCCGGGCCGGGCGGTGAGAAGTTGTCGTCGTAGCGCCGCACCAGGTGGGTACCCTTGGAGCCCGAATAGCCGATCTCCCACAGCCAGTCCCGGCCGAACTCCCGCTGGATGTTGAAATTCCACTGCTGGGCGTAGAACTGCGGCGGGTAGCGCTCGTAGGAGATGAACGACAGGCCGGTGGCCTTTTCGAGATCGGTGGATCCTTCCGGGGGCCCCTCGTTCAAGATCGCCGCCGGCGTCTTCTTGCTCGAAGAGCGGTTCACGACGTAGGCGTTCGGCGGGTTGCCGATCAAGAAAAGTCCATCGCCGTACGGCTCCATGAAGCCGTAGAAGATGCCGTAGCCGACACGGACCACCGTACGGTCGGTGAGTTTGTAGGCCAGACCCAGCCGCGGCATGATGTTGTTCGTGTCGGTGGCGATCATGGCCCGGTTGAAGCGGTCCTTGCCCTCCGAGCCGGCGTAGATCAGCCGGGGGTTGGCCGGATCGGTGTAAGTGTCGAAGATCCCCATCCGGTCGTACTTGTCCACGAAGGGTAGCGACACCTCGTAGCGGGCGCCAAGGTTCAAGGTCAGCCGCGGGGTGACCTTCCAGTCGTCCTGGATGTAGTAGCCCATGTTCCAGGCGCGCAACTGGACCTGAAGCCGCGACTCCCACCGCCACCGGCTGGCCATGCCGAGAAGGAAGTCGGCCATGCCGTCCTTGGTGAACTTGCCGTTGAAGTACCAGGTGCCCATCTCGTGGCGGATGTTGAAGATGTTGTTCTGGGCGCGGATGATGTTGGCTCCGAATTTGATGGTGTGCGTGCCGTGGGTCCAGGTCATGTCGCCGGCGATCTGGCGGTTCTGGGAATCCCGGTCCACCGGGTTGTAGGCGCCGATACCCACGTTCCGGTAGCCGGAAATCGACATGATCGAGAAGCTGCCGGGAATCGAGTTGTTGCCGCCTTTGATCCCGTACTTCTCGTTCAGCAGCTCGCCGCCGGTCTGCGCCGGGTTGTCGCGCTTGAAGAGAGCGAAGTTCCAGGCGCCGCGGATCGACATGATCAGGTTGGGCGTCCAGATGTGGTTCCAACCGGCGCCGGTGTTGATGCCCTCGGTGAGCCAGTCATATCCGCCACCGTAAGCAGGGGGTGGCAGCGAGAGGGCAACCGGGGCGGTAAGGTCGTGCTTGCTCAAACGCCAGAAGACGTTGTCCGCGGAACGGATGTTGACGTCGGCCCGCACGTCCCACTTGTCGACGTCCTGCTTGCGGGGCGATTGGTAGACGTAGTTGGCCGCCAGGCCCGGCTTTTGCGGCTCGGGGTATAGGTTGATGAGCTTGAGGGCCAGCGGATCGAGCCGGTCCTGGGGAATGATGTTGCCCGGGAAAGGCTTGCCGGTGAGCGGGTCGATGATCTTCTTGCCCTTCTCGGCCAGCAGCTCGGAGAAGTCGCCCTGCCGCATCTTCAGCGTGGGGATGGTGCTGGTGGCGGTGCGGCTCTCCCGGATTCGGGTACCCTCATAATCGCCGAACCAGAAGAGCTTGTTGCGGCCGTCGATCAGCTTCGGGATGTAGAGCGGGCCGCCGAGCGAGAAGCCGTACTGGTTGCGCTTGAAGGGGGGCTTGGGCTTGTCGTGCGGGTCGAAGAAGTTCTTGGCATCCAGTTTCTCGTTGCGCAGGAACTCGAACAGCGTGCCGTGCAGCTCGTTGGTGCCGCTCTTGGTGGTCACGTTGATCACGCTGCCCATGGCCCGGCCGTACTCGGCGGCGTAGGCGTTGGTCTGGACCTTGAACTCCTGGATGGCGTCGATCGAGGGCTGCACCATCTCGCTGCGCCGCTGGGCCCCGGCCAGCTCGACGCCGTTGTTGTCCACGCCGTCGAGGATGAAGTTGTTCTGGGTGGTGCGCATGCCGCCGGAGGAGAAACCGCCGTAGCGGCCGCCGACGGGCTGCACGGTGCCGGCCGAAAGCAGCGCCAACTGGTTGTAGTTGCGGCCGTTCAAGGGCAGCTCGACGATCCGCTGGTTCTCGATCACCTGCCCCCGGCTCGCGTCGACGGTGTTCAACTGCATGGCGGCGGCGGTGACTTCCACCTGTTCGGTGATGGCGCCGATCTCCAGCGTGAAGTTGATCTCAGCCCGCTGGTCCACTTCGAGGACGATGCCGGTTCGGGTGACCGGCTTGAAGCCTTCCTGCTCCACGTCGATCCGGTACCGGCCGGGGGGAAGCAGGGGCACCGTGTAATAGCCGGTCTCGTTGGTTTCGACGGTTCGCGAGACCCCGGTGGCCTCGTTGGTGACGGTAATCTTCGTTCCGGGAATCACTGCGCCGGTGGGATCGGTGACCCGTCCGGTGATCGTGGCGGTCTGGGCGAAACAAGTACCCAGCGCCGCGAGGAACAGAAGGGCCCGCACAATCCACCGGAGGGAGAAGTCGTGCGTAGATGTTCTTGGCATGGAACATTCCTCCAACTGTGGTGAGGGATAAAGAGGGCTGGGTTCAGCCAAACGAGGAAGCGAGCTTCCAGGCACTGGCATCGCCAGACTCCTGTCAGATCAGAACCCCTGGCTGGTCCCGGGTGCGCTGCCCGGGACATGCTGGCAAATTCATTATAGGGAGAACGAGCCAATACGGTCAAAGGCTTACATCGCCTCGGGCGCTACGGGAAGCGCCGGGCAAGGAACCGAACAGACCCCCTTCGCCGACCGGCCCGGATCCGGGCGGGCCGCGGAACCGGCTGCTTGTGAGAAGAAGCAATCGTAAACTGGGGGGTGTTGGAGCGGGAGACGGGACTCGAACCCGCAACCAACGGCTTGGAAGGCCGTGACTCTACCCTTGAGTTACTCCCGCCCGGTACGGATCAGCGGAGTCGAGCGGCTGCAGCCGCTCTCCACTTACTCATTGTAGGGGCGCTGCCATCGGTGGTCAACGCGCCCATCCGCCGCTGTCCGCGCCTCGTTCGGCCGCCCTCCCCTCGGCGGCCGGCGTAACCGTATTCTCGGCAGGAGAGGGGAGGGAGCGCGGTTGATGCCACATGTCGAGAGCAGACCCCAGGGCTGCCGATCAAGGGCGAGATGTGGCGCTGCCGCGCGGCCGCGGCCCGCTACGAGTCAACATCACGGCGATCCACTCGGCCACCGGCCTTCTCACGGCACGTCCAGGACCGGGTTTTCCTCCTCTGCCTCGGCACGCCGGCGGGCCTACGGCCGGTAGTGGATGTAGTCGCTGGGAAAGTAAACCTTGGGCTTCTTCTTTTTCTTTTGCTTCTGCGCTTTCTTTTGGCCCGGCTGCGGGCGGCCGGATCTCTTCTGCCTGGCCTTCGCCTTTTTCTTCCGCGGCTGTTGGCCGGCCGGCTGCGCGGTTGGCTTGCCCGCGGCGACTTCCTGCTCGGGGTTCAGGAAAGCCATGGTCTTGATGCCCGAGATCTCGAACGTGCGCCGGCACTGGGTGTTGCTGCAAGTCACCTTGTCCTCGGCGAGGACCATGTAGCTCTGGGCCTTGGCGAAACGGGCGCGGTCGCGCTCGTCGGCTCCCTCGGGAATCCTGTTCTTCTTGCGCCGGACCACCCAGCGAAGCGAGTAGGATGCCGTGGTCCGGCAATGGGGACAAGTCAACTCCGCCGTGCGCGTCGTGGGCGCCTCAATATAGAATGCGCGTTCGTCCATCAGTGGGGCCGCTCCCCTTCAGACTACAATAAAAAGACAGGGTTACGTTGCCGAGATCGGACCATCGAGACCCGCTCTACCAGTTCGCGCTGCGGCTGCGCCGGCGCCGCCTCACGCTGTTGGTCCTCGAAGAAGCGTCCCTGGCTGCGGCAATCTGGATGGCCGCCGCGGCTGCTTTGATCATCTTCGGCGGGCCGGTCCTGTCCTGGGCCTGGCTCGCGGTGGGCGTGGCCGGTGTCGGAACAAGCACGCTCTGGAGGGTCCGCCGGCGTCTCCCGGAGCCCTATCAGCTCCTGCAGCGGGCCGATGCCGCCTGCCGTTGGCACGATGCCTTGTCCACCGCGTGGTATTTCTCCCGGATGCCGGAAAACGGCCGCTCCCGGGCGGAGATCATCGAACTCCAGCGGCGGACGGCTGAGGAATTGGCCCGCACCGCGGACCCGGGCCGCGTCATCCCTTGCCGGCTGCCTCGGACCGTGTACGCCGCCGCTCTTGCGGCCCTGGCGGCCGGCTCGCTCTTCGCCTGGCGCTACGGGACCGAACGCCGTCTCGACTTGCAGCCGCCGGTAGTGCAGGCGGCCGTGGGCATCTTCCGGCCGACCGAGGAGATGATTCATGCTTGGGAGGAGCCCGATCGAGAGAACGCCGAGCGCCCCGATCCGGGTGCGGGGGAGGAAGCCCGTTACCGCCCCCGAAGGGGTCGCAACTCCGATCGGACCAACCCCGGTGACCTCGCCGGAGCGGCCGACGGTGAGGCATCGGAGGAGGCAAGACTCCCCGACGCAGCGACGGGGCAGCCTCTCGACAACGCGGATACCGCCGAAACTTCCTCGCCGTCGCCCCTCGATCGGGCCGGGGCGGACGGCGCCGCCGAGCCACCTGCCCGGGATGAAGACTTCTCCTTGCCCGAGCCGGAAAACGATCTGCTGCGCAAGATGCAAGACGCCTTCGCGAAACTGCTCAACAAACTGGATCTCAAAGCGCCGAAGGTCACCGGCCGGCGGGTGTTGGCACAGCGCAGAAGCGCCGCCGAACAATCCCGGCGGGAGGGCCCGCAGAAGCGCGGCGCCCCTTCGGAGGGCTCCCTCGACGGTGAAGGCTCCCCGGCAAAACGGCCGGGAGGGGAGGCCAACCGGCAGGGGGCGCAGATGATGGCGCCGGCCCAGGCCGAGGGACAGCCGGAGCCCGGGGGGCAACCCGGCCGGGCGGGACCGCAGAATGCCGCCGGGCGACGAAACGGAGCCAAGGATGTCCGGGCGGCCGAGCAGGCCGAGGCGATGGGCAAGCTGGCGGAGATCCTGGGGCGCCGGGCCCGGAACCTGAAGGGTGACGTCATGGTCGAGGTCTCGTCCGGTCCCCAGCGGCTCCAGACGCCCTACAGGGAAACCCAGGCCGTCCATCGGGGCGCCGCCGCCGAGGTCCACCGAGACGAGATCCCCCTCGAACTCCAGCCGTTCGTCGAGCGTTACTTCCAGGAGATCCACCGGGAAGCGGCAGAGGCCGCCGGCGCTTCCGGGACCGAATGATCCGGACCGCTTCCGCCTGCCGGATCGCCAACGAAGCAGAGGTTCGCCGGCGGCGTATCCCGCGCCCCGGAGGCACAGGCCGTTCCGCGGTGCTTCACTCCTCCTCCAAACCGTACAGCGGCTCGTAGCCCGCGTTGCGGAGGCGCTGGTCCAGGGCCATTTCGACGAGGTGAGCCTCGGCGGCGTCGAGTCCGCCCGCTGCCTCGGCGATCTTCTTGAACAGGCTCCGCATATGGGCGGGCGTTACCTTCGAAGGCATGGCCAGCGCATAGGCCATCAGCGCCGCGGGCCGCAGGTTCGGGTCGTCGAACATTGCCTTTACGCGGCCCATCTCGCCTCTCATCTGGAGGTATCCCACCCCCATCAGAGCCTGCTCCCGGATGCGGGGGTCGGGGTCGCCAAGGGCGCGCCGGACCAGCGGTCCGAAGGTGCGGTCCGCCGACCGCCACATGGCTTCGAGCGCCGCCGCCCTGGTCTCCGGCTTCTCGTACAACTCCAGCACCCGCCGGCGGATCCGGTGCTCGTCGGCGTGTGGCGCCAGGGCCACGATCAGTCCGGCGCGCTCCTCCGGCGGCGTGTCGATCTGCTGAAGGCGCTCCCGCATCTCCTCATGGAGGTGCTCGTCCTCGATCTCCAGCGCCAGCGCCCGCCAGGCGGCGCCGCGGACCCGGGCGTCGGGATCGGACCGGGCCGCTTCGTGCAACCGCCGCAGGATCTCCGGGCTGAGGTCGGTCTCGTCGCCGAGCGTCATGATGGCCGCGGCCCGCAGCTCCGGCTCCCCGGCTTCCAGAAACTCGAGACGCTCTTCCGGCGCCAGGTCCAAGAACGGCGGCGGCTCCTGTTCCGGATAGTGCTCGTAGATGTCGAACGGTTCCGGCTCGTCGGCGGCCTCGGAGATGTCGCGGTAGACGGTCCAGAAGAAGTCGGCGTCCTCGTGGCCGGCTTCGGCTGCCTCCGCCAGCGCTTTCTCGATCCGCTCGTCCTTTACCCCCAAGGAGGCCAGCAGGAAGGGAATCTCGCTCGCCGGCTTCGGTCCGATCTCCCGGTGCAGCTCGAGCAGCGGCTCGAGCGCCGCGTCGCGGAACGAGCAGATCGTCTCCACCAGGAGCTCCGGGACGTCCTCGGGCGCCTCGCGGACCCGCTCCATCAGAAACGGGAGCAGCTCCGGCCGGTGCAGGTGCCGGGCGATCAGGACGAGATCTTCTTCGAGATCGAACCGGTCGTCGCGCTCCTTCAGCTCCATGGCGAAGCGGACGATGCCGGGCAGCGTCCGCTCCGGCTCATCCAGCAGCGCGTGGAGGAACCGGTGGTCGATGCTGACGTGGCCCCGGGCGGCCGCCTGGAGCAGTTCGTAGGCGGAGACCTCGGCGTAGCGTTGGGGGGTGAGGATCACGTCGTCAACCGGTCAATAAGTGGCCCGGCCGCCGCTGGCGTCGTAGCACTGGCCGGTCACGAACGAGCAGTCTGGACTGGACAGAAAGTGCACCACGGCGGCGATCTCTTCCGGCTTGCCGGTGCGGCGCATCGGGATCTTCGAGGTCATATAGGCGATCTGCTCCGGCGTCAATTCGTCCAGGATGCGCGTCTTCACCACCGCCGGGGCGACGCTGTTGACGCAGATTCCCTCGAGCGCCACCTCCTTGGCGATCGACTTCGTCAGGGCGATCACGCCGGCCTTGCTCGCCGAGTAGGCGCCCATGTTCGGATTCCCCTCTTTGCCGGCCACCGAAGCCACATTGACGATCCGGCCGTAGCCGCGCTCGCGCATGTGAGGAATCACAGCGCGGCAACAGTAGAACGTGCCGGTCAAGTTGATGGCGATGACGCGCTGCCAGTCCTCGTCGCTCTGTTCCCAGATCGGAGCCGCCTTCCCGGCCACCCCGGCGTTGTTCACCCAGACGTCGATCCGGCCGGTCCGCTCGATCACCTGAGCGACGCCCCGCGCCACCGACGCCGGATCGGCGATGTCGATCTCGACGGGGAAGGCCCCCCGGCCGATCGAGGCCGCCACCTTCCCGGCGCCCTCGGCGTCCACGTCGGAGACGGCCACCGTCGCGCCGGCCCCCGCCAGGCGCCGCGCAATCGCCTCCCCGATTCCCGTGGCGGCGCCGGTCACCACCGCGGTTTGTCCGTTGAGGTCGAAATACGGCATGGCAGGCGCGGCCCCCAGCGCTCACTCTCCGGCTTCCTCGGCCGGCGCCGGCTCTTCCGAGGCTGCCTCTTTTTCCGCTCCGGGTTCCGGTGGGGCCGCAGGGCCTCCCTCGGGCACTACCTGGACGCCGATCTCCACCGTCACCTCCCGATGCAGCTTGATGGGAATGCGGTACTCGCCCAACTGCTTGATCGGCTCCTCGAGCTGAATCTTGCGGTGATCGACAGTGAAGTTCTGCTTCCCCAGGGCATCGGAGATGTTGCGCGCCGTCACCGAGCCGAACAACTGGTCGTGCTCGCCGGCCTTGTGCTCGATCGTGACGGTGAGGCCCTCCATCAGCTTGGCCAGCTGCTCGGCCTCCGCCTTGGCTTTCGCTTCGCGGCGCAGATGAGCCTCGCGTTCCTGGGCGACGATTTTCTTGTTGGCCTCGGTGGCCGGCACCGCCAGGCGCTTCGGCAGCAAGTAGTTTCTCGCGTACCCGTCGGCCACCGTGACGATATCGCCCCGGCCGCCCAGTTTGTCGATGTCTTGCCTCAGGATGACTTCCATGCTCGTTCTCCCTGGATTCCTCCCGCCGTTGGACCGCCGGCTCAGACCTCGGCTACGAAAGGCAGCAGAGCGACGTGCCTGGCGCGTTTGATGGCCGTCGTCAACCGGCGCTGGTGAGGACTGCAGACGCCCGAGATTCGCCGGGGAATGATCTTGCCCCGCTCGGAGATGAAGGCCCTCAACAGGTCCGTATTCTTGTAGTCGATGTCGTCGATGCGCTCCACGCAGAAGCGGCAAACCTTCTTACGCCGGAAATACTGCTTGCGGCTGACGACCGCCTTGTCGCCGCCGGTCGGCTTCTGCGATGCGCTGATGGGCCGTCCCTTCGCTTCCGCCATGCTCAATCACCTCCTTCCGGACGCGCCGGCGCCGGCGCTCCGGGCGCTTTGGCCGGCTGGGCGTGAGCCGGCGCCGCGGCCTGGGGCCTCTTGGCCAGCCGCTTCTCCCGCTGCTTGCGGCGTTTCTCGAGCCACTTGAGCCTTTCGTCGATCCGCACCGTCAGGTACCGCATCACGCGTTCGTCCACCCGCAAGCGCCGCTCGATCTCCTTCACCGTGCTGCCCGCCGCGGAAAACTGGACCAGCACGTAGTAGCCCTCTTCCTTCTTCTGGATCCGGTAGGCCAGCTTGCGCCGGCCCCATTTCTCCACCTTCTCGACCTTGCCGCCGGCCTCTTTGACGACCTCTTCGATCATGCCGGTGACGGCGTCGATCTCTTCTTCCGGCAAACCCGGGTCCACAATGAACAGTTCTTCGTAGATTCTCATTCTTTATCTTCACCTCCGCCGGGGGCGCGACGATTGAACTTCGTCATGGCCTTTTCGACGCCCTCGGCGACAATGGACTCCACCGCCTCAGACGCGTGGTCGAGCAGCTCGTCCAATTCTTTTTTCTGCGCCCGCCGGAACGGGGCGAGCACGAACCCGGCGCCGTCGGAGACCGGATGGCCGGGATGGATCCCGAGCCGCACCCGGACGAACTCCCTGGCGCCGATGCTGCGGATGATGCTCTCCATCCCCTTGTGGCCGCCCGAAGAGCCCTTCGTGCGGATCCGCAACGATGTCCACGGCAAGTCCAGGTCGTCGTAGACGACGATCAGCTCCGGCGCCGCGAACGAAAACTTCTCCATCAGTGACTTCACCGCCACCCCGCTCAAGTTCATGAACGTTTGCGGCTTGGCCAGCATCACCTCGCAGTCCCCGAACCGGCCGGTCCCGATCAGCGCCTGGCACTCCCGCCGCTTCACCGCTATCCCATTGCGTTCCGCCAGCCGGTCCACCACCATGAATCCCAGGTTGTGCGGCGTTTCGGCGTAACGTTTACCCGGATTGCCCAGCCCGACGATGAGACGGCGCAGCGGCTCCAGTGCCTCGTCAGCCACCGCCTCGGCTTCGCCGGAATCCCGATCCGCCGCCAAACATCACTCCTTACCCGGCTCCGCCTCCGGCCCGGCCTCTTCCTCGGACACCGCCGCCGTCTCGGAGGTCCGCAACGCGATCACGTGGCAGATCACCGTGTCGGGATTGCTCTTCAGCGTGATCTTGTCGCCAAGATCGATGTCGCCGGCCCGGAGGTTCTGCCCGATCAACAAGGGACGCACATCCACCGTAATGTGCGACGGAATATCGTCGGGCAGCGACTCAATCTCGATCTCCCGCGTCACGATCTCCAGCAGGCCACCCTGCTGCTTGACCCCCCGCGGGTCGCCCTCGGTATGGACCGGGACCTTGACGGAGACCTTCTGTGTCAGGTCGATCCGCTTCAGGTCCACGTGCAGCAAGGAATCCTTGACCGGGTCGAACTGCCAATCGACGAACATCGCCGGCACTGTCCCCTCGCCGTTGATCTCGACGTTGAAGATCGTGTTGTGTCCCGTGTCGCTGTAGAGGATCTTGGTGACCTCGATCGGGTCCAGCGCGACCGCCGTGGCCGGCTTGCCGGCGCCGTAGACGACCCCCGGAACGCGCCCCTTGGCCCGCAGCCGGCGCGCTTCGTTCTTGCCCCGCGCCGGACGGGGCTCAGCGACGATCGTAATGTCTTTTCTCATACCTGCTCCCTTGCCGGGGCCGCACCGCCCTTTTCACGGCGGCGCCCCGCGCCTGTGTCGCTCGAGTGGTTCTTCCTATACGAACAGCTTGCTGACGGAGTCTTCCATGTGGATGGACTGGATCGCCTGGGCCAGCAGCGGCCCCACGGTCAGCACCCGGAACTTGCCGCACTCCCGCGCCTGCTTCTTGAGCGGAATCGAGTTGGTCACCACCACCTCGTCCAGGCGTGAGCTGCAGATCCGGTCCACCGCGTCCCCGGACAAGACCGGATGGGTGGCGAACGCCGCGACACTCTTCGCCCCGTGTTTGTAGAGCGCTTCGGCGCTCTTGACCAGCGTGCCGGCGGTGTCGATCAGGTCATCGACGATCAAACAGTCCTGGCCCTCCACTTCGCCGATCACGTGCATCACGTGGGCGACGTTGACGTCCGCCCGGCGTTTGTCGATGATCGCCAGCGGAGCTTCGAGCCGCTTGGCCAGCGCCCGCGCCCGCTCCACCCCGCCGGCGTCCGGCGAGACGACCGTCATCTGCCCCTTGCGGTCCTTGAAGTACTCGATCACCACCGGGGTGGCGAAGAGATGATCCACGGGAATGTCGAAGAACCCCTGGATCTGGGCCGCGTGGAGATCCAGACACAGCACACGGTCCGCGCCCGCCCGCTCCAGAAGCGAGGCCACCAGCTTGGCCGAGATCGGCACCCGGGGCCGGTCCTTCCGGTCCTGGCGAGCATAGCCGTAATAGGGCAGAACCGCCGTGATGCGGTCCGCTGAGGCGCGTTTCAGGGCGTCGATCATCAACAGCAGCTCCATCAGGTGCGTGTCTACCGGAGTGCAGGTGGGCTGCACGGCGAACACGTCGCACCCGCGGACGTTCTCGAGGATCTGCAAATGCACTTCGCCGTCCGAGAACCGCCGGACTGCCGCTTCGCCCAGTTCACAGCCCAGCTCCTTACAGATTTCGCGGGCCAGCTCGGGGTTGGCGTTCCCCGTGAAAACCTTGAAATGATCGAACGTCATCGTGCGTACCGGCTTCGGGGCGGCCATTGCTCGTCTCTCAGGTGCCCCTTGAGGCGCTGCCACCACATTCTGCGGTAGCGGCCTCGGCTCACCAGGTAAAAGGATTCACTCCGAAGGCCGCGTAAAGCACGGCGAGCCCGCTCGAGATTCTCAACCCGTTCGAATATGCCGAACACGGAAGAGCCGCTCCCGCTCATCATCACCGGAACGGCGCCTGATCGCCGAAGCTTTCGGGCGATGTTCCGCAAAGTGGGATGAGCGTTGAACGCGTAATCCTCGAAGTCGTTTACGGCGGACTCCGCCCAGCGCTCCGCGGAAAAACCCGGCCCCAACCTCCAGGTCAGGGCCTCAACGCTCTTAGTATCGCAACTGCTCCCCGGCGCCGTCAATCCGCGCCCCAGCGCCCGGTAGGCCTCGGCCGTCGAGACGGCTACCCCGGGCATCACCAGCAGGCCGCGGAGCGCGGGCGCCTCCGGGAGCGGGTGCACCTCGGCTCCCCGGCCGACCCCCAGCGCCGTGCCCCCCAGCAGGAAGAACGGTACATCGCTGCCCAGTCCCTCGGCCAGCTCCAGCAGGGTGGAAAGCTCCAGCCTCCGGCCGGCCAGCACCGGCAGCGCCAGCAGCACCGCCGCTGCGTCGCTCGACCCCCCGCCGAGACCTCCGCCTGCCGGGATCCGCTTCTCCAGGCGGATCTCGACCCCCCCGCGAATGCGCCCGCGGTCCATCACCGCCCGCGCCGCACGCACGGCCAGGTTCTCCTCGGGCGGACCGGGCAAATCCGTCTCGATGTGGACGTGGCTTCTCGAAGCCGGCGTAAAGACGATCTCCAGCCGGTCGGCCAGCGAGATCGTCTGCAGCACCGTCCTCAACTCGTGGTAGCCGTCGGGCCGGCAGCCGAGCACGCGCAGCGTCAGGTTGATCTTCGCCAGAGCGCGTACGCTCGCCCGCCTGGGCTCCCTGCTCATGACTGGTAGTGCAGAAGGCTGTGAACGCGGTAGCCGGTGAGCTTGTCCCGGCCTTTCAAGAAGTCCAGTTCGATGACGAAAGCGAAGGCCGCCACCTCGCCGCCCAGCTTTTCGACCAATTGCGCCACCGCCGCGGCGGTGCCTCCGGTGGCCAGCAGGTCATCGACCACCAGCACCCGCGTCCCTTTCGAGATGGCGTCCCGGTGTACTTCCACCGCATCGGTGCCGTACTCGAGCTCGTACTCGACCTTCTCGGTGGCCGCCGGCAGTTTGCCCGGCTTGCGCACCGGAATGAAGCCCTTGCCGAGTTCCCGCGCCAGGATCGGAGCGAAGATGAACCCCCGGGACTCGATGCCGGCCACCACGTCAAAGCTCTCGCCGGCCACCGCCTCCTTCAGCGCCTCGGTCGCCCGCCGCAGGCCCTCCGGGTCCTTGAGCAGCGTGGTGATGTCATAGAACAGGATCCCGGGTTTCGGGAAGTCCGGCACCTCGCGGATCAATTTCTTGAGTTCTTCCATCGGTTTCTGCGTCCTCCCTGTTCAAGCGGCCGGGCTTCGCCGCTGGCGCGGAACCCCTGATTCTAACACCGCCCCCGGCGCGCTCATCCGGTGATGCGGAAACCGGAAACCCGTTCGACGGCCGCCTCCTGCGACTCCACCCCGCGCACGTCGGCCCACCGCGGCCCCCGCCACAGATAGCCCTCCAGCTCCTTCAACTGTTCCGGCGTCCCGACCGCGTAGACTTCCACCCGCCCGTCCGGCAGGTTGCGCACCCAGCCGGAGACGCCGAGTTCGTAGGCCACTCGCTCCACGAAATATCGGAACCCTACGCCTTGCACCAGGCCGCGGATCCAGTACCGGCGCGCCAGCTTCTTCTCCATCGATCAGCAATCTTAGCATCCGGCCGGCGCCCGGCTGCTACGCCGACGGCTTCACGGCTCCAGTTCGACACCCGTCTCCCCGGCCAGCCGTTCGAGCGCCTCCCATGTCCCCGGATCCACGGGAACGCCTTTCCGCAGGCGCTCCTCTTCGATGCGCTGTTCCGGCTCGCCGGCCACCAGCACTTCGTCATAGCCCCGGGCCGGCGCGCTGGACTTGACCTCCGCCACCAGCTTCTCCATCCGCCGCTGGAACTCTTCGAGCGGCAGGAACCGCCCCACATCGATCGCCAGGAACATGTGGCTGGTCCTCATCGGCCGGTCGAACAGGTACGTGCCGCCGAGGGCCAGCCCGATGGCGCCGCCGCCCAGCACCCCGGAGAGAATTTCGCACAGCAGCCCGAGTCCACTGCCCTTGTAGCCACCCAACGGCATCAGCAGCTTGGCCTTCTTCGTCACCGTGGTGGGCACGCCTTCCTCGTCCATCGCCCAACCCGGCGGAATGCTCGGCTCATTGTTGGCTTCGGCCCGCAGGATCCGGTTCTTGGCCACCGTCGTCGTGGCCATGTCCAGCAGCCACGCGCCCCGCCCCGTCGTCGGCAGGCAAACGCACATCGGGTTCGTCCCGATGCGCCCTTCGCGCCCTTGCCACGGCGGAACCGACGGCGAGGCGTTCGACATCACCATGGCGATCATGCCGTGGCGGCTGATCCGCTGCCCCCAGTAGGCCGCCGCCCCGAAATGGTTCGAGTCGCGGGCGACCGCCATCCCCAGCCCGTGCTCTCGGGCCAGCCGCGCGGCGTGATCGCAGCACTGCGCCGAGACCCATTGGCCGAAAGCGTGCTCGCCATCGAACAGCAGGCACGCCCCGCTCTCGGAGACCACCCGGCCGTCGGCGCCGGGATCGATCAGGCCCCGGCGCAGGTGCTCGGCATAGTAGGAGAGCAGGTGCACCCCGTGGGAGTCCACCCCGCGCAGGTTCGCCGCCACCAGGGAGTCGGCCACCAGCGCCGCCTTCTCCGGGGGCGCCCCCAACGCCTCCAGCAGACGCGTCGCGATCTCGCGCAGACGCTCGTGCGGGATGCGAAAAGCTTCCGTCATCGGATCCTCGCCCAGGTCCGCCGCCAGGCCGCCCGCCGCCCTACTGGGCCGTCCAGCCGCCGTCGATCAGGATGTCCGTGCCGGTGATGAAGCCGGCCTCCTCGGTGCACAAGTAGACGGCCAGCTTGCCCACCTCTTCCACCTTGCCCCAGCGCTTCAGCGGCACCCGGGCCATGAACTGCGCGTTCACCTCGGGGTTCTCGATCAGCGGCCGGTTCATCTCGGTGGCGAACGGCCCCGGGCTGATGCCCACGCAGGTGATGCCGTCCTCGGCCAGCTCCAGGGCCAGCGCCCGGGTGAAACCCAGCAGCCCCGCCTTGCTCGCCGCGTAGGCGGTGCGCCCGGGCAGCGCCACCCAGCTCATGATCGACGTCAGGTTGAGGATCCGGCCCCAGCCCCGGCCCTTCATCTGGGGCACGAAGTAATGGCACATCAGATAGACGCCGGTCAGGTTCGTGTCGATCACCCGCTTCCACTCCTCGAAGGAGAGCTCCGTCACCGGCTTGCGGACGTTGATGCCGGCGTTGTTCACCAGGATGTCGATCCCGCCGAAGCGCTCCATGATCGTGTCGGCCAGCGCGCGCACCTGCTCCTCGACCGCCACGTCCGCCGGAAACGCGTCGGCCTCGCCGCCTCCGGCGCGGATCTCTTCGGCGGCGGCCTTCAGCGGCTCCGGGCTCCGCGCCACCAGCGCCAGCCGCGCCCCAGCCTCCGCCAGCGCCGCCGCGATCGCCTTCCCCAGACCCTTGCTGGCGCCCGTCACCAGGGCGCGTTTGCCGGAAAGAGGTTTCTCAGCCATGAAGCGATATTCTATGACGCCGGCAGGGTCTCGAACCAGCGGCCTCTGTTGCGATCGCCCGTCTGAAGGGACAAGCCCATCTGCTCGATTTCTTGGACGAGTGGACTGCCCGTGAAGCCCAAACCCGTTGCTCTGTTCCTGTGCTCGCTGGCGCTTTCCGCCTTCTCTGAGTTGCCGGGGATCCGACAACCGGCCAGACAGCCACCGAGCGCTCCCGTCCGCCGGAAATGAAAAACGGCGCCGCCCCGCTCGGGACGCCGCCGTTCGATCCCCGCAGGCCGGGGAGGCTAGTCCATCTCTTTAGCCCGCTTCTTGCGGCTCCTTTTGCGGGCCAGCGCCTGCTTCAGACGCCGCTTCTCGCCCGGCTTCAAGTAATAGGAGTGACGCTTGATCTCTTTGATGATGTCTTCTTGCTGCACCTTGCGCTTGAAGCGGCGCAGGGCGCTCTCCAGGGTTTCGCCGTCCTGGACGATGACGTAAGCCAAACTCTCTCTCACCCCCTCTCTGTCGGGAGTTTGCGGCGCAGCGGCGCCTCCGTACGCTCAAAGGGAATTCCGGGGAATTCAGGCAGTGAGCCGACTCTCCACTATGATAGAGGGTTCCGGAGCCGATCGACAACCGCGGCCGCCGCCGCGGGGCACGGAGGCCTGCGTCGCCATGTACTTCAACTTCGGGAGCTTCCTCACCGCCATCCTCTTCCTCGCCCTGGGCCTGATCGCCTTCGCCCTGCTGTTCCGGCCCTTCGCCAACCTGTTCCTGGCACCGTTCCGGCGCGAGATCCTCGAGGAGCGCAACACCGCCCTGGCCGTCTTCGCCGGCTTCGTGTTGCTCTCGCTCAGCATCATCATCGCCGCGGCGATACACTGAACGCGGAATGGCTGCCATGACCGCCCGCGAGCGCGTCCTCGCCGCCATCGCTCACCGGGAGCCGGACCGCGTACCCATCGACCACGGGTCCATGCGCTCCACCGGCAGCATGGCCATCGCTTACAACCGCCTGAAACGGCATCTGAACATCAGCGGCGGCTGCACCTTCGTCTACGACCTGATCCAGCAACTCGCCCAGCCCGAAGACTGGTTCCTCGAGCGGTTCCGCGTAGACGCCGTGGACGTCGGGCGGGCTTTCTTCCGCCCCGAAGAGACGAAGTCCTGGACCCTGCCCGACGGCTCCCCCGCCCTCGTCCCCAAATGGTTCGAGCCGGAACGCGCCAACGGCGATCTCATCGTCCGGAACCAGGACGGCGTCCCCATCGGGCGCATGCCCGCCGGCGGCTTCTACATCGATCAGACCGTCTGGCCCCTGGCCGAGGCCGGCCTGGACTACGACGGCCCGCTTGGCCCGATGATGGACCAGGTGATCTGGGCGGCCATCCCCGCGCCCCCGTATGAGGAGCCGCTCACCGACGCCCGTATCGCCGAGATCGCCTCCGCCGCCCGCCGCCTGCGCGAGGCCGGCTACGCCGTCTCACTGGCCGTCGGCTGCAACCTGTTCGAGTGGAGCCAGATGCTCTTCGGCATGGAGAACGTCTATCTCTACGTGGCCGGCGAGAAGCGCCGCTACGCCCGCTTCCTGGACCGGCTCACCGACCACCACCTGGAATTCGTCGAGAAGCTCCTGCCGTCGCTCCGGGGACTGCTCGACATCGTCGTCGTCGGCGACGACCTGGGCATGCAGAGCGGCCCCCAGCTCTCACCCGCCGCCTACCGCGAGCTCTTCCTGCCCCGGCACAAGAAGATCTACTCCCGCATCAAGGAGCTGAGCGGAGCGCACCTGTTCATGCACAACTGCGGCGGCATCTATCAGCTCATCCCGGCGCTCATCGAGGCGGGCGTCGAGATCCTCAACCCCGTGCAGACCTCGGCCCGCTACATGGAGCCCGAGCGCCTCAAGCGCGAATTCGGCCGGGATCTGACCTTCTGGGGAGGCGGCTGCGACACCCAGGGGGTGCTCATCCGCGGCACGCCGGACCAGGTGCGCGACGACGTCCGGCGGCGGCTGGAGATCTGGATGCCCGGCGGCGGCTATGTCTTCTGTCAGGTCCACAATGTCCTCGCCGACGTGCCGCCTGAAAATTTCGAGGCGATGCTCGAGGCCGCTTCCGAGTTTGGCGCCTATTGACGAGGGTCCGCCGGGGGATTCCGCTCCAACGCTACTGCTGCTGTGGTTGCTGTTGCGGCTGCCCCTGCTCCTGGGAGGGAGGTTGCTCCGAGAACATCTCGTCCGGCAGTTCGTCCGGCGTCTCGAACTTGATCACCGCCTCGGCGCCGAACTTCCGGTACATGCGGAACTCGACTTCGTTCTTCACCAGCATCCGGCCCTGCCGCATCCGCATCTCGAACTTGAGCGGCAGCATATAGGGCCGCCCGCCGATCTCGACGAAGTCGTAGTCGAGCACCGTGCGCGCCTGCTGGACGGGGAAGCTGGGCGGGATGTTCACCGCCTCGAGCACAATGCGGGTGACCATTTCCGTGTCCCGGTCCACGTAGATCAGGCCGCGATAGGCCGGGACGGTACGCAGTTTCCGCTCGTAGCTGATCACCCACTTGGACTTGTCCTTGCGCACGAAGTAGCTGTAGACGTGGCAAATGCGCCCCCGCAGCTTGCCCCACCTCAGCCACTGGAACTCCGTCTCGGTATCCGGGTCGAAGATCTCCTTCATCATCGTCCCGAACTCGCCCGTAGAGGTCGAGCCGCCGACCTGATCCATGGTCAGGTCCACCGGACGGTTGTTGATCAGGATGACCTTGTAGTCCTCCTTCTGCTCGAAGTAGGTGAGCTTGGCGGTGATCGTATCCAGCTTGTGCCAGAACTCCAGCCCTTGCGGGTCCACGTAGCGCCGGGTTACCTGCACGCAGATGAAGTCCGGCAACTGGCGAACGTAGCCGAGGGCGTACTGGCGGACCTCTTCGATGATCCGCTTCTGCTCCTCGGGCGGCGGCGGAGGGATGGTGGCGCGCTGCCGCCTCGGTTCCACCTTGCCCGGCTCCGGCAATCCCGCCGAAGCAGCCGCGAGCGCCCGCAGCGCCTCGAGCGTCCGCGGGCCGGCGCCCAGCCCCTGCAAGTCCTCGATCACCGACGGGCTCAGCCGCTCGGTCAACTTCACCCGCTTCAGGTACCGGGCGACCTCCTTGTCTTTGTGCCCGAGTTGAATGGACGAGCGCACCATCTCGACCAGCTCGCGCACCGTCATCTGTTGAGCGGCGGCGGCCAGGCAAAATCCCAGAAAGAGGATGGCGAGCCGTCTGCGCATCGGCGTGCTACTTCTATCTTCTCACTGTGAGACGGAGACTTCGTCTCTTCGGGTTCCGGGAAGAGGGCCCGTGGAAGGCCGCCGCGATCGGTCCCCGCCGGGGCTGGAGCTTCGCTACTGGACGTAGCCTAACGACCGCAGCCGTTTCCGGAACTCTTCGTCGAGTTCGATTCGTTCCGGCGGATGCGCGCCTGCCAGTTCACCGTGCTGCCGTGTCAACGAGGCCAGCGCTTGTCGAAGCTGCAGCGCTACGTCGGGTCGCTGCTCGAGGAGATTGACGCGCTCCGCCCGGTCGGATTCCAGGTCGTAGAGTTCCTCGGAGATGCCCTTGCCGCCGCAACTATCCCGGATCAGCTTGTACCGGGCCATCCGCAAGGCAATCTGGCACCCGCTCGCTCCCCGTCCTTCACTGAGCGCGGGCAGCGGGCCGTTTGTTTCCCTCGTGGGAGCAAACAGGTCGGCGCCCTGTAACTGCCGTGCCACCTTTTCCGGCGGCTCCACCCCGGCCAGCTCGAGAATCGTCACGGGAATGTCGATGGAACGGGCGACGCTTGCGATGCGCTTGTTTCCCGCCAGCTTCCGCGGATACGTGACGATCAGCGGAACGTGGACCTCTGGTTCGTAAAGGCCCACCCCGTGGCCGATGAGGCCGTGCTCCAGCATCTCGTCTCCATGATCCGACGTCAGGACGACAATCGTGTCTTCCCGGAGGCCGCGTTCCCGCAGAGTCCGGAACACTACCCCCAAGTAGTGGTCTGCGTAGCGGATTTCATTGTCGTAGAGCGCAGCGATGCGCTCCCGCATTTCGGGGCCGGCCTTTTCCGGATGGCGTCTCAGCTCCAGCACCATCTGGTGGGTGAAGACCTCGGGCTCCTCCGCCCGGCTCGGGAATCTCTCGATGTAACCTTCGTGCGGCATGTACGGAGCATGGGTGTCCCAGAAGTGCAAGAAAAGGAAGAAGGGACGAGCTGCCGGCCGCGACAGCAAATCGATGACGTCAGGCAGCAAATAAGAAAGCCGCACCCCCTGGCCGTACTTCACCTTTTCCTCGAGCATCAGGTGGTAGAACTTGTCGCCCGTGTATTCGTCGAAGCCTTGTGCGAAGCCGAACCGCGCATCTACGTTGTAACCGCCCGTAATGCCGACCGTCGTGTACCCGGCGTTCTTGAGGATCTCGGCCAATGTGACTTTGGCCGGGTCGAGGCGTTGCCTCACAGTGCGCACCCCGTGGACGGCCGGAACTTGTGATGTGAGAAGCGACATGTGCGAAGGCAGGGTCCAATTCGCCTGGGCCACAGCGTTCTCGAACACCACGCCCTGACGGGCCAGAGCATCGATGTTCGGGCTCGTGTCCCGCGGGTAGCCGTACGCGCCGAGGTGGTCTGCGCGGAGCGTGTCGATTGAGATCAGGATGATGTTCGGCCGTCCGTCCGCCACGGAGCGGGAAGCGATGATGCTCGGCCACAGAACCGTACCAGCGACTGCGAGAGCGGCTGCCGGCACCACCCAATCCACCCCGTTCCTTGGGCCTTTCGTACTCCCTCGCCGGTCTTGGCGCTTCCGGACCACGTGATAGAGCCCGGCCCCAACGGCCAGGGCAATAAGGAGAATTCCCAGGTTCGCCGCGACCACCAGCGGCGACCAGTCGGCCCGCGGCAGCGTCAGCGACCACGGCCCCGTTTCGAACTCCCGCCACGCCGCCCGGAAGGTCGTCGAGTTCACTTGGAACGCCCAAAAGGCGAATATCCCGAGGCTCGTAATCCCGGCAAGGAGTCCGCGAAAGACCCGATCGGCCTGCCCGCCGTCGCGGACCAGTTTCGCCAAAGTCCGGTCGCAGAGCCATACCGCCGCCGCCACGCCCGCGCCGATCAAGATCCAGCGAAGAGATCGGCTCTTCAGCGACGTGATGGCCAGCCGGTGGAGCCCTAAGCCGATCCAGTGGCTTCGGCCGGCTTCCACTACCGTATGGAGGATCCCTACTGCCGCGCCAGCAACCACACCCCCGGCCAGCACCCGTACCGCCTGCCGTATACCGGCCCACATAGGGAATGTTCACACTATACCGGAACCGCCGAGACTCGCAGCGCCATAGCCGGACTGTAGGATTGCACTGGACCTTGGTGCTTGAATCGTAAGATCACCGCGGCCGCCGCGGACCGACGAACTTCGGGACCACCCTGACGATCGCGTTCCACACCAGCGGCGCCATTACCCGGTAACCCGCTGCGTTCGGATGCAGGCCGTCGTCGGAGAGCTCCTTCTTCAGGAAGCCGTTGGCGTCCACCATGGCCGAGTAGTAGTCGAGATAGGTGTGCCGCTGGCGGCGGCAATAGGCCCGGATCCAGTCGTTCAGATCCAGGATCTTCTTCGGCGGCCGCTGCTTCGTGCGCTCGAACCGCGGGTTCCGGTCCTTGTGATAATCGTGCACCGGCAGCAGCGACGCCAGAATCACCTTGATCCGATGCGCCTTGGCCAGCTCGGCCATCATCGTGAGGTTGTTCTCGATCGCCGTCAGCTCCACGCCCCGGGCGATGTCGTTGGTGCCGCCGAGGATCACCACCGCCCGCGGCTTCAGATCGATCACGTCGGCCTTCATGCGGCCCAGCATCTGCCCGGTGATCTGGCCGCTGATGCCGCGGTTGATGAAGTCGCTCTCCGGAAAGTACTCGTTCAGCCGCCAGGCGTCGGTGATCGAGTCCCCCAGGAAGACGACCCGCGGGCGCCCGGGTTGTGGCGGGCCCACTTTTAGGTTCTCTTCGGCGTAGCGCTTCAAGTTGTCGCGGTCGGGGTCCCGCAAGCGGACCTCGCGGTCGCGTAACAGCGCCTGGAAATGGGCGTCCAGGCGTTCCACTGCCCGCCGGAGTTCGGCCATCTGCCGCCGGGCCTCTTCCGGGAACGGGTACGGCTTGGGCAGCGAATCGGCCAGCGAAAGATAGGCCCGCAGGTTTGTCAGGAAGGCATAGGTCTGGGAGGAATCACGGTAGCCGGCGGCCTGGAGATTGATCCGCGCCTGTTTCAAGTTCTCCAGAATCGGTTCGGCGGCCCGGGCCAAGCCCGGCACCGTGATCATCGTGGATTCCACGAGTTGCAAAGCGCGGGTGAAGACCTTCTCGGCCGCCGCGCCGCGCAGCAGCGCGTTCTCCTGGGCCGGCAGCGAGAGGGCCGTCAGGCTGGACAACAGCGTGAGCAACAGAATTCGCATCGGTTCTAGCGGCTTTCGTATCGGACCAGGCGCAGCGTGATCGTGCCGTAGTAGAAGCGCAGCCGCACCTGAAACTGCACCGGCAGGCGGCGGCCGTCGTCGGTCAGCCAGAACAACAGCCGCCCCCGGCGCCGGTAAAGGACATTATTGAACAGAAACGCCTCGTAGCGTATGGCCGGGAAGACGCCCGCCGGAGTCTGCACCTCCTCCCGCGCCAGCGCCCGCACGCGCGCGCGCACCGACTTCTTCCCGTTGCTCACCGGCAGCCACACTTCTCCACCCGGCTCCAGCTCCATCGTCCGGAAGCGGGCCAGGGCCGTCAACTCGTCGTGGACGCACGGCGGCACGGGCAGGGACTTCCTCAGAACGACGCGCTTCCGCACCAGATCGCGCTCCACGTACCGGACCCTGCCCGGCGGGTCGTGGTACCGGATCCGGATCTCCCGCCGCCTGGCCCCCTCCCGCACATCGAACCGCGCCGACCGGGCGCACCAGCCCTCGCCGAACTCGACCCGGTAGCGGTTGTCCACGTGGTAGAGGGCGTCCACGAAGCCGCGGGTTTTCAGGGTGGCTATGGCTTCGCCATCCCCGTAGCGAAGCTCGATGTCGCCGGCGTGCCAGAACCGCCAGTCCACGCGGTAGTGGAAAGTCTCGGCGCCGGCGGCCGCCGCGGCCATCGCCAGCCACGCCGCCGCCACCGCCGCCCGCGTCCGCCGCACCGGCCTCACGCGTCGATTCTACGGGACGGCGCCTTCCTCCGGCCACCGGCCCGCCCCTGACCGCGCCGACTCCGCAAGAATCGCCGCAACTCCCTCCCCTGGCCGGGGTTAGCATGGTTGTAGCAACCAGGAGGGAGAACTATGCGGATCGCCGCCGCGCTCTTGCTCGCCGCCGCCTTGGCTTCCCCGGCCGTCCCGGCCGCCCAGATCCCGCCGGGGACCCACGTCCTGCTGCGCATGGTCAACTCCATCAGCACCCGCACCGCCCAGCCAGGCGATTACGTCTACATGCGCACGGCCAGCCCCATCACCGTGGGCGGGCGCATCGTCGTGCCGCCGAACAGCTACGTCCAGGGCGTCGTCGTCCATGCCCGGCGCGGGGGCCGCGTGAAAGGCCGCGCCCAACTGGCGATCCGGCTCGAGACGCTCACCCTGCCCCGCGGGAGGGTTTTGAAGTTCACCCCGGTGGTCAGCTCCGTCGATTCGGCCGGCAGCGGCCAGAAGGTGGATAAAGAAGAGAACCTGATCCAGCAGGGGCCCAACCACGGCCGTGACGCCGCCCGCATCGCCATCCTCGCCGGGACCGGCGCCTCGATCGGCGGCTTCACGGACCGGAGCTGGAAAGGGGCCGGTATCGGGGCGGGCGTCGGCGCCGGCGTGGGCCTGGCCACCGTCCTGCTCACCCGGGGCCGCGATGTGGAGCTGCGCCCCGGCGTCACCCTCGACGTCGTCCTCGACCGCCCGCTCCGCCTGGAGTGATCGCTGCGGCTCTTCAGAGCCGCTCGACGTAGACGTAGTAGGCGCCGCGTTCCTCGCCCGAGGCCCCGTAGAACCAGGTCTCCAGCCTCGCCGGGCCCGCCGGCAACTCCAGCTCGAAGACCGCCGCCTTGTCTTCCGGCTTCACCGGAATCGTCTCGTCGAAATCGCCGATCTTCAGCCGCGCCTTCACCGCATCGATCGCCCGCCCCGGCGTCTTTTCGCGGTTCGGCTCCTTGTCCTCGTACGGGGCCCTGATCGGCAGGTCCACCTCTTTCGGCCAGCGCCGCAGCTCGAACCGGAACCTCCCCGCCCGGCGGACGCTCACCGCCCACCAGCCGTTCACCGCCGGTCCCCGGCGGATCCACCGCTGGTTCCAGATCTTGAGGGCGCCGTCGCCGTGCCAGTCATGGGCCGTCAGCCGCATGGGGTTCTCGAGCCCTCCGAGCTGGATACGGGAGTACTGATCCGCCCTCACCGAAGTCAGCTTCCACCACTCGTCATAGGCTTGCTTCAGCCGCTCGACGACTTCCGGGTGCTCGGCCGCCACGTCGCGCTCCTGGGCCGGATCGGCCTGGATGTCGTAGAGCTCCAAGCGCTCCGGGTCGCCGTCGATCGTCGGATTCACCAGCCGCCACCGCTGGGTCATCACCGCCGTCCGCCGCCAGCGCTTGATGTGCTCCATGCGCTGCGAGTCGGTAACGATCACCCGGTCCGGCCAGTCCACCTGCTCCTGGTAGAGCAGCGGCCGCAGGGACCGGCCGTGCATCTCCGGCCCGTCGGGCCGCGTCAGCCCGCAGAGGTCGATCAGCGTGGGGAGCACGTCGATGTGCGCGGCGAGCGTATCGATGTCGCGCGGCCCCGTGAGCCCGCCCGCCGGCCAGCGGATGAAGAACGGCGCCCGGTGGCCGCCCTCGTAGGGGCTGCCTTTCTTGCCGCGCATCCCCGCGTTGAACACCTTCTCGCCCGCCGCGGTGCCGTTGTCGGTCATGAAGATGACGATGGTGTTCTCCTCGAGGCCGCTCTGGCTCAGGAAGTCCCACAGCCGGGCGAAGTTGTCGTCGATGTTCGTGATCATTCCGTAGAAGCCCGGCTGCTCGAGGCCCTCGACGCCCTTATAGAGAGCCGCGTACTTCTCCGGGGCCCACATCGGCCCGTGGGGCGCGTTCGTGGGCAAGTAACAAAAGAAAGGCCGGCCTTCCGCCTCGGCTTTCCGCATGAACTCGATGGCGCTGGCGAACCAGACGTCGGTGCAGAAGCCCTGGTACTTCTCGTAGCGGCCGTTGTGCAGGTAGGTGTCGTCGGTGTAGTCGTTGCCGAAGTAGTCCGGCGTCTGCCACACGCCGCCGCCCCCGTGGATGAGGACTTCGTCGAAGCCCCGGTCCTGCGGGCGGAACGGATAGTTGTCGCCCAGGTGCCACTTGCCGAAGATGCCCGTCCGGTAGCCGCTGGCCCGGAAGCACTCGGCCATCGTGATCTCCTCGATGTTCATGAGGCTGCGCCCCATGATGGTGTGCCAGGCCCCGGTGGCGTTCGTGTAGCGGCCCGTCATCAGGGCGGCCCGCGTCGGCGAGCAGGTGGGACTCACGTGGAAGTTCGTCAGCCGGATCGACTCACTGTAGAACCTGTCCAGCGCCGGCGTCTTGATCACGGGGTTCCCGTGGGCGCCCAGATCGCCGTAGCCTTGATCGTCCGTGAGGATCAGCAGGACGTTGGGCCGCTCCACCCTCTCCGGAGCGGTGCAGCCGCTCAGAAACACGGCGAACAGAGCCGCCGCCGTACCCGCCCAGACTGTCTTCAGCATCAGAATCACGTTACCGGCGCCCTGCCCGGATTGCAACTTCGCCGCCGGACCGCCGCCCGTCCGGCTGGCGCCTCACCGCGCGCACTCGGCCCACAGGTGCGGCTCCACCCGCTCGTCCACCAGGTCCACGCCCAGACCAGGCCGGTCGGGTATCTTCAGCCGTCCGGCTGCGATCTCGCGCTCCGGCGGCCGGTCCACGACGGCGTAGTGCTCCGGCACGCGGTAGGGGAAGACCTCTTGCATGAAGAAGTTAGGCAGGCAGGCGTCCAGTTGCAGCGAGGCGGCCGTGGCTACCGGGCCGGCGCAGTTGTGGGGCGCGATGCGCGCGTTGTAGGTCTCGGCCATGGCGGCGATCTTGCCGACCTCCAGCAGGCCGCCGGAGCGGCCCACTGCCGGCTGCACGACGTCCACCGCGTGCAGCTCCAGCATCCGGCGGAAGCCGTAGCGCAGATAGTGCCGCTCGCCGGCGGCAATCGGAATCCCGACTTGATCCGAGACCCTCTTCTGCGCCTCGGCGTCGAAGGGGTCCACCGGCTCCTCGAAGAACACCAGACCGAACTCCTCCAGCTTGCGGCCGAACCGGATGGCGGCGTCAGTGGTGAGTTCGGCGCTGGCGTCCACCATCAGCTCGACTTTCGGCCCAACGGCCTCGCGCACCGCCCGCACCCGGCAGACGGCCAGCTCTTCGAATTCCGGGTCGATCGACCGGTGCGAGACGTGCCGCAGCGTGGCGGACGCCCCGGTCCCCACGGGATTGGCCAGCGGGTACATCTTGATCGCCGCGTAGCCGTCGGCGACGACCTTTTCCGCCGCCCGGGCCTGCTCTTCCGGCGAGCTGAGGCCGTAGGACCAGCCGTTCGCGTAGACGCGGACCTCATCGCGCACCTTGCCGCCTAGCAGCTCGTAGACCGGTACGCCGAGCGCCTTGCCCTTGATGTCCCACAGGGCGATCTCGATAGCGCTCATGCCCGCCAGCACCACCGGTCCGCCGCCCTTGGCCCAGAATGTATGGTCGTACATCTCGCTCCAGACGGCCTCGATGCGGAACGGATCCCGGCCCAGCACGATCATTTCGGCCAGATCCTTCACCATCCCCCCCGCCGCCGTCGCCCCTACGCCGAACGACAGCGCTGCTTCGCCCACGCCGTGGATCCCGGCGTCGGTGAGCACCTTCACCAGGCAAAAGCGGTGGCGTCCCGCCGGTACGAGATAGATTCTGGCTGCGGTGATCTTCATGGTGCTCTCCTTCCGCTGTCCCACCACCCCGCCGCCTTGGCTGCGGCCAGCGGGACGAAAGTCAGCGCCGAGCAAACGGCGGCCAAGGGCAACGCGTAGCCGCTCCCGATCAACAACGGCCCCACCACCACCATCCCCAGCGTGATCGGCTTGATCGCCAGATCGACGATCCCATAGATGCCTAGGGCGTTCGACCGCATTTCCGGATCGGCGATCCTCAGGAGCATGATCCCCTGGGCCAGCGTCCCCGTATTCATGCCGAAGACCAGGATCGACTTCTCGAACCAGTTCCGCTCGAACATCCGTGGACCCAGCGCCAGCGCCTGGAACAACGACAACAGTACCCCGAAGGCCAGCAGCGCCGCCAGTGGCGCCGCGTACTCGACCACCCGGGGCGCTTCGATCGCCGCCATTCCCGCGACGATAAGATAGTCGGTGGCGGCTCCGCTGATACTGCGGACCGTCTCCCGGTCGATGTAACGGTCCGCCCGGGACGCCGGCAGGAGCGGCCGCAGCAGGAAGCCCGCGATCAGCGCCAGCCCGAAAGCCGGGATCGACGGCCCGCCCCAGATCTCTCGCAGGCGCTGGGAACCCAGCCACCCTACGAGCGCGACCGAGAAGATCAGCGCCAGGTGAAGCGTGAGACTCTCCATCGATTGCGCGGAAATCGTCTTCCATCCCACCGCGGCCCTGGGGACATCCGAGTCCGCCGCGGCGCCCGAGGCCGTCCCGGAGAAGACGAGCCGCCCCCGTCTTGCCTGAATGTTCAGCAGCAGCGTCCCAACGAAGATGGAGACCAGCACGCCGATCATCCACGCGGTGAGCCCGAGGGTCAGGGCGTCGTGCCAGCCGTAAGCCTCGAAGCCGCTCGCCGCGGCGGCCGTCGTCCCAGGACCGCCCCAGAAGCCGATGCCCAGGACGAAGCCGAACCCCGGAGGCAGAGCCCAGAAGACGTTCAGCGCCAGCAGGGCCAGCAGCATCCCCCAGCCGTACTGGGCGAAGATGCCGAAAGTGACGTGGCAGAACATCTCGCCCACCTCCCGCTTCATCCGGCCCCATCCCCCCAGCGCCGAGCCGAAGGGCAGGGCGGCAAAGATGAGCACGACGAGGATCTCCGGATAGGCCCGTACCTGGTCCGACAGCGGCAGCCAGCCGAAGCCGTTCGGCCCGAAGGCCAGCGCCAGCGCGCCCCCGATCAGCGCCGAAGGGATCAGCCACGCCCGCAGCCACCGCAGCCGCGCCCGGAGCAACTGCCCGGCGAGGAGCAGCGCACTCAACACCGCAAAGTCGGTGAACAACACTCCCGGTGAAAACAGCCTCTCAGCGCCCATCAATCTGCTCCGCGGGCCGCCGGCGCCGGTTCCTCAGCGCTCGTTTCCCTTGGGGGGTGCCGCCCGCCGGCCATGGGGCGGATCTTATCAGAAAGAGAACGCCGGACACGGCTCGGCTGGACCGCCTGCACGGTGGATCTGCGCCGGCCCGCGAAGCATTTTCCAATCCGAGAATGATCATGAAACCGAGGAGTGATTCCAACACAGGATGATCATGAAATCCTGGGCTGGGAAGGCGGGGCAGAGGTGGTGGTGAAGGGGTTCGAGACAGGGGGCGGGAA
>JALSRK010000012.1 GCA_026984795.1 Solibacteraceae bacterium | reverse complement strand
GGAGGCGCTCGCGGCCGATGGCCCGGCAAAGCTCCTGCAGAAATGCAACCCGGGGACCCTGGCTATCGAAGGCCGCCGTGCCAGCGATCACCCGGTGCGCGCCTTGCTCGACGAGCTTCACCGCCCGGGCCACGTCCCTGACTCCGCCGCCGACGCGGCAGCGGGCGCGGGCGGCGAGCCACTCGACGAGCTCGTCGTTGGAGCCTTTCCCCATCGCCGCGTCCAGGTCGATGACCTGGATCTCGGGAAAGGCGGAGAACTTCTCCAGCATGGCGGCGGGGGAGTCGGCCTCGAGGGCCTTTCGTTTGCCTTGAATGAGCTGGACGACCTTGCCGTCCATCAGGTCGATGCAAGGGATGATCATCGGAATCCGCCCTTCAATGGCCCGCCGTCTCACGCTGCCGGCGCCGCAACCGTGCGTACCGGCACGCCGTGCTTGTCGAGGAACTCTTTGAGGTCGTTCACCGTGTACGTACCGTAGTGGAAGATGGAGGCGGCCAGCGCGGCGTCGGCTTCTCCTTCGGTGAGGACTTCGAGGAAGTCCTCCGGCTTCCCTGCCCCGCCGGAGGCGATCACGGGAATCTTCGTGGCGCGGGAGACCGTCCTGGTCAGCTCCAGATCGAACCCGCCCTGGACGCCGTCGGTGTCCATCGAAGTCAGCAGGATCTCGCCCGCTCCGAGCGCCTCGGCCCGCACCGCCCACTCGATGGCGTCGATGCCCTCGTCGTCGCGGCCGCCGCGGGTGAAGACGTGCCACTTGCCGGGCGCCACGCGCTTGGCGTCGATGGCCAGCACCGTGGCCTGGGAGCCGAACTCGCGGCTGAGCTCGGTGAGCAGCTCGGGGCGCCGCACGGCGGCCGTGTTCACGGAGACCTTGTCGGCTCCGGCCATCAGGATCTTGCGGGCGTTCTGCACCGAGCGGATGCCGCCGCCGACCGTCAGCGGGATGAAGACCCGCCGGGCGGTGCGGAAGACCACGTCGGCCATGATCTCGCGGTTGTCGCTCGAGGCGGTGATGTCGAGGAAGACCAGCTCGTCGGCGCCCTGTTGGTTGTAACGCTCGGCGAGCTCCACCGGATCGCCGGCGTCGCGAAGGTTGACGAAGTTGACGCCCTTGACGACGCGCCCCCCGGTGACGTCCAGGCAAGGGATGATGCGCTTGGCGAGCATCCTTCAGACCTCCAGGAAATTTTTCATGATCCGGAGCCCGACGGGGCCGGACTTCTCCGGATGAAACTGCACCCCGTACACATTATCGTGCTCGAGCAAGGCGGTGTACTCGACGTGATAGGTGCAGGCGGCCGCCGTGGCCGGGACGACCGGGGCGTAGTAGCTGTGGGCGAAATAGACGTAGATGCGCTCGGCCAGCCCCCGCAGCAGGCGGCACTCGCGCCGGGGCTCGAGCACGTTCCAGCCCATCTGGGGAACCCGGGCCTCGCGGGGGAACCGGACCACCGTGCCGGAGAAGAGCCCGAACCCCTCGAGCTCCGGCGCCTCCTCGCTCCGCTCGAACAGGGCGTGCAGCCCGAGGCAGATGCCGAGAAACGGAACACCGGCGCGGATGCGTTCGACCAGGACGCCGCGCAGTTGCATCTCGTCCAGCGAGCGGATCAGCCGCCCGAAGTGCCCTACGCCCGGCAGGATGATCTTGCCGGCGCGCCTGACGCCCTCCGCATCGGCCACTACGGCGTAGTCGGCGCCCAGTTCCGCCAGGGTGTTCTGTACCGAGCGCAGGTTGCCCGCGCCGTAATCGACGATCGCGATCACCGCGTCTCCCTCCGAATCACCTGGTTCCTGCGTCCAATCACAACAACTCCTTCGTCGAGGGCAACTGGTCCTTCAACCGCTTGTCCTTCGAGCAGGCGAAGCGCATCGCCCGGGCGAAACACTTGAAGATGGCCTCCAGTTTGTGATGGCTCGAGCGCCCGTAGAGCACCTTGGCGTGGAGATTGGCCCCGGCGTGGACGACGAAGCCGTCGAAGAAATCGTGCACCAACTCGGCCTGCAGGTCGCCGACGTAGCGGACGCGGACGCGGTCCTGGTAGACGAGGGCCGGGCGGCCGCCGAGATCGACGGCGACGACGGCGAGGGTTTCGTCCATGGGCATGACGAAGTAGCCGGCGCGGTTGATCCCTTTGCGGTCGCCGAGGGCCTTGGAGAAGAGCTGGCCGAGGACGATGCCGCAGTCTTCGACGGTGTGGTGCTGGTCCACGTCGAGGTCGCCAGCGGCGTGGAGCGTCAGGTCGAAGCCGCCGTGGCGGGCGAAGAGCTCGAGCATGTGGTCGAGGAAGCGGATCCCGGTGGAGATGTCGTACCGGCCCCGGCCTTCGATCTTCAGCTTGCCGCGGATCTGGGTCTCCCGGGTGATCCGCTCGACGGCGGCGGTTCTCATGGCAGCGCGTCCTCCAGTCGGTTGACGTCGGGCAGAACGGCGATGGCCCCGTCCCGCTCGAACAGGGATACCAGCTCGTCATGCCGCGGATTTCCGGGCGCGGCGATGCCGAGGAACGGCACGCCCGCGGCCCGGGCGCAGCGGCTGTCGTCCACCGTGTCGCCGACGTAGTAGAGCCGGGCGCCGCCGGTACGCTCGGCAATCATGCGGAGTCCGTCGGGGGCGGGCTTGCTGCGGGGTACCTCCCGGGTGCAGAGGGTGGGATCGAAACGGATGCCCGGGGCGAAGCGCCGCAGGGTGATCTCCAGCTCCTCGCGGATGCGCCCGGTGAAGATCGCCAGTTGGAAGCGCTCTCCCAAGCGCTCGAGCAGCCCGTCGGCGGGGATCCAGCGCTCGCGCTCGATGAGGCCGCCGGAGCCGTCGCGGGCCGGGCCGAGGAAGATCTCCTGGAATCTCTCGACCACCGTCTCGTAGTCCACCTCGACGCCCAAGCCGGCGGCGATCTTCTGCGCCAGGGCCCAGTCGTTGTTCCAGCCGCCCTGGTTCTTGTAGTCCTGGATGAGGTCCCGGGCGATGCGCTTGCCGGTGAAGTGTTCTACGGTGCGGACGATCGCCTCCCGATAGGACTCGGTGACCTCGACGAGCACGCCGTCCATGTCGAAGACCAGGACCGGACGTTTCGCTTCGCCAGCCATCACCACACCTCCTCCAGGGCGGCGAAGAACCGCCGCACCTGTTCCGGCGTGCCGGCGGTGACGCGGACGCAGCCCGGCAGTTCGTAGCTGCGGTCCCTCACGAGCACGCCCCGTTCGGCCAGAGCCCGGCAGATCTCGGCGGCGCGGTCCCCGGCGTGGAACAGGACGAAGTTCGCCTGGCTCCGGTAGTAGCGGATGCCGCGGGCGGCGAAGCCTTCGTAAAGCAGCTCCCGGGCGGCGAGGGACTGCTTGACGTACTCCTCGACGTATTCCCGGTCCTCGATCGCCGCCTCGGCGGCCAGCACGGCCACTCCGTTCACGCTGTACGGCGACTGGCACTTGCGGAGGATCGCGGCGTTCTCCGCCTGGGTCAGCAGGCAGCCGAGCCGCAGCGCGGCCAGCCCGTAGACCTTGGAGAACGTGCGGCTGACGAACAGGTTCGGATAGTCGCCAAGCAGGCCCAGGGCGGTGACGCCGGAGAACTCGTAGTAGGCCTCGTCGATGAGGACCGCGGCCTCGGGAGCGCGGTCGAGGATGGCGCGGACCTCATCGGCGGAAATGCCCGTGCCGGTGGGGTTGTTCGGGTTGGCGATCAGGATGGCGCGGGTATCGGGCCGGATGGCGGCCAGGAACTCGTCCACAGGGAACGCCAGGTCCCCCGGCCGGTAGTCCAGCTCGCGGATCGCCGCCCCGGCCACTTCACAATAGAAGCGGTACATGGCGTAGGAAGGCCGCAGCAGGAGCACGTCGCCGCCCGGCTCCACGTAGGCGTTCACCAGCAGTTGGATCGCTTCGTCGGTACCGTTGGTCAGAACGAGCTGGTCCTCAGAAACCCCGAAATGGCGGGCGAGCCTGGGCCGGATCTCGTCGTACTCGGGATAGACGGCCAGCGCCTCGCGGGTGATCCGTTCCCTGAGGCGCTCGGCGACCCGCGGCGAGGCCCCGACGGTGTTCTCGTTGAAATCCAGACGGATCTTGCCCTCCCGCCCGGATGTGGGCGGTTTGTAGGGGGCCATCTTCAGAACGGCGGTGCGTGGTCTCGGCACGGCTTTCACCCTCGGGGTTTGCGTTTGCGGACTTCCACGCTCCGGGCGTGGGCCTCGAGGCCCTCGGCCCTGGCCAGCGTAGTGATGGCCGGAGCCAGCCGCTGAAGCGCCGCCGGAGTCAACTGCTGCGTGGAGATCACCTTGACGAAGTCGGCGGCCGATAGCCCGCCGCGCAGCCGCGCCGCGCCGGAGGTGGGAAGAACGTGGTTCGGCCCGGAGGCATAGTCGCCCGCCGCCTCGGGGCTCGTCGGGCCGATGAAGACGCTCCCCGCGTGGCGAACCTTTCGCAGCAGCGCGGCGTCGGGGATGCTCAGGTGTTCCGGCGCGAAGCCGTTGGCCAGTTCGACGGCCTCCTCCACCGAGCCGGTGAGAAGAATGGCGCTGTTGCGGCGGATCGACTTGCGGGCCACCGGGGCCGTGGGCAAGTCTTCGAGCTGTTTCTCGATCTCCCGGGCCACGGCCAGCGCCAGGCGCTTGGACGGAGTGAGGAGAATCGCCGAAGCGTCCACGTCGTGCTCGGCCTGGGCGAGCATGTCAGCGGCGATCCAGGCCGGGTTGCCGTCCCGGGCGACGATGAGGATCTCGGTGGGACCGGCGATGAAGTCGATGCCCACCTCGCCGGCGAGCAGCTTCTTGGCGGCGGCGACGTAGATGTTCCCGGGGCCGACGATCCGGTCGGCCTTGGGCACGGTGCGGGTTCCGTAGGCGAAGGCGGCGATGGCGTGGGCCCCGCCCATGGCGAAGAAGCGGTCCACTTTCAACAGGGCCGCCGTACCCAGGGTTTCGGGAGCCGGCCGGGGCGAGCAGGCGCAGATTGTCTTCACGCCAGCCACCTGAGCCGGGATCACCGTCATCATCAGCGTCGAGGGCAGCGGGTAGCGGCCCCCGGGGATGTAGGCGGCTACGGCGTCGAGCGGCCGGACGATCTGGCCCACCCGTACGCCCGGGGCGATGGCGTGCGACTTCGCCTCGGGCAACTGCAGTTCGGCGAACTTGCGGATGTTGGCCGCCGCCTGGGCGACGGCTTCCCGGAACTCGGGGGTCAGCCGCCGCCGGGCGGCCGCCAGTTCCCGAGCAGAAACAGCCACGCTGTCGTCTTCCAGGCCGTCGAACTTCCGGGCGTACTCGACGAGCGCTTTGTCGCCCCGCTTTCGCACCGCCTCGAGGATCGGCCGCACGACCTCTTCGGCTTCGGCCAGACGCGCGGCGCGCCGTTTCAAGATGCGGCCGGCGTCTTTCGATTCGAGAATCCGTATCATTCGAGCACCTCGCGGATACCCCTTCGCCGCCTGCAGCCGGACCGGCCCGTCATGGGACGATCTTGTTCAACGGATACTCGACGATCCCTTCGGCGCCGGCCTCCTTGAGCCGGGGAATGATGATGCGCACGGTGGATTCGTCGAGGATCGTGTTGACGGCCACCCAGTTCTCGTCGCTGAGGTGGGAGACCGTGGGCTTCTTGAGCGCCGGCAATACCCCCAGCACCTTGTCCAGGTTGCGCTTCTCGACGTTGAGCATGAGCCCCACCTTGCCCAGAGCGTTCATCGCCCCCTCGAGAAGCATCTTGATGTCCTGGAGCTTCTTGCGCTTCGCCGGGTCTTGCCAGGCTTGTTTGTTGGCGATCAACTGGGTGTTGGACTCGAGCACGGTATCGACGATGCGCAGTTTGTTGGCCCGCAGCGAGGATCCCGTCTCGGTGACCTCGACGATGGCATCGGCCAGCACCGGCGGCTTGACCTCGGTGGCGCCCCAGGAGAACTCCACTTTGGCGTTCACCCCATGCTCGGCCAGGTAGCGCCGGGTGGCGCCGACCAGTTCGGTGGCAATGATCTTTCCTTCCAGATCCTTGACCGAGTTGACCGCCGAAGACTCCGGGACCGCCAGCACCCAGCGGACCTTGCCGAAACTCTGCTTGGCGTAAATGAGATCGGCCACGGTGACCACGTCGGCGTCGTTCTCCCGCACCCAGTCCAGGCCGGTGAGACCGGCATCGAGGACGCCGTCATCGACGTAACGGGCCATCTCCTGCGCCCGGATCAACATGCACTCGAGCTCCGGATCGTCGATGACGGGAAAATAGGACCGGCTGGAGACAGTAATGTTGAACCCGGCGCGGCGAAACAGATCGACGGTGGCGTCCTGAAGCGAGCCTTTGGGAATGCCGAGCTTCAACTTCATTCGCTACCTCCGTAGACGGCGCCGGGGTCGAAGGTGCGCTCTGCGTTCACCTGCCATTTTCCGTCTTTGAGGGTCCGGAAGAAGCAACTCTCGTAACCCTCGTGGCACACGCCGGGCCCGAGCGGCTCAGCCAGGATCACGACCGTGTCGTAATCGCAGTCGGTCTGAATCTCCTTCACGACAATCCGGTGGCCGGAGGTTTCGCCTTTCGTCCACAGCTTGCCGCGGGAGCGGCTGTAGAAGGTCGCGTGTCCGGTTTCCACGGTTTTGCGGAACGCTTCCTCGTTCATGAAGCCGACCATGAGGACACGGCCGGAGCGATGATCCTGAATCACCGCCGGGATGAGCCCATCCAGTTTTGTGAAATCCAGATCCATGATTCCGCCTTAAACAACAATACCCGCCACCGCGAGCGGCGGGCTGCTTCAAATCCGATTGCCGTCGAGTGGGGTCAGTCAGAAAGCGGCCCGTCGCGGGACACGGGGATGGTGATGAAGCCAATGGTGTGCGACGAACCGGGCGAGCATTTTCAAGAACTTAGTATAGCAGACCGCAACCGGCGCCGGGATTCGAGAGCGCTTGTATCTCAGGGGCCGGGACGCCGCGTCCCCTATAATTGAGGAAGGGTTTCGAGATCATGGCCAGGCGCTTGATTCCACTGGCTTTGTTTGCAGGCTTGGCTTGCCTGGCCGGAGCCCAGGAGCCCGGCAAAGTCTACGAGCTGCCCGAGCGTCCTGTTTTTCGCGCCGACGTTGTCGAACGGATTACCGTCGCGATCAACTACCGCCACCGCAGCGGCCCCACCCGGGTGGACTTCAAGGGCACCCCGCTGATGCCCCAGGCTTCCGGGGAGGCGCGGGTGGAGAGCAAAGGCGGCTATATCGAGATCTCGGCGAAGTTCCGCAATCTGAAGTCGGCGATCACCTTCGGCGCCGAGTATCTCACTTACGTCCTCTGGGCGATCACCCCCGAAGGCCGGGCGGCGAACCTGGGTGAAATCCACCTCAAGGGGGGCCGCGGCAAGCTCGAGGTCACCACCGAGCTCCAGGTCTTCGGCATGGTAGTGACCGCCGAACCCTACTTCGCCGTGCGCCAGCCGAGCGACCTGGTCGTGCTCGAGAACGAGCCGCGGCCGGATACGAAGGGCAAGATCGAGTTGATCGACGCCAAGTATGAACTGCTGAAGCGCGGCCGGTACAAACCGCTGGCGAACCCGCTCAACCTTACGGTGGATCCGAAGATCCCGCTCGACCTCTACGAAGCCCGGAATGCCGTCCAAATCGCCCGGGCCGTAGGTGCGCCGCGGTATGCCGAAGATACTTTTCTCAAGGCGCTCCGGGCGCTGGAACAGGCCGAGGCCTATCTGGCGCGGGGAGCGGGAGCCAAGCCGGTGGCGATGCTCGCCCGGGAGGCAGTGCAAACGGCGGAGGATGCCCGGGAGATCGCCTTGCGCCGCCGCGAACAGGAAAGATTGGAGCGCGAGCGGGAAGAAGCCGCCCGGCGGGAAGCGGAAGCTCGAAAGAAGGCCGAAGAAGAGGCGCGCCGGCGGGCCGAGGAAGAGCGGTTGCGGCGACAGCGGGAGGAAGCCGCCCGGCAGGCGAAGCTGCGCGCCGAGCAGGAAGCCGAGGCCCGTAAGCGTCTTGAAGAGGAACTCCAGAAGGCACGCGAGGCGGCCCGCCAAGCCGAACAGCGGGCCAAGCGCGCCATGGAACTGCTGAAGGAGCGAACGGCCAGCTTCGGAGAGGAGCGCGCCCGTTGGGAACAGGAGCGCGCCCGCCGGGAAGCCGAGGAAGCGAAACGGCTCGAACGGCTGGCTGAGCTGCGTCGAGCCGAGTTGCGGGTCCGCCTCTACAGCCACCTCAGCCACATCTTGTTCACGCGGGACACCGGCGAGGGACTCGTAATCGAACTTCCTCCCGACCTGTTCCGGCCGGGGACGGCCGAACTCACGGCCGAGGGCCGCGAGAAGCTGGCGATCGTGGCCGGCATTCTGCTCGCGAACCCAGGCCTCGTCATCATGCCTGAAGATGGAGCGGACGGCCCGGACCCCCTGGCGGCGGCGCGGCTGGCCGAAGTCCGGCGGTTCTTCACGACCCGTGCGCTGGCCGGCGATCGGTTGTGGAAGATTCCGGAACCGGAGCCTTCGCAACCTGTGGGGGACGCCGTTACAGACGGGGATGGGACCGCGGCTGCGCCCGGCGGGGAATCCAGCCCGCCTGGCAGTAGTGCAGCCGCGAGCCGAGCCGCTCCCGGCGCCGCGGAGAAGCCGGTGCGCCTGCTGATCACCGGCGAGCCGATCCGGCTGCCGCCTCCCGAAGCCGAAGCGCAGGCCGGCGCATAGCCCAAGGGGCGCCCGGCTCCGCCTCCACGCACCGGGAACGCGCCCGCCCGTTTTTCCGTGGCGTTGCTCGGAGGAGCCCCCCGAGCGCGGTCTCACCCAGGGTCGATCTGATAAGCTTCTCTATCCATGAGCCTTTCTGGGACCGACCTGGCGTTCTTCATCGCCTTTCTCGCTCTGGTCGTGGGCATCTCCCTGTACGCTTCGCGCCAGGAAGAATCCGCCGATGACTACTTCCTGGCGGGCCGGAGCCTGCCGTGGTGGCTGATCGGGATGTCGCTGATCGCCTCCAACATTTCGTCGGAGCATTTCGTCGGCATGGCCGGCGAAGGATTCCAGACCGGTCTCGCGATCGCCTGTTTCGAGTGGGTCGCGGCCATCGCCCTGGTCTTCGTGGCGCTGGTGCTGCTGCCGCGGTTCCTTCGCAGCGGCATCTATACCTTGCCGGAGTATCTCGAATACCGTTACGGCCCGGCGGCCCGCGCCATCATGGCTTTTTACTTGATGGTGGTCTACGTCATCGTCGGTATGGCGGGGGTGCTCTACTCGGGGAGCCTGGCACTCAACGTCGTCTTCGGGACGAGCCTCGCCACCGGCGTCTGGCTGATCGGCCTGATCGCCGGCGGCTACACGATCTACGGGGGCCTGAAGGCCGTGGTCTGGTCGGACCTGGTTCAGGGGCTCGCGCTGCTCGGCGGAGGCGCCTTGCTACTGGTGATCAGCCTCCAGGCAACCGGCGGGTTGGCGGCCTTCCTGGAGGCCAATGCCGACAAGCTGCATCTGATGCTCCCGGCCGACCATCCCACGCTGCCCTGGACGATCTATCTGCTGGGGATTTGGATCCCCAATATCGCCTACTGGGGGCTCAACCAGTTCATCACCCAGCGGGCGCTGGCCGCACGGAACTTGAAAGAGGGGCAGAAAGGCGTGCTCTTCGCCGCCCTGCTCAAGCTCACCATTCCGTTTTTCGTCGTGTTTCCTGGAATCGCCGCCTGGCAGCTCTACGGCGACCGCATTCCGGTCGGCGACCAGGCGTTCCCCTTCCTGATGACCCACTTGTTGCCCAAGGGCCTGCGGGGCGTGATGTTCGCGGCCCTGTTCGGCGCGGTAATGAGTTCGCTCGACTCCATGCTGAACTCGGCCTCGACGATCTTCACGATCGATCTGTACAGCCGGCATGTCGCACGCCGGGAGTTGGAGGCCAGGACAGCCGTTCGGATCGGTCGCGCGGCCACGGCGGCGTTTGTGCTCTTCGCCTGTCTGCTGGCGCCCGAGCTCGCGCATCTGGGCGGGATCTACGAGTACATGCAGCGGGTATGGAACTTCATCTGGCCCGGCATCCTGGCCGTCTTCCTCGTGGGCATCGTCCTGCCGAAGGCCCCGCCGGCGGCGGCGAACGCCGCACTGCTGCTTGGGCCGTGCGCCTACGGCGGCTTCATGATCGTCCAGAGCGTGTGGCTCGATTCCCGCGCCTATTTGAATGCGGCGGCGGTTTCTTTCCTGGCTTGCTGCGCCCTCATGCTGGTGTTGACCTGGCGGCGGCCGCTGGCGAAGCCGTGCCTGCTGCCGGACGCGGGCAAGGTCGAAACGGCGGCGCAGCCCGGCGCCCAGCTCGCGGGAGCGGGAATCGTCGGGCTGACCGTGTTGCTCTATGTGATCTTCTGGTAAGCCGGCGCCGCCCGGCTAGCCCCAATTGGCGTCCAGACCCAGCAGCCGGGCCGCGTTCTGGTAGTAGACCTTGCGAAGGATCGACTCGGGCAGCCCCAGTCCGTAGATGCACCAGCGGCCCTGGGGCGGGACGGGAGCAGGGGCGTAGTCGAAGTACTCGTCTTCGGTCTCGAGGAAGCGGTAGTAGATCTGGTAGAGTTCGTCGCCGAAGATCTGCTGCGGCACCTCGATGCCGTGGGGAACGGCGTCGGTGCCGAAAACGATGCGGTCCTGATACTTGTCGAAGAACCGCTTGGCCGCCCGCGGCTGGCGTCCGAGTTCCCCGATACGGGCGGCGATGTCGACGTAAGCATTCGGGTATCGGTCGAGGCACGAGGAGACGAAATCAAGATCCTCAGCTTTGCCGACATGGGCGAAGACGAAGTTCGTCTTCGGATGCCGGGCCACGACGCGCAGGCGCGCCTGTTGGAGCTCCTCGTCGCTGGGGAAGTCGCGGTCGTGGAACGACCAATCCGGGTGCCGGTAGAGCTCCTCGTAACGCTCGTTGAAGCGGTTGGTCGGCAGGAAGAACGCCACCGGATCCGAAGTGTGGATCAGCACGGGCATCCCGAGCGCCCCGGCGGCTTCCCACATGGGGTCGAAGCGCCGGTCGTCGACCTTCACCAGCGGGCCCTCTTTGATCCGCTCGCGCAGAAAGAGTCCGAGGGTCTTGAGCACCTTCAGGCCTTTGGCCCCGCGAGCGTGCGCCTTTTCGATTTCGTCGGCCTGGAACTTCGGATAGCCGGGATCGGCGGTCTTTGCGTACCAGGGCTCGGTGAATACGATGAAGCGGTCCGGCCGGGGCTTCTGCCAGTAATCGATCGCCTGCTGGGTGCCTTTCCCGAAGCCGCCGGTGGCGGTAACCATCATGCGGACGCCCCGGCGGTCCATCACCGGAAGAACCTCTTTCGGCGTCGCCAGCATCTCGATGGTCTCCTCGCCCTTCAGGACGTCGGTCCAGCACAAGTGCGCATGAAAGTCGATGACCGGGAACCGGGGCTTGGCGACCTTGGTCCGTTTGACGCGGAGCATGCTCCGCGGCTGGAAGTCCGCCAGCAGGAGCGGCGGCTTGCTGAGGTTGGTGTTTGCGAGCGGGCGTCCCTTCTGCGCTCGCGAGGTGGCTGAGCCGGCGAGGGCTGCGGCAAGAGCCTGAAACCATTGTCTGCGGTTCACGTTGTTCTACCTCCCTGAAAACTGGATCCGTTGTTTCGCCCTTGTATCTGCGCCGGGCCGCGCCCGATGCGATCTGCCTTCACGCCCACGCGCCTCGGGTTGCGGTAAGATCGGTTCGCCGATGCGTACGGATTCCTCCGCCCTCCGACTCCCAGCCGCGGGTCTGCTCTTCTTGCTTCCATACGTGGCTTTGGCCTACCGGCCATTTTACGACCGGACGCATCATTCCCGCGTCTTCAACGGTCCGCGCCACTACCGGATCTTCCTGCCGCCGGACTACGATTCCTCCAGCCGGCGGTACCCGGTGATCTACTATTTTCACGGTCACAGCGACCGCTACACGCTCGAGCGCTACGACGGCGGCAAGGACACCGTGCCGAAGATCATCCGCTTCGTCGCCGCTCATCCGGTGATCGTGGTGTCGGTGGACGGCTACGTCGCCGAGCATTACACGGGCTTCTACGGCGGCGACCCCTGGGATATCCGCAAGGATGGGGGCGACTATGACTTCGGCGCCTATTTCCTGGAACTGGTGGACCACATCGATTCCACCTACCGCACACTGACCGACCGCCGCCACCGCGCCACCTCGGGCCTCAGCATGGGTGGTTTCATGAGCCTCTACCTCAGCGCACGGTATCCGGACCGCATCGGGAGCGCGTCGGCGTTCAACCCAGGGCCGGAATTCTATACGGGCGAGCCGGGCCGGCGCGTCTTGTGGCGGCCGAAGGATCACGTGCTGAGTCACGGGCACTCGATGGTGCGGCTGGTCCGCGCCAGCGGCGACTACATCAGCCAGTTCCATGAAGAGACGCGCATGGCCTACGCCCGCACGCCGGAGGTGGAGTTCGAGTACCGCCAGGACGAGTACCACCGCCACTGGGCGACGTCGATCGGGGAAACCTTCCAGTTCCACATGCGTGCTTTCGGCCGCTCCGATCTCGACAACGTCCCCGAGGTCTTTTACTACGCCAACGCCTATCGGAGCTTCACCGTCTGGGGCTATCGCGTATCGACCGAAGGCGACGAGCGGGGCTTTACATATCTGAGCGGGGTCCGGCAGGGCTACATGCGGATCACGACGCGGCGCTGGGCCCCCGACGGGCCGCCGGTGGAGGGCCGCCGCATCACCATTACGACGCCGCCGCTGTACAAACCCGGCGCGGACTACGTCCTCCTGGACCACCGCCTCGCCACAGGCCGGACGAAACGTAGCGCCGTCACCGCTGACGCCGAGGGCCGCCTCCAGTTCACCGTGGACGGAGCCGGCCATGAGGTGAGCTTCGCCGGACCGGGAACAGGCGCGCAGCCACCGGTACTGTTGCCTGTGACCGGGAAAGATCTCCTCCGTCTGCCTCCCGGCCGTCAGTTGTCCCTCCCCGTGCGCGTGTACAACCCGCGCAACGAGCCGATGAAAGGCGTCCGCGTGGCTGTGTCGAGTGAGTATCCGACGGTGGAGGTCCTTTCAGGCAAGGCCGAAGTCGCCGAGATTCCGCCCGGTGGGGTGGCCGACGTTTCTGAGAAGATCAAGGTCCGCTTCACGGCCGGGGCGGGATACTTCGAACGGGCGCGGCTGGAGCTGGACTTCGGCTATGACGGCTGGCATCACGCCCGGGACCGCATCGACGTGCTGATCATTCCCGACGTCCTGCCCGAGCCGGCCGCCGTGGAGATCCTCGACGGCAGGACGGTGACCTTCCGCGTCTTCCGGCAGGGCGGCAACCAGGGCGGCGGCCGTTCCATCGAGCGCACAGTCACCGAGGGCTCCGGCAACGGCAACGGGATACTGGAGCCCGGGGAAGAGGCCACCATCTGGGTAAAGATGATCCAGGGCATGGACCCGTTCGACAAGAACAACTGGTACCGGTGCAAGGTCTATACCGATTCGAAGTGGATCACCGAAGCCGCCGACATCCAGGAGACGCGGCAGAGGGAGTGGACCGGAGCGCAGAACCGGACGAGCCTCATCCGGCTGTCGCCGGAGACGCCCCGGGGCACGCGGATCCCGCTATTGCTCGACAACGAGAGCTGGAGCTTCCGCTACACGCCGGACGTCCGGTACGGGACCGAACGGCTCTATCAGGCCTTCCAGTTGCATCGGCATCACCTGCACCGGTACGTGCTCGAGATCCAGTAGCGCCATACCGCCTGGCGCCGCGGGGCGGCCCGGCTCCATTCAGTTGTGATAAGAGAGGCTTTCCTCGAGGTACGGATCGCCCACCGGAACGACGGGCGCGTGCCGCAAGGTCCGGAAGACCGCCAGGAAGAACAGCCCGGCGGCGCCGGCCGCGATGCCGACCTCCCAGACGCCGAAGACCGGGTTCTCCCCCACGAAGGGCGGCGCGATCATCAAGTAAAGATCCACCCAGCGCCCGACGAGTATCACCCAGGAGATCTTCAACAGCATTCCCGGGCTGCGTTTCGCGGGAATGTGAAGCAGCACCAGGAACGGGACCGCCCAATTCAACAGGATGTTCAACCAGAAGACCGGCTGCCAGAAGCCCGCCAGGCGGGTGATGAAATGGCTCGTCTCTTCCGGAATGTCCGCGTACCAGATGAGCATGAACTGGCAGAACCAGATGTACATCCAGAACGTGCTGAAGGCGAACAGCAGCTTGCCGAGATCATGAAGATGCTCGGCGGTGAGGAAGCCCCGCAGCGGTCCGAGGCGGTACAGCCATACGGCGAGAATCGTGATCATCGCCAGGCCGCTCAGGATCACCCCGGAGAACTGATAGACTCCGAACACCGTGCTATACCATTCGGGCTCCAGCGACATCAGCCAGTCGTAGCTGGCCAGCCAGAAGGTGATTCCGAAGACTACCAGGAACGCCGCCGAGAGCCGTACGTTGCGCCGCGTGTGTGACAGGTCGCCGTCGGAGTCCTGGCTCCGGGAAGTGCGCAGGATGGCGGTTGCGAACGCGATCCAGACGACCAGGTAGATCAGCGCGCGCACAACGAAGAACAGCGGCGACAGCCAGACATCCTTGAACCAGAAAGCGGCTCCGCCGTGTTCCCCGCCCGCATGCGCCCAGGGATAGATTGAGGCCGAGGCCACCAGGACGAGCAATACCGGAAGGGCCGCAACGGGCAACGCCCCGGCCATCGCCTCCGGCACCCGCCGGAAGGCCACGTACCAGCCGGCCCCGGACACGTACTGAATGGCGATGAAGAGCACGCCGGCCAGACACAACCCGATCAGATAGAAAGCAGCCAGCAGGAGGTTCATCCAGGCCCGTTCCGGGGCAAGGAACAGGCCGGCCGCCAGAGTGGCGGCTCCGAGCCCGGCCAGGACCTTGACCAGGCGGAGGATGGGCGCGGGGGGCTGAAACTCAGGTATCGTCATGGCGTCGCCTCCGGCGGCTGTGCCGGTTTCTTCTCCTGGGCCTTTTCTTTCTTCCTTTCCTCTTCGGCCTTGCGCTGCAACGTGCGGATATAAAGGATGACTTTCCACCGATCCTCCCGCGAGAGCTGTGAAGCGTGGGACGGCATGTTGCGCCTCCCGTAGGTGATGATGTGGAAGAGTCGGCCGTCCGGCTTGCTGACCGACTCGGGCGCCAGGAACGAAGTCGGCGCCGGATATCCGCGGAGCACTACCGGACCGTTGCCCCAGCCCGCGGCCCCGTGGCAATGCCGGCAGTAGTTCGCGAACACCTCGGCGCCGCGTTCCACAGCTTTCTTGTCGTCGAGCGAGTACGGATTGCTGAGCTCCTTACCCGCCCGGACCGCCTCCTGGTCGGTGGCTTCATAGTGAAGCGGCCGGAAACCGTGGGGCACGGCGCCGGGCGGGGGCTCTTGAATCGTCTTGCCGTCGGCGAAGACGGGATTGGCCGAAAAAGAGGCGTAGGCGGGCGAGTGGGCCATGTCCGGGAGGAACTCGAAGTTCGGCCGGGAGGGATCGAGATGGATCAGCCAGTTTGCCGCCCCCGCCGCCACCAGGCATGCCAGCAGGAAACGATTCAGCGTTCCGGTATTCATCCCGCCCCTCCCTCGCCGGATTCCTCGCGCTCTTCCACCCGGACGACGTGGTAGGGCTCGAGCAGCCGCTCAACCTTCACCGGATCGAAGGCCGCATCGCTCTGGTCGATGATCAGGATGAACCGGTCGTCGGTCACGTGAGGATCCGCCAACACGGCGCGCTTGCCCGGCCACAGCCGCGAGACCAGGAAGAAAGCAAACACCGTGCTCACGCCGGCAAACAGGACCATCACCTCGAACGTCACCGGAACGAAGGCCGGCAGCGAGTTCCATGGCTTGCCGCCGACGTTGATCGGCCAGTCCTGCGCCGTGGTCCAGAACTCGAACCATACCTTCAGGGCGGCGCCAACGAGGCCGAGTACGAAACAGACCCAAGGCAGCTTCGACGGCTGCAGGCCCATTGCCTTGTCCAGCCCGTGGACGGCATAGGGGGCGTATACGTCAGCGATGCGGAAGCCCGCCTCCCGGATCGCCCGGGTGGCGCCGAGAATGTCGTCCTCGTGGTCGAAAACCGTGACTAATGTGCGGCGGCTCATCCCAGTACACTCGCCTCCTCAGTTGCGCCTCCCGAACGCAGCGGGCGGCGCCCTGCCGGCTGCCGGCTCCGGCCCACGCTCAGGACACCCTTCACCTCACTGATCGCGATCACCGGAACGAAACGGCAGAACAGCAGGAAACAGGTGAAAAACAGTCCGAAGCTCCCGGCCAAAGTCGCGAGCTCGATGGAAGTGGGCGCGTAACCGGCCCAGCTCGACGGCAGAAAGTCCCGGTGCAGCGACGTAACAATGATCACGAACCGCTCGAACCACATTCCGATGTTGACGAAAACGGAGACGATGAACACCAGAAACGGGTTCCATCGCACCTTCCGGAACCAGAACAGTTGCGGGATGCCCACATTGCAGGCCAGCATGATCCAGTAGCCCCAGGCGAAGGGCCCGAGAGCCCGGTTCAGAAAGACGAACTCCTCATACTGGTTGCCCGAGTAAAAGGCGGTGAAGAACTCGGTGAGGTAGGACAACCCGACCATCAAGCTCGTGGCCAGGGTCACCTTGGCCATCTTGTCGATATGGGCGACCGTGATGTAGTCTTCCAGCCCCATGGCCTTGCGCGCGACGGTCATCAGCGTCAACACCATGGCCATGCCGGAGAAGATCGCCCCGGCGACGAAGTAGGGCGGGAAGATCGTCGTGTGCCAGCCGGGGATCACCGCGGTGGCGAAGTCCCAGCTCACGATCGTGTGGACCGAGATCACCAGTGGCGTAGCCAGTCCGGCCAGCAGCTTGTAGACGGTCTCGTAACGCTGCCACGTCCGGTAAGAACCGTCCCAGCCGAGGCTGAGGATCTCCAGCACGCGGCGCCGGAGGCCGGGTTTGGTGCGGTCGCGGATGGTGGCCAGGTCCGGGATCAGCCCGACGTACCAAAATACGAGCGAAATCGTGAAATAGGTCAGGATGGCAAAGAAATCCCACACCAGGGGTGAGCGGAAGTTGATCCACAGGGATCCCCGGGCGTTGGGATAGGGAAGCATCCAATAGGCGAACCACGGCCGCCCGAGGTGGATCACCGGAAACATGCCCGCGCAAAGCACGGCGAAGATCGTCATCGCCTCGGCGGAGCGGTTCACCGAGGTCCGCCACCGCTGCCGGAGCAGGAACAAGATCGCCGAGATGAGCGTACCGGCATGGCCGATGCCGATCCAGAAGACGAAGTTCGTGATGTCGAACGCCCACCCGACCGTCCGGTTCAACCCCCACGTGCCGATGCCGGTGGCGATCTCATAGGTAACCGCAGTGACGCCCAGCAGCAGCAATGCGAAAGCCGGCAGAAACATCGCCCACCAACCGGCGCCGGGCCTTCGGTCGAGGGCGGCGCAAATATCGCGCGTCACCTCGGCAGGCCTCTTGTCGCCCGCCACCAGCGGCGGCCGCAGAGTCTGGGAGACGCTAGCCATGGGCAGGGCTCCTTTCCTCCTTCTCGATGTCCCGGCGGACCAGCTTCAAGTACGTGACCGACGGCCGTACGTTGATCTCTTCGAGGACCTGATAGCGCCGGGGGCTGCGCCACAGCCGGGCCACCCTGCTCTCCGGATCGTTCAGGTCGCCGAAGACGATCGCTCCGGCCGGGCAGCTTTGCTGGCAAGCCGGCTGGATCGCGCCGTCGGCCGGCGCTTCGCCGCGGCGTTTCGCTTCGATCTTCGCCTCATGAATGCGTTGTACGCAGAAGGTGCACTTCTCCATCACGCCGCGCGAGCGCACGGTCACGTCCGGGTTGAGCGTCAGGTTGGCCAGCCGGTCATCGTGGCTGTACTCGAACCAGTTGAAGCGGCGGACCTTGTACGGGCAGTTGTTGGCGCAGTAGCGGGTCCCCACGCAGCGGTTGTAGATCTGCTGGTTCAGGCCCTCCTCGCTGTGGACCGTGGCGAGCACCGGGCACACGGTCTCGCAGGGAGCGTGCTCGCACTGCTGGCAGAGCATCGGCTGGTGCGCCACGCGGAGCTGGCCGCCGTCTTCAGCGTAATAACGGTCGATACGGATCCAGTGCATCTCGCGCTTGCGCCGGACCTCGTCCTTGCCAACGACCGGGATGTTGTTTTCTACCTGGCAGGCGACGACGCAGGCCGAACAGCCGGTACAGGCGCTGAGGTCGACCACCATCGCCCAGCGGTGGCCGGTGAAGGGATGGTCCGGCGGCCACAGGTCTGTTCTTTCCTGCTCCTCCCAGAGCCGTCCCGCCCGCAGGTCGTCCATGTGGCGCGCGAGCGACGTCTCCTGAATCATCGGCCGGCGCTCGCCGCCGGGCGGCGCCAGGCGTTCCGGGACGGTGATCGTGTGGTGCATTTGGGTCGAAGCAAGCTCGTAACGCCGGCCTGTGGGTTCCAATCGGACCCCGGCGCGGTCGTATCGGACCGTTCCCCCAGCAAAGGTGAGCAACGGCGCCGCGTTCACCCCCACGCGGCCGTCACCGCCGGTGTCCGGCCGGGCTTCGATCCATTGGGGGCCGATGCCGGCAAAGCGCTCCGTCAGCACGCTGCCGTATCCCAAGGCCACGGCCACCACGCCATCGTGCTGGCCGGGCTGGACAAAGACCGGCACTTCGACAGCCGCCCCGCCGCCGTCCGAGGTCTGGATACGCACCACATCGCCCTCGGCGAGTCCGAGGCGCTCGGCCGTCGCCGGCGACAGAGAGGCGTAGTTGTCCCAGGCGACCTTGGTGATGGGGTCCGGGAGCTCCTGCAGCCAAGGATTGTACGCGTGCCGGCCCTCGCGCAGCGCAACTTTCGGGTAGAGCACCAGGGTGAATTCTCCGGCCGGCGCCTGAGGGGCGGCCTTCGGCGCACGCACCTGCCCGGCGTCGAACCGCCCGGGCGGCTCCAGCCGCCTCGTTTCGAGTTCGACAAATCCCCGGCTGAGTGACCGCTCCCAGAATTCCCGGAAAGCCGCCTCGTCGTCCGGCCCGCTGTAGAAACGGGTGCGCCAATGCTGCCTGACGATCTCGTAAGCGGACCGCGGCTCTCCCATCCAAACAGCCAGGCTCTCCACGAGAGCCCGGGTCGAGGCCAACGGGCGGATCACCGGCTGAATGAGACTCAGCACTCCGGCGACGGGCTCGCGGTCTCCCCACGATTCCAAGAAATGATGGTCAGGGCAGACGAAGTGCGCGAGCTTGGTGGTTTCGTCAGGCCGCTCGGCGAAACTCACCACGAGCGGCGCCTTCTCGAGCCGTTCCCGAACGCGGGCGCTTGCGGGCAGTTCGTAGACAGGATTCAACCCGGCGATGAAAAGTGCGGCGACGCGCCCCTCCTCCATCTCTTCGAGCAGCGTCTGGAGCTCGGCGTCGCTACCCTGCCGCTGCCAGGAAGGCCTCACGATGTCGAGCGTCCGCCCGTAGTTCCCCAGTAGCTGGTTGATCAAGTTGCACAGCTTCTGGACTTCGATCTCCTGGCTCCCGGAGACGACCAGGCTGCGTCCCCGGTGCGCCCAGAGCCGGTCCGCCAGCTCGCTGAGCAGCTCGCCGGAAACCGGCGGCGGCGCTTCGCCGGCGTCGAACTTCGCGCCTGCCCGCTCCGCTATGAGAGCCGCCAGCCGCGCGGCGACCGCCCCGAGCTCCTGGGGGCGGACCACAACCCGGCGGTCGGCTTTCGTCCCGGTCAACGACAGCCGCGACTCGAACTGCACGTGGAACGAGGGCTCGGCGCCGGGCTGCTCCATCCGCCGCCCCGCTTGATAGGCGGCGGTGTGTTCGACCGGGGAGATCCAGGCGCCGAGAAAATCCGCGTCCAGGCTCACGATGACCGCCGCTTTGTCGAAGAAGAACCGGGGCAGCCGCCGGACGCCGTGCGTGCGCTGATGAGCATCCGGAATCGCTGCGCTGGAGAGCGGGTCCCACACGACGTGGCGGGCGTCCGGGAACCGGCCGAGAAACGCCTGGATGGAAGCAAGGACCGTCGGGCTGTGGACCGTGCCGGTGAGGAACCGGACCGCGCCGCCGTTGCGCTGGATGGCGTCCAGCTTCTCGCCGATCGCCCGGTCCACCTCTTCCCACGTGGCCGCCCGCCCCTCGAGCAGCGGCTGTTCGAAGCGCAAGCTGTCATAGAGGCCCAGCAGAGACGCCTGGCCGACGGCGCACAGCCCGCCGCGGGAGACCGGATGCTCGGGGTTGCCCTCGAGCTTGATGGGCCGCCCGTCGCGGGTCTTCACCAGCAGGCCGCACCCGGCCGGGCACGCGTCGCAGGTGGACGCGTACCAAGTGGCCCGTCCCGGCACTAGCTCCTCGGGCTGCTCGGGCAACGGGATCAGCTTCTCGACGGGAGCTCGGCTGCAGCCGGCAAACAAGGCCCCGCCGAAGACGAAGCCGGCCGCCTGCAAGAACTCCCGGCGCGCCGGGCGGCGCACCAGCGGCGGCTCGGGGAACTCATCGCGCGACGCCGCCAGCCAGGCTGCATCTCCGTTGCGCTCTTCCAGGCACTTCCAGTACCGGATCTGACCGTCTTGCGCCATGTCTCTTCCTGCTGACAACTCTTTCAGACCCTCAGTAATGGCAGACCGAGCAGTCGATGGAAGCATGCACCGGCTTGCCATTGACTCCCGTCCTGTTCACCTCCCGATGGCAGTTCACACACCAGCCCATGTTGAGGCTCTCCACCTGGCGCACCCGCTCCATGGTCTCCACGGGACCGTGGCAGCGCTGGCACCGTACGCCGGCGTAGACATGAGGCCGGTGGTCGAAGTAGACGAAGTCCGGGAGGTTGTGCACCCGCACCCACTCTATCGGGCGGGGCCGCTTTTCCGGATCCGGCTTCCGCTGTTCATCGAGCCCCAAGGCGTCGTACAGCTTCGCCAGTTCCGGAGAAATGATCAGTCGCGGCTTGCGGTTCTCTTTCTTCGCGAGCTCGTCCTCGGCCCGCAGAGCGCCCAGGGAAGCGGTGACGAAAGTGTGGCAGTTCATGCAGACTTTCGCTGCCGGCACGCCCGCGTGGCGGCTCCGTTCGGCGCCGGAATGACAGTACAGGCATCCGATTTCGAGTTCGCCGGCGTGGAGCCGGTGGGAGAAAGCGATCGGCTGCGCCGGCTCATAGCCGGTCTGATCCCCGGCCAGCCGAATCCCGCTGACCCGGTGCGCCAGCACCAGCAGGGCGAACAGCAGGGCGATGGACAGAACGTACGTTGTGACTCGACTGTTCATGCCGGCTCTTCTTCACTCCGGGCAGTGGCCGCGATCGCCGCCGCATGTGAGCGTTTCAACACATA
>JALSRK010000011.1 GCA_026984795.1 Solibacteraceae bacterium | reverse complement strand
TCCCCGGCATCCGCGCGGCGCTCGGCGTCAACCGGGACGAGGTGGTCCTCAGCCGCGCCCACAACGACGCCAACATCCTCACGCTCGGGGCCAAGTACACGGATCCGGAGACCGCCGCCGGGCTCATCGATGTCTTCTTGAAGACGCCGTTCGACGGCGGCCGGCACGCCCGCCGCCTGGGCAAGATCGCCGAGATGGAGCAGAAGGCGGGCTCGGCCTGCACCGACAAGGAAGGGAAGCAATGACGGAACAGGAAAGGCTTGCGCGGCCTCTGGCGGAGGTGGATCCGGAGGTCTACTCCGCCATTCAGGCCGAGATCGAACGCCAGCACTCGGGGCTCGAGCTGATCGCCAGCGAAAACTTCACCACCGAAGCGATTCTCCAGGCCACCGCCAGCGTGTTCACCAACAAGTACGCCGAAGGCTATCCGGGGCGGCGTTACTACGGCGGCTGTGAGAACGTGGACGTCGTCGAGACGCTGGCCCGGGAGCGCGCCAAGAAGCTGTTCGGCGCCGAGCACGCCAACGTGCAGCCCCACTCCGGCTCCCAGGCCAACGAGGCCGCCTACGCCGCCGTCGCCAAGCCCGGCGACACCATTCTGGGCATGAATCTGGCTCACGGCGGCCACCTCACCCACGGCCACCACTTGAACTTCTCGGGCAAGCTCTACAACGTCGTTCCTTACGGCGTGCGCAAGGACGACGAGGTGATCGACTACGACGAGCTGGCGCGGCTGGCCGAAGAGCACAAGCCGCGCCTGATCATCGCCGGCGGCAGCGCCTACCCCCGGATCATCGACTTCCGGAAGTTCCGCGAAATCGCCGACTCGGTAGGCGCCGTCTTCGTCGTCGATATGGCCCACTTCGCCGGACTGGTGGCCGGCGGCGTGCATCCCAATCCCTGCGAGTACGCCGACATCGTCACCAGCACCACCCACAAAACGTTGCGGGGCCCCAGGGCGGGCCTGATCCTGTGCAAGGAGGAGTTCGCCAAGGCGGTGGACCGCAGCGTCTTCCCGGGTACCCAGGGCGGGCCGCTCTGCCACGTGATCGCCGCCAAGGCCGTCTGTTTCAAAGAGGCCATGACGCCGGAGTTCGCCGCTTACTCGCGCCAGGTGGTCTCCAACGCCCAAGCGCTGGCCTCCGCGCTGGCCGAGGCCGGCTGGCGCATCGTCTCCGGCGGTACCGACACGCACCTGGCGCTGGTGGACCTGTTCTGCCGGGGCGTCCGGGGCCGCGACGCCGAGAACGCTTTGGACCGGGCCCGCATCACGGTCAACAAGAACGCCATTCCGTTCGACGTCAATCCGCCGCTCAACCCCAGCGGTATCCGGATCGGCTCGCCGGCCGTCACCACCCGCGGATTCCGCGAGCCGGAGATGCGCGAAGTCGGCGCCGCGATCGCCGAAATCCTCGACCGCCTGGCGGAGGGCGACGAGAAGGGCCTGGAGCGGGCCATCGAGTCGGTCCGCGGGCGCGTCGCCGCCCTGGTGGAGAAGTTCCCGCTCTACGGCTGGAAGCTCAGCCGCAGCCCCGCCTGAGATGGCCCTGCGAATCCTGATCGACGGCCGGCACCTGAAAGACTTCGGCGTCGGCACCTACATCCGGAACCTCACCCGGGCGCTCGGCGAGGTGGATCCCGACGACCACTTCATCGTCTTTCTGCAGCCCGAGGACGCTTCGGAGCTGAAGGGGCTGCCCGCCAACTTCGAGGTCGTCACCTGCGCCATACCGGAATCCTTCGTGCGTGAGAGCCTGCGCTTCCCGGTCTTCGCCCGCCGGCACGCCCCCGACGTCTGCCACATTCCGCTGAACCGCGTCCCCTTCCTTACGCCCAGGCCCTACGTGGTGACGGTGCACGATCTGGCCGAGTTCCTCTTCCCCCGCCGGTCCGGCTGGCGGCAGAAGCTGCTCCAGTACCAGATCCGCCGGGGCCTGCTGCGGGCCGCCAAGGTGATCGCCGTCTCCTCGGCCACCCGCCGCGACGTCACCCGGCTGATCGGGGTGCCGCCGGAGAGGATCCGCCTCATCTACAACGCGCCGGATCCCCGTTTCCTCCGGCCGCTGGACGGCTCGGGCGACAGCGCCGCCGCCGAGCGCTACCGCCGGCGCATCCTGGAGCGCTACCAGATCTCTTACCCCTTCGTGCTCTACGTCGGCAACATCCGGCCCCAAAAGAACGTGCCGCGGCTCATCGAGGCCTTCGCCGTGCTCCGCTCGAAGCTCACCGACCACCCGAAGTACAAGGATCTGCGCCTGATCGTCATCGGCGACGAGATCAGCCGCTACCCGGCGGTGCGGCAAGCGGTGGTGCGCAGCCGGGTCGAGGACGCCGTCCGTTTCCTGGGTTTCGTCTCCATCGACACGCTGCGGGTCTTCTACGAGGCGGCCAGCGTCTTCGCCTTCCCCAGCCTCTACGAGGGCTTCGGCCTGCCGCCGCTCGAGGCCATGGCCGCCGGAACGCCGGTGGTGACTTCCAACGTCAGCTCGCTGCCCGAGGTGGTCGGCGACGCGGCGGTGGTGGTCAACCCGGAGAACGTCTTCGACATCGAGCGGGGCCTGCGCGACGCCCTGCTCGACGAGGATCTGCGGAAGCAGTTGCTCGAGAAGAGCCGGGCGCAACTGCGGCGCTTCAACTGGCGGAAGACGGCCCGGGAAGTGGTTGAGGTCTACCACGAGGTGGCCCGGGGCGGTTCCGGGACCTGTTGATCGGGCGCCGCCGCGCCGCCCTTTTCTTCGCCGGTGAGCAGGTCGACCACCGACATCCCCAGTCCCGCCAGGATCCGGTCGGCGAGGCGGGGGGTCATGGCGCGCGCTCCAGCCAGGACGTTGTGCAGGTGGGGTTGCGAAACGCCGATGCGACGGGCGAGGCCCCTTTCAGTCACCTCCCCGTTGCGGATCATGGCCCGCAGCCGGCCGGCCAGCCGCTCGAGCAGGCGTTCGAACGTCATCCCGCATTCCAGTATATTTCTGTTTGAAATAGATGTAAATAGTCCTTGAAAAATAGCCGATATATTTCGCCGGCCGCCATCCGGGAGAGCAGGCGGGCTCCGCGTCGTAATACATTGTAGGGCAATAGATTACGGGTGATCCCGCGGCCGCCCGGCTGGGTCTCCGGCGCTGTTGTTGCGGTTCTCTCTTGACGTATTTTCTTCCATATATACGATGATTTCAGGCTTAGGGACAGCCTGGTCTTTCCGCCGGGCTGCTGGAGAGAACCACTTGAAGAAAGGCAAAACAGATGAAGGAATGGACCCGATCAGACACACTTGCGCTTGCCTCGAACCGGTGCACCTCCTGGGTTGTGTCCCGGAAGTTCTGCAAAAAGGTGATGGGTCATGCCATCCTTTCAGGTTGTTGAAATTTCCGAAGAAAGGAGAAAGGACAGATGACCCGAAAGCAGGATAGCAGAAAAGGCAAGGACTGGCGGAAGCTGCTGAGCGAGGACCGGCAGTGGCTGCGAGCGATGGTGCAGGAAGTGGTCCAGGAAGTGCTGGAAGCGGAGATGGAAGAGGCGCTGGGGGCGCAGAAGGGCGAGCGGACGCCGGCGCGACTGGGCTATCGCTCGGGCTACTACGAGCGGAGTCTGGTGACGCGGGTGGGGAAGCTGGAGCTGCGGGTGCCCCAGGACCGGCAGGGGCGGTTCCGCACCGAGGTTTTTGAGCGCTACCAGCGGAGTGAGAAGGCACTGGTGGGGGCGCTGGTGGAGATGTACGTCCAGGGGGTCTCGACGCGGAAGGTGAAGGCGATCACCGAGCAGTTGTGCGGCCACGAGTTTTCGGCCTCGACGATCAGCCGGCTGAACCAGAAGCTGGACGGGGAGCTGAAGCAGTTTGCCGAGCGGCGCCTGGAGGAGGAATATCCCTATGTGATTCTCGACGCGCGCTACGAGAGGGTGCGCGAGGAGGGGGTGATTCGGAGCCAGGCGGTGTTGGTGGCGATCGGCATCAACTGGGAGGGCCGGCGGTGTGTGCTGGCGGTGGAGCTGGCGGACCGGGAGAGCGGAACGAGCTGGCGGGAGTTTCTGGAGCGGTTGCGGGAGCGGGGCCTGCGGGCAGTGGAGCTGGTGGTGAGCGACGATCACCCGGGGCTGAAGCGAGCGATCGAGCAAGTGTTGACGGAGGCGGCTTGGCAGCGCTGTTACGTGCATTTTCTGAGGAACGCGTTGGACCATCTGCCGCGGAAGGCCGACGACGACTGTCTGATGGAACTGCGGTGGCTCTATGACCGGCGGAACCTGGAGGAGGCGCGGCGGGACCTGGCGGTGTGGCTGGAGAAGTGGAGCGGGAGATATGCCAAGCTGTGCGACTGGGTGGAGGAGAATATCGAAGAGACGCTGACCTTCTACCGGCTGCCGCGGCAGCATCACAAGCACCTGAAGTCGACGAACATGCTGGAGCGGCTGAACGAGGAGATCCGGCGGCGGACGCGGGTGGTGCGGATTTTCCCGAACCAGGCCTCGTGCCTACGGCTGGTGCGGGCGCTGGCGGTGGAGATGCACGAGAATTGGATTGAAGCGACGCGGTACTTGAACATGGAGTCGCTGAAGGAGCAGCGGAAGGAGCAGATGAGAAGAGTGGCCTGAGTTTGGCCGGCCGGCTGCGGTCGGGCTCCGCCCTCCCTGCGCCGGCCGGCCAAACCGCGAGCGGTGAAAGGATGCGTGACCCGAAGAGCGATTTGCAGAATCTTCGGCACACAACTCGGAAGTTCGGCCCGTGGCCGGGATCGCCCGGCTGGTGGCAGTG
>JALSRK010000010.1 GCA_026984795.1 Solibacteraceae bacterium | reverse complement strand
CAGGGCGTAGCGCACTTGCTCGAGCTCGGTGAGAATCTCCCGGGCCGGTTTTCGTCCGGCTTTGCTCAGCACCTCGAAGGGCCCGGAAACGAACCGGCTCCAGTCAGCGCCGAACGCTCCGGCGCTGACCAGCAGCGCCGCCAACAGGGGAAACGCCTTCATCTGTCCGTATGATACCGCCGGCTCAGGGCCCCGGCTCCAGTCATTCGGGTCCCGAAGAGGCCGTCTCCTCCGGCGCAGCCCCGGCGGCCGGCTCGAGAGCGATGAGCGCGGCCAAGGTCTCAATACCGTCCCACAAGTTTTGCAGCCTCAGGTTCTCGTTCGCGGCGTGCTGGTTGTCGTCGTGATTGGCGATCGGGACGATGATCGTGCGGGCGCCGAGGATCTCCTCGAAGGCATAGAGAGGGAGGCTGCCGCCCATCGTGGGCAGTTTGATCACCGGACCCCGAGCCCGCTCGACGGCAGCCACCACGCGCCGGGCCAGATCGCTGTCCATCGGCGTCCGCGTAGCGTTGTATCCCCCGAGCAAACGCAGCTTGCAGACCTTCGGGTGCCGGCGCCGGACCGCCTCGCCCGGCTCGGTCTCGGTGACGAAGAAGCCTTGAGCCCGGATGTGATCGGCCAGAAGTTCGACCGTCCGCGCGTAGTCCATCCCTTTCACCAGCCGGATGTCCAGCGAGGCAACGGCCGTGGCCGGAATTACGTTGCGCGCCCTTTCGCCGGTGCCGCCGCTGCTGAGGCCGTGGATGTTGATGGCGGGCAGATTGATCGCCTCCTCGAGGCGCCGGTCGTCTCCGACGGTTTCGGCGAGCCACAGCTCGCGCTGCAACGGTTCAGAATAGTCGGGAACTTCGGCGATCGCCTCCTTCTCGGCGTCGCTCAACGGGACGATGTCGTCGTAGAAGCCCTTGATGGCCACCGTGCCGTCGTCGTTCTCCAGGGAAGCGAGCAGCCGGGCCAGCAACATGGCCGGGTTCGGCGCCCAGTTACCGTAATGGCCGCTGTGAAGTTCGCGCCGGGGGCCATACACGGTGAGTTCCACGCTGGCGATGCCCCGGACGCCGAAGATGATCTGCTGCTGGCGGTTCTGGTGGACCGGTCCGTCGACGAAGAACCAGGCGTCGCCCCGGAGCAGATCCCGGTACCGCCGCAGAAATTGGGCCAGGTGGGACGAGCCGGACTCTTCCTCACCCTCAAAGAAGAACTTGACGTTGGCGTGGATAGGAACGTTGTACCGCTCGAGCGCTTCCACCGCCGCCGCAAGCGCCGCGATAGCCGCTTTGTCGTCGCCCGCCGAACGCGCGTAGATGCGCCACTCGGGATCCGTCGGCCACCCGGGCAACGGCAAAGGGATCGGGCGGCCGCCGGTCTCGAGCGCGCTGCTCATCAGCGTCGGGCGGAATGGGTCTCCCGTGTACCACCGGCTCGGGTTCACCGGTTGGCCGTCGTAGTGGGCGTAGAAGATCAGCGTTTCACGCGCGCCGGGGCGCGGCAGCTCGCCGTAGACGACCGGCGGCGCTCCTTCGACCTCGAGCAGACGCGTCGCCACGCCACGGCGCTCGAACATCCGGGCGATCGCCTCGGCGTTGCGCCGCATCGCAGCCGGATCCTGGCCGGTGTTCGGGATACGCAGCAGATCGAAGAACTCGTCGAGGATGCTACGCTCGTGCGCCAGCCGCCACTGGCGGGCCGCGATGCCCGGGGCAGGCTGCGCCGCCCCCGACACGGCCGCCAGCAGAACCACCGCCGCGAGCCGTAACCTCATACTTCGATCTTAGGAAAAATCCGCCCCCCGGCGAGAGACTCCCCGAGCGTCCCCTTCAGAGTTCGCGCCGGTTCTCCAGCGATTTCGACATCGTCACTTCGTCGGCGAACTCGAGGTCGCTGCCCACCGGGATCCCCAAGGCGATCCGGGTGACCCGCACGCCGAGCGGCTTCAACAAGCGCGACAAGTAGGCCGCCGTGGCTTCGCCCTCGACGGTGGGATTGGTGGCGATGATGATCTCCTCGACGCCGCCGTTCTGCAGCCTCTCGAGCAGACTCTTGATCTTGAGCTGCTCGGGCCCGACGCCGCGCAAGGGCGAGATGGCGCCGTGCAGCACGTGGTAGAGGCCGCGATAGGTGCGGGTGGTCTCGATCGGGAGGATGTTGTGCGGCTCCTCGACGACGCAAATCACCGAGCGGTCGCGATGAGGGTCCCGGCAGTACGGACACAGCTCCGCATCGCTGATGTTGTTGCAGACGCTGCAGAAGCCCAGCTTGTCCTTCACGCCGAGCAGCGCTTGCGCCAGGCGTTCGGCATCCTCGCGGGGGGCCCGGAGCACGTGAAACGCCAGCCGCTGGGCCGATTTCTGCCCGATCCCCGGCAGCCGCTTGAATTCTTCGATCAACCTGGCGAGCGGTTCGGCAAAGTCCGGCATTCGGATTTCTGGGTGTGGGGCTCAGAAAAGCCCCGGCGGCAAGCCTAGGCCGCCGAGCAGTCCGCCCATCTTCTCCTTGGCCTCCTCATCCACTTTCTTCGTGGCTTCGTTGAAGGCCGCCATCACCATGTCCTGGAGCATCTCGACGTCGCCGGCCACCTCGGGATCGATCGTCACGCCGACGCAGTTTTTCTGCCCGTCGAGCTTTACGGTGACCATCCCGCCGCCGGCGGACGCCTCGACGCGGATCTGCGCAATCTCTTGCTGCAGGCGCTCCTGCATCTGTTGCGCCTGCTTCATCATCTGCTGCATGTTGCCCGGAAGTCGCATGGACCCTCCACCGAAAACGGCGGCGCCCGAGTCCCGCAAGAGCCGGGAGCCCGGCCCGCCACCCCTCATTGTTTCAGATTCCGCACCGCCCGCACGCGGCTGCCGGGGAACAGCCGCTGGAACTCCCGCACCTCGGGGTGCGACAAAGCCCGGGCGGAGGCCTCGTCGTCGTTCGCGGCGGGCGTCTCCGCCTCGGGAACCGGGATTTCGCCGCCGCCCGCCTCCACCTTGATCTTCATCGCCCGCCCGGCCACGCTGCGAACGAGCTTCTTCACGTCGCCGGAGCCCAAGGTGAACAAGAACTCCTTGGGGGCCCGGAAGCGTAGCTCCCCACCCGCCTCCACGACTTCGGCATGCTCGACCGCGTCGGCGATGAAGGTGAGCCCCTGGGCCACCGCCGCCCCGTGCAACCGCTTCTTCCATTCTCCGGACCCGTTGGCGGCCGAGGCAGGCGGCGGAACCGCGTCCCGCACCTTTCCGGCTTCAGTCGGCGAAGAGGCTGCCTCTGCAGCCGACGCCCGCGCCCTGTTTCCCCGTGTTGAACCTGCCGCGATACCGCCCGACGAGCCACGCCGGCCGCCTCCACCTCCAGCCGGCGCTGGCGTACCCCCGCTCCCCACTGTCGCCAGGGCCTCCTCGATCGAGAGCAATCGCCCGGCGTACACCAGGCGGAGCAGGCCGACCTCCAGATGCAGGCGCGGCTGGAGTGCGGACTGGAGCTCGCGGAACAGATCGAGCGTGAGCTGGAGGTAGCGCGTCAGATCCTCTTCGGTGAAGGCGGCGGCGATCTCCGCCAGCCGCTTCTGTTCCTCTTGGGCCGCGGGAACCAGCCGGGTACCCGGTCCGGCCACCTTCACCACCAGCAGATTCCGGAAGTACCGCGCCAGTTCCCGGCAGAAATGCTGCAGGTTCCGCCCGTTGCGCTCCAGCTCGCCGACGATCTCGAGCATGCGGCGGGAATCGCCCCGCTCGAGGGCCGCTGTGACCTCGTGGAGCGACTCGAGCGAGAACATGCCCAGCAGCTCTCGGATCTCGGCCCCGGTGAGCTTGTTCCCGCAACAGGCGATGGCCTGATCCAGCGCCGAGAGAGAATCCCGGACGCTCCCCTCGCCCGCTTGGGCCAGCACCGCCAGGGCCTCGGGCTCGGCCTCGATATTCTCGCGCTCGCAGATCCAGCGCATCCGCTCGATCACCAGGTCGAACTCCACCGAGCGGAAAGCGAACTGCTGGCAGCGGGACGCGATCGTCGTCGGGATCTTGTGGGCCTCGGTGGTGCACAGGACGAAGACGACCCATTCGGGCGGCTCCTCGAGGGTCTTCAACAGGGCGTTGAAGGCCTCGTTGGTGATCTGGTGCGCCTCGTCGATGATGAAAATCTTGTAGCGGTCCCGGGCGGGGCGGTACTTGATGCTCTCGCGCAGCTCCCGCATCTCGTTGATGCCGCGATTGGAAGCCGCGTCGATCTCGATGACGTCCACCGAGTTGCCGGCCTCGATCTCGCGGCAACTGGGGCACGTCCCGCAAGGCGTGATCGTCGGGCCTTGTTCGCAGTTCAGGCAGCGCGCCAGGATGCGGGCGACGGTCGTCTTGCCGGTGCCCCGCTGGCCCGAGAAAATGTAGCCGTGGGCGATGCGCCCCTGGGCGATCGCGTTCTCCAAAGTCGCCCGGACGTGCTCCTGGCCGATCAGCTCAGCGAATGTCTGGGGCCGGTATTTGCGGGCGAGTACCTGATACATGAACGCGGGGCCAGTAACAAGATCGGCCAGGTCCCGGGGTATCCGCGGCACACGGGCTGAGCCACTACCGTTGCTTCCTTCCGGACCTGGCGGGGTTCGCGGCGGCCCGTTGCACGGAGCCCGGGGCCCGGCACCTCCCTATCCTAACATGGGCGGCCTGTACGGCTTCACCGGGGAAACGGCCAACCCCGTAGAATGGAAGGGAATGCGTGCGACCCTCTGGACTGCGGCTGCACTCGGGCTGTGCTTTGCAGTTCTGGCAGGAGTTCACGGGCAGGCGCCCCCGGCCGATTTGTCCCCGATCCCAAGGCTCCCCGGCGTGGGCCCGCCCCCTTTGCCGCCCGCGCCGCCGCGCCCCTCCATCGGGGAGGTAGCTCCTGAGAAGAAACCCCCGAAGGTGGAACTCCTCAGCGTCGAGCGGATCTGGGATGCCGCACCCCACAACGCCTTCACCGATCTGATCCGCTTCCGCGGCCGCTGGTACTGCACGTTCCGGGAAGGCTCCGCCCACGCCTCCCCGGACGGGGCCGTCCGCATCATCACATCCGGCGACGGCCGGGCGTGGATGACGGCTTTTCGGATCTCGGTCGACAACGCCGACCTCAGGGACCCGAAACTCAGCATCACCGGTGACAACCGTCTCATGCTGTCGGTCGCCGCCGTCTACCATGCCCCCGCCCCGCCGCGCCACCAGACGCTCGCCTGGTACTCGCTCGACGGGCGCGACTGGGGCATCGCCTTCAAGATCGGCGATCCGGACATGTGGCTCTGGCGTGTCGTCTGGCACCGGGGCAGCGCTTACAGCATGGCGTATAGTACGCGCCTGGATCGTTACCTGAGGATGTACGTGGGTCCCATGGGCCTGCGCTTTCAAATGGTGGCCGACCGCGTGCTCGAGCAAGGCAAGCCATCGGAGGCGACGCTCGTGTTCAACCGCGACGATTCCGCGCTGTGCCTGGTGCGCCGCGACGGAAATCCGAATACCGCCATGCTCGGCTACAGCCGCCCGCCGTACCGCGGCTGGCTCTGGCGTGACCTCGGCGTGCGCCTCGGCGGGCCGGACCTGCTGCGCCTGCCCGACGGGCGGCTGGTGGCCGCCGGACGCCTCTACGACCCTAAGCCCCGCACCGCCCTCCTGTGGCTCGATGAGACCCAGGCCACCCTCGAAGAGTTCCTCACCCTGCCGTCGGGCGGCGACAACAGCTACCCCGGCCTCGTCTTTGACGACGGCCTCCTGTGGGTCAGTTACTACTCTTCACACGAAGGAAAGGCGGCCATCTACCTCGCCAAGGTGCGGCTGCCTCCGCCGGAAGAACCAGAGGAACAACAAAGTGAAAAACTCGTCTTTTAATCCCTCGTCGAAGGCGTTCCCCTTGCCCGCGGGCCTCGTCGCGATCGCGGCGGGCGCCCTCCTTCTCTGGGCTTGCGGCCCCGCCCCGGAACCTGAAACGGGCGGGAAGCCCCCGGCGGAGACAAAGCCGGAGCCGCCCAAGATCACCCAGTTCTATGCCAGCCCCGGCGTCGTCGTGAAGGGAAACGAGACCACGATGTGCTACGGGGTCGAAAATGCCGTTTCGGTGCGCCTCGAGCCCCACATCCGCGACATCAAGCCGGCGCGGAACCGCTGTTTCTCCTTCGCTCCCAAGAAGACCGCGATCTACAAGCTCATCGCTACCGGTCCCGGCGGAGAAGCCTCGGCCGAGCTGGCGATCAAGGTCGAACCAGGCCGGTCGCCTGCCCGGGGGCGGGCCTCGCTGATCACCGCCTTCCTGGCCAGCAGCACACGCATCCCCAAAGGGGCTCCGGTCACTATCTGCTACAGCGTGAACGAGGTGGACAGCGTCAAACTCGACCCGCCGCTGGCCGAGCTCGACGCCTTCAGCAAATGCTTCCACGTGCGCCTGGACAAGACAACGACGTTCACCCTGAGCGCCACCCGCGGGAAGCGGACGGAACGCAAATCGATCACCATCACTGCCGAGTGAGACCCGCCGGCGGCGCCATACACGTGTCCGAAGTGGCGCCCGGATCGGCAGGTGCGGGATAATATGGTTTGCCGGGCGAACTGCACTCTTCCCCGTTTCTTTACTAACGTTTTCCGGCCGGCAGCAGTCAGCGGGCGTCGAATGGGCTCAGAGTTCCGCACACAGAGAGTCAGTGCATCCACGCTCATCGATCTGCTTCAACAGAGAGCAGCCGAACAGCCGGGTCAGACCGCCTACACGTTCCTGAGGGACGATTCCAGTCCGGCGGCGTGGACCTACGCCGACCTCGAGCGCCGGACCCGGGCGGTGGCCCAGTGGCTCTCGGAGCGTGCCGAACCGGGCGATCGCGCGTTGCTGCTCTACCCTCAGGGGCTGGAGTTCCTGGCCGGCTTCTTCGGCTGCCTGTACGCCGGTCTCATCGCCGCCCCCTTGCCGCTGCCCGGGGCGCGCCAGGCATTGGAAAGACTCGGCCTGGTCGTCGAAGACACGGGCGCGAAACTCTTGTTGACGACCGCGGCGATCGCCGCCGCCCCTGAGACCCGCGCGCTCCTGCCCGCCGGCGTCGGCATCCAGGCGACCCCGGAAATCGAAACGGGCCGCGCCGAAGTCTGGCGCCGCCCGGACCGGGTGACCGAGCCGGCTTACCTGCAGTACACCTCCGGATCGACGAGCGCGCCCCGGGGCGTGATGGTCACCCATCGCAACGTCCTCCACAACCTGGCCAACATCGACGCCGGCTTCCGGCACACCTCAGAAAGCGTCATCGTAAGCTGGCTTCCCCATTTCCACGACATGGGGCTGATTTACGGCCTCTTGGCTCCCCTTTACTTGGGCCGGCCGTGTTACTTCATGGCCCCCGCCTCCTTCATCCGCCGGCCGCGGCTCTGGCTGGAGACGATCAGCGAATACCGAGGCACCCACAGCGGCGGCCCCAATTTCGCCTACGACCTCTGTGTGCGCCGCATCCCCGAGGCCGACCGCGAAGGACTGGACCTCGGCTCCTGGGAGGTGGCCTTCAACGGGGCCGAGCCGGTGCACGCGGAGACCCTGGACCGTTTCGCCCGGGCCTTTGCTTCCTGCGGCTTCCGGCGCAGCACGCTCTACCCCGCCTACGGGTTGGCCGAGGCGTCCTTGAAGGTCTCCGGCGGGATCAAAGGGAACGGCCCGGCGCTGTTCGCCGCGCGCGCCTCCAGCCTGGCGCGGAACGAAGTGGCCGAAGCCGCCGCCGACAGCGGCGACGTCCGCGTCTTGGTGGGTTGCGGCGCGCCCGGCCTGGAGACGCGCGTGGCCATCGTCGATCCGGAGACGCTCCTTGAACTGCCCCCGGACAGGGTCGGCGAGATCTGGGTGAAGGGCCCCGGCGTTGCCGTCGGCTACTGGAACCGCCCCGAAGAGACCCGGACCACCTTCCACGCCCGCATCGCGGACACCGGTGAAGGGCCGTTTCTGCGCACCGGCGATCTGGGCTTCCTGCGCGACGGCGAGCTCTATGTCGTTGGGCGGCTCAAAGACCTGATCATCGTCCGGGGGATGAACCACCACCCCGCGGACCTGGAATTGACCGCCCGCAAGGCCCACCCGGACGTCGGCGCCTCCATCGCCGCCGCTTTCTCGGTCGAGAGCCAAGGTCGGGAGGGCGTCGTCCTGGTCATGGAAGCGCCGCGCCGGATGTCCGGGCCTGCAGAGGCCGTCGCCCAGGCGGTACGGCAGCGTATCGCCGAGGAACACGAACTGCGGGTCGCGATCCTCGTCCTGGTCCGCAAAGGTTCCATACCACGCACTTCCAGCGGCAAGATCCAGCGCCGGCTCTGCCGCGACCTTTACTTCGCCGGGCGGCTGCCCGTCCTTTATGAAAGCCGCCTCGAGGACGCCGGGCCGGCCGCGGAGGCGCTTCCCATCAACCGCGAGACGGTGCTGGCGGCCGGCGGAACCCAGCGCCGCCGGCTGGTGGAAGAACACTTGACGGATCTGCTGGCGCGGCTGCTGCACGTGCGGCCCGGCAACATCACCCCCGGGCGCGCGCTCACCGAGTTCGGCCTGGACTCGCTGCGGGCCGTGGAGATCCAGAACGCCGTCGAGAAGAGCTTCGGGGTAGCGGTGGAAGTCGTCGACCTGCTGAACGGTCTCACCTTGGACGAACTCGCCGGCCGGATCCTTTCCGGACTCGAGACAGCCGCCGCCGTCGCGGAGCGAATCCCGGCCCTGGGACGGAATGAGCACCCGCTGTCGTTCGAACAGGAGCGCCTGTGGCTGCTCGACCGCATCGTCCCGGGCAACTCCGCCTACCACCTCCCGCTGGCTCTCCGCCTCCAGGGCGTTCTCGATCCCGACGCCTTCCGCCGCGCCGTGGCCGCGGTCGCGCGGCGGCAGGAATCCCTCCGCACCGTCTTCGGAATGCGGGAAGGCATCCCCGTGGCCGTGGTCCGGGAACTGCCGGTGGAACAGATCCCTGTCCAATTCGAGGATCTCACCGGCCTGACCGAGGCCGACCGTTTCGACGAAGCTTGCGAGCGCGCCGTCCGCGCTGCCCGCGAGGCCTTCGACCTCGAGCGCGGCCCGCTGTTCCGCTGGCGTATTTACCGGCTCGGCGAAAACGACTACCTGGCCCTCATCGTCACCCACCACATCATCAGCGACCTCTGGAGCCTGCGCCTCTTCCTCGAAGAGGTGTTCGAAGCTTATGCGGATCTGCGGGCCGGCGAGGAAGTGCGGCTGCCGGCCCTGCCCGTGCAGTACGGGGATTTCGCCGTGTGGCAGCGTGAGCGCCTCCAGGGGGAGCGTCTTCATAGGCTGCAAGAATTCTGGCGACGCAAGCTCAGCCATGCCCCCGTACTCACGTTGCCGGCGGACCGCCCCCGCCCGGAGAAGCCCACCTACCGCGCGTCCAGCGAGGCCGTCGCCTTCCCAAGCGAGCTCACCAGCGCCCTCCGCAACTTTTGCCGCCGGGAGAAGACCACCCTCTTCACGGTGCTCCTGGCGGCCTTCAAAGCGCTTGCCGCCCGCATCAGCGGGCAGGAAGACCTCGTCGTCGGGACGACGAACGCCAGCCGGAACCGCCCGGAGCTGGAGCGATTGATCGGCTTCTTCGCCGCGCCGCTGGCCACCCGCACGGACGTCACGGGCGATCCCGCCTTCCGCGAGCTCGTGCGCCGGGTGCGCAGCGGCCTCCTGGAGGTCTACGAACACCAGGAACTGCCGTTCGCCAAGGTTGTCGAAGCGGCGCATCCGGACCGCCAGGCGGTCTATACGCCGCTGTTCCACATCATGTTCAGCCTGGTGCAGCCGCTCGTCACCGAGATCGACCGCCCGGACTTCACCGTCGAGCCCGTGGATCTCCCGGTCACCGCCACGGACTTCGATCTGTTCCTCAACATCTTCGACGAGCCGAAGTCGCTTCGCGCCCTGGCGGTCTACAATCGCGACCTCTACGACGCGCCCACGATACGCCGCCTCATTACCGCCTATCTCGAACTGCTGCAGGCCGCCGTCGAGAACCCGGAGACGAGACTCTCCCGGTTGCCGGTGATCCCCGAGCTGCGACGGGTCGGCAAGGAGCCGCCTCCGGCCGAACCGGCGGTCGTCGTCTCGGCTACCTTCACGGCGGAGCCGCTGGAGGAGATCCTTCGGTTCTGGATGGGTGAACTCGGCTTCGACTACCAGGTGCGCTTCGCTCCGTACAACCAGGTCTTCCAGGAACTGCTCGACCCGTCCAGCGCCACCCGGTCGAATACCAGGGGGATCAACGCCGTCCTGGTCCGGCTCCAGGATTGGGCGGGCGGAGACTCCCGCGCCGCCGAGATCGAGCACAATGCCGAAGAGTTCCTCCGGGCTCTGCACACGGCGGCCGGCGCCGGAGCATCCTATCTGGTCTGCTTGTGCCCTGCCTCGCCGGAATTCCTCGCCGTGGAAGCGAACCGCAGACTCGTCGACCAGATCGAAGAGCGCATTGCGGCGGCCTTCACCGGCGCCGGGCGCGTCCACGTGGTCAAGAGCGCCGAAATCCTGTCGCTGTATCCCGTAGCCGACTACCACGATCCTCACGGTGAGCGTCTCGGCCACGTGCCTTACACCCCCGAGTTCTATGCCGCCCTCGGGACGATGATCGCGCGGAAGGTCCACGCCGTCCGCACGCGGCCTTTCAAAGTGATCGCGCTCGATTGCGACCAGACGCTGTGGCGCGGCGTCTGCGGTGAGGACGGACCGGAAGGGGTCGTCATCGACGGGCCCCGGCGGGCGCTGCAACAGTTCATGAAGCAGCAGCGCGAGGCCGGCATGCTTCTCACCCTGGTGAGCAAGAACAGTGAAGAAGACGTTTGGGCCGTCTTCGACAGCCACCCGGAGATGCCGCTGAAGCGTGAGGATTTCGTCGCCTGGCGCATCAATTGGGAGCCGAAGTCGGAGAACCTCGAGCAGCTCGCCGCCGAGCTGGACCTCGGGCTCGACACTTTCGTCTTCATCGACGACAACCCCGCCGAGTGCGCTGCAGTCGAGGCGGCGCTCCCGCAAGTGCTCACCCTGAACCTGCCGCGGGAGCCGGAGCGGATCCCGGTCTTCCTGCGCCACGTCTGGGCGCTCGACCACCTCGCCGCTACCGAGGAGGACAAGAAGCGCTCGCAGATGTATGGCCAGGCCCTCGAGCGGCGTCGCCTGCAGCAGCAGGTCTCGACGCTGGCCGAATTCCTGGCCGCCCTCCAGCTCCGGGTAGAGATCGAACCCGTTCGCCCGAAGCATCTGCCCAGGGTGGCGCAGTTGACCCAGCGGACCAACCAGTTCAACTGCACCACCATCCGGCGGGACGAGGCCGAAGTTGCCGAGTTCCTGAAAGAAGGCGAGGGATTCGTCGCCCATGTCTCAGACCGCTTCGGCAGCTATGGGCTGGTCGGCGTCGCGCTGTTCAGCGCGCGAGACGGTGTTCTCGACGTCGATACCTTCCTGCTGAGCTGCCGGGCGTTGGGCCGCGGCGTCGAGCACCGCATGCTGGCCCGGCTCGGGGAAATCGCCCTGGAGCGGGGCTTCAGAACCGTCCGGCTCAACTATCGGCGGACCCCCAAGAACCGCCCGGCGCGCAAGTTCCTGGACTCGGTGGCGCAGCCCGAGCGCGGCGACGGGGAAACGGCCGTTTACGTCTTGCCTGCTGCCGCCGCAGCGGCCGTCTCCTACGACCCGGAGCAAGCGCCGGCCGAACCCCAGCCCACATCCTCCGGAACGCCGCCCGCGGGCGAAGAGCCGGGGCGCTCCATCGATTATGCCCGGATCGCCGGGGAGCTCCACGATCCGGCGGAGATCCTCCGACGCGTCCGCTCCGAGCTTCGCTCCGACGCCGTCAGCACCGTCCCTTACGAGCCCCCGCGCACCCCATTGGAGCGCCGGCTCGCCGAGATCTGGTCGGAGATGTTGAACGTGCCGAAGGTGGGGATCAACGACAACTTCTTCGATCTCGGCGGCCACTCGCTGCTGGCCGTGCAGTTGCTCTCCCGGGTGCGGGAGGAGTTCCAGGCGGACCTGCCCCTCGACGTCGTCTTCACCGGAAACTTCAGCGTGGCCGAACTGGCGAAGGCCATCGAATTGTATGAAATCGAGCAAGCAGACAAAGAGGAGTACGAAAAACTGCTCGAGGAACTGGAAGGGCTCTCCGATGAAGAAGTCCGCGCCTTGCTCGAGCAGGAGGGCGAAGAGACGGATGCGAAGTGACGCTTGTGCGTACAATAGCGGCGGGGAGGCGGCCGCCGCGCGCTCCCCGGAGCGATCCTGAACGATGCGGGTTTTGTTGACGGCCAACGCTTCCTACGTGCCGCCCCGCGGGGGCTCGACCCGCAGCAACCTCGTTTGGCTCGAGTACCTCGCTTCCCGGGGTCACGACGTCCGTGTCGTCGCGCCGACCGCCCCCGCTGACACTCCCGAATCCGCTTACCGCGTACGCCATGACCTGGAAGAGCAGCAGATCCAGGTCACCCGCGTCAAGACGGACCACAAGCTGGGCTTCGAGGTCCTGCAGCGCGGCGAGATTACGGTCTATTCAGTGCAGGATCCAGCCAAGCTGCGCACCGTACTGCGGCGCAAGATCGCCAAGTACTCCCCGGACTGGGTGCTCGTCTCTTCGGAGGATCTCGGACAGGCGCTACTGGCCGAAGCGCTCGATGCCATGCCCGGCCGGATCGTCTACTTGGCCCACACGCCGCAGATGTTCCCTTTCGGGCCCGCCAGCCTGAACCCGAACTCCACCGGGGCGGCGCTGGTGTCGAAATGCGCCGCCATCGTGGTGATCGGTGAGCACATGGCCCGGTACGTGCGCGAGCACCTGGGGCGCGAGCCGGTGGTGATCCATCCGCCCGTTTACGGAAAGCCGCCGTGGGAGTTCCGGGATCCGGACAAGCCGGGGCTGGTGACGATGATCAACCCGTGCGCCGTCAAAGGCGTCTCCATCTTCCTGGCGCTGGCGCGCCGGTTCCCCCAGTACAGTTTCGGCGCCCTCAGAGGCTGGGGTACCACCGCTGAAGACCTGGCCGCACTCGCCTCGCTGCCCAACGTGAAGATGCTGCGGAAGGTCAAGCACATTGGGGCGATCCTGCGCCGCACGAAGGTCCTGATGATCCCTGCCCTGTGGTACGAAGGGTTCGGTCTGGTGGTGATGGAGGCCATGCTGCGGGGCATCCCGGTGCTGGCCAGCAATATGGGCGGGCTGGTGGAGGCGAAGATGGGCACCCGTTACGTGCTGCCCGTCAGGCCGATCGAAAAATACACGACGCGGTTCGACGAGAACCGCATGCCCGTGCCCATCGTCCCTCCACAGGACATCGGCCCCTGGGCCGCCGCGCTCGAGGAATTGATGGAGAATCCGGAGATCTACCGGCGCGAGGCCCGTGCCGCCAGGGAGGCCGCGATGCGATTCGTCCCGAAGGTGAAGCCCTCGCATCTCGAAGAGTTCTTGCTGAAACTCGAGCCCAACGCTCCTGAGCCGGCTGCCCCCCGTCCGCCCGTCTCCGGCGCGCAGCCCCGGGACGCGCTGGCTCGACTCTCGCCCGAGAAACGGGCCTTGTTACTCAGACGATTGAAAGAGCGCGGCTCGGCGCCATGAAGCCGAAACCCGGAAACGGGCGCAGCGCCCATGCGAATACTGCTAGGGCAAAACTCGTTGTACTATCCCGCCTACGGCGGCGGTGACAAATCCAATCGGCTGCTGCTCGAGGCCCTGGCCGGGCGCGGACATGCCTGCCGCGCCGTAGCCCGAGCGCCGCGAAGCCCGGAACCCGGCGGGTACCTGGCGGAGCTGGCCGCCCGGGACATCGAGGACGCAACGGTCCAGGGCGGCGTGGTCCAGTTCACTCGGCGCGGCGTTGAGGTTCACGCCGTTGCAAGAGGCCGAAGCTTTCGCGGCTACTTCGCCGGCCAGCTCGGCCTCTTCCATCCGGATATCGTGATCCTTTCCACCGACGACCGCGGCCAGGTGCTTCTCGAAACCGCCCTCGAAGCGGACGTGGGGCGCGTCGTTTACCTCTGCCGGACCACCCTGGCCCTGCCTTTCGGACCGGAGTGCGCTTTCCCGAGCCAGGAGAAGACCGCTCTGCTCGAGAGGGCCGACGCCGTCGTGGGCGTCAGCGAATACGTGGCTCGCTACATCCGTGAGCACAGCGGCATCTCCGCCGTGGCGCTGCCGATCTCGCTGCTCGAAGGCGGACCGTGGCGGCAAGTAGGCAGGTTCGAGAACGAATTCATCACTCTCGTGAACCCGTGCGCGGTGAAGGGCATCTCGATCTTCCTCGCCCTCGCGGACCGGTTTCCCGGCCTCCGCTTCGCCGCCGTCCCCACCTGGGGAACCACGGCCGAGGACCGGCTCGAGCTTTCCCGCCGCAGCAACGTCACCCTCCTCGACCCGGTCGACGACATCGAGGAGCTGCTGGCCCGCACCCGGGTTCTTCTCGTCCCGTCTCTTTGGGCGGAGGCGCGGTCGCGCATCGTCGTGGAGGCCATGCTGCGGGGCGTGCCGGTTCTGGCCAGCGACGCGGGCGGCATCCCCGAGGCGAAGATGGGAGTGCCGTATCTGCTCCCGGTGAACCCGATCCGCCGTTACGAGCCCCGGGTGGACGACCGCATGGTCCCGGTGGCCTCGGTGCCGGAGCAGGAGATCGAGCCGTGGGCGGCCGCCCTCCAGGAAATCACGTCGGATCGCGCCCTCTGGGAACGGATCGCCGCCCAGTCCCGTGCGGCGGCCCTCCACTACGCCGGGAATCTTTCCGTCCGCCCGTTCGAGGAGTACCTGGAGCGGCTTGTAGCCCAGCCGCGCCCCGCAGCCCGGAGCGGCCGCCGCCGGCCGCGACCGGAGAGCCGTCCCGCGAAAGAGCGTCTCGCCGCGCTCTCCCGGGAAAAGCGGGCGCTGCTGGCCTTGCGGCTCAAGAAACGGCCCGAAACGGCCGCTTCACCGGCCCACCGTTGGTTCCCCGCCGCGGCCCGGCATCCCGAAGCTGTCCTGCGGCTGTTCTGTTTCCCTTACGCCGGCGGCGGAACGAGCGTCTACCGCAATTGGCAGGCCGCCATGCCTGCGGGAGTGGCCGTCGTCGCCGCCCGGCTGCCCGGACGCGAGAGCCGGGCCGCCGAGGCGCCCATCGCCGATATCGAGGAGATGATCCGGGCGGCGGCTGGGGCCATCGAACCGCTCCTGGACAGGCCGTTCGCTTTCTTCGGCCACAGTCTGGGGGCGATGATCTCGTTCGAGTTGGCCCGCGCTTTGCGGCGCCGCAGTCTGCCCATGCCTTCGGTTCTTCTGGTCGCCGCCGCCCGGGCGCCGCAATTGCGCAGGGGGGCCCCGGTGGACCGCGAGCCGTCCGACGAGGAGTTCCTGGAAGACATCCGGCGGCTGCAAGGCGTGCCGGAAGAGATCCTGCAAAACGGCGAGCTGCTTCGTTACCTCCTGCCCGCGCTCAAGGCGGACTCGCGCCTCGGCCGGCTCTACGTCTACCGGGACGAGCCACCGCTCGACGTGCCGATTCGAGCCTACGCCGGCGCGGAGGACGCCCGCCTCCCCAGGGAGGTGATCGAAGCCTGGCGCAGACAGACCCGGTCCTCCTTCGCGCTCCGGCAATTTCCCGGCGGCCACTTCTTCTTGCACACCGCCGAAAATGAGCTTCTGCGGGCGCTGAAGAAAGACCTCGAGGCCTTGGGTTTGCTCCCCGCCTGATGCTCCCCAACCACGCCCCGAGCAACCCTCCAACGCTCCTTATCCCCGCTGCCGCGTCCTCAAACGGCCAGAGATTCGGCGATGATGCTGCGGCTTACCCTGGGGGCCGGAATCCAATAAGTCCTGCGGCTCACGTGCAGCCGCAGCGTCTCGATCCGGACGCCCGTTTCCAGCTTCTTGATCACCCGATAGGCGGCCGAGAGGCTGACCTTGTCGGAAACCTGCGCTGCGCTCGAGTGCGGCGCATGCCCCGCCTGCGGCGTTTGCCTACCGAAACCCGGCGCGCCGATGAAGCCGGGCGCGCGCCGGCCCACCCTCTTCAGGAAATCGCTGCCCATTCGACTACCTTATCGACCCCAACCGCGGTGTCATCGCGCCTAAGGGAGGAAAGGCGGTTCCCCGGAGCAGCCCTGCGAGCGCCCGGCGCGGTTCCTTACACTGGGCCTGATGAAGGCCGCAGAAACCTATTTCGACCGGACCATGGAGCTGCTGGCGCGTCTCCGAGCCACCCAGATGGAAGCCCTCGGCCAGGCGGCGGAGATTTGCGCCGATGCGATCGCCGCGGGCGGACTGGTCTTCCTGTTCGGCAACGGGCACTCGCGGATGATGGCCGAAGAGATGACGCCGCGGCAGGGCTGCTTCCCGGGCTTCGTGGCCCTGGTCGAGCACGCGCTCTCGAACCACGCCAACATCGTGGGACCGAACGGGCTCCGCGGGCCGCTCTATCTGGAGAAATACGAAGGCTACGCCGAGCAGATCCTGAAAGGATTCCGTTTCGGTCCCCACGATGCGTTCCTGATCATCTCCACCAGCGGCATTCGCCCGGTGGTGGTCGAGATGGCCCTCGGAGCGAAGCGGCGCGGGATGCCGGTGATCGCCCTCGTCTCCCGCGCCCATTCCGATAGCGTCCCGCCGGCCCACTCCTCAGGAAAGAAGCTGGCCGAGATCGCCGACGTCGTACTGGACAATCAATGTCCGCCGGGTGACTGCATTCTCGAACTGGAGGGGCTGGGCTGGCACACCGGTCCAACCTCGACCATTACCGGCGCCATGCTCATCAATATGCTGCGCTGCGAGGTGGCTGCGCGGTTGCTGGAGCGGGGGATCCGCCCGGTACTGCTCCCGTCCCATCAGGTAACCGGGGATGCGTCGGTGGACGAGCAGATGGAAGCCTTCTACGAAGCCTACCGCAAGAGTCTCCGCCACCTGTATGAATGAAAGGGCCTCAGACCGTCCGCACGAGGGCGCCGTAGAGCTTCTCAAACTGCTGGAGGCTCAGTTGCTCGGCCCGCAGGGAGGCCTCGGGGAGTTCGCTGATCCGGGGATACAAGCTGCGTAGATTGTTCTTCAGCGTCTTTCGCTTCCCGCGAAAACAGGTAGAGACGAACTCGAGAAAGCGCGCCGGCTCGGCAACCAGCGGCCCCGGGTGGGGCTCGAGAATCACGACCGCCGACTCGACCTTCGGCGGCGGGGAGAACGAGCCCGGCGAGACGCGGCAGAGAACACGCACCTCGGCAAAGACGGCGGCGGCGACGGTGAGGTAACCGTACGTCCTCCTTCCGGGTCGGGCGGTGAGCCGGTCCGCCACCTCCTTCTGCACCAGCAAGACCGCGCGTGGGAACCGCGGCGTCAACTGCAGCACGCGCTCCAGAATCGGCGAAGTAATGTAGTAGGGGAGGTTGCCGGCGATCACGGCCGGCATGTAACGGGCGAGATCGGTTTTGAGGACGTCGGCCTGCAGAATCTCCAGATTCTCTACCCCGGAGAACCTGTGCCGCAGGCCCTCAACCAATTCCCGGTCGACTTCGACAGCCACGACGCGGCGCGCCCTCTCCAGCAGATAGCCGGTCAGGGCCCCTTTCCCCGGCCCGATCTCCACCACCGTGTCCACAGGCTCGGGAGCCGCCGCCTCCGCAATGCGGCGCAGTATGCCGGCGTTACGAAGAAAGTGCTGGCCGAGCTTGCGGGGCATCCTTACCAGGCGGCATCAGCCGGAGCTCCCCCGCCGCGGGGCTTCTCCCTCTGGGCTCAATCCCTCCGCTCACACGGGGCCTGCCCTCAGCCCCGCACCTCCACCGAATTGCCGCGAAGGGTGATCCGAATCCGCCCCATCCGGGGTTGGCCGAAAGTCGTGGCCGGTGTGAACTGCGTGCAGAGCAGCGTGTTTTCGATATAGCGTCGAAGCTGTGGATCGTGTTGCCACACCTGGCCCGGCGGCGCCGAGTAATCCACCATCCGGCCGTTGTCGTCCACCAGGACGTCCACCACGATGTCGCCCTGGATGACGCCGAACGACAGAATCGACTGCTTCACCGCGGCCTCGGTGGAAAGGATCGTCGGCACATCCTCGCCCGTGGACGCCGCCCGCACCGCGAGCGTCGGCGCCAGCATGCTGAACAGCAGCACCGCCGTCAACAGGCCGCCCGCCGCCGGAATCGCCACCGGCCGCATCAAATTGGCACACCAGACACGCGCCAGATCGAACCAGTAAACCGCTGCCGTGCGCCACGACTCCAAACGCCGGCGCTCCGCCAAATGGCGCGAGGCGGCCACCCGCAGCCGCATCGTCAGATCTTTGGACGCCCGCAACCGGGGCAGCGCCCTCAGCGACGCCGTCACGGCCCGGAGTTGGTGAATCCGCAACGCGCACTCGCTACATTCGTCGATGTGACGGCGTGCTTCCTCGAGCCCCTCCGGCCCGGTCAGGCCGTCAAGAGCGGAGGAAACCCTCTCGACTGCATCGCGGCACTTCATGGCGAGCTACCTTCCATCTTCCTCGGCTGTTCTCGGGGACCACATTAGCGGCCGCTCCTTCACCAGCCGGCTTTCCAGTTCGTTGCGCAGGGCCTCGCGCCCTCTCAAAATCCTGGATTTCACCGTGCCGATAGAGACCCGCAGCACCTCGGCGATCTCTTCGTAAGTAAGCCCTTCGATATCCCTCAACACCACGGCCTCGCGGAATACCGGCTTGATCCGCGCCAGCGCTGCCTCGATCAAAGCCATCGTCTCGCCGCGCAGAACTTGTTCATAGGGAGACCTTCCGGGATCCGGCAGCGTGTCGCCGTAGTTCCGGCCGCCGCGGTTTTCATCGGCCGGTGCGTCGATTTCCACTTCCCGCTTCCGGTGCCGGGTGAACCAGCGCCGCTGGTTGTGCGCTTCGTTCACGGCGATGCGGTAGATCCATGTCTTCAGACTGCTTTCGCCGCGGAACGATCCGACCTTCCGGAAGATCTTGAGGAAGACCTCCTGAACTACGTCAGCCGGGTCGTCGCCCGGACCCACCAGACGGCACACGAGGTTGTATACGGGGTGCTGGTAGCGTTGAATCAACTCCTCGTAAGCTTCCTCCCGGCCGAGCTGCAGGGCCGCGACCAGAGCCTGTTCGTCGGCCGCCAGCGATCCCTTGCTCCCCCGCTCCACGGCAGGGAAGGGATCGAGATCCAAACTGACCGTCGTATCAGCCACGCCCGCGTGCCTCTGTTCTGATTGTACCTGGAGCCGTTGCGACGCCGCGGCGTTGGTTCCACCACCCTAGACGCCCGGGCCGCACCGAAAGTTCCCGGCGGCGCCGGAGAAGAGCCCTCTCATCGGCGGATCAAAGCTGGACAGTGGGCGGCCGCACCGCCGTCCCCCGGGACAATACGCGCGCGTAAAAGGCCTCATAACGCGGGATCACCAGAGAGCTGGAGAAGCGCTCTACGGCCGTGCGCCTCGCCGCCGTCGACATCCGCCGGTACCGCTCTGCATCGGTGAACAGCTCCAGCACGCGCGCCGCCATCGCTTCGATGTCTCCCGCCTCTTCGAGGAATCCGTCGACGCCGGCAGTGATCACCTCCGGCAGCCCCCCGGTACGCGTCGCCACCGGCGGCACACCGCACGCCATGGCCTCCAGCGCAGCCAACCCGAACGCCTCCAGCTGGCTCGGCAGCAGGAGAACGTCGGCATGGGGAAGCAGCCGCTCGATACGGCCCTGCTTGCCCATGAAGTCCACGTACTGCTCCAAGCCCAGTTCCCGCGTCAACATCTCAGCCGGCCCCCGCTCGGGACCGTCGCCCACCATCAGCAGTTCCGCGTCCACCGTTTCGATCACCCGCTCGAGGATGCGGATGCAGTCCAGCGGCTGCTTCACCGGCCGGAAGTTCGAGATGTGGATCAGCGTCTTCCGGCTCCGCCGCTTCTCAGCCAGCGGTTTGTAAAGCTCGCAGTTGACGAAGTTGTGGATCACCTCTACCGGTTTTTCGATGCCGAAGACTTCGATGGTGCGCTGCCGCAGGTATTCGCTCACGGCGGTGAGCCCGTCGGACTGCTCGATCGAGAACCGGGTGATCGGAAAGTAGGAACGGTCCGCGCCGACCAGAGTGATATCGGTCCCGTGCAGCGTCGTCACCACCGGCAGCCGCCGCCGCGGCGCAAGCATCTGCCGGGCTAACTCCGCCGATACCGAGTGAGGGATGGCGTAATGGACGTGGAGCAGGTCCAGCCCGTAACACTCGGCCACTTCGGCCATCCGTGAGGCCAGCGCCAGAGTGTAAGGCGGAAACTGGAACAACGGGTATGTCGTGACCTCGACCTCGTGGTAGTGGATGCGCTCGGATTCCGTGTCGAGACGAATCGGATTGGCGTAAGAAATGAAGTGGACCTGGTGGCCTCGCGCGGCCAGTTCCTGCCCGAGTTCGGTGGCCACGATCCCCGAGCCCCCGAAAGTAGGGTAGCAGGTGATCCCGATCTTCACGTCTTGAGAATCTCACGCCCCGCTCCGGGGATGCAAAGACTCCGTCCGCCGGCTACCGGGACGCGCTCGAAAGCCGCAAGAGCGCGTAGCCGATCGCGCCGTTCAGATTCTCGGCCGGCCGCGGCCGGTCTCCACCCCCGAACCACACGTGAAATGAAGCCCCGCCCGCCGGCAGCACCGTCGCATCGCAGACCACCTCGGCGTTCCACGGCTCGCTCCCCGCCAGCGCCGCCCCGCGGGAAGCGCGCTCCCAGTGCACCCCGTCGACCGAAACCGCCAATCCCAGCCGGCGGCGCTCGGCACGGTCCCGGCCCGTGTAGAGCATCCAGTAGCGCCCGCCGAAGGCCCAGACGGCCGGCTCACCCAATCCCGCTTCGTCGAAGGCGCCCGGCGGGCCCAGTTCCAGAACCGGATTCGATCGCAGCTTGCGCCACCGCACGCCGTCTTCGGAAACCGCCACCCCCAGGCGCTGGCGCCGCGCCCGGTCCTGCCCGAGATAATACAGGTAGAATCGGCTTCCCACCTCGACCACGTAAGGGTCGCCAACGCCCCGCTCGTCCCACGCGCCTCGGGGCCCCACCCCCAGCACGGGCTCGGGCAGCTTCTCCCACTTGAAGGCGTCGCGGCTGCGCGCCAGCCCGATCCGGGGCGGATCGCCGGCCTGGTACCAGTAGTAAAATTCCCCCCCGGCCATGCCGAGGTGGCCGTTGGCGGCGATGTAGTCCCCTTCCCAGGTGTCCGGATCCGGGGAAAGCACCTTGCCACGCTTCTCCCAGTGGATCCCGTCGTGGGAAACGGCCAGCCCGGTGTGCCACGTCCGCCCGTCGTAGCCCGAATACAGGTTGTAGAAGATCCCACCGTGCAAGACGACGGAAGGGTTCAGCGCGTCCACTGCGTCCCACTCGCCGGGCGCTCCGCGCGGCAACACCGGCTCTTCCAGAACCTCCCAGCTCCATTCCGGCAACGGCCCTTCCGGCCCGAGGGCGGGCAGGGTGAAGTCCGCGTAGCCGCTGCAGCCGGCGAGGCTGAAGAGCGCTCCGGCGAGCCACCAGGCCGCCCGCGGCGCCCCCCTGCGTCTCACGCCGGGACCCTCACCCACAGCGACGCCCCCTCGCCGGGACGCGAATCCACCGCCAGGTCTCCTCCCAGATCTCGCACCCGGCGGCAGATGGAGGCCGGCCCCATCCGCAGATCGCC
>JALSRK010000009.1 GCA_026984795.1 Solibacteraceae bacterium | reverse complement strand
GTTCAGGGTCTTGAAGAAGTCCCGGCGGCCGGCCCGGGTGGGCACGTCGAGCAGCCAGGAGGCCAGCGGGCTGCCGGTGGTCGCCTTGTTCTGCGGATCGGCCGTCCCCGAGGAAACCCACAACGAGAAATGGTCGTTCGTGAAGCGGTCGTAGGATATGGCGTTGTACTGGCCGCCGATCTTGATGGAATGCCGTCCGACGAGGCGCGAATAGCTCACGGGAACCGAGTGTGCCCTGCCGTAGGTGAAGCGGGCGAAGCGCTCACCGCCGCCGAAGAAGTCGGCGACCCAAACGTTGGGCATTAGCTGTTCTCCGCTACGGAAGTTGTAGTAGTTTTCGGCGTAGCCGATCCGCCCGGGGTAGCCGCGGGGCAACGTGGTGAACCGGGTGCGCCAGACGAGCCGCGGGAGCACCAGGCTATAGCGGAGCTCGAGCACGCTGAAGGAATCGAAGGTGTGGATCCAACTGCCGCCGGCGACATAGGAATGGAAGGACTGGACCGAAGCGAGCGTCTGGCGGCCGCCGGAACCGGTGGTAGAGGCGTCCTGGATGTTGAGCCGTCCCCAGAACGTGTCCTTCTCGCCCTGGTGGTGGTCCACGCGGACCGACCATTCATCCTGGTTCCGTCTGGTGGGCGTTACGTCGTGCTGGTTGAAGTCGGCCACGCCGACCTGGATCGCGGGCGGCAGGGTTTTGGCGGCGTAGTCGAGGAAGCCGGCATCCAGCCGGTCAGCGGGGATCAGATTGCCTGGGAAGGGATCGCGGATCACCTTGTTGGGGTTGTTCGGGTCGGGGCGGCCGCTGTAGGGGTCGAAGATCTGCTTCGGCCAGTCGCTCATGTCGCCCCGGAGGTTGGCGGCGGTGGGGACGCGGTAGAAGCGGTCGGCCGGGGTGCGGCGGCGGAAGCCCTGGTAGGCGCCGAAAAAGAAGGTCTTGTTGTGGAGGATGGGGCCGCCCAAGGTGCCGCCGAACTGGTTCTGGTTCAGTGGGGTGACGGCGGAACGGAAGAAGTTGCGGGCATCGAGGTTGTCGTTGCGGAGGAACCACCAGGCGGTGCCGTGGAAGTCGTTGGCGCCGGACTTGGTGACGACGTTGACGATACCGCCGTTGGCGCCGCCGAACTCGGCCAGGTCGTTGTGGGAACGGATCTTGAACTCTTGGATGGCGTCCACGATCGGGGCCACGGCGGGGGTGCTGTACTGGCCGCTCATGTTCAGGGCGCTGTCGATCAAATAAAGGTTGCTGCGGCCTGTCTGCCCGTTGATGGACGGTACCGCGACCTGGCCGATGCGCGTGGTGCCCGCGCCGGTGCGGTTCTGAGTGGTGTTGATGGGGGAAGCGCCGGGGGTGAGCAGGGTGAGCTGGGTGAAGTTGCGGCCGTTGAGCGGCAGGTCCAGCACCTCGCGCTCACTGACAACAGTGCCGATCTCGGCGGAAGAAAGCTGGAGAGCGGCGGCGGGCGTCTCCACCCGGATGGCGGTCTCGACCGGGCTGATGGCGAGGACGAAATCCAGGCGCAGGCGGCTGCCGGCCTCGAGCAGGATGCCGGAACGGGTGATGGGCAGGAAGCCCTCGGTGCGGAGATTGATTTCGTAGGCGCCGGGGCGCAGCAGCGGCAGGAAGTACTCGCCTTCGAGGTTCGTCTCGGCCATGCGGACGGCGCCGGTGTGGAGGTTGGTGAGGCGTACGCGGACGCCGGGCACCACTCCACCGCCGGTGTCGGTTACCCGGCCCGAAAGATAAGCGGTTTGTGCCCAGGCAGGCGCGGCGAGAAAAAGGAGCAACGTAGCCGATGCCGCCAGCGCCGCCTGCCCCCGTGTATGCATCCGTCCCCCGCCAAGAGCTGATCGGCTTTTAGAGAAGCGCGAACGGCATGCCGACCACCATAGTTTATCGCTGAAGCGGCCGGTTTTCCAGAAGATTCTTCGAGCCGGAGCCGGCGGGCCGAGTTCAGGCGCCCGGGCCGAAGGGGAAGCGGGCGGCGTGGATGCGGGCGTCGTTGGCGGGATCTTCCCGCAGGAGGATCTCCTCGAGCCGGTCGTAGGTCTCGGCGAGTTCGCCGGCATCGGCGGTGCGCGCGCCGGCCTCGAAGCCGTGGATCAAGGCGCTGAGGTTCCGGCGCCTCGGGTCGAGATTCCAGAACTTCTTCGGGTTGCAGAGATCGGCGCCGAGGGGATCGCCCATGTGCTGCAAAAGGCTGGCGACGTTCTGGCGGGCCAGGGCGACGCGGCCGTCCTCGCCGGGCTCCGGCGGGCGCCAATCGGTCTTCTTTTTGCGGGCCTTCTCTTCTTTGTAGGCCACCCACCGCTGGTAGGGTTCCCATTCGGGATCGACGCGGCCCGAGTCCTGCCCGTGCGCGAAGAGGCGGATCTGGCCGACGAGTTCGAGGACGCGGTAGGCGCGCAGGGAGGCGTCCTCCAACTCACCCTGGGCGAGGCGGCGGCGGCCGTTCTGAACGAGGTCGGCGGCCAGGTCGCGGAGGGCGCCGGCGCGGGCGGATGGCTCCTCGGGCAGGGCGCGGGCCCGGCGCCGGATGAAGGCCGCCTGGGCGGCGCCGGGCTGGAACCGGGAGAGGGAGACCGGGCAGGGTGCTTCCGGCTGCTGATCGAGGAGGCGGGCGGCCAGCCCGTAGTCCAGGCGGTCCCAGGCGCCCCAGAAGCGGGCGAGCCAGTCGAGCCAGGCGGCCTGATCGAGCCAGGGAGCGGGGAGGTCAGGGGCCTCGGCCTGGGGGAGCCGCTCGGCGGCGCGAAACTGCCAGGCTTCCAGGAAGCGGGCGGCGAGGTCCAGATCCCGGCGGAAGGTCATCCGGGCGGTCTTGAGGTCGCGAACCTGCTCCTCGCCGGGAACGACCGTGCCCCGGGCGTCGCGCTTGCCGGCGATGTAGCGCAGCACGGGAACGCCGCGGCCGGCGGCGGCGAGCACGAGCGCAGCGCTCATGGCCTTGGTGCCGCGGGTGAAATCGACGATGATCTCCCCGGGCCGGACGCCGGAGTCCATCAGTTGCGCCAGCACGCCGTCGAAGTGCGCGAAACAGGCATCGGCGTCGTCCTCCAGGCCGGGCGCCGGCAGCGTGGATACGGTGACCGGCTGGCCGGCGAGGCGGCGCTCGGACTCCCGGGCGTTCTCTTCGGTGAGCGCCGAGGGCAGCAGAACGACGTGCGCCCACTCACTGGTGGCGATCGACTTGCGCAGCGGCTCGAAGAGCGTCTCTTCCAGGCGGCCGGCCTCGCCCGCGCCGACCGTCATCAGCAAGACTTTCTGATTCATGTTCTGCTTCGTCTTCATCACGCTTTCATCACGCGTCGTAGTAGCCTTGGGGGCGAAGCCGCCGCCGGACGGGCGGCTCATACGGGCCGCAACAAGACCCAGCCGAAGGGCGCCCAGCCGCCGCCGGCCAGCTCGCACAACGTGCGGGTGGAGCCGATTTCGTAGATGGGCCTCTTCGCCTGGATGTTCCAGCCCTGGCGGAAGTTGTCTACCGAGAGGGAATCGAAGTGGGAATGGCGGCCTACCCGGAGGAGGATGTCGCCGGGCTGCATTTCGGGGTACCAACGCTGCCGGTCCGGCAGGATGGCTTCGAAGGTTGTCCACTCGGCATTGAAGCGACCGGAGAAGAATGTGTTGCAATCGTTGGCTAGCTTGTCCCAGTCGATCGGCCTCTTGATGAGCGCTTTGACGCGCACATCCCACAGCGCTTCCTCGTTCAACTGAATGCGGAGGCGGCACTCGGGCAGCGAGACATTGTCGGCCTGCGAGACCAGGCGCTCGTAGTGCAATTGCATGCCTTCGGGCTTCGTCTCGGGCCGCGAAGGATTACGGACCTCAGCCCGATCGATTCGGACGGCGCCGGCCGGCCAGGCGGTATCGGAGACTTCGACGAGACGGAAGGGGTCGGCTTCCAGATGCTTCGGGTCGTACGCGAAACCCAGCTCTTCGAGGCGGCGGGCCTTGCGGTGATCCGGGGTGTGCTTCAGTTCGCGCTCGACAGCCGGATCTTTCTGGCCGCCCGGATTGACGTTCACGCTGAGCACCGCCGTGCGGATGGCGCCCTTGATCGAGGAGCCGGGGATGACCACGTCCCCGGTGTAGGGATTGCGCTGCAGGGCGTGGATCTCACCTTTGCGCTGCAAAGGATCGTCCACCGCCCGCCGCACTTCGCGGATGGCCTTCTTGCCGAGCTGGATGCGGTAGAGCTCGAACGGCGTGCGTTTGCCCCCGGCCCGGGTTTGTACAGCGGTGAAGAATTTCCGGATGAAGTCGAGCGCCTCGGCGAGCTCTCCCGCTTCCAGGTGCGCCTCGTACTTTTGTCTCCCCTGGTCGTTCAACGCCCGGACCAGCGCGCGGGTATCGATGGCGATCAGCTCCCCGCCGTCCGGCGAAAGGACGTAGTTCTCCGGGGCGAGCGTCTCGCCGCTGCCGATGTGGACGGGACTCAAAGGGATGAAGCGGAACTCGCGGATCGTGTCAGCCATCTTGCGCTTCCACCTCCGTATAGGGAACCGAGAGGTGCCAGGCGTTGTGGACGATCTCGCCGCGGAACGGATGGACGCCGCGCAGCAGCTCGCCGAAGGGCCCGCCGCCGGCCGGCTCGAAGGTAGCTCCGGGTTTGAGCAGCGTGAGGGGGCGCTTGAAGGGCGCCTCGGCGGCGGCGAAGAAAGGGCCGGTCTTTCCGTAAAGCGTCTCGGTCTTGTAACGCGCGGCGCGCATGTTCGCGCTCAGGGAGCCGTGGGAGAGGCTGAGGCGGCGATTGCCGGGGGCGTCGAAGAGCCCGGGCGGAGGATCTTGCACTTCGACGGTGAAGCGGCCGCGGCCGGTACTGGCGTCCTTGCCGTAGCCGCGCTCGCCGACGCGGCCGAAGAGCTGTGCGAGGCGGTCCCGTTCCATGGCGCACTCGACATAGACGTCCCAGCGGTCCGAGACGCCGGGCTCCGGCCACCACTCGTCGGCGTAGAAGAGGCCGCCGGCTTCGGGGGTCGTACCCTTGAGCCGGTCGATCGTGTTGTGGGCCACGCGGTGGAGCGCCGGCAGGCGCGGCTGCTCTGGTTTGCCGTCGCCGTCGCGGCGGGCGCCGATGCGGGCCAACAGCTTCGGCTCCTCGAGCCCGTCCCGGACGGCGAGGAAGTCCTCGACGCGGAGCCAGGCGGCCTTGCGCAGCGCTTTGTCGCGCTCGGCCTGCTTCAGCTCGCCGTCGTTGCCGATCGGCGCGACGGCGTGCCGGCCCGGGGCCAGCAGCGGTCTGGGCAGCCAGCCGGCGGGGAAGCCGGCAGAGACGAGGAACGGGGACTCGGCGAGCGAGCCGAGCCACTTTTCCAGGGCCTCTTCGCCCTCGCCCTCGCGCACCGCCCAGCAGAGGTGGCCGAACAGCGTCCCCGAGTGCAGGGGCGTCGCCAGGGGCGATTCGAGCTTCAGTTGGACCTTGTATCGCGCCATGCCCGTCACTCAGCCAGGAAATCCACCGGGGGCTTGTTCTTGCCGACCTTCTCGATGCCGTCGAACTTCTGCTGGATGTTCTTGCCGTTCAACGCGAGGTTCGTGAACTTCACCCGGCCGTAGCCGCGGGAACCGGATCCGCCGAGGGCGTCCTGCTCGAGCAGGCGCAGCCCGGCCAGGAGCCAGTTGAGGCACTCGCGATCGGTGGCGCCGCCGTCGCCGTCCACGGAATACTCCTTGAAGAGGATCTCGAGGTCGAACTTCGCCCCGGCGGGGACACGCTCCATCGTACGGGGACCCATCTGGGCGGCCTTGCCCTCGATGCGGTTGATGGTGACCTCGGACTTCTCCTCGGTCAGCGGCAGACCGTCGCGCAGCACCTTCTGCACCCAGTCGGCCTGCAAATGGGCGTCACGCACCATCGCCCGGGCCGGGCCGTCCCGCCAGCCGTCGTGGGTGGTCCCGAAGATCCTCAGGACCGGATCGCCGGCGGGGTATTGTTTGCGGCGTTCGCTGCCCCAGACGGCGCCGTCGTCTTCGATCTTGCCAAGCGTCCACTCCAGCAGGCAGCGGACCTTGCCTTTCAGGCTGGAGCCGGGGATGTAGGGTTGCTTCGTGTGCGGATGCTTGATCACCGGGTTGTCGAGGCCGCCGATCTCCACGGTGTCGCGGCCTGCGCCGATGCGCAGCCCGGTCTTCACCTCGATGGTTCCGGTGAGATTGTGGATTTTTTTCAATTCGATTCGCGCCATCGGTCCCACCTCTACCTGTTCTTTCCGAAGAACTTGTGGAAGGCCACCACCGCCTGGAAGTGCTTGCAGAAGGCATCGAACTCCCGGGCGGTGTTCACCGCGTGCACGTGGTCGATGAAAAACTGCAGGAACTCTCTCGGAAACTGCTTTGCTTCGCGGCCGTGCGCGTAGGCGGCCTTGGCCTTCAACATCTTGAATTCCGCGCGCATGCGCTTGAAGACCTCTTCGCGTTTCTCCTGGCCGGCGCCCTCGCTCTCCACCTGGAGGCGGCGATCGAGCGCCAGCACGTCTTCATAGAAGCGGCGGAGCTGCGTCGTGGTAACGTTTTGCAGGCTGCGCGCCTGTTTTTCGGCGGCGCTGTCCAGCAAATCCGCAGCCAGCGACCCGTCGGCTTCGAAGTACTTCACCGGCCGCGGTGGCGGCAGCGCCTTGCCGGTCGGAGGATTCACTCCCTGTCTCGGGCCGGATGGTCGTTGTGCCATGAGTCTGCTATGACCTCCTTTCTCCTGCCGAACGATTGCGGTAGAGGGCCACCGAGACGGCGATGCGCGGCGAGGGATTCTTGCCAGCCTCGCGGCGCAGCATCTCATTGAGGCCCAGCAATTCGTTCAGCGTTCTGGTGATCGTTTCTTTGTCGGAATCCGTCAAGCTCTTGTTGGCCCGCACGTGGCGGGCGAGCTGGTAGCCCCACCTGGCGCGCCAAGCGGCGGCGTCGAGATCGAGCGCGGCGCGCTTCTTGCCGTCGGCCTCGGCCCGGCGGCGCAGGGCGTCGAAGGCGAGAATGCGGTGGACGAAGACCTGGCTCAGCTTGCCTTCGGACAGCCAAGCGTGGAGCTTGTCGGCCTGATCGAGCTGGTCTTCGAACTCCTTCCAGGAGACCGGCTCGGCGGCGAGGGCGCAGATCCTGTCGCGGCCCGCACCCTTGGCGCGCTCGAGGCGCTGCTCGGCGGCGTCCGCGGCGCGGTTCACCGGGTGGTTCACCTTCATTAGCTCGATGCCCGCCGAGAGGGTGATGTTCGGGTTGTTCCCCGTCCACTGGGCGAAGCGGCGGCGCAACTCCCGGGCCAGCTCGAGCATCTGGCGCCAGGGGCCGACCAGCAGCAGGTCGTCGCCGCCGGCGTAGACGGTGTAGGTGTCGCGGAATGTGCCGCTCTCCTCGAGCAAAGCGTAGAGCTGCCCGGTGAAGAAGAAGTCCATGGAGCGGGAGAGCCCGGCCAGCCGCCCGAGGCTCGCCCCGCCGCCGAGGCCGCGGCCGAAGATGAGCCCCAAGCGGTCCACGTCGGCCTTGAGTACGGCCAGGAACGGCTCGCCCTTCCAGCCGCCGTCGCTCGAAGGTTCCAGGGCGGCGGCGGCGAGGTGTTCGAAGGTCTTCACCTCGCCGGCGTGGGAGGTCTCGCGCTCGCGGGCCACCAGATCGTACCGGGGATCGCGAAGGCCGGCCTCCTCCAGGACCGGGACGTAGCTGGCCAGGAACCGCAGGGCCGGCGCGCCGTCTTCGGTGTCACGCCCGCTCCAGACGCGCACGAGCGACTCCAGTCCGTGCTCGTTCGGAGTCTTTCCGCGCTTGGCCCAGAGCAGGCGCAGCCCGTCGAAGAAGCCGATACCGCCCTCCCCGCCGCGCTTCCAGCTCAGCCAGCGCACCTTGGGGATCTCGCGCCCCAGGCGGTTCTCGTCGCGGCAGGCCTCGCAGCGGCGCACTTCGGACTCGTCTTCGAGCCTCTCCACCTCGATGGCCGGCCGGACGCCGCAGATGGTGCATTCTCTCTTGTGGTAGTCCGCGTCGCGGTGGACGACCGTCACGCCGGAGGCGAAGGGCCTCAGCTTCGCTTCGTCGATGGCCTGATGCAGGCGGGCCATCAGCGAAGGCAGGTTCTCGCGGAGCAGGCCGCGGCCGGCGAACGGCTCGGTCAGGGCCAGGTTCAAGGCCAGCTCGCCGCGGTAGCGCCGTTGGATCCAGCCGTCGATCTCGCGGCGCAGCCCCTCGACCTTCTCTTCGCAGTCCGTTGTGTCAGCCACCAGCATCAGGAAGCGGCCGCCGGCGTTCTGGACGACGCTGAAGACGGGCAGCCCGAGGGCCCGGCGGGCGGCCAAGGCCGCGGCCTCGGTGATCATGCCCAGCAGGAACGAGCGGGCCCGCAGCACGCGGTTGACGCCCTTGACCTGCTGGTGCCGGAGGCGGAAGAGCGTGCTCTGGATGCCGGAGAGGTCGCCGGCGAGGAAGCGGAACTTGGTGAGATCGCGGTCACGGACGGCCGCCTCGTCGTCCAGGCTGCCGCGGTCCTCGTGCCAGCGGTAGAGGGCTGCGGCGATGGCCGCGGCGGCGCGGGCGTGGTCGTGGAGCGAGATGTCGGGCTCGTCCACGGTGGAGGAGGGCACGCACCAGAGGAAGCGCTCGGAAGCCGAGAGGACCGCCTCGGCCAGGACGGCGGCGTTGGCGAGCGAGAGCGCCGGCTCGATGGCGGCCAGGAAGCCGTTCCACAGCCTCTCGTACCGCGCGCGGAATTCCCGCGTCTCCTGTTTCTGCTTCGGGGCCAGCGGGGCGCCGGGCCTCAGCTCTTCCAAGGGAAGCTCGACGCGCGGCGGTTTGCCGAGGCCCAGGCTGACATTGCGGAATGGGCTCACCAGGGGCGTGCGGATGAAGGCGTCCCAGCCGGTGCGCTCGGCCTGGAGCTCGCGTTCGGCGTCCTTCTCTTTACGGTCCATGCCGGAGGCCAGCCGGTCGGCCTCGGCGGCGATCCAGGCCACGGCGCCGATCTCGCGGACGGCGCTCTCGGGCTTGTGATGAAAGACGGCCACGTGGCGGACCCGCCGCCAGTCGATGCCGGCGCGGGGCTCGGTTCCCGTCTCGAGGATCCAGTCGAAGAACTCCTCGGTCCAGAGCACGTGCTTGTGGGTGTGATAGCCGCCGCGCTTGTTGTAGGGCAGCAGATCGCCCTGGATCTGGCTGGTGTGTGAGGAGACGTCGCGGACGCCGGCGAAGGCGCGCTGGCCGAGCTTGCCGGCGTCGTGAAGGAAGGCCCCGAGGGCCGTCTCCATCAATGTAGGCCGATCGCTCATCGTGGATTCCTCTCGCTCTGCTTCCACCGGATCCGCTCGGGCGCCACGCAGATCTCGTAGCGGGTCTCCGGGCGCTTGCCGGTGCGCTGGACGAGATAGGCGCCGGCGCGGCGGCCGAGCTGCCCGTGGAGGACGCGGTGCAGGCGCGACTTGTGTTGCAGGAAGAAGTCCTTGCTCATCCCGTCCCGGAGGGCCTGCGGCGTGCGGTCGTCGTCGCGGAGCCAGCTCACCGGCTCGTATTCGGCCAGGAACTCCCGGGCGTAGGCCGGCTCCGGGGCGCCGTCGTTGGGGCAGTTCACGCCGGGCAGGCCGGCCACGCGCCGCCGGGCCAGCCAGCTATAGAAGGCCCAGTCCGCCGGGGCCAGCCGCACCGGGACGCCGCCGGCCTCGACGCTGGAGACCGAGGGATCGAAGACCAGTTCCGGGGGCCCGAGGCGCTGCTGGGCCGCCTCGACCGCCTCGCTGTAGGAGCTGGCGTGCCGGAGCACGGCCTCGGGCAGCCAGTCGCGCAGCCGCACGAAGGGGATCTCGGCGAGCGAGACCCGCGCCTTCGACGTGTCCAACGGACGGCTGTCGGGCGGCGGCGTGTGGATCACGCGGCGCTTCGGGGTCGGGTAGTAGAACTCCGGGTGCGATTCGAACGGCGGCGTCACGAGCACGTGGGAGAGGCGGTCCTGGGGCCGGCCGAGCAGGCTCAGCGCGTAGGCCAGGAAGAAGCCCAGCGTCTTGCGCCCGCCGGCCATCGAGACGTGGACGGCGGCCTCCGGGTCGGCGGTGAAGCCGCGGAGCAGCTCGGTGATCTGGTCGGCGGCGGCCCGGTTGTCGGTCTCGGTGCGGATGTCGGCGAGGGGCCGGCCGGCGGCGTCGTGAAGGACGTGGATCTGCTCCTCGGTGAAGCGGATCTCCGGCAGGCCGTAGTCCTCGCGCAAGCGCGTGAACCAGCCGGGATCCCCGCCGAGCAGGCTCAGGCGGGCGCGCTCGGCCCCTTCGGCCGTAGTCGCCAGGTGGACCTCGGTGGGCACGAAGGGTCCGCGGCGCTCTACCGCCAGGGCGTAGAGCGTCTCGGTGACCACCTGGGGCGTGAGGCCGGCGGTGGCCACCAGCACCCGCCGCGGGTATTGTTCCGGTTTTCGATCGTTCGCCACGCCCTTCATTCTGCGGCAGCGTCCTCCCCAGAGCCGTCGCCGGCAAGCTTGCCGTGCGTCTCGATCCGGTAGCGGCCCAGCCCCATGCTGGTGCCCTTGCCGGCGTGGGTCCACTGGCCGAGCCAGAGATAGGGCCAGAACGGCTCCAGGCCCTCGCCGGAAAGCTCCGCCTCGCCCACCAGGCCGCCCATCTTCAGCCGCTCCTGCTGCCGGGAGGAATAACGGGTCCAGTCGCGCCAGTCCAGGCGCCGCCGCGACCACTCGAGACGCCGGGAGGCCTGGCTCAGGCCGCGGAAATCGGTCTCGAGCGGCGTGTCGGTATGGAAATAGGTGAGCAGCGAGACCCGGCGGAGCAAGTTGCGGAACAGGTCCGCGAAGGCGAAGCGTTCCGGGGTGATCAGGCCGTCGCCGTCCCGCAGCCGCAGGGGAGTCTCGAAAACGAGGCGGAGCCGGGCGGGCAGCGGTGGGACGGCCGGGATCTCGGGCGGCAGGGGGGTCAGGCGCTCGCCGTTCTGGCCGAAGATCTGCGTCCAGGCGCCGCCGGCCATCTGCTGGCGGATCGAGAGCAGCTCCAGCCGCGGCGCCCCGCTCAGGCCCTCCCGGGCCGAGGAGCGCAGCGCGTGGACGACGTAAGCAAGGTAGCGGTGGGCGCGGCCGAACAGCGTCAGGCCCAGCTCGTAGACCTCGCCGCCGTCGAACCGCCAGGGCGGCGCCAGCACGAACGGATGTGGCCCGGCGGGATATTTCGAGAGTTTTTCGGCGCCCGGGGGCGGCGGCGTCTCGAAAATGTAGGGATAGACGCAGCTCTGGTAGAGCAGGCAGTCCGGGCAATCGATGCCCCGGGCCACGCAGACCAGCCGCTTCAAGGCGTGGCCGAGCACCCCGCGCCAAGCCGAGCCGGCGAAGCCCCGCCACACGGCGCCTTGGGGCACGGCGAACTCCAGCCGGAAACGCGCCAGGGGCAGATGCGGCTCCGGGAGCGGCCCGCCCGCCGGATTCTCCCCCTGGGCTGAAGCAGGCACAGAATCCCTTTTACCCGACCCGGGAGGATTTGTCCAGGATTTCAAAAGCGAAAAGATGCGCATTGCCGAACTCTGCGCATGTTGGAGGGGTGCATACAGCTTCATTTTGGCCCTCGTGGTCCGGCTAGGGGAGGCGCCGCCAGCGGTCGAAGACTTCGCGGAGAAACGCGCCGAAGATCTCCACCGAGATGAGGACGGCGCCGGCTTCCCGCGTCACCCCGGCCACGTAGATCCGGGAGCCTTGGGGGACGGTGTAGATGCGGACGTCGTCCTCGGTCTCGTCGATGAGGTCCTGGATGCCGGCCACGGCGCGCCAGAGGCCGGCGGGGGTGAAAGAGCCGGCGAAGACCGAGTACTGGACGGCCATCGCCCGCTCCTTCCAGTAGCGATGGACCTTGTGAAGCCGCTTCGGGTCGGCGATGTCGTAGCAGATCAGGTAGGCGTTGGTCTTCACGGCAGTCCCCCGAGCCAGAAGCGGAAGTTGTCGATGGCGTAGGCGATGCGGCGGTCCTCGCGCCGGTGCAGCGTCTCGTAGAGGGTGCGCAGCTCGTGGCGGCAGTTCTCGGGCGAGGGGCTGCGGCGGGCGACGGCCAGGCGGCGCAGGTAGCGGTCGAGATCCGCCCAGAGGCGCCAGCCGAGCAGGCGGGCCAGGTCCCTGGGGAAGTGGAAGCCGGGCCGCCGGTCGGCCAGCAGCGGCGGGGCGTACTTGCGCAGCTCCAGGTGCTGGGCGATGCGGCCCGCGAGCAGGCCGTCGAGCTGGGTCTTCAGGCCACGGACGACGGCGGCGGGGAAGCGGCGGGCCCAGCGGGCCTCGAGGGTCTCCTGGACCGCGGGCGCGCGCAGGTCGGCGAAGCGCGCGCGGAGAAGCTTGCCGAGGTAGAGGATCTCCCGGCGCTCGTAGGCCCGGAGCCAGTTGTCGTAGAGCGAGCGCCAGTCGGGCCGGGAGAGGAACTCCTCCAGACGCTGGTTGTCGCGGGTGGCCGGGTCGCAGGCCGGCAGGCCGAAGCCCCGGGCCGAGCCGTCCGGGGCGAGCAGGGTGATGGTAACGCCGTGGTCCAGGCAGGCCACGAGGGCTTCGTGGTCCCAGTGGATGCGGCCGCCGGCCACGACGCGGCTGATGCGGCCGAGGGGATAGCGGCGCGGGGCGCGGCCCTCGCGGACGATGACCAGGGCCGGCCCGTCGAGCCTCACCCGGGCCGGCTCCGGACCCTCGATGTAGAGCGGTTTCACCGGCAGGAACTCGGACTGCGGCATGGGTTGTTCGTTCTGACCTCCTTTCGTCTTCGTCAAGCTTGCCGTCGCCGGGCCGGCAACGGCGCTGGCGGCCGGCGCGGCGGCCCCGTTTTGTAAGCGTTTTCATGCACTGGCTGCCTCCTCGATGAGCCGCACCACGGTGCGGCAGAGCCGGCGTTGGCGGCGCACCAGGCGGCCGGCGAGGGTTTCGTAGGCTTCGTAGAACTTCCGGCGGCCGGCTTTGCCCAGCAGGCAGGCCCCGTTCTTGCGCCGGGTGAAGTGCTCGGCGCGGAGCGTGCGGGCGTGGAAGAGGGAAAGGACGAACTCGTCCACCCGAGCGCGCTCGAGCTCGGTGAGGTCGGCGGCCAGCGACTCCCGGCCCGGGGCCGGGGCGTGGTAGAAGCCGATGTAGGGGTCCAGGCCGGCTTCCCCCACCAGGGCGGCGATCTGGTAGTGGACCAGGGTGTAGCCGAGCGAGAGGCAGGCGTTCACCGGGTCGCGCGGCGGGCGGCGGTTGCGGCCCGAAAAGCCGAGCGAATCCGGCAAGAGCCGGGCCAGGGCCTGGAAATAGGTGCGGGCGGCGGCCCCTTCCTTGCCGAGCAGAACGGCGGCGTCGTGGCGGGAGCCGAGCAGATCGGCGCGGGTCCGCTCCAGCTCCGCCCGGACCGGCTCCAGACGTGCGGCCAGCGTGGGGCGGCGGAGGACGGCCCGGGCCAGCACCCGGGCCTGGGAGTGGATCTTGGCCGCCAGCAGGCGGGCGCTCCAGCGGCGGCGCCATTCCTCGTCCTGGGCCAGGCGGTACTGGGCCAGGCGGCGGGCGGCGTTCCCCCAGCGCCCGCCCACCGAGGCGACGGTCACCTCCCCGGCGCGGGAATCGACGATGAGGACTGGGACCGACTCCCGGGCCAGAGCCGCCAGCAGGGCGCTCGAGACCATCGCCGGGGCCTCGATCACCACGCGGTCCAGCAGAGCGATGGGGACGCGGCGCCAGGAGCCGTCCGGCTCGGTGAGGCGCACGGTGCGCTCCTCGAGCTGGAGGCGGCGGCCGGGGGCGTCGATCAGCAGGGTGGCCATGGGCGCAGATCCTCGTCTCAGCCGACGTAGTAGAGGGTGGGCTCGGCCGGAGGCTGGGCGATGCCGAAGGTGATGATCCGGGCTCGCGGATCGAGGCGAAGCAGGAGAAAACGGTCCTGGCGGGCGTCGATGACGGCCTCCATCTCGCAGATCAGGCGGGCACGCTCGGCTTCGGTGAGGAAGCACTCGTAGACCGACTTCTGTCCGCCGGAGGCGTAGTTCTTGACGACGTCGAGGGCCTTGCGAAGGCGCTTGGGGTCGGTGACGTCGTAGGCGGCGATGTGCAGCATTCTTCGTTCGCTCACGGCTCCAGTGAAGCACGGAGCGGGCGCTCCGGCCCGGGTCGGCAAGCTTGTCGTGTGGCGGGAGGAGAAAAAGGGTATATGATTGAGGAGGATACCGCCGGCCGGCGGGGGCCGTGGCGCGGCCGGGGCGGTGGCTGGAGCTTTGTCAAACCGGACGTGGGGAGACAGATTGGTGATCCAGTGGAATCAAGGACTTAGGGATCACCGAAAACCCGAGCGGGATATGGGTGATAGCGATTACATTGGCCGGGCGAACATTTTCTGGCAAACAGCCCGGCAAGTGATAGAATGGAGGGGACTTACGGGCGCGAGCTGTTAGAGCCGAGACCTGATCAAGAAGGGATTGAGACCACGGCTGAGTCCAGAGTAGCGTAAGTGGTCGTTAGAGCCGAGACCTGATCAAGAAGGGATTGAGACGGTCCGGCGGAGCTATATTTCCCAGCTAGGTCGTTAGAGCCGAGACCTGATCAAGAAGGGATTGAGACGCGGTCCCAAGTCTCGTAGCGGCTCAACGGCGTGTTAGAGCCGAGACCTGATCAAGAAGGGATTGAGACGAAAAGGCGTTCATATGCAGTCACCATATGCAGTTAGAGCCGAGACCTGATCAAGAAGGGATTGAGACAGTGGCCACGTCGTAGTCTTTCGGGACGCGGCCCGTTAGAGCCGAGACCTGATCAAGAAGGGATTGAGACTCATGCCCCGGCCTCCGCGACCGCCTTCAGGGGTTAGAGCCGAGACCTGATCAAGAAGGGATTGAGACGACACGAGGCCCGGCGGTCCCAAGTCTCGTAGCGTTAGAGCCGAGACCTGATCAAGAAGGGATTGAGACGGCCCCATCATTGACGACTTCGCCGGGCTCATACTGTTAGAGCCGAGACCTGATCAAGAAGGGATTGAGACTAGTGCATCGCGGCAGGCCTGGATGCTGCCGCTGGGGTTAGAGCCGAGACCTGATCAAGAAGGGATTGAGACGGGATTTCACGATTCGTTCCGCCACCCTCGATCGTTAGAGCCGAGACCTGATCAAGAAGGGATTGAGACAACGCCGCCTTCGCGGCGTTGAAAAGGCGTTCATGTTAGAGCCGAGACCTGATCAAGAAGGGATTGAGACCACTTGCAGGGCATGCTCTGGCCGCAACTGCCGGGTTAGAGCCGAGACCTGATCAAGAAGGGATTGAGACACTCCATGGCGGCGCCCATGCCGACGGCGCCGGCCGTTAGAGCCGAGACCTGATCAAGAAGGGATTGAGACCACGTAACTGGTCTTGCCGGCGCCGGGGTCGCCGTTAGAGCCGAGACCTGATCAAGAAGGGATTGAGACCCACTGCTGCATCTCATCATGTGCAGCTTCGAGTTAGAGCCGAGACCTGATCAAGAAGGGATTGAGACGCCCTGGCTGCTCCCTCGATCCTCATTACACTATGGTTAGAGCCGAGACCTGATCAAGAAGGGATTGAGACGGGTGGCCCGGAGGGAGTACGCGTCCCACTCCGGTTAGAGCCGAGACCTGATCAAGAAGGGATTGAGACGTCATGCACCGGCGCGCCGGTGCGCCGGCGCTCGGTTAGAGCCGAGACCTGATCAAGAAGGGATTGAGACGATCTTTATCACCATCCCCGTAGCTGGGGTCACGCGTTAGAGCCGAGACCTGATCAAGAAGGGATTGAGACTCATCAATGGAGGCGGCCTCTAGGGTGGTGTCGCCACGTTAGAGCCGAGACCTGATCAAGAAGGGATTGAGACATGATGGCCGCCCGGGGCCCGGGCAGGCCGTACCGCGTTAGAGCCGAGACCTGATCAAGAAGGGATTGAGACCACGTCCGGGGCCGATTCTGGCGGGAATCTCGGGTTAGAGCCGAGACCTGATCAAGAAGGGATTGAGACTTGTCAAGCTGCCCAATCCTGCGCTCGACAAGGCGTTAGAGCCGAGACCTGATCAAGAAGGGATTGAGACACGTCGGGCGGGATGACGTAGTCCTCCCGCACCTCCTCGTTAGAGCCGAGACCTGATCAAGAAGGGATTGAGACCCCCAGCTAGGTCCCAGACCCGTTTCGGGCTGGCGCGTTAGAGCCGAGACCTGATCAAGAAGGGATTGAGACCTTACCTCCTATGCAGCCTTCTCATAACTCGAGGTTAGAGCCGAGACCTGATCAAGAAGGGATTGAGACACCAGCCGGGGGCGACCTTATGGCCGATGACCAGTTAGAGCCGAGACCTGATCAAGAAGGGATTGAGACCCGGAGTGCGGGTCAGAGTTATCCTCAAGGAACGTTAGAGCCGAGACCTGATCAAGAAGGGATTGAGACCAGGAACTTCTCCCCGGGGCGACCGGGGATCGCGTTAGAGCCGAGACCTGATCAAGAAGGGATTGAGACGACGAGTCGCCAAAAGTTGTCCGCTTCACGGTTAGAGCCGAGACCTGATCAAGAAGGGATTGAGACGAGGGAGTCGGACTCCCTCGCCCCTCGCAGGAGGGTTAGAGCCGAGACCTGATCAAGAAGGGATTGAGACAGCGATAGGACCGTGGTGGTTGACCACCATAGCCGTTAGAGCCGAGACCTGATCAAGAAGGGATTGAGACCTCGGCGGGCAGCGCCAGCAGTCGATCAGCCTCGTTAGAGCCGAGACCTGATCAAGAAGGGATTGAGACCCGGTCGGCTGGCCAAGGCTGTCAGGGGTCACGGGTTAGAGCCGAGACCTGATCAAGAAGGGATTGAGACAGGGTAAGGACATGAGTTACATACATCTTCTCAGTTAGAGCCGAGACCTGATCAAGAAGGGATTGAGACCACCAGTCCATCTGTGGTGACCTGAACCCTTACGTTAGAGCCGAGACCTGATCAAGAAGGGATTGAGACGACATTGCCAAGTTCAAGTCTCAAGCTGTCTCCGGTTAGAGCCGAGACCTGATCAAGAAGGGATTGAGACACCTTGCCGTCACGCGTGGTGCGGTACTCTCCAGTTAGAGCCGAGACCTGATCAAGAAGGGATTGAGACGGCTCAACGGCGTTAGCCGCCGGGATACCCGCTGTTAGAGCCGAGACCTGATCAAGAAGGGATTGAGACTAGTGCCAACTCCCGCATTAGCAATTCTGCCTCGTTAGAGCCGAGACCTGATCAAGAAGGGATTGAGACACCTCGGTGGCGATGATGTGGTCACCGCCGTACCCGTTAGAGCCGAGACCTGATCAAGAAGGGATTGAGACGACCACGGGCCGGCGTAGTGCCGGGCGTCCGTCGCGTTAGAGCCGAGACCTGATCAAGAAGGGATTGAGACACGCCCCAGCGGAGGCTCGGGTCATAGTAGAGCCGTTAGAGCCGAGACCTGATCAAGAAGGGATTGAGACCGATGGACCCGGTAGAACAGATCGTGCAGGTCACGTTAGAGCCGAGACCTGATCAAGAAGGGATTGAGACCCGCTCGAGCAGGTCGTGACTTATGAGGCCGATCCGGGTTAGAGCCGAGACCTGATCAAGAAGGGATTGAGACCGCGAGGGCCTGGGCAATCTCGCGGTCCTGCATCGTTAGAGCCGAGACCTGATCAAGAAGGGATTGAGACAATCGTGGTGCGGAGGATCCGAGATACGAGCCACGTTAGAGCCGAGACCTGATCAAGAAGGGATTGAGACTCGATACCGACACGCATATCGGTGCCGCCCGTTAGAGCCGAGACCTGATCAAGAAGGGATTGAGACTCGATCCTCATTACATTATGATTATATAATCATGTTAGAGCCGAGACCTGATCAAGAAGGGATTGAGACTGGATGATCCCCAAGCTATTGACCCAGGCCTTGGGTTAGAGCCGAGACCTGATCAAGAAGGGATTGAGACGCCTCCACACTTGGCTTCGGTCCAGCGCCCCGTTAGAGCCGAGACCTGATCAAGAAGGGATTGAGACAGCCTTCGAGCAGGCCCTCTCAAACAGCTCGTTAGAGCCGAGACCTGATCAAGAAGGGATTGAGACACGTCATAGTCGACGTGCTCGAACGCCGCTTTCGCGTTAGAGCCGAGACCTGATCAAGAAGGGATTGAGACCCAGAGGGTGAGGCGTGAGGTTGATCAACTTTGGGGTTAGAGCCGAGACCTGATCAAGAAGGGATTGAGACCAAGCATCGGCAGTCTGCACCTGTACCGCAGGTTAGAGCCGAGACCTGATCAAGAAGGGATTGAGACTACAACGTACCTAAAGGGGTGCTAAAATGAAGTTAGAGCCGAGACCTGATCAAGAAGGGATTGAGACGGATTGACCTTGCCACGGTAACCTCCCATTTTGTTAGAGCCGAGACCTGATCAAGAAGGGATTGAGACTTCAAGAATCTGTGAACTAGCCTAACGGCCAGTGTTAGAGCCGAGACCTGATCAAGAAGGGATTGAGACATACTCGCCCGCTTCACTCAAGAAGGTAGAAGTTAGAGCCGAGACCTGATCAAGAAGGGATTGAGACCCGCTTCACTCAAGAAGGTAGAAACGGGCAAGCGTTAGAGCCGAGACCTGATCAAGAAGGGATTGAGACATTCTCAGAGCTTCATAAGGGTCCACAAGGACCCGTTAGAGCCGAGACCTGATCAAGAAGGGATTGAGACTCACCGCGTTTTCGGTTGCGTGAAACGTGAGGTTAGAGCCGAGACCTGATCAAGAAGGGATTGAGACGCCCTCTGGTGCCGCACCATCGGCGGGCGGAGGTTAGAGCCGAGACCTGATCAAGAAGGGATTGAGACTCGGTGCGGGACCGGGGCCGGAGAGGCCCCACGTTAGAGCCGAGACCTGATCAAGAAGGGATTGAGACCGCAGGGGAGGACCTCACGAGCGTTCCGCCCGGGTTAGAGCCGAGACCTGATCAAGAAGGGATTGAGACGGCGTCCGGGGCGAAACATCGCCACTGTCCTCGTTAGAGCCGAGACCTGATCAAGAAGGGATTGAGACGCCTTAGCGGCGTCAAAAAGACGCTTATAAGCCGTTAGAGCCGAGACCTGATCAAGAAGGGATTGAGACGGGACATCATCGTGATGCCGTCTGTCAGCTCAAAGTTAGAGCCGAGACCTGATCAAGAAGGGATTGAGACCTAGGTCCCAGACCCGTTTCGGGCTGGCGCTGGTTAGAGCCGAGACCTGATCAAGAAGGGATTGAGACAGCCGCAGCCTGAGAAGGATGGGGCTGGTGCCCCGTTAGAGCCGAGACCTGATCAAGAAGGGATTGAGACCCCGCAGCGCCCGGCCAATGGCCGGACCTTGACGTGTTAGAGCCGAGACCTGATCAAGAAGGGATTGAGACGAGAGGCACATCGGAGGCCGCGTGACCCAGCCGCGCGTTAGAGCCGAGACCTGATCAAGAAGGGATTGAGACGCCCGGTGCGGCGGCGGGGGCTTACTGGCTCCCTGGTTAGAGCCGAGACCTGATCAAGAAGGGATTGAGACGCGTCGAACAGTCTTTTGTATGCAGTCACCATGTTAGAGCCGAGACCTGATCAAGAAGGGATTGAGACGCTTGAAAAGACGTTGATTTCCATGCCTTTGCGTTAGAGCCGAGACCTGATCAAGAAGGGATTGAGACCAAAAGCTCCCGCACTTTGTTTAATGCTTTCGTTAGAGCCGAGACCTGATCAAGAAGGGATTGAGACCAGCTCATGGCTCTGGCAATGGGGCCAAGCTGTTAGAGCCGAGACCTGATCAAGAAGGGATTGAGACTGGCTCTATCCTCTTCAATGAAGTCATAGAGTGTTGTTAGAGCCGAGACCTGATCAAGAAGGGATTGAGACGCCAATTAGCCATTGGCAGCGTCCTTTACCGCGTTAGAGCCGAGACCTGATCAAGAAGGGATTGAGACGCGAGAGACGCATGTATCCTCGCTCCCTCTTTGTGTTAGAGCCGAGACCTGATCAAGAAGGGATTGAGACCCGAGCGCCGCCTTGATCTTTCCGGTGGCGGCGCGTTAGAGCCGAGACCTGATCAAGAAGGGATTGAGACGCGCCCTCGTGGCGGTAGACCGCCACACCGGCACGGTTAGAGCCGAGACCTGATCAAGAAGGGATTGAGACCCTTTCCCGCGACGAAGTAGCTGCCGTCGCGGGTTAGAGCCGAGACCTGATCAAGAAGGGATTGAGACCTGTCGTTTCTCGCATACTCTCCTTTCCCCGCGGTTAGAGCCGAGACCTGATCAAGAAGGGATTGAGACGGGGTCCTGCACGCGGTAGGAGCCACACACGGGTGTTAGAGCCGAGACCTGATCAAGAAGGGATTGAGACGCGACCCACCACGCGCCCTCGTGGCGGTAGACCGTTAGAGCCGAGACCTGATCAAGAAGGGATTGAGACGCGGCGGCGATAGGCGGGCAGCCGTCACCCACCAGCGTTAGAGCCGAGACCTGATCAAGAAGGGATTGAGACCTGCTCGTAGCAGTGGGGGCAGGGCGAATCGTTGTTAGAGCCGAGACCTGATCAAGAAGGGATTGAGACACCAGGATGCTGGTGAGTAGCCCCGTGGCGCGTAGTTAGAGCCGAGACCTGATCAAGAAGGGATTGAGACAGAGACCGATAGTAGGCCACCACAACGGTATCATGTTAGAGCCGAGACCTGATCAAGAAGGGATTGAGACCGTGGCCCACAGCATAGCAGCGATGTCACGCATGTTAGAGCCGAGACCTGATCAAGAAGGGATTGAGACTAGAGAAGGTTAGACCATGCCTTCCGCCGGTGTTAGAGCCGAGACCTGATCAAGAAGGGATTGAGACTGACGGGCTTGTGGTGGGAATGAATCCGCATCCAGTTAGAGCCGAGACCTGATCAAGAAGGGATTGAGACGCGGTAGCAGGCCCAACAGCATACCCAGACTCGATGGTAGAGCCGAGACCTGATCAAGAAGGGATTGAGACCGTGGCATTTCTCGCGGTATTCGCAGCGGGCGCAGGCGTTAGAGCCGAGACCTGATCAAGAAGGGATTGAGACACGATGTTCAGTGGTACCAGCTCGTGCCGGAGGGTTGTTAGAGCCGAGACCTGATCAAGAAGGGATTGAGACGCCCTTCGCTCCCGCCGCACGGGCAAGACCTTGGTTCGTTAGAGCCGAGACCTGATCAAGAAGGGATTGAGACGCGCCTCGGCGCGGCTTTCTCGGCTACCTTGGGTTAGAGCCGAGACCTGATCAAGAAGGGATTGAGACGGGAGGCGGACATGAAACTTGAGCTGAAAGCGATCCGTTAGAGCCGAGACCTGATCAAGAAGGGATTGAGACCATCGCGCAAGCGTAGCAACGATGTCGATCGATTCGTTAGAGCCGAGACCTGATCAAGAAGGGATTGAGACATGTGAGCGTAGTTCTCCAGATCGACTCGATCAGCGTTAGAGCCGAGACCTGATCAAGAAGGGATTGAGACTCTAGCCGGTCAGCGCAAGCTGCCGCAGAAAGTTAGAGCCGAGACCTGATCAAGAAGGGATTGAGACGAGGGCGGTCGCTGTCGTTGATCAATTCGCCCGTTAGAGCCGAGACCTGATCAAGAAGGGATTGAGACGCCACCTCCACCGTGTACCTGGTCAGGGTCTGCGTTAGAGCCGAGACCTGATCAAGAAGGGATTGAGACGAGGGCGGTCGCTGTCGTTGATCAATTCGCCCGTTAGAGCCGAGACCTGATCAAGAAGGGATTGAGACGCCACCTCCACCGTGTACCTGGTCAGGGTCTGCGTTAGAGCCGAGACCTGATCAAGAAGGGATTGAGACCCGGTGCGGGAGAGAATCCGGTCCGCAACGCCGCGTTAGAGCCGAGACCTGATCAAGAAGGGATTGAGACGGGAACTTGCGGAAGTAGTGGAAGTAAGCTGTGTTAGAGCCGAGACCTGATCAAGAAGGGATTGAGACTGTCACGAATGTCAACGCTGTGGGTGGAACGGTTAGAGCCGAGACCTGATCAAGAAGGGATTGAGACGGAAGAGGACATTGAACAAGGCAGACTGGAAGAGTTAGAGCCGAGACCTGATCAAGAAGGGATTGAGACGCTTCTAGGGGCTGGCCGGGGCGCTAAGACCTAGTTAGAGCCGAGACCTGATCAAGAAGGGATTGAGACGCGCCTCGGCGCGGCTTTCTCGGCTACCTTGGGTTAGAGCCGAGACCTGATCAAGAAGGGATTGAGACACTGACGGTCTCAGTGGGCTTCGGGCGGACGGACTCGTTAGAGCCGAGACCTGATCAAGAAGGGATTGAGACTCCATTGAACTCGTACGTGTCGGAGATGAGATCGTTAGAGCCGAGACCTGATCAAGAAGGGATTGAGACTAGACATCGAGCGTCTTATTCTAGGTGCGATGCGTTAGAGCCGGGACCTGATCGGGCAGCGATTCATCGGCCGCCGCCATCCGGCTGTGGCACGCGGGTGCGGGGTGGGTGGATCACCGGTCACGAGTGCACCGGAGCAGTGGCGGCCGCGGTGGGGAAATCCGGGGACAGCCAGCCAATTGCGCTTCTGACTGAGAGCGGGGTTCCGGCGCCGGGCAATTGGAGGCAGTCCCCGCATTTCCCTGTGAGCGCCGGGACCTGATCGGCCAGGGATTCATCGGCCGCCGCCATCCGGCTGGGGCACGCTGGTGCGGGGTGGGTGGATCACTGGTCACGAGTGCATCGGAGCAGTGGCGGTCGTGGTCGGGAAATCCGGGGACAGCCAGCCAATTGCGCTTCTGACTGAGAGCGAGGTTCCGGCGCCGGGCAATGGGAGGCAGTCCCCGCATTTCCCTGTGAGCGCCGGGACCTGATCAAGAAGGGATTCATCGGCCGCCGCCATCCGGCTGGGGCACGCGGGTGCGGGGTGGGTGGATCACCGGTCACGAGTGCATCGGAGCAGTGGCGGCCGCGGTGGGGAAATCCGGGGACAGGAGCATGTGATGATATCTTATGGGCGCCGCCGGGCCGGGGAGCGGTGTCATCCGGCCCCGCAGCAGGCGCGCCGGCAATGTCCATCCTCCTGCCGGCGGGCGGCGGCCTGCTCGGAGGCCTTGGAAACAGGCATCCGGACGGATTCCGAGGAGCCTCTCATAGACGAGTGCCCGAATGGGAGTCCGAAGGATGGCAAGATCCACGAGCCGGGGTGCGACTTTGGACAGAATAGAGTGCGGCGTGTGCGCGCGGCGGTGGCGGTTCCTCATAGCAGCCGCCTGGCTGTTGTGGAGCGGTTGCCAGAAGCCCGCGCGGGAGGCGCCGAAAAAGGTTCCGGTGGGCGTCGTGTTCCACGAGGACACCCTGGTACGAGTGGGCAAGGCGGGCGACAACTGGTGCATTACCTGGGCGGCCGATGACTCCCAAGTGACGTCGATGTGCGACGGCGACTGGCTGGAGTCGGGGCGCTCCTACCACACGCGGCTGTACCGGATCCTGGGCGGTCCGGAGGGCTTCCGGCGGGAAGAGATCGCCAACTACCCGGACTTCAGCGGCGAAGAGGGAAGCTGGTTCGGCTACGGGGTGGTCTCGGTGGACGGGGTGCTCTACGCGACGATCTCGAGGACGCCGGGTCCGCGGTGGTCGGGGCCCTTCCGGGGGTTGAAGCTGCTGAAATCGCCGGACAATGGCCAGACGTGGTTCCGGGTGGACCGGTGGGGCGGGGAGCGGAAGCTGCAGCGGTTCGATGCGGCTCGCAACCTCGTGAGCCGGGAGGAGATGTTCTTCCTCGAGGAGTTCGGCCTGCCGCACGTCGAGCAGGAGGCCTATCCTTTTTCTTACGTTTCGTTCGTGCAGAACGGCCGGGACGGAGAGGCGGCGCGGGACGGCTACGTCTACATCTACTCGCCCGAGGGGGCGCACTCGAACCGGCTGCTGCTGGCGCGGGTCGAGAAGCGGCGGCTGGGAGTGCGGGAGGCGTGGGAGTATTTCGTCCGCTATGACGGCGAGGGGCGGCCGGTGTGGTCGAAGCAGATCCGCGAGCGGGGGGCGGCGCACGTGTTCCCCGAAAAAAGCAGCGACGGCAAATACTTCGGCTGGTATTCCTGGCTGCCCTCGGTGGTCTGGAACGAGGGGCTGGGCGGCTACATCATGGTGAACGGCGGCACTTACGCCGGCCACGGGATGACGGCGTCCGACGAGGACTACTACGACGCCTGGATGCACACCGAGACCGGCAGCTTGGGCTTCTGGTACTCCGAGACGCCTTACGGGCCGTGGCGGGAGTTCTACTACAGCGAGCACTGGACGGTGGATTCGCCGGAGAACCGCACCTACCAGCCGAAGCTGTCGCCGAAGTGGATCAGCGCCGACGGCCGGGAGATGGTGCTCATCTGGTCCGATGCGATGAAGAACGAGGAGGGGCGCTCGCACACGGTGAACTACAAGTGGAACCAGATGAGGATCACGATTCAGACCAGGTGAGGGGCGGCTGGGGCTCAGGCAGCGGTCTGAGAGCCTCGGTAAGGGTTTCGCGGGGGCGGCCGGCAGGGGGTCCTAGTACCCGGATCTCGTTGGGTTCGCTACAGTTCCACTAAACCTGCGCACTCGAGCCGTCGATGGATTAGGAGTAAGTTTTCGTGCCGCTCGACGTGCGGGCCGGGCAATAGGGCCGCAGGCCGGGCCGGCGATACGCGCACCGAATCGAGAGGACTCTAGTGTTCGGCGGGATGGACCGGTTCACGGTACTGGCGTTGGCTGCCGTCGCGGTGCTCGTTTGGCGTTTGCTCTCCCGGCGCCGCGGGCGCGAGGAAGACGCGCTGGACGAGCAGTGGAGCGGACTGTCTTACAAGCAGCGGCTGAAGAACCTGTTGGACGGCACGCCGCTGGGCTACCTGGCGGTGGACGCCGACGGGGTGATCCGGGAGGTGAACCAGCGCCAGTGCGCGATTCTGGGTTTGGCGGCGCAGCAAGTGATCGGGCGGCCGTTCTGGGAACTGCTGCCGGCCGGGGAGCGTGACGAGGAGCGCTACGCTTTTTTCCACAAGCTGGAGACGGAAACCGAGCCGCGGCCGTCGCGGAAGAAGTACCGGCGGCCGGACGGGCAGGTGCTGACGCTCGAGCTGTACGAGAATCTGTTACGGGACGAAGCGGGCCGGGTGATCGGGATGTCGTTTGCCGCCTTCGACGTGACGGACCGGCAGAAGAACGAAGAAGAGCTGTATCGTACCACCGCCGAGTTGAAGGCGATTCTGGGAGCTTTCCCGGATCATTTCGTCCGGATCGGCGAAGACGGGGTCGTGCTGGACTACAAGCCGGGCCGGACCGCGCAGCCGTTCGTAAGCTCGGCCGATCCAGTGGGGCGGAAGGTAATCGACCTGGTACCGGCGAACGTCCGCCTGCAGTTGGAGGCCTGCCTGGCGGAGGTGCGCCGCAAAGGCGGGATGTCGAGCCTGGAATACGAAATCGCCCACGGGGCCGATGTGGAACATTTTGAAGTCCGCCTGCTGCCGCTCAACTGGGGGGAGGCGATCGCGGTGGTCCGCAGTATCACCGAGCAGAAGCAGACGAAGCTGCGGCTGGAGGACTACGCCGAGGAGCTGCGGCTGAAGAACCAGGAGCTCGAAGAGGCGTTGCAGAAGGCGCAGGAAGCGACGCGGTTGAAGAGCCGGTTCCTGGCCAACATGAGCCATGAGATCCGGACGCCTATGAACGGGGTTCTTGGGATGACGGAGTTCCTGCTTTCGACGCCGCTCAACGAGGAGCAGCGGGAGTACGCCGAAAGCCTGAAGAGCTCGGCGAATTCGTTGCTGACGATCCTGGACGACATTCTGGACATCTCGAAGATCGAGGCGGGGAAGCTGCAGATCGAAGCGATCCCGTTCGATCTGGCCGCCTTGGTGGAAGAAGTGGCCGGCGTGTACGGGCTCCGGGCGCGAGGCAAGGGACTGGAGTTCGAGTGGAGCTCGGACGGGAATCCCGATTTCCTGGTGGTGGGGGATCCGGGGAGGATCCGGCAGGTATTGAACAACCTGCTGAGCAACGCGCTGAAGTTCACCGAATCCGGCAAGATCGAGCTGTCGAGCCGGGTGATCGGGGGCGGGGAACAGCGAGTGGTGGTGCGTTTCCAGGTAGACGACACCGGGATCGGGATCGCTCCGGAGCATCAGGAGCGGCTGTTCGAGAACTTCGTCCAAGGCGACGATTCGATGACGCGGAAGTACGGCGGCACGGGTCTGGGGTTGGCGATTTCCAAGCAGCTCGTGGAGCTGATGGGCGGGCGGATCGGGTTCCGCAGCGAAGTCGGCCAGGGAAGCTCGTTCTGGTTTACGGTGCCGCTGGGGCGGCACTCGGGGTTGCCGGAGACGGCGGAGGCGGAGCGGCTCGACGGGGTACGGGTACTGGTGGTGGACCGGCGGAGCAGCGCGCAGCGGCTCATAGCGAACCAGTTGACTCCAGCAGGGTGTGACGCGGAAGGCCTGCCGGACGGGCGCAAGATGCCGGCGGTGTTGCGGCGGGCGGTTTCCGAAGGACGTCCGTTCGGGGTGGTCCTCATCGACCTGGCGGTGGCCCAGGCCGACCACATCCGGGTGCAGGACGACGTCAAGGGAGACCCGTTGATCGCCGGTACGCGCCTGATTGCGATGACGTCGGCGCCGATGCGGGGCGACGGGCTGCGGGTCCGCCGGGCGGGCTATGCGGGATACCTGGTGAAGCCGTTCACCACGGCGGAGCTTCGGGGAGTGATCGCGGAAGTGTTGCGGCGGACGGACGATCAGGAAGAGCCGCTGGTGACCCGGCACACGCTGGCGGCGGGGCGGCGCAGCCGGGCGAAGCGTAGTCCCGGCAAGGGAGAGGCGACCGCGAGGCGAAGCAATCTGTCGCCGTCGCCGGCCATGGCGGCGGCGGGGCGGGTGCTGGTAGCCGAAGACAATCCCATCAACCAGAAGGTGGCGGTGCGGCTGCTCGAGAAGGCGGGCTTCGCGGTGGACGTGGCCAACAACGGGCGGGAGGCGATCGAGGCCTGGGAGCAGAACGGGTACGATCTGATCCTGATGGACTGCCAGATGCCCGAAATGGACGGCTTCGAGGCCACCGCCTACATCCGCAACCGGGAGAAGAACGGCGCCCGGACGCCGATTTGCGCCTTGACGGCCCACGCGATGAAGGCGGACGCGGAGAAGTGTCTGGCGGCGGGCATGGACGGCTATCTCAGCAAGCCGGTGAACGGGGCGAAGCTCACGGAGGTGGTGACGCGCCTGATCAAGGGAGCGGACCAGGCCGCCCGCCAGAGCGCCGCGCGGGCGTAACCGGGCGCCTTGTTTGCAGCCGTGACGGCGGTTCCGGCCGGCCCGTTCCTCCGGTTCCTCGGCCGGCTCCCAACTCGAGAACCTCGGTGGAAGAGGTTAAAGAGCGGTTGCGCTGCCGCCGATGGTGGGAGTGAGGATGAGTGTGTCCAGCCCCAGGCGGAAGGCTTGCGGGCCGGCGGTTCCCGGGGGGGATGCCGGCCAGCCGGCGGGGGAGCGCGGTTCCGGGCTGTTGCTGTGTTTGTTCGCCATGGGTGTGGTGGTGCTGATGCTGGGCACGGCGATCGATGCCGGCCACCTGCTGATCGTCCGCGACCGGATACAGGCCGTCGCCGACGAGGCCGCCCTGGCGGCGGCGCGGGAATTGGACGGGACGCCGGCAGGGATCTTGCGGGCGCGCCGGCGGGCAAGGGGGGCATTGGCCGGGCTGGGGCAGGCGCTCGGGACGAGGGCGGAGGTGTCGTTCGCGGAGTCGGCCGGGGGGCCGTGGGCGGCTTCGGCCGTCGAGAAACCGAGGGTGCGGTTCGTCCGCGTGCAGGTGGAGGCGCAGGCGAAGCTATTCTTCCTGCCGGTGATCCCGGAGATTCCCGATAAGCAGGCCGTGGCGGTGCGGTCGGTGGCCGGCCAGACGCCGGCGGGCGCCGGAGCGGAGGTGGACGCGGGGTTCCGCGTGCGGGCGCCGGAACCGGGGCGGGCGGGGTTCGGGTTCCTCGCGGACGGGGTCTATCAGTGCGACGAGCCCTCTACCGAAGAGTGCGTCCGCCGGCTGGAGCGGCGGCTGCTCTCGGACACGGATCCGCTCTCGAGGAGCTATGCCGCCTATGCGGAACGGGGCAACGGCGAGCGAGTGATCGTAGCGGCGGTGCTCGGGGAGGACGGGGATCGGGTGGGTTATGCGACGTTCCTCGTTCCGCCGGCCCCGATCGAGGGTTGCGGGTTGATCTACGCCGGATCGGCGCCGCTGGCCGGGGCTCACCGCAACGGGGCAGGCGGTCCGGGACTTTACGAAGTGAGGCTGGTACGATGATGCGGAGACGCAGGCGAGGCAGCGGGCTGATCGAATTCGCGTTCGGCTTTTCGGCGCTGGCGCTGCTGTTTGTGGGGCTGGCCGACGTATCGATTTCGATGATCGTCTACCACCAGTTGAGCGCAGCGGTGGCGAACGGAGCGCGGTACGCCTCACTGGTGGAGTTTGATGAGCCGGCGCACCGGTTCGCCGAGAGGATCCGGGAGCTGGTGGCCTGCGGACGTCCGGACGGCGAGGCCTGCTCGGAGGCGGCGCCTGGCCTGAAGCCCGAGCACGTGAAAGTTTCGTGGACGCGGGACCCGGCGGGCAAGCCGGAGACGATCACGGTGGCGATCGACGGCTACGCGATGCCGGCGGTCTTCAGCCGGCGCGTGCTGAAGGGGGCGCCGTCGGCGACGGTGCGGTTCGCCGGGACGTGGCGTCCCGGGGGCGCGGCGGTCCTCCGGCATCTTTCACAGTAGGACCGGTTCCGTGAGTTCGGCGGAATTGACGCCCGGGCGGGGGTGTCTGATAATCACGGTTTAGCCCGGCAAGGGACACCCAGGGAAAGGAGCCAGTGGAAGTGCCTGTAAACATTGGATTCATCGGGTTGGGCATCATGGGCAAGCCGATGTCGAAGAACCTGCTGAAGGCAGGGCACCGGCTGGTGGTCTACGACATCGTGCCGGAGCGGGTCGAAGAAGTGGTAAGCGCGGGCGCCGAAGCGGGCGCTTCGTCGAAGGACGTGGCGGCGCGCTCGGAGGTGATCATCACGATGCTGCCCGACGGGCCCGACGTCGAGAAGGCCGTGCTTGGCGAGGGCGGGGTGCTCGAGGGGGCGCGAGCCGGTTCGGTGGTGATCGACATGAGCTCGATCAACCCGCTGGTGGCGCAGAAGGTGGGCCGCGCGTGCGCCGAGAAGGGCGTCGAGTTTCTGGACGCGCCGGTCTCGGGGGGCGAGCCGAAGGCGATCGAGGGCACGCTGGCGATCATGGTGGGCGGCAGGCCCGAAGTCTTCGAGAAGATGAAGCCGATTCTCGAGTGCATGGGGGCTTCGGTGACGCTCACCGGCGACGTCGGCGCGGGCAACGTAACGAAGCTGGCGAACCAGATCATCGTGGCGTGCAACATCGCCGCGATGGGCGAGGCTCTGGTGCTGGCGGCGAAAGCGGGGCTCGACCCGGAGACGGTGTTCCATGCGATCAAGGGGGGGCTGGCGGGCAGCACGGTGCTGAACGCGAAAGCGCCGATGGTCTACTCGCGGAACTTCCAGCCGGGGTTCCGTATCGAATTGCACCAGAAGGACCTGCGGAACACCCTCCAGGCCGCCGACTCATTGCGGGTGCCGCTGCCCCTCACCAGCCTGGTGCAGCAAGAGCTGGTGGCGCTGATCAACGAGGGCAAGGGCGGGCTGGACCACTCGGCGATCGTGCAGTTCACCGAGGAGGCGGCGGGCATCGAGGTGCGGAAGAAGGGCGAAGCCTGAGCGGCGCGGAAGGCAAGCGCGCGCTCAGCCGACGGTGACGCCGTCGAGGCGTTTCAGGCCCGCCTCCTGGGCCCAGCGGATGGCGCGCCGATACTCGGAGGCGGTGATGCGGCGGTCCAGGGGCCGGAACTTCCGGGCCTTATTCTCGGGCCGGTACTGGGCCATGATGTTGACGTAGGTTCCCGGCCCCAGCTCTTCGGCCACCCACTTGACGAACTTGTCGGTGCCGGAGACGTTTTCCGGCAGCACGAGGTGGCGGATCATCAACCCGCGAAGGGCGATGCCGTTCTCGTCCACGACCAGATTGCCTACCTGCCGGTGCATCTCTTTGATCGCCGCAGCGGCGGCCTCCGGGTAGTCCCGGGCCCCAGAAGAGTACCTAGCTGCCATCTCCGGGTCGGTGTATTTGAAGTCGGGTAGATAGATATCGACGATGCCGTCGAGCAGCTTGATGACTTCGAGGGATTCGTAGCCTCCGCAGTTGTAGACAAGGGGGACACGGAGGCCGCGGGCGATGCCGTAGGGCAGCGCGGCGACGATGTTCGGGACGATGTGGGTGGGGGTGACGAGATTGACGTTGTGGCAGCCGCGCTCCTGGATGGAGACCATCATGCGGCCGAGCTGCTCGTCGCTCACGTAGGCGCCGTCGCCGCGGTGGTTGATCTCCCAGTTCTGGCAGAAACAGCAGAGCAGGTTGCAGTTCGAGAAGAAAATCGCGCCGGAGCCGCCGCGGCCCACCAGGGGGCGTTCTTCGCCGAAGTGGGGGTGGACGGAGTAGATCTTCGCCCGGGACGTGGAGTTGCAGACGCCCTTTTCCCAGCGGGCGCGGTTGACGCCGCACTGCCGGGGGCACAGGCGGCAGGCCTTGTAGATCTCCTTGAGAGCCCGGATCCGCTCCCTGAGTTCCCCGCTGCGGTACAGGCGGAGATACGCGGGTTCGAATTCGGCGCGGGGGACGACGGGGAGCAGTTCAGCGATGCCGCGGCCGCAACCCCAGGAGAACATGACCAGGCTCCCCCCGGCGAGACGAGCGGCGAGCCCCCGCCGGCTTTGCTTGTCGCGGGCCATGCGCCGCCTCTGTTCTTCCGGCGCGGTCTGCGCCGGGATGGATGGCTTCTCACCCCGATTATACTGTCAGATCCGGACGGCCCCGTATGGAAACGGATCAGCCCTTCTTTTCGGCCGGGATCGCGTCGCCCAGGTTGATCGAGCCGCCGCCTTCGCTGACGTAGTTGCGGTTCCAGTCGGGGACCTCGACGACGACGTCGCCCTTGACGACGGCCTGGCACCCGAGGCGGGAATGAATTGTCACCCCGGCGGCCTCGTCCACCTTGTCGGCCTCGTCGTCTTCCATCTCCGAGAGGTTCTCCTCGCCCTGGCGGACGATGACGTGGCAGGTGGTGCAGGCGCAGTTGCCCCCGCAGGCGTGCTCCAAATCGATTCCGAAGTTCAGGGCGATGTCCAGCAGCGAACCCGGCTTGCCGTGGCCGCTGTAGGGCAAAGTTTCCGGATCGAACTCGACGGTGACGTTGGTCGGCAGAAAGGTTACTTTCGGCATCCCCTACTCGATTCTACCGGGGGCGGCGCACAACGGCCCCCTAATCTCTAGAAGATTGGATGCAGGAGACCGCCGCGAGGATCCAAGGAGCCGCTGCTTGACAAAGAATCCGGCGGGGCACAGGCTGGGAAAGGAGGTCAGCGGCGGCGAGGAGGGGCTGCTCACGCGCAGGGAGCCGTCCGGACGTGAGATGCTGACATAAGGGAGTAAGGAAACACAATTCTCTGGAATCTGCTATGGCAATTCGCGACGAAGATGCACTCGAATATCACTCATCGTACCCCCCGGGGAAGATTTCGGTGACGCCGACGAAGCCGTGCCGAACCCAGCGGGACCTGTCGCTGGCTTACAGCCCGGGCGTGGCGGTCCCTTGCATGCGGATCCACGGAAACCCGGCGGAAGTCTACCGCTACACGGCGAAGGGAAATCTGGTGGCGGTGGTGTCCAATGGCACCGCGGTGCTGGGGCTAGGCAACATCGGCGCCCTGGCCGGAAAGCCGGTGATGGAAGGCAAGGGGGTTCTTTTCAAGCGCTTCGCCGACATCGACGTCTTCGATATCGAACTGGGCACCGAGGATCCGAAAGAGGTGATTCGGGCGTGCCAACTGCTGGAGCCGACCTTCGGCGGGATCAATCTGGAGGACATCAAGGCGCCGGAGTGCTTCGTCATCGAAGAAGAGCTGAAGAAGACACTCAAGATTCCGGTCTTCCACGACGACCAGCATGGCACGGCGATCATCTCCGGGGCGGCGCTGCTGAACGCGGTGGAGATCGCGGGCAAGAAGATCGGCGAGATCCGGATCGTGATCAACGGGGCCGGGGCGAGCGCCATCGCCTGCGCCGGCCATTACATCAACCTGGGCGTCCGCAAAGAGAACATCGTCATGTGCGACAGCAAGGGCGTCATCTACAAGGGCCGGACCGAGCGCATGAACGAGTACAAGGCCCGATACGCGGCTGAGACCGACGCCCGGACGCTGGCTGACGCGATGAAGGGCGCCGACGCCTTCATCGGGCTGTCGGTGGCGGACTGCGTGACGCCGGAGATGCTGCTTTCGATGGCGGAGAATCCGATCGTGTTCGCGCTGGCGAACCCGGATCCGGAGATCTCTTACGAAGCGGCGGTGAAGGCGCGCAAGGACGTGATCATGGCGACGGGCCGCTCGGACTACCCGAACCAGGTGAACAACGTGCTCGGTTTCCCGTTCATCTTCCGTGGGGCGCTGGACGTCCGGGCGACGGCGATCAACGATGAGATGAAGCTGGCGGCGACGCGGGCGCTGGCGGCGCTGGCCAAGGAAGACGTGCCGGACTCGGTGAGGCGGGCATACGGGGTCGAGGACATGACCTTCGGCCGCGAATACATCATTCCGAAGCCGTTCGACCACCGGGTGCTGATCTGGGTGGCTTCGGCGGTGGCCAGGGCGGCGATCGAGAGCGGGGTGGCGCAGAATCCGGTGAACATCGAGGAGTACAAGGAGCGGCTGGAGCGGCGCCTGGGCAAAGCCCACGAAGTGATGCGGGTGATGATCCACAAGGCGCAGCGGCAGCCGAAGCGGGTGGTCTTTCCCGAGGGCGAGCAGGACAAGATTCTGCGGGCGTGCCAGATCCTGGTGGATGAGCGGATCGCCGAGCCGATTCTTTTGGGCCAGCCGGAGGTAATCCGGACGAAGATCGAGTCGTTGCGGCTGAACCTGGACGGGGTGCCGATCATCCACCCGCCGTCGTTCTCGCGGCTTACCGAGTATACGGAGCATTTCTTCAAGATCCGGCAGCGCAAGGGCGTGACGCGGACCGAAGCCGAGGAACTGATCGTCCACCCGGTTGTTTTCGGTTCGATGATGCTGCGGCTGGGCGACGCCGACGCGCTGATCGCGGGCCTGAGCCAGAACTATCCGGACACGCTGCGGCCGGCGCTGCAGGTGATCCCGGTCCGGGAGGGCTTGCGGCGGGTCTCGGGCATGTACATGCTGATCACGCCGAACGGGCGGATGTACTTCCTGGCCGACACTACGGTGAACATCGAGCCGACGGCCGAGGATCTGGCCGAGATAGCCATCGTGACAGCGGAGACGGCGCGGGGATTCAACGTGGAGCCGCGGGTGGCGATGATCTCGTTCTCGAACTTCGGCAGCGTGCGGCACCCCGAGGCGGAAAAGGTGCGGCGGGCGGTGGAGATCATCCACGAGCGGGCCCCGGACGTGATGGTGGACGGCGAGATGCAGGCCGACACGGCGGTGGTGCCGCGAATCATCGAGGAGCGTTATCCGTTCAGCTTGCTGAAGGGCGGCGCGAACGTGCTGATCTTCCCGAACCTGGACGCGGGGAACGCGGCCTACAAGCTGCTGCAGCGGATCGGCGGGGCGGAGGCGATCGGGCCGATCCTGATGGGGCTGTCCAAGCCCGTACACGTGCTGCAGCGGGGCGACGAGGTGAGCGACATCGTGAACATGACGGCGATCGCGGTCGTGGACGCGCAGGAGGCCGGGGTGTTGGGCAGCCGGCGGTTCCGGCTGGTGGTTTGAAGAATCCCGGCTGCAGGCGCCGACGGCGTCCTGGGGGCGTCAGTCGATGCCGAGGGCTTCGAGGAGAGGGTCGATCTGGTCCGTCCCGACGGTGACGCCGGTGCGCATGAGGCGCGGCTTTTCCCGGTCATCAAAAGCGCGGAAAAGGGCCATTTTCACGATGGCGTAGCGCTCGGTCATGTTCAGTTCGCGGCCGCGGCGGCGCTCCCAGCCGGCCACGGCGGCGTCTTCCAGAAAGACCGGGACGGGGAACCAATTGCGGCGGTCCGAGGAGACGGTGAAGATGTGTTCCACCCCCAGGCGGCCGCTCCGGTCCGAGACCCGGTAGCCTTCGTAATAGTACTCGTAGACGTAGCCGGTGTCGCCGGCGTAGGTCTTGCGCCGGCGGACCGGGGGCGTTCCGGCCAGAGGGGGCGAAGGGTGAGCCCCGCCCGATCGGCTGCCGGGCCGGATCCTGTCCGCCACCTGTCTGATCCAACGCCACACGGGTGATCTCCGTGCCGGGCTCTCGCGGGAAAGCCACGGCCGACTTTCATTTTGCCCGAGATTCCCGGGCGGCTGAAATCACTATCATCGCAGAACGATCCATTTCGTTCCTCGACAATCACCGCCGCCCGGCGGCAGGACACTGTTTCCTCGTCTCCTCCGCAAGCCGCCGCCGGGCGGTTCGGTTTTCCGCCTGCGTTATCGCCGGGGGCTACAATCGGAGTAGAAGGCCATGTCCTTCCGCCTCATCCCGGTGATCGCGCTGGCTCTGGCCGCCGGAGCGGGCTGGTGCGAAACGGCCAAGAAGGCGGAATTCGCGTACACGGGGGAGCCGATCGTCCTGCCCGCGAAGTGCACCAACGAGGTGATGGAATCGGTGGGGCTGTTCTGTCCCGCCGACAGCCCTTGCCCGGTATACCTCCAGCTCAGTTCGGTGGAATTCATCGGTGGCAAGCTTTACGTGGCCGGGAATCTTCACACGGAGGCGGTGACGATTGCTTCGGTGCTGCTGGCGAGCGAAGACGGCGGCCTCACTTGGAGGGAGGCGGCGGACCGCGTGCCCCGGGCGACCTTGGACCGGGTGGTGTTCTTCGACGAGAAGCATGGCTGGGCGGCCGGGCACGTGCTGGAGGGGGGCCGGCCGCACGATCCTTTTTTCCTGATCACCACCGACGGCGGGCAGTTCTGGCGGCGGAGGCCGGTTTTCGAGAAACCTCGGGCAGCGGTGATCGAGGATTTCTGGTTCGATTCGGATCACAGCGGTATCTTGCTCGTCGAAGCGCGCTCCGAGGAGGGGACGGGCACGGAGTATGAGCGGTTCGAGACGATGACCGGGGCCGAGAGCTGGATGGTCCGCGAGGTCAGCTCTCGTCCCATCCGCGTCCGGCGCCGTCCGGCGCCCCGCCGCCAGGACTGGCGCATCGAGACCGACGAAGCGAGAGATGCCTGGGCGGTACGGAAACGCACCGACACCGGGTGGGTGACGGCGGCGGAGTTCGCGATCGGAGCCGGCGCTTGTGTGAGGCAGGAGGAGAAAGCGGTAGCGGAGGCCGAAGCCGAGGCCGGGAAGGCGCCTGAGACGGCGGCGGCCGGACAGGCCGTCCAGGCTCCAGCCGAGGACAAGGGAGTTTTCGTGATCGGCGCTCCCCCGCCTAGTGTGGCCCAGCCGGCGGAGAAACCGGCCCGAGACGAGAAGCCGCCCACTCTGAAGAAGCCCCGCTCATGAGCGCCGCCGCGATCGAGCTGGAGTTGATCCGCCATCTGCTCGGGTCGATTTGTGAAGAGATGGGAATCGTCCTGTGCCGGACGGCTTATTCGGCCAACATCAAGGAGCGGCGGGACTACTCGTGTGCCCTCTACGACGCCGGAGGGGAGACGGTGGCCATGGGCGACCATATGCCGGTGCATCTGGGGGCGATGCCGCTTTCGGTAAAGCATGCGCTCGAGGCGTGCCGGCCGGGCCCGGGCGACGTAGTGATCCTCAACGATCCGTTCCGCGGCGGCACGCACTTGCCGGATATCACAGCGGTGGCGGGTGTCTTCTTCGGCCGCTCGCCGCAGCCGGCTTTCTGGATCGCCAACCGGGCGCACCACGCCGATGTGGGGGGCATGGCGCCGGGTTCGATGCCGCTGGCGCGGGAGATCTTCCAGGAAGGGATCCGGATCCCGCCGGTTTTCCTCGTGCGGGCCGGGCAGTTGCAGCGAGACATGCTGGAGACGATTCTGGCCAATGTCCGGACGCCGGCCGAGCGGGAGGGGGACTTGCTGGCCCAGTGGATGGCGATCCGCCGGGGCGAGCAGCGGCTGGGCGAGGCCGTTCGGCGGCATGGGTTGAGTCGAATCCGGTGCCACATGGAGGCGCTGAAGGACTACAGCGAGCGGATGATGCGCGCCATGCTCCGGCGGCTGCCGGCAGGGGTGTACGAGTTCGAGGACCGGCTGGACGACGACGGACTGGGCTCCGGCCCGGTCCCGATTCGGGTGTCCATCCGGATCCGGGGCGGAGAAGCGGTTGTCGATTTCACGGGGTCCGCCCCGCAGACGGCGGGGCCGGTGAACGCGAACTATGCGGTGACGGTTTCGGCGGTCACCTACGTCTTCCGCTGTTTGCTCCCTGCCGAGGTGCCGTTTACTGCGGGGCTGATGCGTCCAGTGGAGGTGATCGCCCCTGAGGGGACGGTGGTGAATGCCAGGGCGCCGGCGGCGATGGCGGCGGGCAACGTGGAGACGTCGCAGCGAATTGCCGATGTATTGCTTGGGGCGTTGGCCCGGGCTGCCCCGGGCCGCATCCCCGCAGCGAGTTCCGGGACGATGAACAACCTGAGCGTGGGCGGATGGGACGCGACCCGCGGCCGGCCGTTCGCTTACTACGAGACGGTCGCCGGTGGAATGGGCGCGGGCCCGCAGGGCGGAGGCGGGCACTCGGCGGTCCATACGCACATGACAAACAGTCTGAATACGCCGGTGGAGGCCATCGAACACCAGTTTCCGATGCGGGTGAAGAGCTATCGCATCCGGCGGGGCTCCGGGGGGCGAGGCCGGTTCCGTGGCGGCGACGGCGTAGTGCGCGAGATAGAGTTCCTTTCCCCGGCCAGGGTAACGATTCTGAGCGACCGGCGACGCTACCGGCCATGGGGGCTCGCCGGCGGCGGGCCCGGGCGTGCGGGGGGCAATCACATCGTCAGAGGCGGACGCCGGCGGCGGCTGCCCGGCAAGGCCCAAGTCGAGGCCGGCGCCGGCGACGTACTCCAGATCGAGACGCCTGGAGGCGGCGGCTACGGCCGGGCCGGCTCATCCAATCGGCTATCATGAAGGCTTTGCGGAGTCAACGCTGTTGAACCATCACCCGGCCACAGTTTCACCAGAGCGTCCGTCCTTCCGGTTCACCCAGCGCCAGGCGATCGCCCTGGTGTTTGTTTGCACCATCTTCGGGGCGGCCGCCCAGATCCTGTTCAAATTCGGGGCCAACGACCTGGCCGGGATGGCGCTGGGAAGTCTGTTCGGGCATCCGCTACAGATTCTGCGGCTCCTGCTGGATCCGCCGCTGTTCGCCGGGTATTGCCTGTACGGGCTCAGCACGATCCTGCTGACGCTGGCGCTGCGCGACGGGGAGCTTTCGATCCTCTACCCGGTAATCTCGCTGACCTACGTGTGGGTGACCGTGCTGTCGGTACTGATCTTCAAGGAGTCGATGAACGCGTTCAAGCTGGCGGGGATCACGGTGATCGTCCTTGGCGTAGCGGTGCTGGGGAGGAAGCCTGGCCGGTGACCACGCCGTTTTCGTCGATCCTGCTGGTGTTTGCGGCAGCCTTCGTCGGCTCGTTCGGGTCAGTCTTCTTGAAGGCCGGGGCGGGACGGCTGCACCGTAACCCGCTGACTCTGCTGCTGAACTGGCGCCTGGCCGTGGGGGTGGCGCTGTTCGTCGCTTCGTCGCTGCTGTTCATTGCCGGGATCCGCCGCGGGGAGCTGACGATCTTGTATCCGATGGTCTCGCTCGGCTACATCTTCACGCTGCTGTGGTCGCGACTGTTTTTCGGCGAGCCGTTCACGCGGAACAAGTTCTTCGGGCTGGGGCTGATTCTGGCGGGGATCGTCCTGCTGAGTCTCGGGAACCGCTGAAGCCGGCAGGACGCGGCGGGGCGCTGGGGGTGGGGTCGAGCTCAGGACGCCGGTTTCTGGATCGGGAGCAACTTCTTCACCAGCGGCGCAGGCAGCTCGACGGTGAGCTTCACAAGGGCGCCTTCACGCTGGACCGACAACCGGTCGAGAGCCTCCCGGAGCGCCGGGCCCTCGTTCCGCTGCAGCCTGGTGAAGCCGAGGAACGCGTTGGCGGCCGAGCGCAGCGTTTCGGCGTCGTCCAGGTTCCGGCATTCAGCTTCGACATTCAAGGCGAGCGTCTCTCCGACTTTCACCGCGGCCCGGGCCCGCTCGATCTTGGGGAGGATGTCTTCGAGGAGGCGCCGCAGCGGCTCCAGCACACCGGGCGGCGGTTTACGTCCCCCCAGAACGACGGCCCATATTTGTGCGGAATCGTCGATTTCGCCGGCCAACGCGAGCAGGTCCGCGGGAGGAGCGGCCTCGGAGTCCCGCTGATCAATGATGGCTTTGATCCGCTCCGGCCGGCCGGCCAGGGCCGTGCTGGCGTTCATGAAGGAAACCGCCTGCCGCGCGTCGGAAATGAAGAGGTGATTCCGGTAGGTGGCCCGCCGGGCTCCCGGCCAGGTGAGGCGGGGCTCGATCCCCGAGGCCGAAAAGCGGCCCCGAGCCATCCAGACGATATCCTCCGGTGTGGCAACGGCCAGGAGTTCCCAGAGATCGCCGAGGCGCCTTCCCGTGCGCCGGGTGAGCCGGCTGACGAGGTTGGTGTCGAGCAGCGGGCGGAGATCCCGGTAGAGCGGCGAGCGGGTGAGCTTGTCGATCCGGATACCGGCCAAGGCGATGGCGTCGGCGGGGACAAGGGTCGCCAGAGCCGGGTCGATCCGGAGACTGTGCGGACCCGGCGCACAGGCCGTTACCAGGACGAGGCAGAAGAGCTTTGCAATGCGCACAACCTGCTTTCCATTATCGAGGTTCCCGGCGCGGAGTCGGAACGTTGCTGAGAGACGCCAACGAGGCCGTCCGGCCGCAACCGTTAGGCGAGCGCGGGCAAGGCGGACCGAAGAACGGATTCCGGGTGATCAGACGGCGTGAGATTTTATTATTTGAAACATTTCTTCGTGTTGTGAGAATGACTCATTGACATTCGCCGCGCCGAAGTGCTAGGGTCGAGGTAACCATCAGGAGGAGAGTCATGGTGGAGACTAAGCCCAGGGTGGGTGAATTGTCTCCGAAGGAGAGCGTTGTCGCTGTCGCCAGCGAGACGTGGTCCCATAGCGGAGACCTTATCGGAGCTTTAGCGGACGAGGCCGGGTTCGTCGGGATTCGCATCCCTGCCAACTCGGGGACTTTGATCCACCACATTGAACGTTTCCGGCCGTCGATCTTGCTTCTTCACGAAGAGCTGCTGGATGACGTGCTTTCTGGACTGGACCCGGCGGGTTCGTCAGCCGTGGCGGCAATGAGGATCCTGGTGCTCTCATCGGCGGGGGATCGGCATGTAAAGCAGTTGATCGAACGTGGGTGCGCCGGGGTGCTCCCCACCGACGCCTCGCTGGCACTGGCGCTGGCCGCGGTGAAAGCGGTGGCGCGGGGTGAGATCTGGGCGTCACGGCGAATCCTTGCCGACGTGTTGCGCGCTTACCAGGACGCCAACCATGGGTCCAAGTTAACGAAGCGGGAAGACGAGATACTCAATCTGGTGATCCAGGGCAGAAAGAACACCGAGATTGCTGAGGAGTTATTCATCAGCAGGGAAACGGTCCGCTGGCATTTACGCCGCTTGTATGCCAAGCTTGGCATCCACGGACGCCCGGTGAGAGGCGACAACTCGGTAGTCGGCCCGCCTGCTGAGCACTGAACCTCTTTTTCCGGACCAATCCGTAAGACTCGACCTGTGGAGGCGGCAGTGCGCAGTCAGCCTCTTTCGAGCCGCTGTTCCCCCGAACCCGAGCTTCGACGCTGAGCGGATATACCGGGAGAGGGAGGCGCGGTCCGGGAGCCGGTGAACCTCAATTACTGCAGCCCGCGTCAGCCCGTGGGTGGCGGCTGGGGCCACTGGGGGTTGGGTCGAATCCACCCTTGACAGAATACGGAACGGCTGTATGCTGAAATTACCAGTTTACAGAAACTGCTAGATCGTTCGGAGGAGGGACCCACCGCGAAAACGGCGATCGGGGCGGCAGCCTGCGCGCTCCGGCCTCACTCCTAAAATGATCGGCCTTACGGAGGAGAATATGGCCGAGAAACGGTACTGGTATGCCATCAGAGTGGCTCCGAAGCGAGATAAGCGCGTTCACGAGCTACTGAGCCAGAAACATTTCGAGACTTTCCTGCCTTTATGTAGTGCTCCTAAGTCTTCGAGCACAGGTTTCCGACCGCAAGTAAGACCTCTTTTTCCCGGCTATCTGTTCTGCCGGCTGGAAGAGTCCGCCCGGTATCTACCCATTCTTCAAACTCCCGGCGTAGTGGGTTTCGTGTGCGTAGGTATGAAGCGCGCGACTGTCGAGGACGCCGAAATCGAGGCGATCCGTGAAGTGGCGGGCAGCGGCTTGCCGGCCGAACCGCACGAGTACCTCGAGGTCGGGCGGAGAGTGGTGATCGAGGAAGGGCCGCTGGCCGGGCTGACCGGCGTCCTGGTGAGCACTGCGGGGCGCGACCGGTTCGTGGTGTCGGTGCGCATGCTGCGCCGCTCTGTCGCCGTGGAGATCGAACGGAAGTGGGCGAGGCCTTGCGGGTGGGCGGCAGAGTGGGGTGCGAGGATGGGCGAGCGCATCCAGCAGTGCCGTGACCGGGCGAGAGCCGGGATTGCCTGAGCAGGAATACCGGCGGAGCGGCGGAGGCTCGAGGGGCCGGCGCCACGCGCGGTCGACACTCACCAAAGGAGACGGTGGGCTGGAGATCAAGAATCATGGGTGAAAAATCGGCAAATGCAACGCGGCGGGCTCGCGGGGCGGGGCACCCGAACGTCTACGGGTGGCTCCTATCGATGATCTTGGCGCTCGGGTTGCCTTTGTTGGCCCAGCAGGGGACCCAGCAAGGGCCAGATCCTTTCGCCGGCCAGATGGACTACGACGCGTATGAATTGGGCCCTGGCGACGAGGTTCGCCTGTGGGTTTTCGGGATCGACGACGTAGGGGAACAGGTGTACCGAATCGATTCTTCCGGAGTCCTGGATGTTCCGTACCTGGGGCAGATTCGGGCGTCTGGGCGGACGATCAAGATGATCCGCGACGAGCTGCGGGAACGGGCGCGCAAGTACGTGCTGGAACCCGAGGTCAGCGTCAATCTGCTGGAGCGCAAGAGCAGTCCTGTCTCCGTACTGGGGTCGGTGAGGCGGCCGGGCGTCTACCAACTGGAAGCGCCGCGGACGCTGCTGGAGATCATCTCGATGGCTGGAGGACTGACCGAGGATGCCGGTCACAGCGTGCTCATCGCCACCGAAGTCTGGCGCGACGTACTCACGGACGGTGGCAAAGTAGAGCGGCGGAAGATCGTGGAGACGAAAGAGGTCAGCCTCAAGCCGCTGCTGCGCGGGGAGAGTCCCCAGAACAACGTGTTCGTTCCGCCGAACTCGGTGGTGAGCGTGCCGCGGGCGGACATGACCTTTGTGATCGGGGCGGTGATGAAGCCCGGAGCGATCGTGCTGGCGGATGAAAAGAGCGTCTCGGTGTTGCAGGCCCTCTCGGCGGCCGGCGGTTTCACGGAGATGGCGGCGCCGGGGAAAGCGAAGATTCTTCGAATTGAGGAAGGCACGGTGCGCCGTGAGATCCCGGTGGACTTGAAGAAGGTGATGAAGGGCAAAACCAACGACATTGCGATGTATTCCGGGGATGTTCTCTTCATCCCCACCAGCGCCATGAAACAGATGCGGCAGGCGGCATTCAAGACGTCGCTCGCGATCCTGGCGGGCGTGGTCATCTGGAGACGCTAGGGGGTGAGATGCAGCATGTGAATCCCAACGAGTCGAGGGGAGATCCCGGCGAGGCCGTGGTTCGCCACGCCCCGGAGATCCTCGACGTCAATCCCTCGCCGGCGGAGTCCGCAAGCAGAGGGCCGCTGCACCAGTATTGGGAGGTGGCGCTCCGCCAGAAGTGGGTAGTAGCGGTGAGTGTGGTGGTTTGTGTGGCGGCTGCGGTTACGTTTTCGCTGCTCCAGACCCCGGAGTACAAGGCCCGGGCCTCGGTGGAAGTTCTTCCTTTCAACGACGACGTGGTCAGCGCCGGCGTGGTAGACAAGGCGGCAGCGGGCACGGTCACGGCGGACGTCCAACTGCAGACTCAGGTGGAGATCTTCCATAGCGAAGCGGTGCTGGACCGAGTGGTGGACCGCCTGGGATTGGCGGATATGCCGGCGTTCGCCTCGGGCACGGAGGACGTCAAGGAGCGCCGGCACCAGGCCCGGGCCGGCCTGGCCCGCAACCTGAAGGTCAGTGCGATACGTGGCACCCGGCTGATCGAGCTGCAGTTCGACGCGGAAGATCCACAACTGGCGGCGAAGGTCTTGAACACGCTTGTCGAAGAGACGATCCGGCAGCAACTCGAGATGCGCCGCCGCGGCAGCCGCTACGTGCAGGAGTGGCTGATGCAGGAGGTGAGCGAACTGAAAGAGGCGCTGGAGCGGTCCGAGGCGCGGCTCCAGGAGCACGCCCGCCGCACGGGCTTCCTGGTCGGCAACAACGTCCAATTGACACAGACCAAGCTGCTGGATTTGCAGCGGCAGTTGTCCGATGCCGAAGCGGAACGCCGGCGGCTCCAAACCCGGTATGCGGCGGCTGTGAGCGGACCGGTGGAGGCCCTGGCCGAAGCGCAGGAAGACCAGGCGCTTCAAGGCTACCAGGCGCGAGCCGGCGAGTTGCGCGAGAAGATCGCCAACCTCGAGGCGATGTTCACGCAGGACCATCCGGAACTGCGGCGCGCCCGGGCGGAGCTGCGGGAAGTGAACGCCCTGATCGAAAAGGAATGGTCTCGGATCTTGACCGGCATCAAGAGCGAATTCGAAGCCGCGAAACGGCATGAAAAGCTGCTGGCTGAGGACTATCTGAAGCAGACGAGGAAAATGTCGGCCGAAGCCGCCGACGCGGTCGAGTTCGAGATCCTGCAGCGGGACGTCCAGACGAATGGAGAGCTGTATCAAGCCACGGCGAAGAAGGCAAGAGAGCTGGCCCTGGCCGCCGCCCCTCTGGCGAGTGAGATCCGCGCCGTGGACCCGGCCCAGGCGCCAGTGGCTCCGTACCGGCCGAACCTACCGATGAACACGGCTTTCGGGCTGTTTGCCGGGCTTCTGCTGGGCTTCGGCGCGGGTGTGGTCCGCGATCGCAGCGACGACAGTGTCCGGATGCCGGGTGAGCTTGCCGAATACGCCGACGTCCCGGAACTCGGCGTGATTCCGGAAGCCCCGGGGATCCTAAAGGCCGTGTCCGAGACTGGTTTGGCCCGGGTAGCGCCGAACGGCAACCGTTCGGCTGCCGAGGCAATGGGGGGATGCAATGCCTGGCAGCAAGCGGACCCTCGGCTCGCCGAGTCGTTCCGCTGTGCGCGCACCACGCTCATGCTTTCCCAGCGCGACGGCAAGCCGCCCCAGTTGATCGTGATCACGAGTCCTTCTTCGGGAGAAGGAAAGACGAGCGTGGCGGTGAACCTGGCGATCGGGCTGGCGGAGGCTCGCCAGAGGGTACTGCTGGTGGATGCCGACCTGCGACGGCCGAATCTCCACAGTTTCTTCTTGCTGGCGAACGGATTCTTCGACCCGAAGAAGACGGCCGGGCTGAGCAACTTGCTGAAGGCAGGACCGACGACGCCGCTGACCTGGGAGACGGTCCAGCGGGCGATCCAGGAAACCGAGATCTCGAATCTCTACGTGCTCACGGCAGGCAACGAGAGGGCCAACGTTTCGGACCTGCTGCACTCGCCGAACACGCCGGTGCTGTTGACGCTGATGCGGCGGCATTTCGACGCTGTACTGATCGATACGCCACCGGTGATCGAGGTCTTCGACGCCAGGGTCTTGGGAAAGCTGGCAGACGGCGTCGTCATCGTGCTGGCCTCCGGGAAGACTCCCCGGGGCGATGCGATTACAGCCCGCCGCCTGTTCGCCGTGGACGGTACGCCCGTACTCGGGACGGTACTGAACCGGGCCCGGGCGGATCGAGGGCGATACGGAGGCCGCTACCGGTACTACTACAAGCACATGGCAACGCCGGGAAGAGGGTCGTAGCCGTGGCCGGGCCCGGCGCAACGCCGGGCCGCTCGAACCAGCCTGAAGAACGGAGGAGAACTTGATTTCGAAAGGCTGCACTCATTTCTGTTGGGCAGCAGCGGCAATGCTGCTCGCGCTGTACCCGCCCGGGCCGCTTCGGGCGGACGGCACCGAAGCGCTCGGCCCTCCGTCGGTGACCATTCAGTCCGGCACGGGCCTGGTCGCCGCCGGGACGGGCCTGGCGGAAGGCCAGCCGGGAACGATCGAGATCGAAGTCCCGGCAGATGCATCCGTGCGACAGGTCCTGCTGTACTGGTCCTGCCAATACCGGACATCAGGCGACGCGGAGGTGACCGTGGGCTCGTCCAGTGTGAGCGGGGTGCTCATCGGGGGGCCGACGACCTTTTTCCGATATAACGGTGAAGACATTTCTGCCGCTACTTATCGCGCCGACATTAGTGACCTTGGAGTGATCAAGCCCGGCCCGAACTCGGTTGAGGTGGGCGACCTGAACTGTGGCGGCGCCTGGGAGAACAGCGGCGCCGGACTTCTCGTAATCTACGCGACAGACTCGAGTCCGGCGGCCATCGACGTTCGTGACGGCCAGGACCTCGCTTTCCGCAACTTCGCGCCGCCGCTCGACACGACGGTCACGCAGACCTTCCATTTTCTGAGCGCTTCGACGGCCCGGGTGGCGAAGCTATGGCTGTTTGTCTCGAGCGTCCTCGGCTTGGAGCAGGGCGGGCCACGACCCAACGTCGTCAGAGTGACGGTCGGCGGGACCGCGCTGCCGGACATCGTCGATGCGCTCTCGAGCGGCGACGGGAAGGCGTGGGACACGCTGGGCCTCGACGTTGAGGTTCCGGCGGGCGCCACCGAGATCACGGTTCAGGTGCTGTCAGAGGACGCTCCGCCCATAGCCGACCCGGCGCCGCGGCCGGCTTCGCTCAACTGGCTGGCGGCGGGCCTCTCTGTCCCCACGGAGCCGGCGGCGGGGGCGTGTACCCAGGGTTACTGGAAGAACCATCCCGGTTCTTGGCCGGCCGCCACTCTCACACTCGGGGCCAAGGTATATGCCAGACCGGAGCTGTTGGCTTTGCTTCGGACGCCGACCCGGGGTGACGCGAGCCTGATACTGGCTCATCAACTGATCGCCGCCAAGCTCAATCTCGCAGCGGGTTCCGACCCCTCGCCGGTCTCGGTGATTGTTGCGCAGGCCGACGGCTTGCTGGCGTCGCTCGAGGGCAAGTTGCCCCTCGGGATTCGTGCGAACAGCGAGATGGGCGCGGCGATGACGAAGATCGCCGACGACCTGGACGAGTACAACAACGGGACATGCCGGGAAGGCGTGGAAGACGCCAGCGGCCGGGGAAATGGACGGGCGGGACGCCGCCGGGGAGCGGGGCGGCGCGCCGCCGGCCCGTCGCGGTGACGGCGCTTCATCTGAACAATACTCATGGAACGATTAGCTCAGCCTGACAGTATGGTTGTAAGGCCGCTGGTGACGCCGGCGCCGAAGGATCGCCGGCGCAACGGACAAGAGCGCGTCCAGCGCGAAGAGAAGGCGAAAGCAACCGGACGGCGGCTATGGCTCCCGCCTGCCGCGTTGGATGTCATCGGTTTGGTGATCGCCTGGAAGCTGGCGATCTCCGTGCGGGTTTTCCTGAATCCCTTGATGCCGGTGCATTTCGAGCGCGCGGAACTGGAGCAGTTCCTGCCGCCGATCCTGCTGGTGCTGGTCATTTGGGCCGGCTCGATGTTGCTGCTTGGGCTGTATGGCGACGGCGACGGCCGGCTGAGGAAGCGCTATCGCTTCGATCTCGTGGACTTCTTCGACGCCCTGCGGGCGGGGGCGTTGGCCGGGGTGGTCACGGTGCTGGCGAGCGCGTATTTCCGCGAAGTGGTCGGGGCGACGATATCGCGGTCATTCGCGCTGGTGCTGACGCCGGTGGCGGTGGCGACGCTCGCGGGCATGAGGCTGCTGGGACGGTACGCGAGCGCCATGTGGCCGGGGGACGGGACGGCGGAATGCGTGGCTATTGTCGGTTCCGGACGGGAAGCCGAACACGTGGCCGACGAGATGCGCAGGTTTCACAACGGGTCGGTGCGGCTGGCGGGAATCATCGCCGGCGCCGGGGCCACGCGGTGGAACGGCATTCCCGTGCTGGGCGGTTTACGGGACGTACCTGTTCTGATCAACCGCCACGGTCTGGACCGTCTGATCGTTCTCGACAGTCAGATCGGCCGGAGAGACCTCGAGCACGTGTGCCAGAGCGCGAACCGGATGGGGGTGGTGGTGAGCCGCGTTCTGGAACGCACGGGCCCGGCGACCAAGGTGCGACTGAACCCGGTACCCGGCTTCCCGATGGTCGAGTTCCAGCCGGTGGCGTGGATGGGCGGCCGTGAGGTCGCCAAACGGGTGGTCGACTTGGGCGTCTCCACGCTTCTGTTGGCGGCGCTCTCGCCTTTGATGCTGGCGGTGGCGGTCTTGATCAAGCTCACGTCGAGAGGGCCGGTGCTGTACCGGTCGCGGCGTGTCGGCCGTGGGGGGCGCTATTTCACGTTCTTGAAGTTCCGGTCGATGTACGCCGGCACTGAGGACCGGCGCGGGTTGGAGAGGGCGAACGAGAAGCAGGGGCACATCTTCAAGATCCGCAACGATCCTCGGGTCACTCCCGTCGGGCGGTTCCTTCGGCGGTTCAGCATTGACGAGTTGCCGCAGCTCATCAACGTCTTACGGGGGGAAATGAGCCTCGTGGGTCCCCGGCCGCTGCCGGCGTGCGACCTGGACCCGGACGGTCAGAGCAAGGAATTCGCGATCTGGAGCGAGCAGCGGTCCCTGGTGGCGCCGGGAATCACCGGGTTATGGCAGGTGAGCGGGCGCAGCGAATTGAGCTTTGAAAAGATGGTCGAGCTGGATCTGCGTTACGTGCACCAGTGGTCGTTCTGGCTGGACTGCAAGATTCTGCTCAAGACGCCTCGCGCCGTATTCACAGCCAGCGGGGCCTACTGATGGGGAGCGTGCAGGAGAGCATGAGCGCGGCGGTGGCGACGGCCGGCGTGGAACAGAGGCGGGATGAGCCCGCTCCGCGGCGTTTTCTGGAGGCGCTGGCGGACGCTCTTCGGAAGCGCCGCGTGCGCTACTGTGTGCTACACGACTGGGAGGGACTTCCGGAGCGTCTGGGCAGTGATCTGGACATGGCGGTCCACCCCGAGGATCTCGCCGCCTTGGGCGGGGCGATCCAGGAGCTGCGGAATCTGGGCTACCGCCTCGTGCAGTGTTTGCCTTATGCGCCCGACGCTCACTATCTCGTCTTCTTCAGGATCTCGGACGGCCGGATAGAGGCAGCCCGTGTCGATGTCATCACCGCCCACTGGAGGCGGGGCATCCGAGTGGACTCAGGCGAGGCGATGGTGGCCCGGACTCGGCTTCACGAGGGCTTTCAGGTGCCGGCGGCGGCGGTGGAGTTCCGCTATTTGGCGGCCAAACGCGTTCTGAAAGGCGGGGCGCCGGGCGGAAAGGGAAAGCGGGTGGCGCGCCTGTTGCAGGAACTAGGGGCGGTCGAGGCGGAGGCCGCGGTGGCGGATCTCTTCGGAGCCGACGCGCCGCGCGTGGTCGAAGCGGCGGCCGGGAAGCTGGACCAGCGGGCAAGGGCTTTACAGCCAGGCCTCCTCTGGCGCAATGCCTGGCGGCATCCGCTCCACCTTGTCTCGTTCTGGTGGAGAGACGGGGTACGCCGTCTGCGGCGCGGGTTGCGGCCCACCGGGCTGATGGTGGCGGTCGTGGGCCCGGACGGGGTCGGAAAATCGACTTTCATCGGCAACGTGGTTCGGGGGGTCGCACCCGCGTTCCGGCGCGTCTACCGTTACCATTGGCGGCCCGGCCTGCTCGGTTCCATTCGGGCAGGCGCGAAGACAGTCGATCCTCACGGCGCCGGCGCCGATCCGAAATGGCTTTCCGTGCTCCGGCTCCTGTGGGTGGGTCTCGACTATCAAGTGGCCCGGTTGCGGCTCCGCTGGCAGAGGGCGCGCTCCGGGCTGGTGGTTTTCGACCGTTACTATCACGACATTCTCGTGGACCCCCGGCGCTATCGGTACGGGGGGCCGCCGTGGCTGGCGAGGGCGCTGGCCCGGCTGGCGCCGAAACCTGACGCGTTGTTGATCCTGCATGCGCCGCCGGAAGCCGTCCGCGCAAGGAAGCAGGAAGTGGGCTCGGAGGAACTCCGGCGACAGTTGAAAGGGTACCTGGATCTAGCGGAAGCCGCAGGCGGATGCGTCATCGATGCCTCAGCAAAGCCGGAAGTGGTGGCCATGGCGGGGATCAGCCGTGTGATCGACGAGCTGGAGCGGCGTACGAACAGGCGGTGTCCGGAATGGGCCGGGACTCGTGGAGGCCGGGACCATGGGTGAAGTTTTCGCGCCGGGTTCGGCGGACACGAGCCGGCGAATGGGTCTGGGGCGGATCACGACCGTATTCGGGAGCGGTGTCGAACCGGCCGTAGGGCCGCGGCGGAATGGCGAAGCCATGGAGTGGTTCACGGCCTTGCCGTCGCTTTCCCGGGTGCGATGGCTGGCCCCGCTCCGGGGCTTCGCGAACGGCTCGGCCGCTCTAGGCGTTTACGAGCCTTGGCGCTGGCGCGCCCGGATGTTCAAGTTCGCGTTGACGCGGGCCATGCGTTACGGTTGGCGCGGGCGGGCGCGCGACCGGGTCGGCATTCCGGAGCAGCAGTGGGAGCCGTTGCGCCGGCTGGTCAGAAGTTCGACGGGGCGGGAGGCGGCGCTGTTTTCCGTGTCGCTGGGAGCGGACAACCGGGTGGCGAAAGTCACGGTCCAGGCGCTGGATGCGGAAGGGCAGACGTTGGGTTTTTTCAAAGCGGGTTTGACGGCGGCGGCGGAGCGGCGGGTGCGGCACGAAGCCGGGGTGTTGCAGCGGCTGGCGGCGATCCCGGCTTTGCGCGACGCCGTCCCGGCGGTGCTGGCGACCGGTTCCTGGAACGGCCGGTACGTGCTGTTCCAGGCCCCAGTGGGGGAGGAGCGAGGGCCGGAGAAGTTCGCCCGGGAACACGCCGATTTTCTGGCGCGGCTGCAGCGGGTGGCGCCTTCGAGCCGGAGTCCGGAGGACGTTGCGGATGAAGTCGAGGCCAGGTGGACACGAGTTTGCTGTCTGGCGCCCGCGAGTTGGCGGATTGCCGTCTCGGCGGCGATCGATCGCGCCCGGCGTTTGCTGGGCGGTGAGCCGGTGCCTTGCGGGCCGGCCCACGGCGATTTTGCGCCGTGGAATACGCGGCGCGCCGGCGGACGGCTCACGGTCTTCGACTGGGAGTTGGCGCAGTGGGCGGCGCCGTCCGGGTGGGACCGCCTGCACTTCCTCGTCCAGTGGGACAGTCTGGTACACCCGCGATGGCGGCCCGAGAAAGTTCTGGAAAAGACTTGCGGAGACGCTCGGGCAACAGGACTGTCTCTGCTGTATCTGGTGGACTCCGCGAGCCGCCTTGCCGAGGAGGGCCTCCCGTGGGGCGACTCGTCGATGCGGTACCGGAGACAGGCATTGGAACTCTCGGTTGGAGGCGGGAAACTCGGGGCCGGGCGCTTTTCCACCCGGACCGTGCGGGTTCGCCGGGGATCGGCTCAATGAGCGTGGCGGAACCAATCTCGGCTCCGGCGGTGGCCCGCGAATGGTTGACGCGGCGCCTGCCCTGGCGCTACCGGCGTCATGTGCTGGATGGAGGGCTGGCTCTCGCCGACCAGGCGATGGTCTCCGGCACGAACTTCATCACTAGTGTCTTGCTAGCCCGGTGGCTGGTGCCGGCCCAGTACGGGTTGTACGCGCTGATGCTGTCGTTTGTGTACGTACTGGCTTCAGTGCAGCAAGCGCTGGTGATCCAACCGATGAGGGTTTTCGGCGGCACGATCTATAAGGCGGATCAACGTGAGTATTTCGGGAATCTCATCCTCGGCTCGATCGCCATCGGCGGATTGGTAGCACTCCTGTTTGGAGCGTTGGGCTTCGCCTGGTCATGGTTTGAAAAAGGAGAAACACCATACGCCTTGGCCGGGGCGGGGCTGGCGATACTGGGCGTGATGTTGTTCTGGCTCGGCCGGAACGCGAGTTATATCACCAGCGGGCCGAAGGCGGCGAGCGCTTGTGACGCCCTTTACGTCGTGATCACGCTGGCCGGCTTGTGGGCCTTGCGGGTTTCCGGAAACGTTTCGATCTTCTCGGTCCTGGTCCTTCTTGGGGTCTGCTCCCTGGTGACGGCGGGCCTGTTGTTCAGCCGGTTGCGGCCGCGGTTCACCTACGCGGGGGTATCCCGGTTCGGTGAACAGTGGGGCCGGCATTGGCGGTTCGGGAAGTGGGAGCTGACGTCCACCGGGATCGGTTCCGTCAACCGGATTGCGATTTACGGCGCCAGCGGGGCCCTGTTGGGAATGACAGAGACCGGGGCGCTTCGGGCGCTGATGAACTTGACGCTGCCGGCGCAGCAGTTCGTCAACGCAATCAACCGCCTCGCGGTGCCACGGCTTTCCGAGACCTTTGCCAGCGGAGGCGCCCGGGCGACGAGGAAGGCGGTTTGGAGAATCGGGCTCCTGTTTGCGGCCCTGGGCCTCCTGGGTTGGATGGCCGCCACGGTTTTCCGGCACGAGATCTTCCGGCTCCTCTACGGAGGCGCGTACAGTGAATACGCTGACTATCTGCCGCCGCTGATGCTCGCGATCGTGGCGTTGCTCGTCTCCGGGATGTTTGAAGCGGGTCTGCGCGCGATTCGGGCGCCGCAGGCGATCACCGTACGGCATACGGCGACGACCGCCGTCTGCGTCGGTTTCGGCGTTCCCGCCACCGCCCTGCTCGGTTTCCCGGGGATCGTTGCGACAGCCTGCTTGTATTACGTTTCCGCCATGGGAGTCACGGCCTATTTATTCGGGCGAAAGACCGCGAAGGGCGCGACGCCGTCCCAGGGGCCGGTGAGGTGAAGCCGTTGAAGCTGCGAATTCTACTGTCGGCCTACGCTTGTGAACCGAATCGGGGCTCGGAGCCGGGTGTGGGCTGGAACGTGGCGCGGGAGGCGGCGCGGGAAAACGAAGTTTGGGTGCTGACGCGGGGGAACAATCGCCCGGCGATCGAAGCTGCAGGGGAAGCAGATCCGAACCTTCACTTCATCTATTACGACTTGCCGGGATGGGCACGTTTCTGGAAACGGGGCCAGCGCGGCATCCGGACTTATTATTACCTGTGGCAAGCCGGCGCTCTGCGGGTCGCCCGGCAGTGGCATGAGCGGATCGGCTTCCACCTGGTGCACCACGTAACATTCGTCAACTACTGGATGCCAAGTTTCCTGGCGGCGTTGCCGGCGCCGTTCCTCTGGGGACCGGTCGGGGGAGGAGAGTCGCTGCCGCCAGGCTTCTGGTCCTGGTTGGGCCCCCGGGCGCGGGCTTACGAATGGTTGCGGATGGCGTTGCGGCAGCGGGGCGAGATGGATCCGTTCGTGCGGTCGGCGGCGAGGCGGAGCGGGGTGGCGCTGGCCACGACGGAACAGACGGCGCACCGTCTGCGGGGTTTGGGATGCCGGGATGTCCGAGTCCAGAGCGAGGCGGGGCTGAGTGACGAGGATGTACGCTCGCTCGCGGCGATGCCGCCTCCCGACGGGAAATGGCTGCGACTGATCAGTCTCGGGCGCCTGGTCAACTGGAAAGGTTTCGAACTCGGCGTGCGGGCATTTGCCGAGTTCGCCCGCGGTGACAGCCGGAGCGAGTATTGGATTGTCGGCGACGGTCCCGAACTTGGGCCCTTGCAGCGTCTGGCGACCGAGTTGGGCGTCGGTGACCGCGTGAAGTTTTTCGGCGGGCAGCCGAGGGACGAAGCGCTGAGATTGCTAGGGCGGTGTGACGCGCTGGTGCATCCCAGTTTGCATGATTCCGGCGGCTGGGTGTGCCTGGAAGCGATGGCCGCCGGCCGGCCTGTCGTGTGCTTGGACTGGGGCGGGCCCGGGCTTCAAGTGGACGGGGAAACGGGGATCAAGATCGTGCCGATAACACCCGGGCAGGTGGTCCTGGAACTGAGCCAGGCATTCGGCTATCTTGCCGCCGCCCCGGCGCTTCGCCGCCGCATGGGTGAGGCCGGCCGCCGCCGCGCCGACGAGGAATTCCGGTGGGTGCGCAAGGGGCTGATCTTGCGGAGACTTTACCGGGAGCTGGTGAGGCGCGTTCCGGGCGCCGGCAGCATTGAAGTGGGAGCGCCGGCGAGTGTCGAGGCGGGGCCGCTGGCCGGGGAAGCCGGCCACGGGGGCGCGATCGACGGATGGCTGGCGAAAGGGGCCGACTGATGGAGTATGCGTTTCCAGCCCGGTCCAAATCGCTTCCGGGGCGTCGCCTGCTGATGTGGGCCGTTCTGGTGGCTTTGGCGGCCGCATCGGGGTTCGTGGTAGCGGCGAGGCCGGAGTGGGCGTGGCTGTGCATCGGGGCTTCGGCGGGGATCGTCTTGATCAACCAGCCGGCGTACTTGTGGGCCGGTGGAGCGCTGGGGGCGGCCGTCCTGTCGCGAGTCCTGGTGAGCTGGGGCGTGGCGCCCGCGGCGCTGAACTTCGCGCACTTTCCTCTGGCGCTGGCGGCAGCGGCGGTGGCGACGCTCGAGTCGAACGACTCGACTGCTTTGGGGCGGCGGGTCGGAGCGGGTATTCTGGGTCTGCTCGGCGTGGCCTACGCTTCGTGGGCATGGAACGGGGGTGAGTTTCTCCGCCCGATACTTACGTGGCTGGTGTTCATAGAGCCGTTTCTGCTGTTCTACGCCCTGGTGCGGTCTCCGATGCGCTGGGAGCGGGCGCGGGCGTTTCTCGCCGTACTGCTGGGCTTGAGCGTGCTGCAGATCCCGTTGGCCCTGTGGCAATCGGTACGCCTGGGGTGGGGGGACGCGGTGGCGGGCACGTTTGCCGGCCTGGCGGCGGGAGCGCACGTAGCCGGGGCGGTGGCGTGTCTGGGTCTGTTGATTGTTCTGGCACGGGCCGTAGAGCCGGGTACGCTCCAGCGGGGGCGCTGGGTAGCGTTTACGTTGGCGCTGTTCGCGGTGCCCGTGCTCGCCGATGCGAAGCAGGTGATCGTGGCGTTCCTGCCGGCGTTCGCCCTGGTAGTTGCCAGGGCGTCGGGCCGGCGGATTGCTCCGGCGGTGGCGGCGAGTGCGCTGATCGCAGTTCTGGTGGTTTCCGCAGCGTATGTCTATTCGCCGCTTCAGTCGCTTCTGAACGCGAAACTGTTTCGCGGCGGGATCGAGAACAAGGTGAGCTCGGCGCGCCTGGTACTGGACCGCATGGAATCGTCGCCCGTACGGATTCTGTTGGGGCTGGGTCCGGGCAATTCCATCAGCCGCGTCTCGTTGTTGACGGCGGGGGGCATGGTGAAGCGGGATTCGCCGGTTTCGGCGCTGGGGCTGCGCACCGCCCCGACGACTCGAGCGCTGTTGGACTCCTACCGGAGCAATTTCATGTGGTCGTCGTCGGCGTGGACGGGGATCTCGAGTTGGCTGGGCGTGTTCGGCGATTTGGGGCTGCTCGGCCTGGCGATCTACGTGTGGATCGGGTTCGAGATCTGGTCGGCGGCGTCCCGCTTGCCCGGGCAGTTTCGCGGCGTGATCAACGGAGCGCTGCTGAGTGGAGCGGTGCTTGGTGTCGTCTACAGCTGGCTGGAAGAGCCCGGCTACACACTGCCGTTGGCGGCCCTCTGCGCGGTGGCGTGGGCGGCCGGCAACGCCGAGCAGAGAGGGGGTGCGGCGGGGGCGGCTGCCGGGAGGATCCGGGAGCCGGAGCCGGCAGTGCGTGGGGCGGAGGCGAGACAGGGGTTTTGACCGGGGCGGGAACGCCACAGCGTTGCCGCATCCGGCTGGGAAAGAGATTCTAAAGCGTTTGCCTTCGGACCACGGAGGTGAGGAGGAGAAATGAAAGTTGCAATTCTGGCTGGAGGCTTGGGCACTCGGCTCGCCGAGGAAACCGACTCCAAGCCCAAACCAATGGTCGAGATAGGGAACCGGCCGATTCTCTGGCACATCATGCGCCACTATGCCCATTACGGGTTCAAAGACTTCGTGATCGCCCTGGGATACCACGGCGAGTACATCAAGAAATACTTCACTGACTTCTGCAGTCTGCACAGCGACCTGGTGGTGAACCTGCGCACCGGACAAGTAAGGCGGAACGGCGGCTCGTCGCCGGACTGGAACGTGAGTCTGGTGGATACGGGCCTGTATACCAACACGGGCGGCCGCATCAAGAGGCTGGCCCCGATACTGGGAAACGAAACCTTCATGCTCACCTGGGGCGACGGCGTTTCCGATGTGAATCTGCAGGACTTGCTGGCGTTCCACCGGCGGCACGGGAAACTGGCGACGCTCACCGCGGTGCGCCCGCCGGCTCGTTTCGGACATCTACAGCTCAGCGACGACCGGGTGGTGGAGTTTTCTGAAAAGCCCCAGGCGGCCGAAGGCTGGATCAACGGAGCATTCTTCGTGCTCGAGCCGGGGGTGATCGACTACATCGAGGGTGACAGCACCCAGTGGGAGCGGGAGCCCCTGGAGGGGCTGGCGCGGGACGGACAACTGGTGGCCTACCGGCATACGTCGTTCTGGCAGTGCATGGATACGCTACGGGACAAGCGGCTGCTCGAGAGGCTATGGGAAAGCGGCCAAGCGCCGTGGAAGGTATGGGCGGAGTAACACGATGCGCGTTCTAGTTACTGGACACGCCGGCTACATCGGCTCCGTGATGACGCCGATCCTGGTCCGGGCCGGCCATGAGGTGACGGGCCTCGACACCCATCTGTACGACACGTGCACTTTCGGAACCGACAAGGGCGGCGTTCCCGAGATCGTGAAAGACATACGCGACGTGGAGGCCGCCGACCTGGCCGGTTTCGACGCCGTCATTCACCTGGCCGCTCTTTCCAACGACCCCCTGGGGGATCTCAATCCGCAGTTGACTTACGAGATCAATCACCGCGCTTCGGTCCGTTTGGGCCGGCTGGCGAAAGAGGCGGGCGTCAAGAGGTTTCTGATGTCGTCCTCATGCAGCACGTACGGTGCGTCGGGAGACGGCCTCATCGACGAGTCCGCCGAGTTTCGCCCGGTGACGCCTTACGGAGAATCGAAAGTCTGGGCCGAGCGGGACCTGGCCGAGCTGGCCGACGAAGATTTCAGCCCCGTGTACCTGCGGAGCTCCACCGCCTACGGAGTGTCGCCGCGGCTGCGATTCGACCTCGTCTTGAACAACCTGACGGCGTGGGCTTACACGACCGGGCGCGTGTACTTGAAGAGCGACGGCACGCCTTGGCGTCCCATCGTCCACATCGAAGACATCTCCCGGGCGTTCCTGGCGGCTCTCGAGGCGCCGCGGGAGCTCGTGCACAACGAAGCCTTCAACGTCGGCTCGAGCGCCGAGAACTACCAGATCCACGAACTCGCCGACATCGTGGTGCGCCTGACTCCGGGAGCCCACGTGGACTATGCGCCCGGGGCGGGCCCGGACAAGCGGTGCTATCGGGTGAGCTGCGACAAGCTCGAGCGGCAGCTCGGCTACAGCGCCCGCTGGACGGCCGAGGCCGGAGTGCGGGAGCTGCTGGGGGCATTCCGGCGGACCCAGGTGTCACCGGAAGAGTTCGAGGGGACCCGGTTCAAGCGGGTGGCCCACATCAAGAAGCTGTTGGCATCCGGAACGCTGGACGCCTCGCTGCGTTGGACGAATGGAGTGAACGGAGGGGATCGTGTCCGTATTGCGAATTGAGAGGGAGTGCCGCTCCTGCGGGCGGGGTGGCCTGAACCAGATCCTGGACTTGGGTGTCACGCCGCTGGCGGACCGGCTGGTGCCGCCCGAGAAACTGTCCGAGCCCGAGATCACCGCCCCGTTGAACCTGGCGCTTTGCCGTGAGTGCGGCCTGGTGCAGATCCTGGAGACGGTGGATCCGGAGGTGTTGTTCCATCGCGACTACCCGTATTACTCCTCAGTCTCGCCGGCCCTGGTGGAGCATTCCCGAAAGAATGTCGAGGAACTGATCGCGGCGCGCGGGCTGGACGAGGACAGCCTGGTGGTGGAGGTCGCCAGCAACGACGGCTACCTGCTGCAGCACTTCCGCAACGCGGGAATCCCGGTGCTGGGAATCGATCCGGCCCAGGGTCCGGCGTCGAAAGCGGTGGAGAGAGGGATCCCGACCCTGTGTGACTTCTTCGGGGTGGATCTGGCCGAGCGCCTGCGCTCGGAAGGCCGGGCGGCCGACATCATCGTGGCCAACAACGTCTTGGCGCACGTGCGTGACCTGAACGGTTTCGTCCGGGGATTGAAGACGCTGCTGAAACCGGACGGCCAGATCGTCATCGAAGTACCCTACGTCGAAGAGCTGCTGCGGAAGCACGAATTCGACACCATCTACCACCAGCACCTGTGCTACTTCTCGGTTACCTCGCTCGACGCGCTGTTCCGGCGGCACGGGCTGTTCTTGAACGACCTGCGGCGGCTCTCGATCCACGGCGGCTCGCTGCGGCTCTACATCGAGAAACAAGAGCGTCCCACCAGGACAGTGCTGGGCCACCTCGCCGCCGAACGACCCGTCGTGCGCGACCTGGATCACTACCGGGAGTTCGTCGCGGCGATCGAGGAGATGAAGATGGGGATCCGCGGCCTGCTCGAGTCCCTGAGACGGCGAAATCAGCGGGTGGCGGGCTATGGAGCGGCGGCGAAGGCGACAACGTTCCTCAGTTATCTGGGGATCGGACGGGACCTGCTCGAGTACATCGTCGATCTCAACCCGGTCAAGCACGGCCAGTACATGGGCGGCAATCACTTGCCGATCTACCCGCCGGGGCGGCTGCTCGAGGACAAGCCCGATTACGTCCTCCTGCTGGCGTGGAACTTCGCCGATGAGATCGTAGCCCAGCAGCAGGAGTATCTCGAGCGCGGCGGGCGTTTCATCGTTCCTTTGCCCAATCTGAAGGTGATCTGCAGCCCGCCGATGGAGACGGTTCGATGCTAGTAGAAACACACGTTCAAACGATCGATTCGACGACGCCCGCGAGAAAGGACTGCCCGGTTTGTGGATCGCCCGGTTCGGCGCCGCTCTACCGTCAAGAGGGCGTACCGGTCCACAGCGTCCTGCTGTTCCGCTCCCGCGATGAGGCGGTGCGGTTCCCGCGCGGCGACCTGGAGCTGAAGCACTGTACCGAGTGCGGGTTCGTATGGAACGCGGCCTTCGACGAATCGGCCATGCGGTACTCGGCGGACTATGAGGAGACGCAGGGATTCTCGGAAACGTTCAACGACTTCCAACGCCGGCTGGCCGAGCGCCTGGTGAAACGGCACGGGCTCCGGCACAAGAAGCTGATCGAAATCGGCTGCGGGAAAGGCGAGTTCCTGACGCTGCTGTGCGAGCTGGGGCGGAACACCGGCGTCGGTTTCGATCCGGCCTATGTCCGTGAGCGGAGCCGCAGCCGGGAAAGCCGGCGGGTGCGCTTCGTACGAGACTTCTATTCGCCTCGTTATGCCGACGTGCAAGCGGACTTCATCTGCTGCAAGATGACCCTCGAGCACATCGCGTGGCCGGCGGAGCTGTTCCGCGTGATCCGCCAGTCGATCCGGCCGGGCTACAACCCGGTTCTGTTCATTCAACTGCCCTGCTTCCGGCGAATCCTCGAGGAGACGGCTTTCTGGGACATCTATTACGAGCACTGCTCCTACTTCACGCTGGCCTCGCTGGCCCGCCTGTTCCGGCTGACGGGATTCGACGTGCTCCACTTGGAGCGCGACTTCGGCGGGCAGTATCTGATCGGGGAGGCCCGGCTGACCAACGGCGTGAAGCCCGTGGTTTCTGTGGCAGAAGCCGATGACGAAGCAGCGGCCGCGGCCCTGATTCCTGGGTTCCAGCGGCGAGCGGCGGCGGCGATCGAGGGCTGGCGCCGGCGCCTGCAAGCGTCCTTGGCGGCGCGTAAGCGAATTGTGGTCTGGGGTGGAGGTTCGAAGGCGGTCGCGTTTCTCACGGCGGTAGGCCTGGGGAAAGCGGTCTCCTTGGTTGTCGACATCAACCCCCACAAGCACGGCACGTACCTGGCGGGGACGGGGCATCGGATCGTCGGCCCGGCGGCGCTCAAGGAGGAGCCGCCGGACGAGGTGATTCTGATGAATCCCATCTATCGTGACGAAGTGCGGGGTGAGCTCGAGAGTATGGGCTTGCGGCCCACGGTATCCACAGTTTGAAGAGAGATCGAAGGGAACCAATGAACGCTCGCACCTCTCACGCACAGTGCCCGATTTGCGACAACGACGAAGTACTCAGGTTCTTTCACCTGCGGGGGGTGCCTGTCTTCTGCAACCGATTGCTCGAGTCCGCCGAGGAGGCCAGCCAAGCGGCCGTAGGGGAGTTGGACCTGGTCTTCTGCCCCGACTGCGGCCATGTTTGGAACCAGGCGTTCGAGCCGGCTCTGGTTGCCTACGACCCGGCATACCACAACCCTCTCGAAGTCTCTGAGCGCTTTACCCGTTACACGGCGGATCTGGCTCATCGGCTCATCGATCTCCTCGAGCTCCATGGAGGAGTCGTGGTGGATGTAGGGTGTGGCGAGGGGTTCTTTCTCGAGCTGATCTGCGCCGAAAGCGGGAGCCGGGGGGTCGGTTTCGACCCGGCGCACAACGGGCCCGCTACCGTGGCCGGGACGGGGTACGAGGTATCGTACATTTCCAAGTCCTTCGGGGAGGTCCCGGACCTTATCCCGGCGGATCTGGTCTGCTGCCGCCAGACCCTCGAGCACATCGCCGAGCCGCAGCAGTTCGTCCAGAACCTGCGGGCGCAGTTGTGCGCCAAGGCGCCCTGTGGGGTGTTCTTCGAAGTGCCGAACTCCTTGTTCTCTTTTCGGGATCTCGGCATCTGGGACCTCATCTACGAGCACTACTCGTATTTCTGTCCGAAGTCTTTGCGCCATCTGTTCCAGCGGGCCGGCTTCGGCGCGAGCCGGGTGTCGGAGGAGTACGCGGGCCAGTTTCTCGGCGTCTATGCGGGACCGAACGGCGAAACCGCTTCGGGCCTTGGCAGCAAGACGCCGACAGTTCAAGAGATCGTCACCTTTCGCCGCAGGTTCACGGGAAAGCTCGCCAGGTGGAGTGCCCGCCTGGCCGAGCTGAGGCGGACCGGACGTACGGCCGCAGTGTGGGGCGCCGGCTCGAAGGGGACGATGTTTCTGAACCTGACCGGGGCCGGCGAGGAGGTCACGGTGGTGGTGGATGTGAACCCGAAGAAGCAGGGAAAATTCGTGGCCGTCACCGGACACCGGATCGTCGCTCCGTCTGAACTGGTGCACAACCCGCCGTCAGAGATCATCGTGATGAACCGCATCTATGCCGAAGAGATCCAGGCTCTCATTGATGACCTGGGGCTGAACTGCAGGATGGTCTTCGCGTAGCAAGGCAGGGCGCAAAGAATTGGAAAGCCATACGTCTCGACCGACGGTCCTCTTGCTGCACTGCCGCTACCGGGAGCGGGGCGGGGAAGACGAAGTCTTCGCGGCCGAGTGCGAGCTGTTGCGTTCGCACGGGTGGGCTCCGCTTCCGGTGGTCCTGGACCCGGCGGACGTGGCGACGCTGCGGGGCCGGTTACGGACAGGGTTGCAGGCGGTGTGGTCACGGGAGTGGGCGGCGCGGATCGGGCGGCTGTGCCGGCAAACGCGGGCGCGGATCGTCCACGTCCACAACTACTTTCCGACTCTTTCGCCGGCGATCTTCCGGGCCTGCCGGGATGCCGGCGTGCCGGTGGTGCACACCCTGCACAACTACCGGATCTGCTGTCCGAACGCGTTATTGCTCCGCGACGGGAAGCCATGTCACGCGTGCGTCGGCAAACGGTTCGGCTGGCCCGGGGTGCTGCACGGCTGCTACCACGGTTCGCGCGCCGAGACGGCGGTGGCGGCGGCGATCAGTGCGGTGCACCGGGTGACGGGTACTTGGACGAAGAAGGTGAATGGCTACATCGCGCTGAGCGAATTTTCCCGGCGGACGTTCATCCAGGGCGGGCTCCCGGCCGACCGGATCTTCGTCAAGCCGAACTTCCATGCTCCGGATCTGGGCCCAGGGGACGAGAACGGCGGGTTTGTGCTGTTCGCCGGCCGCCTGGCGGATTACAAAGGCGTCATGACGATGCTGGAGGCGTGGGAGGGAGTGGACCGGCGCATTCGGCTGCTGGTAGCCGGCGACGGCCCGCTGGCGGGCGCGGTGGGGGAAGCCGTGAAGCGCCGGCCGAACATCGAATGGATCGGACGGCGGACCAAGACTGAGGTGCTGACGCTGATGAAGAGGGCGACGGCGTTGATCCACCCGTCGCTCTCTTACGAGAACTTTCCGCTGGCGATCGTGGAGGCGTTCGCTACCGGCTTGCCGGTGATCGCGACGCGGCTCGGCGCGGCTGCGGAACTGGTCGAACATGGGCGCACGGGGCGGCTTTGTGCGGCCGGGCGTTCCGAGTCTCTCGCCGCGGAGGTCAACTGGATCCATTCGCATCCCCGCGCGCGGGCGAGGATGCGCTCGGCGGCCCGGGCCGAGTACCTGGAGAAGTACACGGCTGAAAAGAACTACGGGCGATTGATGGAGATCTACAGCCGTGCAATCGAGAATCAGCGATCATGAAGCCGTACCACCGGCCAGGCCGGGAAAGAAACGCGGCGCGCGCGGGAGGAAGCCAGGGGCGACCCCTGGGGACAGACGGCGCCGCATGGGTGACGCGTAACATGAAAAACTCCACGACAGCAGCCGTATCCTGTGCGCCGGTCCTCGGTCCTGCGGGCGCGGCTTCGTCCGGCGGACCGGGGGCCCGGTCCGCCGGAAATGGGTTCTCATGGGGGGGAAGCCCGCCGCCGGCTCCCATGGAATCCCGCGACGTCGTCTGCATCCGGGTGGATGCGACTTCTTACGAAGAAGCCGTCGGGCTGGTGGCCGCCTGGGCCCAGCGGCAGGAATCGCGATATGTGTGCGTGGCTACGGTAAACCAGGTCATGGAAGCTTGGGATTCGGCGCCGCTGCAGGCGGTAATGAACACGGCCGACCTGGTAACTCCGGATGGGATGCCCCTGGTCTGGGCTCTGCGGGCGCTTGGAGTAAGCGGCGCCACACGCGTCTACGGTCCCTATTTGACGCCCCGCCTGCTCGAGGAGGCCGAGCGTAAAGGCCTGCCCGTGGGATTCTATGGAGCGTCGCCGGAAACGCTCGGGAAGCTTCTGGCTACGGTGCGGAAGGAATATCCGGCGCTCGAGGTCGCGTACGCGTGGTCGCCGCCGTTCCGCCCCCTGACTCCGGAGGAGGACGACCGGGTCGTCCAGGAGATGAACGCCAGCGGCGCGCGGATCCTGTTCGTGGGGCTGAGCAGTCCGAAACAGGACGCGTGGATGCACCGGCACCGTGGCCGTGTCCGGGCGGTGATGCTGGGGGTGGGAGCGGCCTTCGACTTCCTCGCCGGAACGAAGCGTCAGGCGCCGCAATGGATGATGCCGCTCGGGCTCGAATGGCTCTTCCGGCTGGCGACCGAGCCCCGGCGATTGTGGCGGCGCTATCTCAAGCACAATCCGCGGTTCGTGGTTCTCTTCGCCCGGCAATGGCTACGCTACCGGCGGACTCGCCGACGCCGCGGCCTAGCAACCGCCGCGGCGAGAGGGCCCGCGGATGAAGCTGAGAGGCCGGGGGAAGATCCCGCCGGCGGGGGACGGGGCGGATGAGAATCGGCCACTTCCTCTCCCATTACCCAGCTCCCGGCAGCACCACGCGCGGTGTCAAGGAGCTGGCGGCGGGCCTGGCGCGGCTGGGTCACGAGGTCGTCATCTACGGCTGCGGGCTTCCGGCGGGCGGAGAGAAGCAGGGCGAGACGCCCGGTTTGCGGGTCGTCCACTATCCGGCGCCGCGGGGCCTGCCGCACTTCATCTGCCGCGGTCTGCGGGAGCGCTTTGCCGAGAACCGCGACCAGCTCGACTTGCTGGTTGTTCATGGGCTGTTCAACCCTGCTGCGGCGCTGGTGGCGTGGAGCGCGCGCCGCGCCGGCGTTCCGTACGTGGTATGCCCCCGGGGCTTGCACCACCCCGCCCTGCTGGGAAGGCGCTCCATGCGCAAAGCCCTCTACGGGCGGTTGTTTGAACGGCCGATGCTCAATGGGGCGGTGGCCATCCAGGTCTTCGACGAGTACCAGACGGCATGCCTGCGGGAGTACGGAATCCGGACGCCAACCTTTGTGGTTCACAGCGGTCTGGACGACGAGGAACTCGCCCGGCTCACCCCCAGACCACGGCCGCCCGGTGACGGCTTGCATTTGCTGTATCTCGGCCGCATCGACGCTCACACAAAAGGCCTGGATCTGCTGCTCCGGGCTCTCGCGGCAGGCCGGGCAGCCGGAAAGACGCCGGAGGGGCTGGAGGTCTCGTTGGTGGGGCCCGACCAACGCGGCGAGACACCGAAGCTGTTGCGCATGGCTAAGGACCTGAGGCTGGGCGGGCTGGTCCGATTCCGGGGCCCGGTGGAGCCGGCGCTCCGCTGGGAAACCATCAAATCGGCCGACCTGCTATTGTGCCCGTCGCGGCACGACGCGTTCCCTAGAGTCGTTCTGGAAGCGATGGCCGTTGGGACGCCGGTGATCGTCTCTACGAATACGGGAATCACTTCAGCGGTGAAAGCCGCTGGTTGCGGGTACGTCGTCGCGCCGGACGCCGCATCCCTATGGGCCGGGCTGGAAGCGGCGCTGAGGGAACGGCGCCGGTGGCCTGTCCTCGGGGAAGCGGGGCGCTGCTACGCGTACGCCCACTTCACCTGGGACCGGGCGGCAGAGGAAGCCGCCCGTAGTTACGAAGAGATCGTACATACCGCTCGACCTGTCGCTCTTCAGAATCCATTGCCCATTGTTTAGGAGGAGAAACTAAGAATGGCTCGTGTAACCATAGGTATGCCGGTGTACAACGGCAGCGGCTATCTCCGGGAAGCGTTGGACTCAATTCTGGCGCAAACTTTTCAAGACTTTGAACTTGTTATCGGAGACAACGCGTCCACGGACGATACGGAGAAGATCTGCCGGGAGTATGCCGCCAGGGATCCCCGGATTCGCTACTATCGTCATCCGAAGAACCTGGGCGCAGCGGCGAATTTCAACTACGTGTTCCGCGAGTGCCACACGGAATACTTCAGGTGGGCGGCGCACGATGACTTGATCTCCCCGAACTATTTGGAGAGATGCATAGCAGCTCTGGACGCCAATCCGGAGGCCGTCATCGCTTACACAAAGACGGCGGAGATCGACGAGGACGGCAACGTGGTGGAATTCCGCGATCCCGACACGATCGGCTATGACTCTCCGTACCGTCACGTGCGATTCGCCGCCCGTGCCGGCCGGCTGCGGCCTCCGTATCCGTTCCTGCGGCATCCGCATTCCGACGTCGAAATCATTTGGGGGCTGATGCGCTCGGATGCCTTGCGGCGGACGCCGCTGTTCTGCGGCCATTCCGGCGGCGACCACATCCTGGTCGCCTGGATGGCCGCTCTGGGGAGGTTCGCGAAGATCCCTGAGTACCTGTTTTTCAACCGGACCCACTCCAGCAAGTTCACCTTGGTTTACCTGCGCCGGAGGCACCAGGTGTCGTGGTGGCGTCTTGCCGACCGTAATGCGATCGTATTCCCGGACTGGAGACTTGCCGGAGAGTTTCTACGGATCATTCGCCAAGGACCGTTCACTCCCTGGGAGGCAGTTTACTGCTATGGCGCGATGGCCAAGTATGTTTTCTGGAACTCGCCCCGGATGGCACGGGATCTCCTGGTAGCAGCCCGCCGGCTTGCCGGGAGGCTTGCCGGCGACCGGGACAAGAAGAGCCGGCCTGAAATCGCCCCGGCGCGGGCCGCCGGTGACATCTCATGAACCGGAGGGACGGGCGGCTCTCGAACGGGGCGCCGGTACGGCGGCAAGGAGGCGAGTCCATAAAGTGAGCGAGGGGGGCGCCCGCCCCACGGCACTCAGAAGACCGGTGCAAGGACGGGCGCAGTGCGGGGATGCCGAAGTTACCAGCCGACCCAGAGGGGTATGTGCTTCCAGGGACCGCGGTTAGGAAGTCCGGAGCGGCCCTGCTGTTTCGTGACGCCTCCTTTGGTTTCCTGAACGATCACGGTGAAGTCCGGGGGCGTCGAGTAGTACGTGCAGAAGGTGCCCGAAACGTCGGCTTCCACATCGCGGATGAGAGGCGTATTGCTCGGATCTCTTCCGGCGCCGCCCGCAAAAAGGAAGCCCAGCACTTCCAGCTTGGCGCCAGCCCTGGCTTCGAAGAGCGCCTTGCCCCTCTGGAACCTTTCGGACTTGCCCCCGAGCAACCACGCTTGAGCCTGGCTCCCGGTGACGAGCAGGTGTTGTTTTGTCCCCTCGGGGTTGAAACCCCGGAAGTAGGCCTTCTGATTATCAACCAGGAACAGACCGCAGCAGACGCTTTCAACGAAGAGTCTGCCTTTCACGCCAGGCTTGCCGGCATAGGAGGTGCCGCTCTTGAGGTAGCGGAGGATGACGTCAGCGTCGCTCTGGCTGTAGAAGACTCTGCCGAATCTCAGAGTACCCTTCGAGGTGTAGTTGGGGGAGAAACCAATATGCTCGATGGTGACGTCAGGGCCGGCGAGTTTATTGGTTACGATGAACGCCGGTTTCGAGGAGGACGTCATCGAAGTGTCATGCGGGCGGATCTGAGCGCCGAAGCCGGTCAGCTTGCGGACGGCTCCCCGGAGGTAGACTGTTCGGCCGATGTTGTACTGTCCCCGAGGGAAGTAGATCACCGGCTTGCCGCTGTCGATGGCCGCCTGGATCGCCGCGGCGTCATCGCGGTAATCGTCCGGCTTGGCGCCGTAGTCCCGAACGTTGGCCCAGTCAGACGGCGTGCGGTTCGTGTAGACAGGTGTTTCCTCGACGGGGAGATTCAAGGAGGTGTTCGAACTGGGGAAAAGCTTGTACGGACCGTCCGACCACCACTCGGAGATATCGCCGTCAACCGTCTTGCCGGCGTCGTTGATGGAATGACCATAACCGTTGACCGCCACGTTGCGGACGAAGAGGCTGCCACTGCTGTTGGCATTGACGATGGCCGAGTTCCGGGAGGCGCCGCCTTCCAGGCGGCTGTCCAGCAGGACGATCTGGCTGAGATTGGTCTCCGCGTAAACAGCGGGGACGGCGTTTCTCGAGAAAAGCTTACGGATCGATAATGCCTGCGCCCGATTGTAGACGCCGTACTTGTTCTGGTTGTCGAGTTCGATATGTTCCAGTGTGAGACTGCAGCAAGAGTCGTCGAGGAAGATGCCGTAGTCGAAGCCTTCCACGGTGATGTAGTTGAACAGAGCCAGAACCGGTCCGTACGGCCGGCGGCGATAGGCGCCGATCCCGTACCGGCCTTTCCCGTCGCGGCTCTTGACGGTGACGCCGTAGATGCCGACTCCGTTGTGACCGACATAGTCGATGCCCACCGCCCCGCCGTTGCCCGAGCCGACGTCAATGGTCAAGTTCCAGATATCGTTTCCGAATCCCGACTGTCCCACAGCGCATTCAGCGTCTTCCGCCGAACCGGGCGTTTGCTCGTTGGCCAACCAGAGCACCGCCTTTGGGCGGTCCGGATTGCCGAAACCGGGCGCTTTGTCTTTGAGGCGGATGATCGTTTGGGAACGCGATTCTCCAGCGACGGCGAGATAGGCGCGGCAGGCTCCTGTCGAGTCCCGGAAGGCCAGCGTGTCACTGACCAGGTACGTTCCTTTAGGAAAGTAGAGGACCGAATAGCGGCGGCTGTAACCCGCGCCGATATTGTTCCTGATGCAGTTCCGCAAAGCCGCCGTATCATCAGTGACGCCGTCGCCCTTGGCGCCGCACATCGTCTTGACGTTGATCACCCCATCGACCTGGGGCACGTATTCGTCGAAGTCAACCTGGTTGAAACCGGTGGGGCTGCTGGACGAGGAACGGGCGGCGGTGACGGTGACGTCGTCGGAAGCGGAGAGCTGGCCGTCGCTGGCCGTCAGACGCAGGACATACCGCCCGGGCGCCGTAAAGTAAGCTCTGGGAGACAAGGAAGTAGCGTTGGCGATTGTCGCCGCGGCGGGCCCGCTTACCTGCGACCACTGGTACGTGAGCGTGCCGGACGGGAGGCCGTCGTCGTCGGCGCTGCCCTGAAGGCCGGCGGAAGCCGGAAGCGTGACGCTGAAGTCAGCGCCGGCGTCGACGACCGGCGCCTGGTTCGCCGCTCCCCCGGAAAGGGGTTGCGAAGAGCCGGCGCCGGAGCCGGAGGAGGCGCCGCCGAAGTACTTCGCCTGGAGGTATTGTTGGAGCGAGGAAATCTCCTGGTCGGTCAAGGCCCGCTGGTATACCAGCACCTCGGCGATGTCGCCGGCAAAGAAGGTGTCGTCGTCGTATCCGCGGCCGAGGTTGCCCTGGGCCTGGATCCGCTGGATCGTAGACAGCTTGCCGCTGACGTTGAGCACCTTTTTCCCATCGACGAACAGGGACTCGTTCGGACCGTTCTTAACGGCGATGACGATGCGCTCCTTCATTCCCTGGGGATCGGGCAACTGGTAAGCAGGGAGGTTGCCCGTCTGGCCGGTGCCGAAGCGGAACCGGACTACTCGCTGGAACGGGCTGAGATGCACCGTTCCCCAGCTACCCGTTTCGTTCCAGAACAGCGGAGCATTGCGAACACCGTTGGAGGAGCCGTCATAGTCCTGGGCGGCGGCGCTGACGAGAACGAGCGTCATGCCGGTGAGACCGTTCGGGGAATACTGGAACGTCATGAAGTCGTTCACGCCGTCGAAGCGCACGACGGGCTTGCCGTTGAGAGCGTTGGTCACCAGCGTGGGTTGATAGGCGGCGGTGTTCTGCACGGCGTCGGCGCGGGTGCCGGACTGGTCTTTCCAGCGCTGGACTTTCCCGCCGTTCAGGGTGACGCCCTGATCGGCCGCCAGCCACAACTTCAGCCCGGCCGCGGGAACCCCGGCAGCGGCGGCGGTGACGGAGCTGTTCGCCGCGACCTGAACCTCGTCGGAGGAGCTGAGTTCCCCGTCCGTGGCGGTGAGCCGGAGCACATAGGTCCCGGGGGCGCTGAACGAAGCTTGCGTGGCGGCCTTTTGCGGCGCGGTAAAGGTGACGGTTCCCGGCCCGGATACCTTCGTCCAGGAGAGGTTGAGCTGCCCGAAAGGCAACCCATCGTCGCCGGCGGACCCGTTCAAGGTTGCGGCTTGCGGGTAGGTGACCGTCTGGTCGCTGCCCGCGTTCACGGTGGGCGCTTGATTGGGAGGCGGCGAGGCGGCGCCGGCGAGATATCTTTCATTCAAGTATGCTGTCAGTTGGCCTCGCTCGGCGCTGGAGAGGGCTTTTCCGTATACCAGGACTTCGGCGATCTCACCTTTGAAGTATGTATCCTGATAGCCGCGCCCCAAGTTTCCTACGTCCTGGACGTTCTGGATCGTAGTCAACTTGCCATTCTGATTCAGGACGTTTATGCCGTCCACGTAGAGCGACTCGCGGGATCCATCCTTGATCGCCAAGACAACCCGGTAACGGTTGGCCGCCGGATCCGGCAGTTTGTAAGAGGGGAGGTTCTGACTCTGCCCGGTGCCGAAGCGATAGCGGATGATCTTGGGGAACGGACTCAAATGGACGGTGCCCCAGGCTGCGGTTTCGTCCCAGAACAGGGGAGCGTTGCGGACGCCGTTCCAACCTCCATCGGCGTCCATGGGCGAGGAACAGACGATCACGAGGGTGAGCTTGGCGAGACCGTTGAGGGGCAGGCGGAAGGTCATGTGATCTCCCGCGCCGTCAAAGGCGACGGCCGGCTTGCCGTTGACCGCGTTGCTGACATAGAGCGGCTGGCGGGCAGGATCCGGCTGGACGGCATCGACGCTGTTCCCGGAGCGGTCCTGCCATTTTTGAACCCGTCCATTCTTAAGGATAACACCTGAGTCTGCTCTCAACCACAATCGAAGCTGGTTGGCGGGGACTTCAGTTTGCTGCCCCCAAAGATAGGGCTGATAGATTAAGTGGGCGGCGCAGGACAAAATAAAAATACTATGGCAGATGTATCTAAGATGTGTCGTCCGCATTTCAGTCCGTCTCCCTGTGTATTGGTCTTCCGCAGCTTTAACGCTGTGCTGTCCATATGGGCGCCTCGGCTACAAGCTGCCCACACATTCGGAGCGTCGAAACTGGTGAACGATAAGCGACTCGAGCGGCAACTAATTAATCGGTAGCGCCAACCTGTTCCGGACCGTCCATCCGCTTATCGACGGGAGCGATCCGGCGCGACATCAGAGAAAACCCGCAAGGACGACCTCGGAGATCCCTTGGAAATGCCAGCACTCTATAGCAATCGTCCGGCCGCCTTTTCGTCCCGGGGACGGCCGGGGAAACGGGAGTCGGATGCCGCCGATGTTGCCGGATCGCGCCGTGAGGCCGCTTGGCGGGGCTTTCCGGGAAGCAATCGGGCAGCCGCGGCCGCGTACAGAGGCTGCCACTGGGGCGGTGATGCAAACGGGTCGTTGTACGCACCTTGAGGTTCATCCAAATGAGTCGCAAGACGGCCCTGTCGGGAGGCTGCCGCCGGAGTAGCGTATGGGTGTCGCAATCAGGTTGCCAATCGGGGACGGATGGCGGGGGGCCCCGCGGCGAGGAGCATAGCCCATTGATTCCTTTCGCGTTGGGAGCGATTCAGGCGGACGGGGATGACTGGAGCGGGTGAACGGGAAATTGTTCGACGCCTGTAGATTTTACCGGCTGACAGGCAAAAGTGCATCTTCGAGGCGGCCCCGGGCAGCCGCCGGCCACTGGGTGGGGATTCGGCTATCCCGCATATGGGGGAGAGCGCCGCCCTCCGGGGCGGGTACTGACGAAACAGAATCGAGCAGACATGGGTGTATTGATCTCAACGCGATTCCGGCAACACGGACGGCGGCGTCCGTGGCCGGCGCTGGCTTTGGCCGTTCTCTGGTTATCGGGCCTGCCGGCAAGCCAGGCCGCCGACCCGGTATTCGTTCACAAGATCATCGACCGGAACAACCCTCCCAATCCTCATTGCAAGACCGTGGGCGACATCGATGGCGACGGGTTCCCCGACGCCCTGGCTGCGAGTTCTTCCGATTTTCAAGACGGTATCTTCTGGTACCGCTATCCGGAGTGGAGCAAACACAACATCGCCCGCGGCTCCTATTCGACCGACATGCAGGTCGGCGACGTGGATGGCGACGGGGACCTTGACGTGGTGATCCCGAAGGGAGCCCATTATGGGGCGTCCGTATGGTGGTACGAGAACCCCCGCCCGGAAGGAGATCCCGCAACAACCGCCTGGACAGAGCACGAGATCGGGGAAGCTCCGGCCCACGATGTCGAAGTGGGCGATCTGGACAACGATGGAAAGCTGGACGTGGTGGTCCGGTCGGGTGAAATGACCTTGTACTTGCAGCGGGAAGCCGGAGCGTGGGAACAGGTGCCGGTGAGCACGCGCCCGCGGGAGGGCACGGCGCTGGGCGACGTGGATAGGGACGGAGATCTGGACATCGTCATCAACGGATACTGGCTGGAGAATCCCTTGCCGCGGGGGGCCCCGGAGGCGGGCGGTTGGAGGGAGCATCCCTTCGCCGGCGGGTGGCCGGACGCCACCGGAGTCACACTGGCGGATATAAACACCGACGGTCTGGTAGACATTGTGCTGGCCCCATCCGAATCGGCGCCCGGAAAACTGTCCTGGTACGAGGCGCCGCCCGATCCCGCCGGAGGCGTGTGGGTGGAGCACGTGATCGACCCCACGGTCGAATACCTCCACACCTTCAAGGCGGGTGACATCGACCGGGACGGCGATTTGGACCTGGCTACCGCGGAAATGCACCAGGGTACGCCTCCTCGGGAAGTGAGCGTCTACTACAACGACGGCGCGGGGCTCCATTGGCATCAACAGGTGGTGGCCACAACGGGGTCACACAACCTGAGATTGGCGGACATCGACCACGACGGCGATCTCGACATATTCGGAGCCAACCACAACAACGCGGCGGAGACCGGGGCTCCAGTGGAGTATTGGTCCAACGAGCTCAATCCCGGTATCTCCATCGACAATTGGGCCCGGCACGTCATTGATGAAGATCGCCCCTGGCCGGCCGTGTTCCTCACTGCCGAGGATCTCGACCGGGACGGCTGGAAGGATATTGTCGCCGGCGCCTGGTGGTATCGCAATCCCGGAGCTCCTGACCGGCCGTGGGAACGCCGGGCGGTGGGTTCGCGATTCCGGAACTACGCCGCGGCCTGGGACATCGACCGGGATGGCGACATCGATCTTTTCGGGACGGAGGGGAAGGGGTTCGAGAACAATCCCCGGCTGGTGTGGGCACGCAATGATGGGGGTTCGTTCACCGTCTTTCCCGGGATCGGTATCGGCGGCGGCGATTTCTTGCAGGGAGTCGCCGTTACGCGCCTGGGACCGCAAGCCCCCCTGAATGTCATCTTGTCCTGGCACCAAGCCAAGGCGGGGGTGGAAGCCTTGACGGTCCCGCCGCTGCCCGGGGCCGAGCCGTGGCCGATTCGCCTTCTGAGCCAGGTGTCCGAAGGGGAAGAGGTGTCGGACGCCGACATCGACCGGGACGGGGACATCGACCTGCTTCTGGGCACGAAATGGCTGCGGAACAGCGGGAATGGAACGTTCTCCGTGCTCTCACTGGCGAGCAACGCCGGCCTGCCGGATCGTAGTGAACTGGCCGACGTCAACAGGGACGGGCGCCTGGACGCCGTGGTAGGGTTCGAGAAGTCCGATCCCTGGGGCAAGCTCGCCTGGTACGAGCAGCCGGCCGACGCCGGTTCCGCGTGGGCCGAGCACGTAGTCGGGTATTCGGACCGTCCCATGAGCCTGGATGTAGGGGATCTCGACGGCGACGGCGATGTGGACATCGTCGTCGGGGAGCATTCCAGAGAGAAGCCGAACGCCGCGCGATTGCTTCTTTATGAGAACGCCGATGGAGCCGGCGGGCGCTGGATCGAACATTTGCTGTTCACCGGCGACGAGCACCACGACGGGACACAGCTCACGGACATCGACAACGACGGTGATCTGGACATTATCTCTATCGGCTACACGCACCCGCGGGTGCTGGTTTACGAGAATCTCAACCATCCGCGGGCCGCAGTGGCGAGCCAGTTGGTGATCTCGGAAGTGACGGTGAAGGTCTCGTTCGAAAGCGTCCGTTTCACCTGGATCACGAACCGGCCGGCCACGAGTCAGGTTCGGTATGGGCCAGATGCCGCACTCGAGTCTTTTTCGCCGCTCGATGCCGCTCTTCGGACGGCGCATGAGGTGACGATCAGCGGGCTGGGATGCGGGCGAACCTATTATTTCAGCCTGTTGGCCGTCGATCAGGCCGGCGCAGGCGTTGCTTCACCACCGGCCACTTTCCGCACCGCGGCCTGTCTGGCGGGGGGACCCGTTTCCGACGGCTTCCATTTCGGGGTGGCGGCCCCGGGACTCTGGACCTTTCTCGACCCGCGGGCCGACAGCAGCTTTTCGGTCCGAGACGGAGCGCTCGAGATCACGGTGCCGGCCGGCAGATCCCATGACGTGTGGACCACGGGAAACCACGCGGCGCGCCTCGTTCAGGTTGTTCCGGACGCGGACTTCAGCGTCGTCGCCCGCTTTGACTCGGTCGTCGCCAAGCAGTACCAGATGCAAGGCATTCTGGTCGAGCAGGACGCCGAGAACTTCGTCCGGCTGGACGCGTACCACGACGGAGCCGGAGCAAAGGTCCTTGTCGCGGCGCTGTCGGGACTGAATCCCGTATTCGCCGAGCGGCGAACGCTTCCTGCCGGCGGTCCCATCTGGTTTCGGTTGGAGAGGAGAGGCCGGCGGTGGGCGGCGAGCTGGTCCATGGACGGCGAGACGTTCACACTCTTGGCTGCGTTCACGCACAGCATGGAGGTGCAGCTGATCGGACCGTTCGCGGCCAACCATGGCCGGCCGGAAGAGGCGTCCCCGGCGTTCACCGCCCGGGTAGCCTCTTTTCTGAACACGGCCGCCGGCGAGGGCGGGCCGGCCGGCGCTTCCCCGGTTCAGATCACTTCGGTGAGGGCGGAGACGAGCCGTTACTCCGCTCAGGTCTCTTGGAAAACGAGCGAGCCGGCCGGAAGCCGCGTTCTTTATGGGAAGACGCGCCGGTACGACTGGGTTACGCCGCTCGACATCAACCCGCGCCGCGCGCATGCGGTGGCTCTCGCCGGTTTGGAGTGTTCGACCCGGTACCACTTCCGGGTGGTCGCTGTTGGTTCTGGAGGTGGCCCGTCGGTGGCGAGGGACCGCCGCTTCACTACCACGAACTGCCCGCCGGCGCCGGTGTCCGACGAGTTCAATGTGGGATCGGTAAAACCGCAGTGGGCCTTCGTCAACCCTGTCGGCGACGGCAGCTATTCCGTCGAAGCCGGACAACTCGAACTCTTCGTACCGGGAGGGCTCGATCACGATATCTGGGTAGACGGCGACGCCGCGGTCCGGCTGATGCAGCCCGCCGGGGATCTCGATCTCGAGGTGGAAGCCGGATTTCACTCGCCGGTGGCGGCTCAATACCAGATTCAGGGCATACTGGTCGAGCAAGACCCCCTCGACTTCTTACGGATAGACATGCACCACAACGGCGATGGACCGGAAGCCTTCGTCGCCGCCTTCACCGGAGGCCAACCAGTACTGGAGCAGAGGATGGGCCTTCCGGCGGGTGCTGCTTGCAGCCGGGTGAACGTACAGAGGAAGGGCGACTCGTGGCGCGTCGAGTACTGGAGTGCTACGGGAGTGCTGCTGGCCTTGTTCGAGATCCACCATGAGTTGGCCATGAAGCGGATCGGCCTGTTCAGCGGCAACGAGGGCGCTTCGGGGAATCCGGCGCCTGAATTCGTCTCGCGAATCGATTATTTCCGAGTAGTCCGGCAAACGTCCCGCGGGGACTTGTATTTCAGAATGCCCCCTGCCGTCCCCGAAGCGGCCAGGCGGGTAAGGACGATCGTGCCGGACAACTCCATCATCTCCCGGCCGGCGCCTTCCTCGGGAAGGTAGGCGACCGGCGGACTAAGTTCGCCGCCGCGCGAAAGCCGCGGCGGCTTGTGGCGGGCCCTCTGTCATCGTGCTTGCGCCTGCATTGGCCAGCCCGACTGGGGTGACTCTCCTCCGGCCTCAGCGACAGTTGGGCCCGCCGCCCCAAATCCGATCCTCACGCGTACCGGCCCGGTGTGGGCCGCCGGCCGCGTCGCCCGGCGATTCTCTGACCACCGCCGGCCATCCCAACGCGGTCTGAACCATCGCCGAGGCCCCCAGCCGGCGCCCGGCCACTGCCGCGGAAGGCAGCCCTGACAGCGGCTTGCCCGCTGTCACGCGCGCTCGATCCTCCGGCCGGGGAGCAACGGCGCCCCTTTTTCGTTCCACCCCCACACGTCTCCCGCCAGCGGCTTCACGGCCGGCTCTGCGCAAGGGTTTCGAGCCGTGCCCCTCGGTGTGAGAGACTGGTGTCTCGACCGGTCGTTTCTGTCGGGGACTGGACCGCTTCGTTGAGATGGCATTCCCGTCTTCGAGACGGCAGATCTCGATCGGCGCTGCACTGGCAGCGGCGGTGTGGACGGGTCATTTCTGCCGGATGGGCGAATTCGGCCTCTACGAAGACGACTACTGGCGCATTCCCCCGGCGATGGAGGCCCGCTGGGGGGAACTGTGGACGTGGCTCACCAATCTGGTTCTCAACTACGGGCACACGCAAGGGCGCCCTCTGCACGACGGCCTGATCCAACTTTTCGCTTGGATCGGCGCCCACCTGGGCGGGATGCTCGGAATGTTCGTGCTGGCGTTCGTCATCGTCGCGGCGAACTCCATCCTGTTTCTCGCCGTTTTGCGGCGGGCGGAACTTCCTGAGCACGTTGCCATCCCCGCGGCCTTCGCTTTTGCGCTGTTTCCCGCTGATACGACCCAAGCTTTTCTAACCCATTCGTTCGGAATCCAGCCTTCACTGGGGTTCCTGTTGCTGGGGACCTACCTCTATTTGAGCGGGCGACGCAAGGTGGCCCACGTCGTGGCGGCCGGCTCGCTGTTCTGCTACGAAACCATCTACCCGCTGTGGCTGGGAATTCCATTGCTCGAGAGAGAGTGGAACGGACGCTGGCGCAGGCATGCCGCGCTCCACAGCGGGGTCTTCGCGCTGGTGGTCAGCGGGGCTGTGTTGCTACGCTCTGTGGCCGGCGAGGAGCGCGTGCATCTGCTGAAGTCCGAGGCGGTGCGGCAGCGGCTGATGCACAACATCGTTGAGGGACCGGTTGTCGCATTGTCGTCTTACTGGCACAAGTTCCGGGAGGGGATCGGCAGCCTGAATGCCGAGTACTGGTGGGTGCTGGCAGTGGCGGCCGCCGCTGTTTTTTCGGCGCTCTCCGTAATCGAGCTGCCTCCATGGCCGGGCTTTCGAGCCCGTGCCTCGGAAGCTGCGCTGCGGCGCAAGAAGAAGCGCGGCAAGAAGAAGCCCGAGGTGCAGCCCCGCGGCGTTCGGGGACGGCCTCGGGACCCGCTCGCATTCATTTCCCAGGCGGTGCAAATCCGGGCGGTCCGCCTCGTGGCGGCGAGCCTGGTCCTGCTGGCGCTCGCCTATCCGTTCACGGCCACCGTTGACGCGAGGACGACCTTCGGGCGAGGTACCCGGGTGCACGTGGCGGCGGCGGTAGGGGCATCGCTGCTCATCGGGCTGATCTGGTCCGCGCTGTTGCGGATCTCGGCCCGCCTCAAATGCGCGCTGCTCGCGGTGCTGGCGGCGACTGTGTACTTCATTGGATTGGTGGGAGCAGGCCTGGAGGTGCAGGGCGAGTATGCCCGTTCCTGGCGGGTGCAGCAGGAGGCCTGGACGCAGATCGTGCGGCTGGCGCCGGACCTGACTCAGGACACGGTCGTCCTTGTCGAGCGCATAGGTGCGGCGGGTCTGCGGGAAATCGCCCCTTGGAGCTGGGCTACGCACATGGTCGTCTGGCGGCTCTACGAGTTCCCGGCTGACTGGTCGAGATGGCCGCAAGTAATCCCCATCTTCCGAGGCTGGGAAGCGAAGCTGCGGGCGGGAAGGCCGCTGCGGAGCGTCGTTGAGCTGCCCTCTTACCAGAAGTTGCCTGAGAAGCCGGAGTACATCCTGTTGCGCGGGCGCCGGGGACGTTTGGTGCGGATGGAAACGCCGATCCCCGGAGTCAGGACGCTGGCGCCTCTGAAGCGGCGGCCCGCCGATGCGGAGGTCCCGTTCCGCCGGCGTGTTCTGTACCGTTATTTGATTCTCGAGGATTGGGAGCCCCCGGCGCCCGTAACCCGCCACGCGCCGCCGCCGAAAGATGGAAAATGAAGGGACAGGCTTCGGGCCGCAGAGTACCGCTATGAGCGCTACGACAATCGAGCACGTCAAAGACTATTACGCGCGGATGCTCAAGAGCACCAGCGACTTGAAGACGGATGCTTGCTGCGCCCTGGAATCGCAGCCGCCCTACATCCAGCAGATCCTCGACCAGATTCCCGACGCGGTACTGGACCGCTTCTACGGCTGCGGCTCGCCGATTCCGCCGGCCATCGAGGGCTGCACGGTGCTGGATCTGGGCTGTGGGACGGGCCGGGACAGCTTCATTTGCGCCCGGCTGGCGGGGCCGCGGGGCCGCGTCATCGGCGTCGATATGACGGCCGAGCAGATCGAGGTGGCGCTGCGGCATGAAGGCGAAGTGGCGCGGCGGTTCGGCTACCGGGAGCCAAACACGACGTTCCTCGAGGGCTACATCGAGGATCTGGCCTCGCTGGGGATCGCCGACGAGAGCGTCGATGTGGTGATCTCCAACTGCGTGATCAACCTGGCCCCCGACAAAGAGCGCGTCTTCTCGGAGATCTTCCGGGTGCTCAAGCCCGGCGGCGAGCTGCTGTTCGCCGACGTCTTCGCCGACCGCCGGCTGCCCCGGGAATGGATGGAGGACCCGGTGCTCGTCGGCGAATGCCTGGCCGGGGCGATGTACGTCGAGGACTTCCGGCGCCTGCTGCTCGGCTTCGGCGTGCTGGACTACCGCATCGTCACCAGCCGCCCGATCCGGCTCAACAACACCGAGATCGCCGGCAAGGTGGGGCCGGCGAAGTTCAACTCGATGACGGTTCGGATCTTCAAGCTGGCGAGCCTCGAGGACCGGTGCGAAGACTACGGGCAGGTGGCGCGCTACCGCGGCACCGTCGCCGAGCACCCGCATACTTTCATCCTCGACGACCACCATGAGTTCGTCACCGGCAAGCCGGCGCTGGTTTGCGGGAACACCGCCGCAATGCTCCAGGAAACGCGCTTGGCGCCGCACTTCGAAGTCGTGGGCGACCGTAGCCGCCACTACGGGCTGTTTCCGTGCGGCCCGGCGGAGGCCTCGGGCGGTGCAAAGCAAGAGTTCGAACCCGGCGGCTGTTGCTGACGCCGGTGCGTCCCCCCGGGACGGCTAAGGCCGCCAGAGGATGTTGTCGATGAGCCGCGTGTCGTCCACCCAGGCTGCCACGGCCACCCGCACCGGGCCTTCCACGACCGGGACCGGCTGCATCTCCACGGCATCGACCACCTGAAGGTACTCGACACGGATCTCCGGATGCGCCGCGAGCACCTCCAGCGCGGCCTTCTGCACGGCGGCGGCCTCCCGCGTCCCGGCGGCCAGTGCGGTTTCAGCGGCTTGCAGAGCGCGGTAGATCCCCGCGGCCGCCCGCCGGCCTCCCGGGCTCAAGAGCAAGTTGCGCGAGCTGAGCGCCAACCCGTCGGACTCCCGCACGGTGGGCACCGGGACGATCTCCACCGGGATGTTGAGATCCCGCACCATGCGCTGGATGACGGCGAGCTGCTGGGCGTCCTTTTCGCCGAAGTAGGCCTTGTCGGGCTGCACGATCATGAAGAGCTTCGTGCAGACCGTGGTCACGCCCCGGAAGTGGCCGGGACGGTGCGGCCCGCAGAGATGGTCCGTCAGCCGGGCGACCTCGACGCAGGTGTCGAGCGGGGCCGGGTACATCTCTTCTTCCGGGGGCGCGAAGACGTAATCGACGCCGCGGGCGGCGCAGAACTCCAGATCGGCGTCGAGGTCGCGGGGGTAGCGCTGGTAGTCGGCGGCCTGGTTGAACTGGATCGGGTTGACGAAGATGCTGACGACAACGATGTCGCAGTCCCGGCGGGCCTGCTCGATCAGGCGGCCGTGGCCGGCGTGCAGGGCGCCCATGGTCGGGGTGAGTCCGATGATGGATCCGGCGCGCCGGTGGGGGGCGAGCCGCGCGCGCAGCTCAGCGATCGTGCGAATGAGTTCGGGCCTTCTCATCGGCGGTCTTCGAATCTGGTTCGGGGAAGCGGCCGGCCCGGACGTCGCCGGCGTAGGCCTCGGCGGCGCGGACGATCTCGGCCCCGAGGTTCGCGTACTGCTTGACGAAGGGCGGCACGAACTTGTCGAACAGGCCGAAGGCGTCGTAGCAGACCAGCACCTGGCCGTCGCAGTAGGGGCCGGCGCCGATGCCGATGGTGGGCACGGCCACGGTTTCCGTCACGCGGCGGGCCAGCTCCGGCGGAATCGATTCGAGCACTATGGAGAAGACTCCGGCCTGCTCGAGCAGCACGGCGTCTTCGAGCAGGCGCTCGGCTTCTTCGCCGGCCACCGCCTGGCGCTTCAGGCCGCCGAGCTGGTGAACGGACTGCGGGATGAGCCCCAGGTGGCCCATTACGGGAATCCCCACCTCGACGAATCGCCGAACGGCCTCCACCACCGGGCGGCCGCCCTCGACCTTGACCGCCGCGGCGCCGCCTTCCTGGAGCAGGCGGCCGGCGTTGCGCACGGCGTCGGCCACCGAGGCCTGATAAGTGAGAAACGGCATGTCGGCGACGACGAGGGCGCGCCGCGCCCCGCGGGTGACGGCCCGGGTGTGGTGGATCATGGCCTCGAGGGTGACCGGGATGGTGGTCTCTTCGCCCATGACGACCATGCCGAGCGAATCACCCACCAGCAGGATCTCGATGCCGGCGCGCTCGAGCAGGCGCGCCATGGTGGCATCGTAGGCCGTGAGCATGGCGATCTTCTCGCCCCGGAGCTTCTTGGCCTTGATGTCGGTGACGCGCACCCGGCGGGTAAGTTCAGGCATCCTCGCTCCCATTGTCGCGCAGCAGGCGTTCCATGCGCGCGGCTGCGGCAGGTTCCAGCCCGCGGCGGCGGGCCAGCGAGACCGTGTAGAGGCCGGCGGTCCGGAACAGTTCCCGGATGTTTTCCGGCAGGGGCCGGACCGCTTCGAGATGCCGGGCTACGGTTTCGGCCTCGCCGCGGGTGATCGGGCCGGTCAGGATCTTCTCGGGGCCGGAGCCGAAGACGTTTTGATAAGTCTGCCCGACGATCGGCCGCAGCGCGGCCAGGGCGTCTTGCCGGGCGACGCCGGCGTGCTCCAGCATCGCTACCGCAGCGTCTTCGACGGCCACGAAATAGTTGCAGGCCATCACCGCCGCCGCATGGTAGAGAGCGCGGTGTTCGGCGGCGATCTCGATGACGCGGCCGCCGAGCCGTGCGGCGATCTCGCGCCCCCAGGCCGCCGCTTCCCCTTCCCCGGTGATGGACCAACAGATCCCCCGGAGGGCTTCGACGCCCGCCTCGGGGGAAGGGATCGTCTGGAGGGGATGCAGCACGCCGCAAGCCACCCCGCGCTCCGCCAGCGGGGCCAGCGGCTCCGGACCAATGGAGCCGCAGCAGTGAAGCGCCAGGCCCCGGTGAAACCCCTCCCGGGCGAGCTGCCCGGCCACCGCGGCGATGGCGCTGTCGGAGACGGCGAGCAGGATGCGGCCGGCGATCCCGGGTAATTCCTCCACCCGGACCGGGCGCACTCCGGAACCGGCGAACGCCGCGGCCTCACGAGCGTGGGCGGGCGTTCGGGAGGCGATGGCCACCACCGGCTCGCCCGCCTCGACGAGCAGCCGGGCCAGCGCCGGGCCCAAGCGTCCCGCGCCGACAATGGCGATCGCTGTCTGCAGGGTTTCCACGTGACACGCTCCCAGCGAGGCAAGCTCGGCCTGCGCATTACTTATGGGCCGAGCATGTGCTCGACAGCAGGGCCGGCGCCCTCATTGCGCAGCACAGGGCAGCATTCTTCTGATCACCTCGCGAATCCGGCGGGCCACTGCGACCGCCTCTTGCGCCGCGGGGTAGCCAATCGGTTCCCAATCGCCGGGGTAGCGGGCTTCGACCGCATACCGGTTCAACGGTTGAAGATCCTCGACTCGCACGTTGAGCCTTGGTTCACCACCGAGCCGGTTGTAGAGCAGTACGAGATCGTGTGTCTTCGGAAACGAGATCCCTAGGTATGTCAACAAAGCTTTGAGATACTTCTCCACGCATTGCTGCGCTCGAAAGCAAACAGTGCTAGCCGGGCCAGTCTCCCCTAGGGCCAACATGTGTTCCGCCGTGAAGAGGTCCTCTTCGGCTCTTACTGCCCATTGACGAGCTAGCTGGACCTGCTCAGGCCGCGGCTTCATAAAGCACCTTTCCCTCGCGAACCGCCGGGTACAGGATGTGTCCGGTCACGTCTTTGTACGCCGCGAACTCTTCAGGCGTCACGACGATCAGGTCGAGAGGGAGCCGCCGGTCCGCCAGCGCCTGGTCGATCTCCGAGGCTTGACGTCGCTTGGAGCCCACCACCGGCATGACGACCAGCAGGTCTACGTCGCTGTCGGCGTCCGCGGTTGCACGGGCGTGTGATCCGAACAGGATGATCTTCTGAGGATGGAATCGCTCGACGATTCTCTGCACCATCCTCCGGATTTCCGCTTTCACTTCAGCTTCGTTCATAGCCGCCCGTGAGTGCGAAGCATCGCGGACCAGGGACCGAGGACCGGCCGTTGTTTCCCGCGCCCCACTGCTCATCCTACCGCGGCCGGGTGGAGCCGGACATAGAAGATGCGTGACTCGAATTCGCGGCCGGAGGACATCCCGGCAGATACGAAGTCCCGCCATGGGTCGGGGGCCCTTGCGTCGGGGCTACAAATACTCGAGCAGTTTGTCCCGGATGACCAGGGCCGTGTCGTTGTCCGGGGCGACGACCAGGATGGTGTCGTCGCCGGCGACGGTGCCGACGACCTCCGGCCAGCCGGCGGCGTCGAGCGAAACGGCAAGCGAGTTGGCGTGGCCGGGCGAGGTCTTCAGCACGACGAGGTTCTGGGCGACGCGGATGTCCCGGAGGAACTCGCCGGCGACGACGGCCAGGTCGGGGCCGGCTTCGGCCGGCGTCACCTGCTGATAGCCCGTGGCCGTCTTCACCAGGCCCAGCTCGCGGATGTCGCGCGACAGAGTGACCTGCGTGGTCTTGATGCCGATGCGGGCCAGCTCCCGGGCGAGCTGCTCCTGCGTGCTGATGTGCTTCTGCTCGATCAGTTTCAGGATCTGGCCTTGGCGGTAACTCTTGTTCATGGCTTGAACTCCCGCAACCGTTCCTCGGCGGCCTCGAGCGCCGCCGCCACCGCCCGGGGCCCGGTCGCCCCCGGCACTTCACGGGTCCTCATCCCGGCCGCCGGGTCGAGCAGATCCGCCATCTCCGGGGTGAACTCCGGAGCGAAGGCGGCCAGGGCTTCCGGGGTCCAGTCCTTGGGTTTCTTGCCCGCCCGGACGCTTTCGAGCACCAGCCGGCCGACGATCTGATGGGCCCGATGGAAGGGCACGCCGCGGCGGGCCAGCGCCTCGGCCAGGTCGGTGGCCACTACCCAGCTTTCTTCCACCGCCCGGGCGGCGACCTCTTCCCGAAGATCCGCGGATTCGACGACCACCCGCATCATCTCGAGCGACCCGTTCAGCTCGTCCGCCGCCTCGAACAAGGGCACTTTGTCCTCCTGCAGATCCCGATTGTACGTCATGGGCAGGCCCTTCACCGTGACGTAGAGCGAACTCAGGCTCCCCCAGACGCGGCCCGCCTTGCCGCGGATGAGCTCGAGCGCGTCGGGGTTCTTCTTCTGCGGCATCAGGCTGGAGCCGCTGGTGACCTCGTCGCCCAGCTCCAGCCAGCCGAACTCTTCGCTCGAGTAGAGAATCCAGTCCTCGGCCAGGCGGCTGAGGTGCAGCATGATCATCGCCGCGGCGAACAGGTAGTCGAGGACGAAGTCGCGGTCGCCGGCCACGTCCATGCTGTTGCGGGTGATCCCCTCGAAGCCGAGTTCCCGGGCCATCGCCTCGCGGTCGAACGGAAAGGCGCTGCCGGCCAGGGCGCCGGAGCCGAGGGGCAGGCGGTTCCCCTGGCGCCGGGCGAAGCGGAGGCGCTCGGCGTCGCGGAGGAAGATCTCGAACCAGGCCAACAGGTAGTGCGGCCACAGGACCGCCTGGGCCCGCCGCAGGTGCGTGTAGCCTGGGATGACAGCCTCCCGGTGGCGCCGCGCCAGGGCCAGCAGGGCCTCTTCGAGCCCGACGAGGAGCTCCAGGCCGCGGTCGATCTCGTCCCGGAGCCACAGGCGCGTATCGAGCGAGACCTGCTCGTTGCGGCTGCGGCCGGTGTGGATCTTGCCGGCGGCCTCGCCGGCCTTCTCCTTGATCTTGCGGATGACGAAGGTGTGGATGTCTTCATCATCGGCGCCGTCGAAGTAGTCCGGGGCGGCGGCCTCTCGCCGGATCTCTTCGAGGGCGGCCAGAAGGCGGTCGCGTTCTTCCGCTGAGAGGATTCCGGCCCGGTGCAGCTCCCGGGCGTAGGTCATCGAGCCGCGGACGTCGGCCTCGAGCAGCCGGCGGTCAAAGGAAAGCGACCCGCTGAAGCGCTCGAAGACCTCCGAGGGGCCGGAGGCGAAACGTCCGCCCCAGAGTTTCATCGAAGCCGGCTTTTCTTCCCTGTCGCTCATTTGCCGGCTACCATCGCCGAAATCTTCAACGGCAGCCCGACCAGGTTGATGAAGCCCTTGGCGTCGGTCTGGTCGTAGTCTTCGCCCATGGTGAAGCTCCCGATGGAGAGCGAGTAGAGCGAATGGGGGGACTTGCGGGAGACCGGCTGCACCGTGCCCTGGTAGAGCCGCAGCGTCACCTCGCCGGTGGTGCGCGCGCTGGCCTGGGCGAAGAAGGCGTCGAGCGCCTCGCGCAGCGGCGTGAACCAGAAGCCGTTGTAGACGAGTTCGGCGTAGTCGAGGGCGAGTTTCTGCTTGTAGTGGGCCGTGGCGCGGTCGAGCGTCAGCGATTCCAGCTCCCGCAGCGCCTCGATGATCAGCGTGCCGCCCGGCGTCTCGTAGCAGCCCCGGCTCTTCATGCCGACGAAGCGGTTCTCCACCAGGTCCGTGCGGCCGACGCCGTGCTCGCCGCCGATCTCGTTCAGCGTTTCGATGATCTCGACTGCGGACATCTCCCGGCCGTTCACCGAGACCGGAGCGGCCTTTTCGAAGCCGATGGTCACCTCGCCCGGGGTGTCCGGAGCGTCCTTGGGATCGCGGGTGAGCATCCAGATCTCGTCCGGGGCCGGATTGGCGGGATCTTCGAGCGGTCCGCCCTCGTGGGAGATGTGCCAGAGGTTGCGGTCGCGGCTGTAGATCTTCTTCGTCGTGGCCGACACGGGGACGTTGTGCCTGGCGGCGTACTCCAGCGCGTCCTCGCGGGAGACAATATCCCACTCCCTCCACGGCGCGATCACTTGCAGGTGCGGGGCCAGGGCCTTGTAGGTCAGCTCGAAGCGGACCTGGTCGTTGCCCTTGCCGGTAGCGCCGTGCGCCAGGGCGTCGCAGCCGGTCTTCAGCGCGATCTCCACCTGCTTCTTGGCCAGCAGGGGCCGGGCGATCGAGGTGCCCAGCAGGTACTTGTGCTCATAGACGGCGCCGGAGCGCACCAGGGGCCAGAGGTAGTCCCGGGCGAACTCCTCGCGCATGTCTTCGACGAAGACCTGGCTGGCGCCGGTCTTGATGGCCTTCTCTTCCAGGCCTTCGAGCTCTTCGTCACCCTGGCCGATATTGCCGCAGACGGCGACCACTTCGCAGTCATAGTTCTCCCGCAGCCAGGGAATGATGATCGACGTGTCCAGTCCGCCGGAATAGGCAAGGGCCACCTTTTTCGGTTTGTTCATCTGTTCTGTGCTCCGTTTCCCCATCTCTGTCGTGAGGGGAGGCGCCGGCCGGAAAGCCGGGCGGCGCGGCTATCCCATCAACATCATCAACAGCGCCTTTTGCGTGTGCAAGCGGTTCTCCGCCTGCTGGAAGACGACGGATCGCTCTGACTCAATCACTTCGTCCACCACTTCTTCGCCGCGGTGCGCCGGCAGGCAGTGCATGAAGACCGCCTCCGGCCGCGCCTTCTCCATCAACTCGGCTGTCACCTGGTAGGGCTGGAAGTTCACCCGGCGCTCGGCCGCCTCGTCTTCGAAGCCCATGCTCGTCCACACGTCGGTATAGACGGCGTGCGCCCCGCTGACGGCCTCCGCCGGATCGCCGGTAAGCGCCAGTTGCGCGCCGCTGACCGCCGCCAGCGCCTTCGCCTCGGCGACGATGTCGGCGAACGGCTGGTAGCCCTCGGGCGTGGCGATGGCGAAGTCGGCGCCCAGGCGCACCGCCGTCAGCATGAGCGAGTGGGCGACGTTGTTGCCGTCGCCGACGAAGGCGACCTTCTTGCCCCTGAGGTCCCCGAAGCGCTCCTCGAGGGTGAAGACGTCGGCCAGGGCCTGGCACGGATGATAGATGTCGCTCAGGGCATTCACCACCGGCACCGAGGCCCACTCGGCGAGCTGGTCGATCGTCTCCTGCAGATAGGTGCGGGCGACGATGCACTGGGTCCAGCGCTCGAGGTTCCGGGCGACGTCCTTCAAGGGCTCGCGCTGGCCGATCTTGCCCGTGCTCGCCACCGCATCGCCGCCGAGCTGCTTGATCGCCAGCTCGAAGGTCAGCCGGGTGCGCAGCGAGGGCTTCTCGAACAGGATGCTGATGTACTTGCCCGCCAGGGCGCTGCGGTAGGCCGCCGGGTCGCGCTTCACCGCGTGGGTGAGCGCCAGCAGTTCCCGAAGCTCTTCGTGAGAGGCGTCCAGGTCGCGCCGGAAGTCCCGGGCGGCGATTCTCATCGTCGTGTGTTCCAAAGAAGCCATGGCCGCGGCTGCTCCTGCCAGCCGTGATGAATCTTTATTCATTCTAGCGAATAAATAACCACACGTAAACCCCCTTGCCTTCGCTTGGGTTGTTACACTGCGAACAATCATGAGAGGGCTGGCGTTGTGTTTCTTCGCACTTTCCATCGCCGCGGCGGAACTGCCGGTGGCCGAATGTCCGGCGGGGAAGCCGGAGGCGGTGGTGATCCTGGTCCGCCACGCGGACCGTGACGGGGAGTTGCTGAACGAGAAGGGCTGGGAGCGGGCCCGGGCGCTGCGGGATCTGGTGCTGGGAACCTTCGGCCGGGTGGACGCGGTGATCGCGACGACGGTCGAGCGGACCTACCAGACGCTGGAGCCGCTTCTCGAGGACCGCCGCGTGAGCCGGCGCGGGGTGGCCGTCCACCGGTTCGACCCGCACGATTATGACGCCGTAATCGAAACCATCCGCCGGGAGCGGGCCAGGAACGATGGGAAGCGGCCGGTGGTGATCGTCTACGCGGGCCACAGCGACACGGTGCGGCCGGTTCTGGAGCGGCTGGCGCCGCGGAGCGTGCGCGAACACTTCGCCGAGTGGTTCCCGTGCGACGGCGGCATCTGCCATTCCGACTACGACGATGTTTGGGTGGCCACCTGGTGTGCCGGCGCCGAGCCGGAGCTCCGGAAGGCCGAGTACGGCGAAGCTACGCCGGCCCATTGAGGCGGGTTGGCAGGCGGCGTTTGCTGAGTTCGCCCGGCTGCACAAAAAGGGGCGCACCCGCCGGAAGCTGGCGGGTGCGCTGCTCTCCTGGGGGTGGATCGGGGATCAGAACAGCAGCTTCAAGCCGAACTGGACTCTTCGCTCACCCTGGGAGCTGCGGACTTCGCCGAACCGGGAAGAAACGACGTTGCGCTGCACTCCTTGGAAATTCGGCGTGTTCGTCAGCCCGAAGGCCTCAGCCCGGAACTGGAGCCGCATGCCTTCGGTGAGGGCGAAGAACTTTTGCAAGGAAAGCGAGAGGTCGAAGAGTCCCGGTCCGCGGAACGTGCCGTTGCCCGCGCTACCCAGGGTGCCGGGTTTCGGCTGTGCGTAAGCCGAGGTGTCGAACCACTGGCCCCCGGGCCCCGGGATGTGGGGCTCGTTGCGATCCTTGGCGACGTGATCGGCCCGGGCGCCCCGGGAACGGGTGCCGCTGACATCGCGCCCCCGAACGGTCATGGCGAATCCGCTGCGCACCGACATCATGCCGCCGATC
>JALSRK010000008.1 GCA_026984795.1 Solibacteraceae bacterium | reverse complement strand
AGGCGACAGCGTCTCCACATAGCGGCGCTGGCCCTCGGCGTAGATCGTGTCGAAAGCGAGCGAGGACTTCCCCGAACCGGACAGGCCGGTGACGACGGTGAGCGTGTTGCGGGGGATCTCGACGTCGATGTTCTTCAGGTTATGCGTGCGAGCCCCGCGGACAGTGATCGCTCTCAGCATGCAAGGCAGGCCGGCGGCCAATCTATTATTGTCCCGCGGCTGCCCTCACCGGTTCCACCGGCCGGTCCAAGCGCTGGTATACGATAGTCGGTCTGTGGCCCCCAACGAACCTACGAGCAGCGTCCGCCGCCGGGTGGGCTTCATTGCCGGCATCGGGCTGTTTCTTCTGATCCTCATCGCCCCCCTCCCTCCCGGCATGAGCCCGGAAGCCAAGCGCATGGCCGCCGTCGTCGCGTTGATGGCGCTGTGGTGGATCACCGAGGCCCTTCATATCGCTGTCACCGCGCTGGTGCCGCTGGCCGCTTTCCCGTTGCTCGGGATTATGCCCAGTTCGAAAGTGGCGCCCCACTACACGAACCACCTCATCTTCTTGTTCTTCGGCGGCTTTGTAATCGCTCTGGCTATGGAGAAGTGGGACCTGCACCGCCGGCTGGCGCTCGGGGTCATCGCCAAGATGGGAGGACGGCCGTCGCGCCTGGTGCTGGGTTTCATGGTCGCCACCGCCTTCCTCTCCATGTGGGTTTCGAATACGGCCACCACCATGATGATGCTGCCGGTGGCCATGGCGGTCGTGAAACAGGCAGCGGAGTCGGCCTCGATCGACGGCGGGCGCGACGCGGAATCCGCGCGCCGGGTTCAGGAGACTTTCGGGCTGGTCCTGCTGCTCGGCGTGGCCTTCTCCGCCAGCATCGGGGGTGTGGCCACCGTCGTAGGCACACCGACCAACGTCGCTCTGCTCGGCTTCGTACAGGAGCGTTTTCCGCAGAGGCCACCCATTACCTTCCTCGACTGGATGCTGGTCGGGGTGCCCTTGGTCGTCGTGTTCCTGCCATTCACGTGGTTCTACCTCTGCCGGTTCGGCGGCCCCCTCCCGCTCAGCCGGATCCGCTTTTCCGGCGGCCGATCGGTAATCGAGGAAGAGCGCCGCAAGCTGGGACCGATGAAACGGCCGGAGAAGATCGTCGTCGCCGTGGCCTCTGCTACGGCGCTTCTGTGGATCTTCCGGCTGCCGCTGCACATCGGCCCCGTCTCAATACCGGGCTGGTCGTCGCTGTTCTCTCATCCTTCCTTCGTCCACGACGCTACCGTGGCCATGCTGGCGGCGCTCGTGCTCTGTATGATTCCGGTCAATCTCAGCGGCGGCGTGGAGTGGAAGGGCCGGTGGGAACTGTTCGTCATGGACTGGGGCATGATTCAGCGGGAATTGCCCTGGGGGGTGATCTTTCTGTTTGGCGGCGGCTTCGCGTTGGCCGCGGGAATGCAAGAAAGCGGACTGGCGCACTGGATCGGTTCGCTCATCGGTGAACTAAAAGGCACGCCGATCTGGATCGTTTTCCCGATCGCTTGCGCGCTCACCGCAACTCTGACCAACGTGACGTCGAATACGGCGACGATCCTCATGCTCTGTCCGGTGCTGGCCGAAGCGGCCATCGAACTGGGCATCGAGCCGTATCTCTTGCTGATTCCGGCCACTGTAGTCGCCTCGTTTGCGTTCCTCCTGCCGGTGGCCACGCCGCCCAACGCCATCGTCTTTTCGAGCGGCTGGGTCACTGTCCCGGCGATGTTCCGCGCCGGCCTGGTGATTCAGATCGTCTCGCTGGTTCTCGTCCCGGCGATGGTGTACGCGCTTGGCAATCTAGTCTTCCACTTCGGCGGCTGAGGAGGCGGCGCTCAGAAGAGCCCCACGCCGGCCTCGCGGCAGACCTTCATGATGTAGTTCTTGCCCTGCTCGTACTCTTCGGGCTTCTTCAGGTGTTCGAGCATGAGCGGGGCGCCGGTGGGCAGCTTCGCCAGCTCGGTGACGTAGGTGCGGTAGTCGATTTCGCCGGTTCCGGGAATCACCTCGACGAAATGCACGTTCATCTCGACCTTCCAGGCCAGGTCCTTGGCGTGGCAGGAGACGATCCAGCGGCCGAGTTTCGAGAAGGTCTCCCGGATCAGCGCGGCGTTGCGATAGAAGCGGGCCGGCGAGTTCACCATGTTGCAGACGTCCACGTGGACGCCGAACGCCTCGCGGTCCACGGCGCGGAGCAGCTCCAGGTACTCGCCGGGGCTCGAGGGCAGCGCCCAGCCCATCATTTCGATCGAGAACTTCGACCGTTTGGGCTTCACCGCGTCGATCACCTTGCGGCAGTTCTCCACCGTGGCGTCGAAGAACTCCCGGGAGAAGTTCTTCGGGTGCGGCCCGTACCAGACCTTGGGGTTGAACGAACCGGCGATGTCCACGCAGCAGCGCGCCCCGACGGCCTCGGCCAGCTCCATGCGCCGGATCACGTAGTCGAGGTTCGCCTTGCGCTTCTCCGGATCCGGGTCGAGCATGTTCCGCCAGGCGCCCACCTCGGCGATGACGACGTTCTCCTTCTTGAAGGCCTCCTCGATCGCCCGGCAGCGGACCGAGTCGGCGGGATCGGCCTTCGGGCAGTAGGCGGCGGAGTAGCCCAGGCGGCGGTGCTCGCGGGCCAGCTCTCCGGGATCGTCCGATTTCAGGAACACCGGCCCGCCGAGGCGGATCTTGTTGCCCGGCGCAGCCATGGCCTTCACGGCGGCCAGCGAAGCGAGGAATCCACGGCGCGTCATGGTCGTTATTCCATCACATCCCCGCCGCGGCGGAAAGAGGCGGACGGGGGCGCCCTGCGGCAGTCCCCTTGGCCGAAGCCCTACCGCACCGGCAGGCCCGCCTTGCGCCACAGCGCGTCCACCCGGCGCTTGACCTCCTCGTCCATGCGGATCACCTTCGGCCAGGGCCGCGTGAAGCCTTCCTGGCGCCACTTGCGCGTGGCGTCGATGCCCATCTTCGAGCCGTAGTTGGGCAGCCGGGAAGCGTGGTCCAGCGAATCGATCGGCCCCATGACGAACTCGATGTCGCGCTCGGGGTCGATGTTGTTCAGCGCCCGCCAGACGACCTCGCCGTAGTTCTGCACGTCCACGTCTTCGTCCACAACGACGATGCACTTGGTGAACATCGCCTGCCCGAGCCCCCAGATGGCGTGCATCACCTTGCGCGCCTGCCCCGGATACGACTTGCGGATGGAGACGAGCATCAGGTTGTGGAAGACGCCCTCGGCGGGCATGGCGATGTCGCGGATCTCGGGCAACTGCATGCGCATCAGGGGCAGGAAGATCCGCTCGATCGCCTTGCCCATGTAGTAGTCCTCCATGGGCGGCGGCCCGACGATCGTCGTGGCGTAGATCGGCCGCTTGCGCCGGGTGATGCAGGTGACGTGGAAGACCGGATACTGGTCTTCGAGCGAGTAGTAACCCGTGTGGTCGCCGAAGGGACCCTCGGTGCGGAACTCCTCGAGGTTCACGTAGCCTTCCAGGACGATCTCGGCGTTGGCCGGCACCTCCAGGTCGCAGGTCTCGCAGGGAACCATCTCCACCGGCTTGCGGCGCAGGAAGCCGGCGATCATCATCTCGTCGAGATCCGGGGGCAAGGGCAGGACGGCCGAATAGGTGGTCGCCGGATCCGAACCGATGGCCACCGCCACGGGCATGCGCGCCTGCTTGCCCTCGACGCGGAGCCGGCGGAAGTGCTCGGCGCCCTGTTTGTGCTTCTGCCAGTGCATGCCGGTGGTGCGGTCGTCGTAGACCTGGAGCCGGTACATGCCGCAGTTGCGCTTGCCGGTCTCCGGGTTGCGGGTGAAGACGAGCGGGAGGGTGATGAACGGCCCGCCGTCGAGCGGCCAGCAGTGCAGGATGGGAAACTCGCGCAGCGAGAAGCCGTCGTGCTGGACGACCTCCTTGCAGGGACCCGAGGAGACGCGCTTGGGGAAGAACTTCGCCATGTCGGCCAGCTTGGGCAGCATCTTCAGCTTGCCGACGAGCCCCTGGGGCATCTGCATCTGCAAGTACTCCGAGATGCGCGCCGCCACCTGCTCGACCGAATCCACCTCGAGGGCGATCTCCATCCGCCGCATGCCGGCGAAGGCGTTGATGAGCACGGGGATCCGCGAGCCCTTCGGGCGCTCGAACAGCAGCGCCGGACCGCCGGTCTTCACCGACCGGTCGGCGAACTCGGTGATCTCCAGGTACGGGTCCACTTCGAAGGGGATGCGCGCCAGCTCCCCGGCCTTCTCCAGCGCGCGAATGAATTCCCTCAAGTCCGCATAGGCCATCTCGATTGCCGAACCTCCCTTGTACTACGATGAAAGATCGCCCGCCGCCGGGCAAACGCAAGTGGGCCCCCGGGGCGGCATGGCTGGGCCGGACGAGCAGGCCCGCAAGCCTTCCAAACCAAGGAGATCCAATGTCAGAACGTGTTGCGTGCGTAACCGGAGCCAGCAGAGGAATCGGGCGCGAGATCGCCAAACAGTTCGCCGCCGGCGGCATCCAGGTGATCGTCGCCTCGAACGAGGAGGAGAACAACCACAAGGTCGTAGCGGAAATCACAGAGGCCGGCGGCCGGGCGGTGGCGCAGTTCCTCGACCTCACCCAGCCGGATCAGATCAAAGACGCCTTCAAGCAGATGATCGAGGCCGCCGGGCGCATCGACATCCTGGTGAACAACGCCGGCATCACCAAAGACGCGCTCGCCGCCCGGATGAAGAAGGACGCCTGGGACCTGGTCCTGCAGATCAACCTGACCGGGGCGTTCCTCTGCGCGCAGGCCGTCATGCCGGTGATGATGAAGGCGCGCTGGGGACGGATCGTCAACATCGCGTCGGTCGTCGGCCAGATGGGAAACGTCGGCCAGGCCAACTATGTGTCTTCGAAGGCGGGCATCATCGGGCTGACCAAGGCCCTGGCCCGGGAGCTGGCGGCGCGCAACATCACGGTCAACGCCGTGGCGCCGGGCTTCATCGAGACCGACATGACGAAGGTGCTGCCCGAGCAGGTGCGCGAAGCCATGCTGCAGCAGATTCCGCTGAAGCGGATGGGGCAGCCGGCCGATGTCGCCGCCGCGGTGCGGTTTCTTGCCAGTGACGAGGCCGCGTATATCACCGGCCAGGTGATCGGCGTCAACGGCGGCATGTACATGTAAACCCGAGGCCCCTGTGGAACGGCTGGGCTGGAACGGGCCGGCAACGCCGCAAGAAGCCCGCCCTCTCCCATTTCAGGAGCCGCGGCTGCTCGCCGGCCGCGCGCGCCGGGATGGATACTGTGCCGCCACCGCCGCACACCGCATGGGCAACCCCTGGTCGGCGACAATGCGGGTCATCTCCTGGAACTCCAGCCCTTCTCCTTCCCGGAAGAAGCAGAGCCGCCCGGCGGACTCGTCGTAGTCCACGGCGATGAGATCGCCGCCGCGGATCTGCTCGCTGGCGATCAGGTTCGACATCGGCTGCACCAGGAGCCGTTCGATCGCCCGTTTCAGGTGCCGGGCCCCATATTTCATGTCAGTGCCTGCTTCCAGAACGTGCCGCTTCGCCGCCGGCGAGAGCCGGAAGACGAAGTAGCGCCGGGGATCCTCGCCGGAGAAGATCCGCCGCTGCACCATGCCCAGCTCGATCTCCAGAATCCGGCTGAGCTCTTCTTCGCCCAGCGGTTTGAACACGACGATCTTGTCGAGCCGGTTGACAAACTCCGGGGTGAACTTCCGGCGCGCGGCCTCGACCCCGGCGCGGGTGATCTTGGCCGACAGCTTGCCGTCCACCCGGCGCCGCCGCGAGTCCATCGAAATGCCGAAGCCGACCCTGGGATTCAGGATGGAGGCCATCTCGTCGGCGCCCAGGTTGCTCGTCAAGAAAACCATGGCGCGGGAAAAATCGACGCGCCGGTTGTCGCCCAGTGTCAAAGTTGCCTTGTCAAGGATGCCCAGCAGCAGGTTCCACAGGGCGTCGCTCGCCTTTTCGATCTCGTCGAAGAGGACGAAACTGATCTGCACCGCGTCGGTGTGGTACTGATCGAGGACCTCCTGGCTGAGCAGCGGGTGGGTCTCGCGGTGCCCCAGATATCCCGGCGGGGAACCGATGAGCTTGGCGATCTCGTGGCTGTGCTGGAACTCCCCGCAGTCTATCTTGATCACCGCCCGCGGGTTTCCCACCAGGCTTTCGGCCGTGGCCTCGACGATCCGCGTCTTGCCGGTGCCCGTGGGCCCCAGAAACAGGAAGTTGCCGATCGGCCGCCCGGGCGGGTTCAGGCCGGCCAGGTGCATCTGGTAGATATTGACGATCTCGCGCACCGCCTCCTGCTGCCCGACGATCAGACGGGAGAGGTTGCGCTCCAGATCGGCGGCCTGGGCGCCCGTTCTGCCCGGGTCGAGAAGCTGTGCCGTCCCCGACATCTCTGTTCTCCCTCTGAGAATGCTTGCAAACACCGTTCCATTCCCTGTCCCCCCTTATCGGCGCAAGGGCGGGAACGTTTGCCTGCAACTGACTCGCTTGGAGGGAGACGGCGCAACGGGGAGGATCTCAGCCTTTGCCGGGCTTGGAGGGCCGTACCTCCACCCGGCTGATGAGCGTGCGCTCCGGCATGGTCAGTACAGCTACGACGATCCCGGCGACGTCGCTCGCGGCGATCTTCCAGTCCGTACGCTGCCCCTCTGAGCCAGACCGGAACCCGGTGTCCACACTGCCCGGCATGATGTAGCTCACCCGGACGTTATCGTACCGGTGATCCATCATCATCGCTTCGGAGAAGCCGTTCAGGCCGAACTTCGAGGCGTTGTAAGCAGCCCCGGTGGCAAACGGGTTCCTTCCCGCCAAGCTACTTATATTGACGATGAAACCTCCGCCGCGGTTCCGGAATCTCCGGAGAGCCTCCCGCGAGCAGTAGAAAGCCCCGGTCAGGTTGGTGTCGATCACTTGTCTCCATTCCGCGATGCTGAGCTCCGCCACCGGCTTGAAAATGCCGACGCCGGCGCTGTTGACGAGGATGTCGAGACCCCCGAACTTCTCGTCGGTGAAGCCGAACAAAGCGCTCACGTCCTCCGCATCCCCCACGTCGGCCGCCGTCCCGACGATTCGTCCACCGTACCGGTGGCTCATTTCAGCCACCGCCCGCTCGACGCCTTCCCGCCTGCGAGCACAGATCGCCACCCGGGCGCCCTCCTCCAGGCACAGCTCCGCTATCGCCCTGCCGATGCCCCGAGTGCCGCCCGTGACCAGAACGTCCTTGTCTTTCAATCTGGCACTCATGTTCAAAAATGGTACCTCGCCGGGGCCTGGGGGTGGAACGGACCGTTCCTCGTCCGAAGCGGGGCCGGCGCCGCTCCGGCGGCTGCGCGAGCCGAAGTATACCCCCACGCTATACTCGTACTGTAGTAGGCCGAAACAATTGCTGCAGGAAATGAGTATCTTCTGGCTCCGCGTGGCCGTAGGGCTGTACGGGGTGGGTCTGGCGCACGCCATCCTGGTGGCTCTCCGCCGGCGCTCACCGATTTTCACTCTAGCCTTGGGGGCCTTCTATGTCGGCGTGGTGCTGCACATGGTCTCGCTGGTGGAGATGACGGTCGCCCTCGGCAGGCTGCCCCTCGACAACTTCTATGAATCGATCTCGGCCTGTGCGTTCTTGATCGCCGTCATCTTCCTGTTTGTGTACCGCCGCTATCAGTTCACGGGCCTGACGGTTTTTCTGTTCCCTCTCGTCTTTGTCATGGCCCTGGTTGGAGCGACGGAAATTCCCGTGAAGTCGTGGTCGAGCGCCGACGTCCGCGACGCCTGGCTGCTGATCCACGTGCTGCTCGTGCTTTCCGGCTATGCCGCGCTGCTGCTGGCGGCGGTGGCCTCGGTTTTCTATTTGCTGGAAGAGCGGCGGTTGAAGCGGAAGGCGCGCAAGGCGGGCCTGTTCGGGAAGTTGCCGCCGCTGGGTACGCTCGATCGCATTATCACCCAGTCGATCGGGATGGCCTTCACCCTGATTACCTTGGCGGTGGTTGTCGGCTCGGTCTGGGCGTTCATCGAATCGGGCCGCGACTGGATCTCGGAGCCGAAGATCGCCATCTCTCTGATCACCTGGGGTTTTTACCTGGTGATGATCTACCTCAGGACTTCGGCCGGCTGGCGCGGGCGTAAAGCGGCGCTCCTGGTGCTCACCGTGGTCTTCTGTTCGGCGCTCACCTGGATCGCTCATATCGGCTTGCGGCCTCTGCTCGTGCAATGAAGCTGCTGCTCACAGGTGTCAATCACAAAACGGCGCCGGTCGAAGTGCGCGAGCGCCTCTCGTTCAATCCCACCTCCTTGCCGGCCGCGCTGGAGGAACTCAAGCGGTGCCAAGGGGTTCTGGAGGCGATGATCCTGTCCACTTGCAACCGGGTGGAAATCACGGCGGCCGTGGAGGACTCCAACGAGGCGGAGAAAGAGATCGTCCGGTTCTTGACACGGACTGGGGGAATCGACGCTGAGTCTATCGCCCCGTATCTCTACCAATACCGGGACCAGGAGGTGATCCGCCACCTGTTCCGGGTGGCCTCGAGCCTCGACTCGATGGTCATCGGCGAACCGCAGATCCTCGGCCAGCTCAAGTCCGCTTACTCGACTGCCAAACAATGCGGGGCGGTGGCCGGCGCTCTGGAAACCATCCTTACGCGGGCCTTCGCCGTCGCCAAGAGGGTGCGCACCGAAACGGCGATCGGGCAGTCGGCGGTCTCGGTCAGCTACGTAGCGGTGGAGCTGGCCAAGCAGATCTTCGGGCGCCTGGACGACAAGACCGTCCTGCTGGTGGGCGCCGGCGAGATGTCCGAGCTGGCGGCCCGGCACCTGCGGCGCGCCGGCGTCCGGCGCATTTTCGTGACCAACCGCACTCACGACCGCGCCGTCCAGCTCGCCAAGGCGTTCGACGGTGAGGTGGTGCCGTACGACCGCTTCCGCGAGGAGCTCCCCCGCGCCGACATCGTCATCACCTCGAGCGGAGCGCCTCATTACATCCTGACGCGGCAGGATGTACGGAAGGTGATCGCCGCCCGCAGGAACCGGCCCGTTTTCCTCATCGACATCGCCGTTCCACGCAACATCGAGCCCGCCGTCAACGAGCTGGACAACGTTTTTCTTTACGACATCGACGACCTGCAGCAGGTAGTGGACGAGAACCTCAAGGCCCGGATGCAGGAGGCCGAAGAGGCCGAGGCGATCGTCGAAGAAGAAGTCAAGCGGATGATCTCGCGATTGCGGGTGCAGGAGGTCAAGCCGACGATCGTGAGCCTTCAGCAGCGCCTGGAGGCGGTCCGCATGGCCGAGTTCGAGCGTCTTGGCGGGAAGCTTGCCTCGCTGACCCCGGCGCAGCGGGAGGCGGTGGAGGCCTTGACCCGCGGCATCATCAACAAGATTGCGCACGGCCCCATCACGGAACTCAGGCGGAAAGCCGCCGAGCCCGACGGCCTGCAGGCCATCGAAGTGATCCGCCGTGCTTTCCGGCTGGATGAATAAATGCCCATGCTGACCATCGGATCGCGAGGTTCCAAACTCGCCTTGTGGCAAGCCCGCTGGGTCGCCCGGCGGCTCGAGCAGTTCGGCCATACGGCCCGGATCCAGATCATCAAGACCACCGGCGACAAGATCACCGGCGTGGCTCTCTCCAGAGTGGGAGGCAAGGGCCTGTTCACGAAAGAGATCGAGGAGGCCCTGCTGGCCCGCTCCATCGACCTCGCGGTGCACAGCATGAAAGACGTGCCGACCGAACTCCCGGCCGGACTGACGCTGGGAGCGGTGAGTGAGCGCGAAGATCCACGCGACGGCGTCGCCGGGGGACGGCTCGCCGAACTTGCTCCCGGAGCCAAAGTCGGGACAAGTTCGCTTCGCCGGGCGGCCCAGTTGCGACTGCTGCGCCCGGACCTGACGATCGAGAATATCCGCGGCAATGTCGATACCCGGCTGCGCAAGCTCGACGAGGGGCGCTACGACGCGGTGGTCCTGGCCTGCGCCGGCCTGCGGCGCCTCGGCCTCGAAGACCGCATCGCCGAACCATTGCCCGTGGATGTCATGATTCCGGCGGTGGGCCAAGGCGCGTTGGGAATCGAGATCCGGGACGAGGACGGACCGGTCGCCGAAGCCTGCCGGCGCCTCAACCATCCCCCCACACGGGTCGCCGTAGACGCTGAGAGGGCCTTCCTGGCGGCCTTGGGCGGGGGGTGTCAGGTGCCCGTCGGCGCCCATGCCCGCATGAGCGGCGGAGAGCTGCTGCTGGAAGCGATTGTCATCTCTCCTTCCGGCGGCCGGCCGGTGCGAGGCCGCGTTTCCGGGCCGGCCGATGACGCCGAAGCGCTGGGGCGGGGCCTCGGCGAGGAGCTGCTGGAACGCGGGGCCCGGGAGATTATGGAAGAGGTCTACGGCTCATGAAACCCGGCACGGTGTTCCTGGTCGGCGCCGGTCCGGGCGACCCCGGCTTGATCACGCTGAAGGGAAGACGCGTGTTGGAACGCGCCGACGCCGTCTTCTACGACAATCTCGCCCCGCGGGAGCTGCTGGATCTGGCCCCGGAGCGCGCCGAGCGCGTCTACGTCGGCAAGAAGCGCGCCGCGCACGCCTTCAGCCAGGAGGAGATCTGTCTCATGCTGATCGGCCGGGCCCGGGAAGGCAAGACGGTGGTCCGTCTCAAGGGAGGGGATCCGCTCACGTTCGGCCGCGGCGGCGAAGAGATGGAAGCGCTCGCCGAAGCCGGCATCCCGTTTCAAATCGTGCCCGGCGTCACCACCCCGGCGGGCATCGCCGCCTACTGCGGCGTCCCTCTCACCCACCGCGAGTTCAACTCGATGGTTACATTCGTCACCGGACATGAACCGGAGAAGATCTGCTGGGGCAAAGTGGCCGCGGCCGAGACGATCGTACTCTTCATGGCCCTGATGCAGTTCGAGGAGATCGCCCGCCGGCTCATCGCCGCCGGCAAGCCCCCGCAGACCCCCGCGCTGGCCGTCCGTTGGGCCACCCGCGCCGATCAGCAAACCGTGGCGGCCCCGCTGGCGGAACTGGCGGAACGGATCCGCCAGGCGGGGATGAAGCCGCCGGCTACGTTCGTCATCGGCGACGTCGTGCGGCTCCGCGACAAGCTCAACTGGTTCGAGAGGCTTCCCCTCTTCGGCCGCCGGATCGTCGTCACCCGGGCCCGCGAGCAAGCCGCCGCTCTGACCGAAAAACTCCGCGAACTGGGCGCCCAGGTCATCGAAACGCCGGTGATCGAGATCCGGGAACTCGATGATTATACGGCCCTGGACCGGGCCATAGCCCAACTGGAGTCCTATGATTGGCTGATCTTCACCAGCGCCAACGGCGTCCGCCATTTCCTGCGCCGGCTCGACGCATCGGATCGCGACTGGCGGGCGGTGAAAGGCCGCATCTGCGCCATCGGCCCGGCCACGGCCCGGGAACTGGCGAAGCTTCACATCAAAGTGGACCTCACTCCGGAGGAATACGTCGCCGAAGCCCTCGTCGAGGCTTTCGCCCCGTTTCCCTTGACGGGCCGCCGCATCCTGATTCCCCGCGCCAAGGTGGCGCGCGAGGTGCTCCCGGAGCAACTGCGGGAGCGGGGCGCGGAGGTGGACGTCGTCCCCGCTTACGAGACCGCGGTCCCCGACGGCGCCGCCGAGCGCTGCCGCGAGGCGCTTGCCGGGGGCGTTGATTGGGTTACCTTCACCAGTTCCTCGACCGTGCACCACTTCGTGCAGGCGGCGGGCGCCCGGCGCCTCGAAAAAGTACGCATTGCCTCCATCGGGCCGGTGACCTCCGCAACCGTACGTTCGTACGGTCTCGAGGTTGCCGCCGAGGCCCGGCCTTACACCATCGAGGGGCTCGTTCGCGTGCTCGGCGAGGCGGAACGGCGAGAAGCCGCGGCGGAGGACGGTTGAAGCGGCGCCGGCTTCCACAGCGTGCAGGATGGGTACCGGTTCCCGGCGGAACGCGTTGGCCGGAGGCATGCGTCTGATATACTGGTTGTTGACTGCTGGGGGCCGGCTTCCAACTCCGGGCCGGGCAACCGTATGTATCGCGTAACGAAGTTTTCCGTCATCTTTTTGTCCTCGGCGCTGATTCTTCTGTTCCTGCTGGGAAGCGTCCTGGCCCGCCAGACAAACCCCGCTGACGTCTACCGCCACTTCGCCGTCTACACCGAGGTGTTGACGCGGATCAAGAGTGACTATGTCGAAGAGCCGGATATGCAAGGCGTTACTCTCGGAGCCTTGCATGGCCTGCTCGAATCGATCGATCCATTCGCCAGCTATCTCAACAAGGAACAGTACGAGAAGTATCTCGACGAGCAGAAAGTGGAGCGCGCCGGCGTCGGGCTGATCCTGTCCCGCAAGATCGGCTATGTCGGCGTGGTGGATTCCATCGTCGGTTCCCCGGCCGACCGCGCCGGGCTCACCACCGGCGACTTGATCGAAACCATCGACGGAGTGGCGACCCGCGATATGCCCCTGGCTTATGCGGAGATGCTCTTGCGCGGGGAGCCGGGCAGCGAAGTAACCCTGTCGATCCTGCGGGTGCGGCTGAGCACCGATCCTGTAGAAGTTCACCTGGTGCGGGAGCCGATCCGTTACCCTCCGGTCGCCTCGCAGATTGTCGGCGGCAATATCGGTTACATCAAGGTTCGCAGCCTGGAGAAAGGCAAGGCGGCGGAAGTCGCGCGGCACTTGCGGAAGCTGCAAGCCGAAGGCGCCCGAAAGATCCTCCTGGATCTCCGCCGGGCCGCGGCCGGGGATCCCGAAGAGGGTCTGGCCCTGGCCGATCTTTTCCTGGACGAAGGGCTCATGGCTTATGTCGAGGGCCAGAAGATTCCGAAGAAGGAATTCAGAGCCAGCCGGGAGACCACCGTCAGCCGAGCGCCGCTGGTGGTGGTGGTCAACCGCGGCACCGCCAACGGGGCGGAAGTGGCCGCGGCCGCCTTGCTCGGCAACAAGCGCTGCGAAGTCGTGGGTGAGCAGACTTACGGAGACGCCGCAATCCGCCGCGCCGTGCCGCTCCGGGGCGGCGGCGCCGTAATCCTTTCTGTAGCGAAATACCACAGCCCCAGTGGTGAGCCCATCCAGGACAAGCGAGTCAAACCTTCGGTGCCCCTCATCGCTCAAGACCGGTACCCGGAGCAGGTGGAGGGGGAAAAGCCCACGATCGAGCGGCTGCCCGACCTTCCGGTGGACCGGGATCCGCTGCTCGAAAAGGCGATCGAGGTGTTGAAGAAGGGCGCCGGCGGCAAAGTGGCTTCGCGCGGCTCCTCCGGCGGCCACGCCCGGGACGGCAACTGGCTCGGCCCGGAAAGGTTGCCACAGCCGCGCCTGTAGCGCTGTTGAAGCGTCGTTTGGAACTGCTCGGACGAGAGGAAGGCCATGCCGATTTATGAGTACCGCTGTGAGAACTGTGAAACCGTGATCGAGAAAAGGCAGAAGTTCTCTGATCCGCCCCTGACGACTTGTGAGGTCTGCGGAGGGCCGCTGCAGCGCCTGATCTCAGCGCCGGGTCTCCAATTCAAAGGCACCGGCTGGTACGTGACCGATTACGCCCGCGGCGGGAACGGAAAGCCAGGGGCCTCGGCGCAATCCAAGTCCGGGGGAAAGGCCAGCGCGTCGAAGCCGGAAAAGACCGGCGCCACACCGAAGAAAGACTAAGGCCGGAGCCGCCCCAAAGACGCCATCCGGCTGCGCTTTTCCCACCTCACGCTGACCGCCGTCGCCGCCACGGCGATCCCCAGGCCGGCCAGGGCGTCGGCGCTGTAGTGGTACCGGCAGTAGACCGTCGCCACGGCGATCAGAATCGCCAGCGCCAGCCACGCGCGGCCCAGCCACTTCCTTTCCGGCAATAGCCGCATTACCCCGAACGCCGCTGACATGGCCCCGGCTACGTGAGCGCTCGGGAAGACGCTCGTGTGGATCCCCTGGCTCTCGAGCATTGCCCGGTTGAGCCTCCGGAAGATTGTTTCGTAAGTGGGAAAATCAGCGCCGGGGTAGTTGTACCACGGCGGTTCCGACGGGAAGTATGGAAACAGCGCGTAGACGATGAGGACCGCCAGCGTGAAGTTGAACAGGAACGCCGGCACACGGTCACGGCATTTGCAAAGGTAGAAGGCCGCCATCGCCAGCGGCGCCATGGCGTAGACGAAGACGTAAGCGATCTCGAGGATGCCCGGCCCGACCGGCCCCAAGACCTCGATCACCTTGCGCAACCCCCATTCGTTCAGCAGCAACCGGTCCCACGCCACCCACGCGTCCTCGAGCACCCGCGAGGTATGCGGTTGTGCGAACCAGCCCATCTCCCGGTAAGCCAGGAGGAGCAGGGACGGCGCGTACCAGTCGCGAACGATCGCCAGGAATTCCCGCCGCCGCAACGAGTCCGCGTAGGCGAGAAAGGCAAGGCCCCCCAGCACGAGGGCGTTCAAGGCGAGAACCACCGCCGGCACCGGCCGCTTCAAGGGCAGCACGAGCGCCAGTACGCTGGTGTAGAGGAAATACGAGAGCAGGATGTACTCGTAGGAGCGGAACAAGCGGAACCGGGCGGTCACAAAAACTTCACCCTAGCATAAATCACCGGGCTGGGGCTCCGGGGGCCGGGGCCGGAAGTCCCCCACTCAGCCCGAAACTTCCCGGCCGGGTTACCGCCGCCACTCCACCCGGATCCGATAGGCCGAGCGGCCGCCCTTCGGATCATCGATCCGGATGCGGAGCGAGTAACCGTTCGCCGCCGACGGCTTCTCTACCAGGCGCACCTTCCCGCGGCCGCGCAGCTTCCTCAGCCGGACGTCGGCCAGCTCCGCCGCCGGAATAGCCTGTGCGGGATCGAATTGCGCTTCGACATCGGGCGCCCCGGAGAGCACGTAGAAACTGAGATACCCGCGCCGGATCATCGCTTCCACCGAGCCGTCCACCACTACGGCGAACTCGTAAGTCCCTGACCGCGGCGCCCGAGCGGCCGGGGCCGCCGGCGCGGATCCCGTCATCCGGTACGAACCGCGGGGCAGGTTCAGATACGGGTTGAACGTGTAGGAAAGGGAATACGGTTCCGGGAATTTCAGGTCCCGCGACATCGCGTAGGCCGGATCCAGGCCCCACTGGCCCACCGCGAGCACCTTCCGTTTCCTGGTCCGGTTGTCGTGCCAGCCCCAGAAAGGCTTGGCCTTGTTGCGGCCGAATGCCCGCCCGTAGAAAGCGCCCCCGATGGAGGAGTACACCGCGCCGGGGCGTCCGCCCAGAGGGGTATAGGTGAAGTAGTCATCGAAAGTGCGCTGTTTCCAGCCCGTTTCCTTCCCCGTCTTCAACCACCATTCGCTGTAGATCGGCAGGAGTTCGTAGCCCACATTGCGGTCATTGGGATGCCGCGGCCGCTCGGCCTTGCCTTTGTAGACGTAGGTTACCCCGGTGCCCGCCGTGAAACGGTCCTCCGAAAGCTCGTACCGAGCATGCGAAGAGCGGGCGCCGTAGATGCCGTGGCCGCCGGACTCGATGAAGATGACCGGCCGGTGGTCCCGGAACTCGATGCGCCCGTCGACGTCGTGCACGCCTCCGCGAATGGTCGGGTCGGCGGTGAACGAGTAAATGTTGTTGTGCGCCAGCGTCTCCATGGCCTGCAGCTTGCCGAACTCGGAGCCGTCCTTCCGGATGGCCAGGATCAGTCCCTCGTTGTCGTTCTCATGGCAGGTTCCGGCGACGCACTTGTCGGAGTAGTCCCGCGGGTGAAAGATGTTGTAGACGAGGAACCAGTGCGTCTCGGTTTCCATCGCCGTATAGTGCACGTACGCTTGCGAAGTGCCTTCCTCCAGGTGTTTCCAGTTGTTGTCGCCCTGCCAGTCGCCGTCGTAGTCGAACCGTGTGATGTAGTCCGCTTTCGGCTGCCACCAAGTCTCCTGGGCGATCACTGGGGCCCAGTGCTCGGCCAGCCGGCGGTAAGGATCGGCGGGCCGCCGCTCCGGCCCGAAGGAGTACTTCTCCGGCTTCTTGTACGAGGGCGCAGAACGGCTCACCTCGATGGTGATCTCGGCCTGGCGGCCTTCCAGCTCCGCCCGCACCGTGTAGCGCCCGGGCTTCTCCGGCGCGATGTAGAGGACCGCGTCCTGCAGGACGAACTCGCCGGCGAGCTGGCCGAAGATGCGCCCGGCGGTGGACTGGAACTCGTTGAGGAACTCCTCGTCGTCCTTGCCCTGGTACCGGAAGGGCTTGGTGAGCCAGCCGCCGTCCGGTTCCAGAACTTCGAGTTTGGCCCCGTCGCGGCGCAGCCTTCCCCGCTCTCCGTCAAGCTCACCGTAGACGCGTACCTGCAGAGTGATGGTCTCGAAGGGGCGCACGCGGGGGGCCGGATCGGCATGGATCTTGATCTCCTCTATTGCCGGCTGCCCGTAGGCGGCAATCGCACCCAACGCCAGCGTAACGACGGCTGTTCTCCAGATCATGAGGCAGATTGATCTCATCCTAGCGCAAGCCGTAAGCTGTGTTTGCCCGGCCGGAGCTCGGAGCCGCGACCTCCGGACGGAACTCCAGCCCCTCGAGGGAGCCCCGCAATGCGCGAAGCCACAATCGCTTTTCTCCTCATCGGAGTCGTCACCGTCTCCTCCGCTCCGGCTGCGGCTGCAGGACTACAGCCGGACTGGCGGCGGTTTTCCGAAGGTTTCGAAATCCCAAGCGAGGGCTACTGCGACCAGCCCTACGTAGTCCTCACCCGCGGCGGGGCATGGGTCTGCGTGATGACTACCGGCCCGGGACGCGAAGGCGACAAGGGCCAGCACATCGTGGCTACGCGCTCTACGGACAAAGGCCGCAGTTGGACGCCGCTCGTCTCCATCGAGCCCTCGGACGGCCCGGAAGCCTCCTGGGCCATGCCGCTCATCACCCCCGCCGGCCGCATCTATGTTTTCTACACCTACAACCGGGACGACCTGCGGGACAACGGGGCCCTCACCGGCCGCCGCAGCCGCGTCGACACCCTCGGCTACTACGCCTACAAGTACAGCGACGACGGCGGCCGGACCTGGTCACGGGACCGCTACTACATCCCCCTGCGGAATCTCTACTTCGATTACAAGAACCCGTTAGGCAGAGACGTGCACCTGTTCTGGGGCATCGGCAAGCCGATCATCGACCGCGGCGAGGTCTTCCTGGGGGCGGCCAAGATCGCTTACTTCGGCTACGGCTTCATGCCCGAGGATCGCGGCATCATCCTTTACAGCCCGAACCTGCTCACCGAGCCGGACCCGCGCAAGCACAAGTGGGAAATGCTCCCCGAAGGCGACCAGGGTCTGGGAAGCGTCAACGGGCCGGTTTGCGACGAGCACAATCTGGTGGCCCTCAGCGACGGAACTCTCTACGTGATGGCCCGCACCGTCGAAGGCCACCCCGTCCACTACTACTCCCACGACCGCGGCCGCACGTTCACGGGCCCGGAATATGCCCGCTACACGCCGGGCGGACAGCTCATCCGGCATCCCCGCGCTTGCCCGCGGATCTGGAAGACCACGAGCGGCCGCTACCTGTTCTGGTTCCACAACAACGGGCACCGCTGGTACAACTCCGGCGAGGCGGCCGGCAGCCGCAACCTGGCCTGGCTTTCGGGCGGCATCGAGATCGGGGGCAAGATCCACTGGTCGCAGCCGGAGCTGGTCCGTTACGTGGACAACTATCTGGAAGGCTGCAGCTACCCGGACCTGATCGAGCAGGACGGCCGGTATTTCCTGACCGCCACCCAGAAGACGACGGCCCGGGTGGGCGAGATCCCGTCTGCGTGGCTGGAAATGCTCTGGTCGCAGTTCGAGCGCAAGGAGGTAGCCCGCGACGGCCTGGCCGCCGAGTACCGCGCGGACTCGCTCCGCCCGGGCTCCTCGCTGCCCATGCCCCGGCTGGCGGATCTGGCCGCCGGCGGCGGCTTTACCGTCGAGCTGCGCCTGCGGATGCGGTACGCCGATCCCGGGCAGGTGCTTCTGGACTCCACCGCGCCGGACGGGGCGGGCATTCGGATCCGTACCGTCTGGCGGCACGCCCTGGAGATCACGATCTCCGACGGGGATCGTTCGTTCTCATGGGAAACCGACCCCGGCCTCATCACCCCAGACGCGCCGCACAGCGTGGCCTTCATCGTCGACGGCGGACCCAAGCTGCTGGCGGCGGTCGTGGACGGGCGGCTGTGCGACGGAGGCTCGAGCGACCTTCGCAAATACGGCTACGGCAGGTTCCACCAGACGGTCTTCCGGGCTCGGGGGCGCATCGAGCCACGGGAAGAGATCGGCGAGGTCACCGGGGGGCCGGCGTTGCGGGTGCTTCCGGATGCCCTGCCGCACACCGAGCTGCTGGGAGTGCGGATCTACCGCCGCCCCATCATGGTCACCGAGGCCGTCGGCAACTGGCGGGCCGACAGCGGACACTGAGTTTCCGGCCGCCGATGCTGATGGCTGCCCTCTTCTGGTTGGGTTCCCGGAGCAGAAGGGGAACCGACCACACCGGTCGAAACACAGGCCCGACGGGCGGGCAGTGGAGTTTCCCTGAGAGCAACGGCGTGCTCAGGCCACTGACTTATACAGGCGCCCCGTCCGACAGGCTACAGCAACCCCGGTGGGGCGGCGGAAAGGTGAGTGTGCATGCTGAAGGTCGGCCCCGACGTAATCGACAAAGCCATCTCAACCACGATCTCGGAAATCGAAAGGCGACATGGGCAGGGAGCCGTGCTGAGGTGGGGTGACCGGGCTGCGGTGCCGGTGGACGTCATCTCCACCGGATCGCTGGCGGTGGATGCCGCCCTGGGGATCGGCGGCGTACCGCAAGGCCGCGTGGTGGAGATCTATGGCCCGGAAGCCTCCGGCAAAACGACACTGGCCTTGCAGATCATCGCCGCAACGCATCGGATGGGCGGCGTGGCCGCTTTTATCGACGCCGAGCACGCCCTGGACGGTGACTATGCCCGGCGGCTGGGAGTTGACGTCGAGAACCTGTTGCTCTCACAGCCGGACTGTGGCGAACAGGCCCTGGAGATTACCGCGGCTCTGGTGAACTCGGGCGTGCTGGACGTGGCGGTCGTCGATTCCGTGGCGGCGCTCGTGCCCCGGGCCGAGCTCGAGGGAGAGATGGGCGACAGCCATATGGGACTGCAGGCGCGGCTGATGTCCCAAGCGCTGCGGAAGCTCACCGGACTCGTGGCCCGCAAAGGCACTTGCCTGATCTTCATCAACCAGATCCGGGAGAAGATCGGAGTGATGTTCGGCAACCCGGAGACGACGACCGGCGGGCGGGCGCTCAAGTTCTACGCCTCCGTCCGGATGGAGGTGCGGCGGATCGGGGCGATCAAGCGCGGCGATGAGCTGGTAGGCAACCGCACCCGGGTCAAAGTAGTAAAGAACAAGCTCGCAGGACCGTTCCGTGAGGCTGAGATCGAACTGCTCTACGGCCGGGGCGTGTGGCGGGAAGCGGAACTGGTGGAGCTGGGGGCCCGTCACGGGCAGGTGGTCAAGAGCGGCACCTGGTACAGCTTCGGGGACAAGCGCCTGGGCCAAGGGCGCGACAGGGCCGCTGAGTTCCTCGAGAAGCATCCGGACGTGGCCGAGGCGGTGGAAACGAAGCTCCGCCGGAAACTCGAATTGCCGGAACCGGGGCGGGACGGGAATTCCAGAAGAAAATCGGCCACGGCCGCCGCCGCCTCCGCCGAACGCTGAGACCCAAGCTGGCCCACCCGGCGACGAACGTGGTGGAGACGCTGGTCCCTGACATCGGGCCGCTCGCCATTCACAGCCCACTTTAGCGGTCGAGGAAATGGCCGCGGCCGCGCCTGTCCCGGGCGACGGCAGGACAGGCCGGGAAACAACGGCAAGGGACCCTTAAACTATTGCGGGAAAACGGAGAGACTTGGCTGGGAGGCAGGGACTCGAACCCCGATAAGCAGATCCAGAGTCTGCTGTCTTACCATTAGACGACCTCCCAGCGGCGTCGTCCAATCCCTATTATATACAACGAAGTTCAATCCGTGCCAGGCGGCGAGGGGCGCCCCGAACGGAGCCGCAGGCACTCCCTCTAATCCGGTGAGCCGCGCCCGGAACCCGGGGCTTTCGGATCGGGAACGCTGATGCCCGCCCTCCGCGCCCGCTCCTTCGCCCAGTCCACGAGCCGGCGAACCGGCGGGAAATATTCGCTGAGGATCAGCAAGCCCGGGATCACGAAGATCCAGCCGGGCATCACCGGCAACAGCAGACCCAGGATGCCGACGAACAGCAGTCCGAATCCAAGAAACAGCCGGAAGGTCTTCCGCAATACCACCTGCGCCCAGTGTAACAACCGCCGCAGCCGGGAATCCCGAGCCGGAGGTTCAGCAGACAAACGAAACCGAGTTTCCGTTTTCCGAGTCTAGAAATGCGGGAAGCATGAAGCTCTGCGCGAACCCGGCGTTTGCCGGGGGCGTGACACCGGCGGCTGCAGCCGCAGCAGCCCGATGACAACCACCGAGGAGCCCCTTCAATGTACACCGGCGACTCACAAGAAAAGATCCGGACCGCCCGGCGCCCCCCGGTGCGGCGCCGCACTCAGCCGGCGCCGGCTGACCGCCATGTCCTTGAAGAGATCCTGGCCAAGCCTTGGGTGCGGCCGTTGCTGGGCTGGATCAGCGCCATGGACGGCCGCGGGGTTTCGCGCCTGGAACGCCTGTGCATGGCTTTTGACAATCCGGCCGCGCCCCGCACCGACCGCCTCAAATGGTGGCTGCCGGGGAAGTTGATCGGATTTGTCCTCGACCGCCGCGCTATCGACAGGGAACACGCTAAGAAGAAACTGTTGCACCACGTGCCGACCCTGCGTTCCCTCGCTTTGGCGGCCAGGGGAATCGCCCGGTACGGGCTCTCGAAACCCCAGCGGTTTCCCGCCCCGCTCATGGTGGTCTGGAACTTCACCCAGCTTTGCAATTTGAAATGCCGGCATTGTTATCAGAATTCGAGCGCGCAGCGGCCGGAGGGCGAGCTGACACTCGACGAGAAGCTCCGCGTCGTTGACGAGCTGGCCGCCAACGGCGTGCCGTTCCTCGCCGTCGCCGGGGGCGAGCCGCTCACCAGTAAGGACCTGGAGCCGGTGTTGACCCACGCCGCCTGGCGGGGAATCCACCTGACGCTCGCCACCAACGGGACACTGCTGACTCCCGAGCGGGTCAGGCGGCTGATGGACTGCGGCGTCAAATACATCGAGGTGAGCATCGACAGCCCCGATCCGGCCGAGCACGACCGGTTCCGCGGCGTCCCCGGAGCCTGGGAGCGGGCGATTCAGGGGATCCGGAACTCGGTCGCCGCCGGCATGCGGACCGGGCTGGCCACCACCTTCACCCGAGCCACCGTGGACAAGTTCGACCGGATCGTCCAACTTGCCAAGGAGCTGGGCTGCGCGACCTTCTCCCACTTCAACTTCATCCCCGTGGGCCGGGGCGAGCAGTGCGCCCAGTACGACCTGAGTCCCGAACAGCGCGAGGAGCTGCTGGAGAAGTTGGTCGAGGTGCTGCAAGACGGCGAACTCAATGTCATCTCCACTGCGCCGCAATTCGGCCGATCCTGCGTGATGCACCTGCCGGGGGATGGGATCTTCTCCATCGGCCACGCCGGAACCGGAGCCGGCCGCAAGACGATGGTGCTGGCCCGCTACGTCGGCGGGTGCGGGGCCGGCCGCTGCTACTGCTGCATCGAGCCCGACGGCCGGGTGACCCCGTGCGTCTACATGCCGTCGGTCGTAGTCGGCGACCTGCGGCGGCAGCGGCTGGCCGAGATTTGGAATTGCGAGACGTTCCGCATCCTGGCTGATCGCGAAGACCGGGGCGACCATTGCGCCGTCTGCGACCTCAGAGTGTTCTGCGGCGGTTGCCGGGCCCGGGCGCTGGCCTACACCGGCGACCTGACGGCAGGCGATCCGGGCTGCCGCTTCAACCGGCACGTCTGGGAGGAGGTCACACAGGGCGCTGGGGCCGCGCTGCCGGTGCTCGGCTGATGCGCCGGGCGTCTCCAACCGCGGCGGCGGGCCGACAGGCCTCCCACCCCGGACTCACCCTCGCTCACTGGATCGCCACGGTCACGGTGTTGGCCGCGATGCCGCTGAAGGTACAGTTGACGTCCACCTCTCCCCGTCCGGCCAGTGAACGCGGCAGCGGACCCACCACGACCTGGTCCAGGCCGAGGAACTGCCCTTGCGCCACGGCTCCCAGCACCGGTACCGGTTGCCCACCAACGGTGCAAGAAACCGAGGTTTGGTTGCGGAAGCCAGTTCCGAAGAAGCTCAGGTAGATCTGGTCTCCCGGCGGGCCGAGGTCAATCGGAACATTCTCGCGGTTGGGCGGGTTGTCCGGCGTGAAGGTGAACCCGTCGGTGCGGTTGCCCTGAGGATCTACCCGCAGCCAGGTCGCCGCCGCAGGCCCTTCTCCGGACGCGTTGGCCGAAAAGATGCCCGGCGCCACCATCGCCACTTGAATCGACGTGGATGCGGAGCCGCCGCCCTTGTTGGTTACCGTGAGAGTCGCCGGACCGGGGGCCATGCCGGAGGGCGTCAGGAATTGAATACGGTTGGTGGTGACGAAGTGCAGCCGGGCGGTGTGGGTCTTGCCGGCGGCGTCGCGGATCGTCAGCGTGGTCCCGTCCAACGACGTTGGTAGAGCGCCGTCGAGCACGAACTGGGTAGCCAGGTTCTCCCCGAACAGGTCCGCCCAGGCCTCGGGAGCGATCGGACCGGTCTTGAAGCTGGCGGAGTTCACCAGGCCGGCGGCGCTGAAGACCGGGTTCGCCGCCCCGGCGGCGTTCGGATCGAAGGCGATCACTTCGTAAGTGAACTGCCGCGCCTGGCCGCCGATGATCACGTTGGAGACGGTGACCGTGGTCCGTACGTCGCCGGTCCCGGCGGCCGTGTTCGTTCCCGACTCCTGCGGGACCCAGACGATGGTGTTCTCGCCGACGAACTGCTGGTTGCCGAGAGGCTCGATCCGCAGTTGCACGGGAGCGCCGCCGCGGGTCATCGTCACTGTAGCCTGGGAGAAATCGGCATCCGGGTAGGACAACGACCACCGATCGTAGACGATGTCCTTGGGGACGTAGCCCGGCGGCGGCCACGCGACAAAGTCGTCGCGGGTGTCCGGGCGCGGATCGAAAAGGTGCGAGTCGAAAACCCAGAGGGCGTTGGCGTAAGGGAACTCGCCGACCTGGGGGACGTCGCCGGTGCCCATCTCCTGAATCTGGGGGTACAGAATCCAGCGCCGGTGGCCCACCCGGGTGTTGTTGTCGCCGCTGTCTTCGATGTACAAGGCGATGCAGCCGGGATCGGGATCGGAGTTGTACGCGATGCAGATGTTGGAGTTCCTGGCCGCCTCGGCGCCTTCGGCGGTGTAGAAGAGCCAGTCCTCGGGCGGGAAGTGGCTCAAGGATTTGTTCGCCGACATCATCAGCGCCGCCTGCTGGGCCTTGCGGCTGAACTCCAGATTCAGTTGCACCCAGGCCGGCACCCCCGCCATGGCCCGGAAGAAGTTCACGCGCTGGATGACGGCGTCTTTGTAAGCCCTCGAGGTGTCGCCCGGGTCGCCGGTCTGGTGGCTGCCGGTCCACTCGATGGGGACGTTGGCGGTGGGCAGGAAGTCATTGAACCAGGCGTTGCGTACGGCTTCGCGGTTCGAGGTGTCGATCCAGCCGAGAGGCTCGTAAAGGGGGTGGATCGCAGGGGCGCCGCCTTTGGTCCCGGCGACGTAGCCGGTGGGCACCGGAGCCCGGCCCAGATCGTGCCACTGGGCCGCCGCGGGCGCGGGAATACACAATAAGGCAAGGACTATACAGACGAAGCCGGGCAGGTTCCTCATGTCTCCTCCTAGAACAAACGGCCTGGAATCAGAACGTGTCGCGCTCCAGGCGACAATAGTCCTGTTTAACTTATTTGACAGATCCAGTCAACCTTGAGGGAATCTCATAGAATCCACGTAAGTGTCCTGAAAGGCGGGATCGTCGGCCAACGGGACGTGGGTGACTCGGCGCCGGAGGGCGTTGAAGTCCCGCTGGTGGGGCAAATTGCGAAACAAAGCCAATTTGGCTCCCAGCAGGGCCGTGTTGCCGGCCGGCTCTACCCTGTCTAAGTCGAATGGGATCAATCCGATACGGCGGGCTGAGTCACGGTTAACGTAGTTGCCGAAGGCGCCCGCCAGGTAGAGCCGCCCGACGCGGCCCGTCTCGAGTTTGAGACGCTCGAGCAGCAGCCGGATGCCGGCGGCCACCGCCGCCTTGGCCAACTGAAGCTCCCGGACGTCGCGCTGCAGCAGGCTCACCCTACCGGCGATGGGCCATTCCCTGGCGCCATCGGCGAAACGCCCGCTGGGCAGGATCTTGCCGAGAGCCAGTCCACAGGCGGCCAGATCCACCAGTCCGCTGCCGCAAATGCCGCGTGGTTCGCCACCGCCGATGACGTGGACGATCAGGCGCCCGTCGCTGAGCGCGGCCTCGGCGATCGCCCCCGTAGCGGCCCGCATCCCGGCCGAGATGCGGCCGCCTTCGAACGCCGGGCCGGCCGCCGTCGAGGCGCACAGGATCCGCCCTTCGGCTGCGACGACGATCTCGCCATTGGTCCCCAGATCGATCAGAACCATGGGATCCCGGCGGCGATCCATCCCGGCGGCAAGGATGCCGGCCAGCAGGTCGCTGCCCACGAAGCCGCCCAGACAGGGCAGGAACTGCGCCACCGGGTCGCCCGGCAGCTCCCAGCCAAGCTCGCGGGCGCGGAACGTCTCCAGCCCGTCGCGGACCGGCCGGAAGGGATAGTGGGAGAGCGGCTCCACGTCGATGGCGCAGAACAGGTGATGCATCACGGTGTTGCCGACGAGCACGATCTCCCGGAGACGCTCGTCCGGCTCGAGTGAAGCGATGAGCGAACCCACCGCCCGCCGCACGGCCCCAGTGAGCTTCTCCGCGCCCTCCGGCGCCAGCGCCGCCTCGACGCGGCTCATTACGTCAGCCCCGATGGCGGCCTGAGGGTTCAGCGCCGTCTGCACGCCGAGTACGTGGCCGGTCTTCAAATCGAGGAGCTGCGCCACCAAGGTGGTGGTTCCGACGTCCACCGCGACGCCGGTTCCCTCGCGCGGCGTGAACTGGAACTCGGTTTCGTCGGCCAGGATGGTGGTTTCCCACTGCCCGACCTCGAGGGTCACCGGAGCGGTGGCCACCGCCCGGCACGCCAGACGCCAGCCCGCCCGGATCTCCTCCGGATCGAGGATCCGCTCCTCGCCCGGCGAGGGCGGCAGGTCGCCTTCGAGCACCCGCACCCGGCAGCGCCGGCACTTGCCCCGGCCCCCGCAGGGGAACTCGACCCCGTAAGCGAACAGCGCATCGCGCAGCGGCGTGCCCGCGGGCAGCTCCAGGGTGCGCCCGAGAGGCTCGAGACGGATCGGGATCAGACGCACCGGCGCCCTCCACCCTCTGGAACAGTCGTTCGACAGTTCACGAAGCCTCCTCGGCGGCGATCACCCGCTCGTCGTGGGTGGCCACGATGCGGCGGCCCGGCGGCACGACGAGGAAGTCCTCTTCGTCCCAGTCCCCGGAGACGAGTTTCTCGAACAGCGTCAGGCGCCCGGCGAGCTTCTCGAACTCCATGCCCGCCTCCTGCGCCTCGCGCCGGGTGGCCTCCTCGAAATCCCCGTTCGGCTCGATGCCCATCTCGATGAAGACCAGTTTCCAGTAGTTCTTCGTGTACTGCCCGAGGGTCTCCCACAGATAGCGCGCATTGTCCTCGCCGTAGCGCTCGACGAGCTCCTCGAACGAGCGGGGCAGGCCGAACTTCGTACTCAGCGTGTCGGCGCCCGGCTGGCTGAGGTCGCGGCCACGCTCGATCCAGCCGGAGGTCTTGAAGTATGTGCCGGGGTTGTTCTCGAAGTATTCCTGGTAGCCTCGCCGGCTTCCCAGAAACAGTGTGATGCAGTCGTGGCCGCGGGGAACCACCAGCGGCTGCGACCGCGCCGTCAGCCCCTCGACGCCCATCCCGCACAGCAGGTAGCCGAGCAGAACGGCGTCGTAGGAGCCGCCGCCGGCGCGGTCCACAGCCTCCTGGATCTTCCCGCACATGCCCTGCCCGGCGATGTCGTGCAGGCCCTTCGGGAGGAACTCGATGTCGATGGTGTGCGGCGAGCGGGCTACGACGTGGCACATCTCCCGGAGGAGGATTTCGCAAGAGATGAGCTTCAGGCGCATCGGCCGGCGGTCATCCTCCGGGAGTGGGACCGGGGCAATGGACGGGCCGGTTCACAGGCGATCCAAGACCTCGCGTACGGCGCGGATGTAGTCCGGCGAGGTTCCGCAGCAGCCCCCGATGTAGGAGGCCCCGGCCTCCACCAGCCGCGGCACGTGGGAGGCGAACTCTTCGGGCGTGGTCGAGTAGACGGCCTCGCCGCCGCGTATCTCCGGCAGCCCCGCGTTGGCTTTGATCCATACCGGCAGGTCCGTGGCCGCGCGCAGCCGCTCGCAGACCGGCACGTAGCCGGCGATGCCGTTGCCGCAGTTGGCTCCGATCGCGTCGGCCCCCGCTTCGGCCAGCTCCGCGGCGGCCTGTTCCGGAGTGACGCCCATCATCGTGCGGTCCTTGTTCTTGCCGGAGTCGTAGACCATGCAGGCGACGGTGAACAGTCCCGTCGCTTTGGCCGCCGCCAGGGCGATCTTGGCTTCGGCCAGGTCCGACATCGTCTCGATCACCAGGGCGTCGGCGCCCGCCTCGGCCAAGGCTTCGGCCTGCTCGCGGAAGGCGGCCTCCAACTCCTCTTCGGTGACCTCGCCCATCATGAGGAGCTTGCCCGAAGGGCCGATGGACGCAAAGACCTTCGCCCGGCCGGCGGCGGCGCGCTTGGAGATCTCGACCCCGGCGCGGTTCACCGCCCGGACGTCGATCTCCGGATGCTTGGCGTGCACGACGATCCGGTTGGCCCGGAAGGTGTTCGTGAGCACGATCTCGCTGCCGGCCTCCACGTAGGCCCGGGGTACCTCTTCCACGAGTTCCGGGCGGGTGAGGTTCCACAGGTCCGGCAATTCTCCCGGGGGCAGACCCCGAGCCTGGAGCTGGGTTCCCCAAGCGCCATCGGTGAGGATCGGTTTCGGCACGGCGGGTTCCCGGAGTCAGGCGGCGATCAGCTCCCGCGCCTTGGCGACAGCCGTCGAAGCGTTGTCGGCGTAGCCGTCGGCGCCGATCTCGGCGGCGTATTCGGGCGTCACGGGGGCTCCGCCAACCATCACCTTCACCTTGCCTCTAACGCCGGCCTGGTTGAGTGCCTCGATGGTGGTCTTCATGGCAGGCATCGTCACCGTCAGCAGCGCCGACATGCAGACCAGGTTCGGCTTCTCCTTCTCGACGGCTTCGATGAACCTGTCGGCCGGCACGTCGGCTCCCAGGTCCACGACGCGGAACCCCGCGCCCTCGAGCATCGAGGCGACGAGGTTCTTGCCGATGTCGTGCAGGTCGCCCTTGACGGTACCGATCACGACCGTGCCGATGGGTTCGGCCCCGGAGGCGGCCAGCAGCGGCTGGATGAGCTTGAGCGCACCCTTCATCGCCCGCGCCGCCAGCAACAGCTCGGGGACGAAGAACTCCTCGCACTCGAACTTCTTGCCGGCTTCGTTCATGGCCGGGATCATCGCCTCGTGAATCAACTTCTGGGGGTCGATCTTCTCGGCCAGGGCCTCCTCGGTGATCGCCACCGCGGTCTTCTGGTCGCCGTAGAGGATGGCGTCGTGCAGCTTGTTCAGGTCGGCCATATGGATCTCTCCTGGAGAACTCGCGCCGCAAACAGGATGAGCCTGTCCGCTTTCGCGACCACTGATTCTACCAGATGACGAAAGCGGGCGGCCGGAATTCGGACCTGCCGGCCGTCGCACGCCGCGGCGCCCTTGCCCGCCCAGGATCTGTGAATCGCCACCCCGGCGCCACCGCTTCCTTCCGGCCCGCCCCCGGCGACGAGCGCCGGCTGTTAGAGCCCAACGGCATCACGTGGGCCGTCCGGGACTCCAGAGGCGGCGGCTTCGGACTCGTGCGGGAAAGGAGGCGGGTCACCGAGCTGATTCCCGCTCTCAGCCGGCGGGCTCGGGCGCCCGGACCACGGGAACCAGAAGCCGCATCGCCTTGGGCACAACGCCGATCTCCACCGGCAGCATCCCCAGGCCCTCGCCGTCCACCTCGATGCGGACCGTCTGTACGGCCTCGGCGCGGAGCCGTCTGGCCCGGAAATGGTGCACTTTCGGGTACTCGTAGATCTTTCCCGAGTACAGGTAGTCCAGGTTGCGCAACATGGTCAGCGGGCCGAGGTGCTCGATCACCGTCACCTCGAGCCAGCCGTCGTCGAGTTTCGCTTCCGGACAGACGTACATGCCGCCGCCGTGATACATGCCGTTGCCGACGGCGATGTTCAGTACGCGGTAGCGCTTCCCCTCAGCGGAGCCGTCCAAGTACAGGTCGATCAGGCCGGGGCGGTAGACGAGGAAGGCTTGCAGCGTGGCGTAAAGAAACGCCGCGCGCCCGCTCAGACGGCTGAAGAAGTTCTTCGCCCGCACGCAGACTTCACCGCCCATGCCCATGCTGGCGACGTTGGTGAAGTAGCGCTGCGCCGGGCGGCCGTCATGCCGGATGTAACGGATCTTGCCCAGGTCGATCTCCACGGGCTGAGCCGAGGCCAAAGCCTCGATCATCTCATCGAGCCCCGCCGGGATCTCGAGAGTGCGCCGGAAATCGCCGCCGGTACCCATCGGCAGCAGCCCGAGGCAGGCCTCGGGGCGGACCGGACGATCGTCTTCGACGAAGCCGTTGGCGATCTCGTTGTAGGTGCCGTCGCCGCCCACGCCGATGATGCAGTCGAAGCCCTCGAGGAGCAGGTCCCGGGTCAGCTCGGTCGCGTGCCCCGGCCGTTCCGTGAAACGGACTTCAAGGGGGCCGAAGCGCGAGGTCAGCCGCCGCGCCACCTGCCGCCAGCGTTTCGCCGCCCGCCCTCCGGCCGCCCGCGGATTGGCGACAACTGCGGTCTTCATGGCCGCCGCTGCATTAGGTCGTCGATCGTCGCCCGGAGCGTCTGCATCGGATCCCGCGTCTGGAAGCCCAGCTCCCTGGCCGCCTTGGCCGAGGTAAAGTACCAGTAATACGAAGACATCTCGATGGTCACGTCGTCCATCTTGAACTGGCGGCCGAAGAGCGGCAGCAGCCGCCGCATGAGCCGGGCGCTCCAGAGAGCCAACCTTGGGGGCAGCCTCAGCCGCGGCGCTTTCCGGCCGGTGAGCTCCGCCACCCGTTCGATGATTTCACGGAAACTCCAGTTCGGCCCGCCGAGCAGGTACCGTTCGCCCGGGCGGCCCTTTTCCATGGCGAGCGCCAGTCCGGCGGCGGCGTCACGGGCATCCACGAAGCACATCCCGCCCCGGGGCAGGGCCATTACCTGACCTTGGAGAAACAGCGCGATGTCGCCGGTCGATGAGCCCATGTCGTCGCCAGGGCCCAGCAGCAGACCGGGATTGACGACGACGATCGGCAGCCCGTGCTTGTCGACGTAATCGAGGGCCAGCCGCTCGGCCCGGGCCTTGGTGTCGTAGTAGGCCCAGCGGCGGATCAGTTCTTCTGGGCAGCCTGCCGTCTCATCGAACACCGCCGGCTCCCAACTGACGGCTATCGTTCCCGACGAAGAGACGGCGACGATCTTTTCCGGCCGGTGTTTCAGCGCCGCTTCACAGATGTTGCGCGTGCCCCCGACGTGGACCCTCTCGAGCCGCTCCCGGTCCCGGGGATTGCGGGAGACAAACCCGGCGAGGTGATAGACCTGGAAGCATCCTTCCATGGCCCGCTCGACCTGAGCGGCATCGCAGATGTCCCCGGGGACGACTTCAAAACCCTCCTTGCCTTCCCACGGGCAGGGGCCGTAGGCGAAGATTCGCAACGGCGGGCAATCGGGCCGCGAGCGCAACTGCGCCACCAGGTGCTTGCCCAGAAAGCCCGTGGCCCCGGTGATCAGGATGGGGCGGCTCATCGCAGTCCCCCCACGGCGTCGTGACGGCGCCTCTCTTCGCCGCCGCTATGCATGGATGGCATCTTTTTGTAGTTCACAGCTCCGAGGAACATGTCAGTTTAGCGATCCGCAGACTTCAAGTCGAGTATCGGCCACCCGCGCCGCGAAGCGACACGGCGGAGCCGGCGCCCTGGATGGACCACCGCCGGCCGGCCTACGGCCTCCAGCATGGGTAGGTCCGACAGGCTGTCGGAGTAAGCCTTGGACTGGGCGATGTCGGCGTTGCGTGTGGCGCACAGCCGCTTCATGGCCGCGACCTTCTCATTTTCGGCGATCAGCGGCGGCGCAATCTCGCCTGTCGCCACGCCCTTCCGGAAAACAAGCCGGTTGGCGATGACGTGATCGAAGCCGAAGAAGGCCACCAGCGGCCCGAGAGCGAAATCGAGGCTCCCGGTCACCAGCACGGTTTCGAAGCCTTGGCCCTTGTCCGCGGCCACCAGCCCGGAGGAACGGGGGTAGAGGTTGGGGCGGAACACCTCCTCGAACAGGCCCTCCGCCTGGGCCTCCAGCCAGTCGCGCCGCAGCCCGCGATAGAAACGATAGAAAAAGACATTGAAAGCGCGCCTGGAATAGAGCTCGAACCCCAGCAGAACCGGCGCCGAAAGGGCCAGCTTCGCCAGCCGGGAGTAGGAACCGAGCCGGCGGACGTACCAGGCGTACTGTGTGACGACGTTGCTCGAGACCAGGGTGCCGTCCAGGTCGTAGAAAGCCAGCCGGCGGGTCATCACTCAGCCGGACCCCGCCGCGGCGATGCGCCGCAAATTGTCCTTGTGGCGCCAGGTGACGATCGCGAACATGATCGCGGCCATCCCGCCCAGCAGCGGCCCCTGCAAAACCCCGACAAGGACGGCGAACACCGCCCAGCAGCTCAGCGACGCAATGGCGCCCGATTCGGGCCAGCCTCTCTTCTTCCCCACCAGGCGCAGCGCCACGTAGCCGGCCACGCAGGCCAGCGCCAGGGCCGGATAGAGAACGAGCATGACCCCGGCGGAAGTGGCGATGCCCTTGCCGCCCCGGAAGCCCAGCCAAGGGCTGTAACAGTGGCCGAGCATCACCGCGAAGCCCAACAGCCAGGCGGCGGTGAGCGGTTCTCCCGGGCGGTAGAGCAGCACGACCGCCGCGATGCCTTTTCCGAGGTCGCCTGCCAGGCAGAGGATCGAACGCGGCTTGCTGACCCGCAAGACATTGTTGAAGCCGGGATTGCCGGAGCCGACCTTCCGGATGTCGATGCCGCTGCCCCACATGGCGACTATGGCAAAGGGAATCGACCCCATGAGAAAGGCAACAGCCAGCCGGAGCAGCAAGTCGGGGGTGAACTCAGGCATGGTATTCTCCGATCGCCTCCCGGGCGCGGTCCCGCAACTCGAGCAGGTCCGGTCGCGGACCCGCGTCCAGCGGCTCGCGGACGATGATCATCGTCACCCGCCGCGCGCGGACGCGCTCCGGTCCGGTCTGCTGCACCGCCCGCTGCCGAACCGAGACCGGATGGAGCGGCGCCCCGGTCTCGAGCGCGGCATGAAACGGATCGATGCGGTAGCGGGACCGGGAGACGGCCTCGCCCACCCGGCTGTCCGGGAAACACACCACCAGGAGACCGGCTGCCAACGCCTTGCGCACGCGGTCGCGAACGCGGCCGGCGGCCGGAACAGCGAAGCCCTCCTCGGTACCCAGCACCAGGGGCTCCAGGAGCCACGCCAGGGGGCGCGGCAGCCCGAGCAGCGCCGCACGGTCAGCGAAACGCACCGGCCGCGGGATCGCCGCCACCAGCGCCAAGGGGTCGAACAGACCGGAGCGGTTCGCGACCAGCACAGCCGGCCGGTCATTCTCGAGGAGTCCGGCTCCTTGTAATGAGAAACGTTGCGCGTGCAACCGGAGAATCGCCCGGCACACCGGGGGAACCAGGCGCACCTGTCCGGTCAACCGGACGGCAACGCCCGCCGCCAAGCCGGCCGCCGCCCCGGCGGCGTTCGTCACCAGCCGCCCGGCGGCCACTCGAATCCGGCGTAAGCCGAGCAAGGCCAGCGCGCCGAGGTTCTCCCAACGCAGCCGCAGGATCTGCAGCCACGGCGGGCGGTGATACGTGCGCAAGCGCCCGCGCGCGTAACGCGAGCGGATCTCGTTGCGCCGAATCTTGCCGTTCGGGGTGCGGGGCAGGCAGTCGGGCGCGACCAGTTGGATTCGGTCCGGCGGCATGCCGAGATAAGCGTCCACCACCCGGGTGATCTCGGCTTCAATCCGGCGGAAGTCCTCTTGGGCATTCGCCCCCGTCTCGGCGACGACGACGAGCAGCTCGGCGCCGGTCATCTCCTCGGGCACACCGAAAACCACGGCAGAGCCGGGCACGACTCCGGAAACGCTCCCCAGGGCCGCCTCGACGTGCAGCGGATTCATCACCCGCCCGGCCTTGAAGATCGCTTCCTTGCTCCGGCCGGTGAAATAGAACTCGCCGCCGGCCAGGTAGCCGTAATCTCCGCTGTCCACCCAGCCGTCCTCCCGGACGGCGGCCGCAGTAGCTTCCGGATCGCGGTAGTAGCCTTTCATCGTGGTGGAGCCGCGGAAAAGCAGCCGTCCGACAGTGCGCTCGGGCACCTCCCTGCCCCGGCCGTCCACGAGGCGGATCTCCTGGCCCTGGATGGGACGGCCGTTGGAGAAGAAGCAGAGGGCCGCCGGATCGCCCGCTTCGGCGGCCACCGCCCGGCTTTCGCGTTCGAACTCCGGCCGCCGCACACGGTCGCGCACGGGCAAGCGTCCCACCGGCGGCATCGTCAAGGCGACCGCCGCCTCGGCCAGCCCGTAGCAGGGCAGGAACGCTTCCGGCCGGAAACCATAAGGCGCGAAGCGGTTCGTGAACCGGTCCACTGTGGCCGGCAGCACCGGCTCGCCGGCGTTCACGGCGACGCGCCACGTGCTCAGGTCCAGCCCCTCCATCTTCCAGGCCGGGATGCGGCGCGCGCACAGCTCATAGGCGAAGTTCGGCCCGGCCGAAAGAGTTCCCCGCGACTCGTGGATCGCCCACAGCCACCTCTCCGGCGCCCTCAGGAATTCCAAAGGCGAGAGCACCGTCAGCGGCACGCTGTAGTACAAGCTGAAGAGCCAACAGCCGATGAGACCGAGGTCGCTGTAGAGCGGCAGCCAGCTTACCAAGGCGTCGCCCGGGCGGACTTCGATGGCCGCACCGATACCCCGGATGTTGTTCAGCACGTTGGAGTGGGTCAGGGCAACCGGCTTGGGGTCGCCGGTGGAGCCCGAGGTGAACTGCAGAACGGCCAGCTCCGGCAGCCGCACCGAACCGAAGCCCAGGCGGCCCCGGGCCCGCCGGAGCTGCTTCATCGTGGTGACTTCGACCAGCGAGGGCGCCATCACCCGCAGAAGCTGCACCACCGAGCGGATTTCGGGGAAAGCGATCAAATAGCGCACCCCGGCGCGGCGCAAGACCACCACCTGGCGCCGCACGTAATCCTCGATGCGGTCCGGCCGCGTCGGTGGGTAGACCGGCACAGGGATTCCGCCGGCGAACATCACCCCAAAGAAGGCAGCGAAAAAGTCGGCCGATGTCGGCAGCATTACGGCCACGGTTTCGCCGGGGCGGACTCCGAGGTCGGCCATGCCGGCGGCGATCAATGAGGCGTCGTCGTAGAGAGAACCGTAGGTGACGGCTGCTCCCCGGCGGCCCTCGAGCAAGTGGATGTGCACGCGGCCCGGATCGGTTTCCGCATGCAAGGTGAGCGCCTCGGCCAGAGTAGCAGCGCCGGTGGGTTCGGCGAGGAACTCTTCAGGCGGCGGAGGTACGCGGTAGCGAGCCTCGGCGGCGCTCCGCGAGCTGCTCTCCAGGATCGCCTTCACCCAGCCGGCCGGCGTCTCAGCTTCGTCCACCAGGGCGCTGGGCAGAGCGACCTCGAACGCCGCCTCGCACCGCACAAGGAAGTCAGAGAGATCCGCAGCGTCGAAACCGAGATCCCGCTGCAGATTGGACCGGAGGCCGACGCCGCCCGGCGGCTCGGACTTGCCGCGCTCGCGCAGCCACTGGCGCAACAGATCGAGGAACTGCCGTTCGACGAGACCCGCTTCGAGCTGCGTGCTGGGAACTCCCATTTCCGCGACTCAAACGCCGAGCGCAGACTCGGCCCGGACCCACTTCCTGACGCCTTCCACTTCCCGGTTGATCCAGTAATCGCGCCAATCGATCTGTTCGGGGTTCCAGGGCAGCTTACGCTGGTCTTCTTCCCTCAGCCGGCGCCAGGCGGCGCGGATGTTTTCACTCTCGAAGATGAACCGGTTGTCGTGCATGAAAGGCCGGTAGAGGTCGAGGGCCTGGTCCCGCACCATGATGCGAAGACCGGTTTGGCGCAGGCGCGTCGCCAGACGCCGGACACCCTGGACGCCAGGCAGGCCGTTGCGCTCCATCAGCCGGCGGGTGTCGGTGGCCCACTGCTGCAGCAAGGTGATCGTCTTCTGCTGGAGTTCGCCCCGCCGCCGGGCCTCTTCCGGCGTGAGCACGCGTACGCCCAGAGGGGGGACCGGCAAACGAAACCCCCCGTTGCCGCTCCTCCGGCGGCGCCGGTACTCGCGGTAGAGCATCCGGATGAGGTCGCCGTAGTAGATGGGATTCACGTCGGCCGTCGAGACATGGTAGACCTGCTCGGCACAGCCGTTCAGCAACATGACCCCGGCGATCAGAATCGCCGAGACGGCGAGGTCGACCGGCACGACCTCCATCGGGGCGTCTTCGCGCACCGCCCAGTGGCGCAACCCGCTCATCGCCATCATCACCAGCGGCACGGCGGTGCGGCCTCCCTCGACCCAACCCGGCAGCGGGAACTCGAGAGCCGCTTCCACGATCGCTGGCCGCACGATGGCGTATTCCAGGTCTTCCTCAGCCGCGATGAGTTGTTCGCCGAGGCTCTTTGTATACGTGTAGGTGTTGGTCCAGCCCCACTGATAGGCGCGCTGCAGGCCGAGGTCGCTGAGCTTCTGGGTGATTTCCCGGGGGCGGCGGTCGCCTCGATTCAGACCGGCGGCGTGGTAGATCTCGGCGATCCGCTCGCGCATGTAGCGGATCTCGCGGTCGTGGCGGAAGCCCTGGTCCCGGGGCCCCTTGCGGCGGGGGTAGAAGCCCAGGATCGGCTCGGACTCCTCGATCAGCCCGTCGGCCTCGCCGCAGACGAAGCACGTGGAAACGTGGAGCAGCTTCGCCCCCAAGCGGCGCACCAGCCCGATCACGTGCTCGACGCCGTCCACGTTGGTGGCGAACGAATCGTCTACCGGAGGGAAGAACTCCACCAGTCCGGCGCAGTTGATCACCAGCCCCACGCGGCCGGCCAGCGCCTCCAGAGCTTCCTCGCTCAGCCCGCAGTCCGGTTCGCCGAGGTCGCCCGCATGCACCGTAATCCGTTCCGGGATCCGCGAGCGGCCGAAGCGCTCCAGCACCGCTTCGAGCGGGGGCGAAGCGAGCACCTCCCGCTCGAAGCGCTGTTGCGGTGAAAGCCGGCGCTTCGGGCGCATGACGACGTGCAGATGCCGGAAATGCGGAAAGCGGGCCAGGAGCAAGGCGAGAAGCACCTTGCCGAGAAAGCCGTTGGCCCCGATCAGCAGGATCTCGTGCCGGCCAAGAGTGTCACGGGCGTCGATCAACGGTGGACTGCTCCTTTGCCGGTACCGGCGCGTGATGAGCAAGCACCACGGTCACAATTAGAAAGCCTAGCAACCGCCGGTTCGGCATTTCAAGATACCGCGGAACCACTCGTCCGCGGCAGAGCCCTTACGGGACTTCTTTCACGCAGCGGAAGCCGATATCCGGGCCCTGGAAGCGCGCCGGCACGGCTCCCCACTCGAACGTGACGTTCTTGGGCAACGGCTGGGAGTAGGAACCGCCGCGGATCGTGTACCAAGGCTCGTCGCGGCGCGGCGGCGGCTCGAGCAGCCCGGCGAAGACCTTCAGGGCCTGATCGCTGGGGGTCACCCGTTCGGCGACGAACTCCCACACGTTCCCCGCCATCTGGAGCACCCCGTACGGGCTGGCCCCGATAGCGAAGGAGGCGGCCGGCAGCAGGCCCGGTTCGCCCAGACCGGGGTTGTCCTGGACATTGGCCCGCGAGGGGTCGTGCTCGGAGCCCCAGGGGTAGGGCCGGCCGTCCGTCCCCCGGGCCGCCTTCTCCCACTCCCGGGCGTTCGGCAGGCGCTTGCCCGCCCACCGGGCAAAGGCCTGCGCCTCGTCAAAGGTGATGTTCACCACCGGCAAGTCCGGCCTGTTGTCAGGGAAGTCCTTGGGCAAAGGCCGGTTGACGGCTTCGCAGTACTTTCTCCAGGTTCCATTCGTGACTTCCGTCTTGTCGATATAGTAAGCGGGCAGTGTCTCGGGCCGGGCATCGGGGCCGAACAGGAACTCACCGGCCGGGATGAGAATCATCTCGCCGGTAGGGGTGGCGATCGTGCCGGCCAGCTCGGGCTTCGGAGGTACGATGGGCTTCTCCACGACGGTAGGCGCCGTCGGGCGCAAGACGACAAACAAGACGACGAGGACCACTACGATCCCGCCGGCCACCACCGGCAGCAACCACTTCGGCCTGCCCCGGGACGGTTTCGGCGGCGCCACGGGCGGGGGGGCTGCGGGAGCGGCCGGCCCTGTCTCGCGGATGGCTGTGGGCGCCCGGGGCGGCGCCTGGGTCGGCAACGAGGCCGGCGCCGGACCGGCCTGAAAGCCTGGCGCCGCCGGCGCCCGCCCGAGACCGGCCAGCGCCTGCTCGAGCACCGTGCAGACCTCTGACATCGACTCCGGGCGCCCCGCCGGGTCCTTCGCCGTGCACCGTTCGATGAGCGCACACACGGAGTCCGGAACGCCCTGGGCCCGGAGCGGGGCGAGATCCACCGGCTCGTTGAGGATCTTGTAGAAGAGTTGCTCGATCTTCTCGCCCTGGTACGGCTTGGTCCCCGCGAGCAGCTCGTAGAGCAGGATGCCGTAGGCGTAGATATCGGTCCTCACCGTGACCGACTCGCCGCAAACCTGCTCGGGGGCCATGTAATAGGGGGTGCCTAGGGTGAAGCCGGTCCGCGTCAGGCTCATCTCCGGACGCTTGGCGATGCCGAAGTCGATGAGCCGGACCCGCCCGCTGGTATCGACGTGGATGTTTTCCGGCTTGATGTCGCGGTGGATGATGTCGTGGCGGTGGATGTACTCGAGCGCCCGGGCCGCCTCCAGGGCGATCTGGAGGCGGCGGGCCAGGTCGCCGGCCTCCCCGGTGCGGATCGCCTCGGCCAGGTCCCGGCCCTCGAGATACTCCATCACCATGTACGGGGCGCCGTCCTCTTCGCCGAAGTCGTAGACGCGGATGACGTTGTCGTGGGTCAGGCCGCCGGCGGTCTGGGCTTCGCGCAGAAACCGGGCTTTCGAGTCCGGATCGCGGGCGGCGTCCGGCTTGAGCACCTTGACGACGACGATGCGGCTCATTACCGTGTCCCAGGCCTTGTAGACACGGGCCATGCCGCCTCCGAGGTATTCCCGGAGCTCGTATTTGCCGATGCGTTTGGGCTCGTCCATGGGCGGAATCGTCAGTCAGCGCTCAGCGGGCCACGGTGGAGACGCAGCGCAGGCTCGCCAAGAAGTCTTTGGAAAACACCGGTGCGGCGGCCTCCAGATCGAACCGCACGGTCAGGGGCCGCCCGTCGGGCAGTGTCAGGGGCCGTCCGGCGCGCCCCTGGCGGAGAATCCACTCCAGCTTGTGGACGTTGCCGGCCGTCTGCCACCGGTCGGCGTCGCCGAAAAAGCGGAAGACGGCCCACAAGCCCTGATAGGAAGTGAACGCCAGCTCCGGCCCGCCTCCGAACTGGCCGGTCAGCGACACCCGCTGGTTGCGGTTGCCGGGCCAGACGAAGACCAGCGAGGCAGGCCGGCGTCCGATGGTCAGAGTCTGGTTCTCGATAGTCAGGCGGATCCGCCGGATTCCCTCGGCCGGGTGACCGGTGAGTTTGAAAGCCAGCTTCGGCTCGGTGGAACCCGCCGGATAGAGCGCCTCGGAGAAGACGGCGGCGCGATTGAAAAAGTTGATGAACGCCGGGTTGATGCGGATCTTGCTGCCGGGTTTCTGGGCGAAGAGGCCGCCCTGGCGGATCAGGTACTCTCTGAGATCTTCCTCATAGAACGTCCACAGAGCGCCGGCGCCGGGCTGGAAGATCGCCGCGACCTCGGCGAGCGTGGCTTCTTGAGCGGCGTCGGGCCGGAACGGGTACTTCCGCATCAGGGCGTGGAACTGAGAGCACAGCGCCCGCCCCTTGGCGTTCAACTCGGCAGGGCCGAGCGCGCGGACGAGCGCCTCGGCGTAGACGATGGGCCGTTCGAGAAGCTGCTCGACGGTGGGGCCGATCCGGGTCTGCGGATCCACCCGGAAGTTCTGGGCGAGCTGCCGGGTGGTGACCTTGGCCTGGGCCGCCTGGGCGTTGATCTGGGCGACGAAGGCGTCGCGGTTCGATCCCGCCCCGGCGGCCTGCTCGACGGCGCTCTGCAACCCGAGCAGCGCCTGCATGTAGGCGGCGTTCGAGTCGCCGATGAACCGGTCCTCGCTCTCCGGCGGCACCACGTACTGCACCGGCTGGAACACTTTCTTCATGTCCTCGGAATCGACGGCGGTGTTCCGGGAGGCCAGCCACAGCGCCGCCAGCAGCGGGGACTGCGCCCCGGAGAGCACGCCGAGCTTCTTCGCCGCATCGGCGAGGCTCCGGTAGCGGACCACGCGGGTATCCCGCAAGTATTCCCGCCACTGCTCGATGAACTCCCTGCGGTATCGTTCGGCGAGCTGGGCGGCCAGCTGGCCCGGGTCCATCCGGGCGGCGGGCTGCTTGCCCAGCACCCACTCCTCGCCTCCGAAGAAGCGGTCGGCGTTCTTGAGGGCGTCCTGCATGAAGGCCCAGCCGTTCTTGCTGAACGCCCCCGGCACCTCGCGGTTGTTCACCACCACCGCCGCCGAGCCGGGGAACATCCGGTTGAAGTTGATGGAGGGGTTCTGCCGGGAAGCCTCCGCGATCATGAACTGGTAGACGCGCTCCACGCCGGCAAACTGGGAGAGGTACCGGCGGCCGCGCTCGATGGCGAGCTGGTCGTTCTCCTCAGAGAAGGGATTGGAGTTCAGCAGGTCGGCGGCATAGAAGGCGAACTGCCGCTCGGCCAGATTGCGGCGCTCCTCGTCCACATCCCGGTGCCGCACCCAATGCTCCATCAGGACCGGCGTGAGGAATTCCGGCGAGCTCTTGTCGGGATGCGAGGTGGTGATCAAGTACGCCTTCAAGGTGTTGTAGATCGGCTGGTATTCGTCGGTGGGCGACGGACGGTCCGGCAGACGCTGCAGGGTGGCCAGTAGGTTCGCCTGCGTGTCGGCGAACAGGAGCTGGTGGAACCGGCTGTAGTAGACGCGGCGGACGGCCGGGTAGAGGTCGTTGCCGATATAGAGCCCCCAGCGGAGCCGCCACGGCGGGCCGTCGATGCGATACTGCGTGAGCCGTTCCAGCGCCTGGCGGACGGTCTCGAGCCGGGTCAGGGCGTCCACGGAGGGCAATGCGCCCGCCGCCGCTTCCGCCTCGCCGATCCCTTGCACCGACTCCATCACCTCGGTCTCCAGGCGGCGGTTGCCGAAGAAGGAGACGGTCAAGGCCACCATCCAGAAGACGAGCATGAAGCCGGCGGTGGCGAGCAGAATCCGCCGGATGCGGTTGGCTTTGACGCTCGCGCCCGCGCCTTCGTTGGACAGGCCGTCGGCGAGGATGACGTCCTTGAACAGATGCGAGAGGAAGATCCACTGGGGCTTTTTGCGGGCCACCGCCGGGCGCCCCTCCCTGGCCGCCTTGCGGGCCTCCTCGGTGGTAAACACCATCGTCGCCGCGTCGATCTCCCGGGCTCCCCGATCGGCGGCGCGGGGCCGCTCGGCCGCCTCCCGGACCACGATGGCGCGGACGCCGGAAAAATAGAAGCCCCGCAGGAAGGGGCCGGCGCGCAACTGGCTCGGCCGGCAAAGATCGACGAGGAACTGCACCAGGTTCTGTCGCAGCTTGCGCAGCTCCCGGGGAAACTCGTAGATGCCGGCCCGGGCGTTCTCGTCCCGCTCCCGCGAGAGCAGGTCCGTGCGGCGGTCGCACAGCGTGTAGATCAGGTTGTCGAAGTACCGCTGGAGCAGCCGGGTCTGGCGCTCGGTATAAATGCCGTCGCCGGAGGCCGCATCGGCCGGAACGGTGACGCCCACCACCTGGCCGGTTTCTTCATCCTGAAGATTCCGGGCGTACTCGGCGAAAAAAGCGATGCGGTCCGCTTTGGTGAAGAGCACGTAAACCGGGAGCCGGACGCCAAACGCCTGCGAGGCTTCTTCGAGGCGCTGGCGCAGCTCCCGCGCCCGGCCGGCCAAGGCGTCCGAAGAGCCGGCCTGAAGGAACTCCTCGGAGGAAACGCAAACGAGGGCGGCCCGGGGAGCGTCCCGCCGGGCTCCGAACACCGCACTCAGCGTGCGCGGCCGAAGTTTCTTCAACAGCCGTTTCCAGGCGTTCCGGCGCGCCAGCAGTTTGCCGCCGGCCTCTACGAAGACCGACCTCTCGGCGAACCAGATGTTGGCCGAGGCCGTCGGGGCGATCAGGTCGCCGCTCCAGACCTGTCCGGCGATCAGCTCCGGATGGAGACCGCAATGTACCAGCGTGGAAGTCTTCGCCGAACCGGGCTTGCCGGTGACGAGCAAGACGGGAAGGTTGGCGATCTTGGCCTTGCCGCCCAGCTCGGCGGAAGCCAGCCGCGACTCGGCCTCCTTGATCAGATAGTCCGTTTCGCGGTCGCCTTTTTCGGCTTCCCCGCCCCCCTGCTTGTCCCTTTTGAGGCGCTGCGGACGGACGCTCTTGAAGTAATACCAGAGGTAGACGGCCATGCCGAGGACGCCGATCAGCGCCATCATGGCGCGGAAGATCCACAGGTCGCTGCCCTGGAGCCCCAGAAAGGTCCCGGCGAAGAAAACGAGCGTCATGTAGACGAGCATCAGGAGGCTGAGGATGGCGTACAGCGACATGGCGGATCAGCTCCTCACTTGGGTGACCAGGGCTACCAGGTCCCCCACGCCGGAAGCGAGAGAGAACCGGTAGCCGGCGAACAGCAGCAAAGCCACGATCAGGCAGACGCCGGCAGTGATCGCGAGACGTTTGATCCAGGGGTCCTGCTGCGCCGTCGCCAGGGTTCCCACGGGGGCCCAGGCGGGAGAGAACCACCCCTGATCCTTGCGGATGCGGCGGATCTTGTCGCCGATGTTCCGCATCAGCGCGTCGAGTTCCGCCTGCCCGCCGATGCCGTACTTGCCCCGGTAGCCGAGCAGCAGGCTGAGGTGGAAGACCTCGAGGACGTCGGCGGTTTCGGTGGAATCGCCGCGGCCGAGAAGCCGGTCCAGCGTCTGAAAGAAGAGCTCGCCGGCGACGTGGCCGCCGAACAGCTCTTCCTGCATCGGGCGGCGCGGCCAGTCGGCGAAGACCGCGGAGTCCCGCAGATTCAGAACCGACTCGTCCAGGAAAGCCACCGCGGCGAAAGTGGCCAGGCGAATGTCCTCGAGCGTGTAGCCGCGGGCCTGGGCGTTCTTCTCGGCGGCGCCGATCAGCTGCCGCATGTGGACGCGGAAGGCCTCGGCGTCGGTGACGCTCTGGCGGTTGGTGCGCAGGCGGACGATCGCCGTGAAGACTTCCTGGTAGAGGTACGCCAGGTTCGGCTCACGGGATACGGAACGCCGCGGTTGCGCCGCGACGGCATGTTCTCCTCCAGCCATCTCCACTCCCCTTCAAGAATTCAAGCCCCCAGAATGACATGAATGCCGATTTCGGGGCTCGGCAGCTCGCCCGGGACGTAAACGCCCACCTCCCTGGTCTTTACCATGTGTTCCCAACACGGCCCGGCCTTGGCGATCGCGAAGTACTGGCGCTCCACTTTGGGAGCCACCGCCGAGGGCGGCACCGGCAAATGGGTGAGCGTCAGGCCCGGCAAGGCCCGCTCCACGAGCTTGCCGATGAAGGCCCGGGAGCAGATTTTCACCAGTTGCGGCGTGAGCCGGATCAGCTCCGCCTCGCCGATACGGGAACGGATCGAGAAGATCCACCGCGAGCGGCCGAAGACCCGGGCGTCAGTGATCTTACCGGCGTAGAAGTAATTCTGGGTCGGCGCGAGCGCGATTGACACGCAGTTGGTGGGCAGCACGGTCTCCAGATGAAAGCGGATGCGCTCGTCCAACTCGCCGAAGCACCGGTCGAGGTGGTCGTGGTCGTACAGTGGAATGTCGGCCGGCGTAGCGTCCAAGGCGAAGGTCGAGAGGGCCCCGGCGAGCCGGGCCAGCTCCATGTAGGCCTCTTCAGGATGGCCCTGCTTGACCAGGCACAGGTTCCGCAACGAGGAGAGGGCGCTGTTCACCGAGTGCCGGAACCAGAAACCGGCCACCTCGCGCTGGGAAAAGGTGGCCGCGGCTTCGCCCCCGGCGGCTTCCGGAGCGAGGGTGGCGCTCTTGTCCTCGAGCACATCCAACAGGCGGGTCAGGATCTGTGTGAGCCGCGGACTGGCGCTGATCTTCAGGCATGGCGGGATGAACTCCGGGTCGTAGACGAAATGCCCCGCCCCGTCGCGCATGATCCGCGCCAGCGGCATGGCCATGACGTCCTCGCTCAGCTCGTCCTCCAAGTAAAGCCTCAGGTTCTTCCGCCCCACCCGAACGACCTTTTCGTCACGCCCCGTGTTTTCGTCCGGGATCGTCTGGGGTTCGGCGACGTAACGCGCGCTGGGATTGGCGGCCCCGGACTCCAGGACGCAGGTGGGGCCATCCTCCCGCCGCCCGGGCACACCGAGATAGACGAGCAGCCGGTCAGCCACCGGGGAAAAATCGTCGGTGATGTTTCGCGGCGGCGGCGGCGGATCGCATTCCGGCAGGTGGAACGGCAGCCCATCCGGAAACAGGCCCCGGGCGTGGACGACAGAGACCGTACCGTTCTTCAATGCCTCCGCATCCAGTTCCCAGCCCGAGAAACCGTACGGAGCGAACCAGAGAGCCGAAGTGGCGAAGTGGATCGTGTCTTCGTAATAGCGGGATTGCGCCTGGAAATGGTGGGGCGCCAGGTGCATCCCCTCCGACCAGACGACCCTGGAAAGCTGCTTCATGTCCCACTCGGTCGATCGGCGTGCGAGCCGCGTGCCTGTTCCGGTGCAGTGCCCGCCGTTTCGTATTATAAGTGCGGCGCCGCGGATTCCGCTAACTCGGGCTCTGGAGGCAGTCATTGAATCCGGGCGGAGTCGGTGTCACTATTGATAAGGGGCAAGACCCGGGAATTCGGCCGGCGGCGGCCGGACCGGTGTGATTCTTCGGAGGAGTTCAGTGGCCGACGAGGAGAAGCGACATCCGGAAGGCCAGGGCAAGGCGGGGGATGATCCGCTGGCGCGGGTCGGCATGTGGCGGATCCCGCCCATCGACAGACTGAAGGCGGGAGCCGGGGAGGCCGGCGGTGAGAAAACGGACCTCGCTTCCGCCCCCGAAGAGCCGCTGCGCCCGGCGCCGCTGAAGCCTGCCGGTCCGGGGACGGGGCCTGCTCCGCCGCCCGGGGGCGGCACAGACGCCGGCGAGTTCACCCGGCTGTTCCAGGCCGAACCCGCTCCGGCCCAACCCAGTGAACCAGCCGAGGCGCCGAAGGCCGAGGCGCCGCCCGCCGCCGAGGAGCCCGAAGCTTCCCCTGAGGAGCCGGTCGAACAACCCGCGTCCCAGCCCACGCAGGACGCCGGCGAGTTCACCCGACTGTTTCAGACAGGGTCCGCTCCCGCCGCTGGCAAGTCTCCCGCTCCGGAACCCAAGGCGGCCGAGCCGGAACCCCAGCCCGCGGGCCCGCCGCCGCCCGAGGACGCCGGCGAGTTCACCCGGCTCTTCCAGGCCGAACCCGGCAGCTTGCCCACCGAGCCGGCCATGCCGGTGGCCGGCAAGCCGGAGCCTGCTGCCGAACCGCCCGCCGAAAAAGCGCCGCCCCAACCCGAACAGGATGCGGGAGAGTTCACCCGTTTGTTCCAGGCCGAACCCGGCAGCTTGCCCACCGAGCCGGCGATGCCCGCCGCCAGGAAGCCCGAAGCCTCCCCCGAGGAGACGGCCGACCAACCCGCGTCCCAGCCCACGCAGGACGCCGGCGAGTTCACCCGACTGTTTCAGACAGGGTCCGCTCCCGCCGCTGGCAAGTCTCCCGCTCCGGAACCCAAGGCGGCCAAGCCGGAACCCCAGCCCGCAGGCCCGCCGCCGCCCGAGGACGCCGGCGAGTTTACCCGGCTCTTCCAGGCCGAACCCGGCAGCTTGCCCACCGAGCCGGCGATGCCCGCCGCCAAGAGGCCGGAGCCGCCGGCGCAACCGCCCCCTCAAAAAGCTGCGCCAGGTCAGAAACCAGACGCGGGTGAGTTCACCCGGCTCTTCGAGGCAGGCGAACGCCTCCCCACCCAGGATGCGATGCCGGCAGCCCCGCGGCCGCAAGAGAAACAAGAGCCCGGAGACTTCACGCGCCTGTTCCAGTCCGTGGACGTCCCGCAAGAGATCTCCCGGCCCGACAAGCAAACCCAGGAGCCGGGCGAATTCACCCGCCTCATGGAGCAGGCCCGCACGCCCGGCCCCGCGACGCCTCCCGGCGGCGCCAAACAGGATGAGTTCGACGCGATGTTCCACTCACCGCTGGCCGAGGGCGAACTGGCGAGGAAAGATCTCTCCCAGGCCGAGCCGCTCCCGGCTCCGGATAAGAAGAAAGAAGAACCCGGCGAATACACTCGGCTTTTCAAGATGGCCGCTCCGCCGGCCGCGTCAGCGAGCGCCGACGCCACCCAGGCCTTCCGGACCGCTCCCGAGCCGGAGCCTGAACCTGCCGGCGAGGTCATGGAGGAAGAAGGGCCCAGTGACTTCACGCGCATCATTCAGGCGGGGGCCGTGGCCGGAGCCGAACAGCAGCCGGCCGCCGAAAGCGCGCCGCAGGAGCCCGAGCCCGAACCGCCTCGCAAGGGCGTGCCGGTCTGGCTGATCGTGACGCTCATCGCCTTGTTCCTCATCGCCGTGGCCGTGGTACTGTACTTCGTGCTGAAAGACTAGCTCCCGGAAGGAGCCGACACATTGTTTCCTCTTCGATTCGGATCTTCTGACGACTTCGAACAGGTCCGCGATTTCCTTACCGGCGCCGGGTTCGCCCCCGAGCCTCTCTGCCGGACGGCAGGCGTGGGAAAGCTCTACGAGGTCCTGGGCGGCAGGGGCCGCGTCGAGGGCGCGGATCGCGAATCCCGCCTGGGGCTGCTGGCCCGGCTGTACGTGCTCGGAGAGTCGGTTCCGAAGGCCGAATGGGACGCGGCGATCCCAGGCGCGATCACGGAGGCCATGGGGCGGCTGGGGTTATTGGACAAGGATCCCTCGGCGGCCGGCCGGCTCCTCTCACCGGTCATGCTCGCGCCATGCGAGGGCGTGCTGCTGGTCTCCGACCGGCACTGCGCGCCGGGAGGCGGGCCGTATCAGGCTCCGGCCGACGCCGTTTACCCGGCGATCACGAAGGCCACGGGCGAGTTTCTCCGGCTGCTGCCCCGGACTCCCTGCGACCGCCTCCTGGACCTCTGCGCCGGAACCGGCGTAGCGGCGCTCTCGGCGGCGGCGAGCGGCGTCGCCCGGCAGGCCTGGGCGGCCGACGTGCTGGCGCGGGCGGCGCACTTCGCACGATTCAACGCCCGTCTGAACGGCCTGGAGAACTTCCACGCCGTCGAAGGCGACCTCTACGAGCCGGTGGAAGGACTCGAGTTCGACCGCATCGTCGCTCATCCGCCCTACGTGCCGGCGCTCCGCTCCAAATGGACCTTCCGCGACGCCGGTGAAGCCGGAGAGGCGATCTCGCACGGCGTCGTGGCCGGCGCTCCGAAGGTCCTCGCGCCCGGCGGGCGGCTCTACTGCCTGACCACGGGCTTGGATCTCAACGAGAAGAGTTTCGAGCGCCGGGCGCGGGAATGGCTGGGCGGCGAGGCGGAAGCCTTCGACCTCCTGTTCGTCGAGATCGACACGTTTCCCCCGGAAGCCCTTGCCTCCAGTCTCGCCTTCCGGGGACAGCGTTCTCCGGAAGAGGCGCGGGAGCTGCTCCGGCGCTTCGAACAGGCCGGCGTCCGCTCCTTCTGCCACGGGATGCTCGTCGTCGAGAAGCATGCCGATTCCTCGCGCCCCCCGTTCCTGAACCGCTGCGTGGCCGGACCCCGCACGGGACCGGCGGAGATCGCCTGGATGATGGAGTGGCTCGGCCGGTCCGCCGCCCCGGGCTTCGAACGAGTGCTGCTGGAATCCCGCTACCGGACTTCGCCGCAGTGCCGCATGACCTCAGAGCACGCGTTCGAGAGGGAAGGCGTCGCCGTCACCGGCATCACGGTGAGCACGGACTATCCCTTCCGCGCCGAGTCCGGAATCCAGCCGTGGACGGCGCAGGTCCTGGCCGAGTGCACGCAGCCGCGCACCGGCCGGCAGATCTACGAGTTCTGCCGGCGGGAAGGTCTGATCCACGAGCGGATCGGCCCGGCGGAGTTCACCGCTCTGCTGCGCTCTCTGGCGGGCTCAGGCTTCTTGGAAGCGGAGGGCTTCAAGCCGCCTGCGGCAGAAGGATGACGAGTTCGAGCTGCGGCTCCGGGAAGTCCCCGGGCACATAGGCGGCCAGGTTCCGGGCTCGGCCGATGGCCTCCCAGGCGAGACCCGATTGGTTCAAGCTGAAGTACTGGTAGTTCAGCTTCACCGGGATCGCGCTCGGCGGCCGAGGCACATGGCTCAGTTGCACGCCCGGGAGGGCCTGCTTCACCAGGTGCTCGATGTGGCTGGCGGAGCAAACCTTGACGAGCTGCGGCGCCTTGGCGATCAGGTCCGCCTCGCCCATCTCGGCCCGGATGGCGAGATACATCTTGGTGTTTCTGAGATAGCGGTCGTCGTCAAGCGCGGTGGCCCAGATAGAAGGCCGCACGAGCTTGAGCGGCAGAGCCACGAAGTTCGCCGGAATCACGGTCTCGAGCAGCCGGCGAAGAATCTCGTCGAGTACGGCGAAGCATTCGCCGAGGTTGTCGTGGTCGTAAGTCGGCAGATCCCGCGGCCGGACCTCGAGCGAAAAGGTCGTCAGGGCCCCGGTAAGCCCGAGCATGAGCTCGTAAAGAGCTTCGGGGTGGCCCCGCCGGGTCTCGAAGATGTGCCGGACCAGCGGCAAGTGGGTATTCACCGTGTAAAGCAGCCAGAAGTGGGCCACGTCGGAGGCCGTGAACTCGGCCAGGCTCTGGTTCTTCTGCCGCCGCGTGCCGGAGAGCTGGGCGCTCTTGGCGGTAAGGATCTCCACCAGCCGCCGGGCGATGGAGACCAGCAGGTTGCTGGCGCCGATGTCGAGCAGCGGCGGCACAAAGGCGGCGTCGAGCTCGTAAGCGCCCGCCTCGGTCTTGCGCACCCGGGCGAGCTTCAAAGCCGGGGTGCCGCGCCGGAGCTCGTTTTCAGCCAGCAGCCGGAAGTTCTTCCGGGCGATTTGCAACGGCTTTTCCGTGCGCGCCGAAATTTCGTCGCGGACGGTGGTCACCTCGGCGATATACCGCGTATCGGCCCCGCTGGAGTTCGAAGAGATGTTCAAACCCCGCTCCAGGTGCGGCGGAATGGCCAAAGCGAACACCACTTCCTCGACGCCTTCCTCGAAGTAGGGCTGGAGGGCTTTCGGGGCCGGAGGCGGGTCGGAATCGGGGATATCGAAGAGCAAGCCGTCGGGGAAGATCCCGCGGGCCGAAGCGATCGCCAGATTCCCCCCGGCCAGGCTCTCCTGGGCGATCTGGAGATCGAGGAACCCCCAGGGCCGGAAGTTCAGGGCTTCCAACCGAAACTGGAGGGAGCTTTCGGCATACCGGTCCTGGAGCTGCAGGTGTTGGGGCGTCAGAAAGGTCCCTTTCGACCAGATGACCGGCTGCAGACGCTTCATCTCAGTCCAACACTTACTATATCAGCGCTCGAAAGGGTTCCAACAGAAAGGGCGCCCCCGGTCCCGTCCGGAAGCGCCCCGTTTCACCGCCGGTTCGCCACAATGCCGGCGGGAAAGCCGTCACTTGTTTTCGCTGAAGCGCTGTTCGACCGCCGGCCAGTTCACGACGTTCCACCAGGCCGCGATGTACTCGGGCCGCCGGTTCTGATACTTGAGGTAGTAAGCGTGCTCCCAGACATCGAGGCCCAGAATCGGCACATGGCCCTGCATGATGGGCGAGTCCTGGTTCGCCGTGGAATAGACGTCCAGCTTGCCGTCGGCGATCACCAGCCAGGCCCAGCCCGATCCGAACCGCGTGGCGGCGGCGGTGGAGAACTTGTCCTTGAAGTTGTCGAAACTGCCGAAGCTGCTGCGGATGGCTTCGGCCAGCGCGCCCGAGGGTTGTCCCCCGGCGTTCGGCCCCATGATCCGCCAGAACAGGCTGTGGTTGGCGTGACCGCCGCCGTTGTTGCGCACGGCCGTCCGGATCGCTTCCGGGACCTTTCCACAGTTGTCAGCCAGAAGTTCCTCGATGGACAGGTCGGCCAGATCCGGCGCCTGCTCGAGAGCCTTGTTGACGTTGTTCACGTAGGCCGCGTGATGTTTGCCGTGGTGAATCTCCATCGTCCTGGCGTCGATGCTGGGCTCCAGCGCGTCGAACGGGTACGGTAGAGCGGGAAGCGAAAAAGCCATGTCACCCTCCTGATGTAATTGGATTTCGATCAACGAGTGGATCGCTGTCTTTTGGTTAGATGAGCGAGACGGCGATCGGTCGCGGGAAGTTTGGCCCCGGCCTCTCGGCTTCAGGGGGTCAGGCGCAGGTTGATCATGAGGTTGTCGCCCCGGCGCACTTCGATGCTCTTGCCCGCCTCGCGGCAGGCGTCCAGGCTCTCGATGTCGTAGACTTCGCACGGAGGCTCGTCCCACCAGGCGAGCAGCGTGTAACGCCCCGGGGCCACCCCGCGGAGTTCGTAGATGCCGTACGCGTCGGTGGTGGTGATCTTGAAGTACTGGATCCGCCCGCGGGCGGGGTCCGGAACCAGCGCCACCGTCGCCCCCAGCGCCACCTTGGTGGATGAATCGGCTACTTCCCCGCGCACGGTGGCTCCCCGCGTACTGAATCTCAGCTCCATGGGGGGCAAGTTACCGGTCTCCGCCTGAAAGCCGGTCCGCAGGACGTCGAAGCCGCCGATCCGGGCGCTTTCCAGGTAGACGTCCGGGGGGCCGTCGAGCAAGAAGACCTCGTATGTCTCGCCGGGAACGAATTCCACCTCGAAGCGCCCGCTCTCGTCCACCGAGCCCGAGGTGGCGGGGACGGAATCGCTGGCCGGCTCGAGGGTCACCCGGAAGACCGACAGCGGAAAGTCGATGGTGTCGTCGGTCACCACCCGGCCTTTTAGAGCACGGTACGGCTCGGCGGTGATGGAGAAATTGTCGATGTCGGTCCCGGAGACGGTCACCGGAACGCGCGCCGTCAGCCGGGCGCCGTCTTCGTGGGCATTTACGACGACGATATAGGATCCAGACGTGACGCCGACGATCTCGAAACCGCCGTCCGGGCGGGGACGAACCGAGGCCGGCGCGTCCACGAGCACGTCGGCCACGGGGGAAGGCTGGCGGAGGCGGACGTCGGAGCCCATAAGGACGTCGCCGGTCACCGCGCTGACCACGCGGCCCCGGATACGCGCCACCCGGGCCCGGACCAGGGTGATGTCGATATGGTCGAGCTGCTCGCTCCGCCGCAGCCGCACCGGCGCCGCCTCGATCATGCGGTGAGTGGAGGGGTAATAGGTGGTGACGAAACGTTCATCGGGCAGCGGCCGGCCGTTCTCGTCCAGCGGCCGCTGCTCACGCACGCCGGGACCCGGCGCCGGCGGAGAGTAGGCTGCCACGACATAGTAGCGCCCGGGCGGCAAGCCGTAGATCCGGTAGAGGCCGCGGTCGTCGGTGCGGGCCGTCCCGGCGAGCTGGAACCCGTGGCGGCCCCGGAAGAAATACTCGCGGTAGAACTGCACGGGCACGCCGACCGCCGGCTCCCCGTCGCCGAACTCCACCTTGCCGGAAATCACTCCAGCGGGCCGCAGCCGGATCACGATGTTCTCCAGTTTCTCGCCCGGCATCAGGCCGAAGACGTACGGCAATCTGGTGAACTCGGTCTGCGCGAAGGTGGCCGGCAGGTAGCCCGCGTGCTGGGCGCGGATCGAGTAATAGCCGGACGGCAGCCGCCGGAAAACGAACCGTCCGTCCCGGCCGGTGCTGGCGGCCACGGGAGCGGTCTCAGCCGAGACAGGCTGCAGAATCACCTGCACCCGGGGAATCGGCCGTCCGCTCTCGTAATGCACCACCCTGCCGGAAATGGAACCACGGGCGTTCGGATCCGGAGGGTATTGGGCGGCGAGCGCCGCCGCCACTCCGGCCGCCAGTGCGAATCGGCCCCACATCTGCTTTCAGGAATACCAGAAAAGGCCGGGGATCAGGGGCGCCGCCAACCCTCAGAAGGGCCCGCACGCCGCCCGCGCGAGCTTCTTCAGGCCGCCTTCCGGCGTCCCGGGACCCGCCTCGAGGTCAGGTCGCGCTCCAGCCGCAGCAAGTTGGCGTGGAATTCCGCCACCCAGGCGCTGGTCTCCTCTTCGACCGTCTTGCGCATCGCCGCGGCGGTTTCCTGGAAAAAGCGAACCAGCCGCTCGGCGTCGCGCGGGGCAAGTTCCTCTCCCGCCGCCAGCGACCGGCGCGGCCACTCGTAGCGGAACCGCTCGAGCTGGGATTCGAGCGACAGCGCCGCGGTCACGTAGCGCAACCAGGTGCTGGAGCATCCGAAAAAGCGGTCGAAGGCCAGACAGGCGGCGGCGATGCCTATCAGCAAGGAAGCCGCCCCGCCCGGTTCGAGGCCGGCCCGCCCGAACAGCCCTGGCAACGCCATTCCCGCCAAAGGCGTCAAACCGCCGCCGATGAACGCCAGCAGGGCCAGCGCCCTCAGGGCGCGCGAGAGCCGGGCCTTGGACCGTTTCCTCTGATGATACCAATCGATCTGGCGTTCGAAGGCCGATTCGAGGTAAAGCGCCGCCTGCACCATGGATTCCCGGAGCGCGCGGCCGCTCCAGGCGAGGCTGACGGGCGACACGGGCGCCGGAGGAGTCGTTTGCTTCTTCATGGTCGTCCCTCGATTACGAGGTAGGGCTCAAAGCTGGTTTGAGTCCTTCCGGGGTGGTTTGTCCGCGGAAGATCCCAGACGGTCCCCCTCGGCCGCCGACTATACCACGCGCCCGCGCCCCAGCCGCCGAAACGGCGGCGCTTCCTCGCGCCTGCGCCGGCCCGGAGACCCCGGGGGCCGGATCCGGGCGGCTCGCCGCCCCAGGCACTTTCCGAACGCCCGCGGTGTCTCTGAACGCAGGACCGGAAAGTGTGTCTGCTGAACGGCTTAGCCGGGAGCAACGGCTCCGGGACTCTACTCCACCGTGGGAGAGGACAAAGCGTGCGAAGATAGAAATCGGGAAGCTGCATTGAGCGTGCGGAAGAAGTCGCGAAGCAAGCGAAAAAAGTCGTTACTGGTTCGTTTCCTCCGGACGCCCGGGGGCAAGGTTTGCCTCGGCCTCATGGTGGCCGCTTTCATGGCGGCCGCTCTCACGGCGACGTACTACTACATTCATTTCGCCCGCCTAACCGACGAGAAGCTGGCCGCCGGCCCGATCGGCCATACGGCGGTGCTCTACGCGGCGCCGGAGCAGGTGATGGTCGGAGACCGCCGGACGATGGACGAGGTCGTCGCCCAGTTGCGGCGGGCCGGCTACAGCGAGTCCCGCCGGAACCGCATCGGCTGGTATCACTTGCGCCCTGACGCCATTGAGATCTTTCCCGGCAAGGACTCCGCTTTCCCGGGCGAGGACGCGGTGATCTTCTTCGACGGCGGCCGCGTCTCGAAGATCATTTCGCTGCGGGACAACACGGAACGGACGATCTACCACCTCGAGCCGGAGCTGATCACCAGCCTGTTCAACCGCAGCCGCGAGAAGCGCCTGCTGGTCCGCTTCGAGGATCTGCCGAAGCATCTGGTCAACGCGATTCTCGCCGCCGAGGACAAGCGCTTCTTCCAGCACGCCGGTTTCGACCCGATCCGGATCCTCAAAGGGGCCTACGTCAACATCAAAGCCGGGCGCATCCGCGAGGGCGCCTCGACGCTCACCATGCAGGTGGCGGGCGACATTTGGCTCGACCGCAGCCAGCGCACTTGGAGCCGCAAGCTGGCGGAGGTGTTGATCACGCTGCAGCTCGAGCGAAGACTCACGAAGAAACAGATCTTCGAGTATTATGCGAACCAGATCTATCTGGGCCACGTGGGCAGCTTCGCCATCCACGGTTTCGGGCAGGCCGCCCAGGCCTACTTCAACAAGCACGTCCACGACCTGACGCTGCCCGAAGCGGCGCTGCTGGCCGGGCTGCCGCGGGGTCCCGGACTCTACAATCCGTTCCGCAACCCGGGGCGCGCCCGGGCGCGCCGCAACTGGGTGCTGAAGCAAATGCTCGAGAACGACATGATCACGGAGCGGGAGTACGCCGTGGCGGCCGAGTCTCCGCTGAACGTCGTCCGTGGAGCCACCGACACAGGCGAAGCGCCCTATTTCGTGGACATGGTGAACGACTGGCTCCGGCGGCAGTTCTCCGAGTACGACTTCCAGTCGCACAGCTTCCGCGTCGATACCACCCTCGACCCGAGGCTCCAGAAGGACGCGGTGGAGGCGATGCGGCTGGGACTAAAAGAGATCGACGATCGCTGCCGGCGGCTGGGCCGCACGCCCGAGAAGGGATGGCCGCCCATACAAGCCGCTCTGGTGGCGCTGGATCCCCATACCGGGGCCGTCAAGGCCGTCGTTGGCGGGCGCAGCTACGCGCAGAGCCAGCTCAATCGGGTGCTGGCCAAACGGCCGCCGGGGTCGGTCTTCAAACCGTTCGTCTACGCCGCGGCGCTCAATACGGCGGTGGAGGGCGGTCCGGTCGTGTTCACTCCGCAGACGCGGATCGTCGACGAACCCACCACGTTCTGGTACGACGACAAACCGTACGAGCCCCACGGGTACAAGAACAAATACTACGGAGAGGTCACCCTCCGGCGGGCGCTTTCCAAGTCGCTCAACGTGCCGACCGTGAAGGTGGCCGAGATGGTTGGTTACGACAAGGTCGTCGAGATGGCGCAGCGCGCCGGCTTGAACATGAACATTCAGCCGACGCCGGCGGTGGCGCTCGGCTCCTACGAGGTCACGCCGCTGGAGATCGCCGGGGCGTACACCATGTTCGCCAACCGGGGCGAAGTGGTGCGCCCGTACTTCATCCAAAGGATTCGCGACGAGAGCGGGTCAGTGCTGTTCGAATACCATCCGGCGCCGCGGCCGGCCCTCGACCCCCGCGTGGCCTACCTGATGACGAACATCCTCGAAGAGACCTTGCGGTCCGGCACGGCGGTGCGCGCCCGGCTGCTCGGATTCCGGCAGCCCGCTGCGGGCAAGACCGGAACTTCGCACGACGGCTGGTTCGCCGGTTACACGACCGAGCTGCTGTGCGTGGTCTGGGTCGGCTACGACGACTACCGCGACATCAAGCTGGAAGGGGCGCAGACGGCTCTGCCGATCTGGACCGAGTTCATGAAGCGCGCCCACACCTATCCGCCTTACCGCAACGCCCGGCCTTTCGAACCGCCGGAAGGGGTGGTCACGGTGGACATCGACCCGGCCAGCGGCAAGCTCGCCGCCGCCGGCTGCGGGTCCGAGCCGGTACGGGAGGTCTTTATCGCCGGCACGCAGCCGGTCTCGCTCTGCAGCGGTGCGACGAGCCAAGTGGCGGGCTGGGACGTAACTCCAGAGAAAGCGCCGGCGGCGCAAGCCGCCGCCCGGCCACAGAAACGCGTGGCCCGGACTTCCCAGTCCGCGCCGCGGCAGATCGTCTTGAAACCCAAAAAGCCCGGAAAACCGAAAAAGAAAGGGTTCTTCGGGCGCCTGTTGGATATATTTAGGTAGAGACTTCACGTTAGGAGGCACCATGGCGTTCCGCCACTGGATCTTGATTCCCCTGGCTGTGCTGGCCGCCGTCCCGGCATTGGCCGGGCAGACGGGCAGCCAGCCGGCGCCGGCAGCCGCCGAAGATGCCCGCCTCCATGAAACCCAAAGCACAGCCGCCCCGACGGCCGCTTCCCGCCCGGAGTGTCCCCCGGCGCCCCTGTCGCCCATGCAGCGCGGCGACATCCTGATGGCGCGGAAGATGTACCGGGAAGCGATCGAGACGTACCGCGAAGGCATCCACGACGTAGCTGTCCTCTACAACAAGATCGGCATCGCCTACCATCAGTTGCTGGACTTCAAAGCGGCCATGGAAAACTATCAGATGGCCCTCCGCCTGGACCCGAAGTACGCCGAGGCGATCAACAACATCGGCACGATTTACTACGCCCAGCGCAAACACAAGAAGGCCATCAACCAATACAAGAAAGCCCTGCGCTATGCTCCGAAGTCCGCCTCGATCTACAGCAACCTCGGCACCGCCTACTTCGCCAGGAAGAAGTACAAGGACGCCTTCGCCGCCTACCAGAAGGCGCTGGAACTCGACCCCGACGTCTTCGAGCACCGCAATACGGCAGGTTCCCTGCTCCAGGAGCGCAGCGTGAAAGAGCGGGCCAAGTTCCACTTCTATCTGGCTAAGACTTACGCCCGCGCCGGGATGTTCGACCGCGCGCTGCTGTACATGCGCAAGGCTCTGGAGGAGGGCTTCCGCAATCGCGAGAAGTTCCGGAAAGACCCCGACTTCAAGGCGCTGCAAGGCAATGAGGAGTTCGAGCGGCTGCTGGCGATGAAACCTCGTGTGCTCTGACCGGACCGCACTGAGAATCATTGCCCTGATCGCCTCGGCGGGCTTCCTGTGTAGCTGTACGCCCGCACCGAGGCCCATCGTCCAACGGATCGCGGTGCTCCCGCTCGAGAATCTCACCGGCGATCCCGGCCTGGCGTGGGTTGGGCCCGCGCTGGCGGCGGTGATTGCTTCCGAAGCAGAGGGCCGCCAGGAGCAGTTCGTCTTCTACGCACCCACTTATGGCGAAGCGGTGAACCGCCGGGCCGCCCTCGTCGTGGACGGACACTTCTCCGAGTGTCTCGACGGACTGGCCTTCCGTTTCGACGTCGAAGATCTTCGGAGTTCGAGGATCGTCAGGCGCCTGGAACGGCGGGCGCCGGTCGAGGCCTTGATCGAGGTCGCCCGTCAGGCAGGAGAAGAGCTGTCGACGCAGCGGCGCCTCTTCCCCACGACGAACTTGGAAGCCTTGCGCTACTACGCCCAGGCCATGACCCTGGACGATCCGCAGCTCCGACAGTCGGACCTGGAGTCGGCGCTCCGGCAGGATCCCGCATTCCACGATGCCCGCTTCCTGCTGGCGGACTTGCTGCTGAGCACGGGAGATACGCCGGCCGCCAGGCGCGTCGTGGCGGAAGACCCCGGCGCCGGCCTGGACGAGATCTCCTCGGCCCGGCTCCAACTCCTGCAGGCCCGCCTCTCGAGGGGGCGGAAAGAGGTGGCGGACGCCCTCGAGAAGCTGTCGAGATTGCTGCCGGCCGATGCGGAAACGGCCGCCAGGACCGCGCAGGAATTCCTATCCCTCTACGACTACGCCAAAGCCGCCGAGTGGTATGGCCGAGCAGCCGAAACCGATCCAGACAATCCCGGCTGGTGGAACTCCCGCGCGTACGCGGCGGCCTATGCAGGCGACCCCGAGGCGGCCTTCGACAGCCTCGAACGCTATCGCGCCGCTGACGCGGATACCCCCAATTCTCTGGATTCGTACGGAGAGATCTGTTTCCGGTTCGGGCGGTTGGAGGAGGCCGAGAAGCACTTCCTCGCAGCCTACGAGCAGGATCCGGGATTTCTCGGCGGCGCCCCCCTGCTGAAGGCCGCCTGGTGCCGGCTGTTCGGCGGAGACCGCAAAGGCGCCGACGAACTGTTCCAGCGCTACGCCAGAACCGCCCGCGACCTGGGTGACCCCCGGATCGGCCTCGACGAGGCCCGGTGGCGCTACTGGACCGGCCGGCGCGCGGAAGCTGTCCGGGCCTTGCAGCGGGCCGTCGAGCAACCGGCCTTTCCCCGGCGATTCCTGGCGGAAGCCCACGTCCAGTTGGCGGTCTGGCGGCTACTCGCCGGTGACGCGGCCCAAGCACGCAACCATCTGAGAGAGGCAGCCCGGCTCGCCGGGGGCCGGCTGGTGGGACCGGATGCGTTGCTCGCCTGGAGCCTGGCGGCGGATTCGGGCCGGAGGGGGCCGCCGGAGACCCCCGTGGAACGTCTCCGCCTGCTGGCCCGCGCGTACGGCTGCCTGCTCTACGGGAAACCGGCGGCGGCAGCGGCGCCTCTGCGCCGGATCTATGAGACCTCGCCCCCGCTCGAGCGCGACCTGGTGGCCGTGCTTCTGGCCTGGGCGGAAATCGAAGCGGGCCGGGCCGGGGACGCGCAACGCCTGCTCGAGCCGAATCCGATCTGGCAGCCCCGGACCGAATCGGCTTTCCACAGCCTGATCTTTCCCCGGATTTTCTACCTGCGAGGTCTGCTGGCGGCCCGGGCGGACTCGCGCGAGGCGGCGGTTCGGAACCTGCGCCTGTTCCTGGACTACTCGGGAGACATCCGGGACGTCACCGCCCACGAGGAGACCGCCCGCCGGCTACTCGATGGGCTGGGCGCCGGCGGGGGAAAGCCAGGCCGATGAGCCGGGGCGCGCCGCTGAAGCGCCCCATGCGATCAAGGCTCGAGCCGATGGAAAACGACGAGGATCGGCTCTTCGCCGACGGACGTCCGCACCAGACCTTCGACGGTCAGCGTCTTCCCGTCCGGCGACAAGCTCCACAGTTCATCGAGCGCCACCTTCTCCCCCTCGATCGTTCTCGTCGTCGTCAAAAGCAGGTGGCTGCCCAGCATTCGCGCCAGGCCGGTGATCTTCGTGGCTCCCACCTGATTCACTGACTCCTCGCCGTCCAGCGTGAAGCGCAGCTCGCTGGTCCGGCGCCCGTGAGCGGTCTCCAGCGCCGCGACGATCGTTACGTAAAGACTGCCCTGATCCACGGTTCGAATCAGGGACTTCGGCGGCGTCATGGAGCCGAAATCGCTCTGCGCGAGGTCCGCCTTCCATTTGCCGGAGAAGTCCCGGGCCCGGTCAGCAGCCCTGTCACCGCCGCCGAGCAGAGCGCCGGCGACGAACAACGTGACCGCGACAAACCTCAACACCCTCATGGTGGCTCCCTTCCCAGTCTTTCCGATTCTGTTTGCCCGGTCAACGTTTCAGTTTGCCCGCAGCATGCCGATGGAGTCGAGAAAGACGAACACGATGGCGACGGGTACCACGAACTTGAGCAGGAACAGCCAGGCCCGGTAGAAGACCCCTAACTTAGTCCCGGAGAGGAAATGGTCGTGCCGGATGGCGTCGTTCAGCCGCCAGGCGGTGAACAAGGCAATTCCGAGCCCGCCGAGCGGCAACATGAAGTTGTTGGTCAGATAGCCCAGGGCGTCGAACCAGTTCATCCCGATCACCGACACCATGCTCGAGCCGAAGAACCAGACGCTGCCGCTCAATGCCGAAGGGATGCCCACCAAGGTGATTGCGCCGCCCGCCACCAGCGTGGCCTTGGTCCGCGGCCAGCTCCTCTCATCGACGAAGTACGATGTGGCCACTTCGAGCATGGATATGGCGCTGGTGAGGGCAGCCACCACCAGCAAGGCGAAAAAGATCATCATCAGGAAACTGCCCGCCGGCAATTGGCTGATCGCCACCGGGATCGTGATGAAGACCAGGCCCGGTCCAGCGGCCGGCTCCATGCCGTGGGAAAAGATGATCGGGAACAGCACCATGGCGGCGGCGATGGCGATCACCGTATCCAGGGCCGAGATCGTGACAGCCGCCGACATGATGTCGTCTTCTTTCTTCAAGTAGCTTCCGTAAGTCAGGATGGCCCCCATGCCGAGGCTCAAGCTGAAAAAGGCCTGCCCGAGGGCTTCCAGGACTCCGCGCCGGCCGAAGTCCTCGGCATGGAAGCCGAACACGAAGTCCATCGCCGGCCCGAACCCGTCGAGCGTCATCGCTCGGATCAGCAAGCCGCCGAGCATGATGAACAATGCCGGCATCAGGATAATCGACCAGCGCTCCACTCCTCTGGAGACGCCCGCCGCCACCACGGCCATGGTCATCGCCATGAAAACGAAGTGCCAGCCCACGTTCAGCCACGGGTTACCGAACAGTTCCATGTAAATGGCCTTGGTCGCCTCGGTCCCGAGCCCGTTGATGCCGCCTTTCGCGGCCAGCCAGGTATAGTGCAGGGACCAGCCGGCCACCACACTGTAGTAGGAAAGGATCAGAAACGACGAGGCCACTCCCAGCCAGCCGAAGATCACCCAGCCGCTGCGGCGCCCGGCAAGTTTCCTCATCGCGCCGACCGGGGAGCACTGCGCGGCGCGGCCCAGCAGGATCTCGGCCGTCATCACCGGCAGGCCGACGAGCAGGACGCACAGCAGGTAGACGATGACGAAGATTCCGCCGCCGTTCTCGCCGGTCTCATAAGGAAACTTCCAGATGTTTCCCAACCCGACCGCGCTGCCTGCCGCGGCCAGGATGAAACCCGCCTTCGACTTCCAATGTGCACGCTGAGCCAACTCGCTCTCCCAAGATACCCGCCGGAGGTTATCTGCCGCCCGCGGTCCGGCGCCGCCATACGTAATAAACAGGTATTCCCAGCAGGACGATGATCAGCCCCGGCCAGGTGTAGTCCGGTTTGTAGAGCAGCAGCACGACCTCGATCAAGCCCGCGGCGCCGAGATAGGCGGCCGGTACCAGCGGGTATCCGATCGCCCGGTACGGACGAGGCATGTCCGGGCGCCGGCGCCGGAGCACGAACACTCCTGCGATCGTCAGAATGTAGAAGAGTAGAACAGCAAATATAACATAATCCAGGAGATCGCTATAGGTGCCGCTGAGGGTGAGCACGCAAGCCCAGAAGCACTGGATCACGAGCGAGGTCACCGGCGTGTGCCGCTTCGGATGGACTTCGGCGACGCGCCGGAAGAACAGCCCGTCCCGTGCCATGGCGTAGTAGACGCGGGCCCCGGCCAGGATCATGCCGTTCATGCAGCCGAAGGTGGAAACCATGATGGCCACCGCCATCAACTGGACCGCCGCCGGCCCCAGCACCATCGAAACCGCCGCCGTACCCACCCTGTCCTCGGCCGCCGTCTGCATCGCTTCGAGCGGGAGCAGGTTCAGGTACGAGACGTTGCAGGCCAGGTAGAGCGCCGAGACCACCGTCACGCCCAGCCCCAGCGCCAGCGGCAGGTTCCGTCTCGGGTTCCGCACCTCCTCGCCGGTGAAGGTGACGTTGTTCCAGGCGTCGGAGGAAAACAGCGACCCGACCATGGCCACCGCCACCGCCTTCACCGCGAACCAGCCCCACTCGACGCCGTCCCAGAGGTTCCCATAGTTGCGCTCCACCGCCTCCGGATTGCTGAAGAGGAAGCCCAGGGCGATCAGCCCCAGCAGCGCCCCGACCTTGGTGATGGTGAAGATGTTCTGCACCACCGCGCCGGTCCGCAGCCCTCTGGTGTTCACCCACGTCAGGAAGGCGAGCACGCCGATAGCGAGAAGCTGCTGGGTGCTCACCCCAATGGGTCCGGCCCGGAACAAGTACCGCGATTCGGAAAACCACGGTATGAAAATGCCCGTGAACTTCGCGAAGGCCACCGCCACCGCGGCGATCGTCCCGGTCTGGATCACCAGGAACAGCGTCCACCCATACAGGAACCCGAACAGCGGGCTGTAAGCCTCGCGAAGGTAGACGTACTGCCCGCCCGCCCGGGGCATGGCGGCGGCGAGCTCTCCGTAGGTGAGAGCGGCGGCGAGCGTCAGCAGCGCCGTGACGGCCCAGGTGGCGAGGACCAGCCCAGGCGATCCCGTCTGCCGGGCGATGTCGGCGGGAACAATGAAGATGCCTGAACCGATCATCGACCCCATGACGATGGTCGTCGCATCCAGCAGCCCCAGTCCACGGATCAGGCCGGTTTTGGTCTCAGTCGTCGTGTCGGGCATTGGCGCGTCCCCTCATTGCTCTTCCAGCGCCGCGAGCCATTCCCGCGTCCGGGCGCGGATCGTCTCCGGCGTGCACTCGTCTGGATACAGATCGCTGATCACCGCCACCGAGTCGGATCCGGCGGCGAGCACCTGCTTCGCCGCCGCCCGCGTGATGCCGCCGATGGCTACCAGGGGCCGCTCCGTCAGCGGCCGCAGGGCGTGCAGGCCGTCGAGCCCCACCACCGGGTCCGGGCGCTCCTTCGTCTGGGTGGTGAAGATCGGCCCGAGGGCCACGTAATCGACGGGCTCCCCGGCGGCCGCCTCGAGCTGAGCCCGGTTGTGCGTGGAGAAGCCGACGACGGCGCCCTCGCCCAGAATCCGCCGCGCCGCCGCCGGAGGCAGGTCCTCCTGGCCCAGGTGGACGCCGGCTTCGAGGAGCTTCGCCACGTCAGCCCGGTCGTCCACGACGAACAGGACGCCCCTTTCGCGGCACAGTTCGGCTACCTGCTCGGCAGCGGCGAAGATCCGCCGCGAGAACGGGCCTTTGTGCCGGAATTGGAGGATCCGCGCGCCGGCTTCGACGATCGCCTCGGCTGCTTCCACCAGGCCGCAGCCCCGGCGCTCCAGCACTCCGGTGTCCAGGATGGGATAGAACGGCGGCAGCTTCATGGCGCGGTCGCCCGGGTCAAACAGTAGCCTATCTCATATGCGGGGGGCGCCGCCGCGCTACTGCCCGCCGCCCTTCAAATACCGGTCGAACCACTCCGCCGTGCGGCGGCAGGCGTCGATCCAGCTCTCGTCGCGCACGAAGGCGTGGCTTTCCTCCGGGTAATAGGCCTGGCCGAACGGTTTGCCCTCCTTGATCAGCTTCTCGGCGAGCTGCACGGCGTCCTGGAACAGCACGTTGTTGTCCACCATGCCGTGGACAATGAGCAGATGGCCCTTCAGCTTGCGCGAGAAGGTGATGGGCGAGCTGCGGCGGAAGGCTTCCGGGTTGCGCGCCGGAGTGTTCAGGCGCTGCCCGGTGTAGTAGGCGTTGTAGTTCTCCCAGTCGTTCACCGACGCCCAGGACGAGCCGGCCCGGAAGGCGTCCGGAGCCAGGAACATCGCCATGTTCGTCATGAAGCCGCCGTAGCTGACGCCCCAGATCCCGATCCGCTCCATGTCGATGTTGCCCAGGCTCCGCAGGTAGTCCACCGCCCCGAGGACGTCTTCGAGATCCTTGCCGCCCATGTGCAGATAGATGCCCGTGCGCCACTCGCGCCCGTAGCCGCTGCTGCCGCGGTAGTCCACGTCCATGATCACGTAGCCCCGGTTGGCCAGGTAGGAGTTGAACACGTAGCGCTGCTCCTGGTAGCTGCCCCATTGCTTCAGGACGCTGGTGGCGTAGCCGGCCCCGTGGATGAAAAAGACGGCCGGCCACTTCTTGCCGTCCTTGCGGTCCGGATCGTAGCCCGGCGGGAGCAGCATCTTCGCCGCCACCATACGCTTGTCGCCGCGCGAGGGGAAGCTCACGAAGCGCGTCCGCGGCCACGGATATTCCGCGAACTCGGGCTTGACGCGCCGGGTGACGCGGCGTTCGCCGACGTAGAGATCCGCGGGACTCTCCAGGTCGGCGATTTGCCAGGCGATGTAGCGGCCGTCTTCGGAAACGACGCCGCAGTTGACGCCCTCGCGCCGCGAGAGCCGCTCCTTTCCCGTGCCGTCCGGCCGGATGCGGTAGAAGTGCCGTTCATTGGTCCCCTCCTCGGTGGAGTGGTAGTAGATGTATTCGCCGATCCACTGCGGCTCGTGCGTCCTGTCGAAGCTCAGCCACTCCGGCCGTACCTCCCACTCGCCCCGCGTCACCTGCACCGGCTCGCCGCCTTCGGCCGGGACCGTATAAAGATGCGCCCAGCCGTCCTTCTCGCTCACGATCCAGAGGCGCTGGGAATCCGGCGACCAGCCGAACTCGTTCCAGCGCACCCAACGCTGGTCTTCTTCCTTCCAGACCGCCTTCGACTTGCCGGTCAACGGATCCGCCACCCGGATCTCGAGCTTCTTCATCGAGGCGTCGATCAGCCGCACGGCCAGCTTCGAGGAGTCCTCGGACCAGACCGGCTCCGACACCCAGCCCTTGCCTTTCCACTCGCCGAGATCCACACGGACGCGATCGCGGCCCCGCACGTCGGTCACGTAGATCGCGCTGGCCGGCATCTCGTCGCCGGCCACCGTCCGCGGGAACATGTCGGCGGTGACGAAGCGCCCCGAGTAGTTCGGCAGCGGCATCTGCCGGATCTTGCCCCGGCGCACCCGGTAGGCGATGCGCTTTCCGTCCGGCGCCACCCAGAAGCCGGTGAGCGCCTCGGGCTTTTCGATGTCGGTCACCTGCCACAACTGCCCCGTGGCCAGATCCTGCCTTACCACCTGGCCGCCGCGGATCGAAAAGAGGTGCTTGCCGTCCGGGGAGAACTTCGGCGCTTCCTCGGCGGCCTTGGTCCGGGTGAGCCGGAAGGGCTCGGCGCCGCCGTCCGTCGGGACGAGGAACAGCTCGCCGCGGTAAGCGAACGCGACCTCCTTGCCGTCGCGGGAAACATCGAAGGAGCGGATCCCTTCCTTCGGCGGCAGGTGCACCCTCCGGCGCTCGTCCTTTTCCGCTTTCGTGTAGAGCAGCTTGTCGTCGAACTCCTCGAGATCGGTGAGCCGGACCAGGCGCTGCTCGTCAGCGTGATAGGCGAACAGATCCATGAAGCGCCCGCCGTCGGAGTTCCAGCGGAAGACCAGCGTATGGGCTTCTTTGGCCCAGGTGGGCGACTGCGGCGCGGTCCCCCAGATGTAGGGCCGCGTGTAGAGCCGTTCCAGGGTCCAGGTCTGCGCCTGGCAGGCGGCGGCGACGAGTGCGAGCGCGGCGAATCGTCCGATACGGGTCACAGGGATCATGATAGACGATCCCCGTGAGCTGGAGCCGCAGCATTGCAAGCAGCGGGATCCAGCCGCTAGAACCGTTATCGAGAGTCGGATTCGTGGGTCACCGGCCCTCCGCGACAGCCCCTTTTCGCCGCGTGATCTGCGCCTCGGCGCCGAGCGCGTAAACCAGCTCGGCAAACGTTCGCATCGTCATGTCGGCGTTGCCGCTCAACAGGCGCGTCACCCAGGCCCGCGACTTGTCCAGCCGCCGGGCCAATTCGGCCTTGTTGACGCCCTGTTCCTCCATGAGCTGCGATACGAACTCGGCGGCGTCCGTGACCAGACCTTCGACGGCGTACAGCCGCCGGTACTCCGGATCCCGCATCAAGCTCTCGTGCCGCGTCTTCATACTCCTCTCTTCGGCCTGACGGCCTTGCTCGCGCCCTCTCACCGGTAGTCCACCCAGATGGGGCTGGACCAGGCCAGGTTGCGGTCCCGCTGCTGGATCCGGACGTAGTAGTAGCTCTCGCGCTTCTCCGGCTTCTCGTCGCGGAAAGTGAACTCCACCGTCCGGCTGTTCGGCTCGGAGTGGTAGACGAACTTCTGGTCCTTGATCAGGTCCACCTTCATGATCACGTCGGTGCCGAGGATCTTGAATTTGAGGAGCGGCGCACTCTCCGAGCGAAAGGCGTCGCCCATGATGTAGACCTTCCCGTCGGGGGCCTCGGCCCGGAAGTCGACGACGATGTTGTCGGTGGCGGCGTAGGCGTGGCGCGCCCGCATGCTCTCCAGGATCTCCTTGCGCGCCGTGCCGGGCGAATAGATGAGCGTGTAGGAGGCATGGGTGGAGATGTGGTCCGAGCTGGCCTGTACCCCCAGCTTGTAGCCTTTCTTGAGAGCCTCCCACCAGAAGCCGGCCGGCCGGTACCGCCCGTGGACCATCACCCGCAGGTTGTCCGATTCGGCCCGCGGCGCACCCTCGTACTCGTAACTGGCATGATACCCCTGGTAGAGCTCGACCAGCGGCTCCACCTCGGGATCGTTGTCTCCCCAGTCGGTGCCCTGGTCCGTCGCCGAAGAGTGGACCATGGCGATGCCGTTGTACTTGTGCAGGTAAGGATAGAGGATCGGCCCGGAGCGGATCTTTCCATGCATCTCCTCGGGCGAGATCGGCAGCGTCCTCACCCCGCGCTGGGCGAAGACGACGTTGCGGTGGCCGTTGGGATAGCTCGGGCTGCGCTCGTAGCCGAACATCGGCGTATAACGGCCCGGAATCAAGAACAGGTCCGCCGCCTTCTCGGTCCGCCACCAGCAATACTCGTCGTTGTTGCCGGCGTTGTGGTCGCCCACGATGCCGGTGTCCATAGCCGCGGCGTCGATCATGTAGCGGAAGTAGTCCTCGAGCGAACCGTCGCCGGCGCCGTCGGAGGAGATCTCCGTGTGCCGGTGGAAGTCGCCGCGCAGAATCCGCAGGGTGCGGCCGTTGTAGGTGAGCCGGTAGCTGCGGATCCGCTCGACGTCAGCCTTCTCTGCGGGGTGTACGGGCCGGATGTCGACGTTGCGCTCGGTGAAATCCTCGAGCTGGATCTTCGGAGCCGGACCGGCTTCCGAGAAGGCGGCGCTCCAGATCTCGTACCGCGTCGGAATCCGGGCGTAGAAGGCCTTGGCGAACAGGGGCCGGTTGTCGTTCGCCCAAACCAGTCGGACCCCGGAGCCATCGGGGAGCGCAAGGATAGTCCCTTCCGGCCGGGAACTGGAGTGCGGCAGCGGCATCGCCGGACGCCACCGGTCCCCATCCAGAGTCGTCAGATAGAACTCCCATCGACCGTCGAAAGCCCAGTAGTCGCCGCGGTTGTGGGCCGACGAGGTGCGGAGCTGCAGCGCACACCAGATCCGCCCCCGGGCGTCCGCCGCCAGGCGCGGGTACTGGACATAGCGCCGATAACGCAAGGGTACGGCGGAAATGAGGTCGGTCGCCGGTTGCCGCCACCGCCCATTCTCGTAGACGGCCACCTTCGGCCGGCGGTCCGCGTAGAGGACGGTGCCTCGCTCGGGATCTTCGTGGGTCCAGTCCTTGCCCCAGTTGGCGCCCGATTCGTGCCAGGCCACCCAGACACGGTCTTGGCCGTCCACGGCCACCGTGGGATGCGCCTGGAACAGTGAGGACTTCGTCACCTGGATCTCTTCTCCGAGCGCGCCGTCCCGGCCGACGCGCCGCAGGAAGACATCATAGTTGCCCGTCCGATAACTGTCCCAAACCACCCAGAGGTTCCCCGCCGAATCCGCCGCCGCCTCGGGATTCCAGGCGCTGGGGCCGCTGATGCGTTTCGGCGCCGTCCACTCGTCACCGTCCAGGCGGCTCCAATAGACATAAGATTGCCCGCCCTCATGGCCCATCCAGACCAAGTGGAGATCCCCGTTGCGCCCGGCCACCAGGCGGTGGAAGATATTCGGTCCGTGGGCCCGGGTGATCTGTACCCTTCCGCCCCAGCGCTCACCGTCGCGGCGCTTTGCGTAAAGGTGCCAGGTGCCTGCCCGGCGCTCGCTCCAGACCACCCAGATGCGCTTCTTGCCGTCGATTCCGACGCCGGTGCGAAATATGTCGCCCTTCTTCTCGGTCAGCCGTTCCACTTCCCCCCAGGCAGAGCCGTCGAAGCGCCGCACGTAGACGTGTTCTCCCAGGTTGCGATAGCCCTGCCAGGCGACCCACATCTCGCCGCCGGCGCCAACGGCCAGCGACGGGTAGTCGAACTGCTCGGGCGGCTCAGCCGCCGACGGCGCCGAGACCTGCTCGGCCAGCGGCGCCCGCTCGACGACGACGTCCTCGTCCAGAAATCGCAGCCGGTGGCGGGTGCGCAGCGCGGCCAATGGGATCTCGAAGGACCCTTGCGCGGTTCGCACCCGAGCCGTGGCCGTCGCCGGAGCGTTCACCGTGACCACCACCCCGGCCGGGACGACGTTCACCACCCGGGGATCGGCCATCATCCGGCGCGGTTTGTCCGGCTGGTTCTCGAACGGCCGGCGCTTGAGTACCAGCTTCCAGCGGCGCGCGCCCTCCACGCTGTCGCCTTTCAGAAAGCGCCACGGCTCGATCCGCTCCACCTTCCCGGCAGTGAGCTGAATCGAGCCGGAGTAGTCTGCGGGCCGGTCCCGGCGGTCTCCGAAGACGATCCGGAACGCCATCGGTTCGGCGGCTGCCGCCAGGGCCGCCCAAGTGAGCAAGAGCGCAAGAAGTCTTCCGAGCATGCCGTTATTGTATTGGATGTCGGCTGGTTCCGCGCCGGGGAATGCGCCGGCAAGAGCGCCGATTCCTCTTTCCATCGCCCGGCTGGGGGTTTACCATGAGGGCAGCACGGAACCGGCCGGTTCGGGGCTGGGGTTCCCCAGCACGGACCGGCAGCCAGGGAGGGCATGATGCCGGCCAGAAAGCTCAAGGAATTTCTCGATGCGAACGAGGTGAAGTACATCACCATCACCCATTCCCGCGCTTACACTGCGCAGGAGGTGGCCGCCAGCGCTCACATCAAGGGTAAGGAGCTGGCGAAGGTCGTCATGGTCGTCCTCGACGGCGACCTGGCCATGGCCGTCCTGCCGGCCTCCTGCCAGATCGACTTCGACCTGCTCCAACAGGCCTCGGGCGCCTCCTCGGTGCGGCTGGCCACCGAAGCCGAGTTCCAGGAGAAGTTCCCGGAATGCGAAACCGGAGCGATGCCGCCGTTCGGCAATCTCTACGGCATGGACGTTTACGTGGCCGAGGAGTTGGCCCGGGATGAAGAAATCGCCTTCAACGCCGGCTCGCACACAGAGCTGATCCGGATGGAGTACCGGGACTTCGAGCGTCTGGTGCGCCCGAAGGTGGTGCGGATCGCCGTCCGGCGGCAGGCGGCCTCCGGGAGCACCTAGACGAGCCTCCGCCCTCCGCCCCCGGCCTATCAGCCGTTCCCGGACGGCTCCAGCCTCGCCAACCAGCGCAATGCGGGGGAATCGACCTCGCGGTTGTGTTCGATCACCCGGGCCGTCAGCTCTTCTACTGTCCGCCGGTACCGCGGGTTCCGCGCCAGGTTGTGCACCTGGTCGGGATCGTTGCGCCGGTCAAAAAGGATCGTGTCGTGACCCTTGATCAGCGCGAACTCCCACTCCGGGGTGAAGACGCCGGCCCGTTCCAGACTGCTGTGGTGGATCCAGACCTCGTTCTTCCACTCGATCCGCTGCCGGCGCAGCAGCGCTGAAGCGTCCCGGCCCTGCTCCCGGCCGCTTTTCTCGAGGCCCAGCAGCCCCAATATCGTCGGCTGCACGTCCACCGAGCCGACGCATTCCTCGATGACCGTACCCGGCCGGATCGCGCCCGGCAGCCGCATCAAGAGCGCTACCCGGTGGGCCGTCTCGTAGAGCTGGTTCTTGAAATAGAGCCCGTGCTCGCCCATGTACTGGCCGTGGTCGGAGCTGAAGAGGATCAGCGTGTCGTCGAGCTTGCCGTCGGCTTCCAGCGCTCGGAGCAGCCGGCCCACGTTGTCGTCGATGCACTTCACCATGCCGCAATACTGGGCCTTGCGGCGCCGCAGGATCTCGGCCCGCTTCGGGTCGCGCCAGGACGCGCAGCCCTCCCGCCGGACGAGCCGGTCCCGCGCTTCGGCGGCCCAGTCCGGTAAGTTCTCCTCATACAGCGTGGCCGGGACCGGCATCTCCTCGGGCGGGTACATGGTGTCGTAGGGCGGCCCGACGCTGAACGGCGTGTGGGGATCGGGGATGCTGAAGTAGTAGAAGAACGGCTTGTCCCGCTTCTTCGTGCAAAACTCGATGGCCTTGTCGGTCAGCCAGTCGGTGAAGTAACGGCCCGGGGCGTTCACGTCGTAGTCGATGTCCGGCATGCCGTCGGGCAGCCGCGGCTGGACCAGTTGCCGGCCGATCCGGGCCCGCGAGCGGTTCTGGGGCCACCCGCAGGGGCGCTCGATGATCCGCTTCCAATGGCCCCGGTTGTACATCCACTTGCAGTCGGCGAACCCCATCGAGCGCGCCGGCGTCATCCACCCTGGCCGCGGCTCGCCGTCCAGGTGCCACTTGCCCGCCATGCCGGTCTCGTAACCGGCCCGGGCGAACATGTGCGCCAGCGTCACCTCGTTGCGGTTCAGCTCGATGTTGTTGCGGTACGCCCCGTGAGCGTGGGGATAGCGGCCGGTGATGAAACAGCCGCGCGAGGGCGTGCACACGGCGCTGTTGACGAAGTAGTTGCGGAACACTGCGCCCTCCCGGCCGATGCGGTCGATGTTGGGCGTCCCCACCAGGCGGCTCCCGTAGACGCCCAGCGTCCACCAGGAGTGCTCGTCAGTGTAGATGACCAGCACATTGGGTTTCCGCGAAGCACCGCGCATCGGCAGGGCGGCCGCACTTGACAGAGCGCCGGCGCCCGCGCCGAGAAACTCTCTGCGGCTCAGCTCTGCCATGATACGGTCGATTCTACCAGCGCCTCCACTCGGCTGGAAGGTCTGCCTCCTCAGTCCTCCGGCGGAAACAAACCGTACCGCTTCAGCACCTGCCGGCCTTCGTCGCCGGTGAGGAACTCCAAGAACTCCTCGGCCGCCTGCCGGTGCGGGGACCGGCTCAGTACCGCGCCGGTGAGCCGGATCGCATCATGCCGCCGCATGGGAACGAGCCGAGCGCCGCGGTGAGCAACGAAAGTCCACGCGGTCAGGGCGGCATCCACGTCCCGGCTCTCGGCGTATCGGAAAACCTGGCGGCCGTCCTCCCCCAGAACGATCTTCGCTTTCAGCCGCTCCCAGAGCCCCTGACGCTCGAGCGCCTGCCTGGCGGCCAGGCCATACGGGGCGTGGGCGGGATTGGCAATCGCTACACGGCGCACCGCCGGCGACGTCAGATCCTCCAGCGAGCGGACGCCGCCGCCGGGAGCCCATAGCCCCAGCCGGCCCAGGGCGTAGACCCGAACCGTCTCCCGGAGCAGGTGGCCCGCCTCGAGCAGTTGCGCGACGTAGGGCTCGTTCGCCGATAAGTAGACGTCGTAGCGGGCGCCGTTGGCGATTTGGCGGGCAAGCAAGCCGCTCGCACCAAAGACGAACCGTACCCGATGAGCGCTAACGGACTGAAACTGCGAGGCCAGGTCGTCTTTCAGCGGGGCCAGGCCAGCGGCTGCGGCCGCAAGGATCTCCCCCGCTCGGGCGCGGGTCGCGGGCAGAATCAGCGCGAAAAGCAGGAAAAATATACTTGACAAAAGACGACTAAGATTTGATAATGTAAGTGTGCTAAGGGGCGTCGGCGGGCTTGTCTCCCGGCGGGTTCCCCGGCTCTGAGGTCGCCCGTGGTCAGCCGCGAACCGCGAGGCGCTGGGCCGGCGCCGACAGCGGCGCCGGAAGGAGAATCGGGACCGGCCAGGCGCCGGCCCGGCAAGAGAGCGCGGTAGCAGCCACGCGCCGTAGCGGTCAGCTGCGCCGGAAACTTGATCCAATCTGCCGGCGCGGGCAGGCTGGCACTCAAGTTTCTGGATTGGGAGGTGTTCGAAACGTATGAGCAAGATCATCGGCATTGATCTCGGCACAACCAACTCGGTGGTAGCCGTCATGGAGGGGGGCCAGGCCGTAGTCATCCCCAACCAAGAGGGCTCCCGTACGACTCCGTCCGTAGTGGCGTTCACCAAGACCGGCGAGCGGCTGGTCGGCCAGGTGGCCAAGCGCCAGGCCGTCACCAACCCCGAGAATACCATTTACTCGATCAAGCGGTTCATGGGGCGCCGCATGAACGAGGTCACCGAAGAGATGAAGATGGTGCCTTTCCAGGTCGTCGCCGGCGACGGCGACACCGTTTGGGTCGAGGTGCAGGGGAAACGCTACTCGCCGCCGCAGATCTCGGCGATGATCCTCGGGAAATTGAAGGAGGCCGCCGAGGCCTATCTTGGCGAGAAGGTGACCAAGGCCGTCATCACGGTGCCGGCCTATTTCAACGATTCGCAGCGCCAGGCGACCAAGGACGCCGGACAGATCGCCGGCCTGGAGGTGATGCGCATCATCAACGAGCCGACGGCGGCGGCGCTCGCCTATGGCCTCGACAAGAAGAAGGACGAAACGATCGCCGTCTACGACTTCGGCGGCGGCACCTTCGACATCTCGATCCTCGAGGTCGGCGAAGGCGTCGTCGAAGTGAAGGCCACCAACGGCGACACGCACCTCGGCGGCGACAACATCGACCAGATCCTCATCGACTGGATCATCAGCGAGTTCAAGAAGGAGCAAGGCATCGACCTTTCCAAGGACCAGATGGCCCTGCAGCGCCTGAAGGAGGCGGCGGAAAAAGCCAAGATCGAGCTTTCGACCTTGCTCGAAACCGAGATCAACCTGCCGTTCATCACTGCTGACCAAAGCGGGCCGAAACACCTCGTGATGAAGCTGACCCGCGCCCGCTTCGAGGAGATGATCCGGCCGATCGTCGAGCGGACCATCGAGCCGTGCAAGCAGGCCCTTTCTGACGCCGGCCTGACGCCGCAACAGATCAACGAAGTCGTGCTGGTGGGCGGTTCCACGCGGATCCCGCTGGTACAGAAGATCGTCCGGGACCTCTTCGGCAAGGAGCCGAACAAGAGCGTCAACCCGGACGAGGTGGTGGCCATCGGCGCGGCCGTGCAGGGTGGCGTCCTCGCCGGCGACGTCAAGGACGTCCTGCTGCTCGATGTCACGCCTCTGTCACTGGGCATCGAGACGCTGGGCGGCGTCTTCACCAAGCTGATCGAGCGGAATACGACCATCCCGACGCGCAAGAGCGAGATCTTCTCCACCGCCGCCGACAACCAGACCTCGGTCGAGATCAAGGTCTACCAGGGCGAGCGCGCCATGGCCAGGGACAACCGGCTGCTGGGTGTCTTCCAGCTCGTCGGCATCCCGCCGGCCCCGCGCGGCGTGCCGCAGATCGAGGTCACTTTCGATATCGACGCCAACGGCATCCTGAACGTCAGCGCCAAGGATCTCGCCACGGGCAACGAGCAGCAGATCACCATAACGTCGTCCTCCGGCCTCACCAAGGAAGAGGTCGAGCGGATGGCCAAGGAGGCGGAAGCCCACGCGGCCGAAGACCGCCGGCGCAAGGAGGAGATCGAGACCAAGAACCAGGCCGACGCGATGGTCTACAACATCGAGAAGATGTTGCGGGAGCATCGCGACAAGATTCCCGAGAGCGACGCCAAGAACGTCGAAGAAGCTCTCGAGGACACGAAGAAGGCGATCCAGGAAGGCGGCATCGACCGCATCAAGTCGGCCATGGACCGCCTGACGACGGCGTCCCACAAGCTCGCCGAAGCCATGTACAAAGCTTCGGCGGCGCAGACCGCCCAGACCGGAGCCGGCGCCCAGGGCGCAGCCTCCGGCGCTCAGCAACCGGGCGAGGAAAAGAAAGACGACGTCGTAGACGCCGAGTTTGTCGATGTAGACGACAGCAAGAAGTAAACTCGTTCCCAATCGGCCTGTGACCGGCCGGGCGGCGCGGCGGCGCGTTCCCGCGGGATGCCGCCGCCGTGTGGCCGGCCGTCGGAATTGCCATGCCCGCGACGAAGGACTACTACGAGATTCTCGGAGTCAAACGGAGCGCCTCGGCGGACGAGATCCGCAAGGCATACAAGCGGCTGGCCAGGAAATACCACCCCGACGTCAACCCGGGCGACAAGGCCGCCGAGGAACGCTTCAAGGAGATTCAGGAAGCCTATTCGGTCCTCAACGATCCGAAGAAGCGGAAGATCTATGACCAGTATGGCTTCTACTCCGAGAACGCCCAGGCTACGGGCGGCGGCTCCCGGTCCGGTCCAGGCTCCGGCTTCGGTTTCGATTTCGGCGGTTTCGACTTCTCCAACTTCGGCACGGGAGCCGGCGCCGCGCGCGAGGGCCCCTTCAGCGGCACGAGCTTCAGCGACATCTTCAGCCAGTTCTTCGGCCGCCGGGCCCGCCGGGAACCCAAACCCCAGCCCCAGCGGGGAACGGACCTCGAGTATGGCCTGAACATCGGCTTCTGGGAGGCCATTCGCGGCACGAAGGTCCGGCTTTCCATCAACCGGCAAGTCACCTGTAGCCAGTGCGGCGGTTCGGGAACCGCCGGCGGGACGAGCGCCGTCTGCCCCGAGTGCCACGGCTCCGGAACCGTGACCCAGACAGCCGGCGCCATGCGGTTCAACCTTACCTGTCCCCGTTGCGGCGGCGCCGGCCGCTTGCAGAACGCCTGTCCGGCTTGCCACGGGGAAGGCCGGGTGTTGAGAACCGAGACCGTAGAAGTCCGCATCCCGCCCGGCGTCAACTCAGGCGACCGCCTCCGGGTAGGCGGCAAGGGCAACGCCGGCACCGGCGGCGCCCCGCCCGGCGACCTCTACATCACCGTCCGCGTGGAGCCGCACCCGTTCTTTGAGCGGGTGGGCGACGACATCCACATCAAGGTCCCGGTCACCGTTTGGGAAGCGTCACTGGGCACCAAAGTCGAAGTTCCCACCATCGACGGGAAGGCGCTGCTCAAGATTCCCCAAGGTACCCAGAACGGCCAGAAGCTCCGCTTGCGGGGCAAAGGTGTGATGAACACGCGCAAAGGCCGGCGGGGGGACCAGATTGTCGAGGTCGTGTTGCAGACGCCGCCCGCGCGGGACGAGCGGACCAGGGAGATCCTCAGAGAGCTGGCGAAGCTGCATCCGGAGGATCCCCGGGCGAAACTGTGGGAACAAGTAAAGGGATGAGCCATGCCGAGAACCAGAACAAGGAGGCCCAAGACCAAGAAACGCGCCGGCTACATGATCTCGGCGGTGGCCGAACAATACGACATCCATCCGCAAACGCTCCGCCTGTACGAGCGCGAGGGGTTGCTGAAGCCCTCCCGCACCGAAGGCAACACCCGCCTCTACACCGAGCAGGATCTGGAGCGGCTGGAGTTGATCCTGAAGCTCACCCGCGAACTCGGCGTCAACCTGGCCGGCGTTGAGATCATCCTCAACATGCGCGAAAAGATGGAGGCGATGCAGAAACAGATCGAGGAGTTCGTCGCCATCCTGAACCGGGAACTCGCCGCGCGCATGCCCGCCCAGGAACCCGGTGAAGAACACGGCCTGATTCCTGTGCTCGAGGTCCGGTCGCCGGTGCGCGCCCGGCCCGCGCCGAAGACCCGTTCGGCGAAGAAACGGTGAGCAACGCGGCCGGCGCCCTCAGCGGATGATTTCCAGGAAGTCCCCGGTCGAGGCATCCACGAAGACTGAGAAGTCACTCGTGGAAAGCCGTTCTCCCCAATAGACGCGCCAAGCGAGGTTCGGGTGCCGGTTGGTCTGCTCCAGCAGGAAGTTGACCGGCCGGTCGGGATTCTTCTTGACGTAGGCTTTCGTCTCCTTCCGGGACAGCGCCACTTGGTAGGCCTTCTCGGAACCCACTTTGAACGCCGCCACCGGCCAGGGCTTCTCCAGGCCGGAGGTGTAGGGTTCCTCGTGATCTTGGAATACGCCCTTCAGGATCTTGCCGCCCACCTCGACCACCGAATAGTTGAACACGCCCACATGGTTCTTGCTGGGGGAATAGAACGTGGCTCTCCAGGCCCCATACTTGCCGTCCTTGGGCTTCACTTCGGCGATCCGCAGGTTCTCGAGCCGTAGTCCTTGAGCATCCGGGGCCCAGTTCCGGGCAGCGGGAAACATGCGGAAGAAGGCTGTTTGCCCGTCGACCGGTTCGGGCGGCGCTTCCGGCCTGGCGGTTTGCTTGGGTGCGGGCTGAGGTTGGCTGCAGGCCGCAAGACTGATGAGAATCCCCAACCAGATGTAAATAAGTGCTTTGTGCTTCATCATCGGCGACTTCGACGTCCTCATTGTAACCAATTGAGCTGCTGGGACGCAGACGTTCTATGCCATAATGAGGGCAACTCTCCCCAGGAGGTTTGAGATGGACTACCGGCAGATCGCGCGGTGGGTGGTTTCGGTGGCCGCAACGGTGATCCTCGCAGTTGGGATGGCCCTGGCCCAAACCCAAGGCGGCGGGGGTGGAGGAACCGGAAGCGGAGGCGGCGGCACAGGGGGGACTGGAGGCAGCACGGGCCGGGGTGGCACAAACGTTCCTACCCAGCCGCGAGCGCCGAACACCAGTCAACCCCAGACGCCCTTTCCGGGGCAGACCCAGCAGCCTCAGATGCAGCGTTTCCCCGAAATGCGGCGCCCCATCTTCCTTCAGGGCAAGGTTGTCTTCGAAGACGGGACTCCGGTACCGCCTAACGTCCTGATCGAACGCGTCTGCGCCGGACGGCCGATCCCGGAAGGCTACACCGACTCGAAAGGCCGCTTCAGCTTCGAGGTGGGCCGCAACGCCCACTTGATTGCCGATGCCAGCTTCGGCAGCTACGGAACCCCGCCCGGCCTCTCCCCCTCGCAGTGGGGCGGCGGCCCTTTCGGGCCCGGGACAGAAGGGATCTCTGAGCGGGATCTGGCGGGATGTGAGTTGCGCGCCCGGCTGGCGGGTTACCGCTCCACGTCGATCGAGCTGACCGGCAGAAGGATGTTCGACAACCCGAACGTGGGGACCATCGTCCTCCACAAGCTCGGCAACGTCTCCGGCTACACCATTTCGATGTCCAGCCTCCAGGCCCCGAAGAAGGCCAAGAAGGCCTTCAAGAGAGGTATGAAAGAAGCTGGCAAGAAAAAGTGGGACAGGGCTCAGAAGGAGTTCCAGAAGGCTGTCGCTGAGTATCCGAAGTACGCCGAGGCCTGGTACGCCCTCGGACAGGTCTACCAGGCGCAAAAGAATATCGACAAGGCCCGCGAGGCCTACCAGAAAGCCATCGAGGCGGACAAGAAATACATGAGCCCTTACGTGAAGCTGGCCCTCCTGGATGCCATGAACAACCAGTGGCAGCAAGTCGCCGAGCTCACCGGGCTCGTCTTGAAGAGAAACCCCTACGACTTCCCGGAAGCCTACTTCCTGAACTCCATGGCTCATCTGAACCTCAAGAACAACAGCGCCGCGGAAAAGAGCGCCCGGGAAGCCATCAAGATGAACTATTGGAAGCAGCGGCCGCAGTTGGAGCAAATCCTCGGCCTCGCACTGGCTTTTCAGAATCAGTACGAAGAAGCCGCCACCCATTTGCGGCGTTACCTCGAGTTGACGCCGAACGCCCGCAACGCTCCGCTGGTGCGGAAACAGTTGAACCGCTTGGAGCAGTTCCTGGCCCAGCAGAAGCCTGCCGATGTGCCGAAACAGGCCGCTGCCGCCGAGGCGTCCTCCGGCACACCGTGACGAGCCGGGCCATCCAGCGTGCCGGCTAGCGGCGCGCAACCGGTATTCTTCGCCCGCACCTGCTGATTCGTGGGCTTGCGGGCACGGTAGGTCGCTCCACTCTTGCCTGGCCGTTGCCGCTTGCCGCCGCGAGTATAATGATCTTGGGGCGCCGGATCTCCACCGGTTCCCTGCCTGAGCGCCATCTCATAGGAGGACAATGAGCAAAGAGGACAATATCGAGGTCCAGGGGACGGTCATAGAAAAGTTTCCCAGCGGTTTGTTCAGTGTGCAGTTGGATCACGACAAGGATCATGTGATCCTGGCCCATCTCGCCGGCAAGCTCCGCCGCCACCGTATCCGCGTCCTGCCGGGCGACCGCGTCACCGTGGAGATGTCGCCTTACGACCTGACCAAAGGACGCATCACCTACCGCCATAAGTAAGCCCGCGTCCACGGCCCGACCTGCAATGGCGCAGCGCGGCCCTTACCCGCTCCTTGGGTCGGGAAACATCCCCGCCCGGTCACGCTATGATGACCTCAGAGGGGGTCCCGTGCCCGCCCGATGGGATGTCTAGGGGAATTCCCACCGATGACGCACAAAAAATCCGTCCCGCATCCGGGCATCAACCAGTGGATCGAAGACGAACTCTACTTGCAGTTTCTCCACGACAAGGCCTCCGTGGACGAAAGCTGGCGCCCGGTGTTCGAGCACAACGGCGGCGCCCGGCAGCCGGCGCCGGAAACCTCCGCCACCGCCGCACCGCCCGCCCGTCCCGGCGAAGAAACCAAGCCTTTGCGTGGAGCCGCCGCCCGCCTGGCGCGCAACATGGATGCCAGCTTGTCCGTCCCGACGGCGACGTCCCAGCGCACCATCCCGGTGAAAGTGATGGAGGAGAACCGCCGCCTCATCAACCAGCAACGGACGCTGGCCGGTGAGGGCAAGATCTCCTTCACCCACTTGATCGCCTTCGCCGTCACTCGGGCTCTCCGCGATTTCCCCAATCTGAACAGCGCCTACGTGGAGACCCCCGGCGGACCGGCCCGGCTGGCGCGGCCCCGCATCAATCTCGGCATCGCCGTCGATGTCGAAGGGCGCGACGGCGCGCGGATGCTCCTGGTACCCAGCATCAAGGACGCCGGTTCGCTCGACTTCAAGCGCTTTGTCGCCGCTTTCGAAGACCTCGTGGAACGGGCGCGGTCCGGCCGCCTGAAGGTCGAGGACTTCGAAGGCGCCACCGTCTCGCTCACCAACCCCGGCACCGTCGGCACCTCGGCTTCCGTTCCGCGTCTGATGACCGGCCAGGGCGCGATCATTGCCACCGGGGTCATCGACTACCCCGCCGAATACCGGGGCACCGACCCGGAAGTGCTCGCGGCTATGGGCCTCGGCAAGGTGATGACCGCCACCTGCACCTACGACCACCGCATCATCCAGGGCGCCGAATCCGGTATGTTCCTGCGCCGGGTCCAGGAACTCCTCGAGGGCAAGGACGGCTTCTACGAGGCGATCTTCGCCGCCCTGAACATCCCTTACCAGCCGATCCGGTGGAAGCGGGACCGGGCAACCTCGCTTGCCGGCCTCGGTGGCGGGCGGACCGCCGAAATCGCCAAGGAAGCCGCTGTCCTGCAGCTCATCAACGCGTACCGCGTGCGCGGGCATCTCATCGCCGACCTCGATCCGCTCGGCTCCGAGCCCCATTACCATCCCGAACTCGATCCGGCCAACTACGGCCTCACGCTGTGGGACCTGGATCGCGAGTTCCTGACCGGTACCCTCGGCCAGCCCCTGGCCGAAGACTCCTCCCACCGCGTCGCCACCCTCCGCGAAATCCTCGAAACGGTGCGGCGCACGTACTGCGGCAAGATCGGCTGCGAGTACATGAACATCCAGCATCCGGAGCAGAAGGAGTGGCTGCAACGGCGCATGGAGCCTCAGGCCAACCACTGGCCCATCGCCCCGAAGCGCCGCGTCCGGATCCTGGAGCGCCTGCTCGAGGCCGAGGAGTTCGAGCACTTCCTGGGCGCCCGCTTCGTCGGCCACAAACGCTTCTCTCTCGAAGGAGCCGAGGCGGCCATCGTGATTCTGCACGAGCTGCTCGACCGCGCCGCCGACAACGGCGTCGTGGAAACCGTCATCGGCATGGCCCACCGCGGCCGCCTGAACGTGCTCTCGAACGTCGTCGGCAAGCCCGTCACCCAGATCTTCGCCGAGTTCGAGGGCTACATCGACCCGCAGAGCACGCAGGGCTCGGGCGACGTCAAGTACCATCTGGGCGCGGCCGGCCACCACCGCTCGCCCGCCGGCAACGAGCTCGCCGTCGCCGTGGCCCCGAACCCCAGCCACCTCGAGGCCGTCGATCCCGTCGTCGAAGGCATCGTGCGCCCCAAACAGGACCGCCTGGGCGACACGGAACGCAAACGCGTCATCCCGATCCTCGTGCACGGAGACGCCGCCTTCGCCGGCCAGGGCGTGGTGGCCGAGACGCTGAACCTCTCCCAGCTCCGCGGCTACTCGACCGGCGGCACCATCCACGTCATCATCAACAACCAGATCGGCTTTACTACCGGCCCGGAAGAGGCCCGCTCGTCGCCTTACTCCACCGATGTCGCCAAGACGGTCCAGGCCCCGATCTTCCACGTCAACGGCGACGACCCGGAAGCCGTCGCCCGCGTCGTCGAGCTGGCCTTCGACTACCGCCAGACGTTCGGCAAGGACGTCGTGATCGACATGTTCTGCTACCGCCGCCACGGCCACAACGAGGCCGACGACCCGAGCTACACCCAGCCCATCCTCTACCGCAAGATCCGCACCCACCCCTCGGTGGCCACGCTCTACAGCCGCAAGCTGGTGCGTGAAGGCGTCGTCAGCCAGGAATGGGTCGACGAGCGCCGCCGCACCTTCAAGCAGCGGCTCGAAGAGGGCTACCGGAAGGCCCAGGAGAAGGAGGCGCACTACGAGATCCAGGACCTCGGCCGGCTCGGCCCCGGCGAGATCTCCACCTTCCGCCCCCGGACCGCCGTGGACCGCAGCACCATCGAGCGCGTCGTCAATGGCATCACCCAATTGCCGCCGGACTTCCGCCTCCACCCGAAACTCCGCAGTTTCCTCGATCGCCGCCGCGCCGTCCTCGACGGCTCTCCGATGGACTGGGCCACCGCGGAAGCCCTCGCCTTCGGCAGCCTCGTCCTCGAAGGCACGCCGGTGCGCCTGAGCGGTCAGGACAGCTCCCGCGGCACTTTCAGCCAGCGCCACCTGGCCCTGTTCGACTACGAGGACGGCCGCGAGTACATCCCTCTACAGCACCTCGCCCCAGACCAGGCCCGCTTCGAAGTCTATGACAGCTCGCTCAGCGAGTACGCCGTCCTTGGTTTCGAGTTTGGCTACAGCGTCGGCGATCCGCTCACGCTGGTCATCTGGGAGGCCCAGTTCGGCGACTTCGCTAACGGCGCCCAGATCATGATCGACCAGTTCATCACCTGCGCCGAACAGAAGTGGGGCCAGCCGAGCGGGCTGGTGATGCTGCTGCCGCATGGCTATGAGGGCCAGGGCCCCGAGCACTCCAGCGCCCGCATCGAGCGCTTCCTCGTCCTCACCGCCGAGAACAACATCCAGGTGGCCAACTGCACCACCCCGGCACAGTACTTCCATCTGCTGCGCCGCCAGATGTACGGCGGGCCGGACCGCCGCGGCGTCCGCAAGCCGCTCGTCATCTTCACCCCGAAGAGCCTGCTCCGCCACCCGCGGTGCGTCTCCCCGGCCGAGGGGCTCACCTCCGGGGCGTTCCAGGAAGTCCTCGACGATGCCGGCGGATCGCCGCCCGACCGCATCGCCCGGCTGCTGCTGTGCTCCGGCAAGGTCTACTACGAGCTGGCCGCCGCCCGCGAGGGGAAAAAGGCCAACAACGTGGCCATCGTCCGCGTCGAGCAGCTCTACCCCTTCCCGGAAGAGCGCCTCGCCTCCATCCTCGAACGCTACCAGGGGGTGACGGATCTCGTTTGGGTGCAGGAAGAGCCCCGCAACATGGGCGCCTGGCGGTTCGTGTGGGAGCACATGCAGCGGCTGCTCGAGAGCCGCCGCCTGGAGCTCCGGTACGTGGGGCGTCCGGCCAGCGCCGCGCCGGCCACCGGCTCCTACCGCAAACACCTCGAAGAGCAGGCGGCCGTCATCGAAGCCGCGTTTGCCCCGCCGCCGCGGCCTTCGTGAGGGGGCGCCGGCTGGAGGAGATCTCGAGAACTCTCAGCCGCCCGCCGAGGCCGCCCGGTTCGGGTCCCAGAGCGTCTCCTCGACGCGCAGCAGCCGGTTCACCCAGCGGCTCCAAACGAAGAAGGCGTCGCTGAGGCGGTTCAAATAGCGCAGGACTTCCGGCGAGACGCGTTCCGTCTCGGCCAGGCCCGCCGCGAGCCGCTCGGCACGCCGGCAGACCGTACGGCACGCGTGCAGCTCCACGTTCAGCCGGCTCCCGCCCGGCAGGACGAACGACGTCAGCTCAGGCAGCTCCGCCGAAGCGGCGTCGATCTCTTTTTCGAGCCGCTCCACCTCGGCCGCCGTGATCCGTGGCTGGCGCTCACCGGCGGCTTCCGGATCGGTTGCCAGGATCGAGCCGAGGTTGAACAGTTCGTGCTGCACCCGCAGCAGGCTCTCGGCCAGAGGTTTCAGGCGCGGCTCGCGGTTCGACAAACCGCCGGCCGTCAGCCGCGCCATGCCGACGTAGGCGTTCAGCTCGTCCACGGCGCCGTAACACTCGAGCCGCGGATCGGCCTTGGAGACCTGCCGGCCGCTCGCCAGCCGTGTCCGGCCCTCGTCTCCCGTGCGCGTATAGATCTTGTTCAACTTCAGCCGCGGCTTGTCGAAAGGCGTTTCGCTCATGGGCTCCTCCCGGAACTCCCCGGACAGCGCCGGGATTTCCCCAGGTTATCCGATTTCGCCCTCCCGCCGCCTGGAGGCAGAACGCCGCAGCGGCGGTCACGTAGGAACCGCCATGAATAATATCCCTGTTTTCAATCAGTTGACCTTGCGGCCTCGGCTGCGCTCCGGCGTCCCCGGCGTAGAATCGGGGCGGTGAACGAGACCCTTCGACATGGCGAGGTGGAGCTTGGCTAACGCGGTCCGGACCGCATTCCGGCGGCGGCTTCGGTCCGTCGTCCGGCGGTGGCGCGCCGCCGCCCGCCGCCCGCGGGGCCGCCGTGCCCCCACGGCGCTCGGCCCGGCCCTGGAACGGCTCCGCGAGCCGCTCCTCTCCACCTCCCCCGAGCCCGAACAGATGGCCGTTGCCGTTCTCCGGGAGGCCTTACGCCTCACCGGCAGCGCCTGGGGCTACGTCACCGCCTTGGACCAGCCGTCCGGGCGCTCCGCCGTCCTCTGCTCGTGCGGCGTGCCGTCCGGCCAACGGATTTCGGCGGCGCAACGCGACCGCCGGGGTACGGTTCTCACCGTGCGGGTCGCCGCCGGTGGACGCCCCGCCGGGGAGATCGTCGTCGCCCGGCCGGCGGACGCCGCACCTGGTGAAGGGCTGCTCCGGACGCTGGCCGCCTTCTACGGCGCGGCCCTCGAGCGCCATAACGCCTTGCGGCGGGCCGCCGCGGCGCTGCGGGAGAAAGAAGTGCTCGTCCGCGAGGTCCACCATCGGGTGAAGAACAACCTGCAAGTGATCTCGAGCCTGTTGAGCCTCCAGGCGTCACGCGTCACCGACGAGGGAGCCTTGCGCATCCTCGCCGAGAGCCAGGGGCGCGTGCGGGCGATGGCCCTGGTGCACGAACAACTGCACCGCTCCGGCCACATCGACTCGGTGGATTTCGGCGAGTACGTCAAGCGGCTGGCCGCCAGCCTCTTCAGCTCCTATGGAGTCGATTCGGCGCGCATCTCGCTCGTCATCGACGCCGGCGGCGCCCGCCTGCCGATCGACCTCGCCGTCCCCTGCGGCCTCATCGTCCACGAGCTGGTCAGCAACGCCCTCCAGCACGCCTTCCCCGGCGGCCGCCCCGGCGAGATCCGCATCGTCATGAGACGGGCGCCCGCCGGCGTCCCCACCCGCTTCGCCTGGACGCTCGCCGTGAGCGACAACGGCGTCGGCTTCGCCAACGGCCTGCCCGCCGGCGGCTCTCTCGGGCTGCGGCTCGTCGAGATCTTCACCGAGCAACTCAACGGCGCACTCTCGGTCCACAGCGACGGCGGCGCCGAGTTCCGGGTGACATTCCCGGAGCGTCCTCGAGACGAACAGGGAGACCAACCACTATGAGAAAACCTAAGATCCTCGTTGTCGAAGACGAACGCGTGGTGGCGGCCGACATCGAAGAGTCGCTGCGCAAGCTCGGCTATCACGTCGTCGGCGCCGCGGCTTCCGGAGTCGGAGCCATCCGGCGGGCGGTGGAGACCGAGCCGGATCTGGTGCTGATGGACATCAAACTGAAAGGCCGCATGGACGGCATCGACGCCGCCCAGGAGCTTCACGAGCGGCTCGGCATCCCGGTGGTGTTCCTTACCGCCTATGCCGACGACTCGATCCTCGCCCGGGCCAAACGCAGCTCTCCGTCGGGCTACGTGCTGAAGCCCTTCGACGACCGCTCGTTGCGCTCCGCCGTCGAGATCGCCTTGGACCGCCACCCCCGGGAGCGCCGCCTACGGGAAAGCGAACACCGCCTGGCCACCGCGCTCGGCAGCTTCCAGGACGCCGTCGTGCTCACCGGGGCCGATGCCCGCGTCGCCTTCCTCAACCGGGCCGCCGAGCGCCTCACCGGCTGGGACCGGGCCCAGGCCTGCGGACACCCCGCCGGCGACGTCATCGTCCTGCTGGACCGGCGCACCGGCTCCCTCAAGCCCGATCCGGCGTGGCGCGTCCTGCGGGAAGGCAGGAGCGTGGGCATCGGCGACGATGTTCTGCTCGTCAGCCGGCACGGAACCGAAAGCCCGGTGGAAGGCGCCGTCTCACCCCTCCGCGACGAGGAGGGCGAAGTGGTTGGCGCGGCCTTCGTCTTCCGTGCCCGGCGCCTCGAAGAACACGCCGGCTGGGCCGTCACCCACGGCCTCCACCACCGCTTGGAAACCCTCGAGCGCCTCGCCTCCGGCGCCGCCGATCTGCTGGCCTCCGTTTCACCGGCGTCCGGGGAGGGCCCGGCGGAATCCGAAGGCGGCTGCGCGGGCGCGACGGCGCCCCAGCCGGATCCCGCTGAGGAAACGATGAAACGCCTGAAAGTCCTGGTCGAGAAGATCCGTGTGCTCGCCTCCCACAGCGCAGACCGCCCCCGCACCGTCGCCCTCGACCAGCTCGTCCAAGATCTCGCGCCCGTCCTGCCCCTCGTCGCCGGCCAGGGCGTCTATGTGGAAACCCTTGCTGCCAAGAAGCCGGTTCACGCCGTCGCCCGCCCGGCGGCGCTGGAGCAGGCGATCCTCGACCTCGTCCTGCTGAGCAGCCGGCGCCTGCCTTTCGGCGGCCGCATCGAGATCGAAACCGACGAAGTGGAGCTGCTCACCGAATACGCCCGCGCCCACACGCGCCTCGAAGCCGGCGTCTATGCTCTCGTCTCGATCAGCTCCGCCGGAAACGTCATGATTCCCCCGCCGAACTCGGTGGAAGAGGACTGCCCTGCCCTGGGCGAGATCGTCCGCGCCATGGGCGGCGACATCGTGCTGCGCGCCGAGCCCGGCCGCGTCACCGCCTACGACGTCTACCTGGCCGCGGGCCCCCCGGCCTGAAACGGTCCCGACATGCTATCCCAGTTCGCTCAGGCGGAAGATCCGGTCGAACGGGCACGCCAGGTCTTTCTCGATGTGCTCGGCCGCGCCCTCTTCGCGATCGACCAGGGCGATCGCCCCCAGCACCCGGTGCCCTTCTTCCCGGCAGGCCTCGATCGCCTTGGCCGCCGAGCCGCCCGTCGTCGCCACGTCCTCGACGATCACCACCTCGAGCGGCCCTCTCTCGCCCAGCCCCTCGATCCGCCGCTGCATGCCGTGCCGCTTGGCCTCCTTGCGCACGATGAAGGCGTCGATCACCGGCGGCCGCTCCAGGCTCTCCCGGGCGATCGCCGCCACGATCGGATCGGCCCCCATCGTCAGGCCGCCCACCGCCGCCGGGCGCCAGCCGCGCTCGGCCATCTTATCCAGGAACAGCCTCCCGATCAGCGGCATCGCCTCGGCCTTCAGCGTCGTCAGCCGCGCATCCACGTAGACGGTGCTCTTGCGCCCGCTGGCCAGCGTAAACTCTTCGCCCCGCCGCACCGAAAGCGTCTCGAGGATCTTCTTCAGCCGCTCCCGATCCGTTGCCTCCGCCATCGCTCGCCTACTTGTTCTCCTTCTTCGCCTGCTCGAACTCCCAGGCCGTGGCCACGATCCGCTCAAGGTCCGTGTACTCCGGCTCCCAGCCGAGCGTCCGCTTCAGCCGTCCCGGATCGGCCACCAGCTCCGGCGGATCCCCGGCGCGCCGCGGCCCGATCTTGTAGGGGACCTTCTTGCCCGTCACCTTCTCCACCGCCCGCAGCACCTCCATCACCGAGTAGCCCCGGCCGGTGCCGACGTTCAGCGTGTCGCTCGGCGCGCCCTCGAGCAGCTTCTCCACCGCCAGGATGTGCGCCCGCGCCAGGTCGCTCACATGGATGTAGTCCCGGATGCAGGTGCCGTCCGGCGTCGCGTAGTCGTCGCCGAACACTGTCACCGGCTCGCCCGTGAGCACCGCCCGGAGCACCAGCGGCAGCAAGTGCGTCTCCGGCTCGTGCTCCTCGCCCAGCCCCGAACCCGGCTCCGCCCCGCAGGCGTTGAAGTACCGCAGCGACACGCTCCGCAGCCCGCTGTATTCGTCCAACCACCGCAGCATCCGCTCCACCATCGCCTTGGATTCCCCGTACGGGCTCACCGGCGCGATCGGCGCGTCCTCGCTCACCGGAACTTCCTTCGGGGTGCCGTAGACGGCCGCGCTCGAGGAAAACACCAGCCTGCGGACGCCCGTCTCCCGCATCGCCGTGAACAACGACAGCGAGCCCCCGACGTTGTTGCTGAAGTACAGCTCGGGCTGCTCGGTGGATTCCCCCACCGCGATGTAGGCCGCGAAGTGGATCACGGCGTCGAACTTCACCGTGTCGCAGAGATCGACCAGCGCTTCGGTGTCCTGCAGCCGCAGCTCCCGGAGACGTTTCAACGGAACGTTGTGCATATGGCCGCGCGACAAGTCGTCCACGACGGTGACGTCGAAGCCGTTCTTCAGCAGCAGATAAACCGTATGCGAGCCGATGTAGCCGGCTCCTCCAGTGACCAGAATCTTCGCCATGACTGTGGATCGCCCCGGCTCCGCGCCGGCTCAGGCGGACAAAGGGAGCCAGATGTATTAGCATGGCATATTCGCGAGCTCGGGGGCTTCGCGCGGCCCTTGGCCCCCATAAAGCGAACCGGTTTCGTTCCCATGCCCACCGGCGCACAACTCTTCGTCGAAACCCTCCTCCAGGCGGGCATCCGGGAGCTCTTCACCCTGGTCGGCGACCACTTGAACGAGGTCCTCTCCCGCGCCGACGCCGCCGGTATCCGCATCATCGACATGCGCCACGAATCCGGCGTCACCCACGCCGCCGACGTCGTCGCCCGCCAGCGCCGCCGCCCCGCCGTCTCGCTGGTCACCGGCGGCCCCGGCCATACAAACTCGCTCACCGGGATCGCGACCGCGTATCTGATCGGCAGCCCGCTGGTCGCCGTCAGCGGAGCCGCCCCCGCCGCCGGAGCCGGCCGGCAGCTCTTCCAGGTGATCGATCAGGTAGGCATGGCCGCGCCGGTGGTGAAATGGGCCGCCCAGGCCGGCAATCCGGCTCAGGTGCCCTACTTGCTCGGCCGCGCCTTCGCCGAAGCCACCGCCGGCCGCATGGGCCCGGTCCACCTATCCGTTCCGGCCGACGTCTTCGAAGGCGCTACCGATCGCCCGCTTCCCGCGCCGCAGCTCCTCCCTCCGCCAGAGCTCGCTCCCGCTCCGAACGAAATCGAAAAGGCCCTGGATCTGCTCCAGGCCGCCGAGCGCCCCGTCGTCATCGCCGGCAGCGGCGTCTGGTGGGCCGACGCCGGCGCCGAACTCCGGGAATTCCTCGCCCGCACCCGCCTGCCGCACTATTCCCTGGCCCTCGGCCGCGGCGCCGTCCCCGACAGCTTCCGCTATTCGATGGGCTACGCCGATCCGGCGCTCAACCGCGCCGTCACCCGCGCCTTCCCGGAAGCCGACCTGGTGCTGGTACTCGGCAAACGCATCGATTCGCGCCTCACCCTCGGCGGTCCCAGGCTCTTCTCCCCCGAGGCCCGCTTCCTCCAGATCGACATCCACGCGCCCGAGCTCGGACACACCCGTCCGCTCGAGCTCGGCATCTGCGCCGGCCTGAAGGCCGCCTTGCGCATGATGAACGAAGCCGCGCGCGAACGCCGCTGGCCGGACCGCAAACGCTGGCTCGCCCGGCTCCGGCGCTACCGCCGCGACTGGCTCGCCCAACTCGAGCGCCACGCTTCGGATTCCGGCGCCCCCATCCACCCGGCCGCCTTCTTCTTCGAGCTGAAGCGCCACCTGCCCCCGTGCCTCTACGCCTGGGACGGCGGCGAGTTCGTCCACTGGGGCCGCGCCATCCTGCCCGCCAACCGGCCCGGCGGCTGGGTCCGCTTGGGCCCGCTGGCCACCATCGGCGCGGGCCTGCCGAACGCCATCGGACTCCAGATCGCCAACCCCCGCCGCCGCGTCCTCATGATCACCGGTGACGGCTCCCTCGGCTTCTACCTGGCCGAGCTGGACACCCTGGTCCGCCACCGCCTTCCCGTCGTCGTCATCGTCGGCAACGACGGCGCCTGGGGCGTCGAACGCGAACTGCAGAGCGCCGTCTACGGCACCACCGTGGGCTGCGAGCTGCGGCGCAGCCGTTACGACCGCGTCATGCAAGCCTTCGGCGGCAAGGCCGAGCGCATCACCCGGCTGGAGCAGATCGGCCCCGCCGTTCAGCGCGCCTTCGCCTCCGGCGAGCCCTATCTGCTCAACGTCGAGATCCGCCCGGCGCGCTCCCCGTTCAGCGAGTGGGTGATCCAGCGCAAGAAGGCGGCGGGCGCCGCCAACCGGTAGAATGGTCTCGCCACCGGCCACCGCTTCATGCCCGGCCGGTGTGAAAGGAGTACGTTCCGATGTCCCAGCGGCTGCCGCGTCTTCTTCTCTTGCTGCTGTGTCTTGCCCCGGCGTTTGCCGCCCGCGCCGCCCAGGCCCCCATCAAGACACTCATCCTCACCGGCTCGAGCGACCTCCCTTACCACGACTGGCGGCAGACCACCCCGCTGCTGCGCCGCGTCCTCGAGCAGACCGGCCGCTTCGAAGTGCGCGTCGAGGAGGAGCCCGCGGGCATCACCGCCGCCACGCTCGAGGACTACGACCTCGTCTTCGTCAACTACAACGGCCCGCGCTGGGGGCCGGAGACCGAGGCCGCCATCGAGGAGTTCGTCCGCTCCGGCAAGGGCCTGTTTGCCTTCCACCTGGCCGCTTACGGGACCTTCTTCGGCATGGAGTTCCGCGAAGGCAAGTGGCAATACCCCGAGCCACGCTCCTCCGGCTGGGCTGCCTGGCGCAAGATCCTGGGCCTGGACTGGAAACCGGAAAACATCGGCCACTCCGTCCGCCACGTCTTCCCCGTCGAGTGGGCCGATCCGGACCACCCCATCGCCCAGGGCTTTCCCGGCGGTTTCCTGGCCAACGACGAACTCTACCACCGCATCGATCTGCTCCCCGGCGCGCACGTCGTCGCGCAGGCCTACAGCGACCCTGCCCGCCGCGGCACCGGCAAGAAGGAGCCGATGCTCTGGGTGGTGCGGTACGGGGCCGGCCGCGCCGCCTATTCGCCCCTGGGCCATGACGTCTCCGCCCTCTGGCAGCCGGGCGTGTTGGCCATGTTCGCCCGCGCCGCCGAGTGGGCCGCCACCGGCCGGGTGACGCTGCCGGCGCGCCTGGATCCCGTCCCGGCCAAGAGCGCCAACGCCGTCCGCGTCCTGGTCGTCACCGGGGGCCACGCCTACCCGGTCGAGTTCTACACCCTCTTCGACAGCTACCCGGACATCGTCTGGAAACACGCCGTCTCGCCGGAGCAGGCCTTCCGCGAAGGCATGGAGAAGCGCTGGGACGCCGTGGTGCTCCACGACATGCACGAGACGCTGGCCGAGGCCCAGCGGGCGCACCTGAAACGCTATGTCGAAAGCGGCGGCGGCGTGGTCTCCATCCACCACGCGATCGTCGATTACACGGACTGGCCGTGGTGGTACGAACAGGTCATCGGCGGCAAGTATTTCACGAAGCCTGCCGGCGGCCACGAAGCCTCGCATTACAAAGAGGGCGTCGAGATTGTCGCCTACCCGGCCAAAGGCATGGCCCGCCACCCGGTCCTGCGCGGCGTCGGCCCCCTCGTCCTCCACGACGAGGCCTACCAAAACATGTGGCACTCGCCGGACATCCAGGTGCTGATGGAGACCGGCCACCCGCTCAACGACCGTCCGGTGGTCTACGTCGGCCCTTCCAAGACGGCCCGCGCCGTCTACATCCAATTCGGCCACTCGGCCTCGACTATGCGCCACCCCGCTTACCGCCGCCTGGTCCGCAACGCGATTCTGTGGGCGGCACGCAAGCTCGAATAGGAGCGCACCCTCGCGTGATGCTTCGTGCGGCCGGCACCCGTCCGGCGGCATGCTTCCCGTGATGCCGCTTCGCGCAGACCCATCTGCTGGAGGGCGAAAAGATCATAACGGCGAGTTCCGGCCGCCCACGGCCCGACCGTACGCCCCGTAGAAATAGTACCACTCGCACACTTGGTCGCTGGTCTCTCGTCGCTAGTCGCTGGTCTCTAGTCGCTCGTCTTGGCCCACCGATTACGGACCGCTGGCGAA
>JALSRK010000007.1 GCA_026984795.1 Solibacteraceae bacterium | reverse complement strand
CAAGCCCATCGCCAAACTCCAAGCAATCCGGCACCCACTCGGTGAAACCTCCCCTCCCCTTCCCAGCCCCGCCATCCCTTGCCCCCAACGCATCTTCCCCTCCCCTAAGGGCGGATTACGGGCCGGCAGCCGACCTTAGGATCCGGCCTCACTCCCTGTCCGCGGTGGTAGAATCGGGACAGGGAGACAGGGCTGGCTGCCCAAGCTGTGGGAGGAGGCCTTCCAATGGCCATGGATCCTCCAGACCGTTTACGAGTTCGGGAGCGCCGCCAGGCGCCTTCCGGTCAGCCGGGCGGTGATTGCCGGAAGGATCCGGCTGCTCGCGACAAGACTTCCAACTTCCGCCAACGGGGCCTTGCGGCCGGGCTCCAATCCCGATCGCAACGTTACCCCTCTTGCACGCACTTAGACCTGAATATTGTATTTGTTGTGCCGTTCCGCACCCGGTGGCGCCACCGATAGCCGGACCACTTGTCGGTGCGGAAAGCGTTTGAAGCGGCGTGAGAGCCGACGCTGAGTAACGTCCGGCCAGCGGCCGAGCCGTGGCTCCACCGGGTGTCCACGGCCGGGAGAGAGGGGAGTACAAGTGAGGCGCAAGGTTCGGTTCATCGAGCCCGCCGGGCGCTCCGGACGGCCCTTCAACGCGTGGCTCGCCCAGTGGCCCCTGCTCGGGCCGATCACGCTGGCGACGATTCTCCACCGCCGCGGCTTCGATGCGGCTGTTTACAACGAGAACGTTTCCGGCCCCTTACCGGAGAATCAGGACGCTTTCGAAGACACTTGCTCCGCGGACGTGGTCGGTATCACGATCATGACCGCCACCGCGGCTCGCGGCTACTATCTTGCCCGGCAGATCAAAGAGCATGCCCCGCGGGCCCGCGTCGTTTTCGGTGGACCCCACGCGACTTTCATGCCCCTGGAGGCGCTCCGGTACGGTGATCTCGTCGTCAGGGGAGAGGGCGAGAATGTGATCGAATCGATCGCCGCCGGTGAGGTGGACAGCGGCATCGTGGACGGGCCGCCGGTGGCGGACTTGGACGCGATCCCGGCGCCGGAACACGAACTCATGCGGGACTTTGGACGCCTGCTGGAACGGTTCCGGAAACGAGAGCTCTATGAACTGCCCGTGATGACGTCCCGTGGCTGCCCCTACGGCTGCACTTTTTGTTCGGTGAGCCGAATGTTCGGCCGAAAGATCCGCCGCCAGTCGGTGGGAAAGACCGTTCGGGACCTCCGTACTTACGTTCAGCGGGGCTTCCGGCAGTTTTTCTTCTATGACGACAACTTTACTGCCGCCAAACGGTGGATCCGTTCGCTGATGGCCGAACTGGAGCCGCTAGGCGTGCGTTTCAGCGCCCAAAGCCGCGTCGATTTCCCGTGGATCGACCGGGATCGTGGCCTCGTCGACCAGCCATTGCTCGACGCCATGAGGCGCGCCGGGGGGCACGTGCTTTACATCGGTTATGAAACCATCGAGGAACCGCGAGCCTTGCAGTGGCGCAAAGGCTATCGGGGACGGGGCGGCCTTCGGGCCCGTCTGCACCGGGATACGCAGGTTCTTCACGACAACGGCTTCTGGATCCACGGCATGTTCGTGTTTGGTCCGGATGACACCGAGCAGACGGCGCATCGGATCCTCGAGTTTGCCCGCGAGACGAAGCTCGAGACCATCCAGGTCAGCATTCTCACCCCGTTGCCCGGCACGCCGTTGTTCGAGGAGATGCGGCCTCACCTTCTGTTCACTGACTTCCCAAACGACTGGGACTTCTACGATGGCACGCACTGCGTATACAACCACGCCCGGCTCGGCATCGAGGCTTTGCAGAGGACCATCATCCAACTGCACCAGCGTTTCTACCGCGGTTACGTCTGGAGCCTTCGGCGGGTGAAAGACCTCGTCGGACAGCCGGGCCCCTTGCTGGCGAAGCTGGCGCTCATGTGGTCGTCGGGCCGCGCCCTGCGGGAAACGTTCGAGCGCTGGCAACAGGAAGTGGAGAACTTTCTGGAACTCGCCGCTACGCGGCAGCGGGTTCCTATTGTCACCGGATCTGGGGGAGGCGAGTGGCGATGAACGACGCCGGCCGCAAGCCACGTTCCTTGGCGGGCGAGGCTCGTTGGCTCGCCGCTGCGGGCCGCTCGGCATGCCGGCGGAATCTCTGCATTACGAGGTTTTCACCATGACTGTAAGCGTCCCTCATCTTCCAAGACCGAAAGCGTGGCCGGAGCTCGCGCTCCAGGCCGCAGTGACGACGACGGATTTCGCGTTACGCTTCGGCATTCGACCGGAGTTTTTCGTCGACAAGCTGGCGCAACGGGTGGGCGCCGCCCTGAAAGAGACGGAAACCGATCCGGAGACACTGGCGCATCTGCTCTGGTTCGGATCGCATCTGCAACCTTTCCTGCACCGTCTCGTGCGTGAGCGCCCAGCCGCGGCCAGGGCGATCCTCCGCTTCATGGGCACTTATGCCTGGGACGTGTACCGGCGGACTGAAGAGCAGCGGGAGGGCCTTCCGAGTCCGTCCACGGTTGTCATCGAGCCCACCGACCGTTGCAACCTTCGTTGCCCGGGCTGCTACGCCAACAGCCGTGCGAGCGGCAGCGACCTCCCCTTCGAACAGCTCGTCGCCATCGTCGAGCAAGTGATCGACATGGGGGTGAGCCTGATCACGCTGTCCGGCGGCGAACCGTTCCTGCGGGAGCGGGCCGACCGAGCCATCACGCGGCTCGCGGCGCGCTTTCCGGAGCGCGGATTCCTCGTCTACACGAACGGCACGCTTATCGACGAAGCCACAAGCCGGCGGCTTGGCGAGGTCGGGAACGTCTTTCTGGCCATCAGTGTGGAGGGCTATGAGTCACAGACCGACGCCCGCCGCGGCGCCGGCATCTATGAGCGCAACCGGCACGTGCGCCGATTGCTGGCCGAACAAGGCGTGATGACGGGCTTCTCAGCCACCGTCACGCGAGAGAACGCGGAATTGATCGCCAGTGACGAGTTCATCGACCGCCGCATCGCGGAAGGCGACCTCTTCGGCTGGTTTTTCCTGCTCCAGCCCATCGGGCGTTCCCCGCGTCCCGACCTCATGCCGACGGCCCGGCAGCGGGCGCTGCTTCGCGAAGCGGTCATCCGATGGCGCGAGAGCGACCGCCCCATTTTCCTCGGGGATTTCTGGAACGATGGTCCCCTGGTCGGCGGGTGTATCGCGGGCGGCCGCTATTATTTCCACATTTACGCCAACGGGGACATCAGCCCTTGTGTGTTTGCGCCCGTCTCTTGCGGGAATATCTTCGAGATCCTCGCCGGCAAGACTCCTTATACGAACTTGAGGGATTTCGTCGAGCGCCATCCGGTGTTCGCCGCGATCCGCCAGGAGCAGAAGCGAATCCGGGACCGCCGGAGCCCGTGTCTGTTGATCGACCATCCCGACGTAGGGCGGCGGATTTGCCTCATGGAGGGGTGCCGGCCGGCAAAGAACATGCCCCCGGGTTACCTCGACGGCGCCATCGCGAGAATGATCGATGAGTCGGCGGCCCAATGGTGCGACACGGCGCCCCGGCTGCGCCCGATAGCGGCGGCGGAAACGTCAACCCGATACAAGTTTCACCCGGCGGATGCGCCGGGCAATGGGAGCTCCGCCTTGCCCCTCCAGTGACAGGGGGGCCGGCGCCTCCCGGAACCAGTGGAAAGCCAACCATTTCGCACAAGGGAAGGAGAGAGACGAAATGATCGGAATGAACTTCCTCGCGTTTCTGGTTCTGCTGATCATCGCCGTAGTTGTAGCCGTCGTGTTCCACTACATCCTGCGCTACCGTTACCTGGAGGGAACCGATTCCTTCCTCGGCAAGATCGCCATCGCATGGCTGGGCGGGTGGCTCGGCTCGCCGGTGGTCGGGCACTGGCTGTTCCAGATCGGCTCGATCTATGTGATCCCAGCCATCATCGGAGCCGTGGTTGCCGTGCTGCTCTGCGTGTTGTTGTTCAAGGCGCTGGGCAAGGCCTGCGCCGTCCAACCGCCGCCGACCACCTAGAGATCCGGCGGGTCGACATAGGTAGGCGCCGGCTTACTCTGCGGCAACAGTCATTGGTGAGGACACGCCCCAAGGCGCGCAGGAGGGGGTGTCGGCGCTCGCGGGCCTGCCTAGAGCTGAACTTCCGACGCCCCTTTTCCTAAGTCGAAGCAAACCGTAGTGGCGTTCCCGTGGCGCAGCCACGTGCCGGGTTCGAGCCGCCGCGGATCCCGAACCTCCCTGAGCGCGGTGGAGTCCCGGCCCCGCACCACGACCGGGGACTTCGCCGCCGGCGCCGCAACCCGCAGCGTGAACGAGGGACAAGGGAACGGAGCCTGGAGCTTCACCTTCGTTCCTTGCCGCTCGATCCGCGTCAATTCCCGGGCCGCCCAGTAGCGGGCGACCTCGCTGATCTTCATCCAGATGAGGTTGTCGTATTTCTCGCGCAGCCGCCGCACGACTTCCTTAAAGGTCTGGAAGCCCAGTTCCCGGCCATTGTAATAGATCCCTGTCCAGTGGCAGACGAGCAGCGCGGGCTCTCCCCGTTCGATCACCTCCACCGCCCGGCCTCTGGAGAGGTCTTGGGTAATGAAACGGTCCGGCTCAGGCGTTCCGGCAGCGTCCCACCCGCCGGTCCAATCGTTTGTGCAGCCGATGATCGACACGACACACTTCGGGTCCGGGCCTTCCAGGTCCGAAGCGTAGTAGACACGGGGCGCGACACTCGTGTCGCCGGATGAGATCACATCCTGGAAATAGTGCGGCACCTCGGCGGAAAAGACGTCCCGGCAGGCTTCGAGCGTCGCCCGCGCATATTCGGGACGGACACGCGCGCCGAAGCCCCCCGGTGAGGTCACGCCTTCGCACGGCAGGTCAATGTTGCGCAGAATCCGCAACGCGTACGAAATGTAGGCGGCCAGCTCGTCCACCGATTTCTCGTCGCTCCACCGCCAGTTCTCCATGAAGTACACCGAGCGCGCCGGGTACGGCTGTCCGGTTTTCAAATCGATCGCCCGGGTATGCGTCACCATCTCCGGGTGAATGTCCCAGTTGGGAACCATCAGCTTCCGCACCAGATCGATGCTGGCCTTCACTTCCTGCGGCGTCCAGCCCGGCAGCTCCCGGTCCAGCCGGCCCACCAGCGCGGGGTACGGGACGATACTGTATTTACCTTTGATGCCGTTCTCGGCCGCCCACTCGCCGAACTTGCGCACGAAATCGTCCGGGATCTCGTGCGGCATGCTCCGCCAGTCCACCCGGCCCCACTCGTCCCGGCCCACCGAGGCGAACTGGGGGAAAGCGAACCGGTTCAGGTTCACCAGACAAGTCGAATCATCGATGATCAGCGAGACCGGCGTCCTCGCCCGCGGATGCAGCACTTCTACGCCCGAGACTTGCGGCGGACGTTCGCCCGCCGACTGGGCCGTGGCAGCTCTCGCCGCGGCGGCTGCGGCCGCCACGCTCATGAATTGCCGGCGCGTTTTCTTTTCCATCGCACTTTCTCCCGTTCGGTGATCACCCGCACCCACCCTTCTGTGACCGGCGGCTCTTCATACGCTTCCAGGCACGGCCCGGCCCCCGCCCAGTCGCCGGGGCTGCGTGTCGCCCGCTCTGAGTCCTTGCACTGGGGCCCTAGGCGGCGCCGTGGATCTATTCTATGTTTCCGCGGGCCTCTTACGCGCGCTCCGGCGGCCCGATAGGCACCATGCCGTCCTGACCCGGGCTCACGCCGGTCCGCCGTTCGTCGATCCAGACTTCCATCGGCTTTTCCGGCAACCAGACCCTCCCACGGGGAAGGATCGGCGGCCGTGATTCCCGGGCCCTCCGTCTTCCTGAAACGAAGACATGCCCGGCGCCGGCGCTGACGCTGAACCTTCCGGAGCCCTGCGCCAACGTGCGTCCATCGAACAACAGCTTCGTTCCCTCGCCCATCAGGTAACCCGTGACGCGGCCTCCGGCCCCCGTCCGGACCATAGCCATCAAGGCGTCGGTCTCCAGCGAGCCGGAAGCGAGGCGTTTCCCGCGGCCGTCCCGGCTCTCGTCCGGCTGCCAGACGATCGTGTCCCGGAACCCATCGCCCTCGATCACCACGCTGGCCGCCTTCGCCAGCCCGTCGATCGCGGGTCCACGCCGGATCCGCGGCTCCCCAGCCCCTTTGCGAAACGCCACCCCCGCCGCCAGGTAGCGCACGCGTACGCCGCGGCGCTTCACCCGTAACAGGCCCAGTTTGATGGGATGCCGGGGGCTCCCGCCGGTTACCACCTGGAAGGCAAACTCAGGCTTCTCGGGTTCGAACAACGCCACCAGGCATCGGGCTTTCTTCCCCTCGATGCGGAACGGATCGCCTGGGGTCCCGCCCCCCACAACTTGCAGCACCTCGGTGTACCACTGCCACCGGTAGTCGTGCTCCTCGTCGTCTTTCTGGATATCGTCGGTCACGACGACATACGGATTCGGCCCTTGCTTGGCGAAAAGAATGGAGCGGTCCGCCCGCTTCGCCGGGGTGCTGGACGGCACCGACCGGTCTTTGTACGAGAGATGCGCGTCACCCCGCACGTAGTCGGCGAACTCGCTCAGCCCGAGACCTGTCAAGTAGCCCCAGAGTGAGCCGTCGTCGCCCGCTGAGGGCCGGTCGGCAGCCGGCATCCCGCCACCGTCGATGATCACGATGTTGTGCTCGAAATCCACGCCGTGGTGTTTGTGGCTATACGGGAACACGTTGGCGTGGGTGGCGAAGGCATCGCCGAAGGCCGAGAACAAGAACGAGTTCATGTCGTAATGGATGTGGTTTGCGTTGCCATAGCGCGTCACGAAGGCGAACCACGCCGCTTCTTCGTCATCCCACCGGCTGCGGGCGAACACGGTGCCGGCCCGGTAGCGGTCTGTCTCGAAATAGGCTGAGGTGCGCAGCCGGAGCGTGCCCGGCGAAACCGGCTCCAGCCCGTCCGGCCAGAAGAGGAAGATCAGGATCGGGTTGATCCGGTCGAAGTCAGTGAAGTTCACCCACGTCCACAGCCCCGCCGCGTCGCCCAGCTCGCGAATCCCGTGCAGGTAGATCGATTGGAAGACGCGCCGGCCGTAGCCGGTGTTGTCGCCGATCGGCGCGCAGCCGCCCTGGGGCATCCACTGGTGCCGGAGGTAATGCATCGCGTGCACCGCTCCCGACTCGGGGATGATGTCCGGTCCCCCAGTGCGGCGCACTGCCTCGGCGAATTGTGTCGGGTTCTTGTGGTAGTGGGCGTAGCCCGGTCCCTCCGTGCAAATGCCGCTGGGCCGCCACGTGAATGGGTAATAGTTGTCGCGGATTTTCCGGAAACACTCAGAGAACCAATGGTGAAACTTCGGGTGCCGCGTCTCGGCCTGGATCGCGGTGAGCAGCAAGCCCTGGGCGCCCGTCGGGATCGCCCCACAGTTGTAACTCGCGTCCCGCCACCACCAGCTCTCGGTGTGGTGGAACAGCGCCTCGTTCCACGCCTCGAGGCTCTCGAGGATCTCCGCCCGCACCACCGGATCCATCAGCTCGTAAAGCCAGTCCCAGGCCACGGCGAACGCTTTGGGCCAGTGCTCGGTGGCGAAGAAATCCGAACCCACCTCGCGGTAGAACGCCATCGGATCGATTCCCGTCGCCGTGCGCCGGAACAACTCTACGGCCTGTGTACCGAGCGCTTCGTCCTGTTCCACCTGGTAGACGAGCGCTATCGCTTCCAGATGCCGCGCCAGCTCCCGGCCGGGACGGCCCACCGCCTCTTTGATGCTCAGTCCGGCTCCGTACTGCGCCCGCGCCAGCCTCCGAATCTTGCGGTAGGCGGCCGCCGCCATGGTCTCGCCCCGGGCCCGCCGTCTGAGCGCCGGCAGCTCTTGCTGACTGAAGAGGATTCCCGGATGCGTGCCTGGGGGGACGACGACGTATCGCCAACGGTATCGTTCCGCCGGCCGGGCTTTGCACGACGCCAGCGCGGCCGCACCGGCTCCAAGCAGCTCTCTCCTGGTGACCGGCACACCGCCGGCCCCCCGCTCTCCTCTGTCGGTCACTTGGGATCCCCGGCTTTGGCAGAAACAGCGCCCCACAGCGCCGCAGATGTCTTTCCCGCCTCGCCTATTGCGCATTTCCAGGCGTGGATCTCTCGTCTTCCGGATACCGCCAGAAGCGGAACTTTTCTTCTTGCGGCTTCTTCCGCGCCTCGATCATGATCTTGGCCATCTTGGCCGCGATCTCCGGGTACTGGTCCGCCACGTTCGTCGTCTCGCCGATGTCCTTCTCCAGATTGTAGAGTTCCAGAGGTGCATCGGGATTCTTCTTCAGGTTGCGGCGGACCGCCTTCCATTTCCCCATCCGAACGGCGATCTGGCCCCCATAACCGGCGAAGTCCCAGAACAGGTACTCGTGCCGCTCCTGCTCATTCTCGCGGCCGAGCAGCGTCGGCAGGAAGCTGATTCCGTCGGTGTCGGCAGGGGGAACGATCCCGAGAATGTCGCATAGCGTCGCCATGATGTCGTATTGGGCGGCTGGCAGGTCCGTCACCGTCCCGGGTTGGATGCGCCCCGGCCACCTCGCGATCAACGGCACGCGGATTCCACCCTCGTAGACCGAACCTTTCAATCCCCGGAGCGGCCCGACACTGTCGAAGAACTCAGCATCCACCTGGTCCTTGAGTAAGGTCGTGCCGTTGTCAGAGGTGAATAGCACCACCGTGTTGTCCGCCAGCCCGAGCTCATCGAGCAACGCCATCAGCCGCCCCACCTGGTCGTCCATGAAACTGATCATTGCCGCGTAAGTCGCCCGGGGCGTGGGATTCGGCAAGTACGATTTCCCGTTGTACGGCGTCTCGGGCCACTTGCCCCGATACCGTGCCACATACTCCTCGGGAGCCTGCAGCGCCAGATGCGGCAGCACGGTCGGGTAGTAGACGAAGAACCGCCGGTCCTTGTTCTCGCGAACGAACTTCAGCATTTCGTCGGCGATCACCTGCGGCGCGTAGTGCTTGCCGGTGAGGCCCCGCGTATTCCCTTCGAGGAACCGCTGCTTGTCGTTGTCCACCAGGTACCGAGGGTATAGGTTGTGGGCGTGGCGCTGGCAGTTGTAGCCGAAGAAACGGTCAAAGCCCTGCTTCAGCGGATCGCCGGATGTGCCGACCCCGCCAAGTCCCCATTTACCGAAAGCCCCGGTCACGTAGCCCTGGGCCTTCAGGAGCGAGGCGATCGTCACCGTGCCTTCCGGCAGCGGGTACTGGCCTCCGAAGGTGTCGCCGAAGACGCTCGGCTTCACTTCGAAGTTGTTCCGCACGACGGCGTGCCCGCCGTGCTTGCCGGTCATCAGGGTACAGCGGTCCGGGGCGCAGACCGGCGCGCCGGCGTAGAAGTTCGTGAACCGCATGCCCTGCGAGGCCAGCCGATCCAGATTCGGCGTTTTGATCTTTTGCTGGCCGTAGCAACCGAGCTCTTTCCAGCCCAGGTCGTCGGCCATGATCAGCACGATGTTCGGCTTGGCGGCGGGCTCCTGCTTCGCCGCCGGGCTGCAGCCGTTGGAAAGGAAGACGGCGGCGCCCGCGAGAGTTACAGACAATAGTGCAGCGCTTCTCATCATGGTCAGATCCTCAGCGCTATCCACTGTATCGCTTCGGCGCCTGTCCGGGCGAATGCCCGCGCCGGGCCGGAACGTCCACGCTTCTGAACCCAGCGGTCTGCAACCCGCTCTCGGCGGTTGTCTTACGTGGGCGCCGCCTTGTATGCTGTAAGCCACGTCGCCCGGGCCCCAGCCAGGTCCGGGCCGGCGCTCACGGCGCTTATGGCTGCTTTCGGATTCCTCGACTGGCTCTGGATCGTCCTCTACCTGTTCATCATGATCGGGGCCGGAATTCTCTTCTACCGGCTCGGCAAGCGCAGCGAGTCCGATTTCTTTCTGGCCGCCCGGGGTTTGCCGTGGTGGCTGCCGGCGGCTTCGGTCTACGCCACCCACACGGCCACCGACACGCCCATGTGGGTTTCCGGCGTGATCTACCGCCACGGATTGGCCGGCCTGTGGTACTCGTTCTTCGCCGGCTGGTGCGCGATCAGCGCTTTCGTCTCCACGCGGATCTTCCGCCGCTCGGTGGCCTATACCCAGGCGGAGTGGAACACGATCCGTTTCAGCGGCCTCGGCGCCGAGCTCCTGCGCGGGTGGATGTCCGGCTGGCAGGTCTTCATGTCGATGTTCATCCTCGGCTGGGTCGGGGTGGCGATGGGCAAGGTCTGCCACTATGTCTTCGACTGGCCGGTCTGGTTCGGCCTTGTCTTCTTCTCCTCGCTTTGCGCCGTCTACGTGATGGCCGCCGGCTACTGGGGCGTCATCATGGCCGACTTCCTGCAGGGCGTCATCGCCTTCGCGGTGATCCTGCTCGTCTCCATCTGGGGCGTCGTCGCCGCCGGCGGCCCCGGGGCTATCGTCGAGAAGCTGACCGCCATGGGCGAGGCTTCCCGGCTGAACCCGTTCACCTTCACCGGCTGGTTTACCGGCGACTTCCCCATCGCCTGGTTCGCCACGATGATCTTCATCGCCGTCCTCGGCGGCTTCGGCATGGGCACGTCCATCGACTGGTACGTCGAGGCCCAACGGATCCAGAGCGCCCGTACGGTACGCGACGCCAGCTATTCCATCTGGTGGGGCACCGCCCTGGTGCTGATGCGCAACTCCATCTGGGCCGTGGCCATCCTCGGTTTCTACGTCCTCTATCCCAACATCAGCGCCACGGCCGACTACGAGATGGCCTGGTTTCGCATCGGCTTCGACTTCCTGCCCGTCGGCATGCTCGGCTTCTTCTTCGCCGGCATCGTCGCCATCCACATCTCCACCATCTCGGCCGTGCTGAACCTCGGCGCGATGTATTTCACCCGTGACCTCTACCTCCACTACTGGAAGCGGGACGCCACCGAGCAGCAACTCGTCTGGGTCGGCCGCATCGCCACCCTGGTGCTGCTGCTCGGCTCGTTCTTCTACGGCCTGATCATGGAGGAGATCACCTCCTGGCTCATCTTCGCCCTCTGGATCATGGCCGCCGGCATCTGGCTGCCGAACATCCTCCAAGTGATCTGGTGGCGCTTCAACGCCTGGGGTTATCTCTCTTCCTGGATCGCTAACCTGGGGTTGAGCTGGCTCGTGGTCTGGGTGCTGCCCTCGTTCGGCGTGATTCCGGAGTTGCCCGACTATCAGCAGTTCTGGGCGCTGATGATGCTGGGGGCGCTGATTTACTTGCCCATCACTTTCCTGACGAAGCCCGACGACATGGACCACCTCGTGCGCTACTACGTGATGTCCCGGCCCATCGGCTTCTGGGGGCCGGTGCGGCGTGAGGCCGAGCGCCGCGGCTTGCTCATGACGGCCCGTGACGCCATGGCCGAAAGGGAGGCCCTATGAGCTGGATCAGACGCGAGTGGACTCCGGCGTCCGCCGACGAGTGGACGCGGGAGGACTGGATCACGATCGTCGTTTCCCCGATCGCTTACATGCTGCTGATGATCGGCGTCGCTCTCAGTATGCTCCTGCTGCCGGTCGGCTATTTGGTCCTCGCTGCTGGGGTCCTGGCGACCGGTTTCATGCACTGGGTGATCGATCCTAAACTGAAGGTGATCTCGTCGGAGTACGAGAAGCGGCAGCGCGAGTACCTCGAAGAGGTCGAGCGCAAGACCCGCTGGGAGGAAAACGATGGATAAGGGCCTCGCCATGGTGATCGGGATGACGATCGCCTACGCCGCTTCATTCCTCGGCCTCGCCCTGGCCTGGTACGCGCACCGCAAGCATCAGCGCGAGAAGGAGAAGGACCAGTGAAACCCGGCGGCGGCCGCTTGTGCTCCGCGAATCGCCTGGCCCGCAAGGAGGTCCAGCGATGACGTTGGTTCTGCTCGTCTACGCTTCCCAGCGCATCGGGGCCCCCTGGATGGGCATCGTCATCCCCGCCGCGATCCTGGTGTTCTCCTGCTGGGTCACCTGGGCGCTGTACAAGCACTTCTCCGGCGGCAAGGACTCTTGAGGAAAGCCGCCGCGGCGCCTCACCGCTGCACCCGGGCGTTGCCGCTCCAGATGGTCCAGATCTGCGCCTCGTCGGCCGGCTGCGCGTAGTCGGTGTAGAGCGTCACCACCAGGGCGCCGGTAGCCCAGCCGAACTGGACCCACTTCTCCGGCTCCCAGCCGCGCAGGATGGCGTAGAGCATCCCGCCGACGAAGCCGTCGCCGCCGCCGATCCGGTCCAGCACGCCGATCTCCCGTGGCTCGATGACGTGCCATTCGCCGCCGGCCGACATGATCGCGCCCCACAGGTGCGTGTTCGCGCTCACCACTTCGCGCAGCGTGGTGGCGAAGACCGTGGCGTTCGGGAATCGCTCCTTGGCCCGGCCGATCATCGTCTTGAAGTCGTTGATCTTCGCCGCCAGCCCCTTGCCGCCGGCCTCGGGACCCGCGATGCCGAGGCAGAGCTGGAAGTCCTCTTCGTTGCCGACCAGGATGTCGGCCAGGCTCGCGATCTCGGTGAAGATCTCCCGCAGCTCCTTCTCGCGGTTCTTCCAGAACGAGGCCCGGTAATTGAGGTCGAACGAGATCCGCGTGCCGAACTTCTTCGCCGCCCGGGCGATCTCGAGGCAGAACTCACCGGTCTGGGGCGAGAGCGCCCCGATCAGCCCGGACATGTGGACGATCTGTACGCCTTCGCGGCCGAAGATCCGGTCGAGGTCGAAATCTTTGACGTTCAGCGTCCGGCCCACCTCACCGGCGCGGTCGTTGTAGACCCGCGGCCCCCGCGCGCCGAAGCCGCTGTCGGCGACGTTGATCTGATGGCGACGGCCCCACGGGCCGCCCTGCTCGACTTCGGGACCCTCGTAGTCGATGTGGCGGCTCGCCAGGTTGTCCTTGATGAAACGGGCGATCGGGCTGCCCTTGACGAAGGTTGTCAACACCTTCACCCGCAACCCGAGGAATGACGAGACGCTGGCCACGTTCGACTCGGCGCTGGTCGCCTGCATGAAGAACGTATCGCTCAGGTGCACCGGCTGCGAGTTCACCGGCGTGATGCGGACACCCATGCTCGTGGGCGCCAACAAGGCATACGTGCAGTCTTTCCGAAGTTCGATGCTCATCGGCGGTTCCTTTCTGCTGTGCTCCCGCGCCGGGCGAATCGCCGGGGACGCTGGAATGCCACGACCAGGGAGGAGACAAGACCCCGCGCCCGTCCCGGCGCCGCCTCAGATCCGCGACTTTCGATTGTAACGGAAACGGCGGCCGCCGCGGCTCCTCTTGCACCTGCAGCGCTTCACAGCGCCGGCAGTCGCCTCACCCCTCCGAGACCGAGGATCACCATTTGTACGCCGACCACTGTCAGGATGAGGCCCATCAAGCGGGTCACCACCTTCGTCCCGCCTTTCCCGATGTACCTGACGAGCCGCTCGCCGCCGACGAAGAAGGCATAGGTGACCGCGCACATCACAAAGAAAACCCCTACCGTGATGAGGAACCGGGCGATACCGCCCGTGGCGACGAAACTCATTGCCGTCGTGATCGTCCCCGGCCCGGCCAGGATCGGCACCGCCAGCGGCGAAACGGCGATTCCCAGTTCGGCCTCCAGGCTGGACCGGTTGTCCTCATGAGTGGGATTGTGCACCCGGGATGGTTCGCCCTGCAGCATGTGATAGCCGATCACGAAGACGACGATGCCGCCTGCTATGCGGAAAGCCGGCAGCGTAATGCCGAACAGCGTGAAGATCGCTTTGCCCGCCAAGCAGAAAAGGACCACAATGGCGAACGCCAGCAGCACAGCCGTGCGCGCCACGGAGCGGCGGACCGGCTCCGAGTCCTCCGCCGTCAGCCCTAGGAACACGGGTGTATTGGCGATCGGATTCATGATTGCGAAGAATCCGAAGAAAACGGTGACCGTAAAGGTGAGCAGGTCCTGCATCGGCCCTCCCGCCGGAGCCGCGGCCGGCTCCGTGCTCCAAATTGTCGCATAGGGCCGACCGCTCGGGATGCGCGGGCGGATGGACACAGGACCGGATTCTGCCGATGGAGCTCCAGGAGCACCAACCCGGGCATTGCGGGGGTTGCTTTGGCCGGCGGATTCTGGGATAAGAAGGGTTTGTTCCATGCCCGCCGGGTCAGCAGCACAAGCTGTCTCTGTTTCGAAGGAATTGCAATGCAGGCAGTACAGCAGAATCCGCCTTCAGCGGGGGTGAGGCCGTCCTACGCGCCGCCTCCGCCCAAGGACCCCGAAGCCCTCGGCGTCAACTGGTCGCTGGTGCTGGATATCGCCGTACGGCGCATCTACTTCGACGGCACCACCAACATCTCCGCCCTGGCCGCCGCGCTCCATATCGCCTATCCGTTGGCCGACCGCATCTTCCGCCACTTCAGAAAACACGGCATCGTCGATATCCTTACGCCATACGGCGAGGATTTCACCTTTACCCTCACCGGCAAAGGCCACGACCTGGCGGCCAACCGTCTGAGGCTCACCCAGTACGCGGGGCCCGTGCCCGTCTCCCTCCAGCAGTACGAGGAGGCGGTGCGGGCGCAGGCGGCTCACGTCGACCTCGATGAGAAACTGCTGGCGGAGTCTCTGTCGGACCTCGTCGTCACCGGAGATCTGCTGGACCAATTGGGCCCCGCCGTCGTCTCCCAGAAGTCGCTCTTTCTTTACGGCCCCACCGGATCGGGCAAGACCAGCATCGCCGAGCGCCTGGTCCGGATCTACCGGGACGTAATCGTCGTGCCTTATGCCGTCGCCATCGACGGCCAGATCGTGCAGCTCTATGACCCCACCGTGCACCAGCGCGTGGAACTGGACTTCAACGGCCTGGATCCCCGCTGGGTGCCCTGCCAGCGGCCGCGCGTGATGGTCGGGGGAGAACTCTCCCGCGAGATGCTCGATCTCCGCTTCGAACCGGCGGCCCGAATCTACGCTCCGCCGGTGCAGATGAAGGCCAACAACGGCATCCTGATCATCGACGACTTCGGCCGCCAGGCGATCCCGCCCAAAGAGCTCCTCAACCGCTGGATCGTTCCCCTCGATCGCCGCATCGACCACCTCGCCCTCCAGCATGGCGCCAAGTTCTCGATACCGTTCGAGTTGATGGTGGTCTTCGCCACGAACCTCGATCCGAAGGACCTGGCCGATGAAGCCTTCCTGCGCCGCATCCCCAACAAGATCTTGATCGGGCCCTGCCCGCCCGAGATCTTCGACGAGATCTTCCACCGTGTCGTCCGCGAACTCGGCCTCACGGCGCCTGCCGGCGCAGCCGAACTGGCCCGCACGCTGTGCCTCGAAGCCGGAGCATCGGAACTGCGCGCCTGCTATCCCGCCGACCTGTGTTCTATCCTCGTCTGGATCGCCCGCTATAAGCACCGCCCGGTGGAAATCGATGGGGCTAACCTCCGCCGGGCCGTAAAGCTGTACTTTACGCAAGAAGCAACGACCGAAGGCCGATCTTGACTCCGGGCCAAGCGCCGCACCAGGGTCGGGGGGGGACTTGACCGTTATCTGGTTATATGGTAATATTTCCATTAAGCCTGCAGCCGAGCCGGCGAGGGCGCCGGGCCCGAACCACCTAGGCGCTCGACTCGCGGTCCGGCTGCTGCCCAACGGCCCCCTCGACCGCGAGCTTCGGCCGCGGCGGGATGGCCGGGTACGAGGTCTGAGGCCAACGGAGCCGTCGGCTGGAAACAGAGGGCGCCATGGGTGGAACCTCCTCGCGGCCGCTTGGTCTGACGGCGAAAGAGTGCACCTGTTTCAGCCGCTGCTTGCCGCCATGGGTGGGGATACTCCTGGCGCGCGAAGCGGTTGTCGAAATCACGGCGAGACCGCCGCAGTACCGTATTTGGCGAACCTCATTCCGGACGGTGGCCGTCATGGTAGTAGCCCTCGCGCTGGCTGCGGCCCATTGTTGGGCCCAATTCCACCCGCCGCCAATTCGGCGCGAAACAGGAGCCATCCGGGCTGCCGGTTACCTCTAGCTCCGCTACACGGGACTGCGGGGTGGGGAAGACCGCTTCGCTCTCCGCCGTCTCAAGCTACTCCTCGGAGGAAACTTGGGACACGACTGGCAATGGTACGCTCAAGCCTTCTTCAAGGAAGGCAACCACTCCCCCACCGACGGCCGCGTCTACTTCCAGGAGGGGTGGCTCCGCTTCCGCCGCTACCGGACCGTTCAGTTTGTTTTCGGGCAGTTCAAGCCGTCCTTCGGCCGCGAACGCTTCACCCCGGATTTTGAACTCTACACGATCGCCCGCTCACTGGTGGTTCGCACGCTCATCCCGAACGGCGAGTTTCCGGAGTCGTTCTCCCGGGACATCGGGCTTCAGGTGGATGGAATGTTCCGCCGGAGCCTCAAATATGCCGCCGGGCTCTTCGCGGGCTCCGGCGCCAACCGGCCGATTCGGGGTCTCGCGCCGATGTTCACGACTCGCGTCACCGAGGATTTCTGCCGCCGCTATCCTTTGGCGGGACGTCCACTGCGCCTCTCGGCCGGCGCGGCCTTCTCGATACGCAACGCGAAAAACTTGCGGTTCGGCACTCGGGGGGCGGCGCGGACACGCCGACTCTTGGAACATTTCACGGGCACTGACCGAAGGGCCGGCTTCGAAGCTGCCGCTGACTGGTCCGGCTGGTCGTTGCGGGCCGAATCTATATCGGCTCGTTTCGAGCCACGCAATCCCCGGGCTGTTGATGTCAACGCTGCCGGCTATTACGTGCAAGGGGCGAAATTCATCGCGCGCAGGTGGCAGGTGGTGGGCAAGTGGGAAGAGTTCGATCCGAACAAGAGCGTCACCAACAGCCGCGATGTCCGGTGGCTGACCCTTGGACTGAATTATCGAATCCGTGGTGACCGCCTCAAGCTGATGGCGGATTACGTATTTCGATGGGAGCGAACCGAGGCTGTACCGAATAACGCGGTTCTCGTCCAGTTTCAGTGGTTTTTTCTTTGAGTCCGGAGCCGCCGCCAGGGTGGCGGCTTGGTTGATTCAGGCGTATGACAAAGAAGCACGGACCTCACGGCGTGGCTGGCGACGGGGTTTCACTCAAGCGTTCCGCCTGCGCCGCGGGTCACCGCCAGGGTCCGCGCGCATCGTAAGCAGTGGAGGCTGAGATGGTTGAAGCAAGAGATTATCTTGAAAAAGCTTTGGAATTCCACGGCCACAAGTGCCCGGCGATGCCGCTGGGACTGCGGGCGGCGGAGACGGCGATGAACAAACTGGGCGTCGAGCGGACCGGCGGGAAGGACCTTCTCGTCCTGCTCGAGCTGGGCGACGACCACTGCGCGCACTGTTATGCCGACGGCGTGCAAGTGATCACCGGCTGCACTTTCGGCAAAGGCAACCTAAGACAGCTCGGCTACGGGAAGTTCGGGCTGACGCTGGTGGACCGCAAGACCGGCCGGGCGGTCCGCGTAGTTCCACGCGCCGAAGTGCAACTGCAAACGCAACAGACCGACTTCTTCCAGAAGTACCGGATGAAGGGTGTCCCGCCCACTGAAGTCCCTGACGAGGTCGTGCAGCCGCTGATCGACAAGGTGATGACGGCGGCGGCCGAAACGCTGTTTCAGGTCGGGGAGATCCATGGCTACACCGAAGAGCCGAGAGCCGAGTCGTTCCGGAGCTTCGTGTGCGAGGAGTGCGGCGAACTCGTGGTCGAAGAATACGGCCGTTTGAAAGCGGGCAAGAAAGTCTGCATCCCGTGTGCGTGCCGTGGATAGCGTCCCATGCCGGCGGTCACTTTCTGGCTGTTCTACCTGGCGATGGTGGCCAACGCCGTGGTCTTCTCGGCGTTGGGCCAGGGCGGCGGCGTGCTGTACACGCCGATCCAGCTCTTCTTCGGCATCGACTTTCATACGGCCGCCGCCACGACCCTTTTTCTGGTGATGGTCACCTCGCTTTCCTCCACACTCGTTTTCCGCAAAGCCGGGGTGGTGGACTGGCCCATGGCGTTCGTATTGGAGTCTACGACGACGCTCGGAGGCTTCCTGGGCGGGCTCTACTCAGGACATTTCACCGGGCGCTTCTTGACGTTCTTGTTCGCCGGCGTGATCGCTTTCGCGGCGATCTTCATGGTGCGGACGTTTCACGGCGGTAGCTGCTGTCCGGAACGGTTCTACTGCTGGGCGCGGCGCCTCGGCGACGAGCACTACGCCGTGAACCTCGCGCTGGCGCTTCCGATCTCCTTCGTCGCCGGCGGCGTCAGCGGCTTGATCGGCGTCGCCGGCGGGATCCTGAAGGTGCCCATGATGGTACTGCTGTTCGGGGTGCCGATCAACATTGCGGTCGGCAGTTCCTCGTTCATGGTCGGGCTCACCGCCACCGGAGGTTTTCTCGGCCACCTGAAAGCGGGCCATGTCAACTGGCCGGTGGCGCTGGCGCTCGTGCCGGGCATCTTCATCGCCGGACAAATCGGCGCCCGCAAGGCCGTGAAGGTAGACAAGCGGCGGATGAAGGTCTATTTCGGTTACTTCCTTTTCGCACTGGCAGCGTTCTTGGCCGCCCGCGCGGCGTGGCTCTCCTGAGCTGCCCCTAGCCGTTGGAAACCGGGTCTAGGCATAGCGCGGGCTTCTCCGCGCTGCCCTGGCCTCATGCACTCCCGGCAGGCCGCAGCGCGCGCCGCCGAAGGCCGTGAGTGCGGACTGCGCCAAGAACCGAATTCCTTTTCTTTGCATTGACTTTGCCTTCACAGGCGGTTGACACCCATCTTTGCTTGTGGTAAACGGTTCGCAGGGGCGCCGGCCCCGTGGTGGGTTCCGGCAGCGAATCCCGAGCGAGGGGGACCTGGTGGCGAAGAGGTTTATCCCTGAGCAGTCGTTGCGGAGGCTGCTCGCATCTGCTCTCCTCTCGCGCAGCCGCCACCTTCCGCCTCTCTCAGCCAAGCAACGAGCGCTCTTGCGAAAAGGGGGATCTATCCATGCGAAGCATTCCGACACGCGCAGTGCGCGTATACGCGCTCCTGACGACGGCCTTCGCCTTGCTCCTGGCCGGCTCCGCTTCTCCGGCCTTTAGCCAGGCCCTGGGAACGATCACCGGGACCGTCCAGGACGCCTCAGGCGCGGTCATTCCCGGCGCCAAGGTCACGATCGTCAACGAACAGACCGGCATCAGCAGTGAAGTCGAGTCCGGGGCTGACGGCTCCTTTCTTGTTCCGAACCTCATCCCGGGCCAGTACCGCATCGTAGTCGAGGCCGAAGGCTTCAAGCGCTCCGAAATCGGCAATCTCCGGCTGAACGTCGGCACCACTCTTACCCAGACCGTGACCCTCGAGGTAGGTGTCATCACCGAATCGATCGAAGTCACCGGCGAGACCATCATGGTCGAGACCACGTCCGGTTCGGTCGGCGCCACCATCCAGGTCGAGCAAATCCTGGAGCTGCCGCTACCCAACCGGAATGTCTTCTCGCTCGTGAACCTGACCCCCGGCGCCTTCTACCGCAACGGGCGAATTTCTCTCGGAGGCGGCCGGACGCAGTCGGCCCTGGCGCAACTGGACGGCGTGCAAAACTCTCGCGGCGGTCTAGGCGTCCAGAACATCGAGATGTCGCCCCCGATCGACTCCATGCAGGAGTTCAAGGTCGAGGTCAACAACATGGGCGCCCAGTACGGCCGCAGCTCCGCTGGTCTCGTCAACGCCGTCACCAAGAGCGGGACGAACCAGTTTCACGGGAGTCTCTACTGGTTCGTCCGCAACGACCTGTTCGATGCCCGCGGCTGGAGCGCCGACGAGAAGCCCAAGCTGCGCCGGAACAACTTCGGCGGCACCATCGGCGGCCCGATCAAGAAGAACAAGATTTTCTTCTTCTACAACTACGACTCGATCATCAACCGCAGCAGCTCGGTTCGAACCCGCAGCGTGGGCCTGCCGGAGTTCCAGGCGGGCGACTTCTCCAACGCCACCGCCCGCGTCAAGGGCAAGCTGATCGTCGTGCCCATCTACGACCCGGCCAGCGGCTCCGGCACGTTCCTCAAACCCAAGAACACCCAGCCCTTCCCCGGCAACATCATCCCCCGGGACCGCTGGGACCCGGTGGCCGCTAAGATCCTCGCCGGCAACTACATCCCGGCGCCCAACCGCACGCCCAACAACGTGGACAACAACGCCGGCAACTGGCAGGAGATCGTGCCAAACAAGACTGACCGCGACTACCACACCGTTCGCGGCGATATCGAGCTCACCCAGAATACCCGCATGTATCTGCGGTATATCTTCACCAATCCGGACGATAGCATCACCGGCTATTCACAAGGTTACGGCGTCGCCGATCCCAACGGCCTCGATATCATCAACCGCCGCTACAACGCCGCCGCGAACATCACCCACTTGTTCTCGCCCACCTTCATCCTGAACTTCACTGCCGGTTTCGGCCGAGTGACCATCGACCGCAAGTCCGGCGACTGCTGCGATACCAACTATGCCGAGCTCTTCGGCCTGCCCGAAGTCTCGCGCGTCGGCGGCGAGGTCTTCCCGCGCATGAACTTCGGCGGCGGCCTGGTGCCGGTCACTCAGATCGGCGCTTCCGGCAACGCCCACCGCTTCGCCGTCTTCAATAATTTCGACTACGACCTGCAGTTGACGAAGATCAGCGGCTCCCACACCCTGAAGTTCGGTTTCAAGCATTCCCGCTACCAGGGCAACGAGGTCAGCCGCCCCCAGCCTTCCGGCGTGTATAACTTCAACGGCCGATGGACCCAGGGCTATAACAAGAAAGGCAAAGGGATCAAGAACACCGGCATCCGCTTCGCCGACTTCATCCTCGGGCGCCTCAACAACGTGGACGCCCGCGTCGCTCCGATGATCGGCAAACGTATCCGCTACTACGCCGGCTTCTTTCAGGACGACTGGAAAGTCACCCGCAATCTCACGCTCAACCTCGGTGTCCGTTATGAAACGGAGACGCCGATCACTGAGATCGGCGGACGCATGAACGGCTTCAGCCCCTACAAGCCCAACCCCCTTGCCGGCCAGAACGGGATCCCGGAAGATTCCGTCGGCGTCGTCACCTTCCCGAACCGGAACGGCATGGGCAAGTACCTCTGGCGCTGGGACAAGAACAATTTCGGACCCCGTTTCGGCTTCGCCTGGCGCGTCTTCGGCACCGACACCACCGTGCTGCGCGGCGGCTACGGCGTCTTCTTCGGGAACCCATACGACCGCAACACGATCCAGATCGCCCGCGGAGGATTCGACAATATTTACAAGGCGCGGCACCCCATCCCCTTCACTTTGGCCCAAGGAATTCCCGAGGGCGCTCTGGACGACATCCCCGAGTCGGAACTCACCCCGACCTTCGGCATGCGCGGCACCCGGTTCGCCACCTCCACCGTCCAGTTCATCGGCGAGGACCGCGTCAACCCGTACACCCAGAACCTCAACCTCACCATCCAGCACCAGCGCGGCGGCTGGTTCTTCGAGATCGGCGTGCTCGGGAACCTCGGACGCCAGGTACCGTTCCCCAACATCAACATCAACCATATCCGCACCGAGGATTTGCCGAAACTGGCCACCGGGATCAACCCCCTCAAGCTCCGCCCGTGGCAGCAGTTCACCAGCTCGAAACCGCAGATTCAGATCTTTGCCCCCAACTGGGGCATCTCCAACGCCTGGTTAGGAACCGCCCGCGTGGAGCGACGATACCGGCACGGCTTCGGCCTGACCATCGCCTACACCTACACGAGCTGGATCGACAACGTCATCTTCACCGGCGGCAACGACGCGACCTTCGGCGACAACCAGCAAATCCAGAACATTTATAACTTGAAGGGCGAGCGGTCGAAATCGACCAACTCCATCGCCCATCGGGTCGTGATCGCTCCCATCTGGGATCTGCCCTTCGGCCACAATCGCAAGTGGGGTAGCGACTGGAACAACGTTCTCAACGCCGTCCTCGGCGGCTGGCAGGTCTCCTTCATCGGCACCATCCGCTCCGGCGCCCCCTTCGGTCTCACCGTGCTGAACGGGACCCGCGACATCCTCGGCGACGACGCCCAGGGCCGCAACCTCCGGCCCGACATGGTCGCCGGCGTTCCCCTGTACCACCCGAAGAGAGGCAAGCCCCGCGATGACGGCAGCCGCGGCATCTACTGGTTCAACCCGGAAGCGTTCACCACACCGCCCGATTACACCCTGGGAAACAGCGCCCGGACCATCCCCGGTCTCACCGGCCCCGGCAGCATCAGCTTCAACGCCATGGCGGCCAAGAACTGGCGCTTCAAGGAGCGCTACCGGCTCCAGTTCCGCTGGGAGATGTTCAACTTCACCAATACTCCGCAGTGGGACCTGCCCGGGCAGACCCTCGGACAGGAGTCGAGCTTCGGCTTCGTCAACGGGGCCGGCGGCCGCCGCATCATGCAATTCGGACTGAAACTCTACTTCTGAACCGACCCGACTCGCCCACTCCCGCCCCGGACCTCCGGGTCCGGGGCTTTTCTTGTCGGCAGCCGGCCACCCCATATCCGGCTCTGGCATATGATGGGGAATCGACCGTGGCACGTATTGCGCAGTCGCTGAGTTCCGCAGCTCTGCTGAGCCTCCTCGCCGCCGCGCCGGCGCTCGCCGGAGATCTCTATTTCCCCCCGCGCGGTCCCGAGTGGAAGACGGTCGCTCCCCGCCAGGCCGGCTGGGACCCGGAAGCTCTCGACAAAGCGCTTCGGCTGGCCGGCGAGCGCCGCTCCACCGCCGTGGTCATCCTCTATGAAGGCCGCATCCTCGCCGAGCGCTATTGGGATCCCGGGCGGCCCCAGCCCGGCGGCGGCCTTCGCGCCAACCGCTACTACTTCACGTTGCGTGGCAAGGACTCCGCCGGCCGCCCCATCGAAGACGTCGCTTCCGTCCAGAAGAGCGTCCTCGCCCAGCTCGTCGGCATCGCGCAGCACCGGGGTCTCGTGAAGATCTCCGACCCCGTGAGCCTCTACCTGGGCCGCGGCTGGACCAAAGCCCCCGCCGGAGCCGAGGTCCAGATCACCATTCGCCACCTGCTGACCATGACCAGCGGCCTCAACGAGCAGCTCGAGTTCGAAGCCCCGGCCGGGGCGAAGTGGCGCTACAACACATCCGCTTACGCGCGGCTCGCTGAAGTGCTCGAGGCTGTGACGCACAAGCACCGCAACGAGTTCACCCGCGAGTGGCTGACTCGCCCCATTGGAATGGACGACTCGCAATGGATCGTCCGGCCCTGGGCTCAGAGCCGCCGGACCGCCAACCGCTACGGCTTCGCCACCACCGCCCGGGACCTGGCCCGCTTCGGCTTATTGATCCTAGCCGGCGGAAGGTGGCGCGGGAAACAGGTGCTGCCCGATCCGCAATACCTGCGCGCCTCCCTCTCGCCCTCCCAGGATCTGAACCCCTCCTACGGCTACCTCTGGTGGCTCAATGGGCAGCCGTTCAGCGTCCGCGGGACACGCCGGGTCCCGGGACCCTTCATTCCCACTGCACCCAATGACCTTGTCGCAGCGCTCGGCGCACTCGGCCGGAAATTGTACGTCGTTCCCAGCCTGCACCTTGTCGTGGCCCGCCTCGGTAAGGCGCCCAACGTCCCTGGGGCAAAGCGCTTCGACACCGTCTTCTGGCGTCTCCTCATGGCCGCCGCGCCGGGGCACAAGGCCCGGTGGAACCATGGGTTCCGTCTCGCGCCCGTACCCTCACCGAGGAACTCGAGCTCCGTGTTCTCCTTCGCTGCTCTGGAGGCCTGCTCATTTGCCACGGAGGCAAGAAATCCGCATCCTAAGAGTAGGGATTCGGCGGTGAAAGCCGGCTCCCGATAAGGAGCCTGTCATGAAACTCAACACGCGCGTCCGCTACGCCATCCGCATGATGGCCGACATCGCCAAACACTGCGCAGAAAAACCGGTACCCCTCCGTGACGTCGCCCGGCGCCAGGGGCTCTCGAAGCTCTATCTCTCCCAACTGGCCACTCCCCTCCGGAACGCTGCCTTGCTCCGGAGCGTGTGGGGCAACAAGGGCGGGTACGTTCTTGCTCGCCCGGCGGACGAGATCAATCTGTTGGAGATTATGGAGGCCGTCGATGGACCCGTGAGCATCATCGAGTGCGTCGAGAATCCGGAGTCTTGCTCCCGCGCCCCGATCTGCGAGACTTTCGAAGTCTGGCGCAATATCAATACGGCGATTACCGGCGTGCTCAAGGGCTACACCCTCAAGGACCTTGTCGATATGGCCCCCCACGACGAGCGGGGCGACATGGCCTGTTTTCCGCGCGACACACCGGAAACTTGAGAGCGGTGTTTCGAGCCTATTTCAGGTAACAATATCCTTGACTCTTAAATCAAACAGTGGTAAAAGAAGATCGAGAAGATCGGCTCAATCAAGCGCTTGCCGCCGTCCCGCGCCACTCGTGGCAGGCACTGAGCCAGCGAAAGGAGTGTTGTGAAAATCAACACCCGCGTTCGGTACGCCGTACGCATGATGGCGGACATCGCCTCCCACTCCTCCCATGGCCCTGTACCGCTCCGTGAGGTTTCCGAGCGGCAGAGCATCTCACGCCTTTACCTTTCTCAGCTCGCCGCCCCTTTGCGCAATGCCGGCCTCCTCCGCAGTGTTTGGGGGAACAAAGGAGGGTATCTGCCGACCCGGGAGCCCTCGGAGATCACCTTGCTCGAGATCATCGAGGCCGTCGATGGTCCTGTGTCGGTGCTCGATTGCGTGATCGATCCCGCTCTGTGTGAGCGTTCCGCCAGTTGCCCCGCCCTGGAAGTCTGGCGAGACATCAACGCCGCCATCGTCCGCATTCTGAAACAGTACACCCTGGAAGACTTGGTGCAGGCGGTGAGGCCTGGCGATCCCGCTGCCGCCCTTTGCCCGCCTCCCAAGACCGTCGGAGCCTGACCAATGAGTGGTACTCTCATCGAACTTCCATCTGTCGAGCGAAAGCTGGGTAAAACGATGGTCACACTCATCAAAGACGATCTCACCGCCCTGCCCGTGGACGGCTTCGTCTTCTATGCCCGGGAAGACCTCGCCCTGGGCTCCGGCTACGGCAACGCCATTCAGCAGCGCGGCGGCGCCGCCGTCAAGAAGGAGCTCGACGCCATCGGCTCGGTCGGGATGGGCGAAGCCGTGATCACCACCGCCGGGGCCATGAAGGCACGCTACATCATTCATGCCTGCGGGCCGAAGTTCCACGAGCCGGACCTCGAGGCCAAGCTCCGCCGCACCATGCGCTCGGCTCTCGAGCTAGCCGATCGCCATGACCTGAAGACCGTCGCCTTTCCCCCGATGGGCTACGGCTTCTACGGCGTCCCGCTCGATCTATGCGCCACGGTGATGCTCGAAGAGATCGCCGCCGTCCTCGAGGACCGCACCACTTCGCTCGAGAAGATCATCATCTGCGTCACCGACAAGCGCGAGTACGACGCTTGGAAGGATCGCGTCGCGCAATTCTTCGGCTGACGAGGAGAACTACGGATGTACGAGACGAGCCCGCTGCTACACTTTGCTGAGGACACGCTTCAGATCGCCGCACTTGCTTTCATGGCGATCGTCTACGCCCTCAAGATCCGCTGGATCCTCAAGTTCCCTGCCGGCAAGGAGCGCCAGAAGCCCACCGCGCCGCCGGGCCGCGACGGACGCAAGGGCGCTCTCTACTCCCTCGCCGCCATCGCCCTGCCGTGGGCTATGGCCAGCTACCGCGAGCGCCCGCTCCGCTACGTGCAGTTCGCCGTCTTCCACTTGGCCGTCGCCGCATCCATCCTGATGTCGTTCCTCATTCCCTACGCGCCGGAGACCATCGCCTCGCCGGCCGCCGTCGTCGCCCTGCAGGCGATCTTCGCCGCCGGCATCCTGATGGGCCTGATGCGGCTGTGGCGCAGACTGGCCGATCCCCACGTCCGGGCCATCAGTACTCCGGACGACTACTTCTCCCTGGCTCTGCTCATCGTCTGGCTGGGCGCCAGCATCGCCGCCGCCCCGAACGCCCGCGAGGTCTCCGAGACGCCCCTGCTTGCCTACTTCTTCCTCACCGCGTTCTTCCTCGTCTACGTCCCGTTCAGCAAGATCTCCCACTACATCTATTACCCGTTCTCCCGTTACTACCTCGGCAAGACCCTGGGGCGCCGCGGCGCGTATCCATTGGCGAACCCGGCGGCCATGCTGAAGCCGGAGTCCTGAGGGAGACCACGGAGGTATTCGACCTATGGCACGTGAACGATCCTGGAGAGCCCAGAAGGTCATCGAGAGGCTCGAGCAGAAGGTGAACCGTCAGGTGCTGCTCTCGCTGGCCGCCTGCGTGCACTGCGGCATGTGCACCGAGCAGTGCCACTACGTCCTCGCCAACCCGGACGACCCCACCTACGCCCCGGCCTACAAGGCCGACAAGCTCCGCAAGCTCTTCAAGGCCCACATCGACTGGACCGGCCGCGCCTTCCCCTGGTGGGTCGGCGCCCGCAGCGTCTACACCGACGAGGAGCTCGAGGATCTCAAGGACACCGTCTTCGGCAAGTGCACCAACTGCCGCCGCTGCTCCTTCAACTGCCCGATGGGTGTCGATATGGCCACCTTCAACCGCCTCGCCCGGGGCCTGCTCGTCCACGTCGGCATCATGCCCGAGGGCGTGGCCACCGTCGCCAAGGACCAGTGGGAGATCGGCAATCAGATGGGCGTCCTCAAGGAGGACTACCTGGAAACGGTCGAGTGGATGGAGGAGGAGCTCCAGGACGAATTCGACGATCCCAACATCAAGATCCCCATCGACAAGAAGGGCGCCGAGCTCGTCTACACCATCAATCCCCGCGAGGCCAAATACGATCCCCGGACCATCGCCGAAGCCGCCGCCATCTTCCACTTCGCCGGCGAGAACTGGACCATGGTGAGCGAAGGCTGGGACATGACCAACTTCGGCCTCTTCAACGGCGACGACGAGCTCGGCGGCGCTTGCGCCCGCCGGGTCTACGACGCCGCCCGCACCATCGGAGCCAAACGCATCGTCATCAGCGAGTGCGGCCACGGCTACCGCTCCACCCGCTGCGAGGGACCTAATTGGAGCAAGACCGACCTGCCGGACATCGAGATGGAAAGCTCCATCATCACCATGCTCCGCTACATCAAGGAAGGTCGCATCCAGGTAGACAAGTCCAAGAACTCCATCCCGGTCACCTACCACGACTCCTGCAACATGGCCCGCTCCTGCGGCATGACCGAGGAGCCCCGCGAACTGCTCCGGCTGGTCTGCTCCGACTTCCGCGAGATGTATCCCAACCGCCAGCAGAACTTCTGCTGCACCGGCGGCGGCGGCGCCATGTCGATGGCCGAGTATGCTCCGCGCCGCTTGAAATCGGCCAAGATCAAGGCCGAGCAGCTCCGGGCCACCGGGGCCAAGATCGTCATCACCTCTTGCCACAACTGCGTGGACGGGCTTACCGACCTCATCAAGCACTACCAGCTCGACATGGAGGTCAAGCAGCTCGTCGACATGGTTTACAATGCCCTCGTCGTGCCCAAGCCGGCGCCCAAGGTCGAGGTTCCGGTGGCCGTCGCCCCGGGCGAGATCCCGGCCAAGGCGCTGGCCGGCTACAAGGTGCTCGTCATCGACGACGAACCCGACGTGCGCACCTATCTCCGGGTGATCTTCAAAGACAAGGGCGCGGAAGTGCTCGAAGCGCCCGACGCCAACCAGGGCTGGCGGCAGATCCGCGATCAGAAGCCCGACCTCGTCACCCTGGACCTCGTGATGCCCCACAAGACCGGCGAGAAGCTCTACTGGGAGCTCCGCAAGGACGAGAAGTACAAGAATTTGCCCATCGTCATCATCACCGGCTACGGCAAGACCGACAAGCCCACCGTCCGGTTCCACGAGTTCATCGCCGAAAAGGGCATCCCGGAGCCGAACGCGTTTCTCGAAAAGCCCATCGACCCGGACAAGGTGATCGAAACAGCCATCCAGGTGCTCGGGACGCGGATTCCGAGCGACCAGATTCAATAGACGGGAGCGGGGGCGGCTCCCGTTGAGGGGGCCGGCCGCAGCGAAGGAGGCGCGAGATGGCGGACAGCTCCTCGACGGCGCGCTCAGCGCCGAAACTCGACATCCGCGAGCTCTCCTGCGGCCGGCTCTTCGACGAGGTTCCCTGCTACATCTCCATCCAGGGGCCCGACTACCGCGTCCTGGAAGCCAACCGCAAGCTCATCGAGGACTTTGGCTCCCCCCTCGGCCGCTATTGCTGGCAGGTTTACAAGGGCCGCGCTGAACGCTGTCCCGAGTGTCCCGTGGCCCGGACCTTCGAGGACGGCGAAGAGCACACTTCCGAGGAAGTGATCTTCGACGCCCGCGGCCTGCCCCACAACGTCATCGTCAACACCAAGCCGCTCCGGCGCCGCGACGGCGGCCGGATCGTCGCCGTGATGGAGCTCTTCACCGACATCACCGTCCAGAAGGAGCTCGAGCATCGCCTCCACGACTCCCTCGCCCGGTTCCACAATCTCTTCGACACCGTCCCCTGCTTCATCTCCGTCCAGGACCGGGAACTCACCATCGTCGAAGCCAACCGCCGCTTCAAGGAGGCCTTCGGCGAACGCCTCGGCCGCCGCTGTTACGAGGTCTACAAGCGGCGCGCTGAGCCCTGTTCCGAGTGCCCGGTGGCCCGGACCTTCGAGGACGGTCGCGTCCACCACTCCGAAGAGGTCGTCTTCGACCGGCACGGCCACCAGCTCCATGTGCTCACCCATACCGCCGCCGTGCGCGACCGTACCGGCCGGATCACGTCCGTCATGGAGGTTTCCACCGACATCACCGAAGTCAAGGAGCTGCAGAGCAAGCTCGCTTTCATCGGCCAGCTCGTCGCCGGCACCGCCCACTCCATCAAGAACGTCCTCGAGGGCCTTCGCGGCGGCGTCTACGTCGTCAACGCCGGCCTGCGCGACAACGACCAGCGGACGATCCGCACCGGCTGGGAGATGGTCCAGCGGAACGTGGACCGCCTCTCGGCGATGATCATGGACATGCTCTACTGCGCCCGGGACCGCGAACCGCGCCGGGTCGAGGTGCGCTTGGACCGCCTCGCCCGGGAGGTCGCCGATCTGTTCGAGCGCCGCGCCCGGGACGCCGGGGTCCGGCTCGAGGTCAGGATCGAGCCCGGCGCCGAAACCCTCTACGGCGAGCCGAAAGACATCCACGCCCTGCTGGCCAATCTGGTGACCAACGCCATCGACGCCTGCGCCGCCGACACCGACGAGGGGAAGGACTACCGGGTCTGGGTCCGGGCCCGCCGCGACGGAGAAGACGTCGTCATCGAGGTCGAGGACAACGGCATCGGCATGGACGAGGAGACCAGGGCGAAGCTGTTCACGATGTTTTTCTCCACCAAAGGCTCCGAGGGTACGGGCCTGGGCCTCCTGGTCTCCCACAAGGTCGCTTCTGAGCACGGCGGCTCGATCACCGTGGATTCCACCCCCGGCCGCGGCTCGATATTCACCGTCCGCCTGCCGGTTTCTGGACGAGCTACGGGTGCGGGTCGCCGGGGGCCCGAAAGCTGAACTCGGTCACTAGCGGGGGATGTGGGGGACGCTTGCGGCCCGCAGGCCCCCGGCTCTCCTCCCCTGTCGTGAATCTCCCCGCTCCTCCCACGCGCCGGGCCCATCCCGGACGAAGAACTTCTTTTACTTCCGGCGCTTGCGGGTGTATACTATTGCCGGGCAGGATTTCCGCAGAGGAATCCCCTTCCAGTTCGAGCGGTTCAATCTGAACGCTTCACTTCTGACCTTTTTCTTTTGTGTCTGAAGCTCTCCTGTGGTGGGGCTTCGATTGAAACGAGGAAAGAAGGAGTGTGAGATGGTGACGGTTCCGGTTGAATCCAAGAAAGTCGAAAAGGGTCTGCCGCGGCCCCGACTCGCGGTGATTCTGGCTGCGGGCGAAGGATCCCGCCTGGCCCGGTTCCGGAAAAGCAGGCCGAAACCTCTGGTCCCGCTGTTGGGGCTCTCGTTGGTGGAGCGCACGATCGCCACTTGCATCGGGGAGGGGATCCGGCGCTTCGTGGTGGTCCTCGGGTACCGGGCCGAGGCGGTGCGCAGGCACCTGGAGGAGATCGCCGCCCGGCGCAACTGCGAGATCGAGTGCGTGGTGGCGCCCGACTGGAAGCGGGGCAACGGGGCCAGCGCCCGGGCGGCCGCCGCCAAGGTGGGCGAGGAGCCGTTCCTGCTGCTCATGGCGGACCACCTCATCGACGGCTCGCTCATCCGGACGGTGTGCAGGGCCCCGTTGCGGGACGGCCAGGTGTGTCTGGCTGTGGACCGGGACCGGGGCGCCATCCTGGATGAAAGGGACGTAACCAAAACGGTGGTCTCCGACGGCCGGGTCGTGCGGGTGGGAAAGAATCTGGCTGATTGGAACGCCGCCGACACCGGCGTCTTCCTCTGCACCCGGGCCTTGTTCGAGGAGCTGGAGCGGCTCGACGCCGGCAGCCTCTCGGAGGCCACGAATTCCCTGGCTGAACGAGGCCGGCTGCTGGCGGCCGACGCCACCGGGCAGTTGTGGCTCGACGTGGACACCCCGGAAGCCTACCGGGAGGCGGTGCGGCGGCTGCTGGCCGGGCTGGGCAAGCCGTCAGGCGACGGCTTCATCTCCCAGTACGTCAACCGGCCGATCTCGACGCGGCTGTCGGCGTTGCTGGCCCATACGCGCCTGACGCCCAACTGGATCACGGCGCTGAGTTTCCTCATCTCCATCGCGGGGGCCGGCCTGCTGGCGCTGGGCCAGTACGCGGCTGGGGTGATCGGGGCGCTGCTGGTGCAATTCGGCTCGATCGTGGACGGCTGCGACGGCGAGGTGGCCCGGCTGAAACACATGGCCTCGGCCCGGGGCGCGTGGCTCGACAGCATGCTGGACCGCTACGCCGACGTGGCGGTCGCCCTCGCCGTGACCTTCGCCTACGCGAGCGCCAGCCCGGAGCACTGGGTCTGGATCGGCGGGTTCCTGGCCGCCTGGGGGTTCCTGCTGGCGGGCTACGTCACCAAGGAGTTCGAGCTGCGCAACGGCTTCCCCTATCCGGACGACTGGCTGAACCGTCTGAAACGGCGCGACCTGCGCCTGCTGATCATCTGCGCCGGCGCGCTGGTCGGCCAGCCCTTCTACGCCATGCTGGCCGCCGGGGCGCTCACGCACTTCTGCATCGTGGGCATCTTGATCAAAGGTTGGCTGCTGCGCCGCCCCCGGGAGGCGAAAGCCTCGGCAGAGGCCCTGACGCTCTCTCCGCTGAAGCCCGGCTTCACTGCTCCGGCGCCCTGGCGCGGAGCCGCCACGGCTCAGAAATAGCGTCTCAGTTCGGCAAAGGACCCGACGATGAGGAGCCGGTCGTGGCCATCGGCGACCGGCTCTTTCTCCAGGTGCCAGGTGCGGGGGTGGGGTACGTAGACGGCGCCGATGCCGGCTTCGAGCGCCGGCTTGATGTCGGACCTGGGCGAGTTGCCCACCATCCACGTCCGGGCGGGATCCAGATTCCCCTCGGCGACCAGACGGCGGTAGGACTCTACGTCTTTCTCCTTTACGATCGCCGTGTGCCGGAAGAAGCGGCCCAACCCGGAGCGGTCGATCTTGAGCCGCTGCTCCTCCGGATGGCCCTTGGTGAACAGTGTGAGATCGTGGCGTCCCGCCAGGTACGCGAGCGTCTCCGGCACGCCCTCGATCAACTCGACCGGCCGGTCCAGAATACCGCGGGCGAAGCCCATCACCCGCTCGAGATCCTCTTCACGGATCTGCCGCTCGGCAAGCCGCACGTAGCACTGCCGCAGGTTACGGCCGAAGTTGAGCGAGCCGTAGCCGTGGACCTTGATGTTGACCAGTTCGATTTCGTCGAGAATGGCGCGGATCTGCTCTTTGGTAAGCGTCGAGTGGCCGAGGAAATCGACGAACTCCTGGAACGCCTCTTCGAAATAGACGTTGTTCTCCCAGAGCGTGTCGTCGGCGTCGATCAACAGGAACTGCCGCATAGAGAAGCCGTCCGAGGTTCCGGCGGGCGACGGGCGCCCGGCAGGCCGGCGCCGGCTCGCCCCTGAGGCCGGGAGCCAAAAGCGGCGCCGGTTCGCGCCCGCCCCTCTGAGGAGGACGTCCGGAGGCGTCGGCCGCCCGGCATGTTACCATTATCGCCCTGGGGCCCGACGATGGGCCGCCGCGGCAGGGGCGGAGAATGAATCTACAGGGAAAGACGGTTCTGATCACGGGGGCGTCCGAGGGCATTGGCGCGGCTTGCGTGGAGGCTTTTCGCAAGCGCGGGGCCCGCATCTCGGTTGTCGCCCGGTCCCGGGAGAAGCTCGAACGGCTCGCCGGCCCGGACGGGCTCGTCACGGCAGGCGATTTGACGGACCCGGAGGTGCGGGCGGCGTGCGTGGAGGCCACCCTCGACAGATTCGGCTCGATCGACGTGCTGGTGAACAACGCCGGCATCGGGCTCTACACGCCGAGCTGGCAGGCCGACATCGCCGATATCCGGCATCTGATGGAACTGAACTTCTTCGTGCCGGTGGCGATGGCGCAGCTCGTCGTGCCGCACATGGCCGGCCAAGGCGGCGGGGTGATCGTCAACGTCGGCTCCATCGCCGGCAAGGTCACCCTGCCGTGGATGACCATCTACTCGGCGTCGAAGTTCGCCCTGGGATCGTGGACCGACGGTTTGCGCCTGGAGCTGAAGAGTAAAGGGATCCATACGATCACCGTCTGTCCGGGCTACGTGAAGACGGGTTTCCAGGACCACATGCTCGGCGGCAGGGTGCCGCCCTCGATCCGGCGCTCCAAGAAGTTCGCCATCACCGCCGAGCAATGCGCTGAAGCGATCGTGCGCGGCGTGGAACGCGAGAAGCGCACCGTCCTGACGCCGGCGGTGGGCTGGGCGCTGGTGGCCGTGGCGCGGCTGTTGCCGGGACTGCTGGACTGGCAGCTCTACCGGATGTATCGTGGTGCTGAGGCTAGCGACGAAAGTTGAGCGGCGGGCCGCGCGGCCCGCTCGAGGCGGACGATGATCCTCAAGCTGAAACGAACTCCCGGCCTCTATCTGGTGGGTTTCATGGGATGCGGCAAGACGACCGTCGGACGGCGACTGGCCGACGAGCTAGGGTGGCGGTTCGCCGACGTTGACAACGACATCGAGGCAAAGATCGGCATGAGAATTGCCGACATCTTCGACCGGTACGGCGAGGAGGAGTTCCGGCGCCTCGAGCACGAGGCCATCGCCGAACGGGTGCGCCAGATCGAGCGCGGCCGGCCGACGGTGGTGGCCTTGGGCGGCGGGGCCTTCACCCGGGACGAGAACGTGGAACTCGTCACCGAGCACGGGGTGGCGATCTGGCTGGACTGCCCGCTGGAAGTCTGTAGGCGACGGGTGGCCGAGACCGACGACCGGCCGCTGGCCCGGGACCCGAAGCGCTTCGCCGAGCTCTACGAGGCCCGCCGGGCGGCTTACGGCCGCGCCGACTACCGGATCGAGACCGGCGAGGAGCCTCCGGAAGAGGTCGTGCGCCGCATCCTCGATCTTCCGATATTCTGAGACTGGGCCGCCTGCGAAACGGGCGGCAGACCCCCGAAGGCCGGACGAAACGATGACCGAAGCACAATTGCGCCGGCACGCCTTATCCATCTTCCGCGCCGGATTGAAGGCCGCCGATCCCCGGCAGGCCGTCCTCAGACACGTTGCCCGCGAAGGCGAGACGCTCGAGGTCGCCGGAAGGCGCTACCGGCTGGAACATTACGAACGCATTCTGGTCCTCGGGGCCGGCAAAGCGAGCGCGGCGATGGCGAAGGCTCTCGAGCGGGCGCTGGGCCGCCGGATCTCCGGAGGGCTGGTGAACGTCAAGTACGGCCACACTGCTTCCCTGAAACGGGTGGAGCTGAACGAGTGCGGCCACCCGGTCCCCGACGAATCCGGGGTGGAAGGAGCCCGCCGCATCGCTGCCATGGCCGCCGGCGCGGGCGAGCGGGATCTGATTCTCTGCCCGATCTCCGGCGGGGGCTCGGCTCTGATGCCGCTGCCCGCCGAGCCGGTCACCCTGGACGAGAAGCAGGAGACGACGCGGCTGCTGCTGGCCTGTGGGGCGACGATCCACGAGATCAACGCCGTTCGCAAGCACATCTCGGCGATCAAAGGCGGGCAGCTCTCGCGGCTGGCCTGGCCGGCCCGCGTGATCGCGCTGATACTCTCCGACGTGATCGGCGACGACCTCGATGTGATCGCTTCCGGGCCCACCGCCCCGGACGCCTCGACCTTCGCCGATGCGATACGGATCCTGCAACGTTATGGGATCTACTCGCGGATTCCAGCCAGCGTCCGGGGCCGTTTGGAGCGGGGCGCGGGCGGTGAGATTGCCGAGACGCCAAAACCCGGGGCCCGTGAGCTCTCGCGGACGCAGAACGTCATCGTCGGCAGCAACCGAATGGCCGCCGAGGCGGCTTTGGAGCGCGCCCGGGGGCTTGGCTACCGGACGCTTCTGCTCTCGACCTTTATCGAAGGAGAGACGCGGGATATCGCCCGAATGCACGCGGCGATCGCTCGGGAGATCCACGCCTCCGGACGGCCGGTGAAGCCGCCGGCTTGCATCCTGAGCGGCGGAGAGACGACGGTGACGCTCAAGGGACGGGGCCTCGGCGGGCGCAACCAGGAGTTCGTTCTCGCCGCCGCCCTGGCCATCGCCGGACTGCCCCGCACGGTGGTGCTCAGCGCCGGCACCGACGGGACCGACGGCCCCACCGACGCGGCCGGCGCCGTCGCCGACGGCCGGACAGTGGAACGCGCCCGCAAGCTGGGCCTCGACGCCCAGGCCCATCTCGACGAAAACGACTCTTACCGCTTCTTCGACCCGCTCGGGGACCTGGTCAAGACCGGCCCTACGAACACGAACGTAATGGACCTGCGAATCCTTCTGGTGGGCTGAGCCCGCCCGGCCTCACACGGATGTCGTCTGCAACCGTTTCGGCGACCCTTGCTCCGGCGCGGCGACCGTCTTGCGTACCGTAATGTCCCCCCGCCGGGTGGAAAGCCGAATCCTTACCGGCTTTCCCGGCGGCCCGAACAGGCGCGCCCCCTTCTGGCCGAGATCTTCGGTGGCCAGCTCCTCGCCGAACTCGTTGACCACTTCTCCCCGCTGGGTAGTGGCTTCGACGCCGCCATCGGCGCCTTCCGGCAGGATCAGCACGATGTCGCCGGAGCGCACCGTTGCCTGGATCTGCGGATCCTTCCCGGCAGGCCGGAGCTGGACGTCGCCGCGTTCGAGTTGGATTTCGACTGGACCCGTGAACGCGGTAAGTTCGACGTCCCGGGAAGAACTCTTGAAGTACAAGGGGCCTTGTACGTTTTCAGCCGTCAAGTCGCCGAGATCCAGGTGCAGCACGCCCGGGATGCCGGCTACCCGGAGTTCGCTGCGCCGACTCTCGAACACCAGCGGCCCGGCCAGTCTCCGCATGGAGAGTCCGCCCGAGTAGGCGCCTTTGACCGTCACCCGGCCGGAGATATCCTCCAGTTCGATGTCCTCTCCCCGGCCTTTGATCTCGACCTTGCCTTTGAGCGACACGATGCGGATGATGTCGCTACGCTCCAGTTGGATGCGGGCGTCGCCCCCGACGCCGGTTATCCGCACCCCGGCGTTGTCGCTTGCGATTTCCACATTACCGTCGAGATTCGCGATGTCGAAATCTCCGTAGCGGCCCCGAGCGGTGACGGAGGCTCCTTTCGGCACGGAGATCTCCAAGTCAGCGCTCACGCTCCAGTCCCCACCGGCGCGCTCCTGATTGGTGCGGACGATGATCTGGTCGCCCTCCCGCACCACCTCGAGCGGGCACTTGGCATTGACTTTGTCGGCGTCGTCCTTGGCGAAGGCCCGGACCGTCGCACGGCCCTCCACTTTCACCTCGCTGCCCTCGCCGCCGGCGACACGGACGTTGCCGCGCAGGTTCTCGATGAAGACCCGCGGCGCCGGACCAGCTTCGACGGAGCCTGCCAAAGGGTAGTCGAAGGTTTCGCCGAACAGCTGTAGCCCGTGCATCGTGATCCGGGCCTTCGGGAGTTGCGAGCGGGCGAAATCGGCTCCGGAGGCGAACAGGCAGAGCAGCACCGCGAGCACCCACTCGCCGGTGGTGATACCGTCCCGAGGAAGCGGTTGGGCGCGCGCTGCCGAAACCAGGATCTCGATGAGGCGCACCGCCCCCCAACCCACCAGCAAGAAGGGCCAGTAGTTGAAGAAGAGGTGGAGCAGCGACAGCTCGGGTTTGAAATTGTTGAGCAGCAGGACGACGCCCACCAGAATCAGAACGAAAGGCCCGACGAGTGAACCCCGGCGCATGATGCCTCCTCACACTCCCCCGGCCCCGAGCCCCTGGCGCCGCAGCGCCAGACGCTCCAGCAGCTTCAGGATCCCGAACACGATGATCAGCACCGGCCAGGTGCGGTCGAAACCGGCGGCGTCGAAACGGTCGGCGACGAACAGCAGCCCCAGGGTGATCATCAGGATCGGTCCCCGGACGGCGGTGACGAGCGGTACCCTCATGAGGCTCCTCCCCGTTCCTCTCTGCCCGGCTGCCGGCGCGAGACAAGCATCCACACGCCCAGAACGATCAGCAGGACCGGCCAGAAGCGCACCACCTGGTAAAGGTCGATCACATCCAGGGTCAGCAGCAGGAAGAAGATGCCAAGACCAATCAGCACCAGCGGCCCGGCGACGGACCCAGCCCCTTCCTTCAAGGGGATCAGGCTCGAGAATTCGTCCACCGGCAGGCCGGCCTGCCGCCGCTTGGCCGTATGATAGGCCTCAAACGCCATGTAAAAGACCCAAGTGGCCAACAGCATCCCGAACAAGGGTTCCAATCCCCCGGCCCCGGCTTCCAGGATGCTGATGATCAGGCCGAAGATGACGACGTGAATCAGTCCCTTGGCGTATTGGCCGTTGTAAATCGCTCCGACCCCGGGTATGAGGCCCAGGACGAACGCCAGCCCGGGAGACGTACCGGCCGTTGCTTGCGGCAGCGTATCCCACTCGGACCGGGGAAGCGGAGCCGGAGCCGGTACATGGGCCTCGCAGTAAATCACTCCGTGGCGCCTGCGGACCTGGCTCTCCGACAGCGGTTTGCCGCAGACACGGCAATAACCGGCGGGCCGCTCGGCGCCGCCTGCTCCACCGGTCTGAGAATCTGCCCCGGCGGCGTGCGCCGCCTCTTCCCGGGGCCTGTCTTCACCGTTCGTCATTGACTTGTCCTCCAATAGTTGGCGCCTCCGTCGCGGGCCCCGCCTGAGGTACGGGTTCCGGAGAGCCCTCCCACGGGGCAGCCGTCCGGCCGGGCGCCGGGGCGGGCTCCTCGGTCCACTCGCTGAGGCGGCTCTGGATTTCGTAGACCACTTTCAAGCTCTCGTAGTATTTCACGCCGCGGTCCCAGGCGCGGTGCAGCCGGTCGTCGATCGCCGCCCAGACTTTGGCTGGGTGCAGATCTGAGGGCCGGAGCTGGCGCTCCGGAATGCCGGCGATCCGCGCCACGAGCGAGAAAGAAAGAACCGTCATGGCCATCCCCATGGCGAAGCGCGGCTGCAAGACCGGCCCGATCCAGCGGCCCAGCCAGGCTAGCAGACCGCCGGTTTCCCGCCGTTCACGGGCGGCGGGGAGCTGATAAAGAAGCCTGGTCACCAGGGCGGGCGGCGGCTCCACCCGCGGAACCGTCTTGAGGAACTCCACGGCGGCGCCGGCATCGGCGGCCATCTCGGCACAGTAAGCGCAGCGGACCAGGTGCTCCTCGACGGCGGCTTTCTGCCCGCCGCTGAGCGTCCCGTCTACATAGTCGCAGAGCAGGATTTCGATGTCTGCGCACGTCATGGCCGCGCCTCTCCGTCTTCGCGATTCGGGTTCAAACCACGATCCTCTGCCTCCGCAAGATGCGCGCCAACTCCGCCCGGCCTCGGCTCAAGCGGGATTTCACCGTGCCCTCCGGGACCTTCAATACCCGGGCGATCTCCTTGTATTCCAGATCCTCCAGGTCACGCAGGATGACGGCCTCCCGGAGTTCGGGCGACAGTTTCTGCAGCGCCGCCTGCAGGATCTCCCCCGCCTCCCGCCCGGTGACGAGGGCGTCGGCGCGGCCATCGGGCGACGTCTTGTGCTCGAGTTCCGGGAATACGTCTTCGAGTGGCGCCGAGGCACGGTCCAGCTTGGCCCGGCGGTAATGGTCGATCAGCAGGTTGCGCGTGAGCCGGCCGAGCCAAACGGAGAACGAACCCTCGCTGGGACGGTAACTCCGCAGGCTGCGAAAGACCCGCAGGAAGACTTCCTGGGTGATGTCTTGAGCCTCAGTCTGGGAGTTCGTGAACCGGTAGCAGATCGAGAAGACTCGCCGCGTGTGGGTCCTCACCAGGTCTTCCCACGCTGCCTCGTCTCCTTTCAGGCAGCGTTCTACGAGGGTGGCATCCGGGTCCAAGGTCCTTCCCGCTCGCTTGCGCCGTCCCTCACGCCAGGGTCGCGCTTCGATTCCGGAGATCGTCACCTGCGCTGTTACAGCGGCCGCCATTTCTCACCAGGAAGGGCCCGCCCCGCGGCAGGTCTTCGCCAACGGGCTCCGGCCTCACCTTCCACTCTGAGAAACGAAGCTTTATCATAAGAAGTTCACACAAAACAGGGCCGCAGACACGGGCGGACCGGGGTAGGCATCGCCATCGCCGGACGGGCCGCCCGCGGAATCCGCAACCGCCACGCCCGTTCGCCGGCCGACTCTCATTCTAGCGTCACCGAAGTTGTCGCGGCGCCCGACCGGCGAGAGTTTAGCACAGCCGCCGGATTCACCGGCCATGAGGAGGGCGGCATAGGAGACCGACACAGAAAGCACCCCTTAGGCTGGTACCTGCTGGTGGCAGGCCTCGTTGCCGCCGTGGCGGCAATCGCCTTCCGATGGCGCCAGATCGGCTTCGAGTGGGCGGAGTTCGCGGCTGTTCTCGGCGGCGTCCGCTGGGGGTGGGTCGCCGTCGGCAGCGGTTTCGCCCTCGCCACTTATCTGGGCCGGGCGCTGCGGTGGCAAGTGCTCATTCGGGGAGTCAAGAAAGAGACCAGCATCTGGCGGCTCACTGTAGCCACGGCCATCGGGTTCACGGCGATCGTGTTGTTCGGCCGGGCCGGCGAAATGGTGCGGCCTTACTTGATCGCTGTAAAGGAGAACGTCTCGTTCTCCTCGCAGGTGGCCGCCTGGCTGATCGAACGCTTCTACGACCTGCTGACCGCCTTGCTGATCTTCGGCATCGCTTTGAGCCGCATGGAAAGTTCAGGGATCACAGCGGGCCCCGAGCTAAGTTGGCTGCTTCAGACCGGCGGCTGGCTGGCCGGGCTGGCAGGGCTCGCCGTGCTCGCGATCCTGGTACTGTTCAGCCGCTACGCGGAGGCGGCCGAGCGGCGCCTGCTCGAGGCCTTGGCGTTTCTGCCGGGAGAGCGCCACGGCAAGGTGGCCTCGGTGGTGACGGCCTTTCGCCATGGCGTGGTTTCCAGCCACCGGCCCGGCACCGTTCTGGAGTTGGCTTTCTACAGCCTCTTCGAGTGGGCCTTGATCATCGCGGCTTACTACTGCCTGTGCGTCGCCTTCCCGCCCACCCAGGATTTCGGCCTGCAAGACGTCGTGATCTTCGTCGGTTTCGTGGCTTTCGGGGCCGTCGTGCAGATCCCCGGCGTGGGCGGCGGCATCCAGGTCGTCTCGATCCTCGTGCTGACCGAGCTGTTCGGCCTGAGCCTGGAGGCCGCCGGGGGGCTGGCCCTGCTCGTCTGGGGCGTGACACTCGTCGCTATTGTGCCCTTCGGGCTACTGCTCGCCTTCCATGAAGGCGTCAACTGGCACAAGTTGAGGAGAATAGAAGAAGAGGTTCCACAATGACCTGCCCGTTTTGCGGCTACCGCCAGGACAAGGTGGTGGACTCGCGCGAAAGCAAGGAGGGCGACCTGATCCGCCGCCGGAGGGAATGCCTCTCGTGCGGCAAGCGCTTCACAACCTACGAGCGGGTGGACGAAATACCATACATGGTCGTCAAGAAAGACGGCCGCCGGGAGAAGTTCGACCGGCAAAAAGTGCTCAATGGACTGCTCCGGGCATGCGAGAAGCGGCCGGTGAGCGTGGCAAGTCTGGCGAAACTCGTGGACGAAGTCGAGGCCCGGCTCTCGGAAGATCCGGACCGTGAGATTACTACTACAGAGATAGGAGAATTGCTCATGCAGCGGCTCCGCGCTCTGGACAAGATCGCCTACGTGAGATTCGCCTCCGTCTACCGCGACTTTCAAGACGTAGAGGCGTTCTTTGCGGAACTTCAACAGCTCATGCGGCAGAAGCGAACCTGAGCCGCCGTGCGGCGGGCCTGCCGCACGGCGCCGCCGCAAGTTGCGGCGCCGTCTGTGGAAAAAGCGCGCAACTAGTTGAAACCGAAATTCTTGGCGTACATCTTTCTATTAGGGACTTAACTTCGGTGCGCGGGTGTGCTATGATAACGAGGGTATTGTCCGGAGTGCTGTCCCTACACGGGCCGAACAGAAGGCCTGCCAAATCCAATACAGATTACCCGGCGGACGAATGGGAATGGTAGTGAGTGTGCGTCCCCGGGGGGGTGAGTCATCTGTGGATCGATTCGAAGATCAGTATCTAAACGACAACAACGAACCGCTGAGCCTGCAGTTCGACGAAGACGCGGACTACTTCCACCCGGAAGAGGTCCACGACACCGAGGACTACCAGGCGCCGCAGCCAGAGGAGTCGATCTATACCGACGACCCGGTCCGCGTGTACCTTCGTGAGATGGGCGCCGTCCCGCTTCTCACCCGGCAGGGGGAGGTCACGCTGGCGAAGCGGATGGAGCGCGGCAAACTGCGGATGCAGCGCGCCATCAGCCGTTCGCCGGTGGCCCAACGCTTGGTGGCGGAATGGGCCGAGCAAGTCACCCAGGGCAGGGAGCCGGTGGAGTCGTTCGTCGATCTCGGCAACGACAGCGAGGAGAGCGCCGAGGATCTGGAGAGGCGCAAGGCCGAGATTCGGGAGCGGTTCGCGAATCTGCTGTCCCTGTTGAAGCGACAAAAACAGATCCGCGAGAAGTTGTCGAAGATCCCCGCGAGCAACAAGAGGCTGCGGCGCCGCTGGCAGGGCCGGCTGGCCCGCAACCGTGTGGAGATCTCTCGCACGATCCGCGCCATTCCACTCCAGCAGGCGTTGTGGAAGCGGCTGGGTGATGAGGTCGAGAGGGTTTACGAGGAATTGATGCACCTCGACGCCGAACTTCGGCGCGTCAGCGAGCGTGGCGGCGAGGCGGCCCAAGCCCGGATCCGGGAGCTGAAGCGGGAGATCCGGAAGCGCGAGACCGCCGCCGGCGCGACTGTGGCCGAGCTGCGGCACACCGTCAACGTGATGCACAAAGGCGCAGCGGAGGCCGAACGGGCCAAAAAGGACCTCGTCGAGGCCAACCTGCGGCTGGTGGTCTCGGTCGCCAAGAAGTACGTGAACCGCGGGCTGCATCTGTTGGATCTGATCCAGGAGGGCAACATCGGGCTGATGCGCGCGGCCGACAAGTTCGAGTACCGCCGCGGCTACAAATTCTCCACCTACGCCACCTGGTGGATCCGGCAGGCCATCACGCGGGCGATCGCCGACCAGTCGCGCACCATCCGCATCCCCGTGCACATGAACGAGAGCATGAACAAGTTCCTCCGCGCCACGCGGGAGCTCGAAAAGGAACTTGGGCGGGCTCCCACCAACGAGGACATCAGCCGCCGGATGGATATTCCGGTCGAAAAGGTCCAAAAGCTGAAGACCATTTCGCGGGATCCCGTCTCCCTCGAGACGCCGGTGGGCCGCGACGGCGAATCGGCGCTGGGAGACCTGATCGAGGACAAATGGGTCGGTTCGCCGGTGGACGCCGTCATCGACACCAACGTTCGCGACGAGACGGCCAACGTGCTCAAGACCCTCTCGCCGAAGGAGGAGAAGGTGATCCGGCTCCGCTTCGGTATCGGGTGTGAGCGCGAGCACACCCTGGAAGAGATCGGCCAGGAGTTCGACGTTACCCGGGAGCGCATCCGCCAGATCGAAGCCAAGGCGCTGCGCCAGCTTCGGTCGCCCGAGCGGGCGCGCTATCTGCGGGCGCTGCTGGCGGCGAGATAGTCACGCGAATTCCGTTTCCACTTCCGGGCCGCGGCGCCGGGCGAGCACCGCGGCCTTTTTACATTTCGAGTCCCGTGACCTGCATCCTCGCATGCCGGTCGAACATCGATACGAATAGCTCCAGACAACCAATCCCCTATTGTTGACAGGGAATTGGGTAATTCGTAGAATGGTAACAACAGGGCTATCGCCTGGAACTGCCCCCAAGGGTGAAGCAATCCATAATGGCGGTTTTCGCTCCAATCTTGCGGCCTCGCTCTGAGACCTCGCTGCTGGCCCAGATCGGCAACACGCCGCTCATCCGGCTGGAGAAGGTCACAGAAGGCCTGGATGGGATCGAGATTTACGCCAAAGCGGAATATTTCAACCCGGGAGGATCCGTCAAGGACCGGCCGGCGCTCAATATGATCCTGGACGGGGAGCGGACCGGCAGACTGGCCCCCGGCCGGATCCTACTCGACGCCACCAGCGGGAACACCGGCATCGCCTACGCCATGATCGGGGCGGTGAAAGGCTTCCCCGTGCGGTTGTGCCTGCCGGCCAATGCCTCCGAAGAGCGCAAGCGGGTGCTCCGGGCCTACGGGGCGGAGCTGATCCTCACCGATCCGGCCGAAGGCTCCGACGGAGCGATCCGCAAGTGCCGCGAGATCTACGAGGCCGACCCGGACCGCTATTTCTATCCGGACCAGTATTCCAACCCGGCGAACTGGAAGGCGCACTATTTTACTACTGCTGTAGAAATCATCGCGCAGACGGCTGGCCGTATTACGCACTTCGTCGCCGCCATGGGCACCAGCGGCACTTTCGTGGGCGTTTCCCGGCGGCTGCGGCGCGACCTTCCGGCGGTGAAGTGCGTTTCGGTGCAGCCATCTTCCGGGTTCCACGGGCTGGAAGGGCTCAAGCACATGCCCACGGCCATCGTGCCGGCCATCTACGACCCCACGCTGGCCGACGACAATATCTGGGTGGAGACCGAGGACGCTTATCGCATGGTCAAACAACTGGCCCGGCGGGAGGGGCTGCTGGTGGGCTTGTCGTCCGGCGCCAACGTGGTCGCCGCCCGGCAGGTGGCGCATCGAATCCTGGCGGAGGGCCGCCGGGGAGTGATCGTTACGGTGCTGTGCGACGGGGCCGAGAAATATTTGAGCGAGAGTTTCTGGAATGATCCGGATTGAGAAGGATGCCTGGCGGACCGTCGTCGGCCACGCCGAGGCCGCCTATCCGAACGAGTGCTGCGGCGCCTTGCTTGGCGTTTGCGAAAACGGCGCCAAACTCGTCAAGGAAGCCGTCGAACTGGAGAACGCCTTCACTGGCTCGCGCCGAAACCGCTACGAAGTGCGTCCCGAAGATCTATTGCGTGCGGACCGGGCCGCGCGTGACCGCGGGCTCGATCTGATCGGGATTTACCACTCGCATCCGGACTGCGACGCCTACTTCTCGGCCACGGACTTGAAGAATTCCTGCCCGTGGTACTCCTTTGTGGTCGTCTCGGTGCGCGGAGGCAAGGTGGACCACGTCAGGAGTTTCCTCCCAAACCCCGAGCAGACGGCCGCCGAGGCCGAGGACGTAGAGATTCCGTCCGGAAACTGAAACCGACAAGAGCAAAGAGAGGGTGAAGCGACTGATGGCGAAAGTATTGATTCCTACTCCGCTGCGCCAGTACACGGACCAGGCCGACAGCGTGGAGCTGGGCGGCGCAACGGTGAAAGAGGTTCTCGAGGCGCTGACGGCGCGTTACGGGGAACTCAAGCGGCACCTCTACAACGACGAGGGCAAGCTGCGGAGCTTCGTGAACGTCTACGTCAACGACGAGGACATCCGGTACCTCGACAAGGACGCGACGCCGGTCAAGGACGGCGACGTGATCTCCATCGTGCCGAGCATCGCAGGGGGAAACCATGGGCGCTGACGTCTTCACGCCTCCCGTCACCTTGACCAACGAGGAGATTCTCCGCTACAGCCGGCACCTGATCATGCCGGAAGTGGCGATGGAAGGCCAGCTCAAGCTGAAGCAGGCCAAGGTGCTGCTGATCGGCGCCGGCGGACTGGGCGCGCCGCTGGGCCTCTACCTAGCCGCCGCCGGCGTCGGCCGGATCGGCCTGGTCGACTTCGACGTGGTGGACTTCACCAACCTCCAGCGCCAGGTGATCCACGGCACCAAGGACGTCGGGCGCAAGAAGCTGGATTCGGCGGCCGAGCGCATGGCCGACATCAACCCCAACATCGAGATCGTCAAACACGAGGTAGCGCTGACCAGCGAGAACGCGCTGGAGATCCTGAAGCACTACGACATCGTCGTCGACGGCACCGACAACTTCCCCACCCGCTACCTGGTGAACGACGCCTGCGTGCTGCTGGGCAAGCCGAACGTTTACGGCTCGATCTTCCGCTTCGAGGGCCAGGCGACCATCTTCGCCGCCAAGGACGGACCCTGCTACCGGTGCCTCTATCCGGAGCCGCCGCCGCCGGGGCTGGTGCCGAGCTGCGCCGAGGGCGGCGTGCTGGGCATCCTGCCCGGCGCCATCGGCGTCATCCAGGCCACCGAGACGGTGAAGTTGATCCTGGGCAAGGGCGAGCCGCTGATCGGCCGCCTGCTGCTCTACGACGCGCTGGCGATGCGCTTCCGCGAGCTGAAGCTCAGGAAGAACCCCGAATGCCCGGTCTGCGGCGAGAATCCGACGATCAAGGAGCTGATCGACTACCACGAGTTCTGCGGCGTGGCCCGGGAGGGCGAGGAAGCCGGCACCGGTTGGGACGTCGATCCCGAGGAAGTGAAGGCCAAGCTCGACCGGGGCGAGCGGTTCGTCCTGCTCGACGTCCGCGAGCCGCACGAGCTGCAGATCTGCACGTTGCCGAAGTACAAGTCGATCCCGCTCGGCGAGCTGCCGAAGCGCGTCCACGAGCTGGACACCGCCGACGAGATCATCGCCGTCTGCAAAGTGGGGCAGCGCAGCGCCCGGGCGGTGCGGTTCCTCCGGCAGATGGGCTTCGGCAAGGCCAGGAACATGCGCGGCGGCACCAACCTCTGGGCCGAGCGCGTCGATCCCTCGATGCCGAAATACTGAGCGCGCCGCTTCCCGGCCTGAGCCGCCCCGGGCGTCACAGCAGCCGGGGGGCGGGGCTTCGCGCCGCCGTCTTTTGCTCCAGCCGCGCCGCCCGGTGGCGGAGCTGGGGCGTGTCCTCTATCTCCAAAGCGGCCTGGGTGCACTCGAGCGCCATCGGGTAGTTCTTCTCCCGGTGCTCGTAGTGTTTGGCGAGCTCTTCCAGTGCCTGCACGCGGAACGGGTTCCGGCAGGAGCCCAGGTCGGTGAAAACGGTCACCGCCGCTTCGTAGTTGCCCAGGCGCTTCTCGAGCAGCCCGATGTCCCACAGGGTGCGGAACAGCAAGTCGTCGGGCAGTCCCGCCTCCACCGCCCGCCGGTAGAGGGCCAGAGCCTGAGCGAGCTGGCCGTCTTGCCGGAGCCAGCGCGCCAGCCCCACGAGCTCGGCTCCATGGCTGAGGGGCGCGTCACCGGGCGAGCGGAACGCGAACGGGACGATGCCGGTGAGGCAGGCCAGCGTGAGGATGTCCACGGCGTTGTGGTGGAACACCGGGACCAGGCGTTCGGCCTCCTGGTTCCGCAGGTATTCGAAGTAGACATAGGGGATCATCTCCCCGGGCAGATCGCCCACCCGCTCGACGCCGAAGATCTGGTATTCCAGGTCCACCAGCCGGCAACTGTCGAAGCGCAGCTTCCAGAGCCGCCGCGCCCCGAAGAGCAGGTCCACGTGGGCCAGCCGTCCGAAAGGCGGCCGCAGCCGGGACATCCGGTAGCGGGTCTCGAGCAGCGGAATGTCGTAGGTCTTGCCGTTGTAGGTGATCAGGACGTCGAACGCGCGCAGGTGCTCCTGGACGGCGTGTAGGAGGCTCTGCTCCTCGCCGTAGTCCCGCATGAAGAACTGGCGCACGCGGAAGCCCTCGGGCGTGATGCGGCCGATCCCGATGAGGAAGGCGTAGGTCCCGGAGCCCCCGGCCAGTCCTGTCGTCTCCGTATCGAGGAAAGCCCAGCGCTCGGCTGGGACGGTCGGCGCTTCGCCGGATGAGATCGCTGACAGCAGGTCCGGCGGGAGTTGCTCGAGTTCGGAGATCTCCATGCTGCCGTGGCGGCGGTGGCGCGCGAAGAGGCGCTCCGTCTCGAAGTGGCTCCCGTGGGGGGTTTCGACCACCGTCCCGTCGAAGTACCGCTCGATCGAATAGCGCCGGGGGGCGGAACGGGCACGGCGGTCGCCGGAGGGGGAAGCGTTCGAGTACTTGCGGTCGATGCCGGCGATGCGGCGGCGCAGCTCTTCGAGTTGCTTCTGGATGTCCAAAGCGCTTCGCCTTCTATTCCCCTACTCTAGGCGATCGGCCCCGGCGCGGACAAGCCGGTTGTTGCACTGCCCGCCGATGGGTTACCCTGACGGGTTCCCGGCCATGAAGAAGAGTCCCCCTTCGGTGCTCGTCATCGTCGCGGCGGTGGCGGCGCTGCTTGCCTTCAACGCGGCCATGGATTACTACCGGGCGGCCGAAGAAGCGGCCCGGGAGCCGGATCCCTACCGGCTGGAGCGCCAGCGGGAGCGGTTCCGTCCGGTGCGCGAGGCCATCCCGCCGGAGGCGGTGGTGGGCTACCTCTCGGACCTTCCGCGCGGCGAGTTCGCCGCCCGCATCGCTTTCTCCGGCGCGCAGTACGCTCTCGCTCCGCGTCTGCTCGTACCGGTGGACCGCTTCCCGGGCGGCGGCTACGTGATCGGGAATTTCACGGCTGACCTGAAGGACAACCGGTTCGCCGCCAAGGCGGCGGCACAGCATGGCCTGGAGCTCGTCAAGGACTACGGCGCCGGCCTGGTGCTCTACCGCAAGCCATGAGAGGGCTCGTCCAGGGTTTGCTGCTTCCGTTCGGCGATCTCGCCCGCCTCGAGCCGCGGTGGGCGGGCCGCCTGCTGGCGGCAGCGCTAGCCTTCGGTTACGTCTGCGGCGGACTGGGACTGCTGCACTTCCTGCTTCTGCCCGCCGGGCTTACGGGCCGCTGGTGGACTGTGCCCGTACTGGGGATCGTTCTCGCGGGGGCCGTGGCCGGCTTCCGCCGCAAGACGCTTCCGGCGCAGGCGGCCGCCGCCGGGGCTCCGCCGTTGCGCTGGGTGCGGCCATTGGCCATGATCATCGGCGCCATGGGCGTGCTGATCCTCGGCGCGCAGATCATCGCCGCCCGGGCCGCTCCGTACGGGCAGTGGGACGCCTTCTCCATCTGGAACCTCCGCGCCCGGTTCTTTGCCGGCCCCGGGGAGTCTTGGAAGCACGCCGTCAACACCATCGTCGTGGAGATGCACCCGGAGTATCCGCCGCTGCTCTCCTCGGCCGTGGCGGCGTTCTGGAAGCTCACCGGCACGGCGGGCGAAGCTGCGGTTCCGCTCATCCTCAGCCTTGCCTTCTTTTGGGCCGCGGCCGCCCTATTGGTAGCGTCAGTGGCCGTGTTGCGTGGGACGGCTGTCGCCGTGCTGGGAGCGCTGGCGCTGGCGACGGCGGCGCCGCTTCTCGAGCAGTCCACGTGGCAGTATGCGGATATTCCGCTGGCGTACTACTTTCTCGCGACGCTGGGCTTGCTCGCCCTGGCTGCCGCAGAGGCTGAAGCCGAAAAAGCATTGCTGCCGCTCTCGGGCTTGTTCGCCGGCTTCGCGGCGTGCACGAAGAATGAAGGCATTCCCTTCCTGGCCGTCGTCCCGGCGCTCTGGGCGCTTCTGGTCTGGCGCAAGCAGGGTGGCGGCGCCCTGCGGCGGAACCTGGGCTTGTGGGGCGCCGGGGCCGCCGGCCCGGCGTTGCTGCTGGCGGCCTTCAAGATCTTCATCGCCCCGGCGATCGGCCCATTGGGCGGCCAGAGTTTCGCCCAACTGGCGGACAAGCTCACCAACCCGGCTCGTTACCAGATGATTCTCGCCAGCTCGTTCGACGGGCTTCTCGAACTCGGCCGCGGCCCCAGCCATCCCCTGCTCATCCTGGCGGCGCTGGCCCTCGCATTGCGCTTCGTCCCACCCGGAGCCAGGCGTCCGGCGGCCGCCTGCGGCGCCGTCGTGGCGGTGATGCTCGCCGTCTATTGGGGGGTCTACTTGGTCACGCCGAACGACCTCACCTGGCTGTTGAACACCTCGCTCGTCCGGCTCTACGTCCAGCTCCTGCCTGGCCTGCTGCTGGCGGCGTTCCTGGCGCTCAGAGCCCCCGCCGAACCGGCGGCCGCCGAGCCCGAGCCACAGGCGCCGCGAAGAAGCCGGAAGCGGAAGCCCCGCAAATGAGTGGGCAACCAGGCAACGGCCCCTCTGAGACCGGCGCCCACCCCACGGCTGGACGGGGGACGGAGTCCGCATCTTCGGCCGGGAGCGCCTCGCCGGCCGGGGCGCGGGCGTTGAGCTTCCTGGAGCGCCGCTCGGCGCTGTTGTTGCTCGCGCTCCTGGCCGTCGGCACGCTGCGCATCGTGCTCACTTACCGGGTCTTCAACCACACCATCGACGAGCCGGCGCACATCGCCTGCGGCATGGAATGGCTGTCGAAGGGCGTCTACCGCTACGAGACTCAGCATCCGCCGCTGGCGCGCGTTGCGGCGGCCCTGGGTCTCTACCTGGAGGGCGTTCGCACGATCGGCCGGCCCGACATGTACGACGAGGGGGTGGACCTGCTCTACGCCCACAACCACTACGACCTGCACTTGAGCCTGGCCCGCCTGGGGGTCCTGCCCTTCTTCTGGCTGGCCGCCGGAGCGGTCTACTTGTGGGCGAAGCGCGGCTTCGGGCCGGCTGCGGCGGTCCTCGCCACGTTCTTCTTCACGTTCCTGCCGCCCATTCTCGCCCACGCCGGATTGGCCACCACCGACATGGCGCTGACCGGCACGCTCACCGCCGCCTTCCTCGCCATGTGGGTGTGGCTGGAACGGCCCACTGCGCCTTACGCCGTTGTCTTCGGCCTCATGGGAGCTCTGGCGGTGCTCTCGAAGTTCTCGTCGCTGTTCTACTTCGCCGCTGCGGCGGGGGTGAGCGCCGTGGCCTTCTGGCGCTGGAACCGGCCGGCGGACATCTTCTCCGCCGCGCGGGCGCGGGCGCGGTCACTGGGGACAAGCGTGGCGGCGCTCGTGCTGCTCACCGGCGCGTTCTACCGGTTCACTTTCGGGGAACCGGGCAAGGGCTGGCCGCCGATCCCGCTGCCGGAGCTGTTTCAGGGCGTCTACGTGGTGTTGGGCCATCACTACCGCGGGCACCCGGCCTATCTTCTGGGACAGTACAGCGAAACCGGCTGGTGGTACTACTACCTCGTCGCCTTGGCGGTGAAGACGCCTTTGCCGCTGCTGGTTCTCGCCGGATTGGGCGCGGTCTGGATGTGGCGGCGCCGCCGGTCCGGAGTCCGCTGGTGGCTGCCTCTGGTCTTCTCGGGCGTCATCGTAGTGGGGGCCTCCTTCGGGCGTATCCACATCGGCGTCCGGCACATCTTGCCCGTCTATGTGGGGATGTCGATCGCGGCGGCCGTGGCTACGCTGCACCTTCTGGACCGTGCGAAGCGCGCCCGGTGGGCCGGTTGGGCGGTGGGGGCGCTGCTGGTCTGGTACGCCGGCAGCTCGCTGGCCGCCCACCCGGACTATCTGGCCTACTTCAATTTCCTGGCGGGGGAAAGGCCGGAGCGCATCATCGTGGATTCCGACCTCGACTGGGGCCAGGACATGAAGCGGCTGGCGCGGCGGCTTCGCGAGTTGGGCGCCCGCGAGGTCACCTTCACCCCGGTCATCGTCGCCGACCTGGAGGCGAGACACGGGTTCCCGCCGGTGAAGCCGATGGATCCCTTCGAGCCGTCCCCCGGCTGGAATGCGGTGAGCATCACGATGCTGAAGGTGTTCCGCCTCGGTCTGGGGCGCGACGGCGCCGGCATAGCGCTTTGGCCCGAGCGGATCGAGCCGGCCGAAAGAGTCGGCAAAGGAGTACTCCTGTATTACTTCCCGCCGGGTGGGCAGGATCGCCTCAGGCCTTCTGCCCCTCGAGAATCTCGCTGAGGCGCTCCCATTCCGAGAGCAGCGCCTCCAGCTTGCGCCGCTGGCCGTCCAGCTTCTCGGTCACCGCTTGCAGCCGCTCGGCTCCCCGGAAGACGGCGAGCTCGCGCTCTGTCTCGGCGATGGCCGCCTCCAGCCGGGCGACCTCCTCTTCGATCTCCCCGCAGCGCTCGCGCATCTGGCGCAGCTTGATCGGGTTGATCCGCTTGCGGCGCGAGGCCTCTTCCGAAGATGGCCGGGGTGTGGGCTCAGGCGGCGGCCCGGAGGCGGCCGACCCCACCGGGGGTTCTGCAGTTGCGCCGGCCCGCTCGCGGGCCTCTTTCTGCCGCAGGTAGTCCTCGTAGTTGCCGGTGTAGAGGGTGACGCGGCCGCCGGAGACTTCGAAGACCCGGTTGGCCAGCCGGTCGATGAAGTAGCGGTCGTGCGAGACGAAGACCACCGTGCCGGTATAGTCTTCGAGCGCCGCCAGCAGCACGTCCTTGGCTCTGAGGTCGAGGTGGTTGGTCGGCTCGTCGAGCAGCAGGAAGTTCGAGGGCGAGACCAGCAGCCGGGCCAGGGCGTAGCGGTTGCGCTCGCCGCCCGAGAGCACCCCGATCCGTTTGTAGACGTCGTCGTCGGAGAACAGGAAGCAGCCGAGGAGCTTGCGCAGGTCGGTGAGGCTCCATTTCGGGGCTGCAGAGGCAAGGTCGTCCAGCAGGGCGGCGTCCGGATCCAGCTCCCGGTACTGGTCCTGGGCGAAGTAGTTGGGCTCGGCGTTCTCCCCGAGGCGGTACTCGCCGCTGGTGAGCGGCTCCACGCCGGCGAGCAGTTTCATCAGAGTGGATTTGCCCGCCCCGTTGACCCCGACGAGGGCGATGCGGTCTCCCCGTTCGATGAGGAAGTTCACCTGCTCGAAGACGAGCTTGTCGCCGTAACGCTTGGAGACGTTGTCGAACTGGGCGACGATGCGGCCGCTCGGCTTCGGCTGCGGAAAGCGGAAGCGGATCGTCTCCTCGGGCGGCGGCAGCTCGATCCGCTCCATCTTCTCCAGCTCCTTGATCCGGCTCTGCACTTGCCGGGCCTTGGTCGCCTTGTAGCGGAAGCGATTGATGAAGGTCTCCAGTTGCTGGATGCGCTCCTGCTGGTTCCGCCAGGCCGCTTCGAGCTGCTCCAGGCGCTGCCGCTTCTGCTGTTCGTACTTGGAGTAGTTGCCCGTGTAGAAATGGACGCGGCGGTTCCAGATCTCCACCACCCGCTCGACGGTGACGTCCAGGAAGTAGCGGTCGTGGGAGACCAGCACGTAGGCGTGGGGGTAGTTCCGCAGGTAGTCCTCGAGCCAGTTCCTGGCTTCCAGGTCCAGGTGGTTCGTCGGCTCGTCGAGCAGCAGCAGGTTGGGACGGGAGAGCAGCAGCTTGGCCAGGGCGATGCGCATCTGCCAGCCGCCGGAGAACTCCTCGGTGCGCCGCGTCCAGTCTTCCTTGGGAAACCCGAGGCCCGCCAGCACCGTGCCCACCTGCGCCTCGAGCGCGTAGCCGTCCCGGGTGCGGAATTCGGTCTCCAGGTCGTGGAACCGCTGGGCTGCGGCGCGGTATTCGTCCGAGCCGGGGTCGAGCTCCGCCAGGCGCCGGGTGAGCGCTTCCATCTCCCGCTCCATCTCCTGCAGCGAGGAGAAGACGCTCAGGCACTCGCCGAAGAGCGTCCGGCCGGTGACGAGCAATCCCTCTTGCGGCAGATACCCGGCGGTGATTCCCCGGGCGCGGACCACCTTGCCGGCGTCCGGCTCCTCGAGCCCGCACAGCACGCGCAGTAAGGTCGATTTGCCGGTACCGTTGGCGCCCACGAGGCCGGCGCGTTCCCTGGGCCCGACGAGCCAGTTGACGCCCTCGAACAGGACCTTGCCCCCGAACTGCTTGCCGGCGTCAACGAGCTGAATCATAGGCTCCGAAGCCCGACGCCTACTCGACGTGCTCCGGCGGCCGGTGCCGCAGGACCTTGCCGGGGCGCCGCCCGGTCAGCTTGCCGTCCTCCACCACGGCCACGCCGTTCACCAGCACAAGGCCAAAACCCGTCGAGTACTGGTGCGGGTTGACGAACGTTGCCCGGTCCTCCACCAGCTCCGGGTCGAATAGCACCAGGTCGGCGGCCATGCCCTCCCGGATCAGGCCGCGCTCGTAGAAACCGAAGGTCCGGGCCGGCAGCGACGTCATCTTGCGGATGGCGTCTTCGAGACTCAGGATCTTCTTCTCGCGCACGAACCGGGCCAGCACCCGGGCGTTGGTTCCATAGGAGCGCGGGTGGGGCTTACCCTCACCGAAGACGCGGGCGCCGCCGTCGCTGGCGATGGCCGTGTAGGGGTGACGCATGATGCGCTCGACGTCTTCCATCGACATGGAGTGGTAGACCATCTGTGCGCCGCCCTGGTTGAGCAGCTCCATCACCGTGAGGATCTCGTTCGCCAGGGTCTTCTTGCGCCCGCGCAGCAGGTTGATCTCACTGATCGTCTTGCCTTCGAGGCTCGGGTCCGGCTCGAAGCGCGCCACCATGGCGTAGGAGTAGTCTTCGTAGCCCTTTTCGCGCAGCAGCTTCTCCATCTCGGCGGCGATTCTGGCGCGCATTTCGGGGTCCTTCAGCCGCTCCTTGAGCTTCTCCTTGCCGCCGGCGAGCGCCCAGCTCGGCAGGACGATGGAGAGGCTGGTCGAGGAGCGGTCGTAGGGGTACTGATCCACCACCACGTCCACGCCTTCGGCGCGGGCCTTCTCGATCATCGCCAGGGTCTTGGCGCTCGAGCCCCACAGCAGTTTGTTGTCGATCTTGAAATGCGAGATCTCCACCGGGAGATCGGCTTCGCGGCCGATGCGGACCGCCTCGTGGATCGCCTGCTCGATCTTTTCGCCCTCGTCGCGCATGTGGGTGGCGTAAACACCGCCGTAACGGGAGGCCACCTTCGCCAGGGCCACGATCTCCTCGGTGTCCGCATAGGTGCCGGGCGTGTAGATCAAACCGGTGGAGAAGCCCACCGCCCCGGCCTTCATCGCCTTGGCCACGAGCTCGCGCATCTTGTCGAGCTCTTCCGGCGTAGCGGCCCGGTTCTCCATGCCCATGACTTCCCGGCGCACCGAGTTGTGGCCGATCAGCGAGGCGACATTCAGCCCGAGACCGGCCTGCTCGAGCTCGGCGAACCATTTTTCGAGATCCACCTTCGATCCGCCGCAATTCCCGGTGACCACGGTGGTGACGCCATCGAAGACGAAGTTGTCACCCAGAGGCACCTTCAAGATGCTTCCTTCGATATGGGTGTGGACATCGATGAACCCTGGGGCCAGCACCAGTCCCGATGCGTCAACGATGTGGCCGGCGTCGGCATTGGGCATGTGGCCGATGGCGGCGATGCGCCCATCCTCAACGGCCACGTCGGCTACGAACCACGGATCGCCGGTCCCGTCCACCACGCGTGCGTTGCGGAACAACCAATCGTACTCGGCGCGGGCCGCGGTCAGTGTCAGACAAACGGCGAGAAAGATCTTCAGCAGCATCGCGTTTTCCCTCTCGGGAATCCTAACTCAATTGTTCCTCGCCGGCGCGCCGCCTGCGGCGCGGATTCAGGATTACTGGAGAGGTCCGAGAAAAACGTCAAAGGCCTTAATGATGTAGTCCTTCAGATCCCGGCGCGGCACGATGGAATCCAGAAATCCGTGCTCGAGCAGGAACTCGCTGCGCTGAAAGCCTTCGGGCAACTTCTGGCGGATCGTCTGCTCGATCACTCGCGGGCCGGCGAAGCCGATCAGCGCCCCGGGTTCGGCGATGTTCAGATCGCCCAGCATGGCGAAGCTCGCCGTCACGCCGCCGGTGGTAGGGTCCGTGAGAACGCTGATATACGGGATGCGAGCCTCGTCGAGCCTCATCAAGGCGGCGGAGATCTTGGCCATCTGCATCAGGCTGACGGCGCCCTCCTGCATCCGGGCCCCGCCGGACGCCGAGACGATGATCAGCGGGATCTTCTCGCTCAAAGAGCGCTCGATGGCCCGGGTGATCTTTTCGCCCACCACGCAGCCCATGCTGCCCCCGATGAAGGCCAGCTCGAGGACGCAGACGTTCACCTTCCGCCCACCGATCGTGCCGGTAGCCGAGATGATGGCATCCTTGAGCTTGGTCTTCTCCTGCATCGCCGCCAGGCGCTGCTTGTAAGGCTTGGCGTCGGTGAACTCCAGAGGATCGGCCGACTCCATGTTCTGGTCGTGCTCCACCCACTCACCGTCGAAGAGGAGTTTCAGCCGGGTGCGGGCGTCGATCTTGAAGTGGTGGCCGCACTTCGGACAGACTTGCAGGTTCTCCTCGAGGGTCTTGCGCCAGAGGATCTGGCCGCATCCGGGGCACTTCTGCCAGAGCCCTTCGGTGCGCACCGTCCGCTCGCCCGGAGTTCCGGCGACGGGCGGTTTCTTGCGCGTGAACCAAGCCATATGCGGACGGGAACTGCCTTTCTCGATCTACCGTAGCATACTCGGTTTTCGGCGCCCGGTTTGCGGGGTCGCAGCGTCCCGGCTCTCCTCAGCCGCGTCCGCTCGCTTGGAGCCGCGCCTCGGCCCGCCTCATGGCGTTCAGAGCGCGGGCGATGTCCACCTTGCCCTCGAGCGGGTTCTTGAGCCTCTCCTCGGCCCGTTCCAGAGCCCGCCGGGCGCGCTCGACATCGATCTCCTCGGCTCGCTCGGCCCGCTCGGCCAGCACCCGCACCCGGTCCGGCAGCACCTCGACGAACCCGCCCGCCACCGCCAGGCTGGCCCGGCGCCCGCCGGCGTCGTAGGTCAGCTCGCCGATGCCGAGCAACTCCAGAAAGGGCGAATGCTCGGGCAGGACGCCGATGTAGCCCTTGGCGGCGGGGATCTGCGCCTCGCGTACGCGCTCCTTGACCAGCAACCGGTCCGGCGTCGCGATTTCCAGTTCGAAGCTGTCGGCCATGGCGCCCTCACCCGCTGATCTTCTTCAGCCGCTCGGCCTCCTCGAGCACGTCGTCGATGGTGCCCTGCATGTAGAACGCCTGCTCGGGGATGTCGTCGTGCTTGCCGTCGACGATCTCTTTGAATCCCCGGATGGTGTCTTTCAACTCCACGTACTTGCCCTCGCGGCCGGTGAACTGCGCGGCCACGTGGAAGGGCTGCGAGAGGAACCGCTGGATCTTCCGGGCCCGGGCGACGATCAGTTTGTCCTCGTCCGAGAGCTCGTCGATGCCCAGGATGGCGATGATGTCCTGCAGATCCTTGTAACGCTGCAGCACCTGCTTGACGCGCTGCGCCGTCTCGTAGTGCTCCTCGCCCACCACCCGCGGGTCGAGGATGCGCGAGGTGGAGGCCAGCGGATCCACCGCCGGGTAGATGCCCAGCTCAACGATCTGCCGGGAAAGCTGGGTGGTGGCGTCCAGGTGGGCGAAGGTGGTGGCCGGAGCCGGGTCGGTGAAGTCGTCGGCCGGCACGTAGATGGCCTGCACGGAGGTGATCGAGCCGGTCTTGGTCGAAGTGATGCGCTCCTGCAGCTCGCCCATCTCCGTCGCCAGGTTGGGCTGATAGCCCACCGCCGAGGGCATGCGGCCGAGCAGCGCCGAGACCTCGGAGCCGGCCTGAGTGAACCGGAAGATGTTGTCGATGAACAGGAGCACGTCCTGGTGCTCCTCGTCGCGGAAGTACTCGGCGACGGTCAGGCCGGTCAGCCCGACGCGGAGGCGCGCGCCGGGCGGCTCGGTCATCTGCCCATAGATGAGAGCCACCTTCGACTTGCGCCAGTCGTGGGGGTCGAGAATGCCGGATTCCTGCATCTCGAGCCACAGGTCGTTGCCCTCGCGGGTGCGCTCGCCCACGCCGGCGAAGACCGAAACGCCCCCGTGCTTGAGGGCGATGTTGTGGATCATCTCCATGATGATCACCGTCTTGCCCACGCCGGCGCCGCCGAACAGGCCGATCTTGCCGCCGCGCAGGTAGGGCTCCAGCAGGTCGATCACCTTGACGCCGGTCTCGAGCAACTGCAGCTCGGTGGACTGCTCGATGAGGCTGGGCGCCGGGCGGTGGATCGGGTAGCGCTTCTCGGTCTGGATCGGCTCGCCGTGGTCCACCGGCTCGCCGAGCACGTTCATCACCCGCCCCAGCGTCTGCTTGCCCACCGGCACCGAGATCGGGCCGCCGGTGTCGATCGCCTGCATCCCGCGCACCAGTCCGTCGGTGGGTTTCAAGGCGATGGTACGGACGCGCCCGCCGCCCAGGTGCTGGGCCACCTCGCAAACGATGTCGATGGGCACGGGGACGTCGAAGCCCTCGCTGGTGATGCGAATGGCGGTGTAGATCTCCGGGACATGTCCTTCGGGGAACTGCACGTCCACGGCGGGGCCCGCCACCTTGATCACTTTGCCGACATTGACTGCCGTAACCGTTGCCATAAGACTCCTCTCCACTACTCGAGGCCGGTCGCTCCGCTGACCACCTCGATGATCTCCCGGGTGATGCTGGCCTGACGCACCCGGTTCAGGTGCAGGGTGAGCTTGTCGATCAGCTCCTCTGCGTTGGTCGTAGCGGCATCCATCGCCGTCATGCGCGCCGCGTGCTCGGCCGCCGTCGATTCGAGCAGCGCATGGTGAAGCGTGATCTTGACATACTGGGGCAGAAGAGTGTCCAGCAGCTCCTCGGGCGGCCTTTCGGTGATGTATTCGACCGGCGAGGCGGCCTCGCGCAGTTCGATGGGCAGCACCCGCCGGACCTCGAGCCGCTGGGCGAGCATGCTCTTGAACTCGTTGTAGAGCAGGTAGACGGCGTCGATCTCCTTGGCCGCATAACGCCGCAGCATCTTGTCGGCGAGCGGCACGATGTCATCGTACCGGGCCCGGTTCGCCAGGCCGATGTGTTCCCCCGTGATCGCCGCCCCACGCTTGCGGAAAAAGTCCCTGCCCTTGCGCCCGATCAGCTCCATCTCCACGCGGGCCCCGGAATGCTCCTGGAGGAACGCCTGCGCGGCCTTGATCAGATTGGCGTTGAAGGCGCCGGCCAGCCCGCGGTCCGAGGTGATCAGGATGAGCTGGATCCGCTCTTCGGGCCGCCGTACGAGCAGCGGATGCCGGGCCAGCCGCTCGGAAGCCGAGGCCGCCGCGGCGGCGTTCTCCGCCAGCTCCCGCAGGCTCCGGGCGTAGGGGCGCGCTTGCAGCACACGGTCCTGGGCCCGCCGCAGCCTCGCCGTCGAGACCATCTTCATGGCCCGGGTGATCTGCTGCGTGTTCCGGACCGACCTTATCCGGCGTCTCAGGTCGATCAGACTCGGCATCTGGGTGTCCTCACCGCTTGCGCTCGGCGACGAAGCGCTCCTTGAACTCCTGGATCGCCTTCTCCATCCGCGACCGCAGCTCGTCGCTGAGGATCTTCTTCTCGCGGATTTCGGCCAGCACGTCCGGATGGCTGTTCTCGACGAATTGGTAAAGCCCCTCTTCGAACGGCCCGCACTCCTCCACCGCCAGATCGTCCAGGTAGCCGTTGGTGCCGGCGAAGATGATCAGCACCTGCTTTTCGACCGGCAGCGGCGCGTACTGCTTCTGCTTGAGGATCTCGGTGAGGCGCTCGCCGCGGTTCAACTGCGCCTGGGAGGCCTTGTCGAGGTCGGACCCGAACTGGGCGAAGGCCGCCAGCTCCCGGTACTGAGCCAGGTCGAGGCGCAGCGAACCGGCCACCTGGCGCATGGCCTTCACCTGGGCGCTGCCGCCGACGCGGCTCACCGAAAGGCCGACGTTGATGGCCGGCCGGATGTTGGCGTTGAACAAGTCCGCCTCCAGGTAGATCTGGCCGTCGGTGATCGAGATCACGTTGGTCGGGATGTAGGCCGAGACGTCGCCGGCCTGGGTCTCGATCACCGGCAGCGCCGTGAGCGAGCCGCCGCCGTTGGCGTCGTTCAGCTTGGCCGCGCGCTCCAGCAGCCGGCTGTGCAGGTAGAAGACGTCGCCGGGGTAAGCCTCGCGGCCCGGCGGCCGCCGCAGCAGCAGCGAGATCTCGCGGTAGGCGGCGGCGTGCTTGGAGAGATCGTCGTAGATGCACAGCACGTGCCGGCTCCGGTCCCGGAAATACTCGCCCATGGCGCAGCCGGCGTACGGCGCGATGTACTGCATCGGGGCGGGCACCGACGCCGAAGCGGACACGACGATGGTGTAGTCCATCGCCCCGTGGTCCTCGAGCGTCTTCACCACCTGGGCGACGGTGGAGCGCTTCTGGCCGATGGCGACGTAGATGCAGATCACGTCGCCGCCCTTCTGGTTGATGATCGTGTCCAGGGCGATGGCCGTTTTCCCGGTCTGCCGGTCGCCGATGATCAGCTCGCGCTGGCCGCGGCCGATAGGGATCATCGAGTCGATGGCCTTCAAGCCCGTCTGCAGGGGCTCCTTAACCGGCCGGCGCTCGACGACGCCCGGCGCGAGGCGTTCCACCGGCATGTACTCGTCTGTCTCGATCGGGCCCTTGCCGTCGATCGGCTCGCCGATGGCGTTCACCACCCGGCCCACCAGCGCCTCGCCCACCGGCACCGACATGATCCGCCCGGTGCGCTTGACGAGGTCGCCTTCCTTGATCTCTTCGTACTCGCCGAGCAAGACGGCGCCCACCTGGTCCTCGTCCAGGTTCAGCGCCAGACCGGCGACTCCGTGGGGAAACTCCAAGAGCTCGCCGGCCATCGCCTTCTCCAGGCCGTGAATCCGGGCGATCCCGTCGCCCACGGAAATCACCGAACCCACTTCGGCGACGTTCACCGCGCTGTCGTAGTTCTTGATCTCCTCGCGCAAGATGCGCGCGATTTCGTCTGCTCCGAGTTGAGCCATAGAATCCTCTCCGGCTATTTCACCAGCCGCTCGTGCAGCGCTTCGAGCCGGCCACGGACGGAACCGTCATACACGGTAGACCCGATTCGCACCACCACGCCGCCGAGCAAGGATCTGTCGATCTCGTAACGACACCGGACCCGCGAACCCGCCACGGCCGACAAGCTCGTCGTGAGTCTGGCCCGCAAAGCTGCGTCCAGCTCATTCCAGGATCGCACGTGCGCGCGAATGATGCCCGCGCGGGCGTCGAGCACCTCCTCCAACGCTTCGCGGATCTCGCCAAGAAGCCCAATGCGCCGCCGGTGCACCACTACCAGCAGGAAGTTCCGGACCACCGGCGCCAACCCTAAGGCATCAGCGAAACGGTGCACGACAGCCTGTTTGTCACTTGCCCCTACGGCCGGGCTCAGCAGGACGTTCCACAGCTCGCGGGACTCCGACAGGAGATGCTCGAAGGCCTGGAGCTGCGCCACGGCCTCTGGCCCGTCCAGACCGCTCTCCCCGTCCGCCAAAACGTCCGCAAGCGCCTGCGCGTACTGGTTGGCAACGGCAAGTGCCATAGTTTCCTGTCCTCCCGCGCCGCCTGCGCAGGCGGCTCAAACCCGCTTGCCGCCCCTCCGCTCCAAGCTGTCCGCCAGAGAATTCACCAGGCGCTCCTGGATCTCAGGCGTCATCCGCTCTTCCATCTTGCGCCGAGCCAGGTCCACCGCCAGCTCGGCGGCGAACGCACGAAGTTCCCGCCGCGCTTGGGTGAGGGCTGAAGCGATCTCTCCTTTGGCGTTGGCTTCCAGCCGCGCCGCCGCCCATTCGGTCTCTTGTTGGATCCGGGCCTCCTCAGCCACCAGTTCTGCCTTGGCCGCTTCGCGCAACTCGGCTATTTGATGCTCGAGGTTGGCCATCCGGCGCTCCATTTCCGCCGTTCGGGCCTCGGCTTTCTCTTTGAGCTCCTGCGCTTCCGCGATCTCTTTCTGAATTGACCTGGTGCGCCCGCGGAAAAACGGAGGCAGCAACCTGTACATCAGCCAGCCGAGCCCCGCCGCCAGCAGGACGAAATTGACCGTCTTCCACAACTCGAGGTTGAAATGGCCCCCGCCGGCGGCGTCCCTTTCCGCCGCCGCCAGCGCCACGGAAACGGCACACAGAAATACCAAGGCCAGGAGGTTTCCGGTCCGCCTCATCAGCTTGCCCTCCTCTCCAAGAGCACCGAAACGATCTCCCCGGCAAGGGCCTCGCTCTCGGCCTCGAGGGCGCGTCTGGCGGCCTGCATTTCCTCCTGGATCTCCGCCCTGGCCTGGTGAACCATAGCGTTAGCCCGGCTCCGGGCCTCCTCGAGAGCCGCCCGCTGTTGCCCCCTCATCCGCTGCCGGGCGGCCTCCTGTTCCCGGAAGATCTCCCCCTGAGCCTCGCGAAGCGCCGCTTCGTAACGCGCGGCGATCTCGTCCGCCTTCTCCGCAGCGGCCTGGGCCGCCTTCCGCGCTCCCTCGGTGGCTGCGTCCCGCTCCTCCAGTACTGCTTCCAGAGGCCGGTAGAACGTGCGCTTGAGGAAGAAATGCAGCAGGATCACCAGAGCGCAGGTGGGTAGGGCCTTGACGACGAGTTGCCCTAGGGCATCCAGTAGGCTTTCCATTTGGCGAAACCAGGAAAGTGTAGCGGATAAATCGAATATTCAGTAGCGGTTACCGGCCACTGCTCCAAACCGATTACGCTAGCATATCCAGCCTATCCGTGCAACTGAATCGCGCCGGTCGGCACGCCGGCCGCTGGCCCGCGGAACCCGGACCAGCAGTTCCCCAACCCCTGCGACGGCTGGCTGTTGCGGCCTCGTTCCGGCTCCTCCCATACTGGAACGGAGCGGGCGAAGCGGACAGGGACGCCTGGGGTGCGGCGGGCGCCGGCAGGCCTGCCTGTTTCGGTTGTCGCCCGGTCTTCGTCTGGTCGGATGCCCACTTGCCTCATCGCCGGCGGCGGACTCGCGGGCCTCTCCTGCGCCGCCGCCCTTGCCGACGCCGGCTTCTGCGTCGATCTGTTCGAAGCCCGGCCGTTCCTCGGCGGCCGGGCGGCCTCGTACTTCGTCCGCACCGGCGGCGGGACCGTCGAGATCGACAACTGCCAGCACATCCTGTTGCGCTGCTGCGTCAATCTGCTCGATTTCTACCGGCGCCTCGGCGTCGATGACAAGATCCGCTTCTACGACACCATCGTCTTCCTCGAGCCCGGCGGCCGGCGGTCCGTGCTGCGGGCGGGCCCCTGGCCGGAGCCCTTCCACTTCACCGGCTCGCTGGCCCGGCTCCGGTTCCTGGGCTGGCGCGACAAAGCAGCCCTCGTGCGGGCGATGAAGGCCGTCCGGCGTGACTGGCCCCGCCGCAGCGACCTGGACCGCATCACCTTCCTAGACTGGCTCCGCGAGAAGCGCCAGACCCGGGGGGCGACCGAACGCTTCTGGGAGCCGGTGATCGTCAGCGCGCTCAACGAGTCCCCCGCGCGCGTGGCCGCCCGCCACGGATTGCAAGTGGTCTGGCTCGGCTTCCTCGCCCGGCGCGACAACTACCAACTGGGGGTGCCGGCGGTCTCCCTGGGCCGGCTCTATCACCCCGGCCTCTGGCGGAGCCGGCGGCACGTTCGCCTGCATCTCGGCGAGCCCGTCGAGCGCTTCGTCCTCGAAGGGGGCCGCGTGGCCGCGGCCGTGGTGGGCGGCGAGCCGAGGCGGGCGGACTACTATGTCTCGGCCGTCGATTTCGACCGCGCCGCGGAGTTGCTCCCCGAGCTGGAGCTCGACACCGCCGGCTGGGAGCGCTCGCCGATCACCGGCATCCACCTCTGGTTCGACCGCCCCGTCACCACGCTGCCCCACGCCGCCCTGCTCGGCCGCACCATCCAGTGGTTCTTCGACCGCGGCGAAGGCCGCTACCTGCAGCTCGTGGTGAGCGCCTCCCGCGCGCTGCTTCCCATGAGCCGTGGCGCGATCGTCGAGCTGGCCGTGCGGGAACTGGCAGAATTCCTGCCGGCGGCCGGCGAGGCGAAGCTCGAGCGCTCGCACGTCGTGAAGGAACTACGGGCCACCGTGTCGCCGGCGCCGGGGATCGAACCCCGAAGGCCCGGAACGCACACGCGCTGGCCCAACTTCTTCCTCGCCGGCGACTGGACGCGTTCCGGCTGGCCTTCCACCATGGAGGGAGCCGTCCGCAGCGGCTACCTGGCCGCCGAAGCCGTCACGAATCGCGCCGGGCGCCTCCGGCGGTACCTGCTGCCTGAGCGGCAATAACGGTCCGGCAAGCGGCTGGGCGGCGCAGAGGGGACATATTCAGATCAACAGCACTGAAACTCTGAAATCCGTTGTATCATGTTTATGGGTTGTTTCATACTGGACGGTACGGATTGGTTTCGGCCGTCGGGACTCCGTTCTGGGGGCGCCGATGACAACATTCGTCTTCTTGATCGTCTATGTCGGTCTGGTGAGCTTCCTTGTCGCCTCCCTGGTCCGGGCGGTGATGTACGCCCGCCAGCCGTTGCACCTGCGCTGGGAGCTCTACCCCGTGCCGCACGAGCCGTCTGAGCGCGTCGCCCACGGCGGCTCCTACTTCGAAGAATCGAAGTGGTGGGAGAAGCCGCGGACGGTGAACCGGCTGACGGAGCTCAAGTTCATGCTCTCGGAGATGCTCTTCCTGAAGGCGCTCTGGGAGTTCAACCGCGGGCTCTGGTTCCGCTCCTTTCCCTTCCACGCAGGCCTCTACCTGCTGATCGCCTCGGTGAAGCTGCTGATCCTGAGCGCCCTGCTCGCCATCTTCTGGCCGGCGGCGATGGCCGGGGCCTTCGGCGCGGTCCTCGGCGCTCTGGTGGCCGTCTGCGGCGCCCTCGGGGCCTTCCTGGCGATGATCGGGGCCTTCGCCCTGCTGCTGAAGCGGCTGCGCGATCCGGACCTGAAGAACTACACCGCCCCGGGCGATATCTTCAACCTTCTCTTCTTCCTGGCGGCTTTCGGCGTGCTGGCGGCCGGCTACCTGCTGCGCGGCCCGGACTACCCCGGCACCGTAGCGATGGCGGTGGCGCTGTTCACCTTCGACACCAGCGTCCGGATCCCCATCCTGTTGGCTGCCGGCCTGATCCTGATGTCGCTGTTGATCACCTACATCCCGCTCACGCACATGGCCCACTACGTCGGCAAGTACTTCACTTACCACTCGATCCGCTGGGACGACTTGCCGGCGAACGAGGCGAACGAGATCCAGCAAAAGATCGCTCAGTACCTTGCTTACAGGCCCCACTGGTCCGCCCCGCACATCCGGGCCGACGGCCAGAAGACCTGGGCCGAGATCGCCACCACCAATCCGCATGCAGGGGGGCAGTCGAAATGAGCGACGAGAAGACGAAACGGCAGAAGAAGAACTTCGTGAAGCTCTCCGACATGGCGCGGGAGGACGGGCAGCCGCTGCTCCATCTGGAGAACGAGGATCTGATGCGGCTGCCGCCCCCCTTGGACGACCCAGCGAAGGACCGCCCCTGGCGCCCCATCCCCGACTCGGCCCGCGAGAAGTACGAGTGCATCCTCGACGATACCGTCGCCGTCAACGTCCCCAAGCCGAAGACGAAAGAAGAGGAGCGCGAGCTGGTCAAGAAGTTCCTCGCCGGCCTGGACAAGCTGTTTCTCAAGGAAGACAACTGGACGTTCCTCCAGCCGCTGGTCCTTTCCATGGAGTATTGCGTGAAGTGCCAGACCTGCTCGGAGGCCTGCCACATCTATGAGGCCAGCGGCTACAGCGAGCTCTACCGGCCCACCTACCGCTCCGAGATCATGCGCCGGCTCTACTTCAAGTACGTCAAGCACGGCGGCTTCCTGGCCGCCTTCGAGCACGGCGACATCAAGCTCAACTGGGCGCTGGTGGCGCGCCTGATCGAGCTTTCGTACCGGTGCAACCTCTGCCGCCGGTGCGCCCAGACCTGCCCCATCGGCGTGGACAACGGACTGATCGCCCACGAGCTGCGCAAGCTCTTCAGCCAGGAGATGGGCATCGCCGCCAAGGAGATCCACGACAACGGCTCGATGCTCCAGCTCAAGGTCGGCTCCTCGACCGGCATGAACGCCGAGGTGGTGAAGGACAACATCGAGTTCATCGACGAGGAGATCAGCGAGAAGACCGGCATCGAGGTCCACACGCCCTGGGACGTCCAGGGAGCCGACGTGCTCCTGATCCACAACGCCGGGGAGATCCTGGCCTGGCCGGAGAACCCAGGCGCCTTCGCCTTGATCCTCCAGCAGGCGGGCATCAGTTGGACGATGTCCTCAGAGCTCGCCGGCTACGATTCGGTCAACTACGGTCTCTGGTACGACGACGCCCAGTTCGCCCGCGTGGCCCTCAAGCACGCCGAGGCCGCCCGCAAGCTCAAGGTAAAGCGCATCGTGCTGGGAGAGTGTGGCCACGCCCACAAAGCGCTCTCGGTGATTGCGGACCGGATACTGCTGGGCGAAGACAACATCCCCCGCGAGAGCGCCATGACGCTGCTTCATGAGATCGTCATGAGCGGCAAGCTGAAGCTCGACCCCTCGCGCAACGACTTCCCGGTCACCCTCCACGACCCGTGCAATCTGGTGCGGCTGATGGGCGTGGTCAACCCCCAGCGGGAGATCCTGCACAAGATCTGCCCGCAGTTCCGCGAAATGCACCCCCACGGGGTGGACAATTACTGCTGCGGCGGCGGCTCGGGCTTCGCCATCATGAGCGGCAACAACTTCGAGGACTGGCGCTTCCACGTCTCCGGCCGCAAGAAGCTCGAGCAGATCCTGAACGCCTTCTCGGATTGCGTGGACGATCCCAACGTAAACAAGTACGTCTGCGCCCCGTGCTCGAACTGCAAGGGCCAGTTCCGCGACATCATCGCCTACTACGGCCTCTGGGAGAAGTACCGCATCGGCTACGGCGGCCTCGTCGAGCTGATCGTCAACGCCATGGAGGACGTCAAGCCCGGCTTCATCGACTGGGAGTGGCACTGAGGCCCGCCGTTCGGCAAGCGGACCGCCTCCGGGTTCCGGATTCCCGCGCCCCTCGCGCGCCGCTTCAATCCAGCGGCTCGAGATAGATGTTGCGGAAGTGGATCTCGGCCCCCTCCGACTGCAGGCAAATCGTGCCCTTCGTCTGGCTGAGATTCGTCGCTTCGTTGACCAGATCGCCGTTCACCCAGACTTTCAGCGTGTCGCCGCGGGCTTCGATCACCATCTGGTTCCACTGGCCCACGGGCTTCTCCGAGCCGTCGGTCAAGTTCAGGTGCCGGCGGCCCTTCTTGCGCGTCTCCTCGTTCGGCACGTCGAGATCGGTGCCGATCACCCAGAAGTCGCCCGCGTTGTCCTTGGCCAACTGTACTTCGATCGACTTCGGCCACTGGCCCAGGGCGTTCGGCGTCGTCGTGTGGACCAGCACGCCGCTGTTGCCCCGTTCGGTGCCTTCCGGCCAGCGCCACTCGAGCGTCAGCCGGTAGTTCTCGTATGCTTTCTCGGTGCAGATGTAGCCGGTGGGCCGGCCCTTGCAGCGCAGCACGCCATCCTGGACGCTCCAGACGGCCGACATCGGCGTCTTGGTGTCCTGTTTCTTGGCCCCGCGGTCCCAGAGATAGTAGGTCCAGCCGTTCAGGTCCTTGCCGTTGAACAGGGCGATCTTCCCGGCCGCCGCAACCGCGGTCGCCGCCGCCAACGCCGCCGTCAGAATCCAAACCGTGCGTCTCATCGCCGTCTCCTTCCCGGAAACCAGCATTCTATCCCACCTTGGGTCCGCCACCCGCTTTACCAGCGGCTCAACGCCGCCGCGTCCCAGGCCGGTTCGGCGGTGATTTGGACGTTGGAAACCGCCCGGTAGACCTCGCGGGCCTCCCCCTCCGGCACGGGCTGCCCGGCGGCGTCCACGGGCCCGGCCAACCGGATGCGGCGCGGGGCGATCGAGGCGGCGATCTGCGGCAGATCGGCGTGGCGGAGCACATCCGGCACGAAGTTGGCGAGCGGGTGCTTGTAATCTTCCATTTCGACGATGCTGCGGTAGGAAACCAGCGCGCCGGCGAGGTAGAGTTCATCGATGCGGGCATCGAGGGCTGCAGCGAACAGCGCGGGAACCGTCAGGTGGCCCCGGGCGGCGATCACCAGCCGGCGGCCCCGTACGGGCGAATAGTTGCGCAGCGCCGCGGCCAGCGCGAGGATGTCGGTGATTCTCTGGCCGAGCAGCGGCTCGCCCAGGATGAGCGACGACCACGCGAAGGCCTCTTCGTCTTGATGCCACCGGGCATGGCCGGGAGCGCCGCGGGGAAATTCGGGCCGCAGGTCTCCGATGCCTCGCAAATCCGCCAGACAGACCGGGCAGCCCTGGGCCGCCACCGCCTCGTAGACTTCGTCCTCGCGCCAGCGGGCGCGCCCGGAAGGCTCCAGGGCAAGGACGAGGGGATGAGCAGGGTCAGTGGCCCGCGGCAGGTAAACGTACGCAGGAACCCAGACTCTCGGCGCCGAGCGGACCTCGACCGCCTCGACCATGGCGTGGACCGAACGGGCATGCCCCTTGACCGCCGGCCGTAACTCCGCCCCGGGCCGGCGCGCCCCGGTGAGGGCCGCGAGATCGGGCGGCTTGGCGGGCGTCCGGATCGCGGCGGCGCGCTTGCGATTCAACGTGAACGGCGTCTCGCTGCCGAAGTCCCGCACCACGCTGCCGCTTTGGGTCACCCAGAGCGTCTTGTCCGGCTCCGGCTCCACCGGAGGCTCTTCGGTGACCGGGCGCGGGTCGCCTTTCAGCCACTTGCCGAACCAGTCGTAGATGCGCAGCCGCATCTCGTAGGCGAGCCCGTGCGGCAGCGGGGTTTCATACCACTCGACGCGGTCCCCGGCGCCCAGCGCCTCGTAAGCGTGCCGTAGCCTGGCGAACTCTTCCCGGCCGTTGGCGAGGTAGTTCGGCGAGTAAGTGCCGAAGAAGTCGCGGGCGCTCACCAGGATGAGCAGCGGCTTGGGGGCCAGCGGGTAGAAGAGGTCCCAGCGGGCGAAACCGGCCGGGCCGGCTCCGATGAAGTTCTGCTCGGCGTCGTCGGTGGCGCCCGGAGGGTTGAAATCGGCGCAGGCGACGTTCTCGGTGTTCGGACAGGACGCGGCGGCGGCCGCCAGACGGTCGTCCACGGCGGCCAGCATCATCGTCAGCGTGCCCCCGCCGGAGTTGCCGGTGGAAGCCAGGCGCTTGGGATCGACGAGCGGATGCGCCGCCAGGTAGTCCAGGCTGCGGATCGCATCCCAGACCTGCAGCCGCGTGCTCGTATCGCCCGTGAGCAACATCTGCTTGCCGGGGACCGTGTGCTCGTCGTCGGCCGAGGCCAGCCGTGTCATGTAACCCGATTCGCGGGGATAGTAGGCCCGCTCGCCCTGCCCCATCGGGTCGAAGCCGAGCACCAGATAGCCGAGGCGTGCCAGGCCCTGGCAGCATTTCTGATAGACCCCGGCCGCCTTGCCATTGAGCGAGTGCCCCATCTGGAACAGCACGCCCGGAAACGGCGGCTCCCCGCGGGTGGGGACGTACAGGTTGGCGGGGATGAAGAACCGCGGTCGGCTCTCGTAGACGATCTTCTCGACGCGGTAGCCGTCGCGTTTGAAGGCCCCGGTGACGCGGGCGTTCAGCGGCGTGCGCTCCGGCATGCCTCCCACGAGCCGCCAGAACGTTTCCCGCACCCACTGCTGGCGCCGGCGCACGGCCTCCGGGGTGGCGAGTTTCGCCAGTTCACGGGTGCGCTTCTCGTAGGCCCGGGCGGCGAGATCGCGCAGGTGATCGGGCAGGCAACGGGAGTAAGTGCGGTAGTCGACCCGGGCGGCGGGAGCAGGCTGTCCGCGCAGCCCTCCAGCCAGCGGGAGCGCCACCGTGGTCCGCAGCAGGTCGCGCCGGGTCATCGCTTCAGAAAGCGTATCACGGGGGCGCGGTATCATCGCCCGTAGGCCGCCTGGGGTGTGACGATGTCCTCCACCGCGCCCGGAGTGCCTTCCGCCGGCCCGTACCAGACGCTGCCGCCGAACGTCGTGATGTAGATCATGTCCGGATTCTCCGGATCGGGGATCACCCGGTGACCCCACTTGAAGTTGTAGCCGGGGATGCGCGTCCAGGTCTCGCCGCGGTCCGTCGAGCGCCAGGCTGAAGAAGTAAAGCCGGTGGCGTAGAGGATCTCCGGGTTGCGCGGGTCGATGGTGACGTCGTAGACGTGCTGGTCCTTCGAGAGCACGTTGCGCCACGTCGCTCCTCCGTCGGTGGAGAGGAAGATGCCGCCGCCGGTGGCCCCGCCGGGCGTATTCCGCCCCCAGGCCGCCAGGTAGAGGCGCTTGGGGTCGTCGGGGTCGATCGCCAGCCCGTTCGGCCCGTTCACCCCTTCCGGCAGGTTCACCGGCGTCCAGGTCTCGGCCCCGTCGGTGGTACGGTAGAGCGCGCCGTCGTATTCGTTGCCGATGCTGCCGTCGTCGCTGCGGCGGGCGACGATCAGATAGATGACGCCGTCCCGGTCGCGCGCAAACCGCCACGCGAACGGCTCCTCGCCCCGGATGCCGTTGTTCTTCAGCGTCCAGCTCTCGCCGCCGTCCACCGACTTGTAGACGCCCCGGCCGAAGCCCGCCACGTAGAGCGTGCGCCGCTCTTTCGGGCTCTCCGGATCGAGCAGGATGTGCGTGGCCGCCGTCTCCGGCATGCCGTTGTTGGAGACCCGCCAGGTGCGAGTTCCGTCTTCGGTGACGACGACGCCTCCGGTGAAGGTCTGCGGCGAGCGGTTCCGCCACATTTTGGGGCGCGGCAGGTCGTGGGTTCCGCTCACCACCGCCCAGGCCTTGCCCTCCACCTCGGGGTCGAAGACGATCCAGTAGGTGGTGTTGCGCCAGCGCCGGGGAACGCCGATGGTGGCGCTCCGCCAGCTCCGGCCGCGGTTGTCGCTCGAGAACAGCCCGATGTCGGTGTAGGTGATGAACATGCGCTCGGAATGGAAGGGATCGAAGTGGACGCCGTAGCAGGTGGTGACGTCGAGGCCGGTCGAGGTCCACGAACCGTCCGGCTGCCGCTTCGAGTACATGGCGTACCAGGTGCGGCCGCCGTCGGCCGTCTTCATCGTCCGGCCGAAGTCGGTGCCGTAGCAGAGATCCGGATCGTGCGGGCCGACGCCGAGAGTGAACGGATTGCCGCCCCACAGCGGGCCGAACCATTCGCGCAGCCAGCCGCCGTGGACGTTGGCCGCCGGCGCGTCCCGCGAATCCTTCCAGGCCAGCTCCCACGTCGCGCCGCGGTCGCCGCTGCGGGCCACGCCGAGGTAGGTCCGGCCCTCCAGCTCGAGATTACGGTAAGAGACGTAGACCACATCCGGATGGTCGAGGCTCGCCCCCACGGCCTGCAGCCGCGCCCCCTGGCCCGGGAAGGGCCGCCGCGTCCAGCTCCTGCCCCCGTCCGTCGAGACGTACGGCGCCTCCGCCGAGACGGCGTAGACGACGGGAGGGCCGGTGTCCGGGAAGCTCAGCACGATGTCGGCGAACCGTTCGGCATCCCGTGGCATCGTCCCCTGCCGCCACCGGCCGCCTTCGCGCACCGCGACGCCGTTTGCGCCCAGCACGTAGAGCGTCCGGTCTCCGGCCGGCGAGCGCGGATCCACGTAGATCCGCTTTACGCCGCCGTCGAGCGCCTCGTCCTTGCGCCACGTGGCGCCGCGGTCCTCGGAGAGGTAGAGATGCACGGCGCCCTCTTCCTCGATCGCGGCGTACAAGACGTTCGAGTCCTCCGGATCCACCGCCAGAGCCCGCATCCGCCCGTAGGAGCCTTCCCGAAGTACGAACCGCGGCGTGGCGTGGTCGCCGATCATCACCAGGCCGGTGACGTTGGCTGGATCGGGATAGACGAGGTTCCACGTCTCGCCCAGGTCGGTGCTGCGCCACAAGCCCCGAGCGATCACGTAGATGGTCTGCGGGTCCGCCGCATCGAAGACGAACGCCCGGGCGGGCGACCGCAGGTTGAACATCCGCCAGGAAGCGCCTCCGTCATGGCTGATGTAGGAGCCGGTCATGTCGCAGCCCACCAGTACGTGGCGGGGATCGTGCGGACTGATGGTGGGAAAGTATTGGGAACCTCCGCCGCCGGGTCCGAGGATCTTCCACTCTTTCACCGGCGGCGCGGGCTCTGGGCCGCAAGCCGCCGCGAACAGTGCCGCCACGGCCAGCAGGGCCAGCCACGGCGCAGTCAGCCGCCTCCGCGGCCCGAAACAAAAGTAGAGATAGGAGTTCGGCATGATTTCCTCCGTCAGGAGCTTGCCGGCGCCAGCGCCTGGAGCGCCTGCAGCGTATCGGCTTCGGCCGGGCTCTTGTCCGGCCGGTAGCGTTTCACCCGGGCGAAGCGCAGCGCCACTCCGCCGGGATAGCGCGGGCTCACCTGGACATCGTTGAACTCGACTTCGACCACCAGCTTCGGCTCGACGTAGACCGTCCACTCGTCGCGGTGGACCTCGAGCTTCTGCAGTTGCTCGGTCTGCCAGGCGAGCATCTCGTCGGTGAGCCCCTTGAACGTCTTGCCCACCATCACGAAGCCGCCCTTCTCGATATCCCGCGCCCCGAGGTGCAGGTTGCTGAGCCAGCCGCGGCGCCGGCCGTGGCCCCACTCGGCGGCGAGCACCACCAGGTCCAGCGTATGCGCCGGCTTGATCTTCAGCCAGCTCCGGCCGCGGCTGCCCGCCTCGTACGGGGCTTCGGGTGACTTCGCCATGATCCCTTCGTGGCCGCGCTCGACGGCCTCCCGCAAGAACTGCTCGGCGGCGCCGGGCTCCATCGCCCGCCGGTGGGGGATGACCGTGTCGGGTGGAACGATTCCCTGCAACAGCTCGAAGCGCCGCGCTTGCGGCTCGTCGATCACGCCGCCGCCGTCCAGGTAGATCAGATCGAACCAGTAGGGCCGCAGCGGCAGCTTCCGGCGCATCTGCTCGACGTCCAAGCGCCGGCCGAACCGCCGCATCGTCACCTGGAACGGCTGTGGCCGGCCGTCTTCTTTCAGCGCGATCGCCTCGCCGTCGAGCACCGCTTCCCGCGCCGGCAGCGCCCGCACCGCCTCGACGATCTCCGGCACCGCCGCCGTGACGTCATTCAGCCGCCGGGAGAAGAACCGCACCTCGCCGGCGGACTTGTGGACCTGGATGCGCGCCCCGTCCAGCTTGAACTCGAGCGCCGCCTCGCCCAGCTCGCCGAGAGCCTCGTCGAGATCCTCGGCCGGCTGCGCCAGCATCGGCTGCACCGGACGGAAGAGCCGGACGCCGTAGCGCGCCAGGCCGGCTTCACCTTCGCGCCGGGCCGCCTCGGCCACCTCGGTGAGATCGCCGGCGAACATCACCGCCCGCCGAACCCGCTGCGCGGGCACGCCCGCCACCTGGGCGACGGCCTCCACCATCACCCCTTCGAGCGCTCCCTGGCGCAGCTCGCCCATCAGCAGCCGCTCGAGGAACTCCTGCTCCGGAGCCGTCGCTTGGGCGAACAGGTTCCTCAGCAGGCCGGTCTTCAGCGCCGCCGAGCCCGGCCCCGAAACTTCCGCGATGTGCTCCAGGGCCTCATCCACTTGCCGCAGCGTCAACGTAGGTCCGGAAGCAGGCGGAGCCGCCGCGGCCCGAAGAGCCGCCGGGCCGATACCCAGGCGCTTCTGCCGCGGAGAACCCGACAAGAACGCGATGGCCGGGGCGATCTCTTCCGCCGGCAGCTTGCGGAGCAGGTCCGCCAGCAGCCGGATCTTTTCCGTCCGCCGGCTCGTCGCAGCGATCCGGCCGGACCTCTCTACCAGTTCCGCCAGCAGCATCGCGGTCCTTTTCCCCCGCCATTCCGGCGGCCGCCGGCTCACGGCAGCGGCGGTTTCTGATCCTTCGGTATCGGAGACTCATACGGCTTGCCGCCGGTTTTCTCGAGAAAGAACGCCTTGGCCTTCTCCCGCAGCGCGGCGTCGGTGAGCAGGTCGATCCCGGTCAGCCCCAGGACCTTGGCGGCCACCACGGCCCCTTTCACTCCTGCCTCGGTCCCGTGGCAGGCCGTCGTGGCCCAACTGTGCCAGGGGATGTCGGCGGCTGCCGTAGTGACCTGGAGTCCGACGGTCGGCACAATGTAGCTGACTTCAGCCACATCGGTCGAGCCGCCTTCCACCGGCTCCGGCTCCGGCTTCAGCGGATAGAGCTTCGTATCAAAGCCCTTGGTCTCCACCTTCAGGAATTCCTGCAACTTCTTGGCGAACGTCTGCTCCTCGTCCGTGAACCTGGGCGGACCCACCGCCTCCAGATTTTTCTGCATCGCCTCCTGCAAGGGCCGGTTCAGATTGTACTCGTGAACCCCGGCGATCAGGTGGACCTTGTGCGTGGTGCGGGTGGCCAGGGCCGCGCCTTCGGCGATCTTGAGAATCCAGTCGTACTCGCCCTCGACGGCGGGCCGGTCCACGTCGCGCACGTAGTACCAAACCTTGGCGTACTCCGGCACTACGTTCGGCGCCTCACCGCCGTTCGGGATCACGTAGTGGATGCGCGCCGTCGGCTTGACGTGCTCGCGCATCAGGTTCACGCCGTAATCCATCATTTCCACGGCATCCAGAGCGCTACGGCCGTTCCAGGGATCGGCCGCGGCGTGGGCCGCCTGGCCGAAGAACTCGACTTCGAAATTGTTCATCGCCCGGCCCGGCTGGTTCCGGACCTTGGTCTTCGTGCTCGGGTGCCACTCGAGAGCGGCATCGAGATCGTCGAAAACGCCCTCCTTGGCCATGTAGACCTTGCCGATGAGCGTCTCCTCGGCCGGCGTTCCGTAGAGCCGCACCGTCCCGGCCAGGCCGTGTTTCTCCATCACCCGGCGTATGGCCACCGCCGCCGCCACGGAGCCGGCGGCGAAGAGGTTGTGGCCGCAGCCGTGGCCGCTGGTCACCCCGTCGTCCCGCGGAGCTCGGCGCGGTACGGGCTGGTTGCCCACCCCCGGCAGCGCGTCGTACTCGGCCAGGATGCCGATGATGGGCCGCCCGCTGCCGTAGCTGGCGATGAAGGCGGTGGGCATCCCGGCGACGTCGCGCTCGACCCGGAAGCCCTGGCGCTCGAGATACTCCATCAGCAGCTCGGACGAGCGGCGCTCCTTCAAGCCCGTCTCCGACAGCTTCCACAGCTCCATCGAGATCCGGCGAATGTCGTCGGTCAGGGCGCCGGCTTCAGTCTCAGTGGCCTGCTTCAACGACGGAAGCGGCTGGGCGGCGGCAAACCCCGCCAGACAAAGAACACAGGCTGCAACTTTCATCGGCATGCCTCCGATCGTTGCTAGTTAATCACAGACCATGGGCTGCCGCATCACTGGGGAGAACCGACGCCGGTGGCGACGTCCCGGGTTCTCATCGGGACGGAGGAGGATCCAACCGGCGCGGGCCAGGCCCCGAACGGCGGGGAGCGTCACGAGCGTCTTCGAGGAACGGCGGCCTTCACCGGCTCCAGCGGGTGCGAGCCGGGGTACAGACGCGGGTCGGCGCCCTGAGCGAACTAGACGGGCGGCACGCCTGTTCCCTACCGGCCGGGAGTCCGAACCCCCGGCATCCTCTTCCCACGTCGGTTCCGTGCCGCCACCTGTTTCTCAGTCAGCCCTCCCACCGGGGATGAGGAGGACCGGCGCGGGAGCGCGCCGCAGGAGGGCGTCCGTAGTCGAGCTGAATAGTGGCGATCCCGCGTCACGCTGGCGCGCAGCGGCCACGATCAGGTCTTGAGTCGTGGTGCGGGCGTAGTCGATGATCGCGTCGGCCGCCTTGCCCCGGCGGACTTCGAGTGTGGCGCAGACATCCGCCCGGCGGCACTCCTCGAGCCACGGGGAGAACTGCTCCCGGGCGGCGCCGCGGGAAGCCCCATCGCCCTCGACGATATGCAACAACGTCAGGGCTGCCCCGAAGCGGGACGCGATCGCCACCGCATAACCCACCGCTCGCCGCGAGATAGTCGTGTCATTGACCGGGCAAAGCACGCGCTTGATCGTGGGCATCCGCGACGGGTCCGCCGGATCGATGATCTCATGCTGCTTCTGGCGCACCACGAAAACCGGGACGGTGATCTGCCGTACGACATTCTCCGTGACCGAACCGAGCAGGAGCCGTTTCGCGCCGCCGCGGCCGTGCGTACCGAGGACGACCAGCTCCGCCCCGTGTTTCTCCACGGCTTCGAGAATGGCGTCCACGGGGTGGATGTCGGCGACCTCGAACTCTACCTGCGGGCCGCATTCCGTCAACTCCAAGATGCGGCCGACCTGGGTGGCTAGATGGGTCCGGACCTTCCGCCGGGCTGCTTCGAGCTCGGCCAGCAGCCGCTCCTGCCCCTCCTCGGTGAAGTAGGGCGGCAGATCGAGGGGCCGGGCATGAAGGATCGTCAGCCGCGCACCGTAGATTCGAGCTCCGACGCAAGCGTATTTCAAGGCCAGGTTCGACGGTTCGCTGTAGTCATACGGGGCGAGCATCGCTTTCGGCTGGAATGTGACAGAGACTTCCATGGCTGCTCCCGTCCGTGGGGGGTCTCATTCATATAGAGTCGCCCCGAGCGAATCGCGTGACAACCGCGCGGCGGCGGGTCCCGGTGCGCACCCCCCCGCGCGGCCGCATGTGACAGAATTGTCGTCTTCGGCGTCGCCGAACCGAATGGAAAGGAGGCTGCACATGAGACGAAGGGATTTGCTGGGCCTCGCGCCGGCGCTGGCCGGGGCCGCGACGCTCGCCGGCGCGGCATCGGCCAAGGCGAGAAAGGCCCGGTTCCGCACGGCGATCTGCGCCTACTCGTTCCGCAAGGAGCTCAAGGAGGGCTCGCTCAGCTACAAAGACCTGGTGACCATGGCCGTGGACCAGAACATCGACGGACTCGACCTGACCGTCTATTGGTTCCCGAACACCGGCGACGAGTTCCTGCTGGGACTCAAGAACTTCGCCTACCGCAACGGGGTGGAGATCTACAGCATCTCCGTGCGCACCGAGATGACCCGCCCTACGGCCGAGGAGCGCGCCCGCGAAGTGGCCGGGATCAAGAAGTGGGTCGACGTGGCTACGAAACTCGGGGCCGGACACATCCGGGTCTTCGGCGGCCGCGTGCCGAAGGGCGCGACCGAGGACCAGGCCATGGAGTGGGCCGCGGACGTGCTGGCGCGGGGCGCCGAGTACGCCGCCAAGCGCGGGGTGATCCTCGGCCTGGAGAACCACGGCGGCATCACGCTGCGGGCCGAGCGCGTCATCAAGATCGTAAAGAAAGTCGATTCCCCGTGGGTGGGCATCAACTTGGACACCGGCAACTTCCGGGAGGAGCCCTACCGGCAGATCGAGATGTGCCTGCCGTACGCCGTGAACGCGCAGTTCAAGACGGAGATCGAGTATGCCGATGGCCGCCGCGAGCCGTCGGACTGGGCGCGGATCGTAAAGCTTTTCGCCAACGCAGGCTACCGCGGTTATCTCGCCATCGAGTACGAGGCCAAGGAGCCGGCCTTGCAGGCCTTCCCCAAGCACATGAGACGGCTGGCCGAGCTGGTGCGCCCTTACCGCTTCGGCGCCTGAGCCGCCAACGGCGCCTTCAGCCGGCAAGAGCCTCTTCGTCCGCGCTGGGACCGTAGAGCCCCGGCACCGGCACGTCGAGCAGGCGCAGGTAGACGGTGAGCTGGCCCCGGTGGTGGTAAAGGTGGTTGAACAGCAGCGACCGCATGAAGGCGATCCGGGGCATGGCCATCACCTCCCGGCCTTTGATCTTCAGCCGCCAGGTGGCCGTGGCGGCGGCGTCGTCCAGCCGCGCCAGATACTCGGCGGCGCGCTTGACGCTGTCGTCGAATTGCATGAGGATCTCCGGCGTCTGGGCCGGGACCGGCGGCTGGGTGAACTCGTCGACCTCGTAGACGTCCGGCGTGGCCGCCGCCACGATCTGAGCCGGCGTCAAGGCGATGTGCCAGGCCAGCTCCCCCAGGGAGAACGACTTCTCGTGGGGCTTCCACGAGAGGCTGTCCTGGGGAACCCGCTCGAGGAGCCGGCGCGTCGCCTTGGCCTCCTGTTCGAGTTCGGGAAGCAAGGATGCTGCAAGCGCCATGGTTCGATTATGACCGCCCGGCGTGCGGGGCGCAATGCAAGCGGTTTGCGCCGGAGCGCCCCGGGGCCGCCGCCCGTTCCAGCCGGGGGAACGCGCTCGGTCAGTAGGTCACACAGTTGCACCAGTTGCCGTTCTCGTCGTAGTGCGGCCAGGGTCCCACGCGGCGGAAGCCGCTCACGATCACCTCATTGAACTCCGGCGTCGGCTCGAAGTAGCCCGGGTAGCGCAGGTGCTCCTTGACCACCTCTTCGTTGAGCTCGACGCCCAGCCCGGGCGTGTCGGGCACCTGGATGTAACCGTTCTGGATGATGGGTTTGGGAAGGCCCGTCACCAGGTCGCTCCACCAGGGCATGTCCACGGCGTGGTTCTCCATGGCCACGAAGTTGCGGATGGTGGCCGCCATGTGGACGCTGGCCATGCAGCCGACCGGCGAGCCGGCGAAGTGGACCGCGGTGGGGATGCCCTGCAGGTCGGCGTAGTCCGCGATGCGCTTGGTCTCGATCAAGGCGCCGGAAGTCTCCGGATCCGGGTGGATGATGTCCACGGCGTGGTTGTCGAGGAAGTCCTTGAAACCTTCCTCTAGCCCGAACAGGCCCTCTCCGATAGCCAGGGGCGTCGTCGTCGCCTGCTTGATCTCCTGGTAGGCCCGCCAGTTGCGCGGCGCGTCGCCGCCGGGGCCCAGGTGCCCGACCTGGAGGATGTCTTCGGCCCAGGCCAGATCATAGGGCTCGAAGGCGCGGGCGTAACGGATGGAGTCGTTGAGGTTCAGCGGGCCGAAGTGGTCGGCCGCCAGGGGAACGTCCCAGCCGATGGCGTCGCGGACGGCCTCGATATACTCGCAAAGGTAGCCGAGGCCTTTCTCGGTGGCCACGCCGCGATGGTTTACCGCGCCGGGGCGGTTCTTTACCAGCCGTGTGTAGAGGTCCATCTTGAAGAAGGTGAAGCCCATCTGCTGCCGCTTCTTCATCCGTTCGGCGTAGATTTTCGGATCCTCGTGGCCGGTGGTGTCGCAATAGATGCGGATCTTGTCGCGTTGCTTCGACCCGAGCAGCCGCCAGGCCGGGACGCCGTAGACCTTGCCGGCGATGTCGTGCAGGGCCATGTCCACGGCCGAGTAACCGCCGCCCATCCGTCCCTGCCCGGCGAAGAGCCGGATCTTACGGAGAAGCCGTTCCATGTTCAGTGGGTTTTCGCCGACGAGGTGGGCCTTCAGGATCAGGGCGATGCCCTTGACGCCGGCGTCGCGCACCTCGCCGTAGCCGTAGACGCCCTGGTTGGTGTCGATGCGGATGATCGGGTAGTCATAGTTGGCGGCGATGGTCACGGCGCGCATGTCGGTGATGCGCAGCTTGCTCGGAGCCGAGTTCTTGTTGACGTCCGGGGCCGATTGGGCGGCCTCGGCGGCGAAGCCGGAAGCCATGGCGGCGGCCCCGGCGGAAGCGTGCAGAATGTCGCGTCGGCTGAGTTTGTCTTTCATGGTGCTGATGCTCCTGGAAAAGGCCGCGCCGGCTCAGCGCGGGTAAAGGCTGCGGGCGGCCAGGATGCGGGCTTTCGGGGCGCGGGGATCCTTGGTCGCGTAGAACCCGACGGTGCAGTTCAGGCGGAAGAAGTAAGCGTCGCCGGCCTTGGCCGGATGGCGGCCCTCGATGCCGTCCATGCCGCCGCCGGCTACCATCTCCCCTTCGCCGCTCAGCAGCAGGTAGAACTCCTCTTCCCTCGGATGATGGTGTGGGAAGTTCGTGCCCCCCGGCTCGAACTCCATCATGAAAAGGCTGGTGAGCACGTGGGAAGCGGCGATGCGGTCGCGCTTGCTTTCCGTCGTGCCCATCAGCAGGCGGTACTTGGTGCTTGGCGGGTGCCCGCCCACCACCTGGAGCGGCACGTCGTCGATGTTGGCGAGCTGAAGCGAATCGGGGATCTCGAGCGCCAGACCCTGGGGAATCCTCCAACCCATTACGAGCACTCTGGCGGGCTGGGAGCCGGGATTCGAGAGCCCGTGCGAGACGGCCGGCGGCAGGTACATGTAGTCGTAGCGGCGCAGGGGACGCCGCTCGCCGCCGTAGTGGAGCACGGGCGAGCCTTCGAGCACGACGTAGACCTGTTCTTCGCGCGGGTAGTTCACGATGGCGCAGCGGCCGCCGGGCTCGATGATGGCCTCGCCGAACCGGGCGACGCTCTTGACGATGCGGGTCTCCGAGTCGCCGGCGCCGAAGATCGGCTTGTAGCGGCACGATGGGGTCGTGATGTCGGAAGGGCGTTCCGGAAGACTGGGGAGGTGCCGGTAGAGGAACGTTGGAGCGACGGTCCGTTCCACTGGCCGCAGCGATGGTAGCGGACCGAGCAAGGCCATGCCGACCAGGAGAACTAGAAGCCTGGATGCCCGCACGCCTCGGATTCTATGCGAGGCGGGCCGCCGGCGCAAGAGTTTTTCGCGCCTTCCGGGTTGCGAGCGCCCCGGGCAGTAGAATGGAAGTTCGCGATGAAGGTCGCCCTGGCGCAGATCAACACCACCGTGGGGGACTTTCCGGGCAATATCGACCGCATCGCCGCCATGGCGCGCCGGGCAGCCGAGGCAGGCGCCCGGATGGCCGTCTTCCAGGAGCTGGCCGTGCCGGGCTACCCGCCGCGGGACCTGCTCGAGAAGCCCAGCTTCTACCGGCGGACCAAGGAGGCCGAGGCGCGGCTGGCCGAGGAGACGGCGGAGCTGGATCTGAAGATCGTCTACGGCACGGTGGCCCCGACGAACTCCGAGGCCGGCAAGCCGGCCTACAACCAGGCGGTGGTCATCGAGCGCGGCCGGGAGCTCTTCCGCCAGACCAAGATGCTGCTGCCCACCTACGACGTCTTCGACGAGGCGCGGTATTTCCTGCCGGCGGCCTCGCAGCGGGTCTGGGAATCCGAGGGGGTGAAGTTCGCTCTGACGGTCTGCGAGGACGCCTGGAACGACAAGCAGTTCTGGCGGCGGCGGCGCTATGACCGCGACCCGGTCGAGGAGCTCGCCCGGCAGGGGGCCGAGGCGCTCATCAGCATCAACGCCTCGCCGTTTCATATGGGCAAGCGCGAGCTGCGGCGGGAGATTTTCGCCACCACCGCCCGCAAGTACCGCATGCCGGTGATCTACGTGAACCAGGTGGGCGGCAACGATCAGCTCATCTTCGACGGCAGCAGCTTCGTAATGGATCCCGAGGGCCGGGTGACCGCGGCGGCGGCCTCTTTCGAGGAGGACCTGATCTTCGCCGATCTGGAAACCGGCCAGGGCGACCGTCGCGAGAACCTGCCCGAGGAGATCGAAGCCGTCTACGAGGCCCTGGTGCTGGGCGCCCGGGACTACATCCGCAAGTGCGGTTTCCAGGAGGTGCTGCTGGGGCTGAGCGGCGGGATCGATTCTTCAGTGACCGCCGTCCTCGCCGCCGACGCCGTGGGCCGGGAGAATGTCACGGGCGTCGCCATGCCCGGCCCGTTTTCCTCGGAAGCCAGCCTCGAGGACGCCCGGACGCTGGCGCGGAACCTCGGTATCCGGTTCGAAGTGGCCTCGATCAACGGTCCGTATCAGGCTTGCCTGGAGGCGCTGCAGCCGCTCTTCGGCGACCGGCCGCCGGACGTCACCGAGGAGAACATCCAGGCTCGGCTCCGGGGGCTGGTGCTGATGGCGCTATCGAACAAGTGGGGGGCGATGGTGCTGACCACGGGCAACAAGAGCGAGCTGGCCGTGGGCTACTGCACCCTGTACGGCGACATGGCCGGCGGGCTGGCGGTGATCAGCGACGTGCCGAAGACCATGGTCTACGAGTTGGGCCGAGTGGCGAACCGGCGCCACGGCGGCGTGATCCCGGAGCGGGTCTTCGTCAAACCGCCTTCGGCAGAGCTGCGGCCGGATCAGAAGGACACCGACTCGCTGCCGGCCTACGAGATGCTGGACGCGATCCTCCACCGCTACATCGAGGAGTACAAGGCGCCCGAGGAGATCGCCGCCGAGACCGGCTTCGGCCTCGCCGTGATCCAGGAGGTGATCCGGATGGTGGACCGCAACGAGTACAAACGGCAGCAGGCGCCGCCGGGCCTGAAGGTGACCTCGAAAGCGTTCGGCATCGGCCGGCGCTTCCCCATCGCCCAAAGGTTCACCCCATGAAGAGCCGCGCCGTCTTGCTCGCCGCCGCGTGCGCCGCCGGCCTGGCCCAGCCGCCGCTTCCGGAACGCCCCGGTCCCGCGCCCGACGGAACCACCGTCCTGGTGACCGGCTGGCGGATTCAGCCCGCCGGGCGGCAGGTTCCCGTGGGCTCGTTTCCCGTCAGGAGCCGGGTCTCGCCGGACGGCCGCTGGTTGGCGGTCTTGAACGCCGGGGCGCAGCCTTCTGTGGCGGTCTTCTCGACTCAGGACTTCCGCGAAGCGGACCGCGCGGAGCTGCCGGACACCGGTTACGGCCTGGCCTTCACCCCCGAGGGCAAGACGCTCTACGTGACCGGGGGCGCGGCAGCCGCGGTCTACGAGTTCACTCTGACCGCCGAGGGCGAGCTGAAGAGAGGCAGGACGTTCTCCACCGTGCCGCGGGGCGAGCCGAAATCGCCCAAGGACTTTGCCGGCGACATCGAGGTCACGCCGGACGGCCGGCTGCTCTACATCACAGCGCTGTTCCGCAACGAGGTCCAAGTGATCAATCCGCAGTCCGGCTGGGTGATCGAGCGGTTCGCCGCCCCACGGCGGCCTTACCGGGTGCTGCTGCATCCGGACGGCGGTTCCTACTTCGTCACCAGCTGGGCGGAGGGCTCGGTGCACCAGTTCGACGACGAGGGCCACCACCTGGATCTGGAACGCCTGGGGCTGCAGCCGATGGACATGGTCTGGCAAGACCGGCCGCCGGATCTCGAAGAGGAAGAAGAGCCGCCGCTGTGGAAGGCGCGGATCTTCGTGGCCGTGGCCGGAGCGGACCGGGTGCAGGTGATCGGAGTCCGCGAGGGCGGCGTGCTGGAGCGCCTCGAACCAGTACGGATGGCGATGTGGCCACGGCAGCCGGCGGGCATGACGCCGGCGGCGCTGGCGCTGGCGCCGGACCAGAAGCGCCTGTACGTCGTCTGCTCGAGCGCCAACACGGTGGCGGTGGTGGACGTCTCCAAGCGTGAGCCCCGGGTGCTGGGATTCGTCCCAGCGGGCGCTTACCCGACGGCCGTCTCGGCGCTTCCCGGCGGCCGGGCCGTGGTGCTGAACGCCAAGGGCTCGGGCACGGCTTCGGGGACGGCGTCGGTCATCGGGCCGCTGGACGAGGTGGCGCTGTTCGACTACACGAAGCAGGTGCTGCGGCTCTCGCCATACATCGACGAGCGGATGATCGGCTTCCGGGAGATCCCGCTTGGAAGTCCGGTGCCGCCGGCGGCAGAGTTGCCGGAAGAGTACCGGTCACCCATCCGGCATGTGCTCTACATCGTCAAGGGCCGCCTCAGCTTCGACGAGGTGCTCGGGGATCTAGGACGGGGCAACGGCGACCGGGCGCTGGTCCGGTTCGCCGAAGCGGCCCCGAACCACCGCAAGCTGGCCCGGGAGTTCGTCACCTTCGACAATTTCTACACCTGCGGAGCCGGGGATGCCCCGGGCCTCTACTGGGCGACGGCGGCGATTGCGCCGGCCTTCGTCGAGCGGCTCTGGCCGGCGGTGGCGGCGGGGCGGCTGGGCCGGGAGATCTTCCGGCCCTCGGAGCTGGCCGCGGCGCCCCCGGCGGGGTACCTCTGGACCCAGGCGGCGCTCGCCGGCCTGAGCGTCCGCAACTATGGCTTCGCCGTGCAGAACGCCGAGCCGGCGGCGCCGGGCGGCCCCCAGGTGCGCCGCGTGTTGGACCCGGGCATCAAACGCTTCACCGACCGCGCCTTCCGCGGCCCCGACCCCAGCTACCCGGACGTCGAACGGGCCCGGGCTTTCCTGCGCGACCTGGAGCGCATGGAGCAGGCCGGCGAGATGCCGCGCCTGATGGTGATGCGGCTGGCCCGGGACGCCGCCCGCACTCCGGAGGCGGTGGCGGACGACGACCGGGCCCTGGGGATGATCGTCGAGGCCTGCACGCGGAGCCGCTTCTGGCCGCAGATGGCGATCTTCGTCGTCGAGAGCGCCCCGGGCGGCCGGGACCACGTGGATCCCCGCCGCTCGGTCGCCTTGGCCGTCTCTCCCTACGCCCGCCGGGGATTCGTGGACAGTACCTTCTACAACTCGGCCTCGGTGCTGCGGACCGTCGAGCTGATCCTGGGCCTGAACCCGATGACCTGGTTCGATGCCGCGGCGCTGCCTCTGTGGCAGGCATTTCAGCCGGAGCCGGACACGCGGCCTTACAAGGCGGCCGGCGCCCGGGCGGGGTCGGAATAGCCCCCAACGAGCGCCCGGAGACTCGAAAGGCGCCCAGCCGCTGGCGGCGGGCGCCTGAAAAAACCGGCGCAGGAGGCGTCCGGAGCGAGCCTTAGATCTTGGCTTCTTTATAGATGACGTGCTTGCGGATCACCGGATCGTACTTCTTGAGCTCCAGCTTCTCCTGGCGCTTCTTGGGGTTCTTGGTGGTGGTGTAGAAGTGCCCCGTCTTGGCGGTGGAGACGAGCCGGATCTTGATGCGGTTGCCTGCCATGTCAGACCTTGACCCCCTTCTTTCTCAAATCCCTCACGACGGCCTCGATGCCGCGCTTGGTGATGATCTTGATGCCCTTGGCGCTGACGCGCAGCTTGATCCACCGGTTCTCGCTGGGCAGCCAGAAGCGCTTGGTCTGGATGTTCGGCTTGAAGACGCGCTTGGTCTTGTTGTTGGCGTGCGAGATCCGGTGGCCGCTCACAGGCCGCTTTCCGGTGACTTGGCAAACAAGGGACATAACTCGCTCCTCGGGATGCTCGCGGAGTTGTCTCGGAGCAGGATCGGATATCCTTCGGCTAGTATAGCACACGGCCCGGACGGGCTCAGCGGCGCTTGTGGCGCTCGACCCAGCGGACGTGGACCCGCCGGGGCGGGCGGCGGCTGCGGCGGGCTTTCTCGCGGGCCCGCTCGCTGACCTGGATGCGGTTTTCCACGCGGCGGGCCCCGGCCAGGCGGGCCAGCCGGGTGGCGACGCCCTTGTGCTGGGCGACATCGGTCTTGCCCTCGAGGATCGCCACGCCGCTGCGGACGCGGACCGTGAAGCCGTTGACGGCGATCTTCGAGCGGGCGAAACGGGCGCGGATGGCGTCCTCCAGTTGCGCATCGGACCGTGGTTCCTCGCTCCGCGAAGCCGGCGCCGGCGCCTTGCCGTCCTCGGCCCACAACGCGAGAGCGGCCAGAGCCAGAACCACGATACGCAGCACCGACATCCAAAGAATACGGTCCGCGCGCGGCGCTATAATTCGCACATGGATTCGAAGGGAATCGGCAGGCGCGAGTTTCTGAAAGGTGCAGCGACAGGCGCAACGGCGATGACCGCAGCTTCCTACTCGCGGGTTCTGGGGGCCAACGACGCGATCCTGCTGGGGGTGATCGGCCCGGGCGTGCGGGGCCGGCACGTGATGTCGCTGTTTCAGCAGGACTCCCGGGTTCGGGTGACGGCGCTGTGCGACATCTATTCCTATCAGCTCGACAAGGCGCTCGAGCTGGCGCCGGGTGCCAAGACGTACCGCGACCACCGGAAGCTGCTCGAACACAAAGAGCTGGACATCGTCCTCATCGCTACGCCGGACCACTGGCACGCGGCGACGACCATCGACGCCCTCAACGCCGGCAAGGACGTCTACGTTGAGAAGCCGCTGACCCGGAAGATTGAAGAAGGTCCGGAGATCGTCAAGGCGGCGCGGGTGAACCGGCGGGTCTGCCAGGTAGGCATGCAGCAGCGCTCCGGACCGCACTACATCGAGGCCAAACGGCGCTTCGTCGATACGGGCCTGCTGGGCAAGGTGACGTTGGCCAGGACGTGGTGGTACGGCAACAGCTATCACACCCGCCGGGCCCCGGAGTTCCTGCAGACGAAGCCCTCGAATCTCGACTGGGCGCGGTTCCTGGGACCATTGAAGTGGCGCGACTGGGATCCGCAGCAGTACTGGAACTGGCGGGCCTACCTGGACTTCGGCGGCGGACAGGTGACGGACCTGTTCACCCACTGGATCGACGTGGTCCATATGTTCCTGAAGGACGAGATCCCGAAGTCGGCCTCGGCGGCGGGTGGCGTCTACCACTTCAAGGACGGCCGGACGGCGCCGGACACGATCAACGTCCTGCTCGAATACCCGAGCGAGTTCACGGCCACCTTCGAGGCGACGCTCGCGCCGGGGGTGAAGGGGGCGGCGATCGAATTCGTTGGCACCAAGGGCAGCCTGTGGATCAGCCGGAGCAAGTACGTCTTCAAAGCGGCCGAAAAGGGGGCGGAGCCGGTGGTCGTGACGCCGCACTACGACCAGGACTTCACCATCGAGCATGTGCGCAACTTCCTCCAATGCGTGGAGACCCGGCAGCGGCCCAACGGCGACGTGCTCATCGGGCACCGTTCGGCCCAGGCGTCGCATCTGGGCAACATCGCCTATGTACAGAAGCGCCGGCTGGAGTTCGATCCCATCCGCGAAGTGATCCTGCCGCTCTGAGGCGCGCCCTGCGACATGCGAACCGCCGCCATCGCCGTGTGCGCACTCGTTGCGGGCGCCAGTCTGCTCTCCGGACAGGCCAGGCCGCAGCCGGGCCAGATCAGGCCCCCATCCCAGGCAGCGGTCCGCCAAACGTACGAGCCGGTAACTGGCGAGGAGCGGATCGACTGGATCGCAGAGGCCTCGATCGGGCCGCGGAGCCTGGCCACCGGAGCGCTGAGCGCCGCCTGGGGCAACCTCTGGAACCTGCCGCCCGAGTACGGGCGCACGCCGGAGGGCTTCGGCAAGCGCTACGCCATCCGGCTCTACGGAGTCGCGACGGGCAACGCCATCGAGGCGGGCCTGGGGGCGATCTGGGGCGAGGATCCGCGCTACATCCGCTCCCAGGGGCTGCCGTTCTGGGGGCGAGTGCGCTACGTCCTGAAGATGACCTTCTTCACCTACCGGCCGGACGGCTCCGTCAAGCCGGCCTATGCCCGCTGGGTGGGGACGGCGGGCAACAACTTCCTTACGTGGCCCTGGCGGGAGCCGAGTGAGCAGGGGGTGGGACCGGCGCTGGTCCGGACCGGTTGGGGCTTCGCCGGCCGGGCGGCGTCGCACGCCCTGACAGAGTTCTGGCCGGATCTCAAGCGGCTGCTCCCGGGCCGGAACAAGCGCTGACAGGCCGCCAGAGGCGACGGGTGACGCCTGAAGCTCGCAACCGAATGAAAAGCGATATCTCCTGTGTTTTCTCATTGTTACAGACTAGTGTGACGCGTCGGCGACGCCGGCGCGTCACCGGAATCCGGCGGCTCCAGCCCCGTTCCGCGCCCGCGGCGGGCCGTCCGGATCCCGAAAAGGCCGGCACGAGCGCCGGCGACAGCCAGTTTAACGGAGAGTGGGCGGCGGGGCGGCGCAGGCGGGCCACAACCCGTTGAAAACGCGAGGCGAAACGGACTCGTCGCCACGGTGACCGGCGAACCCGGCCCTGTCGGGCGGCGGACAGCGCGGTGGCGAAAAAGATTTTGCAGCCTCAGAGGAATTTTTCTTGTCTATGTAGAATAGAAGAGAGCTGCTCGGTGGGGGGAGAATCTTCCGGCCCGGCGGCTCCCGGCTTGGACGGTCTGCGATGGCGGGCAAAGGACTTCACCGGTTCACGATTCTGCTGGCGGCGTGCACGCTGCTGCTGGTGGTGGCCGGAGCTTCGGTGACGAGCAACGAGGCGGGGCTGAGCGTGCCGGACTGGCCGCTTTCCTATGGCCAATTGATGCCACCGATGACCGGCGGAGTATTTTACGAACACGGCCACCGGATGGTGGCGACGACGGTGGGGATCCTGACCATCGTCCTGGCCGTCTGGCTGTGGCGGGCGGAGGACCGTCGCTGGATGAAGAAACTGGGGCTGGCGGCGCTGGCCGGGGTGATCGTGCAGGGGCTGTTCGGCGGGCTGACGGTCTTGCTGAAGCTGCCGCCGGCGGTGAGCATCGTCCACGCGTGTCTGGCGCAACTGTTCTTTTCCACGACGGTGGCCATCGCGCTCTTCACATCCCCTTCCTGGAAGCGGGGACCGGAGATCGCCATCGACGAAGCGACGCCGCCGCTGAGGTCGCTGGCGCTGTTCGCCGCGGCGACGGTCTTCTGCCAGATCGCCCTGGGGGCGGCCTACCGGCACAAGGTGCTGGGGCTGGTGCCTCACGTAGTGGGGGCGCTGGTGGTGGCCGGGGCGGTGCTGGCGGTGGCGATGATGGCGCTGGAGCAGTTTCCGCGGCACCGGACGATCCGGAAATCGGCACTGGTGTTGACGGGGGTGACGATCGCGCAGATCTTTCTGGGCATCGCCGCCTACATGAGCCGCATCTACACGGCTGAGAGCAACGGCCCGACGGCGCTGATGGTGGCCTTCACGGTGAGCCACGTAGCCGTGGGGGCGCTGACGCTGGCGGCGAGCGTGGTGTTTGCCATCCAAACCCGCCGGAACCTGCGGCCGGCGAGCGAGCCGGCCGGGAGCATGTCGGTGGCCTCATGAGAGACTACATCGAACTGACCAAGCCCCGGATCACGTGGCTCATCCTGATGAGCGCGGCGATCGGGTACGTTTACGGCCGGGGCGCCGGGTGGAACCTGGTGGTTCTCGTCCACATGCTGCTGGGCACCGGGCTGCTGGCTTCGGGGACGGCGGTTCTCAACCAGTGGATGGAGCGCGAGGCCGACAGCCGGATGCGCCGGACGCGGCGGCGGCCGCTGCCGTCCGGCAGAGTCACCCCAGGGCGGGCGCTGGCGTGGGGCGTGGCGCTCTCGGTGGTGGGTTTTGCCGAGCTGCTCGCCTGGGTGAACCCGGCGGCGGCGCTGCTGGGGCTGTTCACGCTGCTCAGCTACTTGTTCCTCTACACGCCGCTGAAGCAGATCTCGCCGCTGTCGACAACAGTGGGAGCGATCCCCGGCGCGATGCCCCCGCTGATCGGCTACGCGGCAGCCCGAGGTGCGCTCGGAGCCGAGGCGTGGATCCTGGGCGCTATCCTGTTCCTCTGGCAGTTTCCCCACTTCTATTCGATCGCCTGGATGTACCGCGACGACTACGCGCGGGCAGGGATCCGGATGAAACCGGTGGTGGAACCGGATCCGGTTTCGACGGCCCGCCATATCGTGGTCACGGCGGCGCTGCTCGTACCGGTGAGCCTGCTGCCGGTGGCGGCGGGCATGGCCGGCTGGATCTATGCGGCGGGGGCGGCGGCGATGGGCGTCTATCTGCTCCATGCGGGCCTGCGGGCGGCGGCGCGCCGGACGTTGCCGGCAGCCCGGGCGGTGCTCATCGCCACCGTGATCTACCTGCCGGCGCTGTTCGGGTTGATGGTGATGGATCGGCCGGCCCTGTGATCGTTTCTGTTGAACATCTCAGCCACAGCTACGGGAGCCGGGCGGCTCTCCGGAACCTGAGCTTCGCGGTCGAAGAGGCCATGCTGTTCGGCCTGCTTGGTCCGAACGGCAGCGGGAAGTCCACTCTCTTCCGGATCCTGGCGACGATGATGGAACCCGACGAGGGGCGCATTGTGGTTGCGGGGGTGGACGCTGCCGCCGCCCCGGACGAAGTGCGGCGGCGCATCGGGGTGGTTTTCCAATCACAGAGTCTGGACAAGAAGCTGACGGTGATGGAGAACCTGACCGCCCAAGGCCACCTCTATGGGCTGAGCGGGGCGCTGTTGAAAGAACGCACCAGTGAAGCGCTGGAGCGGCTAGGGCTGGCCGAGCGGCGCGACGACATCGTCGAGACACTCTCGGGCGGGCTGCGCCGGAGGGCCGAGATCGCCAAGGCGATGCTCCACCGGCCCCGGGTGCTGCTGATGGACGAGCCGAGCACGGGGCTGGACCCCGGGGCGCGCCGGGAACTGGCCGACTACGTGGCCGAGCTGCGCGACCGGGAGGGCGTGACGGTGATCCTCACCACCCACATTCTGGACGAAGCCGACCGTTGCGACCGGCTGTTGCTGCTGCACGAGGGCCGGAAGGTAGCCGAGGGTACCCCGGAGGAGCTGAAGGCCCGGGTCGGCGGCGACGTGGTGATGCTCGAGGCGCGCGACGCCCAGGCGCTTGCGGCTGAGATCCGGCGGCAGTTCGGGGCGCCGGTGACGCGGGTGAACGGCACGCTGCGGGTGGAGATCGAGAACGGGCACCGGTTCATTACCGACGTGGTGGAGGCCTTCCCCGGGCGGATCGATTCGGTGGCCCTGCACAAGCCGACGCTCGAAGACGTCTTCCTCGACGAGACGGGGGCGCGCATCACATGAACATGAAGCGGACCGTTTCAGGCCGAACGAGAGGGGAGGCTCGGCGTGGGTAGAAGCTTCTGGCTGCCGGTCTGGACGCTGTGGCGCCGGGAGATGATCCGCTTCTGGCGGGAGAAGGCGCGCGTGGCCGGCTTCGTCGCCTCGCCGCTGATCTTCTGGGTGGTGATCGGGTCGGGCTTCGGCGACCTCGGGTTCTTCTATCCGGGGGCGATCACCTTGACGGTGATGTTCTCGGCGGTCTTCTCGACGATGTCGATCATCGAGGACCGCCGGGAGGGATTCCTGCTGTCGATGCTGGTGAGCCCGGCGCCGCGGAGCGCGATGGTGCTGGGCAAGCTCCTGGGGGCGGCGACGCTGGCATGGGTCCAAGGGATGATCCTGCTGCTGTTCCTGCCGCTGGCGGGCTTCCATCCCGGCGCCCAGGGAGTAGCGGGGCTGGCTGGAGTGCTGTACCTGCTGGCCTTCACGTTTACGGCGCTGGGATTCCTGATCGCTTGGAAAATGGAGAGCGCCCAGGGCTTCCATGCGGTGATGAACCTGGTGCTGTTTCCGATGTGGATGGTTTCGGGCTCGCTGTTCGGTTTCGCGAGCGCCCACGGCTGGATCCGCTGGGTGATGCGGGTGAATCCGCTGACTTATGCGACGGCGGCGCTGCGGCGGCTGCTCGCTCCCCAGGTGGAGGCGGGGACGCCCGCGCTCGGCCTGAGCCTGGCGGTCACGGCGGTATGCGGCCTGGTGTTGTGGGCGGCAGCGACGGCGGCGGCGCGGCGGCGCGGCGCATCGAGTTCGGCATGAGGAAAGAGATGATGGGCTCACGGCGGCGATTCATCTGGCTTCTGGCGATCGCCATGGCGGCGGCCGGCGCAGCCAGCTCGTGCGGGGCCGGGGCGCGCGAGTTGCCCTCCTACAAGACGGTACCCCAGTTCACCCTCACTTCCCAGACCGGCGAGGCGTTCCACAGCCGGGAGGAGCTGGCCGGCAAGATCTGGATCGCAGAATTCTTCTTCACCAGCTGCACGGGGCCGTGTCCGCGGATGAACGCCCGGATGCGGCGGCTGCAGAACGACCTGGCCGATGTCGAGGACCTGCGGCTGGTCTCCTTCACGGTGGACCCGGAGCGCGACACGCCCGAGGCGCTCGCCGACTACGCGCGGAAGTTCCAGGCCGAACCGGGGCGGTGGTGGTTCCTCACCGGGCCGATGGAGGAGCTGGACCGGCTGTGCCGGGAGACATTCCTGCTCGGGGAAGTCAAAGGCAAGCTGGACCACTCGACGCGGTTCGTGCTGGTGGACCGCGACGGCGTCATCCGGGGCTACTACCTGAGCGGCGACAGCGAGGCGATGCAACGGCTGGAGCGGGACGTGCGCCGGCTGACCAGGGGCGCCGGATGAGCTGGGGCGACCTGCCGGCGTTGAACGCGGGGCTGAACGCCACCGCGGCGGCGCTGCTGGCGGCCGGGTACGCTATGATCCGGCGGGGACGGTGGAAGGCGCACCGGGCGCTGATGGTAGCGGCCTTCGGCGTCTCGACGCTGTTCCTGATCAGTTATCTTGCCTACCATTCCCAGGTGGGATCCGTCCGGTTCACCGGGACGGGAACGGTCCGGACCGTGTATTTCACCGTCCTGATCTCCCACAGCATTCTGGCGGCGGCGGTGCCGGTGCTGGCGGTGGTGACGCTGTGGCGGGCGATCAAAGGGCGCTACGAGGCCCACCGCAAGATCGCCCGCTGGACGCTACCGGTGTGGCTCTACGTGAGCGCCACCGGCGTGGCCGTCTACTGGATGCTCTACCGGATGTGAAGGCCGGGCGCCCGCCTGGGCACGTGGTCGATCCCTCCGGCGGACGCCCGGAATGTTTCCTCCGATTGCGGGTCGCGCAGCCGGGCCGGGGTGCGGTCTCAGCCGGCGATCAAGAGGTAGCCGCAGAGGACCAAGGCGAGGAATGCGGCCACCGCCCCGATGATGCTGCGGTAGTCGATGGGGGTGTCGGGCTGGATTGCGGTCCGGAACATTGTTCTTTCTCCTTCTCGATGCTCTGACTCGGTTTCGACCCGCCGCCGGCCGGTTGCCGCCTGGCCGCAGCGGCGGTTCCTGCCAGTACAGACGAAGCTTTTCGGGAAAGGTTCACCTTATCGGGCGCCGGTTCGGAGGCGGGGGTGTAATTGGGGATTGCGTAGCCTGTCACCGA
>JALSRK010000006.1 GCA_026984795.1 Solibacteraceae bacterium | reverse complement strand
CCGGTGGCAAAATGACAGCGCAGGGCGGCAGCGGCTGCGAGCCGGACAGACGCCGGCGTGGCCAGGGAGGATCCGGTGCCGATTTGGAAAATGACCGCGAAAGGGCCGAGGAAGCTCCCGGAGACGAGGCTGAAGGAAGAGAAGGTCTTGGAGGAACAGCTTGAAGATTGGATCGTCGCCGATCCTACGATCCTGGGAGAGCCGCTGATGGTGATCGGGCGGCAAGTCCTGATACCGGATACGAAAGACCGGCTGGACGTCCTCGCAATCGATCCGCAGGGCAACGCAGTGGTCATCGAGCTGAAGCGGGGAAGACTGCGCGATCCAGTAGACGTACAGGCACTCCGTTACGCGAGCTACCTTGCGAAATGGAAGTTCGAGGATTTCGAGAACCAGGCGCGGAACTTTCTGGGGAAGGTCGGCGACCCGGACTTCAACTTCAACGCGCTGTACGAAGATTTCTGTCAGGACTCCGGGGTCGATGAGATTCCGACGCTGAACCAGGATCAACGGATGATCATCGTGGGGTCGGCGGTCAAAGAGAAGCTTGGCACGGTCGCCGTATGGCTGCGGGATCACGGCATCGACATCACAGTGATTGAGATACACGCGTACAAAGAAGGCGATACGCTGCTGCTCCAGCCGACGACAATCGTTCCGTTTCAAGTGAGGCGCTTTGCGGACACGGGACGGGTGAGGTCCGATGGTGCGCCTTGGCTCGTCGATGGCAAAGAGTGGCACCTGCAGAAACGGTGCACTGCCAAGACACGGCAGCTCTTCGAGAAGCTCGACAAGATCCTGCAAGAAAGCTTCGATGTCGACGGACCACGCTGGAATCAGAAGTACTACGTCGCCTACCGGGTGAAGAATTACAATTGGCTGGCGGTGATCACGACGCCGGGCAGCCTGCGGCTGGATTTCCTGGTGAAAGCTAAGGTGTTCAAGGCCGAGGACATTGCGGCGCAATTGGGGATCGCGAAATTCGACCGCGAAGAGTCGCTTGCCGAGAAGCTAAACCTGCCGAGCTCAGTAGTGGTGGAGAATCGGAACGAAGCGACCGACCGCATCATGCTTCGCATGAAGGAGGACTTCGACCTCGAGTCCGAAGCGTTTTGGGAATTCCTGACAGCCGCTTACAAGGCGTTCCCGATGTAGGAACTCAGGGGCTTGGCGCCGGCCGGGAAGGCCGGAAGCAACGGTTTCTCGCTGGTTGCTTTCGGCGTTGGCCGTGGGGTTCGGTTGCGAAACAGCGGGTAATAGCTCGAACAGTTGACCGGCACGTGGGCGCCCGGTGATCATGAAACGGGATGCCGGGGCGCGGGCCGGCGGCGGGTCGGCGGAGCTGTACCCATGAGGACTGAGCGAGGAGGGTCACGTGTCGGAAACCGTGGACGTACCGTGGGCGGTGACCCCGGAGAAGGTCGAGGCGGTGGCCCGCAAGAGCGTCGAGGTCAGCCGGCCGGTGCGGATCATTCTGTTCGGGTCCTACGTTCGAGGGAAAACGGACCGCAACGGCGATCTGGACGCGCTGGCGGTGACGGACGATGCGGTGAAGAATCCCCGGAAGGAGGCGGTCCGGATCCGCCGGGCCTTGCGAAGTATCTTCATGCCGATGGACATCCTGGTGGCGGCGGAATCACAGTGGAAAGCGCTCGAGGATCGCCCGGGCCTGATCTACCAAGAAGCGGCGCGGGCTAGGTTCGAGGCGAGCAGGCAGACGAGGACGGTGCGGATGCGGCTGCGGTTGAAGAGATTGTTCTGCACGACGACGCAGGGGCGGCGATATCCGCGGCCGGAACACAGCGGGGAGCCAAAGTCGATCCAGTAGAGATCCCCCTGCCGAATCACCACTCACCGTCGGGAAGCCGGGCTGCCTCAGCGTACATCGCGTCGAGGAGAGCGGCGTCCTCCGAATCCGGGGCGCCGGCGTGAGCGCCGTTGATCTGTTCGAGCAACCGCCGGTTCTCGCGGCGCCGCAGAAACTCTTCGAGCGCCATGGCGACTACCCGGCTACGGCTGGTGCGCAATTCGGCCGCGAGTGCGTTCGTCCGCTCCAGGAGGCGGCGGTCGAGGGAGATGGCGGTCTTGACGGTACGAGCCATGGTGGTACCCCCAGTATGACCCGGCGCCTTGTGCCGGAAAACGCCGGATTCGGTATTGAGGCGCTCGGGCTGAGCCTGTCGTGCGGCGGCTCCTGTCTCAAACGAGATGAAATCCCATTGTGGAAGCGGGATCCGCGCGGGGCTGGGGCCATGGCCGGACCGCCCGAGACTGCAGGCCAAGCGGCCGGATTGCCGCTCATGCGGGTCGTCTCTACCTGTGGCGGTCACCCCGTCCGATTCGGTCCCAGGCTTCGCGGAACTCGTCGATGTCCTATGTCTTGGGCTGCAGCCAATAGGAGACGCGGCCGTCTTTCTCTCCTCGATGCGCCAGGCGCTTGACCTCGTCCGGCGTGAGCACGAACACCATGGGTTCCGAGACTACGTTGCTGACGATCACCCAGAAGTCACCCATCAGGCGATCCAACGAGGTTCCCAGAGGAACCGGCGCCCGTTTGCTGAGGGATTTGACTTGAATACCGACGTAACGCTTTCCATCGCGGCTGTAGGCAACGACGTCGATGCCGCGAGCGTTGCGCGTGGTCGGCATAGCGTTCCAGCCGAGCATCGAGAGACGGTAGCACGTAAAGTACAGGCCAACGTTGCCGACGATTTGACTATCGAGCTTCATCATCACGAGGCTAGCGCGAATGCGGCGGGCGGTTCCGGGGGCTGGGCGGCGGAAAGACCGGCGGCTGGGCCGCCTGCCGGTGAATCAGGCGCCGGGATTGTCTCGGCCGCAGAAATCCAGTAGGATCTAGACGGAATGTTCACTCGAAGGGCTTTCCTCGGTAGCGCGGCCGCGGCGGCGCTCGGGGCGGCGGCTTCGCGGCAGATCCCCAAGTACAAGGTAGTCACTCCCTATGAGCCTTCGGGCCGGCTGGGCATGCCGGGCCTGTACCCCGGCCGGGTCGTTTCGGTCCACTCGCCTCAGGCGATCGACGAGGAGTCCGAGCGTGTGGACGCCGGGGTGGTCCGGGAGATGATGGCGCGGGGTATGCGGGAGCTGACCGGCGCTTCGAGCAGCCGCGAGGCCTGGCGGCGGTTCGTCGGGCCGGACGACGTGGTGGGGATCAAGCTGAATTGCTCGGGAGCTCCGGGCATCTCTTCGACGCCCGAGGTGGTGGCCGAGATCGTACGCAACGTGATCGACGCCGGCGTCGCGGCCGAGCATATCTACCTCTACGAAAGGTTCCGGAACCAGGTCGATTCGATGCACTTTCCGCGGTATCTGCCCGCCGGGGTTCACATCGTCACCGCCGAGCGGCGCCGCGGCGACAACCAGGCTTACGATCCGCTGGTCTACGTGGAGGTCAGCTTCTTCGGAGAAGACGACACGCGCTCGAACCTGATGCGGGTGGTTTCGCGGCGGCTCACCAAGATCATCAACGTCCCGAACATGAAGGACCACGGCGCTTCCGGCGTCACGGGCTGTCTGAAGAACATCGCTTACGGGAGCTTCTCGAACGTCGCCCGCTCGCACCACGAGGCGGTGACGCACACCTATTCCTTCATCGGGACGCTGGCCGCCGTCGAGCCGCTGCGGTCGCGGACGGTGCTGCACGTCATGGACGGCCTCAAGGGGGTGTGGCACGGAGGGCCGTTCTCGCCGGACCGCAAGTACCGCTTCTACCCGAAGAAGCTGCAGTTCGCCACCGATCCGGTGGCGGTGGACCGGCTGCTGATCGACATCATCGACGGCAAGCGCAAGCAGATGGGAGCCATCTCGATCTGGAACCGCGATCCGAAGTACCTGGCGCGCGGCAATCCGGAAGGCCGGCGGGGTCCGAACGTCAACCTGTACATCCGCGAGCCCGGCCACGTGGAGTACGCCGCTGGGCTGGGGTTGGGCGTCTACGACCTCGAAAAGATCCAAGTGAGGGAAATCGAGCTTTGATGCGGCCGGCGCTTCTCTGGGTGTTGGCGGGGCTGGCTCTGCCGTTGTGCGCCGGCCGACTGTGCTTCGATCCCCCGGTGGAAGCCCTGGGGGCCTACGCCAAGGCGTGCGGGGAAGGGCCGCGGGTGAAGCTGCCGGCGCCGGGGGTGAACCTGAGGATTCGGGTGGCCTCGGCCACACGCAGCCCGTGGATCGTCCACAGCGGCTGGCGGTTCCTGCGCGAGCCAGGGACGAAGTTCCGTTACGAGCCGCCGGCCGGGAAGGCGGCGCTGGCGATCGCCGAGGCTTTCGTCTACGGCGCCGACGCAGCCTTCCGGTTGGACCCGAAAGACTACGCCACGACGGCGCGGCTGCTCGAGTTCCTCGCTTCGGTCCCGCGGCGCGAGCTGCCGCCGCTGGCCGACTTCGCCTTCGTGGACGATGGCTCGGCCGCGGCGGGCGAAGTCGTGAACCTGCTGCTGCGGCGGAATCTGCTGTTCGAGTTGGTCAGCAAGCCGGACCCACGCTACGAGCTCAACGTCGTGATCGGCTCGCCGGAGTTCCCCAGGGAGCTCGCCTCGAATCCCGGCGCTTTCGCCACCGCCGTACGCGGCGTGCTGGGGGACGAGCGGCGGTCGATGCGTATCTACGGGACCGAGATGGCGATCGTGCGCGTGACCGGCGACGGCCACCGGGCCCGCCTTCAGGTGCTCAACTACAGCGGCGCGCCGCTCCGGGGCGTGCGCCTGCGCCTCCGGGGCGTCTTCGGCTCAATTCAGCTCCGCGTCTTCGGCCATCCGGAGGCGCGACCTACCGACGTCACCACGGCCGGCGGTTTCACCGAGTTCACCATCCCGGAGATGGGCGTCCTCGCCATTGCGGATCTGGAATAGTGCCTTGGCCAGGCGCCGCATGACGGCCGCGGCGCCGAGCTGGGGAGCCCGCGCAGCGTGTGTCATGATGAGGAACCAGACGGAAGCGGAACGGTGATGACCTCGAAGGAGCGAATGCTCATCGCCCTGCACCGCGGCAAACCCGACAGGCTTCCGGTCACGGTGCATCAGTGGCAGGGTTATCATCTGGAGAAATACCTCGACGGGATCAGTGATCTCGAGGCGTTCGAGCGATTCGGCATGGACGCCTCCATCCAGTATTTCCAGGACATGGGCCAGTTCTGGCTGCCCGACGCCGACACCACGAAGTTCTCGACGCCCGAGTGGCGGGACGAGATCGAGGTCGTCAAGGACGACCCCGACGACCGTATCTACCACCACACGATCACTACGCCCGAGGGCCGGCTGACCTACAAGACCCGGGGCAACCGGAAGACCACCTGGATCACGGAGTACCTCATCAAGCACGACGAGGACATCGAACTCATCCGCAAGTACATGCCCGTGCCGGCGCTCGATCCCAAGCCCGTCGAGCAGGCCTACGACCGGCTCGGCGACAAGGGCATCCTGCGCGGCTTCGTCTGGGGCGACCAGGCGGGCTGCTGGCAGCACGCGGCATGCCTCATCGATATTACCGAATTACTGTTCAAGTGCTTCGATCAGCCGGACTGGGTTCATGAGCTGCTGGGCATTCTGCTCGAAAAGAAACTCCGTTTCATCGAGACGATGAAGGGGGCCAAGTTCGACCTGATCGAGACCGGGGGCGGCTCGGCCTCCTCCACCGTCATTTCGCCGGAGATCCATGAGGAGTTCTGCCTGCCCTACGACCGGAAGATGCACGATGCCTTGCACGATCTCGGTTTCCTGATCACCTACCACACCTGTGGCGGCACCAGTAAGATCGAGGAGTTCATCGTCGCCAACGGCTGTGACGCCTCCGAGACGCTGGCGCCGGTGAGCATCGGGGGCAACCAGGACCCCTGGGAGTACAAGAAGAAGATCGGCGGCCGGCTGGCGCTGATCGGCGGAATGGACCAGTTCAACGTGCTTACCGACGGAACGCCCGAGCAGATCCGGGCCATGGTCCTCCGGCTCTTCGAAGAGGTGGGCGGCGACGGCGGCTACATTCTTTCCTGCGCCGACCATTTCTTCGAGACCCCAGTCGAGAACATCCGTGTGTACGCCGAGGCGGCGCGCGAGTGCGTCTACTGACGGAGAGGGAACGGGCATGTATGGGATCGGACGAATCGCCCGTTGCGCCGCGGCGGCCGTCGCCGTGGCGGTGGTTGTGCCGGCGGCCGGGCCGGCGCCTCAGGCCAACAAGACGCGCCTGCCGGACGAGGTCCGCGCCGAACAGGTGCGGCACCTGCGGTTCGGCATGTTCATCTGCTGGTCGCTGAGCACCTTTTCCGGCCACGAGTGGACGCGTGGCGTGCGGGATCCCGGCTTCTTCAAAGCGGCCGGCGCCGACACGGACCAGTGGTGCCGGACGGCGAAAGAGGCGGGCATGCGCTACATCCTGTTCCTCGCCAAGCACCACGACGGGTTCTGCCTCTGGGACACGAAGACCACCGATTTCAAGGTGACCAACTCCCCGTTGGGCATCGACGTGTTGGCCCGGCTGCGGCGGTCCTGCGACAAGTACGGCCTGAAGCTGGCGCTGTACTTCTCCGAGGGCGACTGGTCGTGGATCCAGGACAAGCTGCCCGAGGACGGTCTGGTTCCCGGCAGCCCGCGCTGGGACGATCCCATCTGGCGGAGCAGCAAGAATCCGGAGATGAAGAGGGCGCAACTCGAAGAGCTGTGCACCCGCTACGGGCCGATCGAGTATTTCTGGATGGACCACGCGCAGGGCGACGGCGGCCTGAGCCACGCCGAAACGGCGGCCTGGATCCACCGCTTCCAGCCGAACGCTTTCGTCGGGTTCAACTCCGGCGAGCCCGCCGGCCGGCTTTGCATCCGCGAACGAGGGCGGCCCGGGCCGCTGGGCGACGCTTCCGCTTCTCGATACAACAAAGAGGGCGAGCGGACCTATGAAGGCTATCTAGTGGCGGAGTTCACGTATCCGATCCAGCCCTGGCGGCCGAAGGGCGCCCACTGGTTCTATTCGCTGCCCGAGTACGAAGACGTCTGCCTGCCCGCCGAGAAGATCTACGAGGACTACCTGGGCGCGGTTCGCTACGGCAACATCTTCGAGGGGAACGTCGGTCCGCGGCCCGACGGGCGCTTGCGGGCGATCGATGTGAAGACGTTGCGGGAGGTCGGCCGCCTGATCCGGCAGGGGGCAGCGGGGCGCTAAGCGCTTCGCCGGGGCGGCTCACCGGCGGCCGGCCCGGGAAGTTGCGGCTTGGCTGGATGGCTTGCAACTCGACCCCCCCGGTCACCGGAGCCGGAGGTGGAATTCGGGATTTGCGTAGCCCGCTGGAGGGGAGATTCCAACGGATGTAACGACTCGGCTACGGCAGTTTCGCGCGGCGCCAAGCCCGGCGCAGCTCCCTCCACACTTGCTCGAACGGTGGCAAGGCGGCCATCTGTCTCCGGAGCCGGAGGGGCCAGAGGGTCTTGAATCGCGCGCGTTTTCGCTCGATTGCTTCCTGCAAGCCCGTCCGCTCCATGCCGCGGAAAGCCAGTTTCGCATCGATCGCAGCCGAAAGGGCGCCGAGCCGAACGTGGTCGTAGTAAACCAAGTACCAGAGATCGTACAGATCCCGCGGTTCGTTGCGGGCACGGTCGACTAACGCGACAACTTTCTCGCTGGCGATCTCTGCAAGAGAGTAGACTCGCACCTCACGGCCGTCAGGGAGGTCGGCGAACTCGTCGTAGGCGCGCAGGACCGGCCGCCGTTCGAGGGAAAAACAATCTTCTCTCGAACCGTGATGTCTACTTTCACGCTGCCTTGGGCAGGTAGGGGGCCGCGGTACGTCAGGTAGAACGTATGACTGTTTCGGTGTCCGTGGCGGTCGTGGCGGTCGAAGCGGAACTCGATACCGCTCGCTTCGCGGACCCTTGCGTAGACGGCCTCGAGTCCGCTGAGGATCTCGTCCAAAGTGGCCGTCTCCACCAGAGTGAAGTGGAGGTCTTCGGAAAAGCGGTAGTGCCCGAAGTAGCATCGCTTGAGGGCCGTACCCCCTTTGAATGCGAGTTTTCGGTGCAAGTCCACCTGCGCCAGGCTGCTAAGGAGCCACGCCAGACAGTAGTCCCGCTCGATCACGGCCTCGGGTGTCCGGCGGCCATCTCTTCCGGCGAGCCGATTGGCGAGCAGAGAAATGTTGCGCTGCGGTATCAATTCAGGTGCTCCGAATCGCTTCAAGCTCTTCCGGAGAGACATTCAGGCGAAGGCGCCATCGGCGGAGGTAGGGGCCCTCGGCTGAGAGAGCAGGGTCCAGGGGCACGTAGGTTGTGGTCAGTGTGGAACGGAGCCGCTCCAACTCATGAGAAGGCGCCAGCCGGTAGACCTCCAGCAACCAGCCCAAGCGCCTGATTACGGCGCCGACTTGCAGACGGAGAGCGTAGTCGATCAGACGGCTTGGGTCGATGTCGGATCGTCGCATCCAGAAGCCTTTAGCGACTTCCGTGATCCCGCCGCAATAGTGTGGGCGCCGGAGCCCGTCGATGACCGTCCGCTCGAGGTCGCTGACGCGAACCGCTGCCTGTCTGGTAACCCAATGGGTGGTGACGCCGAAGAGCGCTTCGGGCCGGATGGAGACGAAACGGAATTCGATCCCGTGGATGGTCCTGTTCCGGAGCCGTTTCGTGGTGGTGACGAAGATCTGGAGTTGAGGCTGGGTCACCATCCGATGCAGTTCCATAGCCGAGGCGTGCGAAATATAGTAGTCCGCGCCGGCGAGGAGTTCTCTCGCAATGAGGTGCGGATCGCCGGTGAATTCCGTCGCCCAGCCCAGTTCCGGCGGTACGAGAACGAACAGTCCGGATTTCAGGCGCGAGACGATGCCCCTGATGATCGCATGCCGAACGAGGCTGCGCGCGGAGGCGGGTGACAACCCTGTGATTGTTTGGACGTCGGAGACCGTGAAGATAGTCCGCCCTTGCTCGTGGAGCTCCATGAGCAATTGCGCCGTCCGCGGACCGACGGTCTTGGACGGGAAGCGGCTCTTGGTGGTCAACGGGTGGGACGTCACGACGGACTCCGATCTCTAGTGTATCATCTACAGTGCAATATGTGCAATAAAATAGCACGTTTGATGAACTGACTATAACAGACGGGCGTCATTGTGTGGGCCGGTCCGGCACAGGAGCTAGCGGTGGAATTGGGGGTTGCGTAGACTGTCACCGGAAAGACGGGGTTTGCGTAGACTGTCACCGGAAAGACCGTCGGTTCAGTTGCGCGTCTTCGGCCATCCGGAGGAGGGACCCACCGGCGTCCCCAGCGCTGGCGGCTTCACCGGGTCCATCCTGGTGACGAGCGTTCTTGCCGCTGCGGTTCTGGAGTAGCGCGTTGGGTGCGTGACGGCCGGCGATCGTGATCCCCGAACGCCGTCAACTGGGAGCGAACGATGCGGTTGCGCCCGGCCAGGCGCCACGGGCGGCGTGAGGGATGGCCAAAGTGTGGGGACCGGCTGACGAGAATCAGGAGGTCCCTCCTCGGACCAGGTCCTCCGCCCAGCGAACCGCCAATTCCGCAAGTGCGAGGGCACGCCGGTGCTCTTCCGCAGTCACGGGCTCAGCGGTGCCAGGGTAGCGACCGTGCCACGCGAAATCGCTCAACTCTACCGCTTCGTGCACGGTCTCGGGGATGGCAACGCCTTCTTTTTCGAGTCCTTTGAGAAGCTCCGCAAGGTCGTGGGTATAGGGGAATTCGCGCTGCAACGCGCGATAAACCGCTTTGATCGCTTTTTCGGCAGCTTGCTGGGCGTGGAAGCAAAGGTCTTCGTAGAACGCTTCTTTCGGCAAAGGCATCCGAGCCAGCGCGAGATCGCTCCTGGCTCTGGCCAGCCAGTCGGCCGGTGATCCGGCGATGGGACGCTCACGGGGCACGGTAGAGCTCCTTGCCTTCTCTGAGCGCGGGTGAGATGACGAGAGAAGGCTCGTCGGCGAACCGGCGAACGTCGGACTCGGTAACGACGACGATGTCTTTCGGAACACCCAGACCGGCGAGAGCGCGGTAGAGACGCTGGGCCGTGCGGCGGCGGTGGGCGCCATCGGGCATGATGACGAGGATGTCGAGATCGCTGTGCAAGCCCGTATCGCCACGGGCCGCCGACCCGAACAAGATGATGCGGCGCGGCTGCACCGTCTCGACGATCCTCCGGACGAGCCGGTCGAGGATCTCCGGCGTCGCGATACTCGATGTAATCATCGATGACGCTACCGGGCGGGTTCAGCCGTTGAGCCGGCGAAAAGCGGGTGCGTAACGCGCCGAGCGCCCGGCCAAGTAATAGTGTGCCACGACCGGGAGGCGCCCAGGGGCGCCCAGCGAGCGGCCGTGTTCCGGGGCGGAGGCATCTAGCGGATAATGGCGGAGATGGCGGACGAGCTTGCTGAAGCGATGAACGAAGCAGTCGTGCGGCGGCTGGCGGGGGAGGCTTTCTACCTGCGCGGCCTGCGCTACTTCTCGCAGGGGCACGTAGAGTCGGTGTGGGAGATCGATGGCGGGCTCGAGGCGGTCGTGTCCGGAACGCGGGACTACACGGTGAAGCTGACGGCCGAGGAGGGGATTCTCGACTATTTCTGTACCTGTCCGGTGGGCGACGACGGGCTGTTCTGCAAGCACTGTGTCGCCGCGGCGCTGGCGTGGCTCAGCGGCTCGACAGGGGCAGGAAAGGGACGGGATCCCGGCGCCGCAGAGGCGATCACGATCTCCGACGCCGGCCGGCTGCTGCGGGAGGAGAAGAAGGAGAAGCTGGTTGAGATGATCCTCGCTTGGGCCAGACGCGACGCGCGGCTGCAGGAGCGGCTGCTGATGTGGGCGGCGCGGAGATCCGGTCCGGAAACGGCGATTGCGGCGGCCCGGCGGGCGTTCGAAGCGGCGGTTGCGGTTGATGGCTACGTACCGTACCGGGACGCGGCGGACTACGCCCGGGGAGTGGAGGAGGCGGTGGATCTGATCGAGGATCTCCTCGAGGACGGCCAGGCGGCGGCTGTCGTGGAGTTGACCGAGTCGTGCCTGAGGTCTCTGGTCGATTCGATGGGGATGGTGGACGACTCCGACGGCTACGTCGGCGGGATTCGCTACCGTCTGCAGCAGATCCACTATCAGGCGTGTGTGAAAGCCAGGCCGAAGCCGGAGCAGTTGGCACGGCGGCTGTTCCGTTGGGAGAGTCAAGGGACACACGACATGTTCTCCGGAGCGGTGATCCGCTACGCGGAGATCCTGGGTGAGAAAGGACTCGAAGTCTACCGGAAACTGGCCGAGGCGGAGTGGGACAGGATGCCTCGGCGAGGCGCCGACGACGATGACGTGGCGTGGGGGAGGCGCTACGCGATTACCCGGATCATGGAGTCTCTGGCGAGGCTTTCGGGAGACGTCGAGCAACTGGTGGCGGTGATGAGCCGGGACCTCTCCCATCCCTCCTGCTACCTTCGGATTGCGAAGACCTACCGCGATGCCGGCGATCATGACAAGGCGCTGCGCTGGGCCGAGAAAGGGTTGAAGGCGTTTCGCGGAGAAGCCGACAGCGAACTGCGGGAGTTCGTGGCCGAGGAGTATCACCGGCGGGGGCGCCACGAGGAGGCCATGAAGCTCGTCTGGGACGCGTTCCGCCGCTGGCACACCCCGGACCGATTCCGGAACCTGAAACGGCACGCGGCGAAAGCGGGCGCCTTGAAGGAGTGGCGGGAGCGGGGGCTGGAAGAGATCCGAAACTGGATGGCCAAGGTCAAGCAAGGCGGGCAGGCGGCACGGCGGGCGCGGTGGTACGGAGGCGAGATCGACCACTCGGTGCTGGTGGCGATCTTCCTCGATGAGGGCGACGTCGAAGCGGCGTGGAGGGAGGCGCAGGAAGGCGGCTGTTCCGAAGAGTTGTGGCTGCAGCTTGCGGAAGCGCGGGAAAAGGAGCACCCGGAGGATGCGGCTCCGATCTACATGCGGCAAGCCGAGGCCACCCTGGCGAGGGTGAGGAACTCTCGTTACTACGAGCCGGTCGGCCTGCTCGAGAGGGCCGCCGCGGCGATGCAAAGAATAGGGAAGAACGAGGAGTTCGCCCGGTACTTGGATGGGCTGCGCGTGCAGCACAAGCGGAAGCGCAACTTCATCAAGTTGTTGGACGAGAAGCGGGACTCGCTGTATTTGCAGTAATTCGTTTCGCGGCGCGTGCCCCGCCGGGCGCCGGGAGAGCCGCCCGGGGGGCGCGCCCACCGATGTCGCCCTCGAAGGCGGCCTCACGGGATCAACCCTTCTGAAGACCGGCGTTCCTGCCATTGGGGATCTGGAGTAGCGCGGGGGCGGGAGAAGGCTTGACCACGAGCCGGCGGCTTCGGGATCATGAAACCGGAAAAGGCGTCCGGCGGCCGGAAGCCGGCGCTCGCCCCGGGCGGCGGGAAAGCGACTCGGGTCGCGGAAAGACGTGACGCGGGGAGTCTCGTGTCGCGCCGCCGGTGTACCACTTCTCGAGAGACTATGGGAGCAGCGGCAAACTTATGAGCAGTCGAGCGGCGGAGGTCCCCTGGGCGGTGACCCGCGAGAAGGTGGAAGCGGCGGTCCGCAGGATCGTAGAGGTCAGCCGGCCGGTGCTGGTCATTCTGTTCGGCTCTTACGTCCGGGGCGCCATGGACCGGAACAGTGATCTCGACGTCCTCGTGGTGACCGACGATACGGTTGAGAATCCAAGGAAAGAAGCGGTTCGCATTCGGCGCGCGTTGCGGGGAATTCTGATGCCGATGGACCTTTTGGTGGTGCCGCGATCCCAGTGGGAGGCTCTCAAAGACCGGCCGGGCCTGGTCTACCGGGAAGCTCTGAAGACCGGCGTGATTGCGTATGAAAGACGCTAGGCAGCCGCGGGTGCCCGGATCGCCTGAAGAGTGGCTCGATTTTGCCAAGAGCGACTTGCAGATGGCCGAGGTTGGTAAACGGGAGCTCTCGATCCGCCGGGAGCTTGTCTGTTTTCATGCGCAGCAGGCGGCGGAGAAGGCGATCAAAGGCGTACTGCTTTGAAGATCGACTTCCCCCTGACTCACGACCTCGAGCAACTGCTCGAATTGGCGGAGCGAGCGGGAATCCCACTGCTTGAAGCCGTACAGGCGGCCGGGGGCCTGACGCCGTACGCCGTCGAGACGCGGTACCCCGGGCTTTTCGGCTGAAATCACGGATGCCGATGTCGCGGAAGCGATTCGGACGGCTGGTGCGGTCATCGACTGGGCCGGGGGACTGATCGCGCAACGCGGCCAGAGCGCGTAGCGGAGAGGCCGGTGCTGGTGAGGAAACGGCCGTGTCCCCCGGGGGCCGGCAAGGGCCAGTCGGAGTACTTCCCGCCAAGTGAGCCCTGACGCGGGCGCCGGCCGCGTGTAGCCGCGGGGGCGTCTGCAAGGTCCCAAGCCCAGTGTTCCTGCGATTGGGAGCCCGGCAGGTGGAACTACGAATACAAGGCAATCTCCTCGCCGGGCTGCTATGGCAAACTTGGAATTGATGCGGTTCCGGTGTTTCGTAGTTCTTTTTGCTCTTATTCTCCTCGCCGGTGTAGCGGCGGCGCAGTACCCCTACTCGCTGCTGCCGGAGGACCCGGCGGCGGCCTTCGAGATCCGAGGCCTGCCGGCGCAGAACCTCCAGATTGTAGGGGTCGAAGGGCAGCCGTTCTCGTGGGCGTGGCGGCTGTACACGCCGCCGAATCCGCAGACCAATCCGTGGGACTTCCGGCTGTACGCCGATGGGGCGGCGCCGGTCCAGCGGGGCGACACCGTGCTGGCGGTCTTCTGGATGCGGGCGCTGCAGGGTCCGGGGGGCCGGGGCTACGTGCGCTTCATCGTCGAGAGGAACAGCGAGCCGTGGACGAAATCGGCGAGCTGGACCGTCTCGGCGAAGGGCGAGTGGCAGAAGTTCGAACTGCCGTTCCAGATGCAGGAGAGCTACCAGCCGGGCGAGTACAGCATCCAGTTCTGGATCACCTTCGAGGAGCAGGAGATCGAGATCGGCGGGCTTTCGGTGATGAACTACGGTCCGGACGTCGATCTGAGCGATCTGCCGCTTACCGGGCCCCCGTATCCCGGCCATGAGCCGGACGCCCCGTGGCGGGCCGAGGCGGCGGCGCGGATCGAGAAGTACCGGAAGGCGGAGCTGGTGGTCGTGGCGCGCGACGACGAGGGCAAGCCGGTGGCGGGGGCGCCGGTGCGGGTGCGGATGAAGCGGCACGCGTTCCGGTTCGGGACGGCGGTGGCGGCGTCGCTGATCAACGACCCGAGCCAGCAGACGTACCGCCAGAAGATCCTCGAGCTGTTCAACACGGTGGTGATCGAGAACGCCCTGAAGTGGCCGATGTGGGAGAAAGACCGGCAGCGGGCCCTCAACGCGCTCCAGTGGCTGCGGGCGAACGGGATCGACCGCATCCGGGGGCACAACATCGTCTGGCCGTCGTGGCGCCATATGCCGGACTGGGTGGAGGATCTCAAGAACGACCCCGAAGCCTTGCGCCGGGCGGTGCGGGAGCGGGTCACCGACGTGGTGACGGCCACGCGGGGGATGCTCATCGACTGGGACGTGGTGAACGAGCCGTACACGAACCACGACCTGATGGACATCCTGGGCGACCAAGAGATGGCTGAATGGTTCCGGCTGGCGCGGCAGGCGGATCCGGACGTCTACCTGTATCTGAACGACTACAACATACTCACCAACGGCGGCAACGACAAACCCCACCAGGACGGTTACGCGCGCTACATTTCGCTGCTGGACTCGCTGGGCGCGCCGCTTGACGGCATCGGCCTGCAGAGCCATTTCGGCACGCAGCTCACCGCGCCGGACAGGGTGCTGGAGATTCTCGATCGCTTCGCCGCGTTCGGCAAGCAGTTGCTGATCACCGAGTTCGACACTACGGTTCTCGATGAGCAGCTTCAGGCCGACTACCTGCGGGACTTCCTGACCGTCACCTTCAGCCATCCGGCGGTGAAGGGCTTCTACATGTGGGGCTTCTGGGCGGGGCGGCACTGGCGGCCGGAGGCGGCCCTGTACCGGCTGGACTGGACGCCGAAGCCGAACGCCGAAGTCTGGAACGACCTGGTCTACCGGCAGTGGTGGACCGATGTCGAGGGCGTGACGGGGCCGGACGGGGTGTTCCGCGCGCGGGGCTTCCTCGGCGACTACGAAATCGAGGTCAACGGGCAGACGGTGGAACTCACCACCTCGCCGGACCGGGCGCCGAACTACGTGGTGACCGGGAAGGCCGCGCCGGGGGAATTCCGCCCCGAATGGGTGCTGAACGCGGCGAGTTTCCAGTCCGGGCCGGTGGCCCCGGGCGAGATCGTAACGATCTACGGGACGGGCTTCGGGGCGCCGGAGCTGGCGCCGGCCCAGTACGAAGACGGGCGGCTGCAGACCTGGGCGGGAGACACGCGGGTGTGGTTCGACGGGGTGGCCTCGCCGATGGTCTACTCCCTCGCCGGGCAGATCAGCGCGGTGGTCCCGTACGGCGTCTCGGGCGAGACACGGATCGAGGTGGAGTATCTCGGGACGAAGACGGCCCCGGTGACGGTTCCGGTGGCGGACGCGGCCCCGGGGATCTTCACCTACAGTGGCGGCGCGGGCCAGGCGGTGGTGGTCAATCAGGACAACTCGTTCAACTCGGCGGAAAACCCGGCACGGAGGGGCGAGATCATTACGCTGTTCCTCACCGGCGAAGGGGCGGTGACGCCGCCCATCGAAGACGGCGCGCTGCCGCAGCCGGGCGCGTGGCCGGAGCCGTACCGGGCGCTGGGCGTCTACATCCAGGGCGTCAAGTGCGAGGTGCTCTTCAAAGGGCTGATCTATCCCGGGGTGACGCAGCTCAACGTGCGAGTCCCCGCGGGTGTTCCGGCAGGGAATGCGGTGCCCATCCAGGTGTTGGTGGCGGGCGTGGTGTCGCAGGACGGCGTGACGGTGGCGATCGCCGAGTGAGGCACAGGGGAAGCCCCGGCGGGCGCTTTCTCCCGAATGACTCCGTAGCCGCAGGCGTGGCGGAATGGAACTATAGGGAGGGACTCGCCCGGCCGGGCAGCAACGGGCCTAGGTAGGGGAGCGTTTCGAGGGATGGTGTTCCGGGCGTTCATTTTGTTGGCGGCGATGGCAGGCCTGGCCTATGGCCAAGGGAACTGCTGCGCCCTGCGGGTGAAGCTGGCCGACGAGGCGGGGGCGGCGGTGAGCGGGGCGCAGGTGGAGGTGCGCCGGGGCGAGGTGGCGCTCCAGGCGGCGACGGGGGGAACGGGCGAAGTGAGCTTCACGATCCCCACGGCGGGCGTCTGGACGGTAATGGTGCGGAGCGAAGGCTTTCTCCCGGTGGAACGGGAGGTGAGGGTCGGGCGGGGGGAGCGGATCGAGTTGGAAGTGACGCTCGCGGCCGCCGGCGAGCGGCACGAGTCGGTGACGGTGGAGGCGGAGGCCCCCGGGGCCGAGGGCGGGGCGAGCACGGCGGTGACGGTGAGCGGAAGCCGGCTGGAGGGGCTGCCGTCGCGGCCGGCGAACGTGCGGGACGCCCTGCCGCTGCTGCCGGGGGTGACACGGACGCCGGAGGGCAAGCTGCACATCTCGGACCGGCCGGAGCCGAGCAGCTTACTGCTGGTGAATTCCGTGGACGTGACGGACCCGGCGACAGGGGATTTCGGCGCCACCGTCCCGATCGACGCGGTGGCGACGATCGATCTCTACAAGAGTCCGTTTCTGGCCGAATACGGGCGGTTTACCGTGGCCGTAGTGGCGGTGAATACGCGCGGAGGCGAGAGCCAGTGGCGCTGGGAGCTCAACGATCCGATGCCGGAGATGCGGATCTTCAGCGGGAGGCTGCGGGGGGTGCGGGCGTTCACCCCACGGTTCAGCGTCCGCGGACCGGTGGTCAAGGACAAAATCTATCTGGCGCAGTCGGTGGAATACCGGCTGAAAAAGACGCCGGTGCGGGCGCTGCCGTTTCCCTTCAACGAGACCAAGTCGCAGGGGTGGAACTCGCTGACGCAGTTCGACTTCGTCGCTTCGCCGGAGCACTTCCTCACACTGGCGGTGCACGCGGCGCCGGACCGGATCCAGTACGCGAATCTCGATTTCTACAACCCGCAGCCGGCGACGCCGAACTGGGCCGGACACGAGGTGCGGGTGAGCTTGACCGATCGGACGGCGCTGGCCGGCGGGACACTGACGTCGCTGGCGGCGTTCGGGCGGAACCGGGGCAAGGTGTGGGGGCAGGGGGACGGCGAGTTCACCCTCGGGGTGACGCAGAACAGCGGCTCCTACTTCAGCCGGCAGGACCGCAGGGCGGAACGGTTCCAGTGGCTCGAATCTTACAGCTTCGCGCCGCGGGGCAAGCACAACCTCCAGATCGGCGGCCAGCTCCTCTACACCCGGCTGCGGAACGGCTGGCGGAACCGGGCGGTGAACGTCCGGGATCTGGAAGGGCGACTGCTGCGGCGGATCGACTACGGCGTGGGGCCGGGGTTCCGGCTGGCGGACACCGAGACGAGCCTCTATGTCCAGGACCACTGGGACGCCCGGCCGGGGCTGAGTTTCGAAAGCGGGATCCGGATGGACTACCAGGCAAAGACGGGGGTGGCGCGGTTCGCGCCGCGGCTCGGGCTGGCGTGGTCGCCGTTGGGCGACGAGGCCACGACGGTGCGCGCCGGGCTGGGCTGGTTCTATGACCGGGTGCCGCTGAACGTCTTCGGCTGGCCGCATTACCCGGCGCAGGCGGTAACGGAGTTCGATGCGGCGGGCAGCATCCTCGACGGGCCCCGGTTGTTTGCAAACCTCCTGGGGGGCGCATCGCTGCCTCCGCTGTCGGCAGGGGGGCGCCGTACGGGTTCGTACGCGCCGCGGAGCCTGACGTGGCAGATACAAATGGAACGGCGGTTTGGCGACCGGGTGCGGGTGCGGGCGTCCTATCTGGAGAGCCGCGCGGAAGGCCTGCCGGTGGTCAGGCCGCGCAAGGTGGGCGAAAGTGGGGCGCTGGCGATGGAGGGCCGGGGGCGGAGCCGGCACCGGAGCTTGGAGACGGTTTCGCGGTTCCGGTTCTACAAGGAGAACGAGGTGGTGGCCTCCTATGTCTATAGCTGGACGCGGGGGAGTTTGAACGATTTCACGGTATGGCTGGGCAACTACCCGGCGCCGATCGTCCGGAACGACGTGGAGGCGACGCTGCCGGGGACGATCCCGCACCGGTTCCTGACCTGGGGCGTGTTTCCTTTATCGAAGAAATGGCGGTTCTCGCCGATGCTGGAGTGGCGCAACGGATTCCCTTACGCGGCGGTGGACGAGCGCCAGGAGTACGCGGGGCGGCCGTACTCGCGGCGGTTTCCGAACTTCTTGTCGCTGGACTTCCGGATTTCCCGGGACATTCTGTTCAAGAAGCACATGTTCCGGGTCTCCTTCAGCATGTTCAACGTGACGAACCACTGGAACCCGGGGGCGGTGCGGTGGAACGTGGCGGACCCGCAGTTCGGGGAGTTCTTGGGGAACAATAAGCGCCGGTTCCGGCTGGATTTCGACATACTGTTCTGAGCCGGGGTGGGGGGACGGCCGGCCGGGGAAACCGGGGTGAAGTCACTCGCCGGGCTCTTGGGTATATTTGGCGGCGGCCCAGTAGCCGCGGCGCGCGCGGACGACCAGGTTCGGACGATTCACTTCCACGCGGATCTCGTGGTAGCCGGCCTCTTCGGGGTTGTTCGGCTGATAGCTAAGGATGTATTGGCTGTGGAGCTCCTCGCCCAGCCGGGTGAGGGCGCGCTCGAGGCTCTTCAGGTCAGTGAAGCCGTACTCCCGGCCGCCGGTGTACTTGGTGAAGACCTCGGCCTGGTTGGGGATGAAGATGGCCTTCGTCTGGATGAAGATCTCTTTGATGAGTGGAACAAAGGTCATGGAGTGCTGGCCGCGGACCTGATTGACGTTATAGGGGATCTGGGGCGCCACGCCGGGCAGCGGAGTCGCCGCCGTAGGGTAAGGCGAATCCCGGCGGACGGTGGGCGTCTTTGTCAGCATGGCCAGGGCGCGGTTGATGTTGACCGTGTAGATGATGACGTTGTTGAACTCAGCCTCGAGCAGGGCGTCGCGCATCCGTCCGTTGGAGCCCTTGTCGCGGGTGGTGGAGATGAGCAGGAGGACGCGGCGGTGGTTCACCGGGCGTTTACGCAACTCGCGGATCGAGAAGAAGACGGCGTCGATCATGCGGCTGGTGGAGGAGCCGGGGTGCAGCCTCTCCAGGGCCTTGGTGAACTGAGCTCCGTCGTTGGTCCAGTCTTGCAGGATGCGGATGCGGTGGTCGAAGGCCACCAGCATAGCCTCGCCGTACTTGCCGATCACCAGCGTCTCCAACATCTGGCCGATCTTGCGGATCTTGGGGATGAAACCCTCCACGTCCGCGTTGTGCTGGATGGCCACGACCATGGAGATCGGGTTGTAGGTGACATCCATCCGGATGTCCTGGATCTTGCCGTTGTCGTAAAGGCGGAAGTCGCTCGCTTCGAGGCCGCTGACGTAGGTGCCGCCCTTGGTCATGACGGTGACGGGGACGACGACCTCGCTGACGGTGGTGCGGAAGGTCCTCTCCGGCAGTTCTTGTTGGCCCCATAGGAGCGAACAACTGAGCGCGACGGCCAAGTAGTGGAAGCGCATGATCACTCTGTTGTTATGACGCGCCGGCCGAGGGGGTGGATTCGCCCCTCCGGGCCTGTTCACAAGATAGCATTCCGCCGAGGGGAGAAGCAGTCAGTCGGATTCCCGCTCCCGCCGCCAGGAGCCCGACTTGCCGCCGGTCTTTTCGAGAAGGTGGATCCCGGTGATCTCGATGGACTTATCCAGGGCCTTCACCATGTCGTAGACGGTGAGGGCGGCCACCGAGGCGGCGGTCAGGGCCTCCATTTCGACGCCCGTCGGGGCGGTGGTGGCGACGCTGGTTTCGATACGGACGCCGGCGTCTTCGATCTGGACGGTGACGTCGGCGTGCGTGATCGGCAGAGGGTGGCAGAGGGGGATGAGTTCGGCGGTCTTCTTGGCGGCCATGATCCCGGCGAGCCGGGCGACTTCGAGCGGGTCGCCTTTGGGGTTCTCGGGCAGCCGCGCGAGGATTTCGGGCCGGATGCGGACGAAGGCGCGGGCACGGGCGGTGCGCCGGGTGGGCGGTTTCTCCGTCACGTCCACCATGCGGGGGCTGCCGGATTCGTCGTAGTGGGACAGTTTGCTCATTTCATCAGCGCTGGCATGAAGTCGCCGGCCTCCCAGCTTTCACGATCCGCTTCGGCGACCAGGAAGGCGTTGGCGCGCGCCACGGCGGCGACGTCGCTCGAGCCTTGCCAGTCGATGGGGGTGAGTTCCGAGCCGTCCGGGCTGAGGTGGGCGGGCAGGAAGCGGGTGAGGCCCGGCTGGTGGCGGAAAGGCCGGGTCAGCCGGGAGAGCAGGAACGGCAACTCGGGGTCGGTGCGCCCGGCGAGCAGCTCGACCGCGGCCTGGGCGAAGACGCGGAAGGTGACCATGGTCGAGACGGGGTTGCCGGGCAGGCCGAAGAAGAAGGTCCCCTGGGCGCGCCCGAAGACGGTGGGACGGCCGGGCTGGATCAGGGTGCGGTCGAAGTAAAACTCGGCGCCGAACTCGGCCAGGACTTCCTCGACGATGTCGTATTTGCCGGCGGAGACGCCGCCGGAGAGCAGGAGCAGATCCCGCTTGAGGCCGCGGTCGACGAGGGCGCGGGTGGAGGCGTGGTCGTCCCGGGCGACGGGCAGGATCAAGGGAAGCCCGCCGGCCTGGACGACCTGGGCGGCCAGGGAATAGGCGTTGGAGTTGCGGATCTGGTGGGCAAGGGGCCGGGCGCCGGCGGGTACGATCTCGTCACCGGTGGCGATGATGGCGACCCTTGGCTTCATGTAGACGGGGACGCGGACCGTTCCGACGGTGGCCAGAAGGGAGATCGTAGCGTAGTCGATACGGCGGCCCGGGCCGATGACCTCTTCGCCCTCGCGGACCTCGGCCCCCTGGGGATTGATGAACTCGCCGGGCTTGGGCGGCCGGTCGGTGGCCATGCGGGCGCCTTCGCGGCGGGTGTGCTCGATCATGACAACCTGGTCGGCGCCGGGGGGCACGGGAGCGCCGGTCATGATCTCGACGGCCTCACCGGGGCCGACTTCGCGGTCGAGGCGTTCCCCGGCCCGTACCTCGCCGACCACCTCGAACTCGCCCGGCAGATCGGCCGAGCGGACGGCGAAGCCGTCGCGGATGGAGCGGGAGAGGGGTGGGTAGTCGCGGTCAGCATGAACTGCGGCGGCGAGGATGCGCCCGGCGGCTTGGTGCAAAAGCACTTCTTCCACGGGCGGCGGGGAAGCCGCCTGGCGTACCTTCTCAATGACGCAAGCCCGCGCCTGCTCGAAGCTCATCGTGGCCACGCCGCCATTGTAGCGCGGCGGGCCTGCCCGGCCGGGCGTGGCTTCGTACACTGGTGGTTTATGCCGCATCGTTGGACCTTGGAGAGGATGGCCGAGGCGGTCCGGACGGGTGAGACGTCGGCCGCCGAGCTGGTGGAAGCGCACCTGCAGCAGATCGAGCGGGTGAATCCGGAGATCAATGCCTTCGTCTGCGTCCTGGCCGACGAGGCGCGCCGGCGGGCCCAGGCGCTGGATGGATCCGAGCCCCGGGGGCCGCTCCACGGGGTGCCGGTGACGATCAAAGACAGTTTCGATCTCGAGGGGCTGCCGACGCTGTGCGGCAGCCGGCTGCGGCTGGGGCACCGGGCGGGGGCGGACTCGACCTCGGCGGCGCGGCTGAAGCGGGCCGGGGCGGTGATCCTGGGCAAGACCAACTGTCCGGAGTTCCTCATGAACTACGAGACGGACAACCACATCACCGGGCGGACGAACAACCCGTGGGACGTGGAGCGGACGGCCGGGGGCTCCTCGGGTGGGGAGGCGGCGGCGATCGCGGCCCGCTGCTCGGGCGGGGGTGTGGGCAGCGACGGCGGCGGGTCGATCCGGGAGCCGGCGCACTTCTGCGGGATCGTGGGGTTGAAACCGACGCCGGGGCGGTGCCCGGCCACCGGCCACTTCCCGGAGATCGCCCACCCCGGCGGGCTGCTCGGCGTCGGAGGGCCGATGGCGCGTACGGTGCGCGATGTGCGGCTGCTCTTCGAGGTCCTGGCCGGGCACGACCCGCTGGATCCGTTCTCGGCCCCGGTGGAGCTGCGGCCGGCGGAGGCCCCGGGCGTCCGGATCGGCGTGATGGAGCAGGTGGGCGGCGTGCCGGTGCAGGAGCGGGTGCGGCAGGCGGTGAAGAAGGCGGCGGCGCTGCTCGAGGAGGCAGGTTTCGCGGTGGAGGAGTTTCCCTGGGCGGCGGCCGAGCGCGCCGTGCGGCTCTGGGACTTCTTCTTCAACCGGCTGTCGCTCACCGTGATGCGGGAGGTGCTCGAGCAGAACCGGGAGCGGCTCCACTGGACCGGCACCGAGCTGTGGGACCGCGTCGCGGACGAGCCGGAGCCCACCGCGAAGCAGGTGGTCGAGAACCTGACGGCCAGGGACAAGCTGCGGGCGGAGCTGGTGCGGAAGATGGGTCCGCGGCGTCTGCTGCTGTGGCCGTGCTGCGGGACGCCCGCTTTCCGGCACCGGGAGCGGAGCTGGGAGACGCCGGCCGGGCCGATTGATTACGCGGAGGCGATGGCGCCGCTGGTACCGGCGAACCTGCTGGGGATGCCCGCGGTGGCGGTTCCGGTGGAGCTGGTGGAAGACCGGGGCTCGCGGCTGCCGGCGGGTGTGCAACTGATTGGCAGGCCGTGGGATGAGGAGCTGCTGCTGGCGGTGGCCGGGCGGCTCGAAGAGGTTCGCGGGCCCTTTCCGGGACCGCCGGCCGCCTAGGCCGAGAGATCAGCCGCCGCCGACGAAGTGGACGATCTCGAGGCGGTCGCCGGCCCGCAGCCGGGTGGAGGCCCAGCGGTCCTTTCTCAGGATCTCCCGGTTGAATTCGACGGCTACGCGGTCCGCGGGGAGCTCGAGGGACTCGAGCAGCGAGGAGACGGTGGAGCCTTCGGGAACCGAGCGGGGCTCGCCGTTGACGGTGATCTCGATCTGTGTGTTCGCGCTGGCAGGCATAAGGACTGAAAAACCAAGCGGAACAGGATTTGACACCCTGCTCTCGACGTCATTATAGTCAAGATTTAGTCCTTCCTGAGTCCGGACGCCGATGCCGACATCATACGCTCAGCTCTATTTTCCGGTCCTGCTGCAGGTGATCGTGGCGATGGCTGTGGCCGGGGGAATGATGGGGGCCTCTTATGTATTGGGCAAGCGGCTCCGGAATCCCGTCAAGGACTCGCCTTACGAATGCGGAATGATCCCGGTGGGCGACGCCCGGGAGCGGTTCAGCGTAAAGTTCTACCTCGTGGCGATGATCTTCATCTTATTTGACGTAGAGATCGTCTTCCTCTACCCGTGGGCGGTGGTCTACGGAGACCTGAAGCTGTTCGGGTTCGTGGAGATGCTGGTGTTCATCGGGCTGGTGCTGTGCGGGTTCTTCTACATGTGGAAGAAGGGGGTGCTCGACTGGTCGCAGTGGATGGAATGCCGGAAGGAGAGGGAGCCGGCTTCGAGGTGGGAGCGAAAAGATGCTGCCTGAGGCGGTCGCCGAGAACCCCGACGCCGTCGCCATTGAGAACGCGGATCCGGAGGCGATCGAGGAGGCCAGGTTCGATCGCGGCGAGACGACGCTGTGGATCCGGCCGGAGAAGATCCGGGACGTCTGCAGCCTGTTGAAGGCCGAACAGGGGTTCGAGCGGCTCTGCGCGGTGACGGCGGTGGACTGGTATCCGATGGAGCCGCGCTTCGAGGTGGTCTATCACCTCCATTCGATCCGCCGCAACCGGCGGGTGCGGCTGAAGTGCCGGGTAGGCGGCGAGGAGCCGGAGATCGACTCGCTGACCAGCCTCTGGCCGGGAGCGAACTGGTACGAGCGCGAGGTCTTCGACCTGTTCGGGATCCGGTTCCGCGGCCACCCGAAGATGGAGCGACTGCTGCTGCCGGCTGACTGGGAGGGCCATCCGCTGCGCAAGGACTACCCGGTGCACGGCTACAAGTACAGCTACAAGGACGAGTGAAGCGATGAACGAGGAAGGCGCTGGCGCGGCGGCGGAGCGGAACGAAACGGCCCGCCGGCTGATGGTCCTGAACATGGGGCCGCAGCACCCGTCCACGCACGGTGTTCTGCGCGTCATTCTCGAACTCGAGGGCGAGAACATCTGCGCGGCGGAGCCGGACATCGGCTTTCTGCATACCGGCATCGAGAAGCAATGCGAAGCGCTGACCTACCAGCAGGCGGTCACGCTCACGGATCGAGTCGATTACCTGGCGAACCTTTCCAACAACTTGTGCTACGCCCTGGCGGTGGAGAAGCTGCTGGGGCTGGAGATGCCGCCGAAGGTCCAGTGGATGCGGGTGCTGCTGGCCGAGTTGACCCGCATCAACAGCCACCTGGTCTGGCTGGGCACGCAGGCGCTGGACATCGGCGCGATGACGGTGTTCCTCTACTGTTTCCGCGAGCGCGAGGATCTGCTGCGGATCTTCGAGATGTTCAGCGGCCAGCGGATGATGACCAGCTACATCCGCATCGGCGGGCTGGCTCTGGAGCCGCCGCGGGGATGGGAGGCGATGGTGCGGAAGTTCATCCGCGCCTTCCCGAGCAAGGTGGACGAGTACGAAAACCTGCTCACGAACAACCCGATCTGGTTGCAGCGGACCAAGGGCATCGGTCACGTGCCGCTCGAGAAGTTGATCGAGCTGGGCGTGACGGGGCCGTTGCTGCGGGCCGCCGGTCTCGATTGGGACATCCGGAAGGCGGAGCCGTATTCGAGCTACGAGCAGTTCGACTTCGACGTGCCCACCCGGACCGACGGCGACGTCTACGCCCGCTATCAGGTGCGCGTCCAGGAGATGCGCCAGAGCGCCCGGATCGTCGAGCAGGCGCTCGACGGGATGCCCGAGGGGCCGTGGAAGGCCGACGCCCCGCATGTGGTGCTGCCCGAGCGCGAGAAGATGAAGACCCAGATGGAGGCCCTCATCTACCACTTCAAGATCGTCACCGAGGGTTTCCAGGTTCCGGAAGGCGAGGTCTACCAGGCGGTGGAGTCGCCGCGGGGAGAGCTGGGCTACTACGTGGTGAGCGACGGGACGTCCAAACCGTACCGGGTCTTCATGCGGACCCCCAGCTTCGGCAACCTGCAGGCGCTGCCGGCGATGATCGAGGGCGGGCTGGTGGCCGACGTGATCGCCTCGATGGGGAGTCTGGACTTTGTTCTCGGCGATGTGGACCGGTAACCGATGACGTTTTCCCCGGAATTGGAAGCCAAGTTCGAAAAACTCGTGAAGAACTACCCCGAGGGCCGGGAGCGGGCGGCGCTCATCCCGATGCTGCTGTTCGCCCAGGACGAGGTGGGCTCGCTCACCCGCGAGGTGGTGGAAGAGATCGCCCGGCGGCTGAGCCTCTCGTTGCTCGAGGTCGAGGAGGTGGTCAGCTACTACAGCATGCTCACCACCAAGCCCCGGGGCAAGCACCACATCCAGATCTGCACCAACATCAGTTGCCTGCTGCTGGGGGCGGACCGGCTCTTCGAGCAGGCCAAGCAGAAGCTGGGGATCGAGGCCGGCGGGGTGACTCCGGATGGGCAGTTCTCGCTCGAAGAGGTCGAGTGCATCGGGGCCTGTTCGTGGGGGCCGGCTTTGCAGGTCAACTACGACTATCACCACCACGTGACGCCGGAGAAGCTGGACAAGCTGATCGAGGATTTGCGGAAGGTGCAGTAGGCGCATGCTTTACAACGAACCGAGCGAGCTGGAGGTCAAGGTCCTTACCAGGCGTTTCGGGCTGGAGAACTCCCAGTCGCTCGACACCTACCTGGCGACCGAAGGCTACGAAGGTTTCCGCAAGGCGATGGAGATGTCGCCGGAGGAGATCATCGAGGAGGTGAAGGCCTCCAACCTCCGAGGGCGCGGGGGAGCGGGCTTCCCGACGGGCATGAAGTGGGGTTTCGTGCCGCGGGACTCCGACAAGCCGAAGTACATCGTGGTCAACGCCGACGAGGGCGAGCCGGGCACCTGCAAGGACCGGGTGCTGATGGAGAACGATCCCCATCAATTGCTCGAAGGCATGGCCATCGCGGCGCTGGCGGTGGGCGCCAGGCGCGGCTACATCTATATCCGCGGCGAATACCGGTACCTGATCGAGATCATGGACCGGGCCATCGAGGAGCAGTACCGGAAGGGCTACCTGGGCAAGAATATTCTGGGCAGCGGGCTGGACTTCGACGTCTCGACGCACACGGGGGCCGGCTCTTACGAGTGCGGCGAGGAGTCGGCGCTGCTCGAGTCGCTCGAGGGCAAGCGGGGCCAGCCGCGGATCCGGCCGCCGTTTCCGGCCGTCTCGGGCGCGTTCCAGTGCCCCACGGTGCTCAACAACGTGGAGACCTTCTGCAACGTGCCGGCGATCTTCCGCATGGGTGCGAGAGCCTACGCCGAGCTGGGCACGCCGCGCAACGGCGGCACGCGCCTGTTCTGCCTGTCGGGCCACATCAACAAGCCGGGCGTCTACGAGCTGCCGATGGGCTTCAACCTGCTGCGGATGATCGAGGAGGTCGGCGGCGGCGTCCGCGGCGGCAAGAAGCTGAAGGCGGTGATCCCCGGCGGCTCCTCGTGCCCGGTGCTGAAGGCCGAGGAATGCGACGTGGCGATGGACTTCGACTCGGTGGCCAAGGCCGGCAGCATGCTGGGCTCCGGCGGCGTCGTCGTCATGGACGAGACCACCGACATAGTGAAGGTCGCGCTGCGCCTGATGGCCTTCTACGCCCATGAGAGCTGCGGCTGGTGCGTGCCGTGCCGCGAGGGCACGTTGTGGCTGAAGAAGCTGCTGGCGCGGGTGGACGCCGGCGAGGGCAAGCCGAGCGACATCGACCTGATCGGCGAGCTGGCCGAGAACATGCTCGGCCATACCTTCTGCCCCCTGGGCGACGCGGCGGCGATGCCGACCATCTCTTACGTGAAGAAGTTCCGCGAAGAGTTCGAGGAGCGGCTGCGCAAGGCTTCCGAGGCGGCCGAAAGCGACCTGGTGGTGTTGTGATGGCGGACCTGGTGACGCTCACCATCGACGGCAAGACGGTGAAGGCCCCGGCGGGGACGCTGGTGATCAATGCGGCCAAGAGCGCCGGCATCGACATCCCCGCGTTCTGCTACTACGACGGGCTGGCGCTGCAGGCGGCTTGCCGGATGTGCCTGGTGGAGGTGGAAGGGGTCCCGAAGCTGATGGCCTCGTGCACGCTGCCGGTGCGCGAGGGGATGGTGGTGCACACCGAAAGCCCGAAGGTGGTGGCCTCGCGCAAGGCGATGCTCGAATTCCTGCTGACGAACCACCCGCTGGATTGCCCGGTCTGCGACAAAGGCGGCGAGTGCGAGCTGCAGGACGCCGTCTTCCGTTACGGGGCCGGCGAGGGCCGCTTCACCGAGATCAAGCACCACGTCGAGGAGAAGCAGTTCTCTCCGGTGGTCTTCTATGACGCGCCGCGGTGCATCCTTTGTTACCGCTGCGTGCGGATCTGCGACGAGGGCCTTGGGGTGAAGGCCCTGGGGGTGATCCAGCGGGGCGCGGTGAGCGAGATCGCGCCAAACAGCGGCGATCACCTTGAATGCGACGAGTGCGGCGCCTGCATCGACATCTGCCCCGTCGGAGCGCTCACCAGCGGCATCTACCGCTACCACACCCGGCCCTGGGAGATGAAGCACGTCGGGACCATCTGCACCCATTGCGGCGACGGCTGCAAGACGACCCTCGGCGTGCGGGAGAACGAGATCATCCGCGGCAACAACCGCGACCGTTCGGGCATCAACGGCGAGTTCCTCTGCATCAAAGGCCGCTACGCCTTCGACTTCGTCTCCCATGGCGACCGGTTGCGCAAGCCGCTGGTGAAGCGCAACGGCAAGCTCGTGGAGGCAACCTGGAAGGAGGCGCTGGAGACGGTGGCCGGCCGTTTCCGGGAGCTGAAGGAGAGAGGAGCCAGGATCGGCGTCGTCGGCTCAAACCGGACGACGAACGAGGAGAACTATGTGCTCCAGCGCTTCGCCCGCGAGGCGCTGGGGACGCCGCACATCGATCACCACCGCACGGCGGACATTCTGAGCTTCCTCGCCGCGGTGGGCGGCCGGACCGAGCTTCTGGGCCGCACTGAGGACGTCTATACCGCCAAGGCGCTGCTGATCGCCGGCGTGGACCTGGCGCAGCAGCACCCGCTGCTCGCCTTCCAGGCGCGCGCCAACTGGCGGCACCATGGGGCGAAGGCCTTCGTGGTGGCCCCGGGGCCGGTGCGGGAAGAGCAGTACGCCGCGCGGGTGGTGCGGGCCAAGTTGGGCGAGGAGCCGGCTGCCGCCGAGAGCCTGGGCGAGGAGCTGAAGAAGTGCGAGGATCTGCTGGTGCTGTTCGGCGGCTCAGTGCGCGGCGAAGCCCTGCGGCGGCTGGTTGCCTTCGGCGACGGGCTCGGAATTCCCGTCAAGTACATCTGCCTGGCCGACTATGCCAACTCCCGCGGGGCGGCGGACATGGGCCTGCTGCCCGGGTTCCTGCCCGGGTATCAACCGGCTCCGGAGCGCGGCATGGGCCTGGCCGAGATGCTGGAAGGCGGCCGCCTCGAGGCCCTCTGGGTGGTCGGGGCGAACCCCTTGCGGCGGCGAAAGCTCAACTCGAACGCCTTCGTGGTGGTGCAGGATCTGTTCCTCACCGAGACCGCCCAGCTCGCCGACGTGGTGCTGCCGGCGGCCTCGGCCTATGAGAAGACCGGTACGGTGACGAACACCTGCGGCGAAGTGCAGCGGCTGAGCCGGGCGCTCACGGTGATGGGCCCGAAACCGGATCTGGAGATCTTCGCCCTGCTGGCGGCCGAGATGGGCGTAGACTTGGGGCCGCTGGATGCGAAGTCGGTTTGGGCCGAGATCCGCGGGAACGTGCCGGGTTATCAGGTGGCCGAGCCGGTGCTGATGACCGGGGGCGCGGCGCCCACGTCGCCCCCTAAGGTGGATGGCGTGACCGAAGAAGACGCGGCGCTGGTGGAGCCCTCGGGTGATACGCTGTTCACTTCCGGCTCCGTGAGCCGGTATTCGAAAATCTTGAACGTGATTCGCGAAGCTCCCGGCGGCTTGTTCCAGGAGAAACGGACGAAACTGACGTAGTTCCGACGCTGCTCGTGTTGCGATGAACTTTTATTTGCTGACGGTGCTCAAGACCGCGGTGGTGGCCGCCGCCCTGCTGACGACGCTGGCCTACCTGCAGTGGATCGAGCGCAAGGTGATCGCCCACATTCAGATCCGCATGGGCCCGTACCGGGTGGGTCCGCACGGGCTGCTGCAGCCGCTGGCCGACGTCATCAAGCTGCTGACGAAAGAGGACCTGATCCCGGCTCACGTCAACAAGTTCTTCTACATGCTGGCGCCGTTCCTGGCGGTTTCGCTGGCGCTGATATCGATTGCCGTGATTCCCTTCGGGCCCGAGATCGAGATCGGCGGCACGCGTACCTGGATGCAGCTCACGGACCTGAACATCGGCATTCTGTTCCTGCTGGCAATCAGCTCGGTGAGCGTTTACGGCATCGCGTTGGGGGGCTGGGCGTCGAACAACAAGTACTCGCTGCTGGGGAGCCTGCGCAGCGCGGCGCAGATGATCAGCTACGAGTTGCCGCTGGGGCTGGCGCTGGCGGCTCCGCTGTTGATGGCCGGGACGCTGAGCTTGCGGGAGATCGTTTACGCGCAATCGGGCTACTGGTTCGGCATGATCCCGAAGTGGGCCGTGTTCCAGATGCCGGCTCCCCAGGTGATCGGGTTCCTGATCTTCCTGATCGCGGCCTTCGCCGAGACGAACCGGCTCCCGTTCGACCTGCCGGAGGCCGAGAACGAGCTGGTGGCGGGCTTCCACACCGAGTACAGCAGCATGAAGTTCGCCTCGTTCTTCATGGCCGAGTACGCCAACATGGTGACGATCACGGCGGTGGCGACGACGGTGTTTCTCGGCGGCTGGATGGCGCCGTTTCCGGCGGAATACGGGTCGCGGTTGGTGCCGACCGCCGTGCTGGGTCTGGCCGGGGCTTTGGCTCTTTATCACGGCTTCCACCCGCTGCGGCCGCGGGACCGGCGCACGCTGCCGGTAGTGGGCGTGGTCTTCCTGGTTCTGGCTGGGGTGTTCCTGCTGCCGGCGGTCCAGAGCTGGCTGCTGCCGCTGTTCTGGTTCCTGGCCAAGACCGGCGCGCTGCTGTTCCTGTTCATCTGGGTGCGCGGGACGCTGCCGCGCTTCCGGTACGACCAGTTGATGCGTTTCGGCTGGAAGTTCCTGTTCCCAGTGGCGGTGGTGAACCTGTTCGCTACGGCCCTGCTGGTGGCACTGTTCGGATAAGACGATGGACACGTTCTTGTTCTTGATCTTCGCCGCCATCGCGGTGGGTTGCGGGGTGATCGTGGTGTCGCAGCGGCACCCGATCCACAGCGCCATCTCGCTGATCGGGGTGATGGGCTCGCTGGCGGTGCTCTACCTGCTGCTGGGGGCCGAGTTCATCGCCGCCACGCAGGTGCTGGTCTACGCCGGCGCGGTGATGGTGCTGTTTCTGTTCGTCATCATGCTGCTGAACGCGGGCGTCGAGCCGCCGGGCGGCAAGTCGTGGCCGGTGCGGCTGCTGGGCATCCCGTTGCTGGTGGTGCTGCTGGGAGTCGTGAGCTTCCTGATCCGCGGCTGGATACCGGTAAAGGAGACGGTGGTGTTCGGATCGTTCACCGGGGGCGGGCCGCGAGACGTCGGCGGGGCGCTGTTCACCGAATACCTGCTGCCGTTCGAGATCGTCTCGGTGCTGATCCTGGTGGCGATCCTCGGCGCGGTGGTGCTGGGGGGAAAGGAGATCGACTGAGATGGCGGGAGTGCCTTTGGCCTGGTACCTGATCCTGAGCGCGATTCTGTTCGCGCTCGGCATCGCCGGGTTCTTGTTCCGGCGCAACCTGATCACGATGTTCATGTCGATCGAGCTGATGCTGAATGCGGTGAACCTGAGCTTCGTCGCCTTCTCCTACAAGTTCGGCCGGGTGGACGGGCAGATCTTCACCTTTTTCGTGATGGTGGTGGCGGCCGCCGAAGCGGCGGTGGGGCTGGCGATCATCCTGGCGGTTTTCCGCACCCGGAAGACGCTGGCCGTGGACGAAATCGACTCATTGAAGTACTGATGCGAAGAGCGGCGACAGCAGGCGGTGCGAGAGCCGAGGCCGAGGGGCCGCGGCGGGGGTGGATCTCACGATGATGGAACAGCTGTGGCTGATTCCGGCGCTTCCTTTGGCGGGGTTCGTGGTGAACGGAGTCCTGGGCCGCCGGGTGTCGAAGGCCGTCGTGCACACGGTCGCCATCGGCACGGTGGCGCTCTCGTTTCTTTGGGTGCTGAAGACCCTGAGCGCGTTGATGCCCCTCGAGACCGCTCACGTGGAGCGATATGGAACGTGGATCGCCAGCGGCAGCCTGGAGTTCGCGCTGGAGTTCGCCGTGGACCGGCTCACGGCGGTGATGCTGCTGGTGGTGACCGGCGTCGGCCTGGTGATCCACATCTATTCGGTCGGCTACATGGCGCACGAGGGCGGCTACTACCGATTCTTTGCCTTCCTGAACCTTTTCATGTTCTTCATGCTCACGTTGGTGCTGGCGAACAACTTCCTGCTGCTGTTCGTCGGCTGGGAGGGCGTGGGCCTATGCAGCTATCTGCTGATCGGTTTCTACTTCCTGCGGCGGAGCGCGACGACAGCCGGCAACAAGGCGTTCATTGTGAACCGCATCGGGGACTTCGGCTTTTCTTTGGCCATGTTCCTGATGGTGGTGACGTTCGGCAGTCTGGACTTCGCCAAGGTCTTTCCGGCGGTGGAGAAAATGCCGGTGGAGGCGGCCGCGGGAGTGGTGACGGCGATCTGCCTGCTGCTGTTCGTCGGGGCGACGGGCAAGAGCGCGCAGATCCCGCTCTACGTCTGGTTGCCGGACGCCATGGAGGGTCCGACGCCGGTCTCGGCCCTGATCCACGCGGCGACGATGGTAACCGCCGGCGTCTACATGATCGCCCGCTCCTGGCCGCTGTTCACCCACGCGCCCCTGGCGATGGACGTGGTGGCGACCATCGGACTGCTGACGGCGCTGGTGGCGGCGACCATCGGCATGACGCAGTTCGACATCAAGAAGGTCTTCGCCTATTCGACCGTCTCGCAGCTCGGCTACATGATTCTGGGCGTGGGCGTGGGGGCTTTCGGGGCAGGCATCTTCCACCTGGTCACGCACGCCTTCTTCAAAGCCCTGCTGTTCCTCGGGTCGGGCAGCGTGATCCACGCGCTTTCGGGCGAGCAGGACCTGAGGAAAATGGGTGGGCTGCGCAAGCACACGCCCATCACTTTCGTGACGCTCGTGTGTGCGGGGGTGGCGATCGCCGGGGTGCCGCCGTTCTCGGGCTTCTTCAGCAAGGACGAGATCCTGCTCGCGGCGCATCACCATCATCCGTGGATGTACTGGATCGGGGCGCTGACGGCGGGCATCACCGCTTTCTACGTGTTCCGGGCGATCTTCCTATGCTTTTTCGGCGAGTACCGGGGCGAGGGGCGCCCGCACGAGTCGCCGCCGTCGATGACGATCCCGCTGATCGTGCTGGCTGCGCTCTCGCTCGGCGGGGGGTTCCTCCCGGTGCCGCACTTCCTCGATCCGGTGTTTCCAGCGATGGAGGGCCAGCATGAGAGCGCGCTGGTTTTCGTTTCGGTGGCGCTGGGGCTGGCGGGCATCGGGGTGGCGGCGTGGTTCTACGTGCTGCGTCCCGGGCTGGCGGACCGGGTGGCGGCGTCGCTGGGGGGACTGTACCGGTTGGTCTACAACAAATACTTCGTGGACGAGATCTATTGGGCCGCGGTGGTGCGGCCCGTGGTAGGCGGCTCGCGGACGCTGCTCTGGCGGGTGATGGATGCGGGCGTGATCGACGGGATCGTGAACGGGATCGGCGGCCGGGCGCGGGACGCGGGCCGGCTCGTACGGCTGCTCCAGTCGGGCAACATCCGGAGTTACGCCACGTGGGTGTTGCTGGGGTCGGTGTTCGCCATCATCGGCATGGGTCTGGCGGGAGGGCTCCGATGAACCTGCTCGATCTGATCTTGCTGTTGCCGGCGGCCGGGTTCCTGGCGGTGCTGCTGCTGCCGCGGCGCAATCCCGGAGCGGCCCGGGGCGTGGCCCTTGCCGTCTCGCTCGCGGTGTTCGTTCTATCGCTGGCCCTGGCCGCGCCCGTGTGGAAGGACGGCTCCACGATGCAGTTCGTCACCGACGCGGATTGGATCGAGTCGCCGGCGATCCGCTACCACGTGGGCGTGGACGGCCTGGGGATCTGGCTGGTGCTGCTGGCGACGCTGCTGACGCCGGTTTGCGTGCTGGTCTCCTGGCGCCACATCGACCGCCGGGTGAAGGAGTTCTACGCCTTCCTGCTGCTGCTCGAAGTCGGCCTGATCGGCGTCTTCGTGGCGCTGGACCTGTTCCTGTTCTACGTCTTCTGGGAGGTCTCGCTGGTGCCGATGTATTTCCTGATCGGCATCTGGGGCCACGAGCGGCGGATCTACGCGGCGGTGAAGTTCTTCCTTTACACCATGGCCGGCTCGGTGCTGATGCTGGCCTGCATCATCTACCTGTACAACCGGACCGGGACGTTCGACTACACTTCCCTGCTGGCGATGATCAATGCGGGTGACTTGATCCTGAGCCGGCCCGAACAGTTGCTGCTCTTTTTGGGCTTCTTCATCGCCTTCGCCATCAAGGTGCCGCTGTTCCCGCTGCACACCTGGCTTCCGGACGCCCACGTCGAGGCCCCGACGGCGGGCTCGATCATGCTGGCCTCTGTGATGCTGAAGATGGGGACCTACGGGCTGGTGCGCTTCGCGCTGCCGATGTTCCCGACGGCGGCCCGGGAGTTCGCCTGGTGGATCGTCATACTGGCGATCATCGGCATCATCTACGGGGCCCTGGTGGCGATGGTGCAGCCGAACATGAAGAAGCTGGTGGCCTATTCGTCGGTGAGCCACCTGGGCTTCGTCGTGCTGGGCATCTTCACCTTCACGCAAGCCGGCCTCGACGGGGCGGTCTATCAGATGCTGAACCACGGCATCTCCACCGGGGCGCTGTTCCTGTTGGTCGGGTACCTGTATGAGCGGCGGCATTCGCTCGAGATCGCCGACTTCGGCGGCGTGGCTACGGCGGCGCCGAACCTCTCCACGGTCTTCATGATCACGATGCTGGCGAGTATCGGGCTGCCCATGCTGAACAACTTCGTCGGCGAGTTCCTGGTGCTGGTGGGTTCGGCCCAGGTCGATTTCCGGTGGACCGTGTTCGCCGCGATCGGCGTGATCCTGTCGGCCTGCTACATGCTGTGGCTCTACCAGCGCGTCTTCTTCGGTGAAACGCCCGAGAAGGTGCGGGAGAAGGTTTACGACCTCCGGCCGCGGGAATGGGCGGCGGCGATCCCGCTGGTGGCGCTGATGGTTTGGATGGGTACGGTGACCAAGACGTTCCTGCCTCCGGTGAGCGCGAGGAACGCCGAGATCCTGAGGCAGACGACGGTGAACGCGGAGTTCCTGGTCGAAGCGCCACCGGGCGCCCGCGGAGCGGCTGCCGAGGCCGTGGAGGTGGCGGATGCCCGCTGACTTCATCCCCTCCACGCAGGACTTGCTGCGGCTGCTGCCGGAGGCGGTACTGGTAGCGGCCGGTACGATCGGCCTGGTGCTCGAACCGCTGTTGCGCGATTCCCGCAAGCGGGTCACCGGAGTCTTTTCTCTGGCCGGGCTGATAGTCGCACTGTGGGCCGTCGTGGTTTCCCGTGCCTACCCCGGTACGGCGTTCCGGAACATGATCGTGGTGGACGGCTTTGCCACCTTCTTCCGGACGCTGGTGATCGCCGTCGGGATCCTGACGGTGATCCTTTCGCTCCACTATATCCAGCGGGAGCGGCCGGAAAGCGGGGAGTTCTATCCCCTGCTGGTCTTCTCCGTCGCCGGCCAGTGCCTGATGGCGGTGGGCAACGAGCTGATCGTCATCTTCATCGGGCTGGAGATCTCCTCGATTGCGAGCTATATCCTGGCGGGCTATTTGCGGGATGATCCCCGGAGCAACGAAAGCGGGCTCAAGTATTTCCTGCTGGGCTCCTTTGCCACGGCGTTCTTCCTGTACGGGGTCGCCTGGATCTACGGGGCCACTGGAACGACAAACCTGCGGGAGATCGGCGACATCATCGCCAAGCCGGAGATCCGGCCGCCGCTGGTGATCGTGGGGACGAGCGCGGCGCTGATGCTGGTGGGCCTGGCGTTCAAAGTGGCGGCGGCTCCGTTCCAGATCTGGGCGGCGGACGTCTACCAGGGCGCCCCGGCTCCGGTAACGGCTTTCCTGGCGGCGGGGCCGAAGGCGGCGGCCTTTGCCGTGATGGTGCGGATTCTGATGGTGGCCTTCGACCCGATCGGCGCCGCCTGGGAACCCTTGCTGTGGATCGTCGCCCTGGCGACGATGACGATCGGGAACTTCGCTGCGCTGGTGCAGGACAACATCAAACGCTTGCTGGCCTACAGCTCGATCGCCCATGCCGGCTACGTGCTGGTGGCCGTGACGGCGCATTCGGACGCCGGCTCCGCCGCGGTGATGTTCTACCTGGCGGCCTACGCTTTCATGAACGTGGGGGCCTTCGCCGTGGTGACGCACGTGGCGCGGGCGGGCGAGCGGCGGCTGTCGCTCAGCGACTTCGCGGGACTGGCCCGGCGCGAGCCGGCGGTGGCGGGGCTATTCACGATCTTCCTGCTCTCGCTCATCGGCATTCCGCTCACCGGGGGCTTCTTCGGCAAGTTTTACATCTTCAAGGCCGCGCTCGAGTCGCGGCTCTACCTGCTGACGATCCTGGGCTTGCTGAACAGCGCCGTGGCGGCGTATTACTACCTGCGCGTGCTGGTGGCGATGTACTTCCACGAGCCTGCGGCTGGGACGGTCGAGGCCATGCCGGTGACGCCGGGAGTGAGTTTCGTACTGTGGTTCTCGGCTGGGGCGACGCTGCTGTTGGGCATCTTTCCGACGCTGGTGCTGCAGTTCGCAGACCAGGGGGCGTCCTTGGCGCTGGTGCGGTGACCTGGAAGGCGGGGTAGGGAAGCGATATGTTCTTTCGCCGTAAGGAGCAGCGAGATCCGAGCTTCAGCGAGCGCTTGTCGGCGCTTCGGGAGGCCGGGTTCCGGGTGCAGGAAAAGGGCCCGGAACAGGCCCTGGTGCGCCGGGACCGGTGCGCGGCGCTCATCGAGCAGGCGGGAGACAAGCCGCGGATCGTCAAATCCGGTTTCCTGTTCAGCAACGAAGCCGGCTATCTGACGAGCAAGGGGTTCCAGACGGTCTGGACGACGCCCTCCGGCAAGCAGTTTCCCGCCACCGCGGAGCAGCTCGAGGTCTACCACGATTTTCTCGAGGATCTGCGGGAATACCTGGGTCTGCCCAGCCTCTACAATGAGTCGCTGGGTACGACGCATGCCATCCACCGCTACGACCGTGTCGCCGGGCGCGAAAAGGCCGACGACAGGGCGTGAAGAGCAGCCGGGGCGTCACCGGCGGTGGGGTTTCGGCGGGAAATCGCTGGTAGAATAGGGTCATCTGGAAGAGGGTCCGCTATGCCGATCTTCGAGTACAAGTGCGAGGAGTGCGGAAGCCTGTTCGAGAAGCTTGTCCGGAACTCGGACGCCGGGCCGCCGGCGTGCCCGAATTGCTCCAGTCCCAAGACCACCGGCCAGCTCTCCGTGTTTGCGGCGCATTCCGGCGAGCCTTCTTCTGGTGAGCCTCCGATGTGCCCGTCCGGCGGCGTTTGCCCGACGCCCGGCGCGTGCGGACTCACATAGCGCGCCGCGGACCGGGCGACGGGGCCGGTGGGCCGCGGAGGGAATACCGCCGCCTGCGCGACGGGTGAGGGGATGCGCGGGAGCGGCGAACAAGGGGGATGCGATGGCGCGCACCAAAACGAGGCGGCTGCCCGCGACGCTCGGAGAGTTGCGCCGCAGCCGGTATTCGGAGGAATGCCTCGAGAACCGGACAGTCAAGGACGAGCTCCGGACCAACCTCATCCGCAAGCTCAAGGCGCGGGAGACGCTGTTTCCGGGCATCGTCGGCTACGAAGAAACGGTCATCCCGCAGATCGTCAACGCCATTCTCTCGCGGCACAACTTCGTCTTGCTGGGTTTGCGCGGCCAGGCGAAGACCCGGATCCTGCGGCAGTTGACCGGGCTGCTCGACGAGGCGCTGCCCTGCGTCGCCGGCTGCGAGATCCGGGACAATCCCTACCGGCCGATCTGCCGCCGCTGCCGCGACCTGATCGCCGAGCACGGTGACGAGACTCCCATTGCGTGGCTGCGGCCGGAGGAGCGTTACGTCGAGAAGCTGGCCACGCCCGACGTGACCATCGCCGATATGATCGGCGACGTCGATCCGATCAAGGCGGCGCGCTCGGGCCACGACCTGGCAAGCGAGCTCACCATCCACTACGGCCTGCTGCCCCGCGCCAACCGCGGAATCTTCGCCATCAACGAGCTGCCGGATCTGGCCGGCAAGATCCAAGTAGGGCTCTTCAACATCATGCAGGAGGGCGATATCCAGATCAAAGGCTACCCGGTCCGCCTTCCACTGGATCTTGTGCTGGTCTTCACCGCCAATCCCGAGGACTACACCGCCCGGGGCAAGATCATTACGCCGCTCAAGGATCGCATCGGCAGCGAGATCCGGACGCATTACCCACTGACGCTGGACCACGGTATCGCCATCACCCGCCAGGAGGCCTGGACCGAGCGCGATTCGGGTCTCGGCGTTCACGTGCCCGACTACGTGCGCCGCGTCGTCGAGCAGATCGCTTTCGCCGCCCGTGACGACAAGAAGATCGACCACCGTTCCGGCGTCTCGCAGCGGCTCCCGATTACCGTGCTCGAGAATGTCGTCTCGAATGCCGAGCGGCGCGCGCTGGCGGCCGGTGAGAAAGCCGCCGTGCCCCGGGTCTCCGACGTCTACGCGGCGATTCCGGCGCTCACCGGGAAGCTGGAACTGGAGTACGAGGGAGAACTGCAGGGGGGTGAGAAGATCGCCCGGCAACTGATCCGGACGGCGGTGGGCCGCGTCTTCCAGGAGTATTTCGACGGACGGGACCTTTCGGCCGTAGTGCAATGGTTCGAACTCGGCGGCAACGTGCGCATCGAGGAAACCGATCCGGCGCCGGTGGTGCTCGAGAAGCTGAAAGCGATCCAGGGACTGGAACAGGCGGCGGGAGCCCTGGGCGTGAGCTCCGAGGATCCTCCGGCCGTACGCGCCTCGGCGGCCGAGTTCGTGCTCGAAGGGCTTTATGCGCGCCGGCGCATCAGCCGCTCCGAGGAGCTGGGCTTCATCGCCGGCGAAAAACCGCGGGCTCCGCGGCGGCCCACTCCCGGTCCGCTGCCCGGTCCGCTGGATCCGGTGAACTGAGGCCTGCATGCGCTGGATCCGGTATTCGCGGTACACCGGCGAGGACCTGGGCATCGGGGCCGAAGACTTGATGCAGGCGCTGGCCGACTACTTCCTCGAGAGCGGCTTCTACCGCCAGTATTACCGCTTCGGCGAGTTCGACCCGAACAGCCTGGAGGAGTTGGAGGACGCGATCCGCGAGGCGCTCGAGAGCGGCGAGCTGACCGGGGATATCGACGAGATCCAGGAGCGCCTCGAGCAGATGACGCCCGAACAGGTCAACCAGCTCGTTCATGACTTGGCGCAGAAGCTGTTCGATGAGGAGTTTCTTACCGCGGCTCCTGCCGGCGACGGCGCCCGCGGCAAGGTGCGGGTCGAGATCACGGACAAGGCGATCGACTTCCTGGGCTACAAGGCCCTCAAGGACCTGCTCGGATCGCTGGGAAAATCGAGCTTCGGGGCGCACGACACGCGAGAGCTGGCCACCGGCGTCGAGGCTGAGTCGGCAGCGAAACCTTACGAGTTCGGCGACACCCTGAATCTGGATGTCAGCGCGACGCTCTTCTCGGCCATCCGCCGGCAGGGGGCAAGGCTGCCGGTGGAACTCGACTACCCGGACCTGCATGTCCACCAGTCTGAGTATCAGAGTTCCTGCGCCACGGTCCTGATGCTCGATTGCTCCCACAGCATGATCCTCTACGGGGAGGACCGGTTCACGCCGGCCAAGCGCGTGGCCCTGGCCCTGAGCCACCTCATCCGTACGCAGTACCCGGGCGATTCGCTCCATTGCGTGCTGTTCCATGACGGGGCCGAAGAGGTGCGGCTCTCCGAGTTGGCGCGCGTGCAGGTGGGCCCGTACCACACGAACACCCGGGATGGTCTGATTCTTGCCCAGCGGATCTTGCGCCGGCAGCGCAAGGACATGCGGCAGATCATCATGATCACCGACGGCAAACCCACGGCGATTACGTTGGAGAACGGCCGGGTCTACAAGAACCCGTTCGGCCTGGATCCGCTCATTGTCAGCCGGACGCTCGAAGAAGTGGGCCGGTGCCGGCGGCAGGGGATTCAGGTGAACACCTTCATGCTGGCGCAGGATTACGACCTGGTGGCCTTCGTGCGGAAGGTGGCGGAAACCTGCCGTGGCAAAGCATATTTTGCGCGTCCTCAGCTTGTTGGGACCTATATTCTCATGGACTACATGAACCGGAAAACCCGGCGCGTACACTGATTGCGCGGGGTATGGCCTTGGACCACAACCTGGGCGGCAAGCAGCTTCCCCGCGGCTTTCTGGAAACGAGCGGCCGCGGCCCGTACGGTCGTGCGGGCCGCGGCGCCTGAAGGGGTTGAGGGGGGCGTAGCCCGATCCCGGCTGCTAGAACATCAGCTTCAGGGCAAGCTGCACGACCCGTGGGGCCCCGGCCGAAGTAATCTTGCCAAAGTTCTTTGACGACACATTCGCGTTTGGATTGCCGAGGTTCACATGGTTGAAGAGATTGAAGAACTCGCTCCGGAACTGCAGCCGGAAGCGCTCGGTGAGCTGGAAGTTCTTGAACAGCCCGAGGGTGACGTCCACCAGGCCCGGACCTTCAACGATATTGCGGCCGGCGTTACCGAAGGTCCCGGGCTGGTTGATGGTGAAGGCTGAGGTATTGAACCACTTGGCGATGCGTTCGTCTTTCGGCCGGTCGCTCGAAAGCTTCCAGTCGCCGACGACGTCGGCGCGGTCCTGGTTGACGCCGCTGGCCGAGCGGTCTTTGCCGGAGACGACCGACAGCCAGCGGCCGCTTTCCAGCGTGATGATTCCGTTGGTGGACCAACCGCCCAGAACATGCCTGACGATGGCGCTCGAGTCGGCCAGCTTGGGCAGGTCCCAGATGAAGCTGGCGGTGAAGCGGTGCGAAATGTCGAGATCCGAATGGCCTTTCTCGTTAGCGATGTTCCAAGGGTTGGAGGGAACGTCGCCGTCCGAGGAGGCGTCGTCGAGCAGTTTTCCTAGGGTGTAGTTCGCCAGGATCGTGAAGCCTCGCGACATCCGTTTGTTCAGCGTGAGCTGAAGGGCGTGGTAGGTGGAGTTGCCCTGGGCGCTCATGTCGCGGATGCGGCTGAAGGTCGGATACAGCGGCCGGCGTTGGTTCAGATTGCCCGGCAAGCCGTAGATAGCCGGGTTCGCCTCGTTGCTCATGTAGAGGTGGTTGCCCTTGGTGCCTACATAGGCGGCGGTGAAGATGTAACTGGAGGCGAACTGCTGCTGAATGTTGAAGTTCCACTGCTGGACGATGGCGTTGCGGAAGTCCGTGTTCCATTGGGTGATCTGCATGGGCAGCACCCAGTTGTAGTTTTCCGCCTCTTCGGGCGTCTGCGGCGGCTGGAACGGGAACGGATTGCCGGTCTCGCGGTAGGGATCTTCCAGGCCGCCGGGAGGGTTGTCCACAGTCAACTTGAGCGAGAAGGGCTGGTTAGTGGAGATCTGGTTGTGGGCCTGCTGGCGGATCTGGGAGTAGAAGAGCCCGTAGCCGCCGCGGATAGCCGTCCTTCCGGTCCCGAAGAGATCCCAGGCGAAACCGAAGCGAGGCCCGAAATTGCCCCAACGGTTCGGGATCATGGCCCGGGGAACGCCCGGGTCGCCCGGAAAGACGACGCCTTCGGGCGCCGAAGGAAAGACCTGCGACTGTTGTCCGAGACGCACCTGTGAGAACTTGTTGGTGACGTCGATGAACGGCAGATAAGGCTCCCAGCGCAAGCCCAGGTTCAGCGTGAGCCGCTGGGTGGCTTTCCAATCGTCCTGGAGGAACAGGGCGATCTCCCAGGTGCGCGGCTTGTTGCTGTCCTCGGCGATCTGCATGAACTGGCTGGGCAGGCCGAGCATGAAGTCGGCCGCCGCGTCGCCGGTGAAGCGGTTCCGGAAGCGGACGAAGGGATCGCCGCGGAAGAACTCCTGGAGGTCGAGGATGGAGCGGCGCAGCTCGCCGCCGAAACGCAAGAAGTGGTTCCCGCGGTTCCAGGAGACGTCGTCGCTCACCATGATGTTGTTGCGGAAGTGGTTCAAGGGGAAGCGAGAGAAGGCGCGGAAATAGCCGTCGAGACGCGTATCGTGGGCGGCGGGAGCGTCGGCGGTCATCGTCCTGGTGAAGCCGGCCCCGAGGTCCATCCACGTCTTGTTGCCGGGCACGATGGAGTTCTGCACGCGGTCGATGTCGGCGAAGGTGAAGGTCACGCTGTTCAGCAGGGTGGGCGTGAAGACGTGGGTATCGTTGACGACGATGTTCCAGTTCCGGTAGTCGATGCCGGCGAGGAACCCCGGGATGTTGCCGACGGCCTGTTCCGTGTAGTTGTAGTTGTAAAACAGCCTCCCGTAGAGGCGGTTGGCGTCGCTGACGTTGTAGTCGACCTTGGTGATGACCTGCTCGTCATTGATCAACTGCTGGCTGGCGAATGTGTAGAGATCCTCGCCGCGGTTCGGCAGGGGGATGAACGCGTCGAGGAAGTTCAGCGCCGGCTGGCTCAAGCGGTCCGACGGGATGACGTTTCCGGGGAACGGCTGGCCGGTGGTGGGATCCTTGATGGTCTTGGAGAGTCCTGAGAAATCGCCGCCCCGCTGGGCTTCGGTCAGGACCGTAGCCGTGACCGAACCCGGTGCGCTTCGTTCCCGCGTACCTTGGTAGGAGCCGAAGAAGAAGAGTTTGTCCCGGACGATGGGGCCGCCGAAGGTGCCCCCGTATTGATTCCGCTTGAAGGGCGGCACGTCGTTGGCGAAGAAGTTCCGGGCGTTCAGTTTTTCGTTGCGGAGGAATTCGAAGGCGGTTCCGTGGAACTCGTTGGTTCCCGACTTGGTGACCGCGTTCATGATGATGCCGGCGTTGCGCCCCTTGTCGGCGGCGTAGGAATTGGTTTGGATGCTGAACTCCTGCAAGGCGTCGGGGTTGGGGAAGGCGGCCGGTGAGTTGAAGTACGGGTCGTGGTTGTCGCCGCCGTCCAGAGTGTAGTTGTTGGCGTTGGTGCGGGTCCCGTTGATCGACACCGAGGGGTTCTGCGCCTGGCCCCTTCCGGTGCGGCGGCCGACGCCGGCGACGAGATACTGAAGCTCGATGGGGTTGCGGCCGTTCAGCGGCAGCTCGACGATGCGTTCGGCGTCGATGACTTCTTTGATGGCGCCCTCGCGCGTTTCCACCTGGGCGACGGCGGCCTCGACGGTGATGCTTTCGGTCACCGCGCCGACTTCCAAAGCCAGGTCCACGCGGCGGTTCTCGTCCACCTGCACGCGGATGTCGTCCTGGACGGCGGTCTTGAAGCCTTCGGCCTCGACGGTGACCGAATAGACCCCCACGGGGAGTTGGGAGACCACGTAGTTGCCGGCTTCGTTCGTCGTGGTCTCGCGCGTCAGTCCCGTAAGGACGTTGTTGACGGTGACCTTGGCGCCGGGCACCACGGCTCCGGTCGAGTCGGTCACTGTCCCGAAGATCGTTACCGTACCCTGCGCCATCAAGGCGGCGGGCAGCAGGAGCGCGAAGAGAAACAGAAGCGGCGTTCGCCGCGAAAGTTGCGCCTTCATCTAAGACCTCCCTGTCGAACCGGCGGGCGGCACGGGAGCGTTTCCCAGCCCAACCGGCGTACACGTATTGGCGGCGCCTCGGACGCCGCCGCTCTGTTGTGGGGAACGAACCAGTGGGATGTTTTTATGACAGGGGTTTCCCCGGCCACGGGCGCCCCGCTTTGGGATCAGAAGACGAACTTGGCGGCGAGCTGAATTACCCGGGGTTCTCCCGCGGTCGTGACGTAGCCGAACTTTGTCGAGCTGAGGTTCGTGTTCGGGTTGCCGAGGTTCACCCGGTTGAGGAGGTTGAAGAATTCCGTGCGGATCTCGACGAGGCGCTGTTCGCCGAGCCGGAAGCTCTTGATGGCCCCGAGGTTGACGACGAAGAGGCCCGGCCCTTGAATGATGTTACGTCCCGCCGTGCCGAAGGTACCAGGCGGGTTGGGAGCGAAAGCCGCGGTGTTGAAGTACCGCCGGACGATCTCCGCCCGGGGACGGCCGGAGGGCAGCGACGGATCGCCCACCAGGTCGGCGCGATCCTGGTTGACGCCGGAGCCGGAATTGTCCAATCCGGAGATGATGGTCAGCCAGCGGCCGGAATGCGCCACTACGACACCGTTCAGTTGCCACCCGTGGAGCACCGCACGCCCCAGCCGCCCCGGCCGGCGGGTGTCGGGCAGATCCCAGACGAATGAGGCCACGAAACGGTGTGTCATGTCGAAATCCGAGCGGCCTTTTTCGGCGCGGAGGTTCCACGGGTTGGCCGGCATGTCGTTGTCCGAGGAGGCGTCATCGAGGAGCTTGCCGAAGGTGTAGTTGGCCAGGACACTCAGACCTCCGGTGAAGCGCCGCTCGAAGGTGAGTTGCAGCGAGTGATAGGTGGAATTGCCGATACTCGTCTGATTCCGCACGGAGCTGAACCAAGGCGCCAGGAGCCGGCGCTCGTCGAGAGGGCGCTCCGAGCCGTCGTAGAGGCCCGGGTTCAGTTCGTTCCTCATGAACAGGTGGTTGCCTTTGCTGCCCACGTAGGCGGCGGTGACCAGGTGGTTCGCGCCGAGCTGGCGCTGGAGGCTCAGGTTCCACTGCTGGACGACGGCGTTGCGGAAATCCGGCGACCACTGGGTGATCGCCAGCGGCAGGCGGAAACGGTAGTTCCTCCTGTCGGCGGCCGTGGCCGGGGGGACGTAAGGAAACGGATTGACTCCCGGAGCATAGGGATCGTCGAGCCCGCCCGGGGGCTCGGTCATGATCAACTTCAAGGAAAAGGGCTGGTTGGTGGAGATCTGGTTGTGCGCCTGCTGGCGGATTTGCGAGTAGAAGACGCCGTAGCCGCCGCGCACGGTGAACTTGCCGGCGCCGGTCGGGTCCAAGGCGAAGCCGAAACGCGGCCCGAAGTTCGTCCAGATGTTGCGTAACGTGGAGCGGGGGACGCCGGGATCTCCGGCGAAGACGAGGCCCGGCGGCGCGTTGGGGTAAAGGCTGGAGCGCCAGCCCGGCCGGATCTGGGCGAACCGGTCGAATTCATCCACGAAGGGCAAGTAGGACTCCCACCGCAAGCCGAGATTCCAGGTGAGCCGCGAGGCGGCTTTCCAATCGTCCTGAACGTAGAGGGCGTACTCGCGGGAGCGGGGGCGGTTGGCGTCTTCGGCGATCTGGACCGCTTCTTGAGGGCGGCCAAGGAGCAGATCCGCCGCCGCGTCGCCGGTGAACCGGCTGCGGAAACGCAGAAGCGGGTCACCCAGATAGAACTCCTGAAGGTTCAAACGGCTCCAGCGGAGGTCGCCGCCGATCTGGAGAAGGTGGGAGCCGCGGGTCAGACTGAGGCCGTCGGAGAGCTGGGCGCTGCTGCGTCTATGGGCTAGGGGGAAGCGCGAGAAAGCGTGGAAATAACCCGCGACCCGCGTATCGTGAGCGGCGGGCGCATCGCCTCGAAAGGCGCGCGCGAAACCGGCGCCCAAGTCCGTCCAGGTTCGGTTGCCGGGAACGACGCTCTGCTGCCGCCGGTTGATCCGGATCAAGGAAACGGTGAGGCGGTTGATCATCCGCGGCCCGAAGACGTGGGTGCTCACGCCCGTCAAGTTGAGGTTGTGATAGGCGATGGCGGCGAAGAATCCGGGGAGGTTCCCCGTCGCCTCACGCCGGTCGCGGAAGTTGTAGACCGCGCGTCCGACAAGCTGGTCAGCCCGGCCGAGGCGGTGGTCCAACCGGCCGATCCACTGGTGCTCGTCGAGCCGTTCGTCGCTCGAAAAGCTGTAAAGGTTGTCCGGGCGGTTGGGCTCCGGCACGAAGGCGTTGAGGAACCGGCGCGCCGCGGGGCGTATCCGGGTCTGCGGAATAAGGTTGTCCGGGAAGAAGCCGCCGGCCGGATCCTTCAAAGGCTTGCCGAGGGCGGTAAAGTCGCCGGTACGCTGGGCGGCTGAAGGCACGGTGGCGGTCTGGGAGGCGGGCGAGCTGCGCTGGTACGTGGTCTGCCAGGCGATGAAGAAGAAGGTCCGGTTGCGGTGGATGGGGCCGCCCAGGGTGGCCCCGAACTGATTCCGCTTGAACGGCGGCACGTCGTTGGCGAAGAAGTTCCGCGCGTTGAGCTTCTGGTTCCGGACGAACTCGAAAAGGGAGCCGTGGAGCTCGTTGGTGCCGGATTTCGTCACGGCGTTCATGCGGGCCCCGGAGTTCCGGCCGCCGGCCGCGCTGTAAGAGCTCGTCTGAATGGTGAACTCCTGCAGGGCGTCCGGCGAGGGGAACACGGCGGGCGTATTGAAGTAGGGATCGTGGTTGTCGCCGCCGTCCAGCGTGTAGTTGTTCGTATTCGGGCGGGAGCCGTTGATGGAGACGCCGCGGTTCTGGGCCTGCCCGAGAGCGGTGGTCCATCCCACGCCGGCAATCAGGTACTGAAGCTCCAGGGGGTTCCGTCCGTTCAGCGGCAGTTCCCGGATGCGGCGGGAGTCGATGGCGCTCTTGAGCGCTCCGGAACGGGTCTCGATCATGGCCGGCTGTTCCGGAATGGTCACTGTCTGGTGGACCGGTTCGAGGGTAAGCCGAAAGTCCAGCCGTACGGTCTGATTCACCCTGATCCGGACGCCGGCGCGACTGAAGGGCCGGAAGCCGGGGGCCAGCACGGTGACCCGGTAAACACCGGGTGGCAGGAGAGGAATCACATAGTCTCCGAGCAAGTTGGAGGAGACGGTGCGAAGCAAGCCGGTGGCCTCGTTACTGGCGGTGACGCGCACTCCGGGAACCGCGGCGCCGGAGGTATCCGACACGACGCCTGCAATCGCGGCGGTCTGGGCGGAAACGATCCCCCTGCCCAGCAGCGCGAGCCCCACGGCGGCCGCCAGGAAACGAACCTGAAAGCCGACCCTCATCGCCCCTCCTAAGCGTATAACAGATGAGGTGCAAAACCGGTCTTTTTCTGCGGCGTCTCGAACGCTACTCGTTTGCCGTCCATGGCGAGCCGGCCCCACGGCCAGCCTGGGCGACGAGTTGCTGAAACTCACTTGCGCCCTCCCTGGCGGCGGCTACGCGCAGGAGAAGCTCTTGTAAGCCCTCCCGGACATCGCGGTCGCGCGGCGGCGTGTCAGAGACGGTGAAGAGCTCGAACGAGAGCGTGTTGGCCCGCGAGACCGCGTCGAGAATCTGCCGGGAGAGCTGCCCAGGGGAAATGGCGGAAGCCGCCGGGCGGGTCGAGGCGCCGGGAGGCTCTCCGGCCACAGGCGCGAGACGGTCCTGTAACCGGCCGAGAGCGCGCTGGAGGGCCGCCGAGTGTTCGCGCAGCATGACTTCCACCAGCCACCGGGAGCTGCGGTCCAACTGGGCCAGGGCGCCCTCGGGGAGCCGGCTTGTGAGGCGATGAAGAGCCCAGGCATCGGCCCATGCCTCCTGGGACAGGGTCACCACCGCCGTAGCAAAGCCGGCTACTTTGCGTTCCACTACCCCTGGATCCGGTCCGGCAAGCAGCCGCCGGAGCGCGGGTTCGGCGGGGAATCTACCCGGAACCGGGCCGGCGGCCGCCGCTCGATCCGCCGCCTCTACTGGCGCGCCGGCGACCGTCGGACCGGGAGCCTGGATGTGAAGGACCAGCCCGGGGATGCCTCGCACGGCGGAGGCGATCTGCTCTGCTTCTTCGGCTGTAGAGGCCGCCCCGCGCAGCTCGATCGCGCCCTCCGCGGTCCGCCGGAGATCGAAACCGCCACGGCGGCACGCCCCGATTCGGTGCAGTGCGTACAACGCTTCCACTTCGGAACGCAGCGTTGCCGCAGGCGGCGACGGCTTGGCGGCGGTACCTTCCATCATTGCGGTCGCCGGCCGGCCGGGCGGCTCCCGTTCGGCGAACACAGACGGGGGAATCGCGTTCCAAGACAAAGCTTCCAGGCGCAGTGTAGTGAATTCGCACTCCACATCGCCGCCGGGTGAGCGGAAGCGGAGCACCTGACGGACAGGCTGCCAGTCCGACGCCCGGACAAGCAGCTCCGCCCCGGTGATGCCGAACCGGCCGGCGGAGCCCGGATTGCGCGTTTCCAGCAACCAGCCGGCCGAGCCGTCTTCCAGGCGGACCTTACGGACGGTGTCCACCGGATCCGCCAGCGAGGCGCGCCAGTTGTTGAAGGAGGCCGCCGACAGGGCATCCTCGAGATTCATGGCGTTCGCCTGGAAGACGGGTGCGAGCTTCGCCCACAGTTTCAGGTTTCCCTCCCGCCGGACCTTTCGGTGGCGCAACGCGTGCCAGTTCTCGAGGATGCTCGGGCCCGGAGGAACGAACTCCGGCGGCGTGCAAGAGACCCGGACCGTGCGGTGTAACACCGCGTTTTCTGCGCTGGCGGCGACGGCCGCTTCGTGCCGGATCATCGCGGCGATCAGCTCCTTGGCTGAGAGGCGGAAGCCCCCGAACTCCGGCAGCCACAGGGCCAGCGCCGCCACTGCGGCGGTTGCTCCGGCGAGCTTCCAGACCCGCGTTCCCCGCATCCAGCGGCGGGTGGAATCGGCCTCCACCGGGCTGGCGGCGAGCTGTTCCAAGCGGATGGGGAACTCCCGCCAGCCTTTCGGGGGAGGCTCCATTTCGGCGTGCAGCCTGGCCGGGCGCCAGCGGGAGAGAGCTTCGATGGCTTCTTCCATCTGCCGCACGCGGCTGCGGCAGTCCCAGCATCCTTCGAGGTGGCGCTTCACCCGGGCGGCGTGGCGGGCGTCCAGCTCGCCGTCGAGGTAGCCCAGCAGCTCCTCGTCGGAGAGGTGCCGCAGGCGCGAAAGCCACTTCATCGGTATCCGGCTAAGCATCGACTTCCTTCATCAGTTTCCGCAGCGCGCGGGTCAAGAAGGTCTGCACCGTAGAAAGGCTTACCCCGAGCACATCGGCGATTTCCCGGTACCGCAGCCCCTCGGAGCGCAAGTCCACACAGCGGCGTTCCTGCGGCGACAGCGCCGCCAGGGCGCTGCGCACCGCCTCCCGCCGCTCCTTCTCCGCGAGGTCTCTTTCCACCGAGGCGGGCTCGGCGCGGACTCCCGTCAACTCGTCCAAACTCTCGATGTCACAGGCCTGCCGCCGCTCCACGGTGCGCAGCCGGTCCACGGCAAGGTTATGCGCGGTACGAAAGATCCAAGCCGGGACGTTCTCTACCCGCCCGCCGGCGCGAACCACGGTGTAGAGCCGGAGGAACGCTTCTTGCGCGACATCTTCGGCTTCGGCCGGATCGGCCAGAATACCGAGCACATAACGGTAGACCGGCATCCGGAGCCGGGTGAAGATCTCTGTGATCTCCCGCTCGAGCCGCGCCGGGCGCGAAGAAGGGCGCACGAGAGCCCCCGCCAGATCGAGCGCAAGGATGTCCGCGGCCTTTTCCTTCATGCGGCGGCTCCGCCGGTCTCCGCGTTTTCAGGCTATATCAAAAAGACTCCCGGCGCAGCCGGTTTTATGACGCATCCGCACCCGAGCCGGGTGAGACAGGCTGCGCCTTCACTCGGCGCCCTCTGCATTCCGCCGCTGATCTGCTATAGTTTCTCCGCTATGAAGCGAGGAATCGATCGGCGGAGATTTCTTCGGGCCGCGGGATTCGGCGTGCTGGCCCCGGTGTGGGACTCGGTAAGCCGGGCGGCCGGGAAGGCCAAGGTATTCCACCTGAAGATCACGGACCTCAAGACGTTCGTCGTCAACGTAGGCCGTGTCAATTGGGTCTTCTGCAAGGTCTACACCAACCAGGGACTCGTGGGGTTGGGCGAAGGATCGGTCACGAGCAAGGAAGCCACCATCGCCCAGGCCATCATGGAGCACAAACGGTTCCTGGTGGGCAAGGATCCGACCGACATCGAGCTGCTGTGGCAGGGCATGTTCCGCTACCCGCGCTGGCGCGGCGGACCGGTGCTCAACAGCGCCATCAGCGCCGTGGAGATCGCCCTGTGGGACATCCTGGGCCAGGCGCTCGGCGTGCCCATCTACAAGCTGCTCGGGGGCGGTGCGCGGAAGCGCATCCGGATGTACAAGGACGTCGGCTCGAGGCCGGAGGCGTTCCTTCAAGCCAAAGAGGAAGGCTACACGGCGGCCAAGTCGGGGTTCATCCGGGTGGACGACAACCTGGTGATCCCTCACTTCGCCGTTCGCGAGGGCATCCGGCGGCTGGAGGCGGTGCGCAAAGCGGTGGGCGACGACTTCGACGTCTGCGTGGACGCCCACGGCAAGCTCACGACGGTGATGGCCATCGAGTTCTGCACCGGCGTCGAGCATCTGCGGCCGTTCTTCGTCGAGGAGCCCACGCAGCTCGAAGACCTGGACGAGCTGGCCCTGCTGCGCCAGAAGACCAGAGTGCCGCTGGCCACCGGCGAGCGGTCGTTCACCAAATACGGCTTCACCGCATTCTGCGAGCGCCACCTGGTGAACTACATCCAACCGGACGTGGTGCACGCCGGCGGCATCCTGGAGATGAAGAAGATCGGCGCCATCGCCGAAGCCCACCGGGTGGAGATGGCCCCGCACAATCCCCAGAGCGAGGTGAGCACCATGGCCTCGCTCCACGTGGACGCCACCACGCCGGCCTGCGTGATCCAGGAGTACAACCCGCGGCGGGAAGCGTGGATCCAGGACCTGTTCCACGGCGAGGGGGCCGTGGTGAGGGACGGCTTCGCCGAGCTGCCGGGCAAGCCGGGCCTCGGGGTGCGCCTGAACGAGAAAGTGGCCGCGAAGCACCCCTACCGGCCGGTGAACCGGCCCAACTACGTGTTCCGCGACGGCGGCGTGGCGGACCACTGAGGGCGTGCGGGGGGATAAGCCCGGGCCAGCGCTTCAGGCGGCCGACCGACAGGACCTGCCCGTGTTCACTGCCAGTACTCGCGGTCCAGGCTGCGGTACTGGACCGCTTCGGCGACGTGCTTGGCCGAGACGGCGTCGGAGCCGCCCAGGTCGGCGATGGTGCGGGCGACCTTGAGGATGCGGTCATGGGCCCGGGCCGAGAGGCCCATGCGGCGGACGGCCGTCTCGAGGGTGCGCTCGCCGGCCTCGTCCAGGGCGCACAGCTCCCGCAGACGCCGCTGGGGGATCTGGGAGTTGTAGAAGCCCCGCCGGCGCTGGATCTCCCGCGCGGCCAGCACCCGCTGGCGCATCTGCTCCGAGGAGACGCCGTCGCTCTTGCCCCGCAGCTCCCGGTAGGCGACCGCGGGCACCTCGATATGGAGATCGATGCGGTCGAGCAGCGGCCCGCTGATCTTGCCCAGATAGCGCTGGATGATGGCCCCGGTGCAGCGGCACTCCCGCGTGGCGTCTCCGTAATAGCCGCACGGGCAGGGATTCATTGCTCCGACGAGCATGAAGTTGGCCGGGAACGAAAGGGTGATGTTGGCGCGGGCCAGGGTGACCGAGCCGTCCTCGACCGGCTGGCGCAGCAGCTCCAGGATGTTGCGGGGGAACTCGGGGAGTTCGTCCAAGAAGAGCACGCCGTTGTGCGCCAGGCTGACCTCGCCCGGACCGGGCATGCCGGCGCCGCCGCCGATCAGGCCCGCGGCCGAGACGGTGTGGTGCGGGGCGCGGAAGGGGCGGGCCAGCAAGAGGCCGGAATCCGGCGGCAGCGTTCCGGCCACGCTGTGGATCTTGGTCGTTTCGAGGGCTTCTTCGAAGGTGAGGGGCGGAAGGATGCCCGGCAGGCGCTTGGCCAGCATCGTCTTGCCACTGCCGGGCGGACCGATCATCAGGACGTTGTGGGCCCCGGCGGCGGCGACCATCAGAGCCCGCTTGGCGCTCAACTGGCCCCGGACTTCGGCAAAGTCGAGTTCCCCGTCTCCGCCGTTCGAGGCGGCGGGCGCGGCCTTCGGGGCGGGGGAGTGGCGGTCCGGCTCGTTCACCACGTCCACGGCTTCGGTCAGATGCTGGACGCCGTAGACCCGGACGCCTTCGACGACGGCGGCTTCGGCGGCGTTCTCGCAGGGAACGATGAGCTTGCGGGCGCCGGTCTGGCGGGCGCAGACCGCGATGGATAGGACGCCGCGGACGGGGCGGACCGAGCCGTCGAGGGAGAGCTCGCCGGCGAACAGGTGTCCGTCGGCCTTCTTGACGATGCCCATGGCGCCCAGAATGCCGAGGGCCATGGGCAGGTCGAATCCGGCCCCTTCTTTGCGCACGTTGGCCGGGGCGAGGTTGATGGTGACCGATTTCGAGGGATAGCCGAAGCCGGAGTTCATCAGGGCGGACTTGATCCGCTCCCGGCTCTCCTTCACCGCTGTGTCGGGCATGCCGACGGTGACGAAATCGCGCTCCGAGCCGGCGTACATGTCCACTTCGACGTCGATGGGGTGGGCGTCGATCCCGAACACGGCGGCGCTGCGGGTGCGGAAGAGCATCTCTCAATAACAGTGGCCTCGCCCGCGGCGGCGTCACCAGAATTTTCCAACGGCTGCGGCCGCGCTCCTGTGATAGGGTGGGGACCCGGCGGCAGAACGCGGGGCCGGTGGAAATGCGGCGGGTGACGCTCCAATACGTGGCGGCCTGGTTCCCGATGCTGGCAATCGCCATCGTGAACGGGACGCTCCGGGAACTGGCCTACGCCCCATATATGAGCGAACTGCGCGCCCATCAGCTCTCCACCCTGACGGCGATCGTGCTGTTCGGGTTCTACATCGGCTGGATCGTGAGGCGGCGGCCGCTGCCCTCGGGCCGGGCGGCGCTGGCGGTGGGCCTCGTCTGGCTCGTGATGACCGTAGCGTTCGAGTTCCTGTTCGGGCGCTACGTGGCGGGGAGGCCGCGGGCCGCGCTGCTGGCGAACTACGATCTCAGCGCCGGACGGGTGTGGGCGCTGCTGGTCGTCTGGATCGCCTTGGCGCCGTATTGTTTCTTCCGCCTTGGCCGCCGGGGCACGTGAAGGCGCTTAGGAGGCGAAGGCAGGGGCAGCGCTCACAGCGGCCGGATCTTGATGCTGCGGAACCAGGCTTCGTCGTTGTGGTGCTGCAGGGCGATGGGGGTCCGCTTCCTGGGCTGTTCGGTGAGGAGACGGTAGACCGGCGACTCTTTTCCCCAGCGCTTCTCCAGACCGGCGGCGATCCCGGGGGCGTCCAGGTCGGTATCCACCACCTTCTCGCCGTTGAGCCAGTGTTCCACGTGGTTGCCGCGGAGCACGATGCGGGAACGGTTCCACTCGCCCGCGGGCCGGGTGGGGTGGCTGGTGGGCGCGACCATCGAGTAGATGGCGCCGGTGACCCGGTCGCCGCCGCGCCGGGCGTCGGGATGTCCCTGATCGTCGATGAGCTGGTACTCGAAGGCGATCACGTACTCTTCCATCTTGTCGTCGGGGCCGATTTTTGAGCGGTCTCCTAACCGGTGCTCCAACTCGTAGTCCACGATGTCTTCGAAGCGCTTCGCGTTGGGGTTGGTCTTGCCCTTGATCAGCACGGCGCGGTCCTGGACACGGTACTTGACGCCGCTGTTGCCGCGCGGGGAGATCTTCCACTCGAAAGACAGCTCGAAGTCGCCGAAGCTTTCCAGGGTGAAGAGGTCCTCGCGGATCCGCGGGCGGGCGACGGCCTTGATGCAGCCGTCCTCGACGGTCCAGGCGTCGCCGGGCGGGGTTTCCTTGGCGGGATCTTCCCATCCGTCGAGCGTCTTTCCGTCGAACAGCAGCCGCCAGCCGGCCGCTTGTTCTTTCGCGGTGAGCGTATTGGGAGGCGGCTCGGCGGCGGGCGAGGTCCCCACGGCGCTCCCGCAGCTCATAGCGAAGGCGGCGAAGATTCCCAGCGCTACAGGTCTCCAGTCCCAGGCCATGAAGCCATTCTACTGCTTCGGGCGGTCAGGCCCCGGCGGCTGCCTCGCCGGGTGTCCCGGCTCCCGGCGGAGCCGGCTCCGGCGGAGGCGGGGCGGCGGGCCGCAGTTCCAGAACCTTGGCGAGTGCGCGGAGGAACCGCTCGGCCTCGGCGTTCTCCGACGGCCGGAAGGTGGCGGTGACTACGCCGAGCAGCCGCTCGCGCCGCGCGTAGATCTGCCACTGGAGCACGCCTCCTTCGGGCCCGCCGGGCGGGGTGGCCTGGACGGAGACGGTGAGCGTCTCTTCGGCCCCGGCGACGGGCGCCGGCTCATGCCTCTCGAACGAGACGTCTTCCTTCTCGAGAAAGGCGCGGAGGCCGAGCTGCTGGCGTTCGAGGTAGGCGTCGAGGGTCTGGCCGTCCTCGAGCAGGTCTTCGGTGAACGCCAGGTTGTGAACGAACTCCCGGCCGCCCTTGCGGCGGAAACCGAAGCCCTCGAGCAGCTCCCAGCCTTCGGGCACGGTCTTGATGGACCAGGAGCCGAGCAGCACCTCGCCAGTGACTTTGTCCGGAGGGACGGGCGTGTGGAGAAGGAAGGTGGTGCGGCCGGCGGTGATGCGGTCACCGTCGCCGAGCTCGGCCTTGTCGGCGCGTTTGCCGTTGACGAGCGTGCCCTTCTTGCTGGTGTTCTCGAGGCGGACCTTCGCGCCGTCGTAGTCGAGCAGGAAGTGGACGTCGTCGAGCGAGGTGTCCTGAGGGACGGTGAGGCGGGCGGCCTCGGTGCGCCCGACGGTGAGCCGCTGGGCCTTGGCGACGGTGAAGCGTCGGGCAGGGGCGGAGATTTCGATCACTAGGGCCATGGCTCAAAGACGCTGGAAGACGGGGTCGGTCCGGACGCGGACCTTGACCGTCAGGGCTTGCCTGGCGGTGACGAACTCCTGTTCGCCGAATTGCCCGCCCAGCGAAAATATGTGAGGCGCGTCCGGCAGCGGCTGGAATTCCGTTTCGGGGGTGGCCCGGAAGTATCCGATCCAGAGCTGCACTTCCGTGGCGGTGCGTTCCGCCCACTGTGCGCCGGGATAGTCCGGGTAGTACTCGTTGAACTCCGAGAGCGGCAGCTTCAAAGCGAACCGGGTTCTGCGGACAGCCCCGGGCTCGAGGCGGCTGGCGACCGGGATGTTGACGAACGTGATGTCCTCATCCTCGGGCAGCGGAGGACGGATCCGCTTGAGATGCAGCGTTGCCGGTTCCTGAAAGCTCAGGTAGACATTTTCTGTAAGATCAGGCCAGCTTTCGGTATCGTCGGGAGCCGGAGTGCCCGCGCCGTCATAGACGGCCAGCACGGACCGGCTGTGGTTTTCGAGCCGGTAGGCGACTCGCAGCTCTTCCGGAGTCAATTGAAAGGCTGCTCTCAGAATCACGTCAGTGGATCGTGCTTCGGCTGAATTCATATGGCCCTCTCTCGCCTCCCGCCGACACGAGAACGCGGCGCCCAACGCGCCGGCAACCCATGCCAGCAACCGTCTTCGGGAAACGTCCGCAATTTCCTCCATCGGGGCCTACCTGCTGGGACGCCAGTCGGCCCCCGGGGGCGCCTTCGCCTTGGATCGGGTCCATTTTCCGTTGGGCCCCCGGCGCATGTTGTACCAGTTGCCCGCCTCGTCCCGGTAAGTCAGCGATGTTGCCGCGTTGTGGTTCGGCCGGACCGGCTTTCCTTTCTCTTTCATGAGGCTGCGTTCCGAGACCGGTTCTTTCTCGAAACCGTGGACGCCGATCGTCTGGGCTTCCTCCTGGTTGTCGGATGGGTCCTTTGGATCCTTGAACTTCCTCCTGTTGGTCCCTTCGGCGTTGTGCAGCGAGTGGATAAGCTCGTGGGCCAATACATCACTCGGCTCCAGGGTTTGAGTACTGCCGTCCTCGGCCTTGTATGTAAGGTGCAACGACGGGTTGTACATCACCGTCGAGTCGGAGCCTGCCCCAGGGGTCTTGTCAGACTTCAGATAAGCGTTTTTCGATGCGGCCCGGGCGTACGCATTCGCATGGTTCTTGCCCGAGGGGATCGGCTGGATGGTTGTCTTCCGCCCGGTCTTCTCGTAGCGTTTCGCCCATTCCTTGCCGGTCTTCGTCGAAAGGAACTGATCCAGATCGTGGGCCACCGCGGCCTGATACTCCGGTGAGCCCTCAATAGTTATGTACTCGTTGTATTCGGTGACGACAGTCCCATCCGGGCGCATCGCGGCGCGTGGGTAAGGTGGCTTCAAGAGTGCCCCTATAGCCATGCCCAGGCCCGCCAGAAGCCCGCCCAGCCCCGCGCCTCCCGCCATCCCGACCAGGACGGTGAATTCGCCCACGACGATCGTGTCCGGCGGGCCGACGCAGATGGCCGTATCGGAAATCCGGGACTGGGGCATGTTGCCGGTCAGGACCGTAAAGGCGCCTAAGATGATAGGGCCGCCGACATGGGGGACCGGCCCGGTGGACAGCGGACAGGTATGCATGTCGGTAATCCGCGCGGCCGGCCGGTTGCCGATCAAGACGGTGGGGAAGGCGGTGGTGATGAGGCCGCCATGGGCGGTGGTATCGGTAATACGCGCTGCCGGTAACACTGTGGTCCCCTCAGTTGATCTTGATCAGCGGCGCCTGCATGATGATCATGCCCGGATTCATGGTGATCTTGCTGGCGCCGCAGACCAGCTCGATCATGGCGGTGGCCTGCACCTTCACCGTCATCGCTTCCACTTTGTAAGTTCCGACCGGGGCCTTGTGGGTGACGTTGCCGAGGCTGACTTCCACTTCCTCGTTGCCCATGCTGATTTTGGCGGTGCGGTTGCCCATCTTGACCTGGGTGTCATGGTTGCCCATCGAGACCTCGGTCTTGTGGTCCTTCTGCTCGACGATGACGATCCGGTCGCCCTCCTTGACGGTGAGCTTGTCGTCTTTCTGGATGGTCGTGGTCCGCTGGCCGCCGACCGTCCGGGTTTCGTCGGCTTCCACCATCGTGCGCAGGTTCCGCTCGGCGTGGATGTGAATCTCTTCCTGGCCCTTCTTGTCCTCGAAACGGATCTCGTTGTAGTTGGAGCCGCCGCCGCCCTTCGTGCTGCGGGTCTTGATGCCGCTGCGGGTCTGATGATCCGGAAGCTTGTAGGGCGGCATCTGTTCGGCGTTGTAGACGCGCCCGGTGATGATGGGCCGGTCGGGGTCGCCCTCCAGGAAATCGACAATCACCTCTTGCCCGATGCGGGGCAGGAACACGGCGCCCCAGTTCTTGCCGGCCCAAGGCTCGGAGACGCGGATCCAGCAGGAACTCTTCTCGTTCTTCTTGCCGAGGCGGTCCCAGTGGAACTGGACCTTCACGCGGCCGTACTTGTCCGTGTAGATCTCTTCGCCCGACGGGCCGACCACTACGGCCGTCTGCACGCCCTCGACGACCGGTTTCGGCGTCTTGCGCAGCGGCCGGTAAGGGACGCGAGACGGGATGCAGGTGAAGCGGTTGGCGTAGCTGGCGCCTTCGCCGGGCGTGCCGGCGATGAAGGCGCCGCTGTGGCCGCTGTGGGCGATGGAGGTGACCACGTACTCGACGTTCTGGTCGCGACGCTCGTGGTCGGTGAGTTCGAAGGCGAAGCCGACAGCAAGGGCCCGGCAGTTGCTGGCGCCGGAGACCACCTCGTGCGGCGTCTCTTCCTCTTCGATTCGCAGGCGGACGAGTTTGTCGCCGCGGCTTCGGTCCAGATAGTCGCCCGGATAGTCGTAGACCTCGTACTTCTTGTTGCCGCCCTGGTCGATGGTGCTGTCGATCTGGGAGAGCAGGCTGGTGGAGGGCGTCTCGAAGTTGTAGTCGTTCAGCGCGTAACGGCCGGTGCGCAGCTCATGCTCGTAGCGCCACTCGGTGATGACGTCCTCTCCCCGCTCGGGAGCGGGCCCCAGAGTGTGCTCGTAACGGATCAGCGGCTGCTGTGGAATGGGCTGGTGGACAGACGGTGCGTCGCCGATCACCATGACGTGGCTGCCGTTCTCATGCCGGAAGAAGAAGAAGATGCCCTCTTCCTCCATCAGGCGCATAACGAAGTTGGCCGCCGTTTCGCGGTACTGGACGCAGTAGACGCGAGGCTCGTAACTTTTCTGAAGCTTCAGCTCGAAGTCGGAGAAGCCGTAGTCCTTGAAGACCTTCGAGATGATGTCCGGGACGCTCTTTTCCTGGAAGATCCGGCAGTCGGCGGCCCGGGTGAGGAACCAGAGCCAGGGCACCATCTCGGCTTCGTAGCGGGCCAGGTGGCCTTCGACGGGTAGCTGGGCGAACCGGCTGATGTAGCCGTTCAGATACCGGTAGCTGCCGTCCTCGAGCAGGATGCGGATGGTGACCCTCTTGCCGACGATGTCGTCGAAATTGATGTTGAAGTCGGTGCTCAGCATGTCGAGACGGAACCGAAAGATCTGCGACATACCCTCCGTGCCGGTGAAGGATCGCAGCAAGAGAACATCGGGGCCCAGCGGCGTGTCGATGGCGATCAACCGGCCTTCTTGCGTGAATTCTGACATCGTACTCCTCCGGATCTTTTTCTAGTCTTCGGTTTGCAACACGGCCTGGAACGCCTGGCGGAACAACTCGAACGGGATCTGGAAAGTAGCGTGGGGACCGCCTCGGGGGTTGCGAAGCTGGACGGCGCCGCGGCGAAAGCCCAGCACAGCGTAAGAATGGTTTGCCTCGATCCGTCCTTCGGGCGGCAGTTCGTTGCGGGAGGCGGCGATCGTGGGCCGGGCCCGGGCTCGGGCCAGCAACTCTTCGAGGGTCCCCGCGCGCAGGGCGTCGGCGGCGCCGTCGGCGTGGAAGAGAGTGTCCTCGACGAGATAGGCCATCATCCAAGAGCCGGTGAGCGCGGCGAAGACTTCCCGGGTGTCCGGGATCCCGGGAGCTTCCTCGCCTACCCGGGCCAGCGTCTGGTACCCGCCGGAGAACTGCGAAGCGTAAGCCTTCTCGATGTAGCTCATCCACGAGATGCTTCCGCTCGCCGAACGGGCGTAGGCCACGTTTCCCCACATCCGCCAAAGCAGCCCGCTCACCCGGACCGGCTGGCCCCCGGGCAGCCGCACGGTGATCAGACGGCGGGATTCGTGGGGATAGCGGCCCTGAGGATCTCCATGCACCCGGGAACGCACCCGGGCGTGCTGTTCCGAGAGCATGTTCTGAATCACTTCCGGCCGGGCATGCGCCAGCGCGGCCAGGGTCGCCGCCACCGGGCAGTTGTCCAGGTTGCCCTGAACCACGTCCTCGGCAGTGGGCGTACCCTGGGAGCCGAACAGCGGGAAATCGTAGTCTTCGAGCGCCGTGGGCTGGCCGGGGACGGCAGACGGCTCGACGAGGCGAATCTCGCTTTCCGGCGCTGTCGCGTCGGTAGCGGTCTCCGGTGACTCCTCCGGCGTCAGTTGGGCCAGCAGCGTTCGCTCCGGAGCGCGGAGCGGGCCATGACGGCGATTCCCTCGCGGGCGGAAGCCGCCGAATTCCGGAATCCGTCCCTCCGCCCCCGTCGGCCCCGGAACGCGGCCGCGCACATTCGGTGGCAAACTCCTCCTCCTATATGTACTATGCGTAAACGAACGAGCCGTCTTCTCCCACCGAAACCCGAATCGACTGCAACGGCTGGCCCTCCGCCATCCGGCCGAGGATCTGGCGCGCCACGTCGGGAAGCAGCGTGTTGGTCAAGATGTTGTCCACATTGCGCGCGCCGCTCTCGACCTCGGTGCACCGGCGGGCTACCTCCTCGACGAGGCTCTCGTCGTGGATCAGCTCGATCTTGTGGTTCTCCATGAGCCGCCGCTTGATCTTGTCGAGCTTCAGATGAATGATCTTCTTGAGCGCCTCGTCACGGATCGGGTAGTAGGGCACGATCAGCATCCGGCCCAGGAACGCCGGCTTGAACAGCTTGTTCAGCTCCGGTTTCAGGGCCGAGGCCAGGGCTTCCGGTTCCGGCGCCGTCTCCGGGTCGGCGGTGAGCTTCATGATCTCGTCGGTGCAGGCGTTGGTGGTGAGCAGGATGATCGTGTTCTTGAAGTCGATCTCGCGCCCCTCGCCGTCCTCCATCATGCCTTTGTCGAAGACCTGGTAGAAGAGTTCGAGCACGTCCGGGTGCGCCTTTTCGACTTCGTCGAGCAGTACCACCGAATAGGGCCGCCGGCGTACCGCTTCGGTCAGCACGCCGCCTTCGCCGTAGCCGACGTAGCCCGGAGGCGAGCCTTTCAGCGTGGAGACCGTGTGGGCCTCCTGGAACTCGGACATGTTGATGGTGATCAGGTTCCGCTCGCCGCCATAGAGCAGATCGGCCAGAGCCAGGGCGGTTTCGGTCTTCCCGACGCCGCTGGGCCCGACCAAGAGGAACACGCCGATGGGCTTACCGGGATCGTCGAGGCTCGCCCGGGAGGTCTGGATGCGCTGGCAGATGGCTTCCAGTGCATGGTCCTGGCCGATGACCCGCTGGGCGAGCAGGTCCTTGAGCGAGAGGACCGTGGCGATTTCGTCCTTGACCATCTTGCCGACGGGAATGCCTGTCCAGCCGGAGATCACCTCGCCCACGATGTTGGCATCCACCGTGACCCGGACCAAAGGAGCGTCGCCCTGGACGGCCTCGAGTTCCCGGTTCAGCTCCTCCAGACGCCCACGCAGCTCGCCGACGCCGTTAGTGTCGCCTTTGCCGTCGCCGCCGGCCACTGCCTCGATCTTCGCGCGCAGATCGCGGATCTGCTGGACGAGGGTCTTTTCTTTCTCCCAGCGTTCCTCGAGTTGCTTCAAGCGTTCTCCGACGGTGACCTTCTCCTTGGCGATCTCCTCGAGCCGCTCCTGGTGGTCGCCGCCGACGGCCGCCTCGCGCTTCAAGATACGCTCCTGGACGTTCAGGTCGTCGAGGCGCCGTCGCGCGTCTTCAATGGGCCCCGGGGTAGCGCTCTGGCTCAGCGAGAGACGGGCGCAGGCGGTGTCCAGGACGCTGACGGCCTTGTCCGGCAACTGCCGGCCGGCGATGTAGCGGTGGGAGAGGCGCACGGCGGCGGCCAGTCCCTCGTCGAGAATCCGGACCTGGTGGTGTTTCTCGAGGGAAGTGGCGACGCCGCGAAGCATGACCATGCACTGCTCCTCGGTGGGCTCTTCCACTTTGATGACCTGGAACCGCCGGGTGAGGGCGGGGTCCTTTTCGAAGTACTTCTTGTATTCCGACCAGGTGGTGGCCGCGATGGTGCGCAGCTCGCCCCGGGCCAGGGCTGGTTTCAAAATGTTGGCGGCGTCGCCCTGGCCGGCCTGGCCGCCGGCGCCGATGAGCGTGTGCGCTTCGTCGATGAACAGGATGATCGGCGTCGGCGAGGCCTTCACCTCTTCGAGGAGCCCTTTGAGCCGGTTTTCGAACTCGCCTTTTACTCCCGCCCCCGCCTGCAGCAGCGCCAGGTCGAGGGTCCGGATGATCACGTTGCGCAGAGGGGGAGGTACATCACCCGCCACGACGCGCTGGGCGAAGCCCTCGACCACCGCCGTCTTGCCGACGCCGGCCTCGCCGGTGAGGATCGGGTTGTTCTGCCGCCGGCGGAGGAGAATGTCGATCATCTGGCGGATCTCGAAATCACGCCCGAGGACGGGATCGATCTTGCCCTGGCGCGCGGCTTCGGTGAGATCGCTCGTGAACTGGTCGAGGTTCGGGGTCTTGCTGCCCGGCCGGACCGCGGCTCCGGGGGCGGCGGCTTCGGGAGCCGCGGCTGCCGAAGCCACCTCTTCCTTGGACGCCGCGATGATCTTCAGGAAGTCCCGGCGCAGCTCCACCGGATCGATCCGGGTGAACTCACGGCTCACGTCGCGCATCATGCGCGACAGCTCGTCGTCGGTGACCAGCGCCAGGATCGTAAACCCGGAGCGGATCTGGCCGGAGTTGTAATCGACCGAGCCAATGGTCCACGCCTCGGTGAGCATCTTCACCAGGCTGGGGCTGAAGACCGGGTTGCGCGCGTTGCCGGTCTTGAGTTTGTCGAGGCTCCGGGTGAGTTCCTTGGTCAGCCGGGACGTGTCGATCTCGAAATGCCGCAGAATGGGCGTGAGGTCGCTGTTCTGGATATCGAGCAGCTTGAGAAGGTAGTGCTCGATCTCGATGTCGTAGTGCGCCCGTGAGACGCACAACCCGGCGGCAGCCTCCATGGCGTTCCGCGTCGTCCTGTTCAGTTTCCCGACGAGGGATTTCAGATTGATGCTCATCACCTTCCTCCTCCGGACACTTGATTATGTTCCAGTTGCCGGCCGGATGGCCAACCCGGCCTGCCAGGGAGCCGCAGTGGGCCGCACTCACAGCTCCAAGACAGTGTCACCCGGATCGTGGTCCATCCCGGCTGTATTCACCCATGTGATCCAACCCAGTTGTGGCGCCTCGTCTCCTTCGGCGCCTAGTTCGCATTTCGGGGTCTCCTCCCGTTTCAGAATCAGCCGCGCTTCGAACTCCAGTTCCTGGTTTCCGAAGAAACGCACGATCGAGCGGAGCGGCTCGTAAGCCGGACCGCCCGGAAGGAATGCCAGGTACTGCTTCCGCGTCAGCGGCCCGAGCACGATCCGCACCCGCGATTGCTGTGACCAGACCTCGTCGCCGACCACCGCGCCGACGCCGAGGCGGGAGGAGAAAGAATCCGATTCGTCCAGTTCGCACCGGTCTTCCCTGGCCAGCGGGTACCAAGCTCCCACAAACTGTTCCACCCAAACCGGGACGCCGAAATAGTCCTCCAGGACCAGCCGCAGGGCGGTAGCCGAACGCGGCCGCTGGGCGAGCAGCCCGGTGTAGAAGATCAGCGAATCGTCGGCGACCGCCTGGCGTTCTTGCAGGCCGCGTGTTCCCAGCCCAATGAGATCCAGAAGGTAACGGGTGAGACCCGCCCGCTCGCCGGCCTCGTAGGCGACGGCGAACCGGTATTTCTCCCAGGCACGGTAGAAGAGCGAAATGATGCGGTGGTTGAACAGATCGAAGAAATCCCGCATCGCGCGGTCGCGCACGCGGATCCGGTCGATGACCTGGGCGGTGTAGACGATGGGAAGAGCGCCTTGCGGTCCGGTGAGGCCCATGAAGTTGACGGTCATCACCGCCGCGCCGTCCTCGGCAGGCCGCTCGAGCGCCTGGATCTCGCTGGCCGGAAAACCCAGCGATTGGTGGGCGCGGAAGCGGACGAATTCGCGCTGAGGCGGCGCGAAGCGTCCCGGCGGTTCGCCCCGCATCAGCCGGCGCAGCAGGCGCACCGCCTGAAAGAACTCGTAGCGGTACGGGCTCCGCACCAGCTCGTGCCGGGCGGCGACGCCGGCTACAACAAGATCTGTTCCCCGGCTCGTGGCGCCCATTCGCGCAAGACTCCTTTCCGCTGGCGGGTCCGCACGATCAATTGGCAGAAGCTGTTCATCGACGCGTACAGACCCAGGAAACGCTCCAGGACGGCGGCGAACAGGTAGGCGCCGCCGCCCACAAACTGCTCCTCGTCGAGTTCGATCTCCACCTGGCGGCCGCGGGCAAACACGATGCCCCGGTCTGACCGCAGCGGGGCGAAATGCTCCCGGGACTGGACCGAGGTGATGCCGGCGATCTGTTTGGCCAACGATGACGACCCGGTGAACTCGTAGAGCTTCAGGATCTCTTGCAGAGCTTCCCGGCCCTCCTCGACGAGCGAGAGATAGTTCAAGGAGAGATGGGAGATCAACCTCCAGAAAGTGGACTTGCCGAGCGGCGGCCGCACCGGCGGCGTTGGGCGCTTCAAAGCCACGATGCGCCGGATGGCAGCCGCTCCCTCCAGCTCGAAATCGCCTTCCTCGTTGCCAAAGGGCAGCCGGGAGGGCAGATCCCGGTTGGTGCAGGTGCACCGCACGGTGACGGTTTCGGTTTCCGGGCGCGCCGGCTGGCCGTCTAACTGAACGAGGGTGAGGTAGACGTCGGTCCCCGGGTCGTTCGGCCGGGTCGAGGGTACCCGCCGGGCGTGCCAGTATGCCTTGGCTCCGTTGTGGAACGTTCCATGCCGCACGGAGAAGAAGGGCTCGTAGCGGGTCACCTCGGTGCTGTCGGGACGCGTGGAGACGACCTCGTCGATCGAATAGACCTCCATGACGTGGCGCCGGCGCACGTCGGGGATCACCTGGTATTCATATTTCGTACCGTCGTAATGGATGGGCTCAGCGGTATGGGGGAAGAGGTTGACGACCGGCGAGCAGTTGAGCTTCAGCGTCTGTTCGGTGACGCCGACCTCGAGGGACTGCTGGCGGTCCTGCCGCTCGTAGGGGCGGATGAGCAGGACGATCTCGGCGCGATTGTCGAGGCCCGCTTTCCGCAACGCCTCCAGGCCGCGGAGGTCGAAAAAGAAGAACTTCTCGGGGAAGCAGAAATACTCCTGCAGGAGGCGGTAGCCGAGGAAGGATCGGCGGGGGTAGGACAGGACCGCCTCGTCTTCGGCGAACCCCGCCGGCCGGAGCGATTCTGCCGGCAGCCGCAGCGGTTCGGCGCGGGCGGCCGGATCGGGGTTCCGGACGAGGATCCCCGTGCAGTTGTTGGCGAGTAGCTCGTAGAGGTTGTGCACCAGGTTGCTCTCGCCGTTGAGGAAGAAGCGGAGATGATCGAGTTCGAGGCCCTGGAAAGCGACGTCGGGCAGGCACTCGAGCTCCAGGCGCAGGGCGGCGGCCGCCTCCGGGGCCTTCAGCGGCGGATCGAGGCGGTCAGGACTGGTCCAGGCAGCCGCGGCCACCCGCAAGGGCCAGATCGTCGTGTCGTAGCAGGTGCGGAATTTACAGGGAAAGCCCTGGTAGGGCCGGGAGAACAGGACCGATCCTCGGGGAATCGCCAGCCCGGAAGTGAGCTTGCCCTGTTCCGGGTCCAGGTGGAACTCGACCACCGACATCGACGGGATCGGACGCAAATAGTGAGGGTAGACGATACTGAGCAGGGCGTCGGTGATTTCCGGGAACTCGTCGTCGATCTTCAGATGAACCCGGGCGGCGAGGAAGGCGAACGCCTCGATGAGGCGTTCGACATGGGGATCGGCGGCGCGGTCGGCCTCCAGCGTCAGGCGCGAGGCGATCTTCGGGTACTTGGCCGCGAACTCCGCGCCCATTTGGCGGAGAAACGTGAGTTCGCGTTCGTAGTACGCGAGCAAGTCGTCGCGCATTTCAGCGTCCCTTCACCTCGTACTGGCCGGCCGGCAGCTCGAGCACCGTGTCGAAGGTGATCGGCTCGGGGCTCGGATTCACCAGCAGCAGGCCCTGAATATGGAACCGGATGCCGCGGGTGACGTTGGAAACGGTCTCCATCTGGACCCGGACGCCGCCCAGCCTGGGTTCGAAGAGGGCTACCGCGTTCTCGAGGGCTCGGCGCAGGCGCTGCTGGTCGCGGATTGATGCCAGGCCGAAGGCGCTCAGGTCGGGCAGGCCGAAGCCGAGCACGGACCGCTCCGCCTCCTTGTAAACCCCCTCGCCGAGATCGGGGTTACGGCGCGTGTTCAGTAGCCATTCGAGGTCCCGCTTCAACGCTTCTTTGAGCCGGCGCAACGACTGGGCCCGGGTAAGCGGCGGCTCCGTGGATTTCTTCGGCTCCTCGTCGATCAGCCGGTCGAGGACCGACAAGGTGACGGGCTCTTCCAACTGTTGACGCGCCATAAGCCTATGTGCAAGCCATCGCCTGGACCGGGTCGAGCCGGCAGATGCGCTGATAGACGGGCTGCTTCTCTTCAGGCGGCCGGTCGAGCGTCGTGAGGCAGCGGTACAGCAGGACCAGGGCGTGGGCCACGGATTCCGGAGGCTCCCACTCCTCGAGGCGCCGTTTCTCGATCTCCGCGGCGATGTCTTGCAGAATCGGCAGGGCAATGGCGGCCCGGTCAGAGGCCAGGCAGATTTCGGCCAGCTCCACGCGGCGCCGAAAGCGTTCCCGGCCGCTCTTTACCTGACCGATTTCGCGGGCGAGGATGGCCATGGCTTCATCAGGCCGTCCGTCCCGCAGAGCGTTCTGAGCCAGCTCGCGGGGGTCCGGCGGAGCCTCTTCGCCAAAACCGGATTCCTTGGCCACCTCCTCGGGCATTTCCGGAAAGGAGACCTCGGGCTCTTTCTCGATGACCATGGGCGCGGCGAACTCTTTCAGCCACTCCTGAGTCTCTTTGTTCGCCGTCGGCGTGTCGTCCATCAAGGTCATCTCCGGCAGATCGGGGAAGTCGGTGAGCAACGCGCGCAGCTCCGAGCGGATCGCGTTGACGATGGGATCATACCAGCTCCCCAGTTCGGTGCACGCCCGGACCACATACCGCTGCAAGTCGAGCCAGCCACGGCCACACGGCAGTCCCATGGCTTCTTCGCCCTTCTCGAGGACGGCTTCCCACTCGCTGTTCAGGGAAAGGCGCTTGAGCTCCTGGCGGAGGTCCGAGGGCGGCGGCTCGAGCAGGGTTGGGTCGATGCCTCCGCTCGAAGCTCGCAGCTCCCCCCAGCGCAGCCCCCGCAGCACCAGATAAGGGAGAGGACTATACTGATCGTCCTGGCGCAGGAAAGCAGCGGCGCTGACGATGCGCCGGATGGCATCGTCCCGGTCGGCCGGTTCCGCCGAGACCGGAGGCGGCGCCGGCGCCGGAGCGGCCGCCGGGGCCGGCTGAGGCTCCACGGCGACGGCTGGCGAGGGTTCTTCGGCCTGCCGGCCGGGTTCCTCCGCGGGCTCGGGTTCGGGCGGCGGCTCGGGTTGGGGAGCGACGTCCGGCTCCTGCTCCTTTTTCTTCGCCAGGAGCATGTGGACGGTCTTGTCCAGTTCCTCGAGCGTGGACCGGAGGCCGCTGAAGCTGGGCGGATCCTCGGCGAAATGCTCATCGGTGAACTCCTCCAGGGCGCGGAGCTCTTCGAAGCACTTTCCCAACTCTTCCTTCAGCTCGACGTAGAAGGCTTTGGGGGTGGCGCTGAGTTGGGCGTCGAAATCCTCGGCGGTGATCTTGCCTTCCTCGATGGCAGCCTGGCGGGCCTCGAGCTTCTCGCTGTCGCCGGCGCAGTCTTCCTCGTAGCCGACGGCCCGGGATTCCCGGTACTGATACCAGCCATAGCCGCCCTGAGTCAGGGGAGCCTTCTTGAGGGCGTCGTCGAGGCGGGATCCGATCCAGTCGAGGACGCCGGTCCGCATGTACGGATCGCCGTCCTCCAGTTCGGGGTAGAGCGTGTCCCAGAACTGTTCCATCAGCTCGCGCACCAAGGTGAGTCCGCGGCGGAGCCCGGGGATGCCCTCTTCATAGATGAGCGCTTCGGTAAGCCAGGCGGCGAGCTGAAGATCCTTGCTGCGCTCGGCGAGGGCGTCTCCGGCGAGCTTGATCACCTTGGAAAAGTCCGCCTGTTTGACCTCGTGTGCCCAGATACCCTGGGTCAGTTCCTCTTCCTGGCGGCGGGCCTCCTTGATCTGGTCGTAGATGGGCTCGTAGCGGAGACTCTCCCCACTCGGGTTATCGCCGGGGATCGGATTGAGGAGATCTTCGCGGAGAGGCATGCTGGTCAGGATCCCGCTGGCCGGAACTCGAGTTTCCGCACCTCGAGGTAGGGAAACTCCTCACCGTCAACCAGGAGCATCTTCTGCCCAACGGGAACCTCCCGCCCGTCTTCGTCTTCCACCCATACCGTCGCCCGGCCGAGCCGGACATCATCGTCGGGATACTGCCACGTGAGCGGCGCCAGGGTCGGGGTGAGCACTTCGCCCAGCTCCATGGCCTCGAAGCCGGCCGCGGGACGGACTCGGGCCGGCGCCCACAACAGGTCCCGCAGCCGGCGGGGTTCTTCGATGACCACCTCCGCTACGTGTCGGAACGGCAGCCAGAGACAATTGCCGGCCGCAAAGATCTCCAACCGGGCTCCGACGCGGGGATCCGCATCAGAGATCGATGTGAACGGGTTCCCGTTGAGCGTACCGGAGATCGCTTCGACCTCCTGGTTCTCGTCAGTGGCGCCGGGGTATTCCTTCTTGTCGAAAAGTTCCTGGCGCGTGCGCTCGGCGTGCAGAGCGGCGTGATAGAGCAGGGCGCCGGCGGCGGCGTCCTTGCTGGCGCCGGCGAGTATTTCCAATTGCTTTTGCGCCCGGTCATACTCGCCGGCGAAACACAGCAGCTCGAAAAGGAACGTGCGCCGCTTGCTGTCGGTCGGGTTCTTGCGGAGTTCCGCTCCGAGGGCCTCGATAGCCTCCCCGAGCCGACCGGCACGATAAAGTTGTGCAGCGTCCATTGCGGTTGCCCCAGCGTGGCTGCCGCCGGGCCTCACCCGCCGGTGTTCTGCTTCACATCCCAGTGGGCCTTCACGGTGCCGCCCAAGGTTCCGTCTTCTTTCTGCTCTTTGTACTCGACCTCGATCTTGCCGTAGTTGAAGCTCACCGTCTCCAGTGGGATGTCGTCGCCGCTGTCGGCGGAGCCCCCGGCGCTGACGGAGCTGACCAGAACGTCGTTCAGCCGGATGAACATGTACTCCTGCTGCTCACCGCCCGCCTTGCGCAAGGTGAAGACGGCGTTCTTGATATGGGTGCCGTTGCAGCAGTTCAGCATCAGCTTCGGGCTCGCCTTGTCGAACCGTTTGGTGAAGCTGATGTCCTGCATGTTCACTCGGCCGGCGCCGGCGCCGCCGCCGTAGGCCGCGGTTCCGGTCTGGTTGGCTCCCCAATTCAGCGACAGGACCTCAATCTCGTTCTTGTGAGTCTTGTCCTTGCTTTCGCCTTGGATACCATCGATTTTCAGAAAACAATCAAAAGCCATTCCTTAACTCCTCCTCTAGTCAAAGTGATACTGTTTGCGCCGGTTCGCGTACCGGCCGTCTTCCATTCCCCCAAGGGTCGTTTAGGTGCCCCTGGCCGACGGAGGAAGCTCCGCGACCAGACGCAGGGAAACCGTAAGTTCGTCGAGCTGGAAGTGGGGACGCAGGAAAGCCACTGCCCGGTAGGCGCCTGGTTTTCCGGGCACTTCCATGACCTCGACACGGGCCTCCCGCAGCGGGTACTGGGCTTTCGTCTCCTGGCTCGCGTTGTCATCCTCAGTGACGTACTGCATGATCCACTTGTTCAGGAAACGCTCGCAGTCGCTGCGGGACATGAAGCTGCCGATCTTGTCCCGCATCATCGCCTTCAAGTAGTGGGCGAAGCGGGACACGGCGAGGATGTACGGCAACTGGGTGGCGATTCGGGCGTTCGCCGTCGCCTGTTCGTTGTCGTAAACCTTTGGTTTCTGGCAGGACTGGACGCTGAAGAAGGCGGCGTAATCGGTGCCCTTGCAATGGACCAACGGGATGAAGCCCTGATCGGCCAGCTCCTTCTCGCGCCGGTCGGTGATTTCCACCTCGGTGGGGCACTTCATGGCCACGTCGCCTTCGTCGGTGTAGAAGTTGTGGACCGGCAGCCCTTCGACGAGGCCGCCGCCTTCCACACCCCGGATCGCCGCACACCAGCCGTACTCGTGGAATGCCTCCGTCAAACGGGCGCCTAGAGCATAGGCGGCGTTGCCCCACAGGTACTTCGAGTGGTCGGTGCCGTCCACGCCTTCTTCGTAATTGAACTCCTCCACTGGGACGTTGTCCCGGCCGTAGGGCAACCGCAGGAGAATGTGCGGCAAGGTGAGCCCTACGTAGCGGGAGTCCTCGCTCTGGCGGAAGGACTTCCACTTGGCGTAAGCGGTGGAGTCGAAGATCTTACCGATGTCGCGCGGCGCCCCGAGCTCGGTGTAGCTGTCGAGGTTGAAGAACTGAGAAGACGCCGCCGACAGGAAGGGCGCGTGGGCGGCGGCCGCCACCTGAGAGATCTTCTCCAGCAGTTCGATGTCTTGCGGCCCGGGGCCGAACTCGTAATCGCCGATGAGAGCCGCGAAGGGCGCCCCGCCGAAGACGCCGAACTCTTCTTCGTAAACCTTCTTGAAAAGAGCGCTTTGGTCGAACTCAGGAGCCCGCTGCAGGTCGCGCAGCAGCTCTTTCTTCGATGCATTGAGCACCTTGATCTTGAGCATGTCGCTGGTGCTGGACTGATCGAGCAGGTACTTCAGTCCGCGCCAGCTCGCCTCGAGCTTCTGGAACTCCGGATGGTGCAGAATCTCATTGAGCTGCAGCGAGATCAGGTGGTCGATCTGAGAGATCCGGGCGTTGATCATGGCCTCGGCGTCGGCCGAAACCGTCATCTCGCCCTCGAGCACCTGCTGGACGAACTCCTTGATCAGATCCTTGCCCCGTTCTTTGAGGGCGGGATCCCGGGCCAGGCGCCCTTCCTCGACGATCTGCTCGAGCAGGCTGACTTCCTTCTGTTCGACTTCCTGGACCTCTTCAGTCTTGGCCGCCCTAGCGGCTGCCTTGGCTTGTTTCTGCGCCATCTTCACTCACCCTCCTCAGGTTGGCCAAGTTCGGAACGGAGCCTCTCTAGTTTCTCTGTATCACTCACGGCCTCCAGCAGCAACTCTTCGAGCTTTTCGTTACCCTGGAGCCCTCCTCGCAAGTCAGCCAGCTTCGTACGAAGCTCCATCAGTTCCCGCAACGGCTTGACTTGCCGCGCCACGTTCTGGGGCTCGAAGTCTTCCAGCTTGCGGAAATCCAGATCCACTTTCAACTGCCCGGCTTCCGGATCCTCACTGAGCTTGTTCTCCACTGAGAAGGCCAGGTGCGGCCTCATGGCTTCGAGCACGCTGTCGAAGTTGTCCGGAGTCACCTCGACGAATTTCCGGTCCTTCAGGCGCGGCAGCGGTTCACGTGGTTTTCCGGTGAAATCACCAAGGACCCCCAGGACGAAGGGGATTTCCTTGACCTCGATTGCGTCGCCGATCTCCACATCGTACGTGATGTGGACACGCGGCGGACGAACCTTCTCTAGTTTCTTGTGGATACTTTGTCTGGGCATATGGCAATCACTCCGACCTCATGAGCGCCCCCCAGCCCCACGCTCCTCACCAGCGCTCAGTTGTCTGCGGCAATTAGTATATCGGAAATTCCACTTTCGGGCCAGGGGCAGCTTGCCTTTCCCTCCACATCTATTATGCGTAAGACAGGGGCGAAATGCGGCACCCCCTGAGCATCCCGAGCGGCCACGGCCCGCACGGTGGCTCCGCACAACTTCTCGAGGCTGTATGTATCCATTTCTATATCAATGAGTTGAGCGGTGAAGGGCCCTGGGCGCGACCCCGTGGCGACCGCTGCCCTCGCGGTGGCTCCGGCGTGGAGAAGCCCCCCTACCAGATGTAGTCTTTGGCGATCTCCCTGCGGGCATGGCCGTCCAGCACGTGGACCACGCGGATCTTCTTCAGCTTCGCCGGGTTGAGTTGTCCGATCGGGATATAGAGGATTGTTCGGCCGAGGCGTGAGGCGATGGAACGGAAGATCGAGCGCGGAGGTCTGGCGGCCACGTAGACGACGTAGCGGTGGATCGAGTAGTCGAGCCCGGCCAACAGCAGCCGCTCGCTCTTGGTCCGGGCGAAGTCGTAGTCCGGGTCGCCCCAGACGTCCACCATCCGGCGCGGCGGCAGGGTCATCAGAAATCCGCCGTATTCGGCGCGGCCGATGCCCGGCCCGACGATGTTGTCGAACGGGTGGGTGGAGTAGAACGCCATGTCGGACTCGTTCTGGTGCTCGCCGAGCCAGGTGGTGTGGTAGTAGTACCGGTTGTCGGGATCCTCGTCGAAGATGACGATGACGGCGCCTACCTCGCCGGCCAGCTTCTGGCAGTGGCGGACGTAGATCTTTCCTTCGTGCCAGTTGCGGATCGTCTCCCGCACGTCGATGCCGTCGAGCAGCGAGGTGGTGAACGGCTCCACGCGGAGGCGCTCCTCGCTGACGATCGTCCTGGCCTTTTGCTTCAGGAACCGGCCGTAGTCCTCGATCACCAGGTCTTCCGGCGGATAGGAGCAGATGGCGTTGCCGTCGAGCTGCCGGGCCCACTCGCCGGGCTGCTTCTCCTTTTTGCGCATCTTCAGGCCGGCGGGCCGCAGCCGCTGCTTGGGGCGGGGCAGGCGGCGGCGCAGGCGGATCTTCCGGGTGAAGGCCCAGACCTCCTCGCCGGAGAGGTTCTCGGTGCGCAGGTCGCTCTCGGCTGTCTGGGCCAGGTAGCGGTTGGCCAGGTTCCAGACTTCCCAGGCGTAGTTGTCATCGACGATGGAGCGGGCGGCGACGGTCAAGTCGAACAGCCCGGCGGTGAGCTGGCGGTCGATCAGGGCCAGGTTCCGGCTGTAGCGGGCCAGCATCAGGCGCTGCCAGTGGCTGAGCTTCTCGCCGGTGTTCTTCTCGTAGGCCTGCTCGGCCTCCTTGAGCAGCGAGTACTGAACGCGGCGCCGGTCCACGGCGTTCTCGTCCGCCATCTGCCCGCGGAAGAACTCGTAGCGCTCCTGCAGATACGGGTATTCGATGCAGATCTCGGCGAGGCACTCCGGATGCGGGTTGATCAGCTCGACTTCCTTGCGCAGGCGGCCCCGCGGCGGCGGCTCCTGGGGCAGTTCCATGGCGTCGAGCACCGGATCGAGCAGATTCAGCGACAGCACGACCAGGACCTCGGCCTCCGGGTTCGTACCCTGGAGCTTCCAGGCCATGCCGGCGGCGTGGACGGCGACCTCGTCGCTGCGTGGCTGGGGATGAAGGCGGTAGCGCTCGATGTAGGTCTCCAGACCGATGGAGCGGATCGAGTACGGGTCCGGGAAGGCGTCGGGCAGGTGTGGGCGCTCGCCGATGTCCGGCTCGATGAAGACGAGCTCGGCCCCGGTTTCCAGGCCCGTGCGGACGGCTTCGGTGAACGGGTCGGCCGGCTCGACGGGGATGTAGATGCCCCGCTCGTCGTCCTGCTCGTCGGCGTAGACGATGACGCTCATCTCGGGCAGCCGCCCGACGGCCCGGCGGTATTCCGGTTCCAGCCAGCCGGGAAGCTCCACGGCTACTACGGCGGGCCGGGCGGCCAGGATCTTGCGGCGCACCTCGACGGCGAACTCCAGGCGGCCGGGCACGACGGGGAAGTAGGTGAACCGGCCTCTCTGGAGGCTCGTCAGCTCGGGCAGTTCTGCTTCAGGCCGCTCGGGCATACCGCAGCGCTTCTTCGCCCAAGGTCTCCAGGATCGCCGTCTGAAGCGCCTGGCTCCGGGAAATGGAGTTCTCCGGCAGGCCGAGCAGCTTCATGGCGAACCGGCTGATGTTGATGCCGTCCCGCACGGTATAGCGCTCGTCGGCGGCGTGGGCCAACTGCAGGAAGTCGGTGACGTATTGGAGGATCTGCTCGTCGCCGAAGGGCAGGTTCTCGCGCAGGATGGCGTATTCTTCCTCCCGCTCCGGGAAGTCGATGTAGATCTGCGGCTGCAGCCGCGAGTGAATGTACTCGGGCAGATCGAAGGTCGAGGCGTCGTCGTTCATCGTGGTGACGATGCGGAACAGAGGGTGGGCCTTGATCTTGACGCCGGCCACGATGGACTCGACGTACCGGCGGTTGTCGAGCAGCGGGGCCAGGCTCGCCCAGCTCTTTTCGCTCATCCGGTTGCCTTCGTCGAGGATGCACACGCCGCCGCGGACCATTGCCGTCACCAGCGGCGAGGCTACGTAGCGGAGCTTGTTCTCGCCCTCGATCACCGGCGTGATGATCAAATCCTCGGGACGCGTATCAACAGTGGCCTGAAGGATGTACACCTCGCGACCCAGACGTTTGGCCGCGGCGTAGGCGAGGGTGGTCTTGCCCACCCCCGGCTTGCCGAGCAAGCGGGGGTTCATCGGCAGGTCGTTCTCGTCGATGACCAGCCAGGCCGCCAGCAGTTGCCGCATCACCTCTTCCTGGCCCACCCATTTGATGGGAATCTCGTCCGGGTGCGCCAGATGCAGCGGCACGCCTTCGATTTCGACCACCATCCTATTGATTATTGTCGCGCATCTGCGGCGGGGCGCCGTGGCCGGCCCAAGGTATGATCGAACGAGAGGCGTCGATGAAGGCCTGGAACCGGGCGAAACTCCTGTGGGGCTACCTCTGCCGCAACGACAGGCTGGGCGGCCTGCCGGTGGAGTGGATCGTCGAGACGACGGCGAAGTGCAACCTCTATTGCCCGATGTGCCCCCGGGAGATCCATCCGCAGCCGAAGGCCGACATGGCCGACGAGATCTTCGACCGGCTGGTGGCCGAGGCCGCCCCGTCGGCCGAGCACATGATGCTGATCGGCCTGGGCGAGCCGCTGCTCGATGGGAAGATCTTCGACCGGATCGAGCGCTGCGACCGGCACGGGATCTATACCTTGCTGTCGACGAACGGGACCCTGCTCACCGAAGAAGCCTCGGCGCGGTTGCTCGGCAGCCCGCTCGAGCACATCACCTTCAGCTTCGACGGGGCGACGAAGGAGACCTTCGAGCGCTACCGCAAAGGCGCCCGGTTCGAGGCCGTGCGCGACAACTTCGTCCGTTTCGCCCGGATGAAGCGCGAGCGGCGGGCCAAGGTGCAGATCGTCGTCCAGATGGTGCAGATGGAGGGCACGCGGGCCGAAGCCGAGGAGTTCGTACGCTTCTGGCGGTCGGTGCCCGGCGTCGATCAGGTCAGGCTGAAACAGGACGAGACGAACCTGCTGCAGCCGGGCGCCGCCCACGAGCCGGCCGACTTCAAGCATCCGTGCCACTACCTGTGGCGCGGGCCGATGTACGTCCGCTACAACGGCGAGGTCTACCCGTGCTGCCAGAGCTACATGCTGGGGGGCAAGCCGGTGGGGCGCATCGGCGAGCAGCGGATCGAGGAGATGTGGAACTCCGACGAGATCCGCCGGATGCGCCGCTTGCACGCCCGGGGGCGGGGCGGGGAAGTCGAGATCTGCTCCCGGTGCGTGACGACGATTCCCCATCCGGCGCTGGTGGTGGGCAGCCTGGTCTTCCACGGCCGCTGGGTGCGGAGGCTGCTGCCGGTGATCGAGCGCCTAGCGCTGTTCACCCGGCTGCCGGTGCGGCTGCTGCGGCCGCCCCGGGAGGCCCGGGCGGCGCAGGAGACCCTGGTCCACATCGGAACGGGTGGAGCCGGGGACGAGCCGGAGAAGAAGCGGCCGCGCTGACCGGCGGCGGGCGCCGGAAGGTCTGCTGCTCCGGAGACTTCAGTCGGCGGCGGGGGGCGGCGGGATTCGCGCTTCGGCCGTCCGCTCGAGCGGGTTCGGCAGCCCATGGGCGGCGTAATAGCCCGGCCGGACCCGTTCGACGATCTGGGCCACCGGCCGGTCCAGCACATCGAAGAACGGTTTCGGGTAGATGCCGATCCAGAACGCCCAGAGGATCAGAGGGGTGAAGTAGGCGACCTCGCGCAGGTTCAGGTCTTTCAGCCCGAGGTTGATCTCCTTGATCTCGCCGAGCATTGTTCGCTGGAAGAGCCAGAGCAGATAGGCCCCGCCCAAAGCGATGCCCACGACACACCAGAACGCCCACGAGAAGGCCACTTCGTAGACGCCCCGCAAGATGGTGATCTCCCCGATGAAGCCGTTCAGAGGGGGCATCCCCATCGAGCTGAGCGCGGCGATCAGGAAGACGATGGTGAAGACCGGCATGACGCGGAGCAGGCCGCCGTATTCGGCGATCATGCGCGTATGGCGCCGCTCGTAGACCACGCCGACGATCAAGAAGAGCATCCCGGTGGAGATGCCGTGGTTGATCTGCTGCAGGATGGAGCCGGTGATGCCCGCCGGGTTCAGGGCGAACATGGCCAGGGTGACGAAGCCCATGTGGCTCACCGAGGAGTAAGCCACCAGCTTCTTCCAGTCCCGCTGCATCAGGCAGACCAGCGCTCCGTAGACGATGGCGATGATCGACAGCAGGGCGATGACGGTGATCACCTGGGGATCCTTGGCCGCCTCGGGCAGCAGGGGCATCGAGAAGCGAAGGAAACCGTAAGTCCCCATCTTCAGGAGCACCGCAGCCAGGATGACTGATCCGGCCGTCGGGGCTTCCGTATGGGCGTCGGGCAGCCACGTGTGGAACGGGAACATCGGCACTTTTACGGCGAAGCCGATGAACAGGGCCCAGAAGACCCACCATTGCACCCCGGGGCTGAGCTCGAGGGCCATGAGGGCCTGGATGTCGAAAGTGCGTTCGCCGAACTGCCGGATGTGCTCGAAGTATAGCGTCAGGATGCCGAGAAACATCAGGATCGAGCCGACCAGCGTGTAGACGACGAACTTGATCGCCGAGTACACCCGCCGCTCGCCGCCCCAGATGGCGATGATGAAGTACATCGGCACCAGGACCAAGTCCCAGAAGACGAAGAACAGGAAGAAGTCCAGGGCCATGAACACCCCCAGCATGGCCACTTGCAGGACCAGGAAGTAGGCGTAGTATTCCTTGAGCCGGTGCGTGATGGCGCTCCAACTGCTGAGGATGGAGATGAAGCCGAGCAGCCCGGTCAACACCACCAGCAAGAGGCCGAAGCCGTCGATGCCCAGGTGGTAGCTCGCCCCGATGGACGGGATCCAGTCGGCCTTCTCGACGAACTGAAAGTCCTTGGTGCGGTCGAACTGGAAGACCAAGGGCAGGCAGACGAGGAATCCGATGAAAGAGGCGATATTGGCCCAAATCTTGATCGCCCGGGTCTTCGAAGAGGGGATCAGCAGCAGGACCAGCAGTCCGGCCAGCGGCGTCCACAGTACGACGGAGAGTATGTGGTCCATAAGCGCGGCGGTAAGCTCCCTATTGTATGTGAGCGGCGGGCCGGCGGGCAATATGGACCGCCGGGTCCGGTTTGCGCCGCGGCCTCTATGCTCGATCGGGGCAGGGGCGGTTCATTTCGCGATCCCGAGGGCCTTCATCTTCCGGTAGAGATTGGACCGCTCCAGGCCGAGGAGTTCGGCGGCGCGGCTGACGTTGCCGCCCGTCTCCTCCAGCTTTTTCATGATGTACTCGCGTTCGGCCGCCTCGCGGACTTCCTGGAGGCTGGCGGACCCACTCGGCCGGCGGCCCGCGCCCCGGCTGAGCGGCAGCGGGACGTGGCGGGCGTCGATGCGCGTCTGAGGGTTCATGATGACGATACGTTCCATGAGATTCCGCAGTTCCCGGACGTTTCCGGGCCAGCGGTAGCTCATGAGGAGTTCGTAGGCGGCGGGCGTAAGCTCCTTCGGGCGGCGGCCGTAGGCGGTGGTGAACTCTCGTAAGAAATGGTCGGCCAGCAACGGCACGTCCTCGATTCGGTCGCGCAGCGGCGGTACGTAGAAAGGGATCACGTTCAGCCGGTAATAAAGGTCTTCCCGGAAGTTGCCCTGTTCCATCTCTTTCTCGAGATCCTTGTTGGTGGCGGCGATCACGCGAACGTCCACCTGCACGGCGTGGTGCGCTCCCACGGGTTCGAACTTCTGCTCGTCCAGCGTGCGGAGCACCTTGGCCTGCGTCTTGAGACTCATGTCGCCGACTTCATCGAGGAACAAGGTGCCGCCGTCGGCCTTCTGGAACTTGCCGACCTTGTCCTCGGCGGCCCCGGGAAAGCTGCCCTTGCGGTGACCGAACAGCTCGCTCTCGATGAGGTCTTCCGGGATGGCGGCGCAATTCACGTCCACGAACGGCTCTCTCGCCCGGGGGCTCATGGCGTGGATCGCCCGGGCCACGAGCTCCTTGCCGGTGCCGCTCTCCCCGAAGATCAGCACGCGGCCGTTGGTGCCCGCCATCAGGGCGAGCTGCTGGCGGAGAGCTTTCATCGGGACACTTTCGCCGATGATCCGGGGTGCGCGTCCGTAATCGTCGCGAAGCCGTTCCACCTCGAGCTCGAGCCGCCGCTGGCGGATGGCGTTCTTCACCACCACGGTGACCTTGTCGATGGTCAGGGGCTTTTCCAGGAAATCGAACGCCCCCAGTTTGGTGGCCCTCACCGCCGTCTCGATCGTCCCGTGGCCGGAGATCATGACCACTGCCGGCCGCTCTGCCAAAGGGCGCTGGGCAATGCGTTCCAGGGTCTCCAGGCCGTCCATGCCCGGCAGCCAGATGTCGAGCAGCACCAGGTCGTAGCAGTTCCGGGAGATCTCTTCGAGACAGGTTTCGCCGCTCTCCACCGCCTGCACGGAGTAGCCTTCGTCCTCCAATACTCCGCTCAGGGATTGCCGGATGAGCGGCTCGTCGTCAACGACGAGGATGTGATGGCGTTTCATGACCGCTCAGTCGCGTCTCCCACCTTGATCCCCGGGGTGTGGTCCGCCGGGCTGCGAGGCCCGTTGAGGACGGGAACCTCGATCAGGAAACGAGCGCCGGAGGGCTTGTTGTCCTCGACCCGGATGTGGCCGCCGTGCTCGGCGACAATCTGGCTGACGATCGCCAGGCCAAGGCCCGTGCCCCGCTCTTTGGTCGAGAAGTAGGGAAGGAAGAGCTTTTCCTTGTCCTCGAGTGAGACGCCGCAGCCGGTATCGGCCACTTCCAGTTCTACGGCGTCGGCCCCGGCAGGGCGGGTGCGCACCGTCAGGCGTTTGACCGGCGTCTGTTCCATCGCCTCGGCCGAATTGTCCACCAGGTTGACGATCACGCGTTTGAACAGTTCCCGGTCCACTCTCACCGGCGGCAAGTTCCCGGCGAGGTCCAGCTCGACCTCGATTTCCGGAAGCCGGCCGTCGAACACGGCCAGTCCACTGCGGACGACCTCGTTGAGGTCGGCCGGCTCGGGTTGCGCCGCCGGGAACCGCGCCAGGCTCGAGAACTCGTTCACCAGGCTTCGGACCGACTCGGTCTCCTCGACGATCGTGGCCGCGCATTCCTTCAATATGCGGACCACGTCTTCGGACAAATCACCACCGCCGGCGCGTTCCACCTGGCGGGCGATCCGTTGGGCGCTCAGAGTAATGGGCGTGAGCGGATTCTTGATCTCGTGGGCCACGCGCCGCGCGACTTCCCGCCAGGCGGCGGACTTCTGTGCGCGCAACAACTCGGTGGTGTCCTCGATGACGACGACGAAACCCGGACTCTCTTTTTCTCCCAAGGCCGAGACCGTGATGTTCAGATGTAGCGTCCTGCCGCCGTCGCGGAGTTCGAACTGCCGCGAAGCCACCCCGGTGCGGCGCGCCCGCTTCATCAAGTAGCGGACCTCTGGGGCTTGCTCGGGCGGAAGCAGGTCCGGAAGGCGGCGGGCGCGGCGCACGCGCTCAGCCGAAAAGATCCCCGGGAGCGCGCGGTTGACCCGCTGGATCTCCCCCTTGGACGAGACCGACACGACGCCGGTGGGGACGTTGTCGAGGATGGCTTCGATGAACCGCCGCCTTCGCTCGAGCTCCTGAGCGTTTCTTTCCAGACCGGCGGTCATTTCGTTGAAGGATTTCACCAGGCTGGCGAGTTCGTCGATGGCCGGCACATCGACCCGGTAGGAGAGGTTGCCCCGCCGGACCTCGTCGGAGGCGGCCAGCAGCGCAGCGATCGGGACGTTGATCTGCTTGGCCAAGAACAGCGCCACCCAGGTGGCGACGAAGAGGATGAAGAGGGTGATCAGCGCCAGAAGCAGCAGATAAGTGCTCCGGGTAGCCTTGCGGCCCAGGCGCAACTGCTCGTATTCAGCGATCGACCGGTCGATTTCTTGTTGTTTGGCGGCGAGATCCACGGGTACACGAGCAGTCACGCTGAGCGTCGCTCCGCCGGTCCCCTCCAACGGAAGTTCGACACTGACGGCGGCCGGGCCGCCGGCCTCCTCCGGTTCGCCGCAGACGAGCAACCGGCGCCCGCCTCCGGTGTGGAGGTAGACCGGTCCGATCCCCCTTTGCCGGCAGGCGGAATCGAAGAATTCCTGATCCGCTTCGCCGGTTCGGAGGTAGGCCTCCAGTTCCGGCCGGGCCGCGAGCCATTCGGCATGGGCCCGCGCGTTCTCCCGCACGACACGTCGCAGTGACTCGCTGATCTGGACGAGATCGAGCTGAATCTGCTCGGCCGGACGGCTGAACCATTTGTCCAGGTTCCGGTTCAGCACGCTGATGCTGAACAGCACCATGAAGAAGACCGGCAGGAAGCTCAGCACCAGGGCGCCGATCACCATCTTGGCCTTGATGCCGGTGCGTTCCCGGTTCGCCTGGCGCTCGATATAGAGCCGCACCACGGTCCGGAAGAGCATGAAACCCAAAGTGACCATCAGCAGGAAGATGAAGGTGCTGGCGGCCCAGAACAGGTAGGTCTGCTCGATGCTCGTGGGAGCGTAGTCGCCGAAGGTGAACGAGCCCTGCCAGATGACCAGCACCACGCTGACGGCCAGCAGGATCGCCCCGGCGGCGGTGAGGAGCCGCTCTTTCATGGTCTACCTGCTTCGATTATAGGCGGACCGTCTCCGGCGGCTTCTGGGCGGCGCGCTTCGAAGCCCCGAGCGGGAACCACGCGAGGGCGGGTCGGCCCCGCCCTCGGCGCTCGATTGCTAAGGAGAGGAAAGAAGTAACTACGGCCGGTCGCCGCCGGAAGCGGCAAAGGTTCGAGAGGCGGTCCGGAATTCGTATTGGTAGATCTCCATGGCCGCCCGGCCGGGCTCGGCGCGCACCACCCGCCCGCTGGCGACGAGCTTCAACGGGCATGAGCCGTCGAGCTGAGCCGGCCAACTAATGGCAAGCTCGACGCGGCGGCCGGGCGTCAACTCGCGGTCAGTGGTGAAGAGGATACCGGTGCTGCTCATGTTGATCGTGTATCCAGCCGCCGGTTCACCGGCCGCGCGGCGGCCCCGGGAACGGATCCGGACAGCGCGGCGAATCGCGAAGCGTTGGGTGCGGCGCCGTTCCGCTTCGGTCCAAAGAGGATTCCCACCATCTTCCAGCACAGCGTCGTCTCCATTTCCAGGATCGACGGAACCGCTCCAGAATGCAATGGATCGAAACGGCGTTCCCTGCCGGTACCGGTGTTGGAGGGGTGGCGGTGGTTTTCCGGAACGCCGGTACTGGTACCCGGACTGGGGGAAGAAACCGGGGCGGCCGGGGGCGGCTCCCCGGGGGCTCTCAGTCCTCGAAGCGGGTCGAGCCCCGGGTCCGGAATTCGGAGCGCTCGATCTCGACGGCCACCTGGTTGCCTTCACAACGCACCACGCGGCCCTTGACGACGAGCTTCAGAGGACAGCGGCCGTCCAGCTTGGTCGGCCAGGCGACGGCGATCTCCAATCGGCGCCCGGGCAAGAACTCCTTCTCAGTGGTGAAGAGGATCCCGGAGCTGCTCATGTTCACTACTCGGCCTTTGCACTCGGTAACGCCGGAACCTTTGTCCTTGGCGTAGATCAGCGCCGGCTGATTCAAGGGGAACCGTTCCGAGCGTCTGCGTTCCTGGGAATCCGGGTTATAGCGCATCGGCCTTCGATATCCGCGCGTACCTCTAATTCTAGTTACCATATCGGCTGGAGGGCGGCAAATCCGTACACCACGACGACGATTTATGCGGCTCTGAGAAAGTCCACCCGTCTGGTCGCGGGCCCGGATCGACCGGGGAAGGAACCGGCGCCAGGACCGTATAATTAGGGCGATGCCGCTTTCCGGTTTGCGGGTGCTGGCCCTCGAGACACGCCGGGCTGCCGAGATGGCGCAACTGATCCGCCGCCAGGGCGGGGCGCCGGTCGTCGTCCCGTCGATGCGGGAAGTTCCGCTGGCGGCCGGTCAGGATCTGCTGGCCGCGGCCGACCGGCTTTTCTCGGGCGAGGTCGGTATGGCGATCTTTCTCACCGGGGTGGGGGTCCGCAACCTCAACGAGGTTCTGGCGGTCCACCGTCCGGGGCGGCTCGTGGAAGCGCTGCGCCGGGTGCGGGTCGTGGCCCGGGGGCCGAAAGCGGCGGCGGCGCTGCGGAAGCTGGGCGTCGAGGTGCACCTGGTCGCGCCGGAACCCCATACCTGGCGGGAAGTGCTTCAGGTGTTGGAAGATCCATTGCCGGCCCGGGTGGCTGTCCAGGAATACGGGCGGGCGAACCCGAAGTTCTATGAGGCGCTCCGCCGGCGCGGGGCCGAGGTGATCCCGCTGCGGGTCTACCGCTGGGAGCTGCCGGCCGATACGGGTCCGTTGCGCCGCGCCGTGCGGGAGTTGGTCGCGGGGGATTTCGATATCGTGCTGTTCACCACGCCCAACCAGGTGGTGAACCTGTTCCGAATCGCCGGCGAGGAGGGCGGACAAGAGGCGTTGCAGGGAGCGCTGCGGGCGCTCGTGGTGGCCTCGATCGGTCCCTCCACGACCGAGATGCTCGAGATCCACGGCATCATGCCGGATCTGGTGCCCTCGCGGCCGAGAATGGGCTTTCTGCTGCAGGAGCTGGCTGACCGCGCGGCGGATCTGGCGGCCGCGAAGCGGAGGCCGGGGCCGGGACCGTGAGTGCGGGTAAGGGCAACCGGAAGAGTCCGTGGCAGCAAGTGCTCCGGATCTCGCAGATCGCCTTCCTCGTGCCCTCCGGCATCTTTGTCGGCTACGCCCTGGGTTACTATCTCGATAAGGCCTTCGATACGACCTTCCTCCGGATCGTCGGGCTGCTGGTGGGCATCGTGGCCGGATTCCTGGAAATGATTCGTGAAATCGAGAGAAGCAACCGTGACTGATGCGTCGCCGGCAGCCGAGGAACGCTTCTACCGGCAGGCGATGCGCCGGATCTACCTGCACGTGTTGTGGCTCTCCCTCGCCGGAGCGCTGGCGGCAGGCTGGTGGCACGGCACGGCCGCGGCCTTGGGGTTCCTGCTCGGCGCCGGCGCCTCGGCGCTGAACTTCCGGTGGCTGCACCGGCTGGTCGATTCGCTGGGTCCGGACCGGCCGCCGCCGGGCAAAGGCCTGGGGGCCGTGCTCTCGCTCCGATATCTCCTGTTCGCCGTGGTGGGCTATGTTATAGTGAAATACTTTGATGTCAACTTGATGGCGGCCCTTCTCGGCCTCTTCGTCGCGGTCGCCGCTGTTTTCGTCGAAGTCCTGTACGAGCTGATTTATGCCCGAGCATGAATTCTGGCTGACCGGCGTCTTCAATCAGTACCTCGGCGGGTTCGCCAATGCGGTTCTTGCTTTGTTCGGTCTCCACGCGCAGAATCCGGAGGCGCCGTGGTCGAACGCCGTGACGATGCAGATCGTCGTGGCCGTGATCCTGGTGGTCCTGGCCCTGCTTCTGCGCCCCCGCCTGTCGGTGGACCGCCCTGGCCGGATGCAGCACATCGCCGAGGTGACCTACCTGTTCCTGCGCAGCCAGGCCGATGAGATCATCGGTCCGGCGGGCCGGAAATTCGTGCCGCTTTTCGCTACGATTTTCCTGTTTATTCTGGCCTGCAACCTGCTGGGAACATTTCCGGAGATGGAGACGCCCACGCTGCATCCAGAGGTGCCCCTGGGCTGCGCCATCGTCGTCTTCGCTTATTACAACGCCATGGGCGTGCTGGCCCATGGGCCGCTGAAATACGTCCTGACTCTGACGGGGCCTTCGCCCTGGCTGGCGTTCCTTATGTTTCCCATCGAGGTTACCAGCCATCTGGCCCGCCTGCTGTCGCTCACGGTTCGTCTCTTCGCCAACATGTTCGCGGGAGAGAACATCTTTGTTGTCTTTCTCGGCCTTACGTACATAGCAGTGCCGGCGGTGTTCGCGGCCTTCCATATTTTCGAATCGCTGGTGCAGGCTTATATCTTCGCCCTGCTGGCGATGGTCTACGTAGGGGAGGCGGTGGCGCACGAGCATTGAGTTTTTTCTTACCGGCATCATGCCGCTCCCAGTGTGAGCCCGGCTGCAGGAGGATGTCGGGAACCACCTCCTGGGAGCAATTCATAGCGAAAAGGAGAAAGTCCACACCATGAACCCGAAACTGTTCCTGATCCTGCTGGCGTTGTTCGTGCTCGCCAGCCCGGTCATGGCTCAGGGTCCCGGCGGCGGTACCAACTGGGTGGCGATCGCCTCCGGATTCTCGATGGCCATTGCGTCCGGTTTGTGCGGGCTCGGCCAGGCAAAGGCCGTAGCGGCCTGCGCCGAAGGGATGGCCCGAAATCCCGGAGCGGCGGCGCCGATCCGGTTCGCCTTGATTCTCGGTCTGGCCTTCATTGAGTCGCTGGCGTTGTACACGCTGGTGATCGTGTTCCTCAAGGTCGTCTAGAGAGATTCTCGACAGTCCACTTCGGGGACCCGCGCCCGGCGGGGCGCCGGTCCCCCCTGTGTCTGGAATCATGAAACTGGAAGGTATCTTTCCGCCCATCACCACACCGTTTGACCGGGACGGGAAGCTCTACCGCGCCAAACTCCGGCACAACATCGAGAAGTGGAACAGGACCCGCCTGGCCGGCTATGTCGTCTGCGGCTCCACCGGCGAGAGCGTCTATCTGAGCCACGAGGAGAAGATCGCTCTGTGGGAGATGGCCGCCGAGTACGCCGCGCCGGACAAACTGCTGCTGGCCGGCACGGGGATGGAAAGCGTCCAGGAGACCGTCGAGCTGACCAACCGCGCCGCCGCCATCGGCTACAAGGCGGCGATGGTGCGCACGCCGCATTACTACAAGAACCTGCTGAACAACACTGAGGCGCAGCTCCTCTATTTCCAAGCGGTGGCAGACCAGGCCAAGATCCCGCTGATGATCTACAACTGGCCGCAAGCCACCGGCGTGGACATCGCCGCCGAGGCCGTGGCGCGGCTCTCCGAGCACCCGAACATCATCGCCATTAAAGAAAGCTCCGGAAACCTGGAGAAAGTGATGACGATGCTTCGGGGGGTGAAGCAGGGCTTCCAGGTGCTCGTGGGATCGGCCCCGACGCTTTACCCGTCGCTCGCCGTCGGCGCTTCCGGGGCCGTGCTGGCCTTCGCCAACGCCGCCCCTTACGCGACGATCACCATCTGGGAGGCGGTGCGCACGCGGGACTACCCGGCGGCGCTCGACTGGCAGAACCGCATCGGCCGGGCGGCGCACCTGGTGACCGCGAAGTACGGCATCCCGGGCCTGAAGTACGCCATGGACCTCAACGGTTACTACGGCGGGCCGCCGCGGCTCCCGTTGAAGCCGGCCTCGCCCGAGGCCCGGCGGGAGGTCGAAGAGGCGTTCCGTGATTTGAGGGGCTGAACGCTTCCCCGGGCGGCGGCTCGAGACTGCGGTGGAAGGCCCCATAGTACACTGGTCTTGCAGCCGATGAAGCGGTTCTTGCACATTGGCCTCCTGTGGACGGCGACGGTCTTATCGGCCTTCGCGTATGACTTTTCCGCCCTCCAACCCGACGGCTACATCTCCGACTACGCCAACGTGATCGATGCGCGCACCGAGCAGGCGCTTGAACGTTACTGCCGGGCGGTGGAGTCTTCCACCGGGGCGCAGATCGCCGTGCTGACCATCCCCACGCTCCACGGCGAGCCCATCGAAGACGTGGCCAACCTGATCTACCGGAAATGGGGGATCGGCAAGAAGGAAACCGACGAGGGCGTGCTGCTGTTGCTGGCGATCCAGGACCGGCGCTCCCGGCTCGAGGTGGGCTACGGGCTGGAACCGATCATCCCCGACGGTTACGCGGGCAGTCTGCTGCGGCGGATGCGGCCGGCGCTGAAACAGCAGCGTTACGGGGAGGCGGTGGCGGTGGCCGTCCAGACCCTGGCCGAGCGGATCGCTCAGCGGAAAGGCGTCACCATCCAACAGCCGGTTCCGCACACCAGACGGGCACGCCCGGGGGCCGGGTTTCCCGTGGGTCCGGTTCTCTTTGCGGTCTTTGCCTTGCTGGCCCTGCTGGGCGGGCGGAGCCGGCGGCGGGGGCTCGCCTACCGCCGTCACGGGATGGGGATGGACGGGCTGCTGGCTGGGCTGCTTCTCGGCAACGTGCTGGGGCGCGGCATGGGCGGGTTTCACGGGCGGTCGTCGGGGGGCTTCGGCGGATTCGACTCGTTCGACTCGTTCGGGGGCTTCGGCGGCGGCGACTCCGGCGGCGGCGGCGCGTCGTCAAGCTGGTGACGGAGAGTGCGGGCACTGAGCCAAGGACAGGGACAGGATGGAAAAACTGTTGCAGCAACTCCTCGAGCGGCTCGAAAAAGCCTACGGCGACCGGCTGGTCTCGGTTGTCTTGTACGGCTCGGCCGCCGCGGGTGAGTACACGCCCGGCTTCTCGGATCTGAACATCTTTTGCGTGCTTTCCCGCATCGGGCTGGAAGAACTCGCCCTGGCGGTTCCCATCTTCCGCTGGTGGCGCGACAAAGGCAACCCGTCGCCGCTGCTGATGAGCGCCGAAGAGGTGCGGACTTCGACCGATTGCTTCCCCATCGAATTCCACGACATCAAGGAGCGGCACCGTATCCTTTATGGGGAGAACGTCGTTGCGGGCATGGAGATCGACGAGTCCTTCTACCGGGCGCGGGTCGAGTTCGAGTTGCGGTCCAAGCTGCTCCGGCTCCGGCAGAAAGCGGCTGGGGTACTGCACGACCGCGATCTGCTGCTGCGCCTGCTGGCCGATTCGGTATCTACGTTCTGCGTTCTTACCCGGCACGCGGTGCGGCTGCACGGGCTGGAATCGCCGTTCGCCAAGCGGGAAATCGTATCCCGCGCCGCCGAGGTTTTCGGCATGGACCCGGCGCCGTTCCTTTCCCTGCTCGATCTGCGGCAGGCCAAGATCAAACCCAAGGAACTCGAGCCGCAGCGGCTGTTCGAACAGTACCTGGCGGCGATCGGGTCCGTCGTCAATGCAGTGGACAAGCTGGAAAAATAAAACTCGGGAGCCACACTGATGAAAATCGCCGGTATCGTCCTCGCTGTCTTACTCGTCCTGGTCTTGATATTCGGGGCCAAGGCCATGTCCATCCGCAATGAGCTGGTCACTCAGCAGGAAGCCATCCGGGCGGCCTGGTCGCAGGTGGACGTGGCGTTGCAGCGCCGGGCGGATCTGATCCCGAATCTGGTGGAGACCGTGAAAGGATTCGCCAAGCAAGAGCGGACGGTAATCGACTCGGTCACCAAGGCGCGGGCGGCCCTGCTCGGGGCCCGCACCCCTAGAGAGAGGATGCAGGCCAACGCCGCCCTCGACTCGGCTCTGGGCCGCCTGTTGGTGGTGGTGGAGAACTATCCGCAACTGAAGTCCAGCGAGAACTTCCTGCGTTTGCAGGACGAGTTGGCTGGCACCGAGAACCGGATCGCCGTCGAGCGCCGCAAATACAACGAAGCGGTGCAGCGCTACAACACGACGATCGCTCTGTTCCCGAACAACATCGTGGCTTCTCTGTTTGGGTTCCAGCGCAACGACGACTACTTTCAGACCGCTCCCGCGGCCCGCGAGGTTCCGCAGGTGAAGTTTTAGCCGGCCTCCGTAGCGCCCCCGCCGGCGAGCCGAAGTCCGCCGTCCGGCGGGGGCAGGGAGGGTTTCGCCCCAAGAAGGGAGGATCGAGATGAGCGCAGAAGTCTTCCGGAACTACATCGATGGGGAATGGGTGGACGGGGAACGCTTCGAGAACCGCAACCCGGCGAACATCGACGAAGTGGTGGGGCTGTTCGTCAAAGGCGCCGCGGAAGACATCGTCCGGGCGGCCGATGCCGCCGGGCGCGCCCTGGGCGAATGGGCGTCGATGAACCCCCCGGCCCGGGGCCGCTACCTGTTCCAGGTAGCCGACATCCTCGAGTCCCGCCTGGACCAGCTCGCCGAGGAGATGACCCGGGAGGAGGGCAAGACGCTGCCCGAGGCCCGGGGCGAGACCATGCGCTCGGTCAACATCTTCCGCTACTACGCGAGCGAAGGCTCCCGGCTGCCGGGTCTGCAAGTGCCCTCGGAGCGTCCCCGGGTGCACATGTTCGCCATCCGTAAGCCGGTGGGCGTCTGCGGGCTGGTGACGCCGTGGAACTTCCCCAGCGCCATCCCCGCGTGGAAGCTCGCCCCGGCGCTGATCTGCGGCAACACGGTGGTGCTCAAGCCGGCCTCAGCGGCGCCCCTGAGCGCCTGGCGGATCGTCGAGGCCTGCCACGAAGCGGGAATCCCCAAGGGCGTGGTGAACTACGTGGCCGGACCGGGCGGGGTGCTGGGCGAAGCGCTCCTCGATGCCCGGCCACTGAAGGCCGTCTCGTTCACCGGCTCCTGCGAGGTGGGCAACCGGCTGCACGAGAGGGCCTCGCGGCGGCGGCTGCGGGTCCAGCTCGAGATGGGGGGCAAGAACCCGACCATCGTGCTGGCCGACTGCGACTTCGACGCCGCCGTCGCCAACGTAGTGAACGCGGCCTTCTTCTCCACCGGGCAGAAGTGCACGGCGACGAGCCGCTGCATCGTCGAGGAGCCGATCTACGAGAAGTTCCTCGAGGCGCTGGTGGAGGCGACGAAGAAGCTCAAGGTCGGCAACGGGCTGGAGCCGGGGGTGCAGATCGGGCCGGCCATCGACGAGAAGCAGCTCGAGATCGACCTGCGCTACATCGAGATCGGCCGGCGCGAGGCCGGCGAGCCGGTCTGCGGCGGCCGGCGCCTCACCGGGCCCGGCTACGACAAGGGCTACTTCGTCGAGCCGACGATCTTCCGCGACGTCACCCCGGAGATGACCATTGCCCAGGAGGAGATCTTCGGGCCGGTGCTGGGCGTGATGAAGGCGAAGGACTTCGAGGATGCCATGCGGATCGCCAACGCCGTGCCCTTCGGGCTTTCGGCTTCGATCCAGACCACGAACCTGAGCCGCGTCTTCGAGTTCGTCTACTCGATGGAGGCCGGGCTGCTGACGGTGAACCTGCCGAGCGCGGGCGTGGAGTACCAGCTTCCCTTCGGCGGAACCAAAGACTCCAGTTTCGGGCCCAAGGAGCAGGGGCCGGCGGCCCTTGACTTCTACAGCGACTACAAGACGGTCTACTTGAAATACTGACGTCCCGCGCCGTGACGGCGCCGGCGGCCGAGACGGGGAGGAGCAGCAGCGGGATGAAGATCACCAGGATCCGATGGGACGGCAAGGTGACGGCCGCCGTGGTGGACGGCGACGAGATCCGGCCGATCCCCAACTACACGGTAACGGCGCTGATCGAGCGCTGCGAGGTCGAGAAGGCGTCTCTCGCGGATCTGGCCCCGGATCTGGCGAGCAAGCACCCGGTGGAGGCCGAGCCGATCCTGCCGCTCACCCCGAGAGAGGTGTGGGCCACAGGCTGCACCTACGAGGCCAGCTCGAGCTTCCGGGACGCCGAACACGGCACGCGCGAAGGATTCTACGCCCACGTCTACCGGTCGGCGAGGCCGGAGATCTTCTTCAAGGGCAACGCGCGGGTCTGCGTGGGGCCGGGGGAGCCGGTCGGCATCCGCCCGGACTCAAAGTTCACCGCTCCGGAGCCGGAGCTGGCCGTCGTGCTGGGCACCGGCGGGACGATCCTGGGTTACACCCTGGCCAACGATGTTTCGGCCTGGGACATCGAGCGCGAGAACCCGCTCTACCTGCCCCAGTCGAAGATTTACGACCGCTGCTGCGCCCTGGGGCCGGTGATCGTCACCCCGGAGGAGCTGACGGACCCCTACAACCTGGAAATGACCTGCACGATCCGGCGTGGGCGCAGGCTCGTCTTCGAAGGCAGGACCAGCACGGCGCGGATGAACCGCAAGATCGAGGAGCTGATCGAGTACCTGCTCCGGGCCAACTCCGTGCCTCGCGGCTCCGTGCTGCTCACCGGGACCGGCATCATCGTGCCCGAGGATGCGGCCCTCGAGCCCGGCGACGTCTGCACGATCACTGTGCCCGAGATCGGAACCCTGTCGAATCCGGTCGAGCGGCTGGCCGGTTGAGCCGAGGCGGCCGGTGAGTTGCGGCGTCCCCCGACGCGGGATATGCTGGCGGGCTGAGGTCACCGGCGACTCCGGTACCACGCCTCGTATAATTCCAAACCGATCTGCCCACAGTCGAAGGGAGGACCAGATGAGGAACCAGCTTTTGTCAGCGGCGATGCTCGCCACTGTGTTTGCGGGCGCGGCCGGCGCGCAGGGACAAATGGTCGTTTTTCGGCCGAGAGAGATCCACGACGTGCTGGTGAACCCCGGGATGGGCATCCAGACCTTCCAGCGGTTCAACGGCAACGCGATCAATCCAGGCAAGAAGTGGTCCGAAGTGGGGCCCGAAGAGCGGCTTCCCCTGGCCGACCCGCCGCCGGACTTCCCTCCGTCCTCGATCGCCTATTGCCGGTGGTTCTGGTATCAGATCGAACCGGAGCCCGGCCGTTACCGCTGGGAAATCATCGACCTGGCCATCGAGCAAGCCCGGGAACGCGGCCAGCAACTCGCCGTGCGCATCATGCCCTACGATCAGGATCATCCGCTGCCGGAGTGGTACCGCAACTCCGGCGCCCGCCGGGCCAACAAGCCCACGGACAAGGACGGCAAGATCTGGTCGCCTGACGCCTCCGATCCGCTGTACATGAAGTACTGGGGAGGGCTGGTGAAGGCCTTCGCCGCGCGCTACGACGGGCATCCGTACCTGGATTCGGTGGACATCTCGACGGTGGGCTATTGGGGCGAGGGCTGGGGGCCGTATCTGCCCGAGTGGCCGATGCAGAAGGCCTTGATCGACCTTTATTTGAAGGGTTTCAAGAAGACCCCGCTGCTGATGAACTTCGACGCCCTCGAAGCGCTGCGCTACGGCACCAGCAAGGGCGCCGGCTGGCGGTTGGACTGCTGGGGTGACATGAAAGCCCACTATTGGGAGAGTTGGGGCAAGCGGTGGAGCCACATGCTGGACTTCTACCCGCTGCAGCTCGTCCGCGCCGGGGCGCAGGAGGTCTGGCGGCGGAGTCCCGTGTCGCTCGAGAGCTGCGGCACACCGCTGTACTGGAAGGAGCAGGAATACGACATCGACTACATCATCGAGCAGGCGCTCAGGTGGCACGTGAGCTCGATCAACATCAAGTCCACGCGGATCCCTGAGGAGTGGAAGCCGAAGTTCGAGTACCTGCAGAAGCGGATGGGCTACCGGTTCATCCTGCGGCGTTTCGAGCTGCCCCAGACGGTGCGGGCCGGCCGGATGATGCCGGTGAGCATGTGGTGGGTGAACGCCGGGGTGGCGCCGGTCTACCGCGACTACATCCTGGCGCTCGAGCTCCGGCCGGCCTCGGGGGGTGAAGGGGCGGTGATTCCCACGCGGGCGAAGGTAAGGGAATGGTTGCCGGGCGACGCCGTCTACGACGACACCCTCTACGTGCCGCATACGCTCGCCCCGGGAAGCTACCGGGTACGGGTGGCGCTGCTCGATCCGCGGACGGGGAAGCCGGCCATCCGGCTGGCCATCGAAGGCCGCCAGGACGACGGCTGGTACGACGTGGGGGAGATCCGGGTGGACTAACCCCCTGGGCGGCGGGTGAGGCGTGAAGATCGCTTCTGGAGAGGCGAAGGCTCTGAATAGATAATGTGACTCGCCTGCACCGTGCCCCTGGCTGTTTCGCTCCCGGATCGTTGCGCCCGCCCGGCGGGTCGCCCGCCGGCGGAGGCCACATCCTGGAGCAGCGCCGTCTGACGGGCCGCTGTGGCGTGACGCGTGGCGCATTTTCGACGCAAAACGTTGAAAAGGGCAAATGCCGTGTTGTCAGTCGGTTGGCGCGACGTGTGACGCGTCGCGGCGTTCGCCGCAACCACCCCGGGGCGGTAAACTA
>JALSRK010000005.1 GCA_026984795.1 Solibacteraceae bacterium | reverse complement strand
CCGGTTGCCGCCTGGCCGCAGCGGCGGTTCCTGCCAGTACAGACGAAGCTTTTCGGGAAAGGTTCACCTTATCGGGCGCCGGTTCGGAGGCGGGGGTGTAATTGGGGATTGCGTAGCCTGTCACCGATTTGGGGGAAGCCGGAGGTGAGATGGGTGATTGCGTAGCCTGTCACCGATTTGTGAGAGCGTTCTGGTAGACCCGGCGGGCGCGCTGGAACAGGGCGACCACCTCCTCGGCGCGCTCCGGCGTGGCGAACCGGCCGCGCCGGCGGACTCGGTCAATGAGCTGGTCGATCCAGTCGATGTAGAAGCGCAGATCTTCGGCGACGCGCACCGGCTGTCCGCCGATGGTGACGTAGACCGGACTGGTGTGGGCGAAGGCGCCGGTGTCGTTGAGGATCAGGCGATGCCAGGGACCGAGGGCGCGGACGGCGACCCAGGAGCTGCGGGCGAGGGTGATCTTCCGGTCGATGGTGAACACGCCGGCTCCCTGCACGGCGCGTGAGATCACCGGCCGGCCGTTGACGACGACCTCGATGGTGTCGAGCGGCACCTGGGTGCGGACTTCGGCAATGACGCGCAGCGTTTGCGGGCCGTGGTCGAAGCGCAGTTCCTCTCCCGGCTCCCGGCCTTCGAGAGTGAAGAAGATGGCCGGCCCGTTGGAGGCGAACGAGCGGCCGCGCTTGTAGTTGCGGATCCAGTCCCAGTAGCGCATCGGCCCGGGCAGGTGGACCCAGACGCGGCCGCCGCCGGGCGTGTAGTGGTCGGCCACGTTGGTGAAGGCGTCGGTGCCGGCGGAGATCGCCAGGCGGAAGCCGCAGTTCAGCAGCCGGTACCACAGCTCCATGGCGACCTCTTCGGGATTGTTGCTGAGCACGTCCATGGCGTCCACTTCGCCGAGGGCGAGATCGACGGGGAGCTCACGAGCGCTGGCGCGGGCGAGTGTGGCGCCGTAGCCGGGATGGGCGTAGGTAACGGCGCCTCCCTGCTCGCGGGCGGCCTTGGCCTGGGCGTAGTTGGGCGGGTAGTCTTCCCAGTTCGGCGTGCCGCGGAAGCCGGTGTAGATGGGGCGGACCAGGAACTTCAGGCCGAAGAAGCACATGTGGCCGTAGAGGCCGGCGTTGCGCATCTCCTCGTTCCAATAGACGATGTAATCCGGGAGGCTGAGGCGGTGGGGCTTGCCTTCGAATAGGGCCTCGTCGTGGAGGAAGTCCGAGCCGGAGTTGGCGACCATCATGTTGGCGTTGTTCAGGTCCTCGGCGAGCGTCTGGAGGCGCACGTCGGCGGGGGTGATGACCTGGTGGTGGGGCGCGGTGTAGTTGGCGTGGATGTGGGCGTCGGCCGAGTACCAGCCGCGGGCGGCGAGATGGATCCACCGGCGCAGGCGCAGGGTGACTTCCGTGGTCTTTCCCGGCCGGAGTTCGACGCGCCGGGAGACGAGGCGGTATTCGGGGCCGCGGGTGGCCTCGACGAGGGTGCCGCCGGCGGGCAGATCGATCTCGAACTCGCGGTCGGCGTGGAAATACTGCTCGGCGGGGACAGCCGCGAAGCGGCTGATGGAGCCCGGCGGAGCGTAGCCGAGGCCGTCGGCGGCGGTGAGGTAGACGCGGGCGGCGGCGGGGGAGCCGTCCTGATCGAGCAGCTTGACGCGCAGGCGGGCCAGCGGGCGGACGTCGAAGGCGACGGTGGTGGCGAGTTCCCGGCCTCCGGCAGTGAGAACGAGGCGGCGATCCCGGATGCCGGGCTCGGGCTCGACGACCTTCAGGAAGTAGCCCGCGGCGGCGTCCGGGGCGATCTCGGCGCTGAAGCTGGAGGAACCGATGCGGGCGCGGACCGCGATGCGGCGGCCGGTGCGGTTGACGATGGTCAGGGGCAGGTTGAAGATACGGCCGGCGGCGACGACGAAGCGCTCGGGGGCGTGAAGCCAGACGGGGCCGGAGGCGCGGAGCTCGGCGCGGAAGAGGTCCGGCGTCTTCAAGGTGGTGAAGTCGTCGCTACGAAAGCGGAAGCGGTCGCGCAGGGCGCGCATCAGCGGAGCGTTGGCGCGGCGGCGCATCAGCAAGCGGGCCATGTCGCCGAAGCCGACCTGACCCTCGACGTCGAGCTCGACGAGGCCGTCGTGGTCCACCCAGAAGCTGAGGTCTTCCTGGCCGGGCAACGACCAGGAGACGGCGGCCTGGCCGCCGGCGAGAGTCCCCGTCCGCAGGGCGGCAAGGGCGAGCAGGATGAGTCCGATGAAACCGAGAAAGGGACGATGTCCACACATAAGGCAGTGGCATTATATCCCGCCAGCAAGGGAGGAAGCGCCCAGGAGCGCCGCGCTTGATATGATAGGCACGTGAGCGCCGCGGCGGAAGGAAGCAGGTGTTTCCCCGGCCAGACCGTGGCGGAGCGGTTCCGGGTGACCGAAACACTGTTGTCGGCCGCGGCCGCCACGAGATTACCAGACGGCGACCACGGATGACCGCCGGACGGGGGCGTCGCTGATTGCCAGGGCGGTTAGCTCAGCCGGTCAGAGCGCCTGCCTTACAAGCACAAACAGGCCTTTTTCCAACACGTTGAGACTGCAGAACAAGTTATTTGAAATCAATGGATTGCGCTTGAATCTGTTCCTCGCTGTTACTCGCTAATTACCCCCGATTTCTCACTGCACCTGCTACAATTTCCACTACAGTCGTCCGGCCCTGATATCATGAAAATGACCGGCCCGGGAGTGGACGGGCAGGCCGAGCGCCATCTTGCCCGGTGACCTGGGGACCTTGCGTGGGGCACGGCGCCAACGGCGGCCCCGGATGATTCCTGCAGCTCTATGGCGTCCAGAGGCAAGCTACCCCTGGGGTCAGGCTACTGCATCATTGACGAGGAGTATCGGGCGGAGGCTCGGGCGACGTTCCTCGTGGAGATAGAGCTCGAAGCTCAAGATGTGCTGCGGAGTCTGCGTGATACCGTCCCGACGTGTTTGAAGACCGCCGAGGCGCGGCAAGAGCTCGAGAGTTTCGCCCGCGCTCGGAAACAGGATCCGGGTTCCGGCTACGTGCTTTCCCAGTGGATCGCCCGCGCGGTCGCCGGACGGGCCGATGTTCAAACGAACCTCCGCGCGTGGGCACAGAAGTGGGGACTGACGTACGAGGGAGAAGTTCCGGAGTGGGTGCGGCGCCAGGTCTTGAGTGCCCTCGAACTCTGGTACCCCGATCCCGACATCATGGAGCGGACCTCGCTGCACCGGGGTGGGTTGATCTACGATGAACGCGGCGAAGCCGCTGTGTTCCACTTTGAGGCTCTCTGGCACGTCGACCTTCGGGGAGTACTGGCGGACATGCCACGGTTCGCCGTCTGGAATGTCCGAAGAAGCAGCCTGCGCGAGCGGTCCCGCGACTTCACTTACAACCCTTATGGTTCTCCAGAAAAAGTTGTGAACCGCCTGGAAGCCAAACTGGCAGCTTGGGCTGCCGAGCGGCTGCGGCCCGTGTTGCGCGAGCATCAGCAGGTGCTCATTGAGAGCCACGAGTCCAGAGACCAGCCGCCTGGAATCCGCGTTCTTCCGAAAAAGACACGCGCACATTTCACCTGGACGGTGAAGCACCACTGTTTGGGCATGACTCTGTCGCAAATCGCGGGGGACCGCGTGAGGGTACAGAACGTCAGCAGAAGGGTTCGCGACGTGCTCAGGCTGATCGGTCTCACACCTCGGACCCGCCGAGGGCGGCCACCCAAAGCTCCCGGTCGCACTCCACGCTAGCCATTCCTGACGACACGGTTGTTGCATCCAGCAGAAGTGCATCGTGACCCACAAGGGTCTAGCAGTAGGCCGGTACGTGTTTGGCGGCAAGCGAACGGCTTGGCGCTCGCAGCAATGAGAAGGTCTGGCATCTATGGACGGGACGCGGATGCGGGTGAGCTACTCCGTTGTCGGTTGGCGTCTTCGAACTGACCGCCGCTACCGGTTTGCACTGCCAAGCGCCGCAGCGGGACCCACAGCGCCGCAAGTGCACTAGCACCTGGTCGGGGAGCAGCAGCGGGGAGGTGGTGTTGTTCACTCGTCTGAAGGCCAGCCTAATCGCCCTTTCCCGTACAACTCGGACGGCGAATTGATACTGCGGCGGGCTGAAGGGAGATCAACTCCCGGTAGTCCCGGAGGTCGCTGAGATCTACGACGCCGATCTGCGCCTCCTGCAGGCTCGCCAGTCCAGCTTCCCGGCCGCCAGCCTCCGCCTCGGCACCCGCGGCTTCCGGCGGGGCGATCCGCTCGTTTTACCGGAGAATCCGTCCGAGGGCCTTGGTTGAGCGAGAGGAGCCGAACTCCTGTTTCGGCCGCCTCGGGCCGCGCTCGATGGCCGCTAAGCCCCTGGGTAAGCTCAAAACGACCTTCTGGAAGACGTTCGCGCTCCTGCTGCCTGCTTTGCAGCCGCGACCGATCACCCTCCGCCCCGATCCGACCTCCTCAGGGACGCTGAATGCCAGACCCCACCTCCGAGACCCAGAAATTCAACTTTCCAGCACGGATGTGTTTTCTGGAAAATTGAATTTCCCTTTTAGCATCAATGAGTTACGCGGCCCCAGGCCGGAGGCCTTCGAGCGTGCGATCGAGGTCCTGGAGCGACTGGAGCCCCGGGAACTCGTTGAAGTGCACAGGCGATTGAGTCAGAAGGAGTGCTGGTATGCGGGAGCGGCCGTCGACTGATGAGCAGTTCGAGCGCGCGGCAACCCAGGATCTTCTTGCCGGCGGGCTTCTGGGAGGTGATGTTGAAGAAGGCCTCGAAGAAGGCCCCGATGGCGGGATGGCCTGGCCGGTGCTGGACGCCAGCGCCTGCTACGGTCTCGCGGGCGCGTGGTCGAATACCAGGCCATGGTCGTCGATCCGGGCGTGGACGACAAACGGCTGATCGTTATCGAGGAGGAGCTTTCGTCGCTCCTGAGGGTGATGCAACGAGACGGGAACACGATCTCGGCGCAGCTCCGGCACGCCTGGGACACGGGGGACCTGCGGATTCTCACCAAGAGCCGCGCGGCGCGAGCGACGGGCGCCCACATCTCGGTGATTGGACACATCACGCAGGAGGAGCTGCTGCGCTACCTGAGGGCCACCGAGCAGGCCAACGGATTCGCCAATCGCTTCCTGTGGCTGCTCGTGCGACAGTCGAAGTTCCTGCCCGATGGCGGGCAGCTCCCCCCGGCCCGAGCGAGCCGAGCTCCGGCGCCTCGTCCATCGTCAGCAGGTCCCACAGCACGGCCACGAAGGCGACCGAGGAAGCGACGGCCATGGAATCATTGTGGGTGATCATGGTGCAAAGGGCGGCGTCGGCCCACAGGGCGGGCGAGGGGTACCGGAGGTGGGGAACCAGGATCGGCGCGATGCGCATCAGTGCGCCGTTGCCGGCCGAGGGGACGCCGCAGCGCTCCCAGGGCTTGCCAGCGCCGTAATTGAACTGAAACTGCCGGACGGTGTTCCCAATGCCGAAGATGCGGCGGCGGGCGAAGCGCCGGGCGAGCGACGCCGGATCGAAGCCGCCATCTTCCAACGCCTGCTCGAGCGTCCAGAAAGCGAGCTGGGTGTCGTCGGAGGGGTAACCGCGCGCGTCGCCGTAATAGGGATGGCGTAAATAGTCGCGGATCTCGCCGTGCTGCTCGTACCGGGCGCGGGGCGACTGGCTTTCAGTGGTGTTGCCGAGAGCGTTGCCGATGGCCAGGCCCAGGAGCATCCCCTCGACGCGTGAGAAATCGAAGCCGTCGCGCAGCTCCGGCGGGCTCTGCCGGAAGATCTCGCCGTCACGAACGCGGATGCGGCCGGCGGTCAGCAGTTCGCGGAACCGGAAAGAATTGTCCATCATAAGACGCTCAGCAGAAGCGTACGGAACACCCTGCTGCGGCGTCAAGACTCACCCGGCTTGGATTTTTCCCGCCCTGGCGGCTTGACGTTTTCGAGACCCGGGCAGCCCGGCGGTTCCGGGCTGGCCGGCGCCGGGGGGCTTGCCGATAGCGGCTATTCGTTTCTTGAACGCAGAGCGTCCGTGCAACGGCCCGGAGCCGCTGATTGTCTTCGCCCCGCGGGCGGCGAGTGACAGCGCCCATCCGTCTCCGGGCATTTTGGTAACAATAGAGGACTGGAAATCCTCAGCAGCGAACAGAATATGGCTGACATTGCCGCACTAGCCCCGGGCGCCCGCGTTCTGATACGCGATGCGGAATGGATCCTCAAGAGGCGGGACCGGACCGCCTCCGGAGGTTACTCTCTGCTTGCCGTCGGGGTCTCCGAGATCGTCCGCAACCGGGAGGCCCGTTTTCTGACGGATGTAGCCGGCGAGACGATCACGGTCCTCGACCCCGCCGGCACGGAACTCGTCAGCGACTCCTCCCCTCAGTTCCGCAACACCCGGCTCTATTTGGAGAGTCTGCTCCGGCAATCGCCCCCGGCCGGCAGCGATCTCTGGATCGGCCACCGGGCGGCCATCGACCCGCTGCCGTTTCAGATGGATCCGGCCCTCGTCGCCCTGGAGCAGCCGCGCCACCGGATCCTCATGGCCGATGGCGTAGGACTCGGCAAGACGATCGAAATCGGCATCCTTCTGGCCGAACTGATCAAGCGTGGCAAGGGGAAGCGCATCCTCGCCGTCACCACCAAGAGCATGATGGCCCAGTTCCAGAAGGAGCTGTGGTCGCGCTTCACCATTCCCCTCGTTCGGCTGGACTCGGCCGGCCTGGAGCGCATCCGCAGCCGCATCCCCACCAGCGCCAACCCGTTCCACTACTTCGACAAGATCATCATTTCCATCGACACGCTGAAGCAGAACAACGAGTTCCGGGTCCACCTGGAGCGCAGCTATTGGGACATCATCGTCATCGACGAGGCGCATAACGTGGCCGCCCGCGGTTCCACCCGCTCCCTCCGGAACCGCCTCGCCGAGCTGCTGGCCCACAAGTCCGACACCCTCATCATGGCCTCGGCCACGCCCCACGACGGCCGGGCGGCGTCCTTCGCCAGCCTGATGAACATGCTGAACCCCACCGCCATCGCCGACCCGGACAACTACGGCCCGGACGACATCAAGGGCCTGTTCCTGCGGCGGTTCAAAAAGGATGTACAGGAGCAGGTTTCGGGTTCCTTCCGCGAGCGCCAGGTCAGCCGGCACCCGGTGAAAGCTTCGCCGGCCGAGGAAAAGGTCTACTCCCTGCTCGCCGACACAACATTCCAGTCCTTCGACAAAGCCCGCCGGGGCGGCCAACTGCTGTTCAAGACCGTCCTCGAGAAGTCGCTCTTCTCGTCCCCTTGGGCCTGTCTGGCCACGGTCCGCCAGCGGCTGAAGCGGATCGAGAAAAAACCCGGACCCGAGGCCGCACACGACCGCGCCGCCCTCCAGCGCCTCGCCTCGGCTCTCGAGACGCTCACCCCCGGCGATTTCAGCAAGTACGGCGAGTTGCTCCGTCTCCTCGAGCCGGGCGGCGCGCTGAAGTGGAACCCCTCCCTCATCAACGACCGCCTGGTCATCTTCACCGAAAGGATCGAAACGCTGCGCTTCCTCGAGAAGCAGCTCAAGCGGGATCTCGGGCTGGCCGGCGATCAGATCCGCACTATTTGCGGGACCGACATGTCCGACGTCGAGATTCAGGACGCCGTTGAGGCGTTCGGACGCGACCGCGAGCCCGTCCGCCTGCTGCTGGCTTCCGACATCGCTTCGGAAGGGTTGAACCTGCACTTCCTCTGCCACAAGCTGGTCCACTTCGACATCCCCTGGTCCCTGATGGTGTTCCAGCAGCGAAACGGCCGGATCGACCGTTACGGCCAGGAGCGCCAGCCGCGCATCGCCTACCTCTATACGGAGCCGGCGCATCCCGGAATCCGCGGCGACCTCCGCATCCTCGAGCTCCTGATCGAGAAAGACCAGCAGGCCGCCAGGAACATCGGCGATCCCTCCGCCTTCCAGGGCGTCTGGGACGTTCAGGAAGAAGAGCACTTCACCGGCAGGGCCATCGAAGAGGGCTTGTCGGCCGAAGAGTTCAGCCGGCGGATGGAAGAGACCGCCGGCAAGGATCCGCTGGCCATTCTGATGGGCGACGCCCCCGTCCCGGCGGGCGAGACCTCCGGCGCCCGCCGCCGCACTCTGCCCACGCTATTCCAGGACGACCTGGACTACGCCCAGACCGCACTCGACGCCCTCGGGGACGAAGTGGATTTGCAGGCCGAGTTCGACCGCGAGCGCCGCCAGGTGGCGATCACCGTCAACGACGAGCTCAAGCACGTCTTCCGCTCCTTGCCCCCGGACGTCATCCCGTCCAACGGGCGCATCGTTCTCACCACGAGCCGCCGCCGCGTCATGGACGCCATCAAGCGATGCCGGGGAGAGGAACGCGCCTGGCCCGACGTGCACTTGCTCTGGGACCTCCATCCCGTGATGGAGTGGCTGAGCTACAAGCTGATGGTGCTCTTCGGCCGCTCCACGGCCCGCCGCAGGGAAAGGGCACGCAACACGGCCGAAGCCCCGGTAATGCGGCTGCGGGGCGCCCTCGCCCCCGGCGAGTCGCTCTTTCTCATCCAGGGAGAGATCCCGAACCGGAAGGGCCAGCCGGTGATCCACGAATGGTTCGCCGTGGAGTTCTCGGGCCAGAAGGCGGCCGGCCTCCTTGCGCTGGACGAGTTTCTGAAACGGACCAGGCTCCGGGAAACCCGTTACCCGAACCCGGGCGGCTTCGAGATCCCCCCGGCTCTTCAAGGCCTCGTCCCGGAAGCCATCGCCCGCGCCCGCAGCTACATGTCGGAAAAGCGGCGGGCTTTCGAAGACCGGATGCGCCCCCGCCTCCAGGAGGAGCTGGACAGGCTCGAGAAGCTCTGCGAGCGCCAGCAGAGGGTACTCGATCTCAAGTTCCCCGACGACGGCCAGCTCACCGGCGTACGCCTCAACCGGAAGCAGGCCCGGCGCCGGTCCATCGAAAAGACCTTCGAAGAATGGAAGACGTGGGTCAAGGACACGCTGGAAACCGAGGACCAGCCCTATTTGCGCATCGCCGCCGTTTTCATTGGGTGAACCATGGCCATCGACCTCACCGGCATCACCAACGAGAACGAGTTCTACACCCAGCACTACCTGAGCGCCATCCTCGAGAACGACTTGAAGGAACTCTTCGCGCGCTGGGCCAGGGAGGCGAAAGAGAACGGCAAGCGGCCGCCTTACGAGGAGCTGCGTTCGCTCGCCAGGCCCTTTCAGCGGTTCCGGCAGGAGGCGGCGGCCGCGCGCGATCCCAAGGAGCGACTGGCGCTCCAGCGGGAGTTCTACGCAAGGCTGCTCGCCGCCCTGGGCTACGAGCTGAAGCCTGCGGTGCGCGAACTCGAGGACCATGTCTGCCTGCCTCTGGCGGGCGAAGTCAACCGGCCCGGCGGCGCTCCCGAACTGTGGATCCTGGAGGCCCTCGAAACCGGCGAGGAGGCCGATCCCCTCAGCCTCTCGCCGGCCGCCGGGCAGTGCGGGGAGCTGCCCGAGGGCGGCCGTCTCCCTGAAGACGAGCCCTGGGAGGATCTCCTCACCCGCTATGTCTTCAACGCCGAGGAGCCTCCCCGCTGGGTGATCCTGTTCGGGGGCGGCCAGCTCCTGCTGATCGATCGCACCAAGTGGCCGGGCCGGCGTCTTCTGCGGTTCGATCTCGCCGCGATCCTGGGCCACCGGCAGACTTCCGCGTTGCGGGCCGCCGCGGCGCTGCTGCACCGGGAAAGCGTTTGTCCGGACGGGCGGATCAGCCTGCTCGACACGCTCGACGAGAACTCCCACAAACACGCCTTCGCCGTCTCGGAAGACCTGAAATACAGCGCGCGCGAGGCCGTCGAGCTGATCGGCAACGAGGCGGTCTGGTACCTGAGGGAGGTCCTCAAGGAAAAGATCTACGGCAAAGAGTACTCCGAGCAGCTCACCCGCGAATGCCTGCGGTACCTCTACCGGCTCCTGTTCCTGCTCTACGTGGAGGCCCGGCCCGAGCTCGGCTACGCGCCGATGAACAGCGAGGAGTACCGCAGCGGCTACAGCTTCGAATCCCTGCGGGACCTGGCCGAGATTCAACTCACGACGCCGGAGAGCCGGGAGGGCTTCTTCATCCACAACTCGCTCCAGATTCTCTTCCGCCTGATCCACGAGGGCCATCTGCATCAGCTCACTCCGGAGCAGGTGGGCGACCGCTCGTTCCGCATGGAGCCGCTGCGCTCGAACCTCTTCGACCCGGAGCAGACCCCGCTGCTCAACCGGGTGAAGCTCCGCAACAAAGTCCTGCAGCGCGTCGTCGAGCTGCTCTCGCTCTCCCGCCCCAAGAACGCCAAGCACGGGCGCCGGGGCCGCATCAGCTACGCCCAGCTCGGCATCAACCAGCTCGGCGCCGTCTATGAGGGGCTGCTTTCCTACACCGGCTTCTTCGCCGAGACCGATCTCTACGAGGTGAAGCCGAAAGGCAAGAAGCACGACCCGCTTCAGCCCGCCTATTTCGTCCCCCGGGAGGCCCTGGACCAGTACGAAGACGACGAGAAGGTCTACGACGACGCCGGCCGGCTGGTCAAGCACGAGCGCGGCGCCTTCATCTACCGCCTGGCCGGGCGCAACCGCCAGAAGTCGGCCTCCTATTACACGCCGGAGGTCCTCACCAGGTGCGTGGTGAAGTACGCCCTCGAAGAGCTGCTGAAGGGAAAGACGGCCGACGAGATCTTGCGCCTGAACATCTGCGAGCCGGCCCTCGGCAGCGGCGCGTTCCTGAACGAGGCCGTCAACCAGCTCGCCGAGGCCTATCTGAAGCGCAAGCAGAAGGAGACCGGGAGGAGGCTGGAGCAAAGCGCCTACGCCGTCGAGCTCCAGAAGGTGAAGGCCTACCTGGCCGACAACCGCGTCTATGGGGTGGACCTGAATCCGGTGGCCATCGAGCTGGCCGAGGTTTCGCTCTGGCTGAACACCATCTACGCCGGCCACACGATCCCCTGGTTCGGCGGCCAACTGGCCGCCGGCAACAGCCTGATCGGAGCGCGCCGGCAGGTCTTCGACGAGGGCCTGCTCTCGGACCGGCGGGAATGGCTCGAGGCCGAACCGGAGCGCGTGCCGGTGGGCGGAAAGCGCCCGTCAGGGAAGATCTGGCACTTCCTGCTGCCGGACCAGGGCATGGCCGCCTACGCCGGCAAGGACGTCAAGGAGATGCTCGCCGGGGAGCTGGCGGCGATCCGCCGGTGGCGCCGGGATTTCTGCGCCCCGCTCGCGCCGGAGGACAAGAAGCCGCTGGGGCGCCTCTGCGCCGCGGTGGACCGGCTTTGGGAGCGCCACACGGCGGAGCTGCGCGCGGTGCGCCGGGAGACCGAACACGTCTTCCCCGTCTTCGGCCAGGAGAAGAACCCGGCCTTCCGCGAGTCCGGGCAGAAGCTGACCACCAAGGAGCGCGACGAGATCTTCGCGCAACAGATTCTCGGCAAGGGCTCCCCGCTCGCGACCCCGTACCAGCGGCTGAAGCTGGCCATGGACTACTGGTGCGCCCTCTGGTTCTGGCCCCTCGAGAAGGCCGGCCTGCTGCCCACCCGCGACGAGTTCCTCCTCGAGATGGGCGCGATCCTCGAGGGAACCTCTCAGGGCGGCACGCCACTGCTCGGCGCCGAGCAGCAGCCTCTGTTCCCCGGCGCCGAGCCGCACCAGAAGCAGCTCGAGATGGCCGGCGAGCTGGGGACGGTGGACCTCGAGGACCTGTGCCGCGCCCACCCCCGCCTGCGGCTGGTCCGCGAGATCGCCGCCCGCCGGCGCTTCCTGCACTGGGAGCTGGAGTTCGCCGACATCTTCGAGGACTACGGCGGCTTCGACCTGATCCTCGGCAACCCGCCGTGGATCAAGATCGAGTGGGAAGAGGGCGCCGTGATGGGCGACTTCGAGCCGCTCTACGTCCTGCGCAAATACTCGGCCCCGCAGCTCAGGACCCTCCGCCGGGAGGCGATGGAGAGGCACGCCGAGCTCCGCGGCGCCTACCTGGACGAGTATGTCGAGTTCGAGGGAATGCAAGCGTTCCTGAACGCGAAGCAGAACTATCCGCTGCTGCTCGGCTCCCAGTCCAACCTCTACAAGTGCTTCATCACGCAAGGCTGGATGGCCGCCAACCGGAACGGCGTCCAGGCGTTCCTTCACCCCGAAGGCGTCTACGACGACCCGAAAGGCGGCCTGATGCGCGCCGCCATCTACCCGAGGCTCAGATATCACTTTCAGTTCCAGAACGAGCTGCAGTTGTTCGCTGAGATTGATCACCACAACGCGTTCAGCGTCGATGTTTATGGTGTTTCCCGTCAGCCCGCCTTCCGGCATATCTCGAACCTGTTCCACCCGGACACCGTGGACAAGTGCTTCCAGCATGACGGCTCCGGGCGGTGCGGCGGAATCAAGGACGAGAAGGGCAGGTGGAACACGGCGGGGCACCGGAGCCGGATCATCGAGGTGGACGAGGATACGCTGGCCCTGTTCGCCAGGCTCTACGACCCGCCGGGGACGCCGCCGCTTCAGGCGCGCCTGCCGTGCCTGCACTCGCGGGAACTGGTGGCGGTGCTCGGCAAGTTCGCCCGCTACCCGAAACGCCTGGGGGACCTGAAGGGCGAATACGACAGCACGGTCATGTGGGACGAAACCAATCGGGTAAAGGACGGCACGATCCGCCGCGAGACGCGGTTTCCCGGCGGCGTCTCCGAGTGGATCCTCTCGGGGCCCCATATCCATATCGCCAATCCTCTGTTCAAGACCCCGCGGCGCGTTTGCACGGCCAACGGGCACTACGATCCCATCGACCTGACGGCGATTCCCGAGGACTACCTGCCGCGGACGAACTACGTGCCGGCCTGCGGCGAGCAGGAGTACCGCCGGCGCCTTCCCCGGGTGGACTGGGGCGAGCGCCGCCCGGTGACGGAGTACTACCGGTTTGTGAACCGTGAAATGCTCAGCCAGGCCGGAGAGAGGACGTTCATTCCGGCCATCGTTCCACCAGGTGCCGGACAAGTGAACACTGTTTTTTCCGTGATCTTTCGCGAGCTCCGGACCCTCGTGGACTTCTCGGGAATGGCCGTGTCGCTGCCGGTAGACTTCCGAGTAAAATCCACGGGAATGGGTCACGCCAATAAGACTCTGCTCGAGCAGCTTCCTGTGTTCGCTGACGCCAACCTGCTCCCTGCGTTACGCGTCCGTACCCTTCTATTGGTGTGCCTGACACATGCGTTTGCTCCGTTGTGGGGCGCGTCCTGGGCCGAGGAGTTCAGGGACCAGTATTGGCTCAAAAGCGACCCGCGCTTGCCCGCCGGGAAATTCCACAACTTGTCGGGGCAGTGGACGCCCCAAACTCCCCTCCGCACCGACTACGAGCGCCGCCAGGCCCTGGTCGAGATCGACGTCCTCGTCGCCATGGCCCTCGGCCTCACTCTCGATGAGCTCTGCTCGATCTACCGCATCCAGTTCCCGGTGCTCCGGCAGAACGAGCAGGACACCTGGTACGACCGCAACGGGCGCATCGTCTTCACCTGCAGCAAGGGCCTTCCCGGCGTCGGGCTTTCCCGCAAGGAGTTCGAAGCGATCAAGGACTGGAAGTCCGGCGTCTACCGGCGCGAGATCGAGGACGATACGCTGCCCGGGGGGCCGCGGAGGCGCACCATCGCCTACGTGGCGCCCTTCGACCGGTGCGACCGCGAGGAGGACTACGCAACCGCCTGGAAGTTCTTCGAGAGGAACCGGCCATGATCCCTTCCGTCATCAGCCGGCAGGTGGAGCGGGGCGTCAAGGACTTCCTGCGGACGACGTTCCCCATCACCAACCCCTTCTTTTCCGGGGCGCTGGAGAAGCTGCTCGCGAAGCCGGACGCGCTCTTCTGCGGGCCGTATGTCTCCATCAAGCTGCCGTTCGTGCCGGCGGCCGGCGGCGAACCGCGCTTTCCCAACGTGATGCCGGCGGGCTTCCGCCCCTACCGGCACCAGGAGGCGGCCTTCGAGCGGCTCGACGAGCGCAACGGGCTGCCGGCCATCGTGGCCACCGGCACCGGCTCGGGCAAGACTGAGTGCTTCCTGTTCCCGATTCTCGACTACTGCCACAAGAACCGCGGGCGCAAGGGCGTGAAGGCGATCGTGATCTATCCGATGAACGCCCTGGCCACCGACCAGGCGGGCCGGCTGGCGAGGCTGATCTGGTCGAATCCGGAGCTGCGGGGGCAGGTCACCGCCGGGCTTTACATCGGCGGCCGGGAGCAGCAGGCCGTCCGGACGATGACCGAGACGGAGGTGGTGACCGACCGCGAGGCGATGCGCCAGGCGCCGCCGGACATCTTGTTGACCAACTACAAGATGCTCGACTACCTGCTGGTGCGGCCGGAGGACTTTCCGCTCTGGCGCTTCAACGAGCCGGAGACCCTGCGCTACCTGGTGGTGGACGAGCTGCACACCTTCGACGGCGCGCAGGGCGCCGACCTGGCTTGCCTGATCCGGCGGATCAAAGAGCGGCTGAAGACGCCCAAGGGGCGCCTGATCGCCGCCGGGACTTCGGCGACCCTGGGGGACGGCCCGGGCGGCTTCACGAAGGCGGACCTGGCCGGCTACGCGGCGCGGGTCTTCGGCGAGCCGTTCGATGAATCCTCGATCATCGGCGAGTCGCGGCTGACGGCTGACGAGTTCCTCAAAGGCTGCCTGGTGACGCGCTACGAGCCGCCGGACGCCGGGCAGACGGAGAAGATGGACCCGCTGGCCTACCCGTCCGCCGAGGACTACCTGCGGGAGCAGAACCGGCTCTGGTTCGGCGAGGAGATCGAAGACTTCGCCGGCGACGCCTGGCGGCTACGGCTGGGCGAGAACCTCAAAAGGCACGGCTTCTTCCGCAACCTGCTTACCATCACGGGCAACCGGGCGATGGCCTTGCGCGACCTCGAACAGGAGCTGGAGCGGCAACTGCCGGGGTTCGGCGACCGGGGCCGCGCCTATCTCGATGCGGTGCTGGCCAGCTTTCTGGCCCTGGTTTCGCAGGCGAGGGCGGAGGCGCCGGCGCCCGACGGCCAGCCGGCGGTGGGGCCGCTGGTGGAGATCCGCTATCAGCTCTGGCTGCGCGAGCTGCGGCGCATGGTGGCGCCGGTCACGGTGAAGGATCCCGTGCTGGCCTTCGCCGACGACTTGAAGCCGGAGGAGCTCAAGCGCAGCCTGCCGGTGATCCATTGCCGGGAGTGCGGCCTTACCGGCTGGGGCGCTCTGGTGCCCGACGGGGACACCAGGATCAACCCCGACCTGCAGGCCTTCTACAAGGCTTTTTTCGACCACCAGCCGCAGGTGCGGTTTCTCTATCCGGACGGGGAGCCGGAGCGCGGCGGGCAGCAGGAGATCCCGTGGTATCTGTGCACGGAATGTCTCAAGTTGCAGCGGGCGATCGAGCCGCGCGGTTGCGAGGCCTGCGCCGCGCCGAAGGAAAGGCTGCTGCGGGTGCGGATTCCGGAGACCAACCGGAAGGTGAAGTACAAAAGCGGCGCCGAGCACCTCAAGAGCGTTCATGACTGTCCGGACTGCCGGGGAGCCGAATCGCTGACGATCCTCGGCTCGCGGACGGCGAGCCTGACCAGCGTGGTGGCCGCCCAGTTGTTCACCTCGCCCTTCAACTTCGACAAGAAGCTGCTGGCGTTTTCCGATTCGGTGCAGGACGCCTCGCACCGGGCCGGCTTCTTCGGGGCGCGCACCTACGGCTTCAGCCTGCGGGCGGCGATTCAGCAGGTGGTGCAGGCCGCCGGATCGCCGCCGCGGTTCCCGGAGCTCCCCGGGAAGTTCTTCCGGCACTGGCTGGAGGGCGAGGCCCCGCGCATGAGCCAGGCCCAGTTCATTGCGACCTTCCTGCCGCCGGACATGAACTGGCTCCAGGACTACGAGCACCTGCGGGAGCAGGGCTCGCTGCCGCAGGGCTCGAACCTGCTGGAGCTGGTGAAGCGGCGGCTGCGGTGGGAGCTGTGGAGCGAATACACTCTCGACTGCCGGATCGGCCGCACGCTGGAGAAGACCGGCGCGTCCACCATCGAGGTCGATCCGGAGAAGTGGGAGGCCGCGGTAGAGACGCTGCTCGAGCAGCTCCGGGAGAAGGTCGGGGGGCTGCGGGAGCTGAAGCGCGCCGAAGTGGAGCGGTTTCTGCACGGTTTCGTGCAGAACCTGAAGAACCGGGGCGGCGTCGGCCTGGACCTGCTCGAGCCTTACCTGAAGTCTTTCGGGAACACCTGGCTCCTGGGCAAGCAGAAGGGGCGGGAGGTCTGGCGCCCGAATCTCTTCCGCCGCGCGCCGGCCTTCCTGGCGTCGCGGCCCGGCGAGCGGTTCCTGAGCCTAGTCCGGGGCCGGGACAACCCGACGGCCACCTGGCACGAGGACTGGCTGGAGAAATGTTTCCGCAGCGCCGGCCCGCGGGCGGCGGAGTTCGCCCGGGAGATCTACCAGGAGGTGCTGGAAGCCCTGCTGAAGAGCGGGGTGTTGCAGCAGTGGGAAGCGAAGGGCGCCCGGGTGTGGGGGCTGGATCCGGAGATCTTCCGGGTGACGCCGCAGGTGGTCCAGTTCCGCTGCGATCGTTGCAGCTTCGCGGTTTCGGTGGGCGCCGCCGCGGCTCGGTCCTTCGCCGGGACGCCTTGCCTGCGCTTCCGGTGCGAGGGCCGTCTCCGCGAAGCCGGACAAACGCAGGACTACTACCGCCGCCTCTACGAAGCGGGCGACGTCCACCGCGTCTTCACCGAGGAGCATACCGGCCTGCTGGACCGGCGCACCAGAGAGCGGATCGAAGAAGGGTTCCGCCGGAGTGAGAAGGAGCGCCACCCGGGGGATCCGAACCTTCTGTCGTGCACACCGACTCTGGAGCTGGGCATCAACATCGGCGATCTCTCGTCGCTGGCGCTCTGCTCGGTGCCGCCGAAGCCCAGCAACTATTTGCAGCGCGTGGGCCGGGCCGGGCGCGTGGACGGCAACTCGTTCATCCTCACCGTGGCGAACGCCGAGCCCCACGACCTGTTCTTCTACTTCGAGCCCGAGGAGATGATCCAGGGCCGGGTGGAGCCGCCGGGATGTTTTCTCGACGCCTCGGCGGTGCTGGAGCGGCAGTTCACTGCCTACGTCTTCGACCGGTGGGTAGAGAGCGGGCTTCCGCCCGGGGCCCTGCCCCGGGAGATGCGGCCGGTGCTCGACGCCGTCGAGGCGGGTGGCCGCACGCGGGGATTCCCGGTGAACTTCCTGGAGTTCTTCCAGCGGAACCGCGCGGCGCTCGAGGAGGGCTTCCTGGCGCTCTTCGAAGGTGAGATCACGGAGCATACCCGGCAGCGGATCCTCGCTTTTTCCCGGGGCTCGGATCTGGAGCGGCCCGGCCTCGAGCGCAGCATTTGGGAGGGGCTCGAGGACCTGGTGAAGGAGCGCACGACCCTCAGGCGGCGCATCAGGAACCTGCGGGACAAGATTCGCGAGCTGGAGCGGGATCCCGCCCGGGGACGCAATGCGGACGACGAGGTGGAGTTGCTAAAGCGGGAGCGGGCCGCCCTGAACAAGGTGGTGACGGACCTGAACACGAAAAACGTGCTGAACTTCTTCACTGACGAGGGGCTGCTTCCCAACTACGCCTTCCCGGAGCCCGGCGTGGTGCTGCGCTCGGTGGTTTACCGCCGCGTGGAGAAGGACGAGGGCGATGGCCGGCCCTACAAGACGCGCCTCTACGAGTACCAGCGGCCGGCTTCCATCGCGATTTCCGAGCTGGCGCCGGCGAATCATTTCTACGCCCAGGGCCGGCGGCTGGAGATCGACCAGGTCAGCCTGCACCACTCGAAGATCGAGGAGTGGCGCTTTTGCGACAACTGTTCCTACATGGAGCTGGCGGGCCGGTCCGAGGAGAAGGAGTGCCCGAACTGCGGCAGCCGGATGCTGGCCGACGAGGGGCAGCGGCGGCCCATGCTGCGGATGAAGCAGGTGGTCTCGACCATGTCGGAGCAGGGCAGCCGGTCCTACGACGAGAGCGACGACCGCAAGCACGAGTTCTACCAGAAGAACATGTTCGTCGTCGTGAGCCCTTCCGACATCACGGACGCCTACTATATCGACAACGACGAGGTCCCCTTCGGCTTCGAGTTCTTCCGCAAGGTGACGCTGCGGGAGGTGAATTTCGGCGAAAAGCTTGCTTTCGGCCCGGAACTCACCATTGCGGGAAGGACGATCGTGGACCGGCCGTTCGAACTCTGCCGGGCCTGCGGAAAGGTGAAGAAGCGGGGCGAACTGGAACACGCCGTCTACTGCCGCTACTGGCGCAAGGAGGAGCGGGAGAAGACGATCGAGGCCTGCTACCTGTATCGCGAATTCAGCTCCGAGGCCATCCGGATCCTGCTGCCGGTGGCCAGCGTGGACGTGGAGCGGACGGTCCACTCCTTCGTGGCGGCGCTCGATCTGGGTTTGCGTTGTATGTTCGGCGGCGATCCCGGACACCTGCTGACCACCGTGATGGACGAGCCGGTGGAGGGCTCCGACGTGCGGAAGCAGTATCTGGTCCTTTACGACGGCGTCCCGGGCGGTACCGGCTACCTGAAGGAGCTGATGCGCGACGAAGCGAAGCTGATGAAGGTGTTTCAGCTCGCTTACGAGAAGTTGAAGAACTGCGGCTGCCAGAGGGACCCGGAAAAGGACGGCTGTTACCGCTGCCTGCTCGCCTACCGGGGACGCCACGATTACCGGAACTCGTCCCGCCGCACGGCGCTGCAACTGCTTTCCATGATTCTCGACAACCGGGACCGGCTGAAACGTACGGCGACGCTGAATGTCGTGCGCATCAACCGGCTGCTGGAAAGCGAACTGGAGGGCCGCTTCATCGAGGCTCTCCGGCGCCCCCCGGAGGGCGGCGAGGCGCGCAGCGTCACCCAGCAAGTGGTGAACGGCAAGCCGGGCTTTTACCTCCGGATGAAAGACGGGGGCTATCTGATCGAGCCACAAGTGGAGCTGGGCGCCAGGCAGGGCGTGGAGATCCCCTCGCGGGCCGACTTCGTGATCTATCCGGAACGCCCCGCGCCGGGCGAATTGCCGATCGCCGTCTTCACCGACGGCTACGAATTCCATGCGGACCCGAAGGGTGAGATGCGGGTCGGGACCGACACCGCCCAGCGGCTGGCGGTAATCCGCTCCGGCAATTACCGGGTGTGGTCCCTGACGTGGCACGATGTGATGGAACATCTGGAGGAGCACGGACAGTTGTTTCAGCCGCAGTGGCTCGTGCCCGGCCCCAGGCAACTAGAGTTGCTCGAGGCGCCGGGCGTGGCCGGCAGGTGGCGGGACGTCGCGCAAATGCCGTCCTTCTCGCTCCTGTTGTTGTTACTGGAAAAGGGAAAACAATGGGACTGGGAGACGCATGCCGCGGCTTGGTGCCTGAGCCTGCTGGAGCAGCCGCGCCCGGTCACCCGGCGGCAACTGGACGCGGCGCTGCTCGAACTTCGCGGCGGGGACGCGGCAGACGAGGCCCCGGACCGGAACGAAGCCGGGGACGAACCCGCGGACTGCTTCCTGTTCCAGGTGCAAAAGACCTATGAAGACGGCGCCCCGGCGGTGGCCTGCGCAGGAGGTATTGCCGCCGGGGATCTGCAGGCGAGGCGTTGGGAGAATCTGCAGGCGGTGTTCCGCCTGTTTGATGACCACGCGGACGAGCGGAGAGCTTCGTGGCCGCGCTGCTGGCGGGAGTATCTCCGGCTGATGAACCTGCTGCAGTTTCATCGCGGCATCCTCTGGTGCTCGTCCCTCGGGCTGCGGTCAGGGGCATACGGCGCTTTGCTCGAAGAGCAGGAACAGGCGGCAGACGAGAGCGAGGGGCTGGCGGCGTTGCTCGAACTTGCTGAGGAATCCGTGCGGGATCTCATCCGGCGGACGGCCCTCGCCGGCAAGCCGCTGCCAGAGCCGGGCTTCGAGTTGACGTCTACGGACGGCGAGATCGTCGCCACCGCCGAACTGGCCTGGCCGAAGCACAAGATCGCCGTTCTCCTGGAGGCGGAACTTGACGGCAAGCAGGCTTTCGAGGAACGGGGCTGGCAAGCGGTCCCGTTTGCGGAACTGGCCGAGCCGTATGGCTCCCTGCTCGATCTGTTGCCCGGCAAGGAGACGAGATGACCATCGCGATTTCAAACGACTTCCTGCTGGCGTTCTCCAACGTTCAGAAGCAGCACCAGCGGCAGGTGCGGGAGTTCATTGAGCGGTTCCGCGAGCAGCCGGACGCGCCGGGAATCCACTACGAGCCGGTCAAGAGCGCTCGGGGCAAGGACCTCTATTCGGTCCGGATCAACCAGGCCTACCGGGCGATCGTCTTCCGGCCGGCGGGCTCGTCGGTTTGTGTGCTCACCTGGGTGGATCATCACGACGAGGCCTACCGGTGGGCGGAGAGGAAGAAGTTCGTGATCAACCCGGCGACGGGGGCGCTGCAAGTGGTCACCGTCGAAGCGGCAGAGGAAGCCAGGCAGGTAGAAGCTTCCCCCGCCAAGGGCGCGCCGGGGCTCTTCGACAACATCAAGGACAAACACCTGCTGCGGCTGGGCGTCCCCGATGAGCTGATCCCTCTGGTCCGGACGATCCGCACCGATGCCGAGCTCGAGCAGGCCGAAGACAGGTTTCCACAGGAGGCTTACGAGGCGCTGTACATGCTGGCGTCGGGCTACTCGCTCGAGGAGGTATTGCGGGAGCTGGAGGCGCGCGAAGACGAGAAGCCGGTGGATCCGGACGACTTCGAAGCCGCGCTCAGGAGAGAGGACTCCCAGCGCCGCTTCTACATCGTGGAGGAGGCCAAGGAGTTGGCCGAAATCCTCAACGCTCCGCTGGAGCAGTGGCGGGTGTTTCTGCATCCCAAGCAGCGCCGCCTCGTGAGGATGAAGGCCAACGGGCCGGTCCGCGTGCTGGGCGGCGCCGGCACGGGCAAGACCGTGGTCGCCATGCATCGGGCCAAGTACCTGGCCGAAGAAGTCTTCACGGCGAAAGAGGACCGGATCCTGTTCACGACGTTTACCAGGAACCTGGCCACCGACATCCAGGAGAACCTCCGGAAGATCTGCTCAGTCGAGGCGCTCTCGCGAATCGACGTGATCAACCTCGATGCCTGGGCGGGGAACTTCCTGCGGTCGCAGGGCTATCGCGTCGAGCCGACATTCAAGGCGGAGGACTCCGAGGAGTGGAAGGCTGCGCTTGACGAGGCCCCCGCGGAGCTCCGTTTGCCCCCATCGTTCTATCGCACCGAGTGGGAGCAGGTGATACAGGAGCAGAACATCCGCGACGCCGCTTCCTACTTGAAGGCGTCCCGGGTCGGCCGGGGAACGCCGCTGAGCCGCCGGCAGAAGCAGAAGATCTGGCGCGTCTTCCAGGAGTACCGGGCCCAGTTGAACGAGCGGGGCAAGAGAGAATTCGTGGATCTGCTCCGCGATGCGCGCGAGCTGATCGAGACGAAGGAGATCCCGCTCCCGTATCGCGCCGCCGTGGTGGACGAAGCCCAAGACATGAGTTCGGAAGCCTTCCGGCTGATTCGGGCCATCGTGCCGGAAGGGCCGAACGATCTGTTCATTGTCGGCGACGCTCACCAGCGGATTTACCGCTATCGCGTGCGCTTGGGGCAGTGCGGGATCAACATCCGCGGCCGCGGCAGGAAGCTTCGCGTCAATTACCGGACGACGGAAGAAACCCGCAGGTTCGCGGTGGCGGTTCTCGAGGGAATGGAAGTCGATGATCTGGACGGCGGCCCCGATGATCAAAAGGGTTACGTCTCCTTGACGCACGGCAGCCCGCCGGTAGTCCGCTGCCTGCCGGATCTGGCCGCGGAGATCGAATACTTGAAAGACCGCATTGGAGAGTGGAAGGCGGAAGGGTTCGCCGAGGAGTCGATTTGCCTGGTGGCGAGAACGAACAAGCTCCTGGAGGTCTACGAAGAGGAGCTGCAACGCGCCGGGTTCCGGACATACCGGATCCGGCGAAGCGTGGCCGACCAGAGGGTCCAGCCGGGCCTGCGCCTGGCGACGATGCACCGGGTGAAAGGGCTGGAGTTCGACTACGTGTGCGTTGTCGCGGCCAACGACGGTATGATTCCGCTGGCCCACGCTATAGACGGCGCTGAAGACGCGGTAGCGGCGCGGCTGGCGGAAACGAGGGAGAGGTCGCTTCTCTACGTGGCGCTCACCCGCGCCCGCCGCGGCGCGGTGATCACGGCGCATGGGACGCCAAGCCGGTTTCTTCAGGGCGCCTTCCGGACGGGCTGAAGAAGATTGGAGGGCCCGCCGATGGAGACCAAGGGGGCAGGCGGAAGGCCCGGCCCTAGAGAGGTCTTGATATGTCGCGCGGAGCCGAAGCGGACGTCCCCTGGTCGAGGTGTCCCTATTCCTGTTTGCCGGTCTCGCTCATAGCCGAGCACTCCTACTGCGAAAAACGCCTCGAGCTTTGGTTGAACGATCCTGGGGAGCGTGTCTCCGTTCCAAGGGAGCTGGAAAACGCGCCGGAGGCCGCCCGCCAGGAAGACGCAGCCCTGGCGGGAAGACGGGCGCACGAGCGCATGGCCGCAGCGGCGGTCCTTGTACCGCGTGAAGTGGCGGAGGAGGCGGCGCGGGAGCGGCAGGCCATCATTGTTGAGTCGGGGTTCGCGGCCTCGTTCGACGGGCTTCCGATCAAGGGCATACCCGACGTGGCCTGTTTCGACCACGGCAGGGCGACGGCGGTTCTGGACTACAAGTTCCGGCGATCGCGCAGTCTCGAGCTGGCCATGGGTGAGCGGGTTCAGCTCTATTTGTACGGGTATCTCTTAGAAGAGTCGGGCTACGACGCGAGCGACTTGCTGCTGATCTGTGTTTACGCTCCTCGGGAATCCGGCTCCAGCCTGGCAAGAGGCGATTCGGAAGTCGTGAGAGCCATCACACGCAGCGCCCGTGCCGAAGTGGAGCAGAAGCCGGAGAGAACCAACTGGCGGATCAGTTCTCTGGAACTGCCCGGGGGCTTCCGCGTGGGTGTCCGCTGCTTCTTCTACGACCGCAGGAAGGCGGAAACCGAGCTGGAGTTCGCGGCCGGATTCTGGCACGGAAGGCGGCCCGCCATGCCTACCACATACGCCAGGAAGTGCGCCTCGTGCCTTTACAACTACCTTGAAGCTTGCCCTGACGCTTTGACGCCGTTCCGCGAGCGTCCTGGAGTGGAGCTTTCGTGTGGCTCCGGTTAGTGCCGCCAAACTTACGCCGCCTGGCTCCGTACAGCGTACTGCGGCTCGCCGCCTGTTCCCGGTCTGTACCGCTCCCTGCCGTTCCCCCGGCTCACTCGATCTCCAGCCGGAACACGAGTTCCCGCTGGAAGGCCTTGGGCGGTTCCGGGCCGGGGGTGTCGGCGTCGTCGCCGATCAGGCGCGCCACGTCGTCCTGGCCCATGACGATCCGGAACCAGCTCTCCCGGGCGGTCATCACCAGGTACTGCCGCTGGTCGGCGGCGCCGTTGAGATAGGGCATGTAGACGTGGATCGGGTGGCGGCCCTCGGCCTTGCAGCCCAGCCGGTCCACCCGGCCCGTGCGCTGCTCGATCGAGCTGGGGTTCCAGTCCAGATCGTGGTGGATCACGTGCCGGCAGTACAGGTGCAGATCCACTCCCTCGCCCATCACCCGGCTGCAGACCAGGATGTCCGGCAGGAACGGCGTGTTGAACGCCCGCAGGATCCGCTCCCGGGTCAGGCGTTGCGTCTCGCCCGTCGCTTCCTGCACGCTGGCGAGCGTCGAGGTCTTTTCTCCGCCGTCTCTTTCCTCATCCCCCTCAGCCGCCTGGAGCCGGGTCTGCCCCGTGCGCAACGCCTTGACGGCGTCGATGTAATTGCGGCGTTCCTGGGGCGAGCACCGCGCGGTCAGAAACTCCAGGAACCACTCGAACTTCCGCCGCCACGAGACCCCCGAAGCGTCCTGGGAATCCAGCATGCTGCGCACCGCCAGGTGCGGCTCCATCTGCCGGTAGAGGTGGATCGGGAAGGCCCGGACCAGCGTCGTCCGCACCCTGAGGAAGCGGCGCATCAGATCGACGATCTCCTCGGGATCGATCCCGGCCCGCCGCAGCGCCCCCTCGTGCCGCGCCGTGAGGTTCCGCAGCGCCCGGTCGAGCGCCTGCCGTCCCGGGGCGTCCGCCTTGTCGAAGAATCGCTTCTGGATGTTCTCGATCGTCTTCTCGATCGCCGCGTCGTCGCGTTGCCGGCCCGCCCCGGCCAGGCGCCGCCGCGCGTGCGTCAGCAGCCGCTTCTCCAGCTCCCGGCTGATGTGCACCCGCAGCGCCCGGCAGCTCTGGCGGTAGAAGGCGAAGACGATCACCTTCTCGCCGCCCTCCCACAGATCGGCCGCCCGCTGCACGGTCGCTTGGATCTTCG
>JALSRK010000004.1 GCA_026984795.1 Solibacteraceae bacterium | reverse complement strand
ATCCGATGGAGATGCGCTATGCCGGCCCGCGCGAAGCGCTCTTGCATGCCGTCTTCCGGCAGAACTACGGCTGTTCCCATTTGATCGTCGGCCGCGACCACGCCGGCGTGGGCGACTACTACGGCCCGTTCGACGCCCAGAAGATCTTCCGCGAGATTCCCCAGGACGCTCTGGTGCTGCGGCCGCTCTGCATGGATTGGACCTTCTACTGCTACAAGTGCCAGAGCATGGCCTCGATGAAGACCTGCCCGCACGAGGAGAAAGCCGTCCTCGACGAGAACGGCAACTACATCAGCGGCGCCCGGCTGCTGCTTTCCGGCACCATGCTGCGCAAGATGCTCAGCGAGGGCAAGCCGGTGCCGAAGGAGTTCTCCAAACCCGAGGTGATCGCCATCCTCAAGGAGTACTACGCGAGCCTGAAGGAAAAGGTCGAGGTGAAGCTCCACGGCGCCGCCACCGGCGAAGCCGCGAGCAAGAGGTGACTCTTTCCGAGCGGTGAGGCGCGGTCCCAGCCGGTCTCACCGCCGCGTTCTCGAGGCACTCACCGGGCACGCCTGGCGGCGCCGGACGCCTATGGCTTGAGCGTTACCCGCGCCCCCATCAGCCGCTCGTACTCGGCGTTGAAGGCGCACCCGTACAGCGCAATCAGCGAGAGCAGGTACATCCACAACAGCAGAGCGATCACGGCGCCGATGCTGCCGTAGAAGACGTTGTAGTCGGCAATGTTGCGGACGTACCAGCTAAAGATGAGGGTGGCGGCCATCCACAGTACCGCGGCGATGATCGCGCCCGGGTAAATGTAACGCCATCGCTGGGGCCGGGCGGGCCCGAACTTGTACAGCAGGAGCAGCGTCACTACGGTTGCGGCGAAAGCGACGGTGAAGCGCACAATCTTGCCCAACCAGAGGAAGCCCCCGACCAGTTGCTGACCTTGTTGGAGCATCCCTAGCCAAGTGGCGACCCAGACCTCTGTCCGGTTGCCGAACAGGATCATTGCCGAAGCGCCCAGTCCGGGCAGAGCGCAGCAGAAGACGAGTCCGACCGCCACCAGCCTGCCCCGTAGCATGGGCCGGCCCGTCGGCACTTTGTAAACCGAGTTGAAGCCGTCGATCAGGCTCTGGATCAGCCCGGAAGCGGCCCACAAGGAAACAATCACCGCGAAAACGATCAGCGACGCGGGGCGCTCGCCGGCTGTCGTGAAGCGCCGGAGCACGAGTTCCTTGGTCCCGGGCGGTACGACCTCGAACAGAAAACGAGCGATCACGTCGGCCATCTGCTCGGCCCGGAAGTGGACCAGGATCAGCGCTACGGTGGTGACGATGGGGAAGAAGGAGAGCAGCCCGGAGTAGGCGGCGCTCTTGGCGATTCCCAGACAATCGTCCTCGATCAGGGTGAGGAACGCCCGCCGCAGCAGCCACCAGAAACGTTTCCACTTGCCGGCTTCCACGACGCTTCACCTGAGTAGCGCGGCCCGGTCCGCCGCGCGACAATGGGACTCTGCGAAGCAGACGCTCTTGGCTGAAAACAGCAAATCGTTTCCATTATCACGCCGCGCCGGCCTGTTTGCACCGCTGGCGCTGTTTGTCTGGAACGCGTTTCTGGTCCATGAGCTCTTCGCCCTCCACTACGGCCGCTTCATGCACTCGATCGAGGGCGCCTACGTGGGCCTGGCCCGGTGGATCGCCGCCCATCCCTTCGACTGGCAGTGGTTTCCCCTCTGGTACGGCGGCATCCCCTTCCAGAACGCCTATCCGCCTCTGCTGCACTTCTTCTCGGCGGCCCTTTCGGGCGCGGGACTGACGCCCGCCCACGCCTACCACGCCGCTTCGGCGCTGATGTACTGCCTGGGACCGGTCACCCTCTACTGGCTAGCGCGGCGATTCGGAGCCGGCCGGGGCGCCGCGTTCGCCGCCGGTCTCGTCTACTCTCTGCTTTCTCCCTCGGCCCTGCTGATTCCGGCGGTCGCCCGGGATCTCGGCACGGCGTGGGGCGCCCGGCGGCTGGACGCCCTGATGCGGTTCGGCGAGGGGCCCCACGTCGCCGCGATGGCGTGGATTCCCGTAGCGCTCATCGCCCTGGACCGGGCCCTCGAGCGCCCGCGCCCGCTTCGCGTCCTCGCCGCCATGGCCGCCCTCGGCGCCGTCGTGTTGACGAACTGGCTCGGCGCCTTCGCTCTCACGCTCGGGACCGGCTGCTACCTGCTGGCCACCTGGGAAGCCGGCGGGCTCCGGCGCTTTGTCCGGGCCGCCGCCATCGGCGCCGCGGCTTACGCCCTCTGCTCGCCGTGGATTCCGCCCTCGACGATCCGCGCCGTCCGCTACAATTCCCAGCACGTCGTGGGCAGCTATCCGCTGGGTTGGGCGCAGGGGGCCGCCGGCGCGGCGTTCCTCTTGCTGGTCCTGGCGCTGTGGCGGCTGATGGCGAAGCGCGGCGTGCGGCCCGGGGTCCAGTTCGCCGCGCTGTGGTCGCTCGCCCTGGGAGCGATCGTGCTGTGCCGGCTCTGGTTCGGCTTTTACATCGTCCCGCAGCCGGACCGCTACCACCTCGAAATGGAGATGGCGCTGGCGCTGCTGGCCTGCTTCGCGCTGCAGGGCCCGTCGCGGCGGGCCTGGCGCGCCGTCGTCTCCCGGACAGGGAAGCCGCGGCTCGCTGCCACCGCCGTCTGCCTGCTCGCCGCCTCTGCCGCCTTCATCCAGACGGCCCACTACCGCCGCGACGCGCGGCGGCTGATCCAGCCAATCGACATCCGGGGAACCGTCGAGTACCAGGCGGCCCGCTGGTTCGACGAGAACCTGCCCGGCTCGCGTGTCTTCGTCACCGGATCCACCCGCTTCTGGTTCAACGCCTTCGCCGGCAATCCCCAGTTCGGCGGCGGCTTCGACCAAGGCATCGTCAACCGCCGGATCCCACACGTCTCCTACGGGATCACCCACGCCGAAGCCGATCCGGAACGCGTCCGCACCTGGCTGCAGATCTTCGGCATCGACGCCATCTTCGTCGCCGGACCCAACACCCGCGACGCCTACCACGATTACCGGGATCCCGGGAAGTTCGAGGGGCGGTTTGAGCTGCTCTGGCGCGACGGCGACGACCGGATCTACGCCGCCGGGCGCCGCGCCCCGGGCCTGGTCCACGTCATCCCCGCCGGAGCCGTCGTGACGGACGCCCCGGGCCACCCCTATCTCGACGTGGAACCGTTCGCTCCCCTGGAAGCCGCCTTGGAAGACCCGGCCGCTCCTTCCGTAGAGACCGAGTGGCGCTCGCCGCACGAACTCCTCGTCGAGGCCGGCGTGCCGGCCGGGCACGTGCTCTACTTCCAGCAGACCTGCCATCCAGGCTGGCACGCGGAAAGGGCCGGCGAACCACGTCCGATCGCTTGCGACGCGGCGGGCCAGATGGTGATCGACCCCGGCTGCGACGGCCCGTGCACGGTGCGGCTCTACTACGACGGCGGCCTGGAGATGCAGCTCTGCCGCACCGCTTCGGCCGGGGTTCTCCTCGGCCTCGGGGTCTGGGCGCTCGTGCGCCGCCGGTCCCTCTGAGCCGGGCGGGTTTTGATACGCTGTTTCCGCCATGAGACGCCGTGAGTTTCTGCTGAGTCCGGCGCCCCTGCTGCTGCCGCACGGGCTGGCGGCCGCCGGTTTTCCGGAGAAGCCGGAGCCGCGGGCGCTGTTCCCCGCGCCGAAGGACGGCCAGACGGTGGGGCTGAACCCTCCCGGCTTCGCCTGGTGGCGCGCCAAGGGCGCCAGCGACTACCGGATCGTCATCCGCGACGCGAAGAAGCGCGAGGTCTACGCCGCGGCAGGCCTGCCCGATCCCGTCCACGTGCCCTGCCGCAGCTTCCGCCCCGGACGCTATTCGTGGGACGTCGAGGCTCTGGACGAGAGCGGCGGCGTCCTCGCCCGACGCGGCCCGCGGAGCTTCACGATCCCCCGCGAAGCCCCGGAATTCCCGTGGCAGGACGCCACGCGGCTGCTGCGCAACGTGCCGGACACCCGCCCCCGGTACATCTTCCTCGCCGATCGGCTGCCGCGCATCCGCGAGACCCTGAAGACCACCCGCCGGGAAGCCTGGGAAGCCATCCGCGCCCGCGCCGACGAAGCGCTGAAGCTGCCCCTGCCGGAGCCGCCCCGCTACCACACCTTCGAGGGCCGCACCCGCCAGCGGATGGGCTACACCCACTACTTCCGCGACTTCCGCCGCTACATCGACCGGGGCATGAGTATCCTCGCCTTGGCCTATCTCATGACGGGCGACGAGCGCTACGGGCTGGCGGCCAAGAAGATCCTGCTCGAAGTCGAGACCTGGGGCATCGAAGGCCCCATGTCGGTCCTTTCGCGCTACGGCGACGAGCCCGGCCTCTCCATGGCCCGCCACGGCCACCGCGCCTACGACTGGCTGTATCCGCTGTTGGACGACGGCGAGCGGGCGCGGGTGCGGGAGATGACCATTGGGCGGGCGCGCCAGGTGCTCGAGCGCCTCCGCCGCGCCGACTACCTCTACCGGCCGGGCGAGTCCCACAACGGCCGCCTCATCGCCTATCTCGCGGAATACGCGGTGGTGTGCAAGGGCGAAGCCCGCGACGCCGCCGAATGGCTGGACTATTCGCTGCGGGCCCTGATGACCTTCTACCCCCACTGGGCCGGCTCCGACGGCGGCTGGGCCGAGGGCGTTTCTTACGCGCTCGCCTATAACACCATTTATTTGCCCGCTCTCGAGAGCCTGCGGGCGGCCGCGGGACTGGATCTCTACCGGCGGCCCTTCTACCGGCGCATCCGGCGGTTCTTCCTGTATTGCACTTCGCCCATCGGCGAGATGCGCCCCTTCGGCGACGGGGCCGAACGCGGTGGGGTGGGCTCGGCCGGAGCGGCGCTCATGCTGCACCACGGGCGGCGTTTCCGCGACCCGGCTTGCGTCTGGTACGCGCGCCAGACCGGGGCCGTGCCGGTGGGCGCCGACGCCATGGTCTCGCTCATCACCGAGGACGACGTCCAGCCGAAGCCGCCCGCCTCGCTCCCCCAGGCGGCCGTCTTCCGGGGCGTGGGCTGGGCCGGCCTGCACAGTGCCCTCGACAAGCCCGAGCAGGACACGTTCTTCCTCTTCAAGTCCAGCCCCTACGGCTCGGTCTCGCACAGCCACGCCGACCAGAACGGCTTCGCCATTCTCAAGGGAGGCCGGGCGCTGGCCATTCCTTCGGGCCATTACGCGCCCTCTTACGGCATGCCGCACCACGCGCTCTGGACGCGCCAGACGAAGGCGAACAACTGCATCCTGGTGAACGGCGAGGGCCAGGTGGTGCGGGAGCCCTGGGCGAACGGCCGGATCACCGGGTTCCGCCACCAGAAGGCGATCACCTACGTCTGCGGCGACGCCACACCCGCCTACGCCGGGAAGCTGAAGCGCTACCTGCGCCACGTGGTCTTCCTGCGGCCCGGGGCGGTCCTGGTCGCAGACGAGATCGAAGCCCCGCAGCCGGCCCGGTTCCAGTGGCTGCTGCACGCCCTGGAGCGGATGGAGCTGGACGAGGGAGCAGTGCAGATCCTCTCCCGCCGCCAGGGCGCTTCGCTGACGGTGCGGCTGTTCTCGGATCTCGGCTTCTCGCTCTCGCAGACCGACCAGTTCCACCCGCCGGTCAACGAAGGCAACCCGCCCGAGTATCACGTCGATCTGCCGAACCACTGGCACATGACAGCGGCGACGAATGAGCGGGCGGCAAAGACGGTGATCGTCGCCGCCATGGCGGTGGCCGGCCCCGGCGAGCGGCTCGAGACCGAGTGGATCGAGAACGGCCTCCGGATCACGACGCCCGAGGGCTCGGGCTTGGTGCGGGCCGTCACCGCGCCAGGGCTCCATCTCGAAGCCGAGTGGAACCCGCGCCGCGGCGCCGGCGAGCGGTTCTCGCTGTAAGTGAAAAAGACCGAAACGTCCAGGCGGCCCGAGCCCCGAAACAAAGCTCTTGTGTCCCTCCGGCCGCTCGGCGTGTTTTTCGCTAGCCGTTGCGTCCGTCAGGCGGTCATGCTCCGGCCGGTGTTTCTGCCGCGGGGGCCAGCGAGCCGGCGCTGCCCTCAGCCAGGGAGCCGGAGAGTTCCGGTCGCGCGCCGGCTGGCGTGCAAGATGGTCACGCCTACAACCTCGCCCTTTTCGTAACGGATCAGGATGTCGTCGTCGGTAAGTTCGGTGTCGTCGGCGTGGCTGGGCTTCTTGAAGTTCAGGTAGAGCACGTCGGCTTCGGCGTCGTAGCTGGCCCATACTTGGCGGAAAGGGAGACGGAGTAGCTGCGGCGCGAGGTCCACGATCTGCTGAATGTTCAGCGCGGCCATAGCTTCTCCCTTTTCTCCAGTTGCCGGCGCCGCCTTCGCGCGACGCCGGCCGTTGCGAGGGTGGAAATCAGGAGAACTTCGCGATCCGCGCCCGCACTTCGGCGGCGAACCGGTCGATGAAGCTCTGGACGTAGGCCGCCGGGTCCAGTCCGTCGTCGGTGACGAGCGGCGTCAGGTCCATGGCGAAGCTGATCTGCTCGGAGACGTCCACCTCATGGCTCTGGTGGTACGTAGCGTGAGCGCGCCGGCGCGCCAGCGTCGCCAGGTCATAGCGCTTGCCGCCGGCCACCTGGGAGTCGAAGATCCCCAGCAGCGCCGCGCTCAGGTTCTGGTGCGGGTCCAGGTTGAAGACCACCTTTTCGGAATCCACCATCCAGTCCAGATCGCGCCAGACCTCGCAGCCGTAGAGCTTCGCCGGCCGCTGGTCCTTGGGCAGCGCCCGGATAGCGGCGATGGTCTTCAGCGTCACGCCCACGTGGGTGTCGTGTTTGTCGGCCAGGTTGTGGGTGTAGATCACCTCCGGCCGGGCGGCGGCGATCAGGTTCTGCAGGTCCTCGGTGGGCCGCTTCTCGGCCGGGTTCTTCACCGCCGAGCTGGGGTAGTCGAGCAGCGCCATGGCCGAATACTCGCCCACGAAGGCCGCCTTCTTCTGCTCCCGGCGGCGCACCTGCTGCATCTGCTCGTCGGTGTAGGACTCGTAGAGGCCGGCCCGGGGGCTGCCCGCGCCGTTGGTCACCACCACGCCGGTGAACCACTTCTCCTGGCTGCCGAAACCGGCCAGGATCCCTTCCATGGCCATGATCTCGAGGTCGTCCTGGTGGGCGGAGATGCCCATGTGGGTGGTGCGGGCCAGGGCCTGCTCCACCGCGGTTCCGTCGGGAACCCAGATCTCGGCGTTCGGTTGATTCAGCTTCATGGCTGTTGTCACTCTCCTTCGTCCTGCTTCTTCTCGATGGCCGGCAAGCTGGCGGCGGCGATCGCCTGGCCGACGCGCCGGTTCGACTCGTCCGGCAGGTTCACCAGCGCCTTCTCGGCGATCTCGGGGAACTCCCGCCGCAGCACCTCCATCGACTTGTCGCGGATGATCTCTCCGCCCGGCCCGGTGGTCACCCGGCCGAGGATCAGCACGTGCTTCAGGTCGTAGAAATCGGCGTAGTGGGCCAGGGCGTAGCCCAGGTAGACGCCGAGCGTCTCGTAGACCTTGGCGGCCAGCTCGTCGCCGGCCCGCATCTTGTCCTGCAGCGCCACCAGCTTCTCGGGCAGCTTCAGCCCTTCGTCGAACTTCATGCCGGCGCCCTCGGCCACGCGGATCGCCCCCACCTGGGAGAAGTACTGCACGCCGCAGCCGATGTCGCCGGACCACTCGTCGGCCGGCGCGTCCAGCCGGTAGTCGACCGGCACGAAGGCCAACTCGTTCAGCCAGCCGGTGATGTTGCCCTGGTCGTTGACGTAGCCGGCCGCCTGGCTCGAGCCCATCGCGACGCCGAGCACCGGGTTCTCGCCCAGCGACATCGAGCCGGCCAGGGCCGTCACCTCGCCGTCGTTGACGACTTCCAGCGGCACGCCCAGCTCGTCGCGGATCCTGAGGAACATCGGGGCGATCTTTTCGTCGAACTCTTTCTTCGGCACCCCGCGGTAGAGCGAGCCCACGCGCACGCGATTGTTGATGTAGACGCCGGCGGCGCTGCCTCCCACCGCATCGAGGCGCGGCAAATGGGCGGCGGCCGAGCGGATCGAGTCCATCACGCCTTCGTAGTGGTAGCTGGGATCGGTAGCGTTGCGCGGATCCCACGGCTTCTCCTCGCTGTAGACCACCTCGCCGTCCTTGACGGCGCTGGCCTTGCGGTCGCTGGCCCCAAGGTCGAACCCCACCCGGCAGCCGTCCAGGTGCCGCCCCAGCGGCATGCTCGTCTCCTTGGTGTCCGGGGCGGCCTCGGGCGTGGTGACCACCACCTCGAAGGGGTGCTCGTAGACGCCGCCCATGAAGTCGTAGTCGAACTTGCGGGCGCCCGCGGGCGAATAGACCGCCTTGATGTGCTCGCCGACCACCGCCGGTCCGCCCACGTAGACCTTCCAGCCGCCGCGCTGCCAGAGCAGGAACTTGACGATGCGCTCGACATAGAACTTGGTGGCCTCCAGGTGGCCCGCCTCGGGCGGGATCACCGGGGTCGTGAACGCCGAGATCGAGCCGTCGGCCCGCTCCAGCGCCAGCTTGAGTGGGAGCGGCCCGGCCTCAGCCGCAATTTTCCGGTACTCGCGGTTGAACACACTCGCCGGAACGAAAGCCTCGTCGAGCGGCGGTGTCAGCACCGGAGCGACGCTGATCTCATGAACGTTTCGTGCATCCATTGACAATCCTCACAGCAACTTTCCTCACCTGTGTACGAACCCCTGCGCACGGCCGTTCGGAGGCGGCCGGCGCCGCCTGGCTCTCAACGGGGATTGTCTCAGACCCCCCCGCGATGGTGCAACGGGCCGGCGGGAGCCACGCAGCTCCGCTCCCCGCGGCATGTTGCGCGGCCAGGGTGCGCGGCGTCATTCAGGAAGGATTCGCCCATAAAGGCGTCGAAACCCGGATTTCCCTCACGCGCTCTGGATCGCTCGGGCGGGTTTTGCCAGCACGTACGGGCCTTCGGGGATCACCGCCACGGCGGCGCCGTCGGGTAGACCTGCAAACAGCGCTTCGACGGCTTCTTGCGCCGACGGGTAGGCCTTGCCCCACAGCGTGGGGTAGTACTCCTCCGGCAGCCCGGGAACGTAATACAGGAGTTCCGCCCGGCCGGCCACCAGCGCCAGTTTCTCGAGCTGCCACTGGTCTACCACTACCGGTGCGCCGGAGAGCGCCTCCAGAAACTTTTCAGGCGAGGGAAACTCTTTCAGCATCCGCCGGAACTCCGGAGCCCCAGGCCCCTCGGCGCATTCGGCCAGCAGCAGAATGCGCCCGCCGGTCTTGACGATGTGCTGGGCCGCGGTGATCCCCTTGATGGATTGATAGTATGTGAGGTCGAGCGGGTAACCTGCAGCGGTCGTGATCACCGCATCCACGGGAGCCTGCAACTCCTCCAACATCACCTGGGAAACGAACTCGACGCCCCGGCGGTGAGCCTTCTCAGGATGGCCGGCGAAGATTCCCGCGATCCGGCGGTCCCGCGCCAAGGCTACGTCCACGATGAAGTCATGGCCCGCCATCCGGGCGATCTCGAGCAGCTCCTCGTGTAAGGGATTGCCCTCGATGGAGCCCTCGTGAGTGCGCGGGTCGCGCATGAACCGCGGGCTGTGCAACGCTTTGATCGTGTCTTCCCCCGCGAGTCCCGGCGCCACCAGCTTCCGCCCGCCCGAATAGCCGAGCATCAAGTGCGGTTCGATGAATCCGAGGCTCAGGTGGAGATCAGCGGCAAGGAAACGCCCGTCGATGTAGACCGGAGTGCCTGAGGCGGTCTCCCCCAGGTATCGGTGCAACTCCTTCTTCCGGGCCTCGTGATTCACCACCTGGTAGCTGCCCGCGATCTCCGGTCCGACGATCTCGCGAAGCTCCGATTCCGTGTCAGGGCGATGCAATCCGGTGGCGATAAGTATGGTGATGGCTTCGCGCGGAATCCCCGCCCGCTCGAGCCGGCCGAGCACCGGCGGCAGCACTAGACTGTTCGGAGCCGGCCGGGTGATGTCGCAAACGGAAATCGCCGCGCTCCGGCGGCCCCGCGCCAGCTCGGCCAACGGCGCGGCTCCGATCGGCGCGTCGAGCGCAGCCTCGAGGGCCGGGACCGGATCCGGCAACGGTCGCGCTGAGCGCGCCTCCAGAATGTGGAACGAGAAACGCTCCGGCAGATCGAGCGTGAGGCCGCTGCGTCCGAACGCGACATCGACTCGCATGCTTCCTCAACGTAGCACAGGTGTTTACAGATACGGGCGGCCGGTGAGCTATCCCGAGCCCCGTCCGCGCAGAAGAATTGTAGGGAACCAATGGCACGTCAATTGCATCAGCAAAATTAGGAGCAGGGAGTCTAGACAATGTTAATCTCGGGTCTCGTCGCTGGGTTGTTTATCATCGGGCTGTTCTTGTCGATGATCTCGTCTTCACCCAAGCCCGACCGCTAGTGACAAAACGACACGGAGGCGGAGAAATCCGCCACAACCGAAGACCGGTAGAATAGCGTGCGTGCTGCGGAGTCTGCCCCTTTGTCTCGCCCTGACCCTTCTACTCCCGCTCGCCGGCCGGCAGCCTTCCTATGACATCGTCATCCGGGGAGCTGTCGTCATCGATGGCTCGGGCGCAGCTCCCAGATCCGCGGACATCGCCGTCGCCGGGGATACGATCGCCCTGGTTGGGCGCCTTCCACGGCATTTCACGGCGCGGGTGGAGATCGACGCCGCCGGGCTCGCAGCGGCGCCCGGGTTCATTGACATTCACACTCATGCAGCCTCCGGCATCTTCGAGCACCCCGAGGCCGAGAACTACGTCCGCCAGGGCGTGACCACCCTCATCAGCGGCCAGGATGGAGGTTCCCCCCTGCCCCTGGGGGCTTTCCTCGAAAAACTCTCCAGCCTGGACATCGCCGTAAATCTTGGCATGCTCGTCGGGCAGGGATCGGTGCGGCGGGCTGTCATTGGTCTTGTAAACCGTAGGGCGACGCGTGCCGAGATCCAGAAAATGAAAGCGCTGGTCCGGCAGGCCATGAGGGAGGGCGCCTTTGGCATTTCGACCGGTCTGTTTTACATACCCGGGTCGTATACACCCACCGGGGAGATCATCGCGCTGGCCCGGGTGGCCGCCGAGTTCGGAGGATTCCATTGCTCGCACCTGCGAGACGAGGCCGCCGGCATTCTCGACAGCGTCCGGGAATGCATCCGGATCGGCGAACAGGCCGGGCTGCCCACGCAATTGACCCACCACAAGATCATCGGACCCGCCAATTGGGGGCTGAGCGTCAAGACTCTGGAACTCGTGGAGGCCGCCCGCGGCCGCGGCGTGGACGTGACGATCGACCAGTACCCGTACACCGCTTCCAGCACCGGTACCCGCGCTCTCTTCCCCCAATGGGCGCAAGAAAGCGGCCGGGCGGGGCTGCTGAAGCGGCTGGCCGACCCGGAGTTGCGGGCCAAGATCAAGGCCGGGATCATCCAGCGTCTGAAGTATGACCGGGGCGGCGGCGATCCCAGCCACGTGGTCCTCGTGGAGTGCGAATTCGACCCCGCCCTCGCCGGCAAGAACCTCGCCCAAGTGACTCGGGACCGGGGCCGGGAAGTCACCTTCGATCAGGCGGCCGAAACCGCGATCGAGATCGAGGAGGCGGGAGGCTGTTCGGCTGTTTACCACGCGATTTCGGAAGAAGACGTCCGGCGCATTATGCGCTTCCCCTCCACGATGATCGCCTCAGACGGCTTCATCCCGGAGTTCGGCCGGGGCGTTCCCCATCCGCGCAGCTACGGAACTTTCCCCCGGGTCCTCGGCCGTTACGTACGCGAGTGGGGAGTCCTCAGCCTTCCCGAGGCGATCCGGAAAATGACCGCGCTTCCGGCAGCCCGCTTGGGTTTGAAAGATCGCGGGTTCCTTCAGGAAGGCATGAAGGCCGATATCGTGATCTTCTCCCCGGAGCGCATCCGGGACACCGCTACGTGGCTGACCCCCCATCAGTACCCGGTGGGCATCGAAGATGTGCTCGTGAACGGGGAACTGGTGCTGCAGCGAGGCCGTATGACCGGCGCCCGCCCGGGACGTGTGCTCTACGGGCCGGGCAAGCGCCCCAGGTGACGTACTGTGTTACAAGAACGGTTAGGATCGCCGCTATACCGCGCCCCGACGATGGGTACCACCACGGACAAGGAACGCGCCTTTTACGATCGGGTGTATGCACCTCACCTGGCGCGTCCTGACCATGAGCTGGCGGTCGACCGCCGGATCCTGCTGGACACGCTCGACGATCCCGCTCAACCCATCTGGGAGCGCCGGCTGCTCTACCGGCGTGTCTGGGACGAGCTTGTCCGGCTGCCGCTGGCCGGGATGACGGTTCTGGATTACGGCTGCGGCCCTGGAGACTGGGGTGTGCTGCTCGCCACGGAAGGCGCCCGTGTGACGCTGTTGGACCTCTCCCCGGCGGCGATCGAGTTGGGCCTCCGTAAAGCCCGCGCCAGCAGGGTCGTGGACCGGGTCCGGGGCATCGCCCGGGACGGCAGCAGTCTCGACTGCTTTGCCGACGGCGAATTCGACCTCGTCTTTGCCAGCGCCGCCCTGCACCATACGCTGAAGTATGGGCCGGCTCTCGATGACCTGGCTCGCATCCTCAAGCCCGGCGGCCGGCTCATCTTGGCCGAGACCCTGGGCAACAACCCGGTCTTGAATGCAGCCCGGCGGTGGCGGGCGCGGCTGGCCGGCGAAGACGAAGACCAGGGCGAGGGCATCATCATCAGCGACCGCGAGATTGAGCTTCTTCGGCGCCGTTTCCGCCGCGTCGACGTGTCTCCACTGAACCTGTTGGCGATGGCTAAGCGCGTGTTCCGCGGACACTTCACCCGGCCGGGGGTGCGGGCTTTCCTCGGTGCGCTCGAAGCCGCCGACCGGTTCCTGTTGAGAGTCTTCCCCTCATTGGGGCGATACTGCGGAGAAGCCGTAATCGTAGCCGTAAAGTAAGGTTCGCCGGACCGCTGGCCCCGCCGGTGCGGGCTGCCTCAGCGTTCGTCGCTGCCGAGAACGAAATCCACTTCGTAGAGCCGGTAGGGGGTGAGCCGCATACCGAGGCTTTCATAGGCCTGCTGGGCGCGGCGATTGTTCTCCTCTACATACAGGCGCAGGCCGCAAACGCCGGACTGGGAGCGCGCGCGTTCCAGCGTTTCCGCGTACAGGCGGCGGAAGACGCCTTGGCGGCGGTGCGCGGGTTCAACGTAAACGCTCTGGATCCACCAGAAATTCCCGTTCCGCCAGTCGCTCCATTCGAAAGTTACCATGAGCTGCCCGACAGCGCGGCCCTCCTCTTCGGCGATGAGATAGAAGCCTTTGCCGGCGTCCGAGAGCACCGCCGCAACACCGGCCCGGACCCGGTCCGGGTCGAGTTCCAGGCCCTCGGTTTCGGCGGCCATGGCCCGGTTGAATCGCGCGATAATGTCTGTGTCGGCCCCCGTCGCCGGGCGGACGATGAGACTCATATCGAGGCATTCTCCTGGGGACGGAAACGGTCTGCTAGACCCTGCTCAAACGGGCAGTGTACTATAAGGAATCAACTGCATGAAGGCCCTCTTCGAGATCCTGAAACCGGGGGAGAAGGACTGGGATCTCGCCCGCATGCTCGACCCCGGCCGCTTGCCGCGCCATATCGCCATCATCATGGATGGCAACGGGCGCTGGGCGAGCCGCCGCAATTTGCCGCGGGTGGCTGGGCACAAGGCAGGAATCGAAGCCGTTCGGGCGACCGTCGAAACCTCGGCCCGGATCGGGATCGAGATCGTCACTCTTTACGCTTTTTCCACGGAGAACTGGAAGCGCCCGCGTTCCGAAGTCGAGACCCTGTGGAACCTGTTGCACACTTACATCCGCAAAGAGCTGCCCACGCTGATGGAAAACAACATTCGCATGCGTCCCATCGGGCGGCTCCACCAGCTTCCTGAGCAGGTGCGGCAGGACCTCGAAGCAGCGATGAACGAAACCTCCGGCAACACCGGATTGCTGGTGAACCTGGCGATCAATTACAGCGGCCGGGCGGAAATCGTGGACGCGGTGAACGCTGCCGTCCGTGCGGCCCGGGAAGCGGGCGCTGTGGACGAGCATTTTCGTCTCGACGAGGCCCTCATCGCCGCCCACCTCTATACGGCGGGCCAGCCGGAACCGGATTTGTTGATCCGTACCTCGGGAGAGCTCCGAATCAGCAACTTCCTGCTCTGGCAGATCGCTTACGCCGAGATCTACGTCACCCCGACGCTGTGGCCCGATTTCCGCCGCACGGACCTGCTCGAGGCCCTCCTCGAGTACCAGAAACGCGATCGCCGCTTCGGCGGGCTGGCCGGCACCCGGAGCGGCAACCCGGACTCTTCCTTCATCGAGGCCCTCGGCTCGCCGGCGCAATGAAGCGGGTCATTACCGCCATTGTCCTGATCCCCCTCGTCTTGTACCTGGTTTTTGCGGCGCCTCCGGCCCTGGCCGTCGCCGCGATCGTCCTCGTGGCCGGCCTCTGTTTTCACGAATACGCCGGGTTGCTGCAAGGCTATGGAATCGATGGCGCCGGACCGGTGGCCTACGCGGCAGGCCTGCTGGTTCTGCTCGTTCCGGATCCCGGCCTTGCCTGGATTGTGGCCATCGCCCTGATAGTTTTCGCGGTGGCGCTGCCCGGCCGCGATGTCCACGGCGTCCTTCCCCGGGCTGCCGCGACGACCTTCGGGATCCTCTACATATTCGGCGCCTGGCGGGCTGGGATCGAGTTGTGGCGCCTCAACCCGCACTGGCTGTTTTTTGCGCTGGTGATCAATTGGTCCGGAGACACCGCTGCTTACTACGCCGGCCGCCGGCTCGGTAGACGGCGCCTGGCCCCGGTGCTGAGCCCGAAGAAGACGTGGGAAGGCGCCGTCGCCTCTACGGTTGCGGCTGCTGTCTTCGGCTTGCTCTATTTGAGCCGCTTCGTCCCCGGGCTGGCGTTCTGGGAGGTTCTGGCGCTCTCGATCGGAGCCAACCTGGCGGGCCAGATGGGCGACCTGGCCGAATCGGCGATCAAGCGGGGAGCCGGCGCAAAGGACAGCGGCCGCTGGCTGCCCGGACACGGCGGCTGGCTGGACCGGCTGGATGGGAGCCTCTTCTCGATCCCCGTCGTCTACTTCTGGATCACCCGGCCGTGGCTGGCGCATTGACGCTGCTGGCCGGCCTCCATCGCACCCCTGGGGGCGCCGGAGGCGATGCTCGCCGGCGCTTTCCTCGGACGATGCCGGGGGCCGTTCCGCGGCCGGCTGTGCGGAGAACCGCCGAGGCCGGATGGGCTGCATCCCCGTTTCCTGATTGCCCTGCTTTCGGCAAGACCCTGGAATGAACCAAAGGCGCCCATTGTACAATGGGCGGGTACGAGGCCTGCCGGGAGGGTCCCGCACCAGTCCGCTTCACGTCGGTATGGCGCATCGGAAATGGGTCGCATCCGCATCCTGTCTGATACCGTAGCCAACAAGATCGCCGCCGGCGAGGTCGTGGAGCGCCCCGCGTCCGTGGTGAAGGAGTTGCTTGAGAACGCCCTCGACGCCGGAGCTCGAACGCTCCGGGTCGAAGTCGAGCGGGGCGGGAAGCGCTTGATTCGCGTGGCCGACGACGGTTCGGGGATGATGCGCGATGACGCCCTGCTGGCTTTCGAGCGCCACGCGACGAGCAAGCTCTCCGACGTCAAGGAACTCGAATCGATCGCCACGCTCGGTTTCCGGGGCGAGGCGTTGCCTTCGATCGGCGCCGTTTCCCGGCTGGTGCTCGAGACGCGTTCGGAGAACGAGACCACCGGCACGCGGGTCGAACTTGCCGGCGGCCGGCTGCTGCGCTGCGACGAGGCCGCATTGCCTCGGGGCACCGTGGTGACGGTGCGCGATCTTTTCTATAACGTCCCGGCCCGGCGCAAGTTCTTGCGCAGCGAGCAGACCGAGCTGGCTCACATCGCCTCGCTGGTCACCCACTACAGCCTGGCCCATTCGGACAAGGCGGTCCATCTCACCCACGGCAACAAGACGCTGCTCGACGTGACCCCGGTGGAGACGCTTCGCGAGCGGGTGTTTCAGGTCTTCGGAAGCCAGACCCTGGCTGACCTGGTCGAGATTACGGGCTGTGAATCGGAGCTTCGGTTGCCCCTGCCGCCCGGCTCGCCTCCCGGGACCGACCCCCTGATTCACCGCTTCCGCCTCTCGGGGTTCGTCTCGCAGCCCCAGGTGCAGAAGCTGAACCGCAATTCGATCTTCATCTTCGTCAACCGCCGCCTGGTCCGGGACCGTCTGATTCTGCACGCGATCTCGGCCGCCTACCACAACCTGATGCCCCCGGCCTGTTATCCCTTTGCGCTGCTGTTTCTGGACTGCCCGTGCGAGGAAGTGGACGTCAACGTCCACCCTTCGAAGACCGAAGTGCGTTTCCGCCACGGCAGCTTCGTCCACGACTTCGTCCGCGACGCCATCCGGCAGACGCTCGCCGAGGCCCGGCCCGTTTCCGCTGTGCCGCCCTCGGCGGTGGAAGCTCTGGAAGGCCAGCCCGGCGCCCGGCTGCCGTTTTCCGAATTCACCCAGCAGCTCGAAGACTTCCGGGTCGGGGAAGCCCAAGGCGGCGGAGCGGTTGCGCCCCGGCCGGTCATCGGCCCGGCCCCGGGGGAGCCTCCGCCGGCCGCGCCCGGATTCCGCCTCGACGCTCCGCCCGGGCCCGAGCCGCGCTTCGAGTTCACTGACCCTCCACCCCGGCCGGCGCCGGAAGGCGAAGCGGCGCTCCGGCTCAAAGTCCCGGACACTCACGGGTCGCTGCCCGGCGCTGCGCTCCCGCTGGAATCCGAATCCCTCCGCGCCCTGACCGATCTGCGCCCTCTGGGGCAGATCCACGACAGCTTCATCGTTGCTGCCGGTCCGGACGGGCTTTGGATCGTCGATCAGCATGTCGCCCACGAGCGGATCCTCTTCGAGCGCGTACTCAAGCAGATGAGGGCAGGGAAGCTGGAGCGGCAGCAGTTGCTGATGCCGGTGATCGTGGAGCTGACGCCGGCCCAACAGGTTCTCTATGCCGAGATCGCGGGAGACCTGGCGGCCGCCGGTTTCGAGACCGAGCCCTTCGGCAACCGCACGATTGCCGTGAAAGCCGCGCCGGCCGGTATCCCTGCCGCCGATGTCGAAAAGCTGATCTTCGAGATCCTCGAGATCCGGGAAGAGGCGGCCCGGAAGACCTCGGTCGAAGATTTGCAGCGGGCGCTGGCCGCCTCGATCGCCTGCCGGGCGGCCATCAAGGTCAACACGCGGCTCGAGCCGGAAAAGATCGAGTGGCTGTTGCGGGAGCTGGCCGCCACCGAGCACCCGATGAGCTGCCCCCACGGCCGACCCATCGCCCTGCGCTATTCGACGCGGGAGATCCTCAAGAGCTTCCACCGCATCTAGGCGGACGGGACCGGACCCGGGCGCGGCAAGGCCTCACTCCCATTCGATCGTCGCCGGCGGCTTGTGCGTCAGGTCGTAGAAGACGGCGTCGATGCCCTCGACGGCGAGGATCTCACGGGCCAGCTCCTGCAGCGGCTCCTCTTCCATCAGCACCGCCTGGGCGGTCATGCCGTCCACGGAGTGGACGGGGCGGAGCACGACGGAATCCGGGCGCTCCGCGGTCCCCACCGGGATGAGCACCACCGGGAACTGCCAGACCCGGCGGTCGAAGCCGCTCTCATGGGTCCGCCGCCTGACGATGGCGTCGGCCCGGCGCAGGCGGGCGAGCCTGTCAGGGGAAAGCTCGCTGCGGGAGACGCACATATCGGCGAGAGGATGGTGCGAAGCCACCCGGGCCACGACGCGGTTGATGTTTGGAATGCGGTTGATCACGCGGGTGGCGAAGTCGCGGAGATCTTCGCCACTGCCCGGACAACGGTCCAGGGCCAGCGCCGGCCGGTAACTTCTCGAGTCGCCTTGTACACCCACCGAATGCACCGGCAGGATCCAGCCCTCCTCGGCCCGCTCCACCGGCTCATCCCGCTCCGAGCAAAGGCACCGGATGGCGAGGCCGGGCCCGGGGAACGGGTGGCGCTCCAGCAGCTCCTCGGGCAGACCCAGGGCGCGGCCGATCTCGCGCACCTCGTCTTTATAGAAGGACGCCAGAGGCTCGACGAGGCGGTTCTGCTCGATGAGCAGTTGGATGCCCGGAACCCGGTTGTGATGGGTCTTGATGACGTCGGCGTGCTGGGTGCCGCCGGACTCGATCGTGTCGGGATAGATGGTGCCCTGTCCCAGAATCCAGTGCCCGTCCAGGTAGTGGCCGCGTTCGAGGATTCGCTCCTGAACCTCGACAAACTCCTCGCCGATGATCCGGCGCTTTTCCTCCGGATCCGTCACTCCCTTCAGGCGCCCGAGAAACTCGCCGGCGGCATCCACGACTTCGAAGCTCGAGGCGGCGAGTGACTCGAAGATCCGCGATACGAACTCCGTTTCGCCCTCCCGCATCAAGCCGGTATCCACATAGGTGCCGTGCACCCTCTCCGGCCCGAGGGCCCGGATCGAGAGCGTGTAGGCCACCGTAGAGTCCACGCCGCCGCTGAGGAAGAACAGCACGCTGCGATCTCCCACGACCCCGCGGATCTGCTCCTCGAGAGCGGAAATCTGATGGCCGGGATCCCAGTCCTTGTCGCACCGGCAGACTTCGAAGACGAAGTTGGCCAACACCTGCCTGCCGTGGACGGTATGGACCACCTCGGGGTGGAACTGGACCCCGTAGAAGCGGCGGACGGGATCGCCCATCGCCGCCACTGGAGATTCCGGCGTTCGCGCCAGGATGCGGAAACCAGGCGGTAGCTTCTCCACCGCATCCCGGTGGCTCATCCAAACCCGTTGCCGTGCCTCCAAGCCCGCAAACAGAGCCTCCGGTTCCACGATTTCGATCCACGCCAGTCCGAACTCGCCGACGCCCGCCTTGCGGACCTCGCCGCCGAGGTGGTGGGCCATCAGGTGCAGTCCATAGCAGATTCCGAGCACCGGGATACCGAGCTCGAAAATGCGGGGGTCGATCTGCGGACTGTTCGCGTCGTAGACGCTGGACGGGCCGCCGGAGATGACGATCCCTTTCCGCTCCGCCAACTCGCACGCCGGCGTGGCGGGGGGGCGGACTTCAGCGTGGACGTGGAGTTCCCGGATGCGCCGCGCGATGAGGTGACAATACTGACCCCCCGTGTCCAGTACCGTGACCTGCGGCGCCGGCAGACTTTCGTTCATTCCTTGGAGGCGTCACTCGCCGTGCCGGGCGCGCTGGGCGATCACCTGTTTCGCCCTTTCGAGCAGCGCCCGGGCTTTCGGCATCGCCTCGATGGCCTTCAATACCAAGGGATCCGTCTCGATGGCGATCCGGCGGGCGTCGTCCACGCTGAATGCCGTGGTATACATCTCCCGCTTGAGCTGCTGCCGAATCCAGTCATGGTTCTCGGTCCATTCGGCTTCAGTGAACTCGATCCCCTTGTCGAGCAGGTAGCGATGGAACTCGTTCTCCACGTCCGGGCCCGGTTCCCAGCCTTGGGGCAGGTCGGTGGAGTGTGTTCCGAAGTACTTCGCCGTGAAGTTGAAGAAGGCGTAATTGCGCAGCAGCCTCTTTTGAAAGTCGTTGAGTTTCGGCGGCTCGAACTTCTCGTCCGGCATGATGCCGCCGCCGCCATAGACGGGCCGGCCGCTGTCGGTCATCTTCACGTCGTCGGTATGGACCGCTTCGCCGCGGCGGTTCCGGTAGTAATAATCGAAGAACGACTTACCCTTGTAACTACGTTGGATCAGGCGGCCGCTCGGCGTGTAGTACCGGGCCGTAGTGAGCGCCAGACCGGTGTTCTCGGCCAGCGGATAGACGGTCTGCACGAGCCCCTTGCCGAAGGTGTTCTCGCCAAGGATCCAGGCCCGGTCGTGGTCCTGCAGCGCGCCGGCCACGATCTCCGCCGCCGACGCCGAGTAACGGTTGACCAGGACGACGATCGGATACTCATGGCCGCGGTTTCCGCGCCGCGCCACGTAAGGTTTTTCCGGTGAGGTCCGGCCGCGGTGCTTCACCACGATCTGGCCCTTCCGCAAGAAGCGGCCGGCGACCTCCACCCCTTCGTTGAGCAGTCCGCCGGGGTTGTCGCGCAGATCGAGGATCAGGCCCTTGATGTTGTCTTCGCCGAGCTCGCGCAGGCGCTCTTCCACCTCGCGGGAGGTGTTCTCGTTGAACTGTTCGATGTCGAGGTAGGCGATGCCGTCGCGGATGAAGAAGGCGTCGTTGACGCTGTAACGGGGGATCTCATCCCGGATGATGGTGAACTCCAGAGGGTCGGGGCGGCCTTCTCGGCCCACTTTCACGTGAACTTTCGTGCCTTTCGGCCCCTTGAGCAGATCCGCCACCTCGGTGGTTGTAAGGCCCTCAGTGGACTTGCCGTCCACCTCGAGAATGACGTCGCCGGGGTGGATTCCCGCCTTGTAGGCCGGGGAGTTCTTGAACGGCGTGACGACGATCGTCTTCCCGTTCCGGCCGACCACCCACATGCCCACGCCGTAATACGCCCCCTGCTGCTCTTCCCGCAACTGCTGGAACGCCCGGGGGTCGAAGAAGCTCGAGTGCGGATCGAGAACCCGCAACATGCCGGGGATCGCCCCTTCGTAAATAGCGCGGTCCGGGGAGATCTTGTCGGCGAAGTTCTCTTCCACCACGGCGTAGAAGTCGGAAAAAGTCCTCAGACTGGCTTTGATCTCGTCTTCGGAGGAGGCTGCCGCTACGCCAGGCAACACCGGGCCGTAGAGCCCGCCGAGGACGGCTCCTGCGGCCAGAAGCACAGGAACCAGCGCCAGGGAACGTGGAAAACGGGACATTAAACTTCTTCCCCACCCTTCATCGTCAAGTATATCTGATTGGACGCGGGCCCCGGGGATTCGGCTTCAGGAACTGTACGGTTGGCCGGCCTCTTCAGCCGGCCCGTCGCACGCGGCGCCGGGCGGCCGCCGGGGCGCGGGCAGCCGCTTTCCGGCTCATCTCGAGGCGTCGCGCCTGATCCGTCACACACACTAGAAACATCGGCTGGCGGGCGCTTTTCAATATATCGATGATCCGGGACTGGCTGTCCTCGAGGTAGATCGTCTTGCCGTCGGTGAGCAGATGCAGGTCGGATTCCGCCTTCAGGACGTCGTGGAGCCGGCGCCCCATCTCCCGCTGCAGGAACTTGAGCACCCGGCGGATCTTTTGCAAAGAGAATCCCTTCCGCCGCAGCTCGGCGATCACTGTGATCTCGACGACTTCTTCCGGCCGGTAAACGCGCTTATGCCCCTCATGGCGCGGCGAGACCACCTTGCGCTCGTCCCACCACTGCAACTGGCGCAAGGTGACGCCCGCGATCTGCGCCACTTCGCTGCTCGTGTAGGTCCTCTGCTCCGCCTCCTCGGAGCGCGCGCGTTTTGTTTTGAACATAAAGGATACCTTCCGTTCTATCCTGGGGGCATCCCCGATTGTAACCGACTCGGCGCCGGAGTCAAGAGAGGATTCCCCCGGTTTTCCGGGCGGCCACTGACTGACAACAGGCCCGCGACCGGCCCGAATGTCGCTGAGAAACGTCCCCGGGGAAGCGCGGTTATGATTCGGGCGCTACCTTGCGCGCACTCTCGAACAACAGATTCAGTGTCTTTTCCGTTCGGATGCGCGTCGCGATCCGGGGGATTTCGCCGGCCTCCTCCAGCTCTTTGCGGACCGCCGCCACCGGCTCCCTCCGCCGGGCCGCGAGCTGCCGGATCCTCTCGTCCAGCTCGTCGCGCGTCACCTCGATCGCTTCGCGCTCGGCGATCCGGTTCAGCAACAGCGAAGCCTTGACTTCCCGGACGGCCCGGTCGCGGAAAGCGGCTTTGGCTTTCTCCCAATCGATCTTCGCCTCCCGCGGATCCATGCCCTGCGCCACCAGCTCAGAAAGGCGGTCCCGCACAATCGCTTCGATCTGACCCTCGACGTAGGCCTCCGGCACCGGGAACTCATGCATGTCCACGAGCTTCTCGACCAGTTTTTCCTTTGCCTGCTGCTGGGCGATGAATTCGCGTTCGTTGCGCATCGCCGCCCGTACGCGCTCCCGCAACTCCTCCAGATCCCGGTAATCGCCGAGATCGCGAGCAAACTCGTCGTTCAGTTCCGGCAGCTCTTTCTTCCGGATCCCTTTCAGCGTGACGTGAAAACGGACCTTCCGCCCGGCCAGCCGCTCCTGCCCGTAGTCCTCCGGGTAGGTGACGTCGAACTCCTTCTCCTGGCCCGGCTCCATGCCGAGCAAGTTCCGGGTGAAATCTTCGAGCGTGTCCTCGGCCCCGACGTCGAGCATCAGCTCGTCGTTTTCGATCGGCGGCCCTTCCACCCCGGCAATGCTGCGCAAGGACACGACGGCGATGTCGCCTTTTTCCACCGGCCGCGGATCGAGATTGATGTACTCCGCCTTCTGCTCCCGGATCCTTTCCAGCCGCTCATCTACCTCTTCTTCGCTGACCTCCGGCACCTCGTACTCGATCTCGATGTCGCGGTAGTCCTCGAGCTCAATCTCGGGGGTGACTTCGAACTCCGCCGTGAACTTCAGCGGCTCGCCCTTGGCGAAATGGACGTCGGTGATGGTCGGGGTCCCTACCACATCCAGGTTTTCCCTCTCGATTTCGGCTTTCAGGTAGCGGGGGACGAGTGCGTCGAGGACTTCATGCCGGATCTCGCCCGCGTACCGGCTCCGGATCAGGCTGGGAGGCACTTTCCCCGGCCGGAAGCCCGGTAGCCGGACCTTGGCCCGCAGATCCGCGACGACGCGCTCGGTTTCTTTCTCGACTTCCTCGGGAGGGATGCTGACTTCGAGTTTCCGTTTACAACCTTCGGTGTCGGCCATAGGCGAGTTCCTGCTTGCCTCGCCAGCGGCGGCAGGCCCTCCGGGCCCCCGCGCCGGCGGTTCGTTATGACAGCCCGCTCCCGGCGGCGCGCTCGAACGTCGCCCCGTCGCCGGGGCCCGGCCGCCGGAGGGAGGCCGTCACGTGCCTTCGCTCCAGCTCGCCAGGTATTTTTCCTGCTCCGGCGTCAAGCGGTCGATGCGAACCCCCATTGCCTCCAACTTCATCCGGGCGACACGCTCGTCGAGCTCCCGCGGCACCGGGAAGACGTCCTTGGGCAGCGACTCGTGGTTCTTGACCAGGTGGTCCACCGCCAGCGCCTGGTTGGCGAAGCTCATGTCCATGACGCTGGCCGGGTGGCCTTCCGCGGCGGCCAGGTTGATCAAGCGGCCCTCGCCGAGCACGTAGAGGCGCCGCCCATCCTGGAGCGCGTATTCTTCGACGAACTCGCGCACCCGGCGGCGGGTGCTGGCCATCTGTCCCAGCGTTTCGAGGTCGATCTCCACGTTGAAGTGGCCCGAATTGGCCAGGATCGCGCCGCTCTTCATGCGTTCGAAGTGCTCGCGGCGGATGACGCCCTTGTCCCCAGTGGCGGTGACGAAGATGTCGCCGATCTCGGCCGCGTCGACCATCGACATCACCCGGTAGCCGTCCATGAGCGCTTCCAGCGCCCGGACCGGGTTCACTTCGGTGACCACCACGTTGGCGCCCAGGCCGCGGGCCCGCATCGCCACCCCCCGCCCGCACCAGCCGTAGCCGGCGACGACGAACGTCAGGCCCGCGATCAGATAGTTCGTCGCCCGGAGGATCCCGTCAATGGTGCTCTGGCCGGTGCCGTAGCGGTTGTCGAACAGGTGCTTGGTGGCGGCGTCGTTGATGGCGATCACCGGATACTTCAGCACGCCCTCTTTGGCCATCGCCCGCAGGCGGATCACTCCGGTGGTCGTCTCCTCGGTGCCGCCGATCACCTCGCTGAGCTGGTCCGGCCGCTGCTGGTGCAGCGTGGTCACCAGGTCGCAGCCGTCGTCCATGGTGATGTGCGGCCGGTGGTCCATGGCGGCCTTGATGTGCTGGTAGTAGACGTCGTTGTCCTCGCCCTTGATGGCGTAGACGGGGATTCCGTGATGTTTCACCAGGGCGGCGGCTACGTCGTCCTGGGTGGAAAGCGGGTTCGAGGCGCACAGCACGACAGAGGCGCCGCCGTCGCGCAGCGTGACCATCAGGTTCGCCGTCTCGGTGGTCACGTGCAGGCAAGCGGCGATGCGGATGCCGTCGAGCGGCTGGTTCTTGATGAATTCCTTTCGAATCGTCTGCAGAACGGGCATGGACTGGAAGGCCCATTCCGTGCGCCGTTTGCCGGCGTCGGCCAACGCCAGGTCTTTGATGTCGCAGGGTACTGGTGTAGTCGCCATAGTCACTCTTGATTTCGAATCACTCGCGCATCGCTGGGCTTCGGCCGCCCGCGTCAGCGGTTCGCCGCCTCCACGGCGATGCCGGCGGCCTGACGCAAGGCTTCGACCTGGTCGGTCTTCTCCCAGGTGAAGGTCTCCTCCGTGCGTCCGAAATGTCCGAAGGCCGCGGTCTTGCGGAAGATCGGCCGGCGGAGCTTCAGGTGCTCGATCATGCCGGCCGGCGTCAGCGGAAAGATCTCGCGGACGATCCCGGCCAGCCGGTCGTCGCTGACCTTGCCGGTGCCGTAGGAGTCCACGTGGATGGCCACCGGCTCGGCCACGCCGATGGCGTAGGCGAGCTGGACCTCGACCCGCTCGGCGAGGCCCGCCGCCACCAGGTTCTTGGCGATGTAACGCGCCATGTAGCAGGCCGAGCGGTCCACCTTCGTCGGGTCCTTGCCGGAGAAGGCCCCGCCGCCGTGGCGCCCCATGCCGCCATAGGTGTCCACGATGATTTTGCGGCCGGTCAGCCCCGTGTCG
>JALSRK010000003.1 GCA_026984795.1 Solibacteraceae bacterium | reverse complement strand
CCCTTGCGCGGCGACCGGGACACGCGCCGGGACGATCGTTATCTCTTCCTGGAGTCGCTGATTTCCGCCCGCGACTGTTTGATCGTCAGTTGGCAGAGCCGCGATGCGCGCGGCGATCAGCAACGCCTCCCCTCCGAGGTGGTGAGCGAGTTGCGCGACTATCTGGACGGCAGCTTTTTCGTGAAAAAAGGCAGCGCCGGCGAACGGCTGTTCGTTCAGCATCGGTTGCAGCCTTTCAGTCCAGCCTACTATCGCGCCGACGGCTCGGCGCTGTTCAGCTACGATCCGGCCTGGGTGTTGCAAGCGTCTTCTCCACGAGAGCGGCCGTTCCTGGCGGAGCCCTGGCCGGTGGAGGAACCACCGGAAGAGGTGGAACTGGACGAATTGCTCGCCTTTTTCCGCAACCCCGCCCGTTTTTTTCTGCAGCGGCGGCTCGCCATCCGTTTTCCCGGCGAGACGGAGTTGCCGGAAGACCGAGAACCCTTTTCCTTGGACGGCCTGGAACGTTGGCGGATCGGCGACCGCCTGGTGCGGGAGCAGGTGGAAGGCCGCGACCCCCGTTTCATCGCCCGTCTTCTGCGGGGAGAGGGGTGGCTGCCTCACGGGCTTCCTGGAGAGATCGCCCGGGAAGCGGCGTTGCGGAAGGCCATGGCGCTGCACGAGCGGCTCGCCCCCTGGCTGGGGGAACACCCGTGGCAGGAGCCCCTGGAGCTGAATCTGCGGCTGCAAGGGTGGCATATGCTGGGCAGGGTGGAGGGATACACCGGCCGGGGCGTGTTGGACTACCACGTGGGCCGGCTGCATGGCGGGCATCGGCTGGGATTGTGGCTCCGCCATCTCGCCGTGGCGGCCCAGACCGGAAGGGCCGAAGCGAGTGGCTTCGTCGCCGAAGACGCCGTTTTTCGGCTGGGCGCCTTGGAACGGCAGGCGGCCGAGGCGTATCTGGGCGACCTGCTGGCGCTTTATCGGAAGGGCCTGGAGGCGCCTCTGCCTTTTTTTCCCCGCACGGCCTGGAAATATGTCCATGAGGGGAAAAAAGGCGAGAGGGCCTGGAGAAAGGCGTGGGAAGGAGACCCCTACCACGCCGTACCGGGCGAAGGCGCGGATCCCGCCTTCGCCCTGGCTTTCCGGGGGAAGGACCCCTTGAACGACGAGTTTCAGGCGCTGGCCCGACGGATCTATGAGCCCCTGGAGGCTCACGTGGAGGAAATGGGATGACCGTTCTGAACCCCTTTTCCCTGCCTTTGGAGGGCGTCCGGCTCATCGAGGCGAGCGCCGGCACCGGCAAGACCTGGAACATCACCACCCTTTATCTGCGCCTGCTGCTGGAACGGAAGCTGGAGGTGGAGCGCATTCTGGTGGTCACCTTCACCCGGGCGGCGACCGAGGAGCTGCGCGATCGCATTCGCGGGCGCATCCAGGCGGCTCTGGCGATCCTCGCCGGCGACGAGAAGACGAAAAAAAAAGAAGCGGAGCTGGCCGCCTGGCTGGAGACCCGCGGCGCCGAAGACGATGTCCGCCTGCTGGAAACGGCCCTGGTGAGCATGGACCGCGCCGCCGTGTTCACCATTCACGGGTTCTGTCAGCGGGTGCTCACGGACAACGCCTTCGATACCGGCATGGATTTCGATCCCCAGTTCCTGGAAGACGAAGACGAGCTCCAGTTGACCGCGGCTGAAGATTTCTGGCGCCGTTTCTTCGCCCGGGAAGCGCTCCCCACCCCCGTGGCGGCGCGTCTGCTCGAGGAGCACGGCTCCCCCGGCGAGTTGTTGCGATGGGTCGCCGTCCGCCTTGCCGAAGAGCCGAGGCTTCTGCCGGAGGTTCCATCCCTCGACGAGCTGCTCGCGCGGTGGCGGCGCCGCATGGAGGCGTTTCAGTCGGCCCATGAAAAGCTGAAAGAGGCGTGGCAAGCCGGCAAGGACGAGGTGACGGCCGTGCTGTGCCATTCGGACGCGCTGAACAGGAACACGTACAACCGGGCCGCGGTGAAGAAGGCGCTCGAGGCGGCGGAGAAGATCTGTTCCGCGGCGGAGCCGCCGGCCGCTCCTCTGGAAAAACAGGAGCTCCTGACGGCCGGCGCCCTGAGGAGAAAAACCAAGAGAGGCAGGCAGACGCCGCGGCATCCCTTTTTCGATCGCGCCGAGCTATGGCAGTCCGAGCAGGAGGAGGTGGCCGCGATTCTGGACGCTCTGGTGGTGGCGTTCCGCCGCGAAGCGCGTCTCTTCCTGCGGGAGCGGCTGCGGCGGATGAAGGAACGCGATCGCCAGCTCCATTACGACGATCTGCTTACGCGGCTGCGGGGAGCGCTGTCCGGCCCGGGAGGCGAGACGCTGGCGCGAACGTTGCGGCGCCAGTATCCTTTCGCGCTCATCGACGAATTTCAGGACACCGATCGAATTCAATACGCCATTTTCCGCGCCATCCACGGGCGGGGAGGCGAGGGGGTGGGCCTCTGCCTCATCGGCGATCCCAAGCAGGCCATCTATGGATTTCGCGGGGGCGACATCCACGCCTATCTCCAGGCGGCGAGGGAGGCGGAAAGCCGCCACACCCTGGACACCAACTGGCGTTCCTGCGGCGGCCTGGTGGAAGCGGTGAACCTGCTCTTCAGCAGGAGTCCCCATCCTTTTTTGGAACCGGGGATCGGCTACACGAAAGTGCGTCCCGCTCCGCAAGCGGACGAAAAGGCCCTGCGCATCGACGGCGAGGTTCCGGTTCCATTGCAATTCTGGAAGCTGCGGGCCCGCGAGGGCAATGCGCTCGAAGGCAAGAAAGGCGTGCGACCCATCGGTCGGGAGGAGGCCAAGAACGAGGCGGCCGCCGCGGTGGCCCGCCACGTCCAATGGTTGCTCCAACCGGGGCGCGCCACCTTGGACGGGCGTGCCCTGGCGGCTTCCGACATCGCCATTTTGGTGCGCGTTCATCAGGACGGCGAGCTGGTCCAGGCGCACCTGCGTGAACAGGGCGTGCACAGTGTGGCCCTCTCGCAGGAGAGCGTTTTCGCCAGCGAGGAAGCGGGAGCGTTGCTGGATCTGCTGCGGGCTTTGCTGAGGTGCGAGGACGAAGCGTTGTTGCGCCACGCCCTGTCTGGACGGCTCCTGGGCCGGGACGCCGCGTTTCTGCAGTGCCTGCTGGAGGACGACGGAGCCTGGGAGGAGGTGCATCGGCGCTTTTTCGAATACCGGGAGATCTGGCGGGAGCGAGGCTTCATCCAGGCCTTTCAGGCGCTCTTTCGCCGGGAGGGAATCGGTCCGAACCTGTTGGCTCTTCCCGACGGCGAGCGGCGGCTGACCAATCTCCTTCATCTGGTGGAACTGCTTCAGCGGATTTCCCGCCCGCGGCCGGGCATGGAGGAGCTGGTGCGCTGGCTGGCCGACGAGATCCGCCTGGCCGGAAAGCATGAAGAGGCCCTGCTGCGGCTGGAGAGCGACGAACACCTGGTGAAGGTGGTCACCGTGCACGCCAGCAAGGGGTTGGAGTACCCGGTGGTCTATCTGCCCTTTCCCTGGGCCGAAGGCTCCGGTCGGAAGGGGACGGGGCATAAACGCCTGCCCTGGTTCTATCACGACGATTCCGGCAACCCCTGCCTCTATCTCGGTGGCGGCGATCGGAAGCTGGAGCGGGAGGCGGAGATCCGCCTCGACCGGGAGAGCCTGGCCGAGCGTCTGCGCCTCCTTTATGTGTCGCTCACGCGGGCGGCCAGGCTGTGCGTGCTCACTTGGGGCAGAGTGCGGAACGTCGAACGCAGCGCCCTGGCCTGGCTGCTGCACGGAGGAGGGGAAGATTTCCGCGCCATCCGTGAACTGGATGAAGCGACGCTTTTTTCGCGGCTCGAAGAGCTTGCCGCGGCCGCCCCGGAGGCCGTGTGGGTGGGCGAACCGCCGGGCACGAAGGCCGTGGGCAGACCGCGGGCGGCGTCGGCGGCGGAGCCGATGCGGGCCAGGCCGTTCCAGGTCGCCATCCCTGGCGATTGGCGGGTGGCCAGTTATTCCAGTCTGGTTCGCGGCGGCGGCCCGGAACAGGCCGGTCGTGACGCCGAGAGCGAAGAAGCGGTCGTGGGCGACGTGGGCGAGGATCCGGTTCAAGCCCTGCCGGCCGGCGCGCGCTTCGGTCTGGTGGTTCACGAACTTCTCGAGCAGCTCGATTTTCGAGCCGCCGACGAAGCCGAAATCGCGGAGTTGACGCAGCGCCTTTCCTGGAAACACGGCGTTCACGAGCTACGTACCGAAAAAGCGCGGGAGGCGATGGTGACCATGGTTTCGCGGCTGCTGGCGACCAAATTGCCGGGCGCGGGCCTGGCGCTGGGCGAGCTGCCCCGGGAACGGCGGGTGGACGAGATGGAGTTTCACTTTTCCGCCGCCGCCGTCGACCCCCGGAGACTGGCGCGGTTTCTGGAGGATTTCTCCGAATGGAAGGGTGCCGCGGACGGCCTGACGTTTCACGCCTTTCAGGGGTTGATGCACGGCTACATCGACTTGGTATTCCGCCACCGCGGTCGCTACTGGCTGGTGGACTACAAATCCAACCGACTGGAGGATTATGGGCCACGGGGAGTGGAGGAGGCCATGACCCTTCACCACTACCCCTTGCAAGCGCTGATTTACGCGCTGGCCCTCCACCGGCATCTCGCCCAGACGCTGTCCGACTACGATCCCTCGCGCCATTTCGGAGGAATCTACTATCTCTTCACCCGGGGCATGCGGCCCGGCGGCGATTCGGGCATCTGGCGCGGGACCTTGACGCCGACCTTGCTCGCTGCCCTGGACGCGCATTTCGGGGGGAGGGCGGCGGTGTGAGCGAACGGCTCGACCTCGCTCAGGAAAAGGAGTTGCTGGAGCCGGCGGATCGGCATCTGGCCCGTCATCTTCTGGAACTGGCGGCGCCTGGCGCTCCCGAGGAGCTGGAGCTGCTCGTCGCCCTGGTCTCCGCCGGGATCCGCCGGGGTCACGTCTGCCTTTCTCTCGAGGACAATCCAGAGCTGAAGAGCCTGGAAGTGGAGATCGAGCGCGAGGCGCTCACCGCCTCCGGCATCGTGGGGCGGCCTGGCGAGGAGAAGCCGCTCATCCTGGAGGGCAAGCGCCTTTACCTGGCCCGTTACCATGCGTGGGAGCGGCAGATCGTCCGCTCGGTGGAGCGACGGTTGGCGCGGCCGCCTCCCCCCCTGGACGTGAATCGGTTGAAAACGGGGCTGAGGGATTTGTTCGAAGATCTTCCACGGGGCGTGAACTGGCAGCGGGTGGCCGCCGCTTTGGCCGTGACTCGCTCCTTCTGCGTCATCAGCGGAGGACCCGGCACCGGCAAGACCTGGACGGTGGCCCGCATTCTCAAACTGTTGCTCGACCAGCCGGGCGGAGACGCGCTGCGCGTCGGCCTGGCCGCGCCCACCGGCAAGGCCGCCGCGCGCATGACCGAATCCATCGGCGAGGCCGATGCCGGGCTGTTGGAAAGGCTGGAGCCGGCCCGCACGCTGCACCGGCTGTTGGGCATGCGTCCCGGCCGCGTGCGCCCCCATTACCGCTCGGGACGCCCCTTGCCTCTGGATCTGCTCGTTCTCGACGAGATGTCCATGGTGGATCTGCCCATGATGGCCCGTTTGCTCCAGGCGTTGCCCGAGCGGGCCCGGCTGATTCTTCTCGGCGACCGCCACCAGCTTGCATCGGTGGAAGCTGGCCAGGTGATGTC
>JALSRK010000002.1 GCA_026984795.1 Solibacteraceae bacterium | reverse complement strand
AGCGAGAAGGACTACGGCCATCTCGGCCCGGGAGCGGTGGCGGACATCTGCGTCTATACGCCGGATGCCGACATCGAGCATATGTTCGCGTCCCCCGCCCTGCTCTTCCGCCGCGGCGAACTCGTCCTCCGGGATGGAGAGCTGCTCCCCGAAGCCGCCGGCCTGCGCGGCATCACCCATGTCGTCGAGCCCGACTATGATCGCGCGATCGAACGGAGCATCGCCCGCCATCTCGAGGAGGAGCGCGATCTGCGGCTCGAGAACTTCGTCGTCTCCCGCAGCGAGATGGAGGATGAGGGGGGGCTTGCGGTCCATCCCTGTCGGAGGGGCTGAAGGAGCCGGGAGAGAGGGGATCGCCTCGATCCCCGGCCTTCGCTGGGACCGGAGGAGTCGCGCTTGCCAAATGCTGATTGAAACGTTTTTAATATGAGCGCCTTTGGATAGGCCCGATTCCGCTTGCTCAGGGGGAGGGAAATGATGTCCCAGAACCGGCCGAGGTTCGGCATGACGCGCCGTGAATTCGGCGCGCTTGGTGCTACCGCGGGCGCCATCGTGGCGCTCGACTGGAGTCTGCCCCGGCTCGCGCGCGCCGCAGGTGACGTCAAGGCTTCCGATCTTATTCCGGGCAAGGTCCCGGAGATGATTGTCCACAACGCCAAACTCGGGGTCATGGAGACGCCGCTCGAACTGCTGCGGCAGCATCGCGTCACCCCCAAGGAGATCATGTTCAACCGTCTGCACTTCCCGATTTCCGGCGAGCGCAGCTGGACGGCTTCTCTGGAGCCGGTGGAACGCCCGGACTGGACGATCACCTTCGACGGCCTCGTCTCCCGCATCCGCCGGGTGACCGTGGCGGATCTCGAAAAGATGGGCACCACCGAAGTCGAGACGGTTGTCCAGTGCGCGGGCAACGGCCGCGCCTTCTTCGCCGCCAAGGCCAAGTGCCCGGGCAGCCAGTGGCAGCATGGGGGCATGGCCAACGTGACCTTCGAGGGCGTGCCCCTCAAGCAGCTCATTGAGGAGCTCAACCCCGGCCTCGGAGCCCAGGTTCGCTACATCACCGTCAACGGTGCCGATGATCCTCCGACTCCGAAGGGGGCCGATTTCGAGAAGAGCTACCGGATCGACGATCCGGCTCTCGACCATGCGATCCTGGCCATCCGGATGAATGGCGAGCCCATTCCCGCCTGCCACGGTGGCCCGGTACGGCTGCTCATTCCCGGCTTCTACGGCAACATGAACGTCAAATACGTAACCCGGGTGCTGTTCGCGGCGGCTCAGTCTCCCACCGTGTTCCAGTCCCGCGCCTATCGCGTGCCTCTTCAGCCGGTCGAACCCGGACAGATGAAGATTTCCGACTTTACCATCACCAACAGCGAGCCCACCTATGCTTTCCGCATCAAAAGCGTGATCTTCGCGCCACTTGCGAGCGATTCGGTCAAGGCGGGCAAGGTGACGATCTCCGGTGTGGCGTTCAATGACGGTCAGGCGCCGATCACCCTTGTCGAGGTCTCGACCGACGGGGGACGCAGCTGGCGGGCGGCTGCGATCGAAAAGCCGAAAAGCCCCTTCGCCTGGTATCACTGGTCGCTGGAGGCCGAACTCACAGCCGGCACCCACACGCTCGTCGCCAAGGCCACGGATGCCTGGGGCCGCAGTCAGCCGCTCGATGGCACGGTGATGTGGAACCCCAAGGGTTACGAGTGGAACGGCGCCGATCACGTAACCGTTACCGTCACCTGAGTCCCGATCACGACAGGGGGCGGCTCATGCCGCCCCCTGCGTGTGTTTCGAGATCACGATGCTTCACGCGCTTCTCCTGGTCTCGGCTCTCTTCCTTTCCGTCGGCATTCCGGCCCGGGCGGCGGAAATCGAACTTCCCGCCGGAAACGGTCGCGATCTCGTCTACGGAAAGTGCCGAACCTGCCATGATCTCCAGTATCTCGTCGATTCCGCAGGCATCGATGAAGCGACCTGGGACGGTCTTCTCGACGACATGGAAGGATACGGCTGCGAATTCACCGCCGATCAGCGTGAACGTCTGCTCGCCTATCTCGCCACCTATCTCGGCCCCACCCCGCCTCCGGCCGAAGTGAGCGCGGCAACCGCCGCGGCCGAGGTCGATGGCGAAACCCTGTTCCGGGACCAGTGTGCTTCCTGCCATCAGGAGGACGGACGGGGGGTCGAGGGAGACTTCCCGCCGCTTGACGGCAATCCCGATCTGTTCACCGATCGGATGTTTCCGGTCTACGTGCTGCTGTTCGGACTGGAAGGGGAGATCGACGTTCTGGGAAAGACCTACACGGGCATCATGCCTTCCTTCGGACATCTCTCCGACGTCGAGATCGCCACGCTCGTCCGCTACATCCGCAACGCCTGGTCGAACCGGGCCCGTTACACGCCAGCGCTGGAACTCTCCGGAGACGACGTCCGGGCGGCCCGCGAGAAACCGCTCAATCCCACGGCGGTTCATGTCTACCGCGCCCAGCAGGTGGCAACCTCCCGTCCCTGACGCTTTCCCACCGCACAACGTGCTCTGGGGAAGCCTGCTGTCTCCGCTCCCTCGGCCGTTCCTTCCTGCCGGCCGGCAGAAATTCGCCCACGACAAGCCGGAGAGGCTCGTCGAGCGGATGGCGGAGGTGCAGGGCATGGACGAACCCGACACCGATGCCTGTCGCACCGTCCTCACCTGTCTGCCCGCTGGTCCGGCCCCGAACGACGCTTTTTCTCCCCCGCCACTGACACCATCCCTGTCCGCCCACCGATCCGCACGGAGGTACGAGTGCGTGGCGATGCCGGTTCGCCGGCATACTTATCTGATTGTAAGCGATGGCAGGGACTTCTAGGATGCACCGGAGATCTTGACCGGCGCCCCGTTTCCGGGTTTCCTGATGCTTTTCAATTCACTGGAGTTCCTTTTCGGGTTTCTGCCCCTGACCGTGGCCGGGTTCTTCCTCTGCGGCCGGATGGGCGGGCTGCGGCTGGCGATGGGCTGGCTCGTCGCCGCCTCCCTCTTCTTCTACTCATGGTGGAACCCTCCCTACGTCCTCCTGCTGTTCTCCTCCATCCTCGTCAATTTCCTGCTCGGTCGCCGCCTGCAGGCCCGTCCCTCGCGGCCGTTGCTCGCGGCCGGCGTGGCCGCCAATCTCGCCGTGATCGGCTACTACAAATATGCCGACTTCTTTCTCTCCTCCGTCGGCGGCCTCACCGGCCTCGATCTCGAGATGGAGGCGATCTTCCTGCCCCTCGGCATTTCCTTTTTCACCTTCCAGCAGATCGCCTATCTCGTCGATGCCCATCGCGGCCAGGTCGAACGCGGCGGCTTTCTCGACTATGCCCTGTTCGTCTCCTTCTTCCCCCAGCTGATCGCCGGCCCGATCGTTCATCATCGCGAGATGATGCCGCAGTTCCGCCGCCGCGGGGTGCTCACCCCTGACAGCGAAGCCTTCGCCCTCGGCCTCGGCATCCTCTCGATCGGGCTGTTCAAGAAGGTCATCATCGCCGATGGCGTGGCGCGTTACGCCACACCGGTCTTCGATGCCGCCGCCGGTGGCTACGCACCCAGCTTCTTCGAGGCCTGGGGCGGCACGCTCGCCTACACCTTCCAGCTCTACTTCGACTTCTCCGGCTATTCCGACATGGCCATCGGCCTCGGCCTCCTGTTCGGCATCCGGCTGCCGCTCAATTTCGCGAGCCCCTACAAGGCCACCAGCATCATCGAGTTCTGGAGCCGCTGGCACATGACCCTGTCGCGCTTTCTGCGCGACTATCTCTACATTCCGCTCGGCGGCAACCGTCGCGGTTCTCTGCGGCGCTATCTCAATCTCATGATCACCATGCTGCTCGGCGGCCTCTGGCACGGCGCCGGCTGGACCTTCGTCGCCTGGGGGGCGCTGCACGGCGGCTATCTCGTCGTCAATCACGCCTGGCGTGCCCTGCGCGTCCGCTTCGGCCGGCCGGGTCCAAGTGGCGGCGTCGGCCGCTGGGCGGCACGGCTCCTGACCTTCCTCGCCGTGGTGGTGGCCTGGGTGCCGTTCCGGGCCGAAAGCTTCGAGGCCGCCGGCCGTATCCTTGCGGGACTGTCCGGCTTCAACGGCATCATTCTGCCACCCGGATGGCATGAAGGACTGGGACCCGTGGGCGAAACGCTTGCCGCGCTTGGAATCCGGTTCGCCTATGTGCCGGGCTTCCTTTTCGACGGCATGCGTGAGGCCGCGCTGCTCGCCCTGCTTACCGCCTTCGTCTTCTTCGCTCCGAACACTCAGGAGTGGTTCGGCTACACGCCTGACGGACGGCCTTCCGGGTCGTACCGCACTCCCTTCACCGGCCGTGTTCCGGGGCTGTTGCGCGGCTTCCGGCCCGGCTATCTGCAGGGCATGGTGATGGGCGCCCTCTGTCTCGCGGCGGTGGTGGCGATCTTCACCGAAGTGCCCCAGGAATTTCTCTACTTCCAGTTCTAGGCGGGAGGCGTGAACGGCGATGCGCGGCTTCTTCGCGGGCTTCTTCTCCGTCCTCGGCGGCCTCCCCCTTCTCTACGGCCTTCTCCTGCTGCTGCTCGTGAACGAAGAACACCTTCCGCCGCCACCGTTTTCGGGCCGCTGGGACGTCGACCGGAAATTGCAGGATCTCCGCGCCGGACGGCCGGAGCGCATCGATCTCCTGCTCATCGGTTCTTCCACTACCTTCTACGGGGTCGATGGCGGCGTGCTGCGCGCGCAGCTCGGCGGCCGGATCGCCGTCTTCCACGCTTCCTCGCCGGGGCTCAAGATTCATCAGAGCGAATTCCTGACCCGCTTCTACGTCGAGCACTTTCCGGAGATCGACAGCGCGATCATGGTCTCGACCCCGCTCGACTTCGAGAACTGCCCGCGGGAGAGCGCGGCGATCTTCGATTCGGCGCAGGTGCGCCGCTACCTTGCTGCCGCCGATTCCGAGATCTTCTGGCATTTCAAATACTTCGATCCCGCCGGTGTCTTCGAGACGATGCTGCAGCGGCCCGTGCAAGCCGCCATGCCCCTCACCCGACTCGGTCTCCGGTTGCTCGATCCCTACGGCGGACAGCAGCTCGATCCACCCCCGGAGAATGTACCCCAATCCATCTTCCGGGGCGTCTTTCCCGAACCGGATCCCCGCTGCTATCAGGCACTCAGCCGTCTCGCCCGCTTCCTGCACGAGCGGGGCATCCGTTTTCTGTTCGCCCAGGCACCGCTGCGCCCGGGCTATCTCGCCCGCTATGATCCCGACGGACGCCGGCTGGCCGCTCATCTGGCACGCGTGCGGCAGCTGCTCGCGCGGGAGGGCGCGCATTTCCTGAACCTGCACGAGCAGCTCGCCCTTCCCGAGGCGGCCTTCTTCGATGCCTATCACATCCGCGCTCCCTACGTACCGCTGCAGACCCGCAGCCTTGCCGAAGCCCTGCAGCGTCTGTCCAGCCCGCCCATGCCGGAGATCGCCGGCAGCCGGGCTCACCCCCGACCGCCATCACGTTCGGACGTGGCTTCCCGGACGTGATCGCGCCGCCCTCACGCGGGATCGGCATCCTCTGCCGTCTCCGGCCGGGGCAGGCGGCGGTGGCGGCAGATGCGGGCAAAGAGATGAGCCGCCGGACGCGGGTGGCGTTTCTGGGTGCGGTAGTCGACCGCGAAGAGACCGAAGCGGGGCGCGAATCCCTCCGCCCATTCGT
>JALSRK010000001.1 GCA_026984795.1 Solibacteraceae bacterium | reverse complement strand
GACCGTGCAGGACGGCACGGCAGCGGCTCTGAAGGCCTTTCAGTGTGCGGTAAGGAGCGCGAGCCATGGCTGAGAAAGTCGGTGTTTACATCTGCAGCGGCTGCGGCATCGGCGAGGTGATCGACGGTGAGAAACTCGCCAAGGGCGCCGGGGCGGTGGCTTCCTGCCGGACTCACGAATACCTTTGCGGGCCGGAGGGCCGGGCTCTGATCCAGCAGGATCTGGAAGGCGACTCCCCAAAGGTGGACCGAGTCGTCGTGGCCGCCTGCTCACCTCGGATGAAGATCGACGCTTTCCGGTTCGGGCCGAGGGTCCCGGTCGAGCGCGTCAATCTCCGTGAGCACGTGGCCTGGTCCCAACAGGGCGGGGATCCGGAAGACGTGGCGGCGATGGCCGAGGATTACCTGCGCATGGGGATCGCCAAGGCGGAGCGCACGAGACCGCCGGAGCCGGTGAGCGAGCAGATCTCGAAAAAGATCATGGTGGTCGGTGGAGGCCTCACCGGCATCACGGCGGCGCTGGAAGCGGCGGCGGCCGGCTATGAGGTGCTCCTGATCGAAAAGCAGGAACGGTTAGGGGGCGCCCTGGCGAAAGTGAAGAGCCGCTTCCCCTCAGAGGCTCCCTACACTGGACCCTCTCCGGAGGAGCTGAAGAAGAAGATCGACGAGATCCTCTACCACCCGCGCATCAAAGTGCTGGTGGGTTCACGGCTGCTCGAAACCGCCGGCCAGCCGGGCCAGTTCGACGTGCGGATGGAAAGCCCCGACGGAGAGATCACCGACCGGGTGGGCGCGGTGGTGATGGCCACGGGCTGGAAGCCGTACGATGCTTCCAAACTCGCCCACCTCGGCTACGGGGCCAGCGAAGACGTCGTCACCAACGTGCAGCTGGAAGAGCTGGTGAACTCCGGCCCGCTGCGCCGGCCATCCGACGGCCGGGCGGTCGAGGATGTGCTGTTCATCCAGTGTGCCGGCTCTCGGGATCCGGACCATCTGCCCTACTGCTCCTCGGTCTGCTGCATGGCGACGCTGCGGCAGGCCGCCTGGATTCATGAACGGAATCCCGAAGCCCGCGTCTACATCATTTACAAGGACATCCGCACGCCGGGCCAGTACGAACAGTTCTACCGGACGGCCCAGGATCACCCCCTGAACTTCCTCACCAAGGGCGAGGTGGAGAGTGTCGCGAAAGGCGAGGACGGCAAGCTCACCGTCAAAGTGAAAGACACGCTGCTCGGGGATCGCATCGCTCTCCAGGCCGACCTCGTTGTGCTGGCCACGGGAATGGTGCCCAACTCGGCCGACGGACCGGCCATCCGCGAGCTCCATGACATGATGCGAACCGCCGAGCAGGGCGAGAGCGAGCAGCAGCGGGCCGAGGCAGCCAAACGGGTCGAGGAGTTGAAGCATCACGAAGGTACCGAGATCCTCAACCTGGACTACCGCCAGGGGCCGGACCTCCCGATCCTGCGGCACGGCTTCCCGGACTCCCATTTCGTCTGCTTTCCTTACGAGACCCGGCGAACGGCGATCTACGCCGCCGGTCCGGTGCGCCAGCCCATGGACGCGGCCCGCGCCGAGGAGGACGCCGCCGGAGCGGCGATGAAGGCCATCCAGGCGGTGGAGATGGCCGCCCGGGGCCAGGCCGTCCACCCGCGCTCCGGCGAGATCTCGTTCCCCGAGTTCTCCCTGCAGCGGTGCACGCAATGCAAACGGTGCACTGAGGAATGCCCGTTCGGGGCCATCAACGAGGACGAGAAGGGCACGCCCCAGTACAACGTCTACCGCTGCCGCCGCTGCGGCATCTGCATGGGAGCCTGTCCGGAGCGGATCATCAACTTCCCGGACTACTCCGTGGACCAGGTCGCGGCGATGATCAAGGCCATCGAGGTTCCGGACGAGTTCGAAGAGGACAAGTTCCGGATCCTGGTCTTCATGTGCGAGAACGACGCTTACCCGGCGCTCGACATCGCCGGCTACAAGCGCTCGCGCTACAGCCCGTTCGTCCGGGTGATCCCGGTGCGGTGTCTGGGTTCGGTGAACATGGTCTGGATCCGCGAGGCGATGAACGGGGGTATCGACGGCGTGCTGCTGGTGGGCTGCAAGTACGGCGAGGACTACCAGTGCCACTACGCCACCGGCAGCGAACTGGCGATGACGCGGCTCGAGAACATGCGCGAGGCGGTGGAGCGAATGCAGATCGAGCCTGAGCGGCTCAAGCTCGTGCAACTGGCGATCAACGAGTACGACAGGTTACCTGCCTTGCTCGATGAGTTCGTCGAGGAGATCAGCCGGATGGGCATGAATCCAATGCGGGAATTCGCATAAAGGGGGTCGCATGGCGGAGTTGGTTGTTCATCCCGATGTGCGGTTCATTACCGAGGTTCTGCGGGCCGGCGGCGGTGACCTGAAGAAGTGTTACCAGTGCGCCACCTGTTCCACGGTGTGCACACTCTCACCGGACGACAGCCCGTTTCCGCGCCGGCAGATGCTGCAGGCCCAATGGGGATTGAAAGAGCAGGTCTTGAGCGACCCCGCCCTCTGGCAGTGCCACAATTGCGGCGACTGCACCGAGCGATGCCCCCGTGGGGCGCGCCCGGGCGACGTCTTCGGCGCGCTCCGGCAGAAGGCGATCGAGCATTTCGCCTGGCCGGGCTTCCTGGCGCGGCTGGTCAACAATCCGAAGGCGCTGTTCCTGTGGGTGTTGATTCCGGTGCTGTTGTTCGGCCTCCAGTGGGCCATCGGTCCGGAGGGGGTCTCCCACACCGGCGAGCCCGAGTTCGCCCAGGAGTACCCGTTGTGGTTGCTCGAGGCACTGTTCTTTACCGTTTGCGGGCTGGCCGCGATCGCGTTCGCGGTGAGCATGGGGCGGTTCGTCAAGGCGCTTCGGGCGAGCGGCGCCAGGGAGCCGATCCTGGCGAACCTGGGACCGGTGGTCCTGGAGACGCTCTCGCACCGGCGCTTCGCCGACTGCACCGCCGAGAGGAACCGCTACCGGGGCCACCTGCTGCTGCTGTGGGGCTTTGTCGGTCTCGCCGTCGTCGGAACCTTGATCGGGATGGGCGTGATGGCCGACGTCGTGACGACCCCGTTGAGCGAGACGAATCCGTTGAAGATCTTTGCCAACTTGAGCGGACTCGCCGCCCTGGCCGGCGCTTTGATCCTGTTGTGGGACCGGTGGCGCAACCCGGACAAGCGTGCCCGGAGCACGTACTTCGATTGGTACCTGATCACGGTGCTTACCGGGGTGTTGGTGACCGGGTTCCTGAGCCAGATCCTGCGGGAGCTGGAGTGGGCGGCGATGTACCCGGTCTATTTCGTTCACCTGGTACTGGTCTTCATGCTGCTGGTCTACGCACCGTACTCGAAGCTGGCGCACCTGGCCTACCGGACCGTCGCGTTGGCGGCCGCCCCGCGGCAGCGATGACGTCTGGAGGGCCGCGAAGAAAAGATGAACCGGACGGTACCATTTGAGAGAAAAAGGTCTTAAGATAGTCTATAGGAGAATGCCACATGGCCGTTGATGAGAAAGTGAACACCCCGCTTCTCGACGAGCTCGAGAAGGGACCCTGGCCGAGCTTCGTCAAGGAAATCAAGAAGGCGCAATCCGTCGGACCGATGGCCACCGACCTTCTGGGGCAGCTCGAGCTGTCGTATGAAGACAAGATTGGACATTGGAAGCACGGCGGCATCGTGGGGGTATTGGGTTATGGTGGCGGAGTGATCGGCCGCTACAGTGACGTACCCGACAAATTCCCCCATGTGGCGCACTTCCACACGCTGCGTGTCAACATGCCCTCCGGCTGGTTCTACAGCACGGAGGCGCTGCGGACCCTCTGCGATATCTGGGACCGCCACGGTTCCGGCCTCACAAACATGCACGGGTCCACCGGCGACATCATCTTCCTGGGAACCAGGACCGAAGAGCTGGAGCCGTGCTTCGCCGAGCTGACCCAGGCTGGATTCGACCTCGGCGGCTCCGGCAGTTGTGTGCGGACCCCCTCCGCGTGTGTCGGGCCGGCCCGGTGCGAATGGGCCTGCTACGACACGCTGAAGATGTGTTACGAGATCACGATGGCGTATCAGGACGAGCTGCACCGTCCGCCCTTCCCTTACAAGTTCAAATTCAAGTTCTCCGGCTGCCCCAACGACTGTGTCGCTTCCATCGCCCGGGCCGACCTCTCGGTGATCGGCACCTGGAAGGACGAGATCCAGCAGGACGACGAGGCCGTCCGCCAATACGCCGCCGAGGGCCTGGACATTCAGCGCGACGTCGTCGAGCGGTGCCCGACCAGGTGCATGAGCTGGGACGGCGAGAAGCTCACCATCGAGAACCGCGAATGTGTCCGCTGCATGCACTGCATCAACGTCATGCCGAAGGCCCTGAGCCCGGGCAAGGAGCGTGGGGCGACTCTGTTGATCGGCGCCAAAGCGCCAATCGTGCAGGGGGCGTTGCTCTCCAGCGTCCTGATCCCCTTCGTTCCCGAAGATGAGCTGCTCGAGACGATCAAAGAACTCACCGACCGGGTCTGGGACTTCTGGGACGAATATGGAATGAACCGTGAGCGCGTCGGCGAGCTGATTCAGCGTGTCGGCATGGCGAACTTCCTGGATGCGATCGGACTGGATCCTACGCCGGAGATGATCACCGCGCCGCGGGACAACCCGTACATCTTCTTCCGCGAGGAAGAGGGAGAAGAAGAGGAGAGCGAAGCGTAGGAGAAGCAAGGAAGCAATAGAGGAGATTGGGAAAAATGGCTGAGAAACCCAAGAGAATCACCGACATCGGACCGCCGCACTATCAGAAGTTCCTGCCGCCGATCATCAAGGAGAACTACGGCAAGTGGAAATACCATGAGCGTTTGGGCCCGGGGGTGATGGTCCACGTCTCCGAGGCCGGCGCCAAGTGCTACACCGTGCGCTGCGGCTCTCCCCGCCTGTTGAGCACGAAGACGATCCGGTTCCTGGCGGAGCTGGCCGACAAGTACTGCGGCGGCTACCTGCGCTTCACCAGCCGGAACAACGTCGAGTTCCTCATGGATTCGCCGGACAACATCGAGGCGCTGAAGAAGGATCTGGCGGACGCCGGCTTCCCGGTGGGCGGCACGAACAATGCGATCAGCAACATCGTGCACACCCAGGGCTGGGTCCACTGCCACTCCTCGGCCACCGACGCGAGCGGCATCGTCAAGTGCGTCATGGACGCTCTCTATGAGCGCTTCACGCATGAGGACCTGCCGGCGAAGCTGCGCATCGCTCTGGCATGCTGCCTGAACATGTGCGGAGCGGTCCATTGTTCGGACATCGCGATCTTGGGGGTCCACCGGCGGCCGCCGCGAATCCTCCACGAGAGCCTCCGCAAGGTTTGCGAGATCCCCACTCTGATCGCCTCGTGCCCCACGGGCGCCATCCGTCCTAAGACGATCGACGGCCAACAGACCGTCGAGGTGGTCGAGGAGCAGTGCATGTATTGCGGCAACTGCTACACGGTCTGTCCGGCGATGCCGCTGAACGATCCTGAGAACGACGGCCTCTCGATCTGGGTAGGAGGCAAGGTCTCCAACGCCCGCAGCGAGCCGAAGTTCTCGAAACTGGCCATTCCGTATCTGCCCAACAACCCGCCGCGGTGGCCCGAGGTGGTGCAGGCCGTCACCAAGATCGTCGAGGTCTACGCCGCCAACGCCCGCAAGTACGAGCGGATGGGTGAGTGGATCGAGCGGATCGGGTGGCCGCGATTCTTCGAGCTGACCGGTATCGAGTTCACGCGTTACCACATCGACGACTTCAAGCACGCTGGCCTCACGTACCACCGGTCGGCTCACATCCGCATGTAGGAGACGAGCCATGGGAGTTCCCATCGAGCAACTGGCTGACGAGATGTACAAGATGGTCGTCGAGTACGAGGGGAAAAGGAACCTCAAAGC